>CAYLXA010000001.1:0-75196 GCA_964387845.1 uncultured bacterium
AGAACGCCTGCTGAAGTATTTAATGAATTGTTGCATTAGTAACTTGTATCCACACTGTTCCAAAAGTGCCAGGTTCGCTCTCAAAAATGTCGTATTTTATGCTTCAAATGAAGAAGTGTCTAGCGTGACAATTTTGAACCGGCTCTGCGCCGGCGGGTCTGTTTTGCCACTGAGGGACTTAGTGGCACGGCGCGCATTTGGACGGTGTAGCCGACAAAGCGCAGGACTTTCTGGAGAGTTTCCATGCTCGTAAAATCGCCGCTTTCGATTTTGGAAAGGTGCTGCTGCGAAATCCCAAGTTTCTGGGCAAGCTGCGCCTGCGTCAAGTCATGCTTATTGCGGTAATCGATGATCGGCAGAATGGTGTTTGTTTTCTGCCTTTCTAGCTCATAGAGTTCCCTGAAGTGAGGATCTTTGAGTTCCTCTGCTAACCAATCATCTACTTTTATTAATTTGGGTTTCATTTTAGCCTCTACTTTGCAAATATGAATTCTTACGCTGAACAGCAATCACTTTCTCATGCAGCGGCAATTTATCCGTCTTTTTGATAAAACCGTTTGTAAAGATCACTTCTTCTCCTTTAAAGAAGAAATAAAGCATTCTCACAGCGCCTTCGTTGCCTGAAAATCTCAACTCAAAGATGCCGTCTCCCACATATTTTGCATAAGGCTCTTTGAGATCCCTGCCTCGATCTTCTAACAATCTCTTGATGTCAGAAAATTTGGTTCTTGTTCTTCGATCAAGTGACTTGATAAAGTCCATGGCGGGCGAACGGCCCGACGGCAGACAATAGAAATAGCAAACTACTTTACTCACTGACAGCTCCTTTAAGTATACAACCAGATAGTTGTAAAGTCAAAAACAAAAAAACCTCCGCGCAGATACCCTTGCGTGGAGGTTTTATATGACGATTATGATACTAAATTATTTCTTTTTGTCAATAGAAGATTTTGGCCTAGAGGCTTTTAATCACTGCTTCAAACAGCTGATCTAATTTAGGACCGGCCTTCTGGGCGGTTTTGATGATTTCCGAAATGTCCACAGGATGCAGGTTATCGGGATCGCAAGTGTCGGTGACAATGCTGACGCCTAAGATTTCGAAACCGGCGTGGACGCCCACAATCACTTCCGGAACGGTCGACATGCCGATCACGTCCGCGAATTCGCGGAACATTCTGTATTCCGCGCGGGTTTCGAGACACGGGCCCGTCACGCCCACATAAACTCCCTTTTGCAGCGGAATTTTTTTGGATTGCGCAACTTTCTCTGCAAGTTTCATAAGCTTCTTCGAGAATGGTGCGCACATATCGGGGAATCTAATTCCCAAACGATGGTCATTCGGCCCTACGAGAGGATTGACGCCCATAAAATTAATTTGGTCTTCAATCAAAATCAAATCGCCTTTGTTATATTGCAAATTAAGCCCGCCTGCCGCGTTTGACACGAACAAATATTTCGCTCCGAGGCGGCGCATGACTCGCACGGGAAACGTGACTTGTTCGAGTGAGTAACCTTCGTAGAAGTGGAAACGCCCTTCCATCGCAACCACGACTTGCGAGCCGATTTTGCCGATCACGAGTTTGCCTGCGTGCGACTCGACCGTCGATTCCGGAAAGTGCGGAATCGCATCATACGAAAGTTCCACGTCTTTCTTGATTCGTTTCGCAAGATCGCCCAAGCCGGTTCCCAAAATGACGGCGACAGTGGGTTTTAACTTGGTGTGCGACTGGATAAATTCCGCCGCGGCTTCAATTTTTTGAAACAGATCTTCAGTCATTTCTCAATCTCCTTCTTTTGGGGACAGTCCCAATTGGGACAGTCCCCAATTTCAATTTCTAGCCGCTAAATTGGATGGCAAGACGCGTCAAAATACCGACCACAAAATTATCCAGAAAACTAATCGCCAGAAACGCAACGATGGGCGATAGGTCCAACATGCCGATCTGGAGCGGCAATTTACGAAACGGCGCCAAAATGGGGTCTGTCACCGCGTAGAGCGTGCTCACAAAGCCGCTGTAAGGATCCACCGAAAACCACGAAAGAATGATGCGGATCACGAGCAGAAAATACAGCACTTTAAAAATCATGCTGAATAAAAACGCGAGACTCGAAAACAATTGCGCAGCAACAAACATGATTTATCCTTTCGTATGTACGGGCGAGGCATACCTCGCCCCTACGATCACGAGCGCGATAATTCTTTCGCCCGCTTGACCGCTTTTTTCAATGCTTCTTCTACAATTTTGGGCAATTTTCTTTTGAACATCACTTTGAGCGCTGCGTCCGTCGTGCCTTTCTTCGAAGTGACGCGGGCACGCAGAACAGCCGGTGAGTCTTTCGCGCACGACGCGAGCTTCGCGGAGCCGAGCGCCGTTTGGATCGCGAGCTGGTTGGCTTGTGCTTCGGACAGTCCACTTTTTTTGGCGTAGCTAGCCAATAACTCCATCAATAAAAAGAAATACGCGGGGCCGCTGCCGCTCACGGCGGTCACTAAGTCTAAATATTTTTCAGACGTTCGGATCACTTTGCCGCATGCGGAGAAAATCACTTCCGCTTTTTTTAATCCTTTTGCATCACCCGTCACAGCCGTCATCGATTCGCCGACAACCGCACCCAAATTCGGCATGGCGCGCACGACGGTGAAATTCTTACCCAAATGTTTTTTGATTTTCGAAACCGGCGTTCCGGCCAAAATAGAAATCACGGTGTGACGTTTCGTTAAACCTGCTTTTAATTCCTTCGCAACATTCGCGAGCTCTTGTGGTTTAATCGCGAGAATCACGATACTTGAACTTTTAAGCACATCGCGATTGTTTCGCACTACGCGAACTCTATACCGCGAGAGATTTCTGGCGTAGGGATCGTGGACAAAAATCTGGCCGGGCGAAGCGAGCTTCTTCTGCAGAATTCCCTGCAAAATGCCGCCGCCCATGTTGCCGCAGCCGATAAATCCGATTTTTTGGTTTAACATCATTTTTATCCTTCTGTGCGGGCGAGGCATGCCTCGCCCCTACGTACGCGCTCCAAACACCGCGGTACCGATCCGGATTAAATTGGAACCTTCTTCGATTGCGATTTCAAAATCCGAGCTCATGCCCATCGATAATATTTTGAAATCGGGCTTCGCCGTCTTCTTTATTTTTTCAAACAACTCTCTTAACATTTTAAATGAAGCACGTGTTTTTGTTGCGTCATCCGTCAAAGGCCCGATCGTCATCAGGCCTTTCAAAGCAAGCTGCGGCAAATTCAAAACCGCCTCCGCCAGCTTTTCGGCTTCGTTTGGCGCAACACCGAATTTCGTGTCTTCCCCGCTCGTATTGACCTGAATCAAGCAATCCACGATCTGGTCTTTCCGGGCAGCTTCTTTATTGATGGTGTTCGCCAGCTTCAAACTGTCGACTGAATGAATCAGTACGGGCGAGGCATGCCTCGCCCCTACACAATATTTCACTTTGTTCGTCTGTAAATGCCCGATCAGGTGCCAGCGAATGTCATTCGGCAGTGCGCGGCTTTTTTCGCGCCATTCCTGGACCCGGTTTTCGCCAAAATCACGGCAGCCGAGCTTATACGCCTCCGAAATCACTTCCGCAGGAATTGTTTTGGTGACCAAAACCAATTGAATATCCTGAGCGCTTCGGCCTGAGCGTGCACGCGCAGCTTCAATCTTCTCCCTGAGAGTCTCTAAATTCTTGGCAATCACAGAGGGACATTTTAGACAAGATTTTATCTGATGTCAATCTAACTGATTGCTGGAAAAAGACTTACAAATAGATTTTCCCTCTCCCTCTGGGAGAGGGATCAAGGGTGAGGGATTTCAAATCTATCACCCTCATCCTAACCTTCTCCCTCTTCAGAGGGAGAAGGGATAATGCTAAACCTTATTGAAAACGAGTTTAATAAATCCACCTAACAGCAAAATAGCGGGAATAAAGAAAATAGAGACACTAAAGAGAATGGCGTGTTCAGAGCCGCTCAATATAAACGGTTCGCGGGACGACGGGCTGGCTTTAAATACAAATTTTTCATCCGGGCGCTCAGACATCAGCCATTTAACAATGATGACCAGAAAATCCCGATTCCCGAGCAGCTCAATCCGCGAATTCACCAGCCAGTCGCTGTCGCCTATGACCGCCATTTTACCGCCCGACTTTTGCTCCTCCAGCGCGCACACAACCGCCACAGGGCCGGCGATATCTTCCTTTTCATTAAATTCGGCCTTATCATTTTCCAAATCTGTGAGATTCGTCTCTGCCCAGCTGCCCTTTCCGGTCCGCGCGATTTCGGTAATTTCGATATTGTCCGGAACGTTGAGGCGCTTGCGGACCGAGCGCGTGACGGGCATGATGACCGGCTTGGTAAAATTTTGGACGCTTGCGTGCGACCCAAAATCGGTGACAACCATGGCAAGCTTCTCGACGCCTTGCAGTTGGCTGAATTTATCGATCATCACATTGCGCCCAAAATCAACGCCGAGTTCCCACAAAAACCGCCGGATGTGCTCGCCTTCTTTGGGAAAGACAGGGTCAACCGCAATCAAAACACTGCCGCCCGATTCAAAATGGCGGCGCAGAACCTCAATCTCATCGCGGCTTAAGTCCGAATGCGGGCCGGCCAGCAAAATCAAATCTTGCGGATTCAAATCTTCAATGCGGGTCAAAACCGATTCCTGCAATTCATACCGCAGACTTTTGATTTTGGCCGCGAGGTTTTCATAGCCCATCTCATTTTGATCCGCGAGACTCGGCTCACCGTGCCCGATGGCAAAAAAAATCCGGCGTTCGCGTTTTTCCAGGAACGACGCGAGCGCGGCGGTAATTTTATTTTCATCCGGAAAACTGACCGTCATTTTTTTCCCTTTTGCTTCGACAATGGTCGCGCCGTAAGCGTCGACACGGTTTTCGAGCGCTTCCTCGGGATTTTGATCGGGATCGACGAGTTTGTACTTGAAGCCCGGCGCACGATAAGCGTATTCTTGGAGCACATTCTCAACATTTTTAAAATTGACATCGCGGCGCGATAAAAACGCCGTGATTAAAATGGGGTCACGCCCGAATTGTTTTAAAACACCTTCGGTTTGTACGGAAAGAAGATTCTGGTTGGTGTCTGATAAATCAATCCGGCGTAAAAATTCGGGCGGCAATACGCAGAGCAGCGCAATCACGGCAAGGCTTGTGATGATCCGGCCGTTCGACTTTGATTTTTGCTTTTTGGCGTAAAAAAGTGTCCGGCTGAAAATAATCCAAACGCACACAGTGTAAATTAAAATCGCTTTGATATCTAAAATTCCCCGGCTGAATTCACCGATAAGCGTAAACGGCAGCCATCTTTGGCCCGGCCACGTAAACTGACCGGCAAACCAAAGCAATCCGCACGTGAATAAAGACGCCAGAAAAGCTCTTTTCCGGTTTTTATCCGCGGCAGTGAAAAAAATCGAGCATGCAACGAACAAAACCGTGACCAACAGAACACCCAGAAAAGCCGATGCAAGCCGCCCGGAATCCAACCCGCCTTTCATGATCTGTAAAATAAAGAACCCAAGCGACGACGGCAGTAAAATCAAAATCGAAAACGAAAGTACGGTCAAATATTTTCCCGAAAGCGTTTTGCCGGCCGTCAACTTGATGAAAATCAGTTTTTGGCTTCGGTGAATAACCAAATCCGCCAGGATCGGAACCGCGATGACCAGCACCCACACCACATTGACGAGGTGCGGATGGATGAGCGCCTGGTTCAGGTCAAAAAAGTAGTGTGGATCTTCGGCCAGCCGCTTCACGGAAAGTGCGTGCGCCACATACACATTGGTCCAAAACAGCATTCCTGTGATGAGCGTTCCCAAGATCAGGAACAAAAATTCAAAAAAGGATGATAACTGAAGGTTTAGAAAGGTCCGGGAAGTTTTTAGAATGGAACTCATGTTATTTTGTACGGGCGAGGCACGCCTCGCCCCTACTTAAGACTGACGCGGGCAAACTTGCGCTTGCCGCATTGCACAATCACCGCCGGATCGAGCGCAAAACTGGATTCCGGCGACTCGACTTTTGATTTATTGACTTTGACGCCGCCCTGCTCGACTAAGCGGCGGCCTTCGCTTTTGCTCGCCACGAGGCCGGCTTCTTTGAGAAGGTTCACGATATCGATTTTGCCGTTTTGAAGCAAACTTTTAGAAATTTTCACTTCTTCAATTTCATCCGGCATTTCTTTATTCTTGAATACCTGATCGAACTGGTCGCTCGCTTTTCCGGCAGCGTCTTTTCCGTAATAAATCGTGATAATGTCACGCGCCAGCTGGGCTTTCGCGTTGCGCGGATTGGTTTCGATTTCTTTGGCGCTGATTTTACTGGAAGTTAAATACTGGAAATATTTGGCAATGAGCGGATCCGGAATCGACATCACTTTTCCGAACATTTGATCCGGCGCATCCTGCAAAGCAATGTGATTCGAGAGTGATTTGGACATTTTCTGTTTGCCGTCCAAGCCTTCAATGATCGGAAGCGTCATCACGACTTGCGGCTCCTGGCCGTAATCGCGCTGAAGTTCACGGCCCACAAGCAGATTGAATTTCTGATCGGTGCCGCCAAGCTCGACATCGGCCTTCAAAGCAACGGAATCGTAGCCCTGCATCAAGGGATACAGAAATTCCAGAATCGTGATCGGTTGCTTGTCGTCGTAGCGCTTCTTAAAATCATCGCGCTCCAAAATCCGCGCGACGGTGTATTTAGACGTGAGCGCTAGAAAATCCGCAGGCTTCAAAGCATCCAGCCATTTGGAATTGTAAACCACTTCGACATTTTTATTTTTATCGAGAATTTTGAAGACTTGTGCTTGATACGTTTCCGCGTTTTTCTTGATCTCTGCTTCCGAAAGCGGCTTGCGGGTTTCCGAACGGTGCGACGGATCGCCGATACGCGCCGTAAAATCGCCGATCAGAAAGACGATCGTGTGGCCGAGCTCCTGAAGCGCTTTGAGTTTGCGGAGCGGAACCGTGTGGCCCAAATGCAAATCCGGAGCCGAAGGGTCGGCGCCGTATTTGATCCGGAGTGGTTTGCCGCGTTCAAGCTTCTTCAGCAAATCGGCTTCGGAAATCAGGTCGACTGTATTTTCTTTGAATATTTTGAGCTGGTCTTGGGGCTTCATAGTGTTAAGTTTACAGAAATCAACCGCGCGATTCAATCAATCGTTTAGCACGGAATATTCTTTGAATCACCGTGAAATAAATCGCGAAATTGAGGCCGATGAGCGTCCAAAAAAAGAGCGTTTGGCCGGCAATCGTGATTTGAAAAAACTCGGAAATGAAAAACCCTAGGATAAAAACAATATTGCGCTCAAAACGCTCCATCAAGTCCGGCCATTCCAAGTTCGAGACCGGCGTTTCCATCGCAGCACGCGCTTTCGCATAACTGACCAAAAGCCCGCCAGCAAGGCCCGCAAAAATTAAAGTCCACTCGCCCGTAAAAATCGCGGCCGTGAGGGCCGCAACAATATCGAAAATCCGGTCGCACATAGCATCCAAATAAGCACCAAACTTACTCTCCGACTTCGTCAGGCGCGCCAGGACACCGTCAAACACATCCACCAGGCCGCTTAAAACGATTAAAACAAAGAATAGAACGAGATTACCGGTCGCGAGAAAAATCGCGCAGCTTGCGATTCCGAAGATGAGCCCCGCAACCGTCAATTGATTGGGTGTGATTCTTAAAAATGCGAAAAACCACGCGACGGGCTTGAACAATCCTTCAAAAAATTGTTTGAAGTTACTGTTGATCATTTTTCCCTTTCGCCAATTTATAAGTGAAATAAATCCACAACGTGAGCGCCGAAAACGCGCCGAATCCTAAAAATTTGAAATATTTAACCGCTTGCGCAAAATAAAAAACGGCGGATGTGAGAAGAAACCGCTTCTCGGTTTTTCTGTTCTTTGCACAGACGCTGATTTGATTGACGAGCACAAGCCACGGGAAAGTCAGAAACACGAAAAAATGGCTGCGCGCTTTCGGTGAAACCAATACCATTGTCGTCAAAATCAGGGAAACGGTGTATAAAAATGATTCCTTGTCCTTCATCCGGCCGTTTTTAATCATGATGAAAATAAAAGAGAGAAAAATAAATCCGACCGCCGCATTTCCGGCAGTTCCCGACTGCTTTTCACTGAGCCCGTAGGGCAGCCTGAAGAAAAATTCGCGGCCGTGCGGACCTCCCGTCGCTTCCCTGTGACGCCAATCGATGACCCAGCGAAAGACCACGGCTTTCAAATCTTGGTGGCTCGGGTTGAGCTGGTTGGAATAAAATGCCAAAGTTTTCGGCATCATGTGGGGCCGGATGGTTTCATCAATCCATTGCCGGTGAAGCTCAATGGTTTTTGAAATACCAAATGAAGCTCCGGGCACCAGACAAATACAAACAAGAGCGGCCGCCAGCCCGCCCAGCAGCGCAGACCATTTTCGCCTGATGAGAAAATAAGGAAAGAAAATAGCAGGAAACAATTTGATGCAAGCCGCCACGCCAATCCAAAAGCCCGACCAAAAATCGCGCGCTTTTTCGAGCAGATAAATGCCGAATATAGCGAGAAAAAAAACAAAGCAATTCACCTGCCCCATCACGAGGTTATCAATCAGGACAGCGGCTGAAAGCACGATAAAAATAATTCCCCAAACAATATTTTTTTGATCCGGGTAAAAAGTTAGATTCATCATCCGGCCCATCAAAAACAGCGCCGCCAAAAAAGAAAACAAACTGAACGCGTTCCACGCGGCTGCAGCAAAGTAAATCGGAAGGATCGAAAACGGAGTGATGAAAAAAGCGAAAAACGGCGGATAGACGAACGGGCTTTGGGACAAATTGACAGAATGCTGAGAAATCGTGTAGAGCGGCAAACCTTCTAAAATGGCTTTCCCGGCGTAATAATAAGTGTCGAAATCGCTTGAGCCGCTCAAAGCCCGGTGTCCCGCCACCAGAGAGGTCACCGCAAGAATGGTAAGGATTAGGAAAATCTGAAAAATACGCGATTTGGCCATTATTCTTAAGAAGTTATCGGTTAGATTAGATTAAAAACACCTTAATTTCAAGCACAGGTTCGCCTGACAATCACTAAATAAACAGCTTTAGAAAGCCGATCGGGAGTTTCTCAACTCCTTGTAAGGAGAAGATTAGACTGTTACTTTTTACTTTGTAGAAGCCGATTTTCTATAGGTAACCCATGACAAACGCTATCTTCCAGACAGGTTTTTTGATGACGATGTGGGCAGCTGCCGTTTTATCAATCGCCGCCCTGACTGTGGGCGTCAAGCGGCTGAGCGCCATCGCCCTGTTTTTGATTTTCATGGTGATTGCCGGCTGGGCCTACTTCAGCCAGCAAGCCATGGAACTTATTTTCACGCAAAATGCCGCGCAGCAGTCTTTGCTTAACCTCGCTTCAATGATTTTGCTTTTACTGCCGCCTCTTTTTTATCATTTAGCCTGCCTCGTGATGCGCAGGTCGTGGACGCTGCGCCTTTCGCTCGGCACCATTTATGCCCTGCATCTATTTTTTGTCGGGCTTATTAATTATCGATATGTGCCAGAAGGCGACGAATCGTTCGCGATCCACTTTTGGTTTTTTCAAATTTTCCTGTCTGATCTTTACCGCACACTCTTCTTTGCGACTTTCATAGCGGCTATCATCCGCATGGCCCAGTTTCACGTCGAAGTCAACGGGCGACTCCGGTTCCGGGTCCAGTACCTGCTGCTGTCAATTTTTGTGCTCATCGTCGGATATTTGGGCACACCGGGCTTTAGCAACCTGCTTTTCGGGCTTGATCCGATGCCGCAAATGCTGCTCGCGTTTCCCTGCTTTGCACTGCTTACTTCTTACGCGATTTTATCCAATGCAACGATGAGCATTCAGCGGGGCACGGTCCGGTTCTCGATTTTCGCGGCTGTCATCGCCAGTTTCGTCTGGTGCCTGATGACGCTCAGCGCGATTTTGCCGGTCTACGCCGGAAGGCTTGAACTCATCCATCCTTATCTGGCGCAAATCCTGGCTGCAGTCATCGTGACCGGTGTTTACATCACCGCATACCGTCTGATTCAAAGTTTGGTTAATAAATTCGCCAAAAAACAAAACGACGAGGTCCAAAATACCGTTCTGCAGGTTGCTGCCAAAGCCGCATCCGAAAAGAACCTCACGGAAGCCGTCCGGATTTCGATGGATTTTTTAAGAGATTATTTCCGGCTCGACGAAGTAGCGCTGCTTGTTAAAGAGGATGAAAAGGACATTTACACGGTGAAATACTGCCACGGGCTCGATTTCTTCCGGTTGAAGGGTTTTGAAGTTGCTAAGAGCTTGATCAAATGGCTGAACGACAAGCGCCGCTCTTTTATTTTGAGCGAAGAAATGCAGAACATGACACCTTCGGTTTTTTATGAACATACTTACACGCTGCGCGATTTAAAATTGGAAGCATGCCATCCGCTGTTCATTAAAGAAGTGTTGGGCGGAATTGTGCTTTTGGGTTTCAAAGAGAAACGGCAAATTTATACGCAACGGGATCTGAATCTCATCACCATCATGAGCACCATCCTGGCTTCTATTATCGAAAACCAACGGCTGCTGGGCCAGGCAGTCACGGATGGTTTGACCGGCCTTTTCCATCAGAAATATTTCAAGGCCCGCCTGGGCGAAGCGCTTGAGCGCAGCAATCATAATAAATCCGAGCTGGCTTTAATTTTGCTCGATATTGACCACTTTAAAAAGCTGAATGATACGCAAGGGCACTTGGCCGGTGACCGGGTCCTTCAGGGCATTTCGAAAACACTGCAGGAAACCGTCCGTTCAAACGACATTCTCGCCCGCTACGGCGGTGAAGAATTTGCGGTTTTTATTTACAGGCCTTATGCGGGCAACCAAGTCGAAAAACACGACCTTTTGACCGCCGCGGAACGGCTTGCCGAAAAAATGCGCGTGAATGTGAAGGACAAGAAAATCCTCTACAACGACCGCCTTCTACAGGCAACCATCA
The DNA here is from genome assembly GCA_964387845.1 of uncultured bacterium. GTDB lineage: Bacteria > Omnitrophota > Omnitrophia > Omnitrophales > Abzuiibacteriaceae > CAYLXA01. The sequence continues at coordinate 10,995 of CAYLXA010000001.1, forward strand.
GTGTCGGCGTTGGCTTTAAAGACCCCGGCGAAACCAATCTTTCGGTTCAGGAACTCATTGAAAGAGCGGATCAAGCGCTTTACCACGCCAAACGGCACGGACGCGACCGGGTTGCCATTGCCACGCGGTTCGGGATCCGCATTGAAGAACCTTCTATTGAGCCGCCCGACACCGATCCTTTCTCTAAAAATCCGGGCCCCAACGTTTAATCCTCTTTTTACCTGTCCAAACTGGTAAAACACAAAGTCATACGGCATACTTTTAATAGTAAATGCAGATTAGGAAAGCGTATGAATTTTCATGCCGCCAAAAGGAGTTCTGTCATTTAAACTTGTCGTGTTATTGGCTTCGGCTGTTTTCGCAGGCTGCAGCGTGGCGCCCAAATCCCCCATCTCCCTTCTTGACCTGCTTTCAAAACCGGACTCCGGTGAGCATCAAACCTATCGCGGCGTTTTTCATATTCACAGCCGTTATTCACACGATTCTTCGGGATCCGTTTCAAGCATCATTAAAACCGCTCGGAAAAACAAACTCGATTTCGTTGTCGTGACCGATCACAACACGACAGAAGCAAAAACCGATCCGGCAGCGGTTCGGCATAGCGGCTCGCCGCTTTTAATTGTCGGAAGCGAACTTTCGACCACGGACGGCCATCTCATCGCGCTCGGCACTGATCAGAAATTTGAAGATCCGATCAATCCGCAAACGGCGATTGATATGATCAAACAAAGCGGCGGATTTTCGGTTTTGGCGCATCCCGTTTGCGACAAATCCTACTGGAAAAATTGGGAAGTCCGGAATTTCGATGCCATGGAAGTTTATAATCACGCCTGTGATTTTTATGATGCCAACAAATTCGGCTTTGTGATGAAAACGGTTTTGTTTTCACCGGACCTATTCGCCAAATTCATCGTCCGCGAGCCGCGTGAAGCGCTTGGAAAATGGGATACGCTGATGCTCGAACGCGGGCGCGTAATTTCCGCGGTTGGCGCACTCGATGCGCATGTCCGGTACCGCATTTTGGGATTTCCGCTCATGCGCTACAGCAACGCTCTTCAAATTGTCACGCTTTATGTGCCCGCCAAATCGCTGTCTGAGCAGGAAATTTTGCGGAATCTTGCGGCCGGCAACTCTTATTTCGCATTTGAATCGCAGGGCAATGCCGCCGGATTCAAATTTCAGCTCCGGAGCGCTTCGCAAATTTACGGCATGGGCAGCACTGCAGAGTCCGAAGCGCCTTTGATGCTGGCGGTTCAGCTTCCCAAATCGGCGGAAGTACGCATCATACACAACGGAAAAATGATCAAAACGGCATATGCTTCAATCTTTTCGATGGATATTCCGGGTCCCGGCATTTACCGGGTGGAGGTTTTTGAACGTGGAAAAATGTGGATTGTTTCTAATCCGATTATGGTTCAAGCGTAAGCCAACGCGCCGCTCAGCGCAAATGATGAGCGCGTGCCTGGCTTTATGCCTCGCGCTCACTTCATGCACAATTTGGCACCCGATTCTCCCGAGCCAGGATCCGCCGCCGAAACTACCGCCTCAGATTCTAAATTATTATGATTATCCGAAAGCGCCTTACGAATCCGAAGTCATCGAAGAAAAAGAAGAAAAGAATTACATTTTCAGACAGGTTGAAATCCCGCTTCATTTACCCGAAGACGCGCAGCTGAAACCGCTCGAAGAGTGGAAGCGCGAATATCACGACATCAAGCCCACCAATGAGAAAGGTGCGCGCGACCTGAAGCTTCATTTCGTGAACCGGCTGGATATTTATCTGCCGAAGAAAAACCGTCAAAAACGCCCGCTCATCATCATTTCGCCGATTTTGGGCGGCAACATGGTCGTCGATATCTTCGCGAAATATTTTGCGAAACACGGTTATGTGGCGGTGATCGTCAACCGTAAAAAGTCTTTTTACGACGAATCGTTGGGCGGCACGGAGCAAGTTGAGAAATATTTACGCAGCTCCGTCATCCGTCTTCGCCAAGCCATTGATTGGCTCGAGGTGCAGCCGGAGGTTGATCCGGACCGGATCGGCGCATTCGGCATCAGTTACGGCGCAGTCTTGCACAGTATTTTGGCGGCCATGGAGCCGCGCATCAAAGCACACATCCTCGCGATGCCTGCAGGCGACCTGCCGGATGTCATTATGGACTGCCCTGACGGCGGTGTCCGCAAACTCGTCAAACACGTGGAAAAAATGGGCTGGTCGCGCGAGAAAATTTATTATTCGCTAAAAGACACCATTCGGACCGATCCGATGCGCTTTGCGCCTTATGTTGATAAAAACCGAATTATGATTTTTGCAACACTCTTTGACCGCGTGGTCGGAACTTCGCGCATTTTTAAATTATGGAACGAAATGGGGCGTCCGAAACTCAAAACCATGCCGGTCGGTCATTACGGCGCGCTGCTGGTTTACCCCTACCTCGAGTGGGCTTCCCTACGCTTTTTCAAGTCCCGCCTGAAAGTCGTTTAGCAAAGACTCAAAATTGAAGTGATGGTACTCGGTTTCAGAGGCCGGCAATTCATCGGTGGCATTCGCCACCCAAAATTCGGGAAATTGATACACCACACTTTGAATATTGGAGTCGGGCGCAATTGCCTGCGCGATTTTTCTCGCGATTTCGGGGTCAATTTTTCCGTAATTTTCGATCACAAGCTCGCCTTGCTTTTTGTAGCGTGTTTCATAAGCGCTTCCGGCCGGAAATTCGAGACCGGGCTTTTTGGGATTGCCTTTCGCGCAAGTCTGCAGATCGCGGACCTGCTGGTCCATCGCCGCATCAGCTCTCAAAAGCGCGTTTTCAATCGGCATTCCGTAGCTCGCTGCTTTTTCCTTCGGATCATTGTCACGAAAAACCTGAAAGTGATTCGCAGTGGTTTCAATAGCGACAGCTTCTTTTTTCTTCGCATCTGCAATCATATAATTGAAGCCGCTCGTCCGCGGATTGAGCGTAATGATTTTCTCCGCCGTTTCCAAAGAATCGGCGTTCTGCAGAATGCGTTTTAAGAGAAACGGCATCGGCGTTCCTTTGAACGTTTCATCAACCGAATCAGAGCCGACTTGTCCGACCGAAATTCCCTGCTGATTCACGCCCGATAAAACGCCCGTAAAGCCGTAATAACCGATGTTCGCGTACGGAATTCCGTTGTCGGGTTTATGGACCATGATAGCCGCCAATCGGTGAACGCCGATGTCTTTGACCCAATCGAGGTTGCGGATGTGGATTAATTTTTCGCCTTTCGTGGCTTTTCCGAAATAAACGCCGTTGGCACAGAACGATTCGATGTAATCCGGGATCGCGTGCAGCCGCTTCACTTCTTTGAATGAAAGTCCTGAGCCGTCGGCAAGACCTTTCATTTCCATCAGTTCACCATATGTCACATAAGGCGCCATCTTTTTCCAGGCGCGGTTCAGGCGCCATTTCAGAATCCATTTCGAAATGCCCGGAACATAAAGCAAGCGGTTGAGGTAACGGCTGATTTGTTTGTCTGCGGCCCGGATTTCTTTTTTCATAAGACTTCCGTGCTGAAACCCCATTTCATACGCGCTGCCGTGTAAATACAAAACAGGAATTAGGCCATCGCGGACCAAAATTCCCTCTTTTGATTCTTTTTTCGAAATTGAATTGAGCAAGCGGTCAAAAGTTTTGTAGAAAAAGAGGTCAAATTTTTTTCCGTAGAAACTCGCGCGGGATTCATACTGAGAAGAATCCAAGTAATAACGCTCCGGAATCACGTAGCCCAAGTAATCGTTCGCGTAACCGATTGCAAGCAGCATCAGCTTGCGTGCGTTCATGAGATTCTCGATTTCGAGCCCAACCTGCGAAGAAGCTTCCGCCGGAAGCGCCGCAAAACCGAGCTCGCCCATTCGGAAAACTTGAAATTCCGATCGGCGCGGGAAAAACCGGTTTCCGATGACAGGCGGAACACGCAAAAATGATGCGCGCAGCTTGACGCGCGGAAGCCTTGTGCGTTCGTGCGCCGATTTCCATTCGCCGCTTGCATCCACTTTTTTGAACTGGATAGACTTGATCTTGCTTTTGACGGCTTCTGCATAGAGCTTCATCTTTTTTTCAGGATAATCGGAATCAATACCACTCGGGCGCAAATCACCGGAAGCGCCCTGCGCAAACAGTGCGACTGATCCGGGATTCTCGGTTTCCAAGAGTTTCGCGAGCTCGCCGGCGTAATCGGCCGAAAAATGCCGGTTCATTTTTTTGAGAATGGTTGGATGAGCGCCAAAAAGAACGATTTGAGAAACCAGCCCGTGACCTTCACCGTAAAATCTCACGGCTTTTACAAGTTCGGGGACTTCAATTTTCTCATCCATCCGGTTTTCAATCAATTCACCCGCATCGATTTCACCGTACTCGATGCGTGAGACTTGCGTTTCATTTTGAACCGCGAGCACGATGCTTTCTGCAATTTTGTCGGTCGTGAATTCAAAGACCTTGCGGTCAAATCCGCCGCCGATGAACCTTTGCCAGAACCGGCTGCCGATGGCACCTGTTCCCGAATGCGTGTGCGTCGCGAATATCATCACATGCGATTCAGAAAGGTGCCTGGCACCATTTTGGGCGCCTGGCACCGTCTGGGCGTTCACTTTTTTGACAACGGATTTTTTCAAATTGGAATCAATGAGGAGAAGATCCGCCGACACAAACACAAACGTTTCTCCGTCTTTTGTAACACTCAAGGCTCTTGAAAATAGCGGATCGAGAACACCCTTAGACGGCTTTCCGCCCCGCTTACCGTATCCGGCAAGCGGCGTCCCGATGGGCGGCGTAATCTCAATTTTGGCCGCACCGGCAAAAATCTGGCTCTCTTCGGCAAAAGATTGCTCAGGCAAGCACAATAAGACAAGCAATAGAAAAATGTATATGACGCTAGGACATTTTAACAACGAAGACATCGACGAAACCGCGTCTGGAGGCTGCCCGAGCATGGTGGCAAGAATGGGCTTCTCATCCAGCACCGGCACTCGAGCCGCTCCTGCGGCGCCTCGGTGCCTTCGCTCTCGCTCTTGGGACTTCGCCTTCGGCGAAGACCAAGCTCCCAAGAGCTCCGAGAGATGCTTCTTGAGAAGCCCATTCTTGCCGAGGGCAGCTGGAAGTCGAGTGAGGATTTCTCGCTGGGAAATCCGAGCGTCGGTAGAGTCGATTGTCTGAGTTAAGTTAAAATGTCCAAAAAGGTCCTTTTTTATCTGATCGGCCATCTGAAGTTCCTCGCCTTAAAATAGTGCCATCTGTTTTGCTCATCTTCAAGCGGCTTTAAGCCAAACTTCTCTTGTGTTACAATGCCCGCCATGAAAAATCAGATTCATCCCACAGCCATCATCGGCAAAAAGGTTGATTTGGGCGAAGCGAACGAAATCGGCCCGCATGCCATTATTGAAGACGGCGTCAAACTCGGCTCGGCCAACAAGATTCTCGCCAATGCCTACATTTCATCCGGAACCGAATTGGGCAACAATAACGAAATCCACATGGGCGCCATCGTGGGCCATGCGCCGCAGGATGTGGCTTACAAAGGCGCCAAAACGTTCACTAAAATTGGCGACTCCAATATCATCCGCGAATACGCCACCATTCACCGCGGCACGAAAGAAGGCACCGCAACCATCATTGGAAACCACAATTTCATCATGGCGAATGCGCATATCGCACACAACTGCGTGCTCGGCAACCGGATCATCATGGTGAATATGGCTTCACTCACCGGCCATTGTGAGGTGGAGGACATGGCGTTTCTCTCCGGCATGACGGGCTTTCATCAATTTACGCGCATCGGAACCCTCGCCATGGTGAGTGCGCTTTCTGCGATCAACAAAGACATTCCGCCCTACATGATTTGCGGCGGACGGCCGGGCGTGATTCAAGGGATTAACGTGGTGGGATTAAGGCGCGCCGGAATTTCGCAAGCGATTCGCACGGAAATCAAAGAATCTTACCGGTTACTTTACCGTTCGGGGTTAAATGTAGAACAAGCTCTGAAAGAAATCGAAAAGAATTTCAAATCCAAAGAAGTCGCTCACCTCACCAGCTTCATCCGCTCCTCGAAGCGCGGCATCTGCGCCGGGCAAAAAGAGGGACTGGAAACACTACTCTCCAAAAAAGGCAGCTCCGCTGGAATTCTGGAAGACGAAGAAGAAGTTTAAATTTTTCCGATTACAAGAATTGAGTTTTTGCCGCCGAAGCCGAAGGAATTTTTCATCGCGATGTTGATTTTCGCAGGGCGCGCCTTGTTCGGCACGTAATCCAAATCGCATTCAGGGTCCGGCGTCCCGTAATTAATTGTAGGCGGCAATGTTTGATTCTCGATGGCGAGCAAAGTCGCAATCAATTCCACGCTTCCGGCCGCACCGATCAAATGCCCGACCATGGATTTGGTTGCGCTCACCGGAATTTTCTTCGCGTGATCACCAAACACTTGCTTAATAATCAGTGTTTCGGTTTTGTCATTGAGAGGCGTTGAAGTGCCATGCGCGTTGATGTAATCGATTTTGTCAGGCGTGACACCTGCAGTTTTAAGCGCAAGCTGCATCGCGCGAGCCGCTTCTCTGCCGGCCGGATCAGGACTTGTCATATGATATGCATCGCAAGTCATTCCGCTGCCCAAAACTTCGGCGTAAATATGTGCGCCGCGCTTTTTAGCGTGTTCATATTCTTCAAGAAACATCATGCCCGCACCTTCACCGAGCACAAAGCCATCACGGTCCCGGCTGAAAGGCCGCGACGCCGTTTCCGGCGCATCATTGCGGGTTGATAGAGCGCGCGCCACGCAAAATGCGGCCAAAATTCCGGGATACATCGAAGCTTCAGCACCGCCCGTCAACATGAAATCCGCCGTACCGTTCCGAATCGCTTCCGTCGCGAAACTCACGGCGTCAGACGCTGACGAACACGCGGTTGAAACTGAATAACTCGGGCCTGAAATTCCAAATTCGATCGAGACCTGAGATGCGCACGCATCCGGAAACGATGCAAGCGCCGTGTAAGGGCTGATGCGCATCGGCCCTTTTTCCATCAAAGTTGTGTGCTGATTGAGAATGTAGCCGTGTCCCGCCATCGCGGTTCCGATGATCACGCCCGTACGTTCGCGGGCCCCATTTTCACCCGGATGAAAACCCGCGTCTTGAACAGCCATCTTGGAACACGCGACCGCAAATTGGGACGTGCGGTCCATGCGCTTCACTTCTTTGTGTTCGACGTACTGGAGAGGTTCAAAGTTTTTAACTTCGCCACCAAATTTGGTGGTGAAATCGGAAGTGTCGAAAGCGGTAATGGGAGAAACGCCTGAGCGGCCGTTTTTGAGCGCGTCCCAAAATGCGTCTTTGCCGATGCCATTACAGGCAACGACCCCGATTCCGGTAATGACTACGCGGCGTTTCACGATATGAAAAACCTTTTTGGGTTACGCGAAAAGCAAGCGGACGATCTCCAGACCTTCTTTCAGCACGTGTCGCCTAGTACAAGAAAATTACTTGGCTTTGAGTGAAAGTGCGATCTTGCGGGCTTCGGAATCAATGCTGATAACCGAAACCTTAACGCTTTCGCCTGCCTTAAATGCAGATTCAAGCTGAGCTGTTTTCTGATGTGGAATTTCAGAAATGTGGACAAGGCCTTCCAGCCCGTTTTCAAGCTCCACAAACAATCCGAAATTAACCACTTTGACAATCTTGCCCGATACGGTTGAGCCGATTTGGACTGCACCGCTCAAACCCGGCCACGGATCATCGGTAAGCTGCTTAACACCGAGTGAAATTTTGTGGCTGGTCGTATCGATTTCGAGAATTTTTGCCTTCACCGCATCGCCTTTTTTTACAACATCAGACGGCGCTGAAAATTTGCGCGTCCAGGAAATGTCAGAGGCGTGAATCAAGCCGTCAATGCCGGGCTCGATTTCGAGGAAAATGCCGTAGTCTGTAACATTGCGCACTTTGCCTTCGACGATATCGCCCACATTAAATTTTCCCTGAAGCGATTCCCACGGGCTTTTTTCAAGCTGCTTGAGGCCGAGGGATAATTTACGGGAAGCTTTGTCGATTGAAAGCACCATCACTTCCACTTCCTCGCCTTGCTTGAGGACTTCAGAAGGATGATTGATGCGCTTCGTCCATGAAAATTCACTGATGTGAATCAGGCCTTCGATTCCCTTTTCGAGTTCCACGAACGCGCCGTACGGAAGCAAGTTGGTCACTTTTCCGCGGACTTTGGCGCCGGGCGTGTATTTGTCCGCCGCATTTTCCCATGGGCTTGCCGTGATTTGTTTGAGGCCGAGCGACACTTTTTCGTTGTCGCGGTCAATGCCGATCACAATCACTTGAATTTCATCGCCGAGGTTCAAAATCTCGGAAGGATGCGTAATCCGGCCCCAGCTGATATCCGTGATATGCAGAAGCCCGTCAATGCCGCCCAAATCAATGAACGCGCCGAAATCCGTGATATTTTTCACGCGGCCTTTCACGACCTGGTTCAGAGACAATGTTTCGAGGAATTTGGATTTCGCATGCTCTTTCTCTTTATCGAGAAAATCTTTGCGGGAAACAACAATGTTCTTTCTTTTATGATTGATCTTAACGATCACAAATTTGGAAGTCTGGCCCAAGAACTGATCGATGTTGCGGACCGGCTTGATATCCAGGAGCGAGGCCGGCAAAAAGGCTTCCATGCCGATATCGACCATGAATCCGCCGCGGACTTTCTTAAAAATACGGCCTTCCACAACGCCGCCTTCGTTCGCATTGGCGAGCAAATCATCCCAGCATTTCTGGCGGTCAGCCTTGCGCTTCGATAAAACCACCATGCCGTTTTCATCTTCCATGAATTCAAACAACACATCGACTTCGTCGCCGACTTTAATGGATTGCGGATCCGCAAATTCATCCAGCGGGAGGATTCCTTCAGATTTATAATTGATATCGATGAGAGCTTCGCGCCCGTTGATCGCTACGACTTTACCGCGGACAATCTGACCTTCCTCGAACGACTTGAAAGTCTGCTCGTAAAGTGCTGCAAATGAAGATGATACTTCTTTCTCTGATTTTAACGCCATGATGCTTTAGTCCCCTTTCGGACAAATGGAATTGAAGTGCCCGCTACTTAAAGTCTAATACATAGATTTGAGGAATGGGTCACGACTTGACGCATTATAGCAAAATTACTACCGCTTGAAAAATATTATTTGGTAAAAATAATATTTATATAACCTATTGATATTAATAGACTTACGACAATTTATTAGAAGCGGATTTCAGAAAGGAGGTTAACTGTTTCTGATTGGAACGGCTCAGGCTGGACTTTATCTGATTCAAAGTGCGTGAAAATTCTCCTAATTTTCGGAGCAGGTTTCGGCGGTTTGAAAGAAGGATCGGAACCCAAAGCCGTGCGTCACTACGTGCAATCCGGGTTGTATCGCGAAAGCCGGAACTTGCGAATGGCAAGCTCGTGGTCGAGGCCGACTGGGCGAGAAGCGCCGCAACGACATGCGGCAGGTGGCTGATTTCGGAAACAATTTTATCGTGCCGTTCCGCAGGCAGGACGACAACTTTCCGGCAAAGTTTTCTCCAAAAAGACACCACCGACTTCAACGATCCTTTATGAGCGCCCGCATGCTTGGTGACAAACGTGAGCGAATCCCGGTATAAATCGGAACTCGCGTGGCTTAAGCCCGTTAAGTGAGAACCGGCCATGGGATGAGAGCCGATGAAACGAATGTTTTTGAATTTTCTTTTGGCCGCCCAGCGGATCAGAGTTTCTTTGGTGCTGCCGACGTCCGTCACAATTGCACTTCGCTTAGCGAAGCGATCGACTTCGGCAATCAGTTTTGGAATGGTATCCACCGGCGTGCAGATGATGATAAAATCCGCGGACTGAACGCCGTTACGTAAATCGCGCGCGCCATCGGTGATGAGTTTTTTGCGTTTTGCTTCGCGGAGCTTTGAGGCGGAACGGCTGATGCCGATCACGCGCGCATTTCGAAATTGTTTCCGCAGCGCTCCCGCGAGTGACCCACCCAAAAGCCCGAGGCCGATAATCGCGAAAGTTTGCCGGCGCATGCGATTTAAATTTCGCGCCCGACCGCGTGCGCGACCGCTCTTAATTCCTTCATGAGAGCCACAAAACTCTCCGGCCGAAGCGACTGTTCGCCGTCCGACTTGGCCTCTTCAGGATTGTCGTGAACTTCCAGCATGAGGCCGTCTGCGCCGGCAGCCACCGCTGCTTTCGCAATCGGCGCCACATAATCCCGCTTGCCGGTTCCATGCGAAGGATCTATTAAAATTGGGAGATGAGTTTCGTCTTTCACCACCGGAACCGCATTGATATCAATCGTGTTGCGCGTTGCGGTTTCGAAGGTCCGGATGCCGCGTTCGCCTAAGAGTACTTTGAAATTTCCTTTTGAGAGGATGTACTCCGCCGAAAGAATCAGCTCCTTGATCGTGGCGCTCAAGCCGCGCTTCAAGAGAACGGGTTTCTTGCACATGCCGCATTCCTTCAATAAATCGAAATTCTGCATGTTGCGGGCTCCGATCTGCAGCATATCGGAATATTGCGCCACCAAATCCACATTGCGCGGATCCATGACTTCCGTCACAACCAAAAGCCCGACTTCATCGGCCACTTCACGCAGGTATTTCAAACCCTCTTCGCCGAGGCCTTGAAAACTGTAAGGCGATGTACGCGGTTTAAACGCGCCGCCGCGAAGGAAGTCGGCGCCTGTTTTCTTCACCGTTTTTGCGATCCTGAGAAGCATGTCGCGGCCTTCCACGGAACACGGGCCCGCCATAACGACAATTTTTTTGCCTCCGACTTTGACGCCATTGCCCATTTCAAAAACAGTCGGCTCGGGCTTGAAATCTTTACTGGCCAATTTGTAAGGGCGCAGAATCGGAACAACGTTTTCGACACCTGGAAACGCTTCGAGCGGCTTTACGCGAAGCGTATCTTCTTCGCCGATTACGCCGATGATCGTGCGTTCGACGCCGCGCGAAACCTGGGGCGTCAGGCCCAACTCTTTTACTTTTTCGCAGATGTGGCTCACCTGCTCCGGCGTTGCATTGGTTTTCAAAACAATAATCATTTTATGTTTTCTCCTTCATCTATTATGATTTCAAAACTTCTTTCAGTGCGCGAATGAATTTCTGATTTTCGGCCTGAGTTCCGATCGAAACACGAATATAAGTATCCAATCCGTAAGCTTTCATTGATCGCACAATAATTCCCTTTTTGAGCAGGGACTCGAACACGTGCGAGGCACTCCGCCTCACGTCAAACAAAATAAAATTGGCTTGGCTTCGAACATACCGAAGCTTCAGCTTGTCAAATTCACCGTACAAAAATTTCCGGCCGGCCGAAACGACTTTCTTCGTTTTCGCCAAAAACGCACGGTCATCCAATGCCGCGCAGGCGGCTTCCTGCGCCAGCCGGTTCACATTAAACGGTTGGCGGATTTTGTCGAGATATTGAATCATCTCAGGACTGCCCAATCCATAACCGATCCGCAAGCCCGCCAAGCCGTAGGATTTCGAGAAAGTCCTCAAAATCACCACGTTGGATTTGCCGGATTTTACATGAAAAATCGAATTTGGGAAATCTTTGCTTTCAACGAAATCATAGTAGGCCTCATCGAAGCAAACGACCACATCGTCGGGCACCTGCCTCAAAAACGCCTCGACTTCGCGCCGGTCCAGATAGGTTCCGGTCGGGTTATTGGGGTTTGCAATGAAAATGAGGCGCGTTTTGCTGTCAATTTCCCTTAAAATCGCGGCCAAATCATACCGAAAGCTCTTCATTTTGGTTTCCACATACCGGCCGCCGTAAACCTGGGTAATGATCGGATACACCAGGAACGATGTCTCGGACGAAATCACTTTTTCGCCGTTTCCCAAAAATCCGCGCGCCAGGAGTTCAATGATTTCGTTCGAACCATTTCCGATGATCACATTCTTCACCGAAACGCCGAGTTCCTTGGCAAGCCGCTTCTTCAAATAAAAACAACCGCCATCGGGATATAAAAACGCTTTTTTAGCGCCTTTCCGAAGCGCCTTCACCGCCTTGGGCGATGCACCGAGCGGATTTTCATTGGACGCCAGCTTGATAGCTTTTGAAACCCCAAGCTCGCGCTCGACTTCTTCGATCGGCTTGCCGGGTTCATACGGCGCAATTTGAGAAATTTCTTCCTTAAATATTTTTTTCATAGGATTAAATCCGAAAGTTACACTTCGCGTATGGATGGATAAGAACCGAGCACTTTCAAAAAGCGCGCGGTCTTTTCAACCTGGTCGAGCGTTTTCTGGATGTGCTTGTCTTCAACGTGTCCTTCCAAATCGATGAAGAAATAATAATCCCAGGCCTTTTTCTTGGAAGGCCGCGATTCGATCTTTGTCATGTTAACTTTATTCCGGCGGATCGGATCGAGCATTTCATAAAGCGCACCAACTTTATCCTTAATCGAAACCAAAACGGATGTTTTGTCTTTCCCTGTTCTTTTTGAAATCTGACGGCCGATCACCAAAAAACGCGTTACATTGTTCGGTGAATCTTCGATTCCTTCCGCTAAAATCGGCAGATTATAAACGGATGCTGCCAGCTTCGACGCAATCGCCGCCGCGCCGTCTTCACGCGAAGCGCGTTCCGCGGCTGCCGTGGTGCTGGTTGTATCGACAAGCTCTGCCTTCGGCAAATTCGTCTCAAGCCAAATCCGGCACTGGCCGAACACTTCGGGCTTTGAGTAAATTTTTCGGACTTGCTTCAAATTTGACTGCGACATCAAATAATGCGAAATCTCGAAAATAATTTCGGAGCAGATTTTGAGATCCGAATCGATAAACATATCGAGTGAGTGGTTCACGGCGCCCTCAATCGAATTTTCAATCGGAATCACGCCATAATCGGCGCGTTTGCGCGTCACTTCCTGGAAGACTTCCGTAATGCTGATGCAGGGCGTATATTTGACGCTTGTTCCGAATTTTGAGACAGATGCCAAGTGTGTAAACGATGCCTGCGGGCCCAGGTACGCAACCGACATCGGTTTCTCAAGCGAAAGGCTGGCCGACATCACTTCGCGGTAAATGGCTTTCAAGGCGTCTTTCGGCATCGGCCCTTTCGAAAGCTCGTCAATCTTGCGGTACACTTCGCTTTCACGGTCCGGTGAATAAATTTCGGCGCCTTTGGATTCTTTTTCCTTCGCGGTTTTGACCGCAAGCTCCGTGCGCTCGTTTAAAAGCTCGATAATTTTCTTATCGAGCGCGTCAATTTTTTTACGGATTTCGTCTAAACTCATGGGTTTTCGGTTTGTCCTTCGGCAGGATTTGCGGCAGGCGCGGACACATTTTCCTCATTCATGACAATCGTCGTTCCTTCGCTTTTGAGCAGGTCTTCACGGCGGACGGAATTTTCGACGAGTGTTTTAATTTCAGAAATGTTGGGCAAATCATTGAGCGACTTGAGCCCGAAGTGCTCCAGGAATTTGTCGGTCGTACCATACATGTAAGGCCGGCCCGGGACTTCTTTGCGGCCGACGATTTTAATTAAATTGCGTTCCAGAAGCGTGGACACAACACCCGAAACGTCGACGCCGCGCAAATCCTCGATTTCAGCACGCGTAATGGGCTGCTTGTAGGCCAAAATCGCAAGTGTTTCGAGTGCAGACTGCGTCGCTTGTTTCGCTTTTTTCTGCAGTTCGAGCTTCACGATCCACGGCGCATATTGCGGAAGTGTCGAAATTTCATACCCACCCGCCACTTCATTGATCCGGAATGCGCGGCCGTTCGTTTCATAATCGGTTTTCAGCTCTTCGACGATTTTTTGAATCTGCGGCGCCGTGAACCCTTTCAAAACGCGCTTGAATTCCGCAACCGTCATGGTCCGGTTCGATGAAAAAAGAATCGCTTCCACCACTTTTTTCACTTCTTCTTCCGACAACTCGGAAGGTTCCACAAACTTGGCAGAACCCGATTGCGCAGGCATTGTGTCCTGCTCGAGCTGCTCTTCCAATTTTTCTTCAAGCTCCTGGCGGAGGCGCTTCAATTCCAGATTCTTTTCTTTTTCACTTTTGGTTTGTGGCATCGTTCAGATCCTTTGAATTAAAATGTCACCAAAACTTTGTGTTTGAACTACTTTTGCGACTTTTGACCGCACAATTTCGAGAAGCGCCAGAAAAGTCGCAATCAATTCATTCTTCGTTACTTGATCACTGAAGAGCTTGCGAAACGGGATCGATTCTTCATTCGTAAGCCGGTTTTTAATCATCTCGATTTTTTCTTCGATCGAAACGATTTCCTCGAAAACTTCGTGAAAACTTTCTTTTTTGACCTGACTCAGCACGTTGTGAAACGCACCGATCAAATCATACAAATTCGCACTGAAGGTATCGATTCCGACGTCCTCGGGCGACAAAGTGTTTAAATAATAATCCGAAAGCTGCCGCGTGTAATATTTGCCGCGTTCAGATTCCAATTCGCTTAAGGTTTTTGCCGCTTCACGGAACGCCTGATATTCCAGAAGTTTGCGCACGAGTTCTTCGCGCGGGTCACCGCCCTCTTCATCCGTTTCAAGCTCTTCGTTCGGCAGGAGCATCTTGGATTTAATGTAAATCAGCGTCGCTGCCATCACCAAAAAGTCACCCGCTATTTCGAGATTGAGTGCTTTCATTTGACCCAAATGCTCCAAATACTGCTTTGTAATCTCCGAGATTTCAATGTTGTAGATATCCATCTCGTTTTTCTTAATGAGATCCAAAAGCAAATCGAGCGGCCCTTCGTAAGCCGCCACTTTGATATGAAGCGGACTGGTCGGGTCGATCGGTGTTTCAAAACTTTGAACCGGCTGATTGGTATCGTTAGCTTCGCTCATAATCTATCAAATCCCGACGGCTGTTTTGGCGTCTTGTAATGTTTTTTCGGCAATTTCGGATGCTTTCTTTGAGCCATTCTTCAAGACATCCAAAACGTAATCTTTCTTCGATTTCAGCTCCGAACGTTTCTCATAAATGGGTGTCGTAAACGCCTGCAGGCAGCCCGACATCTCGCGCTTGCATTCAACACAGCCGCGCGCAGCCGTCCGGCACTCTTTTGCCACAATTTCGACCTTCTCCGGTGTATTAAAAATCTTGTGATAAAAATACACCGGACAAACATCCGGATTTCCCTTGTCTTCGCGCCGCTTGCGCGCAGGATCCGTCACCATTTGCATGACTTTCTTATCCGCTTCTTTCGGCGAATCCGATAAATAAATCGCGTTGCCGTAAGACTTGCTCATTTTCCGGCCGTCGGTGCCGGGCAGCTTTTTTACTTTCGATAAAAGCGCTTCAGGCTCCTTGAATGTTTTCTTGCCGTACAAATGATTAAAGCGCCGCGCGATTTCGCGGCAAAGTTCCAAATGTGGCAGCTGATCTTCTCCGACCGGCACAGTATCTGCTTGATAAAGCAGGATGTCGGCTGCCTGCAGAACCGGATAACCCAAAAAACCGTGCGTGTGCAAGTCTTTCTCTTTGAGTTCCTGAATCTGATCTTTGTAAGTTGGATTCCGCTCAAGCCACGAGAGCGGCGTAATCATCGATAATAAAAGCGCGAGTTCTGCGTGCTGCCTGACTTGGCTTTGTATAAAAATTGTCGCGCGGTTCGGATCAAGCCCGCTGGCCAAATAATCAAGTGCAACTTCAAATACATTTTCCCGGATTTTCGTATGAGATTCATATTCGGTCGTCAGCGCGTGCCAGTCGGCGACCATGAAAAAAGCTTCTTCGCCTTCGAATTTCTTCCAATTTTCAAGCGCGCCCAGCAAATTTCCCAAATGAAGCTGACTGGTCGGCCGGGTGCCGCTTAAAATCCGTTTTTTTGCCATTTTTACCTGAAATAAGTCTCTATTTTTACCTAAACTACGAAGTTGTCATATCTTACAAAAACAGGCAATACTACACTAAAGTACTTAAGAAAGTCAATTAAGCAACGGCCGATCGCTTGTAAAGCTAAAATAATCGGGTTATTCTTAAAGTGTCTTTAAAAAACTGCTCATTAAAGTGTGAATCGAACGTCCGCCAAAGATCGTGGCGGATCCGCTAAGCAGTGTGGCGGAGGTAAACTAACTGAAAAGTTGGGGCGCAAAGCAAGAGGTCCGAAATGAAATTAAAAGGATGGCTCGGCTGCCGAAATTCATATTCAGAATTTGGAATAAACGCCCGTACTTTTTAGTACGGGCGTTTATGTTTTTATGGAGAAAAACGGATGAAGCAAAAAAAGTTGGGTGTAACGCTGGTTGAAATCATGATTGTGGTTGCCATCATCGGTATAGTGGCAGCATTCGCAATCCCCAACTATCTACGTTCAAGGCAAACAGCCGATACCGCTTCTTTGGAACAAACCGCACGTCAGATTGCGCAAAAAATGGAACAAATTTTCTGGGGCCAGAATCCAAACGAATATCCGCCGGAATTGTCGATGCCTTCCGGGCTTGTCACGTGGGCTGCGCCAACCAACTTGGGCAATATTCAAGATTTGCTTGAATTGCTCAAGAAAATTTGTGAACAACAGGGTAAAAGCTTGTCATCCGGCCAAATCGGAGATTTGACGGCCTCTGAAATTGCTGCCGATCCCGAAGCCATGCAAGCGCTCGTTGAAACTTGTTTCCAGAACAATCCGCCACTAACATACACAACACCGGCCGGCGGACAAACCTATTTATTTTCTGTGTCATCACCCAATGGAACCAACTACACGGCAAGCCCGGGCGGCGTCAGCCAAACGCCTCCCGATTGCACCGGTGATGCCGGATGCGATGACGGTGTTTATTGCAATGGTGTTGAAACCTGCCAGTACGGAAGCTGCCAGGCCGGAATTAGTCCGTGCGACGAAGGATATACCTGCCACGAATCTTATCAGGAATGTACTGAGGGCATCTGCGGAAACGGTATTTGGGAAGGTTATGAAGAATGCGGTGAAGAAGATACGGGATTTAGTTATGAATTCATGGAATGCATTAATTGCCGCTGGGAATTCGTCGGCTGCCCAGAGGGTTACTATTTCTACGACTGGGCATGCTATCCATCGCCGCCCGACTGCCCATCAGGCTCTTACAAACAACCCGGTCTCGGATGCTGTTGGCCCGATCCCGGCATGCCGCCGTGGCCAAGACCTATTCAACTGCCTACTTGCGGAGAAGTCGCTGAAGTAATCCCGGATGGCGGCGGGCCCCCTCCGATGGACGACCCGTCATTTTAAGATAAGGTTTGGTTGGCTTTTCGATCGTTCGGATCAATTCTGCGGCTTACACACTTTGACCAAAAAATTTAACGCCCTCCGCAGCTGACTTTGGGCAAATCAGAACGGTGTCGTGAGAATCAATCACGATCAAGTCTTTGACGCCCAGCATCGCAACAAGCCGTTTGGGTGAATAAACAAGATTATCTCCTGCAGTTTGAGCTAACAACTTCCCAAAAACCGCATTGTTTTGAGTATCTTTCGGCCAAACGGATTCCAACGCGTTCCAGCTCCCGATGTCATTCCAATCAAAACGAGCCGGCACAATATAACTTTTCGCTACTTTCTCCATAACACCGTAATCGATTGAAATGGAAGGAAGTTTTTTAAATAATCCGGCTTTCGGAAGTGTCAGATTTTTCTCAAAAGATCCGGCAATTTGTAAAAGTGTTTTATGATGGCGCGGCAGAAATCGGCGAATCGACTCCAAAATAGTGCTGCAGCGGAACACGAAGATTCCGGATTGCCATAAAAACCTTCTTCTCTTCAAGAATTGAACTGCTTTTTTGTAAGGCGGTTTTTCAATATACCGCTTCGCTTCAAAAAGCCCGCTTGCCGGCACTTTCCGGCCGATCTCTAGATAACCATACGCTGTCGAGGGGAAAGTCGGCTTCACGCCAAAAACAACATGATGACTTCCTTTTGCAGCCCATCGGACTGCGATTTTGAGACAGCGGACAAATTCACGCGTATTTTGAATCACATGATCGGCGGGAAATGCGCACATCACCGCATCGGGATCGCGTTTGTAAATAATCGCCGCTGCAAGGCCGATGGTTGCGGCCGTATTACGCCCTGCCGGCTCTCCAATGATCTGGTGTCTGGGAATTTTCGGGAAAAGTTTGCGAACACGCAGAACATGCTCGGCGCCGGTGATAATTAAAATTCGCTTTGCGGGGACAAATTTTGAAATCCGCTCAACGGTGTTCTCAATCAGCGATTTCTTGCCGAATAGCGTTAGAAATTGTTTGGGATTATCTTTTCGGCTAAGCGGCCACAGGCGCGCGCCCTGCCCTCCCGCCATCACCACTGCCCATGCATTCATCATATTAACTCCAGATTAAAATTTTCATAACCCATTCAACACAAATAGCTTATGGAAACAAGAGGTATAGTAGCTAAATCGCTTCATAAAGTCAAATTGACTATTTAAGATGGATTGCAATAGCCCAACATTACAGGTAAATTTTAACAGATGCATCAGAAATGCAGCGACAGCTTACTTCGATTATTAAATTAATAAAGTAAGCCAAAAGGCCGAAGCAATATTGCACATGAAAACTTCAAAAAAATATGGTTTAACGCTGGTTGAAATTGTGATTGTGGTAGCGCTCATCGCACTTGTTTCAATGATCGCAATTCCCAACTTTATGCGCAACCATCAAACCGCCAATTCACAATCTTTTGCTCAAACCATTAAACAAATTGCCCAGAAACTGGAGTTGATATTCTGGGGCCAGAACCCAAACGAATATCCGCCCGTATCCGCCTTTACAAACGGCCTGCAAACCTGGGCAGCGCCTACGAACCTCGGAAACATCGAGGATTTGGAGCGGCTTCTTCAAAAAGCATGTGAAGAAATTCTAAAACAAAATTTCAGCGCGGCTTCTCTCAACGATCAAACAGTATTTGCCCAGGAACTCTTTAATTGCCTTGACGGGCATGTGATTGATTATATTGTCACCGAAGACTTACAAAATTATTGGTTTAATTTTGCGGATCCATACACGACCGGCTATTACAGCATCGGAAATGGTTTTAGCGAACCTAAATACAACGATCCCGTAGTGCCGGCTCCTCCGCCTCCTCCGCCGCCAGCTTGCGGAAACGGCATTGCTGACGCAGGAGAGTTTTGCGGCGAGCCCCAATTTCCGGGCTGTCACGCAGGTACAACCTGCATTAACTGTCAATGCGAAGCAATAGCAGGCTGTGGTGGCTTCTCAGGAGGAAGCTGTAATCCTAATTTTCCATCTACCTGTCCGCCCGGATATTCTTGCCATGCACAATGCCGCCAATGCGTGTTCAATAATTGGAACCCTACCGGGGGCGGCAGCTGTTTTGTCGGTGATACGCAAATTTTGATGACGGACGGAAGCACAAAAGCCATTAGCGATATTCAGGTAGGCGATCAAGTCGCCAGCTATAATGAAGAAACTAAAACGGTGGTAGTATCAAAGGTTGATAAATTACTAATCCACGATCCGGAAATTTATTGGATCATCAACGATCGAATCAAAGTAACGCCGAACCACAGCTTTTATATTGACGGAAAATGGAAGCATATTGGACAAGCTGAGCTGGGTGACAACATGCTCAAGCATGACGGAAATCAGGAAGCTATTGTAAAAATGGAACTAATTACTATTAAAGAACCTATTTACAACTTGGAAATTCAGGACACGCACACCTACTATGCGGAAGGGGTCTTGGTACATAATGCAATCAAGGGGTATACTCCCGGTTGGACGCATGGAAACATGGACGGAATTGAAGCGCCGGACGGTGATGGGGACGGCGGTTGATCAAATTCTCCTTTTTCCGGTTATGCGATTATTTTGCAAACTTTAAGTACCGGAAATTTGATTGACTTTGTCTTCAACTAACTCTCTAATTTCGGCTAGTCTTTTCTCACTTACTGCTTCAAAACGCATGACCAGTACCGGCTGCGTATTGCTGGCCCGCACCAACCCCCAGCCATCCGGAAATTCAACACGAGCACCATCAATATCCGCTACTTTGTATTGTTTCTTGAAAAATTCGACTGCCTTCTTAACTACGTCAAACTTTTTTTCATCTGGGCATGTCATACGAATTTCGGGAGTCGCAAACATTTTTGGCAAATCTGCCAGCAACTCGGAAAGTGGCTTTTTTTCTTGTTCCAAAATTTCAAGTACGCGGCAAGCGGCGTAAATTCCGCTGTCGAATCCGAGCCACCTGTGCTGAAAAAACATGTGGCCGCTCACTTCGCCCGCAAGCGCTGCATGTTCCTCTTTCATTTTTGCTTTCATCAAAGAATGGCCTGTTTTCCACATAATGGGGCGTCCGCCGTGTTTGGCAATATCTTTAAACAGCAAACTCGAGCATTTGACGTCTCCGATAATCGTCGCACCGGGATTACTTTTTAAAACACTACGGGCAGCAATGATGAGCAAATAATCTCCGTAAATAAAATTTCCTTTTTCATCTACAACGCCTAACCGGTCACCATCGCCATCAAAACCGATTCCAATATCTGCTCCGGTTTTTTTAACAGCCTTTACGACATCATGCATGTTTTCAGGATCTGACGGGTCCGCCGGATGATTCGGAAATTTACCGTCAATTTCCGTAAATAATTCGACAACGTTGTGTCCAAATTTTTTGAAAAGCTGCGGGGCAATCATGGCCGTCATGCCGTTTCCGCAATCAACCACAACTTTGAGCTTCTTTTTGAACTGGAAAATTTTGTATATAAAATCGAAATACGCGTCTACTTGTGGTTTTTCCTGAATCGCGCCTTTACCCTTTTCGAAATCGCCTTTTTGAATAATTTTGAGAAGTTCTTGAATTTGTGACCCAAAGAGACTCGCCTGCCCGATGCACATTTTGAGCCCGTTTTGATCCGGCGGATTGTGAGAACCCGTGATCATGATGCCGCCGTCCAATTTTAAATGATGAATGGAAAAATACTGGCAAGGGGTTGTTGCAAACCCGATATCCACCACATCAAGGCCGGTTGATAGGAGGCCTTTCAAAAGCGCTTTGTGAATTCGGGGAGAACTGACACGCGCATCGCGGCCGATTGAAATCGTATTTTTTTTCTTACGTTTCAGGTAAGTGCCGTAAGCTTTTCCGATAGCTTCAACCGCATCATCGGTTAAATCGCGGTCCGCCACACCGCGGATATCGTATTCACGAAAGATGGACGGATTAACTGAAACATTCAATTTCTGACTTGGGACCTTCTTAATCTTTGTCTGTTTCATAATTGTTAGGATAAAAAATGCGAGCGAGAGGACTTGACGCCTCCAGCTCATTGTCAGCTTCATAATTTGCTTTGCAAATTATTCAGCTATTTCGCTTCCGGTCGGTCAGCCGCAGCTTCGAATGAAGTCGATACTCCTAGACGTCGCATCTCCATTTATTTGGCTCAGCTGTTCCCATTCAAGTCCTGTCATCCATTGTTTTAATTTGGCCTTGAGAAGAAATAAAAGTGATGCTTCGCCGCGAGTTCCGCAGGCATCAACCACTTTGTATTTAAGTAAATATAGAGATGCCGAGGACTGTCTGAGCGCCGAAGCATCACTTTTATTTTGATACGATAAGGCCAAATTAAAACAATGCGCGGGACAGGACTTGAACCTGCACTCCTTGCGGAACCAGCCCCTCAAGCTGGCGTGTCTGCCATTTCACCACCCGCGCAAATATAAGCCACTAATCGAAATTTAAAGTCAAAACTGAATAAGCTGTCACGCCAGCGAAGCGGCGTGTCTGTCCCAGAGTTTCCATAGACTGGTATTCGATTTTTAATTGTAACTCTGGGACTGCCCTGACTTCCGATTAAAACCCTACTTGTACATCAATGTGAGTCAGGGCTGCCATTTCACCACCCGCGCATAACATAAACTACTAACTAAAATCTAATAAGAAAACGTGATAAGCCGTCACGCCAGCAAAGCGGGTATTATAGGAAGATTAACAGATAAAGTAAACGGGAATCCTTAATGGCCTAAATGATACGGGAGCTTCCGAATGATGGTAAAAGCCCTATAGACTTGTTCAGCCGCCACAACCGCCGCTAGTTCATGCGGAAGCGTCATTGGTCCAAAACTCCATCTAAAATCAGGTGCGATTTGCTTAATATCCGAAAGTCCGTCAGGCCCGCCGATCACGATTTGAAGCTCCTTTGTTCCGGATTGAAGCTCAGTGTCGATCCGTCTCGCCAATTCTTCCGATGAAACCATTCGGGATCCGGTATTAAAATCGCAAAACCAGATTTTAACGCCGGATTTTTTCTGATATTGGTCGGCGGAGAAACTCTTAGCTTCAACGGATGAGAATTGAGAAATGCGCTTCGTGTATTCGGAAAATAATCCGAAGGATTCCGGGTTTTTGAATGATTTAGCGGCAATGTTTCCGCTTTTCTGCCACGCCAGGCAAAATTGGATTTTCATAGGTAAATTTTGCAGCCCTAAAATATTGATGACCAATCATCTATTTGTTGAGATTTTAGGGCAGCATTTACTTTTGATTAATAAACGAATTGACGCTTTAAGGAAAGTAAACGCTGGGAGACCTGGATTCGAACCAAGATTGCCTGATCCAGAGTCAGGAGTGCTACCGTTGCACCATCTCCCAATGATCGAACATCGAACGTCGAACGTCGTGATTCGAAAACCGATCTACCATCTAGATAGTCACAATCCGAGGTTCGATGTTCGGCTTTATTTATTCAAACAACATTTCTTATACTTTTTTCCGCTGCCGCAGGGACAAGGATCATTGCGCCCGGCTTTGGCGTGCGGAATATCCTGGATGTCCGCTTTTACTTTCGCCGCGTCTTTCTTTTTCGCATCCTGCTCCACATGATGCTCGGCATCTTGGCGCATTTTCAGATGCGATTTATCCCGAAAAGAAAGCAAATGGCCCTTGCCCGCTTTTAACTGCTGAACTTCTTTCTGGCGATTGTCTATTTGTTTCATAGATCACCTCTATTTTCAAGGCAGCCCTACGCTTCGCTCAGGGCGATCCCTCAGGAAAACCATCGGGAGGGATCGAGTTTAAAGGAAAGAAGGAAGATTTTCAATAGCCAGTGTGGCTTATTTCGCGGCGGCTGTTTCCGGCGCAGAGCTTTTTACAAGCAAGCCCCAAACGACGAACAGATAGATGCCGTAAGCACTGATTTCCACTAATGAAGGATTGCCATTATAACCAAATAGGGCTTTTAAGAACGAGCCGACGCCCTCTTTTTCATTGAGAATGTGATTGATGTCCCATACATGTTCAATTACAGGCGGAATCCAGTTAATTTCATGCAGTTCGTGAATACCGTACGCCAATAGGCCCGCCGCTACAAAAATCAGGAAAAATCCCGTGCCGCGGAAGAGCGGTTTTAGCGGCACCCGCTTCCCCCATGCAAAGATCGCAAACGAAATCAAGACGGCAAGTCCGAATCCTGTAAATCCGCCTATAGCAGAAACCGTTCCGGAATTTTGAAGCGCAACCGCTTTTAAAAACAAAACCGTTTCAAAACCTTCCCGAATCACCGCCAAAAAAGGCAGTGATACGATCGCAAAAAGTTCCGAATTGGAAACAGCGCTTTCGAGCTTCGATTCAATTTCAGGACGTATGCGCTTCGCCTGTTTGTCCATCCAGAAAATCATATACGTAAGCACGCCGCAGGCCAAAATTGAAATACCGCCTTCAAGCGCTTTGGCCGCAACTCCTTCCAGATTCTCGGTCATCATATCCAGCGTCCATGCAAGCCCAAGGCTGGCGATCAGCGCTGTTAAAATGCTGGCGCCCACATGCCCCGCATAGCGCATCGCTTTCATGCGATACAGCAGCGTTAAAATAATTCCGACAATGAGCCCTGCTTCCAAAGTCTCACGAAAAACCACCAAAAAAGTTGACGCCAACACACCTTCGTTCATGACCAACTCCTCATTTAATCTTTGGTTAATACAAAGCGAACCGGAATTTTAACCCACGACGCAAACCGGACACTTCCGACGTGAGCGGGGCTGAACTGCCATTTCCAAATGGTTTGTACCGCCGAATCATCTAAAATCGTAAAACCTGAGCTGGATTCCACAATCACTTGACTCACTTTCCCGCTATCTTCCACATGAACGCGCAGCACCACCAAACCTTCCCACCCGCGTTCGCGCGCATAACGCGGATACGCAGGCGCCGGATTCCGAAGGTATAACGGGTCATTCTCGCGAATCGCCCGCGCTTCCGTTTCCACCGGCGCTTCCTCAGGTTTTGGTTCCTCTAACTCTTCCTTTTTCTCTTCAACTTGCGGTAATGGCTCAGCCGGCTGGATAGCCGTTAACACTTTTTCGGGTTCTGCTTTCGGCTTTTGAATATCGGGAACAATCCGGACCGCGATCGTGCTCACGCCCTGGTCTACGGAAAACTCCGGCTTCAAATCCATCAAACCCGCGCCGGCAAATGCCGCCAAATGCGCGGCCAGTGAAGCCGCCAGAACCGGTTTAAAAAAATCGTGTTTATAGGAAAAGTGGATTTTCATTTCTTTTGACCGTCGTGAATGATATTGATTTGCGAAGCGCCCGCTTGCCGCGCGGAATCCATGACTTCCACAAACAAATGATATGGAATTTTTTCATCACCGCGAAAATGCACCGATTTGTCATCGCTAGCTGCCAATTTTGATTCCACCACGGGCTTCAAAGACTGCATCGGTACTTTTTGATTATTGACGAAAATCGATCCCTTCTGATCTGCGCTGATCACAATTCTCTCTTGCGGGATGTCATCTTCTATCGAAGCCTTGGGAAGCGTGAGTTTCAAAGCGGGGCTTAAGAACGATGAGCTCAGCATAAAAAAAATAAGCAGCTGAAACACGCAGTCAATCAGAGGCGCCATATCGAGCCCAAGTCCGACTTTTTTTGCGCGGATAAAATCCATCAGGCCGTCACTCCAATGTGCTCAGGTTCAACGTCAAAATCTTCCGCTTTGAAATTCTTCTCTGACTGTTTTCCAAAAAATTCATCCAAGTCCAGAACGATATACTGCATCCGGCGTGCAATTTTATCCGCGCGGCTTTCGAAAGCATGATAGGCCGCCATACAAGGAATCGCCACAACAAGCCCAAAAACCGTGGTGGTGAGAGCCTCCCAAATTCCGGACGCTAAATCGCCCGGATTAACCTGTCCGCCCAAAAGCTCAATCGCATGAAACGCGCTGACAAGGCCCGTCACAGTGCCCAACAATCCCAAAAGTGGTGCGATATGCGTCAGCGCCGCAAGCGCACGCAGCCGCTGCTCCACCTTTTCGAGCGCGAGTGAACCCTCGCGCTTCAGGATTTCGCTGCGGATTTGATCCTCTTTTAAATTGAGAAGGTACTTTTCCGCAATTTTGGCAACCGGATGGGATGACGATTTGCACAGCCGCATTGCATTCTTTAATTTCTTCTTCTTGAGCTCGGATTTCAACGCGGAACTGAAGCTTGCATAATCAAACCGGAGCCGCAAAAAATAAATCCCCCGCTCCACAATGATGGCAAACCCCACGATCGAGCAGACCAAGAGCGGCCACATCGCGAAACCGCCCTTTCTGAAGAGTTCAATCAGAGTTTGATCCCAAAACATATTTTTTACCTTTCTTAGTAACCAGTCTTTGCGCTTGCAGGACTTGCAGGATTGGTCTCGCCCGGCAATCCCAAACTGATTTTAAATCCGCCATAGACATTTCGGTCATTGGCAGGATCGATTCCGGCGCTTGTAACACGCGCATAATAGTTTTCATCAAATAGATTGTTGACGCCTCCGAATAAACTCAGATCAAAAGCATCCCACGCATCCTTGACCAAAACCACTTCGCCGGTTAAGTCCCAAACCTTATAGGACGGAACCAAACGATTAGGCGTCAATGCATCATCGGCGTATTGATCATCCACAAAAGTACTGAGGATGCTGATTTTAACTCTGTCCTTAAAATTATACGTGCTGCCAAACCGCAGAAGATAATCCGGCGCGTACTGAGGCGACTTGCCTTTGTTAGGACCTTGGTCAAATTCCGCGTCGAGCAAGGTCAGCGCGATAAAAGGCGAAAAAGAACCGATCCTGTTTTCCAACTCGGATTTATTCAGGAAGTCATACAAGCCGACAATGTCGACTTCTGTGAAAAGCTCGACCCCTTGGTGCCAGGCATCGCCGACGTTAGAAATAGTATTGCCGACTGTTCCGACCTGATCTGAAAAATCCAAGATGAAATAATTAATATCCCAGCTCAGAAATGAAAATGGCTCGCCGCGCAAACCAAAATCATACTGTTTCGCAAAACCATCGCTAAGATCATTATCAACAACTTGGTTAGTTCCAAGCGGCACGCTATCGGCAAAGATTTTAGGCCGGTACGATTGTGACAAATTGATATAAGCCTCCACTTGTTTCACAATTTCGTAGGCAATCCCTAAGCCGAAAAGCGGAACGGCGCGATGGTCTTTTGCATCCGCAAGCGGAACGGTGGTTTTATCGGCGTTGTATTCCTCATGGATTCTTTGCCAAATATTCTCAATACGGACACCGGGCGTGATTGACAACTTTCCGATTCGAAATAGATTTTCCAAAAATACCGAGAGATACCAAAGGCCCCTAAAAACTTCCTTCCGGACAATACCGCTTTCCGCCATCGGATTTGAAGTCCGGCCTTCTACTCGTGGTGAGTGACTGAGAAAAGTATGCGTGCCGGC
Source organism: uncultured bacterium (assembly GCA_964387845.1). Taxonomy (GTDB): domain Bacteria; phylum Omnitrophota; class Omnitrophia; order Omnitrophales; family Abzuiibacteriaceae; genus CAYLXA01. Next base: position 37,676 of record CAYLXA010000001.1, read on the forward strand.
TGTTAAAGTATGCGTCTCGCCGAAAAGCTCATAATCGTGACGCACTCTGGGCTCGAAGCCGATATTGTAAAAGTCTTGCTCCTGAATATCGCTCGTTTGGGCTGCCGCTCCGGTTGGCACCGTTCCGAATCCGCCGCCTCTTTGACGCGTACTCCAACGGCGATAATGGCCGCCGTAGGTCCGCCAATCAAACTGCGTATCCTCTGAAAATTCTTTTTCATAAATTAAAGAACCATAATAACGTTCGAGCCTGAAACGATCGTGCTCGCGCGTTGAAAAATTGCGGTTCTGCTCATATGTCGGATTGGCGGTTGTGCTTAAAGACAATCCGCCCGGCTCGCCGTGCTCTTCGTGATATTCATCGTAATTAAATGTGAGACGCGAATCGCTCGTTTGATTGAGAACCACTTTAACGCCGGAACTAATCACTTCAAAATCACTGTTTGTTTGGCGAAAACCGTCACCCTGCCGTTCATGAAAATACGCGTAATAACCCATCGGACCAACGGTACCGGTTGCGGCATTGTAAGTTGAAAAATAATTGTCGGAACCAAAAACGTTTTCAGAATAAGTCCGAAGCGGCGTATCCAAGTCAGGCTGTTTTGTAATAAAGTTAAGCGCGCCGCCGGGCTGAGGGCCGTACATGAGTGCGGAACCGCCGCGAATGTATTCGATATTTTCAATCGATTGGAAAGGCGGTGTGTAATAGGCCTCCGGGTAGCCAAACATGTCGGCATGAATCGGAATTCCGTCTTTCATGACTTGAATATATTGAGCCCGGTCCGGCGCAAGGCCCCGCGAACCAATGCTCACAAGCGGCGTTGTTTCTTCGCTTAGATTAAGCCCCGTTGTTTTCGCAAGAGCTTGGCGATAATTGTTGTTGGTAACGGGAGGAAGTTCTTCAAAATTTAGAAGCGATGTCTTCTTGCCGGCATTAATCGTTGTCCCTTGGACATCGGGCAGAAAGTTGCTCCGCTCTTCCGGTTTTTTGGCGGCAACCAACACTTCATCGGTTACCGGATCGGACGAAGTTGGCTTTTGGACTGCCAAGCCTTCGTTCACTGAGAACAAAGATAAAATTAAAACAAACACTAACGGACGTACCAGCTTCAATCGATGCAAAAACATCGTACAGCCTCCTTTTTCCTTTTTGCACTTTCTAGCTGGGTATCCATCATTGACTTGAAGGTTTTCCTTGCTGGATTCATGACTTTGGTTGGTTTTGGTTAATCGGTATCAAAAATTCCATCGGGACCCAAGAGCCGTTTTTGTCGACTTCTACTAATATATGGATTGAGTCAGACCCTGAAACCGGAAGTTCGCTTTCATAATACTCATCACTCGGACCTGCCTTAAACTCTCCATGGACAGGTTTTTCGCTATCCGGCGATAATGTCCAGCGCGCCTCAATATTCGTCACTTTCATTGGCTCCGCTTCTGAATCGTATAAGAAAAAACGAAGCAAATTTTGATTCACCATAAGCAGTTCATAATGATAAATATTCCCGACATCGCCAAAATGACCGCCGTGACGCGCTTCGTGTCCATGATATTCCTTGGGCATGGTTTCAATAGCAAACATATTGTTCACCAAACCGAAGGAAGCTCCCAAACAGACAAACACGAAAAGGAAAAATGTGCGAATAATCATATGGTTTATTTATTTAAAATTAACTTGTTGGTTTTTGTGATCAACAACCGGTAGCGGTCCTGATTGTGTAGAATCACCACTTCCCGCTTACCCTGAAACAGATGACTGGATTCTAAAACGACCGGGCTGAACATTTCGGCTTTTTCGTTATTTTCGGATTGCTTCATGGTTTCTGGCAATCCTTACATTTTCCAAACAAACGGTGATCATGATACACAAGCTTAAATTGATACTTTTCACAAATTTCTTCCTGCAGCCGTTCGATTTCTTCGCATTGAAACTCGATGACTTTGCTGCATTGAATGCAAACCATGTGGTCGTGATGGCCGCGCGCGCTGGTGCGTTCAAAGAATTCTTTTTTGCCGTCGCCCGCCGATTTTTGGATAACACCGCTTTCGAGCAAAAGCGGAATGGTACGATAAACGGTATCGCGCGAAATCCGGTCGCCGCGGTCTTTAAAGCGGTGATAAAGTCCGTCGGCGTCGAAATGTTGTTTGAGGCGAGCAACTTCGTCAAAAATAGCCTGACGTTCAAAAGTGTATTTCAAACCCTTCTCTTCCAAGAGAGTTTGAAATCGCTTAGCGCCTTCTTTTAGGTCTGAAATTTGGTGATGTTTATGCGCATCCATAATCAATCTGAATTCGGATTAGTTCCTATTAAGATTCAGTCTTAATTGAGGCTATTTTACAGATGGCTGGGTGGATGTCAAATGTTATTTCGAGACCTGGCTAGATTTAAAAGCCAGACCTCGTCCTGAGAGAGCGGAGTGAATCGAAGGATTACGGCTGGTTTTTGAGCTAATAATCAGCTCTTTTGAAAGCGGCGCTGGAGAAGGAAAAAAACCAAAAGAACAGCTAAAAATAACCACAGATAGAAGAACTCCATCTGCTGCGAAAAAAGGCCGGTGCCTTCTTGAAACCAAATTTGACGCAGATAGAGACTTGCGATAATCAACCCAATCCCGCTTAACGTGATTGGCTCACTGGTTTTTTGGAAACGCGCCCAGCTGAAAGATCCTTCCCCGTTTTTGCGATATTTCTTGAGCGACGGAAAAAAGCGCGGAACTGACTTGCAATAATCTTCGAAAGCAGCTCCGTGTTCGCTGGCAAGATATTTTTCTTCCGAAATAATGAGATGACGGTAAAGAAAAAAGAACCCAACAAGATACGCAATCACAATCCAAACATTCGACAAGATCAAAACAAAACCAAGGCCGATTAAAAAATTACCCACATACAAAGGATTGCGCACGTAAGCATACGGGCCCCACACCGCAAGCTTTGTTCTCTTTTCGATACAGCCCTGCGCCCAAATGCGGATTAATTCGCCGAAAATAATAAAAGGAATGCCGGCCAAAAAACCGGCTGTGGAAGTTTGGGCGATGGAGATAACAACTGCCGCAGAAATCCAGCCGAGGTAAAATCGGAGCTTCGGTTTTTTAAACCGGTTTGAATTTGAATCGGAAGGCATGACGATTTATCTCAGGACAGGGTCTTTTACCTGAATCACGGATGCTTTGAAATCCTCGCCGGAACCAGGCCTTGCAATAATAATCACTTTTGTCCCGGGATTTAAATCAGCGAGAGACAAAATCTGAGAACCTTTTTTGATCAAAGTATGGTCCGGGTGAACCAGGCATTTGAAAGATTTTCTGAACGAATCCTTGACCAGCACGAAAGCGGTCCATTCGCCCGACTTTGTTTCATAAACCCGATCGAGCGACCCGTCAATATACTGGACGGATGATGCAAATCCGCTAACCGGCACAAATAGAACCGACAGAATACAGAAAAATAAAATGATAGTTTTCTTCATGACCATTTTTTGAACCACTCCGTTTGTAAATCCATGAAAGACCTCCCGCACAAAAATAAACCGAACCCCATCAACACAAAACCCGAAATTCTGGCAATCAGCTGCAGCGTTTTCGGATTCAGCATATGATGCGACCGCGCAACATGAAATGCAATTAGCGAAAACCAGCACATTGACCCGATTCCGCCGAAAACCACAAAAATCAAAATGTTGGATTCGGTCGGATCAAACAGATGGTTCGAAACAATCAAAGTGTAAACAATTCCCCACAAAATGAAAAGCCCCGGATTAGACATCGCCATAAAAAACCCGACCGGAAACGCTTTTTGGAAATGGCTCAGCTTGCTTTCCTTTTTCTTCTCGCGTGGTGTCAGTTTTGTGTGGTCTATTTTCAAATACCGGATCCCGTAAAATAAAATCAAAAGCCCGCTCGTAACTTTGAGAAGGGAACCAACTTCGTGTGCGCGGTCGGCAAAAGCGGAAAATCCGAAGAACGCCATCGCGCAATAAATCATGTCGCCGGCAACGCCGCCGACACCCACCCATGCTGCACGCCAAAAACCCTTTCGGAACGCTTCGTTAATCACCATTAGATTAATCGGGCCGATGGGGATCGACAGGAAAAAACCGACCAAAATACCAAGTACGCACGCCACGATCATCGCATCAACCGGGAGGCCAGTGCATGGTCCGTCCGCCCAATAAATGAAGATGAATATGAAAAACCGACTGCCCGGCTCCGGCGCCGTTATTAAAAACCAAGCGGTAATCCGAAAGTTTCCGAGCCTGTGCCACGCGTTTGGCAGCATCTGTCAGTTCGCCGATAAGCTGAAATTGATTCTTCTGGACCTCATCGATTCGAGCAATGTGCTGCTTGGGAATCACCAATAAATGGGTCGGCGCTTGCGGATTGATATCGTGAATGACCACAAGGCTCGCTTCGTCCAACTCGATTTTGGCCGGAATTTGTTTTGCCACAATTTTGCAGAATAAACAGTCGCTCATAAAACCTTTTGAGATGAAAAATGCTGCGAAGCTTGCTTTAAACGCTCAATGACTTTGGTTTTTCCCAATACGCGCATGACCGAAAAAAGGCTTGGACTGACGGACTTTCCGGTCATCGCAATCCGGACCGGATGGATCAAATCGCGCGCCTCAATTCCCATCTGTTCGGCGGTATCTCGAAGCGTTAATTCTACCCGTTTTTCATCTGAAAAATCAATTAATTGTTGAAGCGCATCCGACAGTTTTTGCAGCTCTTTCCCTGTCTTTCCGGCGCGGACATACTGAGCGAGCGCTTCCGGATCATATTGCACTTCATCAACAAACAGGAATTCCGTTTGCCAGATCAAGTCATGCAGAATGCTGATTCTGGATTTAAAAAGCAGCAAGATCTCGTCGAGATTGAATTGAGAAAGCTTTTCCTTCAAATCAGTATGCGATTCAAGAAATGCGCGCCCGAGTTTCAAGAATTCCGGATCCGCCGTCGCTCGGAAATGCTCTTTGTTCACCCATTTTAACTTTTCGAGGTCAAATTTGGCGTTGGTTTTGTTAATCCGGCTGATCGAAAACAGTTTGACTAAATCTTCACGCGTGAAAAATTCCTTGTTGCCGCCCGCAGACCATCCGAGAAGCGCCAAATAATTAAGAAGCCCGTCCGGCAAATAGCCCTCTTTGCGGTATTGTGTTAAGTTCACAATCGCATCGCGCTTTGATAAGGGTTGCCCGTTGGTGCCGGCCACGAGCGGCAGATGCGCAAATTTCGGAGGCTTCCAGCCGAGCGCGATATACATCAAAATTTGACGCGGCGTGTTGGACAAATGGTCATCACCCCGAATCACGTGCGTTATGCCGAATTCATGATCGTCCACGACGCACGCAAAGTTATAAGCCGGATAACCGTTCGATTTTAAAATGACAAAGTCATCAAAAGTCGCCGAATCAAACTCGATTTCTCCGTGCACCAAATCCTTGAACTTGATTTTGGTATGATTCACTTTAAATTTCAGGGCGCCTTGATCGGCGTAAGCTTTTCCCTCCGAAACCAATTGATCCGCAAATTTCTTATAAATCGAAAGCCGCGCGCTTTGGCGCTCAACCGGGCCGTCCCATTTGAGGTTGAGCCAGGACAAAGAATCGAGAATATCTTTCTCGAATTCCGGCTTCGAACGTTCTAAATCCGTATCTTCGATCCGGAGTATGAACGTTCCGCCCTCTTTCTTCGCGTAGAGATAATTAAAAAGCGCGGTCCTGACGCCTCCGATATGAAGCGGGCCTGTCGGTGACGGTGCAAAGCGAACTTTAATGGCGGCTTTCTCAGCAGTCATGGGCAATGATTAGGAGGTGTGTAAATCTGCAAAAAGGTCAGATGAAAGCTGCGCCGGTTTGCCGGATTGGGTTAGCTTTCCGGAGAGAAAATCCTGGGCGCGCGCTTGGGCTTCTTTCATTTTGGGATAACGGACTTCGCGGTATCCGCGCACGGTTTCCGGAACTTCGAGAGCATTGGCGTAACGTTCGTATTCCTGCGCATTCGCAAACTTGAAATTTTGGGCCAAATCGATATACCAATCACGGAATGCCTTTTCCTGCACGTGCCATTCGGGCAGAAGCGCTCTCAAAAATTTCATGTGCTTCATGATCCCGAGCTGCCAATCTTTCGTCCTGAGTGAAAACCGGATGGTTTTTCCGAAAATCACGAATTCCGGGCTGTTGATGTGCGAATAACGGATTTTATCGCCCTGCTTCGGATTAACGTTGTAGCGCGCCAAATCCCGCTTGCGCTTTTCTTCACTTGTGAGCAAATGCGCCACATAAACTTCGTCTTTAATCGCCATCACTTTGAACAAATTCCGGATCGCGGCTTTCGTCGCCCTGAATTGATACGGCCGGGCATCTTTGGCATAAATGCGTTCAACCAATTCGACGTAGCGTTTCGCGAGTTGGAGACTGTCGTATTGAATGAGCTCATAAATCCTGAGCGCAAAATGAATCCTCACATCTTCATCAAGGTTCATCTGCGTAGCCGCAGCGCGCGCCAAGCGGCCGTATTCCAACGCAAGCTCCGGCCCGTACCAAGCTCTGCGCGACAGAATTTCCGATTTCTCATCGATTAATGCGGTCAAAGTTTGAACCGATGTCTCTAAAAAGTCAGTCTCTGAAATCGCAAGACGGCGGCCGAGATCAAAAGCTTCCAGATCCTCTTTTAACGCATCTTTGCGGACGGTTTTCTCAATCGCCCACCTTAAATTCTGTAACGTAATAGGCAAAAGCCCTTTCTGATAAGCCATGCCAAGCATCATCAAATTCGCATAGAGTTTATTTCCTAAAAATTGTTCGGAAATCGAGGACAGATCAACGCCCAAATACGACCCTTTTCTGGCTTTGGACCGGATCACGTTTTCAAGCTGTTCAATGTCAAAATCTTCCTTCCCCGTCAAAGTCGCGATAGTCGGTGTTTTGTGTGTATTGATCAGCGCGGCAGCTCGGCCGGGATGCGCAATGCGCATGTTGGTCGTCGGATCGATGCTCCGCACGGCTTCCAATATATCAAGCCCTAATATCAAGTCGGTCTTTCCGTAGGCCGTGACCGGCGATGTATAGTCTCTGTTTTTTAAGAAATGAATGTGGGAATAAACGCCTCCGTTCCGGATCGCAAGTCCTTTCTTATCGACAAAACGTACTTCATAGCCCTGGCGCATGCCCGCCTGCACCAAAATTGCCGTAATGACGCCGATCCCCATGCCGCCGACGCCGGCCACATAAGCGCTCCATACTTTGTCAAAATGAAACGGCCTCGGAATTTCGGGAAGCGTAACGGGTTTCAGCGTCTCCAGCGGCATTGCGGGCGCTTTACTTCTTTCAATAATCACTTCCTCAAACGAGGGGCATGCGTTGATTTTCGTGCAGGCTCCGTCAGATTTACACCACGACAGATCGGTTTCCAACTTCTTGCCGAACGGCGTTTCAAGAACCGTCAAGCCGGGACAACCGGTTGCAACCGTGCATTCCAGGCAAAATTCGCAGACGTCCGGCGATAAGTTGATAAAGCGCTTGCGCGGCAGAAATCCTTTTTGCTTTTTGATTTTTCGCTCAACATCCACAACCTTGCGGTCATACGTAATGCCGCATTCCTTGTCCGCGATAATCACTTTGACACCGTCTTTTAAAATCGTGTCCTCGATCAGAGATTTGTAGCTCTCGCGGTATGAAGGATCTACGCGATGGACTTGAATATCCGCCAAACTCGCGAGGCCGCGCACCACGTTTTCGATATTTTGCGCGACAGTCGGATTGCCTAAAAGATCATATTCCTGCCCCGGCGTCGGCTGATGGCCTGTCATGGCGATCGTGCCATTATCTAAAATGACGAACGTGATATCCTGTCCGTTTTTAATGGCATCCGAAATCGCGATCATGCCGCTGTGGAAAAATGTGGAGTCGCCCATGAACACGACCTGCTTGTTGGTAACAAACGGATCAATGCCGGCGCCGGTTCCGCCGCCCAGGCCCATACCCGAATAATTGTGCATGAGGTCCTGATTGGGCTCAAACATGAGCATTGTGTAGCAACCCGTATCGCCGTGAAACAAAAGGTCGACCGGTGCGCGGTCAAAATGCTCTTTCATATAGCCAGAATCACGGAACTTGCGTTTCACTTCGATAAAAACGCTCGAACTATCGCGATGCGGGCACCCCGGGCAAAAAGTCGGCGTACGCTGCGGAATGGCAATCTGGGCTTCTGCGGTCTGGCGGATCAGCACGAGCTCTTTTTCGATCGTTTCCGGCTCAAAATAAATCCGCGCCTGCCGTGCTAGAAAAAGCGGCCCCAAACGCTCGATTAATATGGAGGGATTAAGGCCTTTGGTAGACGGAATTCCTGCGAGACTATCGGGAAAATGTTTGCCCCAAACAGGCGGCATCCGGTCTAATCGACCGCTCTGAACGGCATCTTTCAGGATCGCCACCGCCTGAGATTCGACAAAATCGCGTTTTTCTTCGATCACGACAATTTCATCTACTTGGTTCGCAAATTGAATCAAAAGCTGGGCATCCAGCGGATAAGTAATGCCGAATTTTAAAACCGGAACTTGCGGCGTCAGGCCGAACGTTTCGAGCACCTGCTCTAAATAAAAATAAGCAAGCCCCGAAGCAACGAAACCGACGGGCCGTTTTTGAGTTCCCGGCCGGATGATTTTGTTGACCTCCAGTTTGCGGGCTTCATCGATTAACACCGCATAGCGATCCTCCAAAGTCAATTCCCGGTCAGCCGTACGCGGCGAAAGAATGACAGTCTCTTTCACGGGAATTGCTTGTGTATCAATCGCGACCGGATGTTTGGTGCTGACCGTCGCGTAATCGTTTGCGAACACTTCGACTGTGCCGCCGCCGTCCGCAAGGTTTGTGGTTACGAGATATGTCAGATACAGATTGGATTTTTTTGACAAATCAAGCCCGAGGCCGACCCAATCTTTGAGTTCCTGAAAATTCGAGGGTTCCATGACGGGGATATACAAATGTTTCGAAAGAAACCGGGAATCACTCGGCACCTGCGTGCTGTCTGACCACGGGTCATCGCCGATCAGGACAAGCGCGCCGCCTTGGTGGCTGGTCTTGGCAAGATTGCCGATGATCAAGCCATCGCTCGCCACATGCGCACCGACGCTTTTAACGGCGATAATCGCGCGCACATCCGCCATTTGAGAACCATTTAAGCGCGCCGCTGCAAGCGCTTCATTGTTGGCCATTTCGGCGACAATGCCATGCTCATTTAAAATATCTTTGATCGCACGCGCACCGTTAAACACATCCGCAATCGGCGAACCGGGATAGCCCGTGATCAGGCCGACACGGGCTTCAAGCGCACCTTTCAAGATAAGCTCTGTGCCTGTATAAATTTGCCTGCCGGATTCCTGGAGAAAACGCGGATCAGTGCTCATTTGCTCTTCTGCTTTTCCTTTTCGATATGGCTGATAATGTTTTGAATTTCTTTGATCTTAAACGGCTTGCTCAGGCAGTCATAAGCTCCGGCACGCTTGACCTGAAGCTCCATGTCTTCGGCCAAATAACCTGACATGATCACGACCGGTGCTTCCGATATCTTTTTGATTTCGACCAGCGCTTCAGAGCCTTCCATTTTGGGCATCAGCATATCCAGAAAAATGACGTCGTAAGTTTCTTTTTTGGCTTTTTCAATGCCGTCCTTGGCCTTATCCGTGCAGTGAACCACATGCTTAAACTGTTCTAAAATTTCGGCGAGTTCGGAACAAACATCGATTTCGTCATCAATCACCAAAACTTTTGCCATTCTTCAAGCCCCTCTGCTGTTCGCCAAGCTGGTTTAAGCTGGAATCTTAAATTTTTCCTGCAAGGTTCCCAAATAACTGCGTTTTGAACTTTTGATCAACGGAAATTTGTTGTCGGACGCCGTAATTTCAATCACAAAATGTTTATCGATCTGAACGCTTTCCTGCCCGTCGGCTGTGAGCAGCGCCTTGTCCTGCTCCCGGTCACAGGTAATCTGAATCTCTATTTTTTTATCGGCAGAAAGGATGACGGAACGAAGTGCCGAGACGTGTGGGCAAATCGGCGTGACGACGACCGTATTTAACCCCGGATGAACGATCGGGCCACCGGCCGAAAGTGAGTAAGCCGTTGATCCTGTCGGGGTTGCGACGATGACGCCGTCGCCCGGAAAACGTGTTACCCGCTCACCGTTTAATTTTAAATCGACATACATATACCGGGTCAATCCTTCGCGATTAATCACAAGGTCATTCAAAGCCTGAAACCGCCGTTCAATCGAACCGTTTCCGGAGCGCGCGATTCCGCACAACATCAGCCGGTTTTCAACTTCATATTGGCCGGAGAGAATGAGTTTGAGCTCATCAAACGCTTCATCAACTTTGACTTCCGTCAAAAATCCGAGACTGCCCATATTGATGCCGAGCACGGGAATCATGCGCTGGATCATCCGTCCGGCCAGATGCAAGATAGTGCCGTCTCCGCCCAGACAAATGATCAAATCCGCTTCGCGCATGACGCCGTCAAGGTTGTGATCACTGCTTTCAATCACCTTGAGACTGCGTTTTTCTAACCAATCTTTCAACTGCTTGGAAAAAGTGCCGATTTCGGGTTTAGCGGAAAAAGCAACAATGCCGATTTTATGAAATGCGGTGCTCATGAATGAACGAGGCCGGAAATATTTTCCGGCGCTTTAACAGATTGCAGTGCGGCGGATGCAATTTTCTCGGCTGAAAGCCCGAAACGGTCGAGCAGCGTATCGCGGACACCTTGCTCGATAAATTGATCGGGCAACGCAAGACGTTTCACGTTTGTTTTGATTTGTTTCCGCTCAAAAAATTCCAAAACCTTTGAACCGAAGCCGCCTGTAAGGACATGCTCTTCAACAGTGAGAATTAATTTCGTTTTTTTGGCTGCTTCGAGCAGAATTTTTTCATCGAGCGGTTTTGCAAAACGCATATTGTAAACCGCCGCCGAAACTCCCTGCTTACGCAAAAGACCGGCCGCCTCAATCGACGGGCTGACCATCGTGCCGAACGCCAAAATGGCTACCTCATTTCCATCGATCAAAAGCTCGCCTTCCCCGATCCGGAAAGGCCGGTTCGAAAGCTGCGGAATTTCGGGAACGCTCGCGCGCGGATAACGCAATGCAAACAAATGCGGATATTCGATCCCAAGTTTGAGCATTTGATACATTTCAAATTCGCTCACGGGCGCGGCAATCACTGACTCCGGAATATGGCCCAAGTAACTGATGTCAAAAACACCGTTGTGCGTTGCCCCGTCGGCGCCGACAAGCCCTGCGCGGTCAAGGCCGAGTGTGACATTCAGGCGTTGGAGTGCCACGTCGTGGATTAATTGATCCTGCGAGCGCTGAAGGAAAGTTGAATAAATCGCACAAACGGGTTTCAAGCCGCCTTTCGAAAGCGCGCCGGCAAATGTGACAGCGTGCTGTTCGGCAATTCCGACGTCAAAGAAGCGGCTCGGAAATTCCGAAGCGAACTTATTAAGCCCGGTCCCCGAAGGCATGGCGGCCGTAATGGCGACCACGCGCTCATCTTCTTTGGCAAGTTTCAATAAAGCATTTGCGAATGCCTGGGTGTATGTGATTTCGGTTTTTGCTTTTACTTCCGCCGGACTTTTCATTTTTAGACCCGTCTTAATATCGAAAGGCGTTACGCCATGTAAACGCTCGGGATCTTTGTCTGCAAATTCGCAGCCGAAACCTTTTTTGGTGATGACGTGGAGAAAAGAAGCTTCCTCCAGCGGCGCAATGTTGCGTAAAATTTTCACAAGGCCTACGACATCGTGGCCGTCCACCGGGCCGAAATAACGAAAACCCAATTCATCAAAAATCAATCCGGGAACCAGCAGATGTTTGAAATTATCGAGCAATTTATTGGCAAGCCGTTCCATGCGCGGAAAATTTTTCAACATGCGCTCGATTTCGCTGCGGATGCGATTGTACAAAGGGTTTGTGATGACGCCGTTTAAATATTTGCTGATCGCGCCAACATTTTTGGAAATCGACCAGGCGTTGTCATTCAAAATAATCAGCATCTTCCGCTTGGAGTGCCCTGCGTTGTTCAAAGCTTCATACGCCAACCCGCCCGTTAAACTGCCGTCGCCCACGACCGCAATCACATTACCCTTCGCGCCGGTCAGGTCTCTTGCGGCCGCAAGTCCAAACGCTTGCGAAATCGCCGTGCAGGCGTGGCCCACGATGAACTGATCGTGCGGATTCTCAAACTGGCTCGGGAAGCCGCTCAGGCCTTCTTCCTGGCGGATGGTGCGCATCTGGTCGCGCCGGCCGGTAATCATCTTATGAACATACGCTTGATGGCCCACGTCCCAGCAGATTTTATCCGCCGGAGAATCGAACACATAGTGAAGCGCAATATTGAGCTCTAAAGCGCCGAGGCTCGCGCCCAAATGGCCGCCGGTTTTGGAGATGGTTTCGATTAAAAATTCGCGGTATTCCTGTGCAACCTTGGGAAGCTCCTCAAGCGGAACTTTTTTCAGGTCCTGTGGAGAATTAATGTGACGGATATAAGAAAACATTTTATCTGTTTTTTCTATTTTTTACGCTCAACAACGTAGTCTGCTAAGCTTTCCAATGCTGCTTTCGGCCCCGAAAAACCGGACAATTCCTGCTTGGCTTGCTGGATTAATTCCTGGGCCTTTTGGCGGGCTTGGCGCTCATTCATATGATGAAGATAACCATCGGCGTCCATTATATCATCGACGATTTGGAAGGCAAATCCCAAATACTCGCCAAACCGTAAGATACGCAATTCTTCTTCATGGCTCACATCCGACACAACCGCCCCGGCCAGGCAGCTCACCTGGATCAAAGCGCCCGTTTTTTTACGGTTAATGTCGTTTAACTGCTCCAGCGTGATTTTCCGGTTCTTGGCTTCGATATCCAAAACTTGGCCGCCGATCATTCCAATCGTACCGGCAGCTTTTGCAATATCCGCAACAAGCCGGAAATGTTTCGGATTTTTAAGCCTTCCCAAAATTTCAAAGGCAAGCGTCAGAAGCGCATCCCCCGTTAAAATCGCCATCGCTTCACCGTAACGCACATGACAGGTCGCCCGGCCGCGCCGCAGCGAATCATTGTCAAGTGAAGGCAAATCGTCGTGAATGAGTGAGTAAGTATGGATCAATTCGATTGCAGAAGCCGCGATTTTGGCTTGCTCGACCGGTCCGCCGCACATTTCCGCAACCGAAAGCGTCAGCACGGGCCGAATCCGTTTGCCGCCGCTAAAAACCATGTAGCGCATCGCTTCATGAAGCTTTTCGGGCGATTCGGATTCTTTCGGCAGCAATAAATGAAGCGCTCGGTCAATCGCATCAGACTTTTGCTGCAAATAACTGTCTAAATCAAACGAAGTGGTCGGCATTGATTAAAGTAAAATATCGTCGTCTTCTGATACGCTTTTCTGGGGTTTTTTGGATTTGGCCGGTTTTTTAGAGCTTGAATCCGCATCTTCAATATCCGCGGCACCGTTTAAGGAACGCGTCAGCATTTCAATTTTCTTTTCGGTTTCGTTTAATTTTTTGCTGCACGCACGCGACAATTTGACGCCTTCTTCATATCGTTTGAGCGCTTCATCAAGCGAGAGCTCGCCTGATTCCAACGCTTCCACGATTTTTTCTAACTTTTCGAGCGCTTTTTCAAATTGAATGTCTTCGTCCATGTTATTCTCCCCGTTCAATTACTTTTGATTTTAAAGATCCTTTACTGAATCGCGTTGTCATGGTGCTCCCGACTTGAATTTGTCCTGCGGTTTTAACCAAACTTCCTTTTTCATCCGTCGTCAGACTGTATCCGCGCTCCAAAACGGACATCGGGCTTAGCGCGTTTAATTTTCCGAGAACATTTTGAAACTCGAGCTTCTTATTTTCTGCCTGAGCACGCAAATAATTCTGCATTTGCCTCAAGAGCTCATCCACGCGCTGCGACAATTGCCCGAGCTGCGCCATGGGCTGGCGGAATGCATAACTCGTTAAAAGCGATTCGAGATTTTCGCGATTGGTTTTCACAATCGACTTCACCGCTATCTGCATCCGGTTTTTGTATTCACGAATCCGCTCATACAATTCATCCCAAAAAAACACAACCTGTTCCGCTGCAGCGGTCGGTGTGTGCGCTCTTTGATCCGCCACAAAATCGGCAATGGTCCAATCCACTTCGTGCCCGACAGCTGAAATCACGGGAATTTTGGATTTAAAAATCGCGCGCGCCACGATCTCCTCGTTAAATGCCCACAAATCTTCCAAACTGCCGCCGCCTCGGCCCACGATCAGCACGTCGGTGTCTTTCTGTGCGTTGAAATTTTCGATCGCACGCGCAATTTCCGCCGCAGCGCCTTCGCCCTGAACCCGCGCCGGCGTCAAAATGATTTGAAACCCATAAGATTTGCGCTTCAATACTTTCAGCATATCCTGCAGTGCGGCGCCCGTCTCGGAAGTCACGATTCCGATCCTATGCGGAAACTTGGGGATCGGCTTTTTCGCCGCCGGATCAAAAAGCCCTTCGGCCTCGAGTTTCTTTTTTAATTGTTCAAATGCCAGCTGCAGCGCGCCGACACCTTTTGGTTCCACACGTTCGACGTAAAGTTGGTAACTGCCGCGCGCGTCATAAACGGAAACGCGCCCGATCGCGACGATTTTTATGCCGTCTTCGAGTTTAAAATTAAGCGACTGGTTTGCGCGCGCAAAAAAACAGCAATTGAGCTGTGCGGCTTCGTCTTTCAGTGTGAAATACATGTGCCCGGACGGCTGTTGGTGTTTGAAGTTGGAAATTTCGCCTTCGACCCACACGAGCGGAAAATTTTTCTCTAGCAGTGTGTGAATTTCGCGTGTAATTTCCGAAACTTTGTAAACTTTGCGGCCCGGAACTTGCAGCGGTGGCATTGTCACGGTATTTTTTGTTTTTTCCATTTTTACACTAAATTTGTCATTCTGAGGCAAAGCCGAAGAATCTGCGGACTTAGATCCTTCGCTACGCTCAGGATGACACCAAACATCATGTCAATTTTTCATGGACTCTCTTAATACTTTTTGCCCTGCCGCTTGAGGAGTCAATGTCAATGATCACGCCACTCAGCCGCGCGTCTTCGCTTGCAACTTCCAAATGAGGCGGCATCTGCGTAATGAAATGCGTGAGCACATCTTCAATTTTGCGGCCGATGACGGATTTGTGCGGCCCGCACATCCCGAGATCCGTGATGTACGCCGTGCCGTTCGGCAAAATTTCTTCATCCGCCGTTTGCACGTGTGTGTGCGTTCCGACCACTGCGCTCACTTTGCCGTCTAAAAACCAGCCCATCGCCCGCTTCTCAGACGTAGCTTCGGCATGCAGATCCACAATGATATTGGGCGTTTCTTTACGCAATTTATCGAGCTCTTTCTCGACAGCGCGGAACGGACAATCGATGGTTTTAAGAAACACACGGCCCATTAAATTAATCACGGCGACTTTGGTTTTATCCGCGAGTTCAATCACGACGGAACCTTTGCCCGGAGTGCCCTGCGGATAATTGAGGGGCTTCAAGATGCGGGGATTTTGCTCCAAAAGTTCGATGGAATCTTTTTTGCGGTAAATGTGGTCGCCCGATGTGATCACATGCGCACCCGAATCAAACAATTCGCGGATGGTATCGGCCGTAATGCTCGAACCGCCCGCGATGTTTTCGCCGTTTACGATAATTAAATCAAGCTTCTCGGATTCGCGCAGTCTCGGAATAATTTTAAGACATGCCTGACGCCCCGGTTTTCCGACCGTATCACCGACAATTAAAACTCTCATTCTTCCTACTTTCTAATCATCCCTCACCCTTCCCTCTCCCTGTGGGAGAGGGATAAAGGGAGAGGGTTTTTAATCATGAAAAACGCGCGAGACGGGGATATCAAGTTCCGTCACCGGAAGCGCGCTTAATATTTGAAATTGAAACGCTATGCCGTAACTCACTGTCTTCTTTGGCAATTTCGCCAAAAAACGGTCGTAGTAACCGCCGCTCCTGCCGAGACGATTGTTCGCTTGATCGAACGCAAGACCCGGTACCAATACCAAATCAATTACGTCATTTGAAACCGGCTTCCGGAATTCAGGCTTGGGCTCTAATATTCCATAATTACCCGGCACTAAATCTTTTTCCGGATCGTGAATCTTGCAAGGCATGAGCAGTTTACTCTTTGGATCAACCGCCGGCACCACGATGGTTTTCCTCGCCTTCACCGCTTCTGCCATCAGTTCGTGCGTATCGACTTCTTCATCGGTCGACACGTAAAACATGACCGTTTTTGCCGATTGAAACCGGCTGTCTTTCAATATCTTATGACAGACCATGCGGCTGCGCTTCTTACGCTCGCTTGCAGGTTCGGCTTTCAATTTGGTGCGCATTTCAGCGCGTATTTCTTCTTTTTCCTGTTCGATGGTCATAACGAATCATGCGCCCGGCCGGAATTGAACCAGCAACCCTCTCCTTAGGACGGAGATGCTCTATCCAATTGTCCTGACTTTCATTAAAACCCCAATGCGTTTATTCATCGGAAGTCAGGACTACCCTTGCGCTTTCATTAAAACCGATTCATTCGGTCTATCAGTAGCGCAAGGGTTGAGCTACAGGCTTAGTAAATTTTAATATCTGCCCTCGGCCGGAATTGAACCAGCAACCCTCTCCTTAGGACGGAGATGCTCTATCCAATTGAGCTACGAGGGCACAATTGTAGCATTTTATCATAAAACCACGGGGAGATATTCCGAAACTTACAGATAAAAATAAGCCGCAAACGGGAGATTAATACGTGATCAGGGAGTGAAGCGGGAGTTTGGGAAATTTTGTACGGCCTTTTAAAAATTCAAGCTCGATCACGAACGCGAGGCCGAGCACTTGGCCGCCGAGTTTCTCGACCAACTTCACGACCGCTTCGGCCGTTCCGCCGGTCGCGAGCAAATCATCAACAATAATGACTTTTTGGCCTTTGTGAATCGCGTCCTTGTGAATTTGCAAATGGTCCTGGCCATATTCCAAATCATACGAAACCGTCTCGCACGCGTGTGGCAGCTTCCCCTTTTTCCGTACCGGCACAAACCCGGCACCCAATTGATATGCGATCACAGGGCTGAATATAAATCCGCGCGATTCAATTCCAACCACTTGATCAATTTTCTCAGCTTTAAATTTTGACGCCAGCTCATCGCAAATCATGCGCAAAGCTTCCGCGTTCTGCAAAATGGGCGTGATGTCTTTAAAAATAATGCCCGGCTTCGGGAAATCCGGAACGTCGCGGACGAGCGAGCGGATCAGGGTTGGGTTATATTTCTCAATCATAAGAACCTATTTCGGAATGTGGATTGCGGAATGCGGATTGACCAAATTTTCAATCCGAAATCCGAAATCTGAAATTCGCAATTGAATTACTTTTGTACGTAATCGCCTAGCTGATCGGAATCGGATTTGAGCTGGATCCTGATTTTTGCAAGCGCCGCGACTTCGATTTGACGGACACGTTCGCGTGTAATATTGAATTTCTTCGCGGTATCTTCCAAAGTTTTCGGCTCATCGCCCCGCAAACCAAATCTTAAAACTAAAATCTCGCGTTCACGCTCGTCCACCATTCCGAGCAACTTATCAATCCGTTCAGACGTAAAAAGGTCCTGGATATTCTCCGTTGCGCGCGTAGCGTTTTCGTCCTCGACCAAATCCATGATTTCCGCCGAACCGTCGAGACTGACGGGCATATTGAGCGAACTCGGCTGCAAAGCAACGCGTTCGATTTCTTTCACTTTTCGAATCGGAATGTCCATCGCGTCCGAAATTTCCTTGCGCGAGGGCTCGCGGCCAAGTTTCTGCGTGAGACCGTCCCTCACCTTCCGCCACTTGGAAATAATGTCATACATATAAACCGGCACGCGGATCATTTTGCCCTGGTTGGAAAGCGCGCGCATGATGGCCTGCTTGATCCACCAGGAGGCATAAGTCGAAAAACGGTATCCTTTTTTATAATCAAATTTGTCGACGGCACGCATAAGGCCGATGTTGCCTTCTTCCACCAAATCTGAAAATGGAAGGCCGATATTGGCGTAGCGTTTCGCAATGGAAATCACGAGCCGTAAATTGGAACGGATCATTTTCGTGCGCGCAGCTTTTGATTCAATCGACTCGCCATCAATCGCTTTGGCAAGACTGACTTCTTCTTCAGGTGTCAGCAGCGGAATGTGCTCGATTTGCTGAAGATAAATCTTCATCGGCGTTTTATCGAGCGTTGCTTCGCTGGCCAAATCTTCCTCATCCTCGTGCTTGGATTTTTTCTTTTCTTTTTTAGCTGCTTGCGGTTTCGCGGGTGCTTTTTCCTTGGCCGGAGGCAGGGGCTTGGCCTTTTTGAGAGCTTTTTTTGGTTTTGAGGATTTGAGCTTCTTTTTGGAAGAACGCTTGGCGAGTTTCTTGCGAAGTTTTTTCTTTTTCGCGCGCGACAACTTCTTTTTCTTTTTCAAGGACTTCTTTTTTGGCATAGAAAAAGTTCGTCATCCTGAACGAAGTGAAAGATCTAAGTCCGTAGATTCTTCGCTTCGCTCAGAATGACGTCGATGATAACGGTTAAAGACAACTGTTATTTCAACTTTGCCCGAACGACTGCCTGTGCTGCCGCAAGGCGCGCGATCGGAACCCGGTACGGAGAACAGCTGACGTAATTCATGCCGATCCGGTCGCAAAATTCAACCGTCGCAGGATCGCCGCCGTGCTCACCGCAAATACCGACTTTCAGGTCTTTGCGGACCGAACGGCCGCGCTGAATGCCCCACTGAATGAGCTGGCCGATACCTTCTTGATCGATCGACTGGAACGGGTCCTTCTCCAGAATTCCTTTTTCGACATAAACCTTCAAAAAGTTAGCCGCGTCATCGCGCGAATAACCGAAAGTCATCTGCGTCAAGTCGTTGGTGCCGAATGAGAAAAACTCGGCTTCCTCGGCGATCTTATCCGCCACAATCGCCGCGCGCGGAATTTCGATCATCGTGCCGATTTTGTACTCGACTTTCTGCTTTTTCTCTTCGATCACTTCGTCGATCACTTTCTGCATGTCGGCCTTGAGGATTGTAAACTCCTTGATCGTTCCGACCAGAGGGATCATGATCTCCGGAATCACCTTGATTCCCTTTTTCTTCATATTGCAGGCCGCTTCCATAATGGCGCGTGTCTGCATGTTATAAATTTCGGGATACGTGATACCGAGACGGCAACCGCGGTGCCCCAACATCGGGTTCATTTCATGAAGGAGCGCGACTTTGCGCTTCACGTCTTCCACCGATTTCCCGATTGATTTCGCGAGTTCCTGCTGCGCGGCTTCTTCGTGCGGCACAAACTCGTGGAGCGGCGGATCTAAGAGACGGATCGTGACCGGAAGGCCGTTCATTTCTTCAAAGATGCCTTCAAAGTCTTTCCGCTGCATCGGAAGCAATTTCGAAAGCGCAGCTTCGCGCCCTGCGGTGTCATCCGCCAAGATCATTTCACGGACGGCAACGATCCGGTCGCCTTCGAAGAACATATGCTCCGTACGGCAGAGCCCGATACCTTCGGCGCCGAACTTACGCGCGACGCGCGCATCGGTCGGTGTATCACCGTTTGTGCGAACACGCAAACGGCGCACCGCATCGGCCCATTTCATTAAGGTCCCAAAGTGTCCGCTCATCTCAGGTTCCAAAGTAGAAACTTGGCCGAGATAAACTTCGCCCAAAGATCCGTCCAAGGAAATGTAATCGCCTTCTTTTACGGTCACGCCGCCAGCCGTAAATTTCTTTCCGGCGTAATCAATATGAACATCACCGCAGCCTGCAACGCAGCAAGTACCCATGCCGCGCGCCACAACGGCCGCGTGCGACGTCATGCCGCCGCGGGCGGTCAAAATGCCTTCTGCTACGTGCATGCCGCCGATATCTTCCGGCGACGTTTCGATACGGACCAAAATCACTTTTTCCTTCTTTTGTTTGACCCACTCTTCCGCTACATCGGCGTCAAACACGACTTTGCCGGTCGCTGCGCCCGGAGATGCCGGAAGGCCTTTTGCGATTTTGTTTTTCTTTTCTTTGGGGTCAAAGCGGGGATGGAGCAACTGATCAAGCTGCGCAGGCTGAACTCGAAGGAGCCCTTGCGATTGCGTGAGCATTTTCTCTTTCACCATTTCAACCGCGATGCGGACTGCCGCGTGAGCCGTGCGCTTTCCGTTTCGGGTTTGAAGGATGTAGAGCTTTCCTTCTTGGATCGTGAATTCAATGTCCTGCATGTCGCGGTAATGCTTTTCGAGCCGTTCGCGAAATTTGCAGAGCTGCTTATAGATTTCCGGGTTTTGGCTTTTGAGCTGCGACAAAGGCTCGGGTGTCCGGATACCGGCCACGACGTCTTCGCCTTGCGCATTCATCAAATATTCCCCGTAAAACACATTTTCACCGGTGGAAGGATCGCGCGAAAAACAAACGCCCGTTCCGGAGGTGTCGCCCATGTTGCCGAACACCATCGACTGAACGTTGACGGCCGTTCCGAGAAGCCCGCGGATTTCATTGAGTTCGCGGTATTTCAAAGCGCGCGGATTGTTCCACGAATTAAACACGGCGTTGATTGATTTTTGAAGCTGGAGCCATGGATCGTTCGGAAATTCCTCGCCCGTTTTTTCCTGGTAGATTTTTTTATACTGACGGACAACTTCTTTTAAATCATTGGCGTTGAGGTCGGTATCGAGCTTGGTGCCGGCCTTATGCTTGATTTTTTCGAGAATGTGTTCGAAATCATCGTGCGAAACGCCCATCACGACGTTGCCGAACATTTGAATAAAACGCCGGTAAGAATCCCACGCGAAACGCTCATTCTCGGTTTTGATAATGAGGCCTTGCACCACTTCGGAAGTGAGGCCCAAATTTAAAATCGTGTCCATCATGCCCGGCATCGAAACCGCCGCGCCGGAGCGCACAGAGACAAGCAAAGGATTGTCGCGGCTTCCGAACTTGGCACCCATCGTGCTTTCAAGCTTTTCGATGTTGGCTTTCACCTGCGCTTCAAGACCTTCCGGC
The DNA here is from genome assembly GCA_964387845.1 of uncultured bacterium. Taxonomy (GTDB): domain Bacteria; phylum Omnitrophota; class Omnitrophia; order Omnitrophales; family Abzuiibacteriaceae; genus CAYLXA01. Next base: position 58,735 of record CAYLXA010000001.1, read on the forward strand.
CATTTGCGCCCGGCTTCATAAAATAAATGACAAGCTTCGGTGCTGATTGTAAATCCTGCGGGAACCGGAATGCCGAGATTGGTCATTTCCGCGAGGTTGGCGCCTTTTCCGCCAAGGAGGAGTTTTAATTTTGCATCGCCTTCGGCTTTTCCGCCGCCGAAGAAATAAACATGCTTTTTGTTCTTGGTTTTTGAGTTTGACTTCGATTTTGACTTGGTCATGGTAGACATTCTATCTCCTTTAAATTCAACTAGTTACGCTATATTATATATTGCGGAAAGTCAGGTATTGTAGCACATCCACAGATAAAAACCACTGTTTTGTAGACATGTTTTGCGGAGCTGCCGTTTGTACATTTTAACAGCGAAGACCTCAGCTGAGACGCGTCTGAAGGCTCGAGCGGGCATGGGGGGGCGGCAAGGGATATCTTCCGGCACCGGCAGTTCGGCTCTTCCTGCGAGAGCCGCCTGCCTCGGCGCTCACCGTTTGAATCCCGCCAGAAACGGCGGGAGCCAAGCTTCAAACGGTTGCGCGACGTGCCTACAGATATTCCTTGCCGCCGAGTGAGAGCCGGAAGTCGAGTGAAGACTTGCCTCGCCGGGGCAAGTCGAGCGTCGGCGAAGCTGAGAGTCTGAGCAAAGTTAAAATGTGCGGGCGCTAGTTCTGCAGAAAAGTTTTTAGGGTGTGAAAACTACTTGAGCGTCGCGAAAACTTCGCGGTTGGTGGGATACTTGGCGAGCGCTTCTATTAATGTTTTCATGGCTTCCGGCGGGTTTAGATCGGCGAGTGTATGGCGGATTTTTGCGATTTGTTCGCGCTCTTCTGCGCCAAGCAAAAGTTCTTCTTTGCGCGTACCGCTTTTCGAAATATCAACTGCCGGAAAAATGCGCCGGCTCGAGATGTCGCGCGATAAATAAATTTCCATATTCCCCGTTCCCTTGAATTCTTCAAAGATCACTTGGTCCATCCGTGAGCCGGTGTCGACCAAAATGGTCGCAAGAATCGTGAGCGATCCTCCGTTTTCGATTTTGCGCGCGGCGCCAAAAATCCGGCGCGGCGTTTCAAGCGCCCGCGCGTCCACGCCGCCCGAAAGCGTGCGGCCGCTATTACGCTGCTCGGCATTATGAACACGCGCAAGCCGCGTCAGCGAATCCACGAGCAGCACAACATCTTTGCCGGCCGCGGTTTCTTCGAAGATTTGCTGCATCAGCGCATTCGCCGTTTCAATATGATGTTCCTGTGATTCGTCAAGTGACGAAGAACGGACTTCCGCCGGCACGCTGCGTTTAAAATCGGTGACTTCTTCCGGCCGTTCATTAACGAGCAGGCAATAAAGTTTTGCATTGGGAGAGCATTTGGAAATCGCGACACAGAGATGTTTCAGAAATGTGGTTTTCCCAGATCCCGGAGGCGCCACGATGAGTCCGCGCTGGCCAAATCCGATCGGACAAATCAGGTCCATCACACGCATTGTCATCTCACTTGATCCGTCTTCAAGCCGAATTCTAGGGGACGGATCAATCGCGGTCCCTGCAAGGAACTTTTTCTCCGCTTCACCGGGTTGCAACTTCGGACGAGATTTCAAATCTCGCCGAATAGCACTCGAATCATAAGGATTCGAGTGGCGGCGGGACGACGGTTGCTGCCCGCGTTGGCGCGAATCATTCGGATTCAAGCGGTACGGTTGGTCATAACGATTGTTAGAACGATTATTGGAACGATTGTCTCTTCTCATAATGTATTAATTTGCAGAAGCATATGCCGGAATACGGCCGAAGACGGATTAGGAAATAATTCTTTCGTTTTGGGCAATTTGGAATGCTTTATTGGTCGCATCAAACCGGTCAGAAAATTCCACGCCCTCTTCACGCATTTTAACCATCAGCAGTTCATGATATTTGGTTCTAAGCGCATTCATTTGATCCTTGGCATGATGTTCTTCTTCAGGAATTTCCCGCTCCGCTTTGACCAAATCCGTATAGATCTTGGCGAGTTCAACTAAACTCATAATTCCCTATTTACGATCCTGCCCGCTTAATCCTTAATCCTAAAACAGATTCCAGGCGGTCAAAATTTTCCCCGGTCGCTTGAGAGAGAAAGGCCTTGAGCTTGGCGTTATCCGGTTTGGCATCAAACAGCATCCGCCAGGTCATTTCGGTTTTGCCGGCGCGCTCCGCGAGCGTGATCGTCATGTAATACCACGGCTGTTTGTGTTCATAAACTATTTTCTCCTCCGGCACGATTTCAAGGAATGTTGATTCGTTGTTAAAATCCTTGCCGTCAGGACCGTGCATCACAAAAATCCATTTGCCTCCGGGCTTGAATTCAAATGTTTGAAACGTGTTCGTAAAACCTTTCGGCCCCCACCATTTGGCAAGTTGTTTGGGATCAGTGAACGCTTCAAACACGCGTTCGCGCGACGCATCAAACACACGCGCCGTGATCACTTCCAGTTCCGGTAGTTTTGATTTCATAGGTTTTAACACTTCTTTCGCCGGCAAACGCTAAACAATTTGTTCGACGACGGAACTGCGCGCAATGTCGCCGGGAGAAGTGGTTTCGGATTTTCCGATTTGGGGCGCGATATCGAGTTTCGATGTGTTAAACGCTTCCCACACGAGTTCGCTGCAGAAATAATCTTTGTCTTTCTGAAATGAATTGTGCATCTTAAGCGCTCCGAATGTGAGCAGGCTTCCCGCTTTCATCAGGCCGAGTGAAATCACACCGCCCCAATCATACGGCGCGCCGAGATGGTTCACCAAATAGGAAATGACTTTCTCAGGGTCAAATTTGTGCGCACTTTTGATGCGGAACAAATCAACGGAAGATTCTTGGAGTTTGCGCAGGTCAAATGCCCGGACGCCGGCCTGATGCCCCGTGTTGGACTCAATCCCCAAATTCATTTCCGGGTTTACGACCACCGCCACGTGATTATATTTACTCGAGGTTCCGAATTGAATGAGCCAACTATTAAATCCAGTGCCTTTGTATAATAAGATATCGCACGATTTGAGTTTGGAGGTGTCCACGATTAATCAGCTTTTTTGCAGCCCGAATCACAGCCCGTGAAGTGGCGCAAAATGCACCAGCCGAAAATGCCTTCCGCAACCGGTACCAGACCGATCAAACCCCAGAAACTTTGATAATGATAACCAATTCCCAAAATGCCGAGCCCGATTATAACCCTCGCCGCGCGGCCCGCCAGTCCGATATTTTTTTTCATAATGATTGCCTCCGATGCTCAGCTACATTAAAGCTACCCGCAGAATATCAATTGAAGCTGAGTATCGCCCCTAGGAGCGTTTTTCAGCGACGTGGGGCTACCTTAATTTAAAGTACCTGCTATCCGTAACGAGGCCAACCTTGAGCCTCGCGCGGAAGCACTCACGCATTAAGCGTGAGCGTCCCCTTTTTTGGTGCCTGGTACTGTCTTACATAGAATCATTTCATCCTGGCACCGTCTTTTTATCCCCCGCTTGAACGTGGGGGCACCAGCGCTCCGAACCCACCTGCAGCGGCTCTGCGAAACGCAGAATTTTCAAATAAAGAAAAACTGCTCAGAACCGTTTTACGCGACTGAACATGATAGGACTCCGGCCTATCAAGAGCTGCCGCTGAAACTTTAAAGATCTGGATTCCTTCACTCGCTAGCGCGCATAAATAGGGATTCAAATCATCAGTTTCAACATTTGGATTAAAATTTAGTAAATCACTTTTAATATAATAGATTTGGTAGATACCATGTTGTTTGAAATACTTCGCGGGTGGTAAATCTTCTTCACTCAGAAAGTATCGATTATCAAAATCATTCTCATTCGGCATGCGATTGCCCAGCCGGCCGCAATCCACCATAAAAAACGGAGGGCTTTGGCTCGTTAATTTTGAACCGCCCGAAGCCATTTGTGGCGCTAACGCTAGCAAGCTCACTAAAATAGATTCGCAATTGACCAAACCTCTCCAATCTGGCCAATTGTTAAAAAGCGCCACAGGCTGAAAGCCATAACGGTCTGCAAAATGAGCCGCCAAAATCACAGACTCATCCTGGGACATGTCTGCGATGATTGCCACTCCCTGCGAAACCCAATTCAGGGCAGTTAAACTTGTGAGGCGATCTTGAAAAGATCGAGAGAGAATAACCTTGCCCGTCGCGGCAAGCTGCTTATTACTGTCGAGACTCGCGAAAAGAGTGGCTTTGTTATAGGGAAACCAAGGGCTATCGGGCCGCGGGGACCAAGCTTTAAAAAGAGTCTCTGCTTTCCACTCGCCCGCCTGAGCACTCATAACGGCACGTTTAGCGTAAAGGTTACGATGCGGAAATCTCCCCAGCGCGTCAAGAAAGTTTAATAATAGTTGCAACATCCATCGCCTCATACGTGGTTAAAGGAGTTAATGATGCTCTTGTAAAATAACCCGAAAAGCGTCCGTTGATTACAAAAACACCGACGCAAGGATAGCAGTTCGCCAAAGAAAACTGAACGGGCGCGATATCAAAGCATTCCTGAACGGCATATTGCTCAGGTTTTTTAGACGCGAGGCCGAGGTTTTTTTGCCACTCTTCACTTGTTTGCAGTTTACCGATACAGACATCATATCCCATTCTTCCGAAAATCGGTTTCAACACCCAACGATCTTTTTCCTCCATATACGCCGGGATTCTCTCCAGCGAAAAAGGTTCGGTATACGGAATGAAATTTAAACTTGAAGTTGCATCATCCGCCGGAAATAAATGACGCGACTCTTTGTGAAGTACAGCGAAAAAGTTTTTGCTTTGCGAAATGATCGTGGAAAGCGGGTTGATCATTTGTAAATTTTTTAAGCGAAGCGCGCTTTTCCAATCGGACCTGTTCGGAAGCGCCGAAAACCATTCCACCGGATAAACTCGATAAATAGCGTCCTGGGGCTCATTCCAGACAGTGGCCTTGTTGCGGGAAGCTCTTAAATGCGAAGGCGAAGCTAAAACAACCTTCAAGAATGACTGCAAATGGTCTTTCAGAAATAAACAAACCTGTAAATCCTCGGCGTAGGCAGTTCCGTAAATCATAGCCAGCGAACGCAAGTTCTGGGCCCGAATCGCGCGAACAAAATTTTCGGTCACCGAATCCGGTATATCATACTGCCCCGATCCTTGCCAAGACCGCAGGGCCAATTCGTGCATAAAACCCGACTCATTGAAGCCGGATGGTACGTCGTTGTTGATTTCGGAAATCATCCATCGACCATCCGTCGTTTTGAAGAAATCATACCGGGCAATTTCAAGACCTGATTTTAGGCGAGACATTTCTACTTCCTGAACGATCACTTCTTGCGTCCAATCATCCAGACCCAAGCAACGTATCCACGCCGGTTCACACGCAATGCGCTCGCGGATCCTGGTGACATGTGGATGAAAAGTTTCAACAGCCGTGACTAAGAAATCATGGTCCTGCTGAGAAAGACAAAACGGCTCTGTCAAAAACGGTGGATGATTGACGGACATGGAGTCCCAATTCCGGAAACGGAATTGAAAGGAACGTAAAAGATCTTCCGAAACACCAACCATGACGTTAGTATTCATTTTGGAATGATCAGAAGGAATACCGTTCCATAGATGAAGGTTAAGAGAGCTTCCTGGGTACGGTTTAGGTTGGATGAAACCAAAGAAACGCCGATGATGCCGAGAACCGGAAGAGCTTTAAATAAAAAATCTCGGAAGCCAACGGTCCAGCTGACAAAATCACCTGCGCAAGCGAGCCGAAGGATCATGCCTATCGCCAGATACCAAGACGCGATCACCAAGGTTCGGCCGATATCGGATTCTCGAATGATCGCGTCGCGTAATTTCCAACCGCGCGTCATGCATAAAATGTAAATCAAAAGTTCCATGGCCAGCCACCCCAATCCGAAAAAGCCGACTACCACATAAAATCCGGGGCCTTCACCAATCATGGAACCTGAAAATATCAACGCGATTGCGAGGGTGCGCGCGCCAAGATAAAAACCAGCAACTGAGTTTCGCCGCTCAAGGACATCCAGCCGATAGGAAATTCGGTAAATGGGATCAAGCTGTCCGGCAAACTTGATAAGCCCATATCCCATGACAAGGTATAAAATGATGTAAACTAAATCTGTCACAATGTCTGAGGCAGAAAAGTGGACAATGGTCAATCCCGCAAACAAAAATCCAAGCCAAACGGACAATCGGGCGAAACCCAGACCCGGATTATAAGAGAAAAACAGCGAGTGATACTGAATAGTGGCTGTTTTAATTATTGCCCACACAGCCAGTGCTACAGATCCGATGAAGGCAAAAAACTCGAGGTCATCCATGAGAGCGATCACTCTTTTCTATTTTGTGCCTGCTCCCTACCTGAAGCAGACAAACAAACGTACCAAATTAATTCGCCGGCTGGGGAGCGGGGGCTGAGGCTTCGGCGCCGTGATTTTCGCCCATCTCTTTAGCGCCTTCTTTGTCGTGTAACGGACACGCGTAAGCGGCAAAGCTAAAACCCGCCGTAAGAAGCAGGCTGATGGCGGTTGATTTTAAATATTTGGTGCTGAGGTTCATGATTCGGTTCCTTATTGTTAGATAGATCGGCTCAAATTTTGAGGGCATATTTTATGCCGTAAACCGGAGCGTGTCTAGGTAGAAACTCGGGGGTAAAGTCGGTGTTACTCAGACGCTAAGCGGTGAAGAAATTCGGAGATGAAGGTCTGGTACTTCACGCCCAACTTTTTAGCTTTGCGCTTGATGTTCTCAAGGTCGCCCGTATTGACGCGGATATTCAAGACGGCGTCTTTTTTGCGCTCCGCAAGTGCTTTCTTGACTCTTTGAAATTCCTCTTTGCTGACCGAGACATATTCGCCACGAACCAGCGCATCTTCGATTTTCTTTTCGTATTTGGTTAACTTGATTCGTCGCATAATAGCTTCCCTTGTCTGTATAATTTTGTATATTTTCGGCTTGGGTACAAAGTTTTCAGAAACTGGTCACTACCATCTTCTACGTAAGGCACCAGGTAAATATATCCGCGATAATCAAAAAGAAAAAGATCCTGATACAGCTTGCTATGATGCTTCTTGTGCCCGATTAATTTGGCTTGGGTAATTTCCTCAAACGAAACTCCCCTGGTCCGTTTCAGCCGCTCGCTCTTCAGCGCGCTCCATTTAAAACCCATTCAAACACCTCAAGTGTAGCATATACAATTGTATATACAAGTTTAAAAATAAAAAACCCCTCCGGGAATTCCCGGAGGGGTTGGGACATATAAGGCTATCTTATTTATTACAAAAAGTCAATATATTTTTTATTAAAGTAAATTACGAATTAAGGCCGGAAATAAGCGACAGGTCTGCCACGCTATCTGTATACAAGCGATTTACTTTCTTCATTAAAGCGAGACGGTTTGAGCGGATTTTTTGGTCCTCCACGTTGATCATGATCTTCTCAAAATAATCGTGGATGGGCTGGTAGAAGATCTTGCCGAATTCGGAGGTCATGGGGCCATACTTGCGCTCACTGGCCATTCTTTTAAATTCGGGTTCCTTGACACACGCGAGTTCGTACAACTCATTTTCGAGCTTTTCTTTGAAGTTCGTGGGATCAATCCGTTCGTCGACCTGCTGTTTGCTGCCCTTCAATATATTGGAAGTCCGCTCCACAATCTTACAGGCCTTCACAAAATCATCGCGGCGCCCTTCGTAAAAAGCTTTGAGCACGCCGAAACGCTCAAACACATCCGCCAGATTCTCGCTTGAGACTTCGTAAACAGCTTGCATGATTTCGTAAGATTTCGTTCCCGGTTTTAAATCAAATTCGAAGAAAATACGTTCGCGAATGAAGGGCTTAAGCTTCTTCGAGATTTCCTGCGACTTGATTTTGAGTGTATCGCCGTAGAGATCCGCTGTTTTTTGAACCAGTTCCGCGAGTGAAAATGAAAATCCAAACGCGCGGATGAGTTTCACGATGCCGCCCGCGGCTCTGCGCAAAGCATATGGATCTTGACTTCCCGAAGGTTCGATGCCGATGCCGAAAGCACCGACCAATAAATCAATGCGGTCTGCGATCGCAACCACGGCGGAAGAAGCGCTCAGGTTTTTCTTCAGTTCATCGTGCTTCTGCGCCAAATTGCGCGGCAAATAGTGGTCCGCTACGGCGCGCGCGATTTCTTCATGCAAATGATCGTGCCGCGCGTATTCACGCCCTGCCACCCCCTGAAGCTCCGGAAATTCGTAGACAAGATGAGTCGTTAAGTCGGCTTTACAAAGCGTTGCGGCCTGAATCGCGAAACGGCGCTCATTTTCCTGAAGCTTGATTTGCTTCGCTAAAAAGTCGGCGAGCGTTTCGAGGCGCTTCGTTTTATCCAGGTACGATCCGAGCTTCCCTAAGAAAATAAGGCCGCTTAGTTTTTCGACTTTGTCTTCAAGACTTGTCTTCGTGTCTTCTTCAAAGAAAAATTTGGCGTCCACGAGGCGCGATTCGAGCACGTTTAAATAATTCTGCGCGATTTTCTTGAGGTCGCGGCGCTTGCCGTTGATCACGACGATCATTTTGTTGATGAGTTTTGCCTGCTTGTCGTAACAAGCGAATACTTTTTGGTTTTTGCGCATACAGGTCGCCAGAACATCGCCGGGCAGCGACAAATAATCCTTTTTGAATGTGACTTCGAGCGCAAAAGGTTCTTCCGTCAGATTCGCCACCGTGTGCGCCAAATATTCATCGTGATTGTTCGCCGCTTGAAGCGCTTTTTCGATCATCTGGACGCGCGTTTCCATTTTGAGGACAACGTGATTTTTTTTGAGGAGATTTTCGTATTTTTCGAGATTGGCATCCGAGACTTTGATTTTGCGGTTGGCTAAAAAACGGTGGCCCCACGTGAAGTTGCCCGACTTTACATCGCCAATGGTGTAACTTTGCGCGGATTTCCCGAGGAGCGCGAACGTCCAGCGGATCGGGCGCGTGAAAATATAACCGGACTTCGACCAACGCATCAGCTTCGGAAACTCGATTTGGCGCGGCAGGGTTTCGAAAAAATGTTTCAAGGGCTTCACTTCTTTTTTGACGAAGACCGCGGCGCGCAAACCCTTCGGGGTTTCCTTCCAATGAAGGTCCGATTCCTTTTTACCGACGGATTTGAGGAATCCCGAGAGCGCCAAAGTCGGTTTCGCGTCCTGATACGCCATTTCTTTCGCGATACCGACGCGCTCTTCCGTTTCCGAGGGCTTTTTGGCGATATTTTTCACATACACAACAAAACGGCGCGGCGTGGAATAGGCTTCTACGGCATCAAATTTGTAGCCGCATTCTTCAAGAAGCGCGGGCGCTTTGTCGCGAATGCTCAAGAGCGCGGTTTGGATATAGTCTGAGGGAATTTCCTCAGTTCCGATTTCGAATAGGAGGTTTTCTGGCTTCGCCATGATTATCCTAATACCGATCCAATTGTATATTCATCGAAATCATGGCGCCCTCGCGCTTTCATTAGAACTGTTTCGAATTTATTAAAAGTAGCGCAGAGGGTTACCAATGTCATTTTTTCACCCGATGACTGGGAACTTGGCCGAGCGGAAACCCCAAAGCTTCGCGCGATTTCAGGTAGCCTTCCGCGCAACCGCGCGCAAGCGCTCTCACGCGTCCGATATAGCGCGGACGTTCGGTAGCGCTCACCGCGCCGCGCGCATCCAGCAAATTAAATGTGTGGGAAGTTTTTAAGCAAAAATCATAGGCCGGCAGAATCAGATTTTCCTGGATGAGGCGTTTCGATTCGGCTTCAAACTCGTCAAATTGTTTGAGCAGGATTTGAATATTCGCTTTTTCGAAATTATATTTTGAAAATTCGCGCTCGCCTTGCAAGTGGACTTGGCCGTAGGTGACGCCCGGATTCCACTCGATATCGAAAATAGACTGCTTCCCCTGCAGAAACATCGCGATTCTCTCGAGCCCGTACGTGATTTCGCACGAAGTCACATCGAGGTCAATGCCGCCGCACTGTTGGAAATACGTAAATTGCGTAATTTCAAGACTATCGAGCCACACTTCCCATCCGAGACCCCAAGCGCCCAAAGTCGGAGATTCCCAATCGTCTTCTACAAAACGGATGTCGTAAGCTTCAACCGGAATGCCGACGTAGCGCAAACTATTTAAATAAAGCTCCTGCGAATTTTGAGGCGCGGGTTTCAAAATGACTTGGTATTGATAGTAGTGCTGCGTCCTGTGCGGGTTTTCACCGTAGCGGCCATCCGTCGGACGGCGCGAGGGTTCGACATAAGCAGCGTTCCACGGCTCGGGCCCTAAAGCGCGTAAAAAGGTGTGCGGCGAGAAAGTCCCTGCGCCGACTTCAAGATCGTAGGGCTGAACAATCAAGCAGCCTTGCTTGGACCAATATTCATTGAGTTTAAATATCAGAGACTGGAAGTCGGTTTTGACAGACGCTGTTTTTTTAGCCATGGAAGGAAAAATCATACCAAAACAGATGGGACAAAGCAAGAAGGCGTTAAGCGGTAAGTTGTAAGTGGTAAGCAAACGATTTTGACTTAACCCTTATACCTTAACACTTAAAACTAAGAAAAGGGGCGGCCGGCTGTTGAAATCTGCTTGATCAGGGCAAACTGTTTGCCAACAGAACCCGAACCACCCCTTCCCCCTCCACGCTTCCTCGTGAGAAGAGCGCTTTAAACCGTAATTTGATCTTTGATCCGATCAAACTTGGCCTGGCCGATGCCCTTCACATTGCGTAAGTCCTCGATAGTCTTGAAGTTGCCATTATCCTTGCGGTAAGTAGAAATCCGCTCGGCAAGCGCCGGGCCGACTCCCTTAATGGACTCAAGTTCTTCGAGGCCCGCTTGGTTCAAATTGACTTTCACCATCTGAACCTGCTGTGCAGGCGCCACGGCTGCCTTGGCTTCTCGAGCCAAAGCCGCAGACGGCAATACGGAAACCGAGCCCAGGAGTACCAGGGCCAGCACCAGTGCCGTTTTCTTGGTCGTTTTCATGTTAATCCCCTCCCTCTTTCGTGATGTGAGAGACAGGCTATCATAGTTTTATATATTTGTCAATATTTATTTTAATTTAAATAATAATAATAATTTCGTGTTTCTGCATATTTTGCTTGCAATTTATTAGGAAGCTGTTAGACTCTTGTTACATTTGGAGGAATTTATGAGCAAAAAAGCAGATTTCCAGCTCGCCGAAGCAGTCGGCAAAAAGATGCGCGATACCAGAAAACAGAAAAAAATCACCTTGATCGAACTTTCGAAACTCACGGATGTCGCGCAGGCAACGCTTTCGCGGATGGAAAACGGGCAGATGCTCGGAACGGTCGAAAGCCACCGCAAGATCGCAGAAGCGCTCGGAATTTCACTGAGCTACTTATATGCCGGCATTGATGAACGCGTCACCGACGTAGACCAGCTCCCTGCCGCGGAACCGAAAAAGGTTTTGGGCAAATCGGATGCCGCGCGCGTGGAACTTCTCGTGCCGAACGCATCGGGCAAAAAAATCGTGCCGACCCTTCTCACGATTCACGGCAACGCGAAAACCAGCATGGACAAGGCCGACCGCGGCGTTGAAAAATTTGTCACCGTGTTAGACGGCAAGGTCAAAATAGCTTTCCAGAGCAGTGAATACGAGCTCGACCAGGGCGATTCGCTTTATTTTGACGCCTCTGCCCCGCATCAGGTCGTGAATTTAGGTTCGCGTCAGGCGAAGGTTTTGGCAGTCAGCTCGAAGTGACAGCAATGCCTGTCACCCTGAGCAGAGCGAAGGGTCTAGGAACTTAGATCCTTCACTCCGTTCAGGATGACAGAAATCTCGTTGCGCGTGAAAATAGAATTTGCTACCATGTACCGGTTTAAATGCACTCATTTTCTCAATAGGAGACGGCAGTTATGATTACCGAAATTGGCATTACAGCAGGCGACATTTGGCATTACCTCGATAAGCACGGCAGCGCGACCTTGAATCAATTAACGCAAGGCATCGGCAAGCCCCGCGAGCTTCTATTGATGAGTTTGGGCTGGCTGGCACGCGAAGGCCATGTGAGTCTAGGTGATGAAAAATCAGGCTACATCGCCCGCTTAAATCCCCGCAGTTAATGGCCAAAGCACACCTCATGATCGTCACGGCTTCCGGAAAAAAGGAAGCCGAGAAAATCGCCAAAGCGCTTCTCATTAAAAAATTAATTGCCTGTGCTAACATCTTGGATGGCGCCGAGAGCCATTTTTGGTGGAAAGGCAAATTGGAGAAAGCCGGCGAGGCGGTCATCTTCATTAAAACCACGCAGAAACGCGTAAAAGCCGTAGAAGCGCTCATCAAAAAACTTCACTCCTACGAAAATCCCGAAATTATCGGCTTCGAGATCGAGTCCGGAAGCAAAGCTTATTTGGATTGGGTTTCGGATTCGGTGAGATAATCAAATCCGCGTTACAAACAGTTACTAAAGGTTACAAATGGTTACTAAGGGTTACGTAACCATTTGTAACAACAGAGTGTTGTAACTTTTCGTAACTGTTCGTAACTTGCTTTTGTTTATAGCGAGAGGACCATCGCGGTCGGCGCTTTTTCGACGAAGATGTTGTAAATCGTATCAATCAATGCCCTGACAGGATTTTGCGGCGCTTGCTGCTTTGGCGCAGAACTTGTGTTTGGAATCGTGAGATTCAGCTGGTTAATCAAACCGACAGATGCATCGCTCGCTTTTGCAGGCGTTGCAGGTTCGACTGGCGCTTGAAATGAGGAAAGCGCCTCTCCCCGCAAATGATCAATGATGGGCGCGCTCGCCGCATCAAAGCCCGAATCGAAAAATTCTTCCTGCGTCACCGGCAGATTGACGGCATTCATCTTCTTTGGCGCAGGTGCTGAAACCGGAGCTGACGGTTTTGTAACTGCCTGCGGTACATTTGTCACAGGTGGTTGCGGTGAAGTTTCAGGCTGCGGCGCTTCATAAGGCGGCACATAGCCGATAAACCCGGTTCCGCCGAAAAATTGCGGGCGGTTGCGGTTGTTGTCATTGTCATTTTCTGAATCCTCGGATGTTTCCGGAGTCGTGACCGCCGGAACCTGCGGATCATCCCCCGGCGGTATGACGTCAAGCGGTACATCGTCTACCTGATCATCTTGATCATCGGCCGGATCAGGATCATCCTGCGGTTCCTGGTCATCATCCGGATCGTCCGGCGGAGTTGTCGATGAACCCGAGACCGGATAATGGAAGAAATTGAGCTGATGAATGAAAAACTGCGCCGTATGAATTTGCGTAATGTTCGGCTCTGTCACAACCGTGACGGAACGCAGATCGGCAAAAGCAGGTTCATCCGGAATCGCGAACACATGGCGCTTCATTTCGTTTTCATCCTGGACCTGAATCGGGAAAACCGCGAGCAGATTTCCGCCCGCATTCTTCAGCTCGACTTTGAATTCGCCGGGTGATGTGGTCGCCGTATACGTCACCACCAATTGATGGCCGCGAACATCTTTGGCCTGATTGAACAACCAGTAATGTCCGCTGAAATCGGATTGTTCATTAATATAAGCGATGGTTGTTCCAAAAATGCTGGTGCTGTTATTAATTGCGTTTCCGATCGGGCCTTCGTCGTTAAAGCGGTTGATCACCGAAAGCGATGCATCGGGAAATGATTCCGGCGTGCCGATCGGAACCTGATCGAGCGACGAGAAATTAAGATGCAGCAAGTCGTATTTTTGTTTGTAGCTCGCAAGTTCTCCCCTGTTTTGGAAATATCGCTCCAAATCATCGCCCTGCCCGCCCAAAAGCCCGAGAATGGAAGAAGCCTGATTGACGGCCACCAAATGCGTGTCGACTTCGGAGCCGGAACGCAAACCGTCCACAACCCCGTAAGGCGTGAAAAGCTGCGGATACTGATTTAAAATATCGAACAGCCAATCCATCACAAGCGGTGGATTCAGGTTGTAAGCGCCCGCGAGCGAATAAAAGGAACCGACATCAAAAACGTTGGCATACGGAAAATCTTTTTCGGCGGCTTCTGGAATTCCGAGCGGGCCGACATAGCCGTTTTCAGGAATGTAGCTTGCCGATAAAAATCCGGGAATCCGGTAACGATTCGAATAATCAAACGACGTATATAGGAAATTACGGTGCGCGGCGATCATATTCACATTTTCATGTTCGTTGACCCAAATAAACGGCCAAAACATCTGGAACGCGCCGCCGTCATAGGGCACCAAATTCGTGAGCGAAGTCCCGAATTGATCTTCATAAACTTTGGTGGCTTGATCTAAATTGTTGGCGTACATTTCACCGATGTTGGGCGGCAAGAGACTGGCGTAGCGTGTTGTTACAAACGAAACGCCCGCTCGGAATTCGTTTGCGAGTTTATCGACATGATGTTCAAACTGGCCCGTCGTTAAATTATAAGAAAGCCGGAACAAGAAAAATGCGGGATTAAAAAATTGCTGATAGCCGGGGCCTTGCGCCGTCAAAATCTGTTCGCCTTTCGTTGCGATCTGTCCCGCAAGCGTTTGTTCGGCCGGCGAAAGCCCGCTTAAATTTTGAACCACACCCATCGACGCCGCGATGCTCTGGCTCATGTTTGCGTTGTCGCCAAAAGAAACAAACTCGCCCGGCGCATAAGGATTGAGTTCAATGAAAGCCGGCAAAAGCCCCGTTCCGTTCCAGCCCATTTGCCCTTGCAGTAAAATCACTTGATCCAGAACGGTCACCATCTCTGTCAGCGCCTGCTCGCGCGTCATGGGCCCATTAGCAACTCTGCCGCGAGCGACTTCGCCTAAAATCTGGAGGTAAAATCCGATCGCGGTTAACTGCGTAAATTGCCCGCCCGGCGTGCCGGTAGAACTAATATTGTCATAAGGAAGACGCGTTGTCGGATCGATGCCGGCGTTTGTCGGCCTAAAATAAAGCATTTGCTGATTCAAGAAATAAAGCCGGAGCGCTTGCTGATCAATGTTTAAAGCTTGTGGATCGTAGAAAAGGCCTTTCACATCACAGCGCACCACGCCTTTTGGATCTGTGACGCCTGCTTCATCTACAATGAAATTGATGAAAGTGATACGGGAAAAATCAATGAGACCCACGAAACTGTCCGGTGTCACAACGTAATATTGAGCGGTAGTCGATACAGAACCGAGCGGAATCGTGATCCGATTGTGGTCTCCGTCTTCAAACTCAATTTTCACGTGATCTGTCCCGATCGCCGAAACTCCGAACACGAGCTCCGAAAACCCGCCAAGATCACCGGTTTCAATTTCCGACGTTCCAAAATCATCATAACGGATCGTAGCGCCCGCATAACGGCCTGATTCCGAAAGCCCCTGATATGCCATATCAAAACGATTCTCAGAAAGCACAAGTGTTTCGGTGCCCGTAAAAGAGCCGCCCGTGCGGCCGACTTTGGGCGTAAGCGGCAAAATGGTCACATCATTCGCGGTTTTATTCGGATCCGGCATCAATTCGCTTTGCGCAAACGAGAAAATGCCGAAACGGACACTCAACTGGCCGCTCGTTGTAGTTTGCGCGGCCCGGTCGATCAGCCAAATGATTTCGGTCACATTCGCCAGGTCAACACCGGTGAACAATTGCAGAAAATCGGAATAGAACATTTCGTTTGCGCCGTCTAAGCCGCCGAACGGAACGCTCTTGGTGTGCGCTTGATTGTCCTTTAATTCGAGCCGGACAATCGTACCGGCCGGTGCGTTGAGGCCGAAAATGAGATTGCCGAGACTTTGCAAATTAACCGGCGCTGCATAAGTTGTGAAAATTCCGGCGAATCCGGTGGCGGCGTTAAATTGATAATCGATATTGACGTGCGTGCTGGAAACTTGATTGAACGTAACGACCGTATCGGCTCCCGCGCCATCGTTGTCAAATCCGCCAAAGTTTTGAATATCGAGCAGGCTGATGTCTCCGATATCCAAAAGCGGGTTCGGTAAAACGGTAAAAACGTAATTCCCGAAGAAAATATTCAGGACGCCCGAGACATTCGGATTTTCCGCACCTTCAATCACCAAATTCATTTCGGTAATTTCATTGAGCGCAATTCCACTCGTAAATGCAGACGTTGCAATTCTGTAAAATTTGTTGTTGCTTCCGTCCTGGCCGATTAATTTCACGGAATCAATTTCGCCTTGCGCATCATGCAATTCAAATTTCACAATCAAATCCGCGGGACCTCTCAAGCCGATGATAACTTCCGGTGTTTGTGACAGGTCGACAGACTCAACCGCCGGGGTCCCTGGATTGTCTACCTTGTGATAAACACCTGCGAAGCCTGTGTCATCAACCGCAAATGCTGTCTGTGCGGTTGTTTCCGACATAGTCTGCAGTACAGCGCTCACGTCAGTGCCAACACCGTCTGAATCAATATCTCCCGCAATGTGAAAATTAAAATGACTTTCATTGCCAATGCTGAGCCCCGGATCGGGATTAATGACATTCTGAAAAACGTAAGTCCCCATCCTCAGGAAGAGTACGCCTGATTGATTGGGGTTTTGGCTTCC
>CAYLXA010000001.1:75296-409037 GCA_964387845.1 uncultured bacterium
ATGAAGTCACATCATTTGCTGTGACGGTCGGATCCGGGTTGAGTGCGGCTTGGAACGCGTAAGTCCCCATCCTCAGGAAGAGTACGCCTGATTGATTGGGGTTTTGGCTTCCTTCGACTACCAAGTTAATCTCTTTGACTGAGCTTGTGTTCACTGTGCTGAAGAGTGATAGAGGCAGTGAGTAGAAGTGCTCTGTGCCGTCTGTGTTTGCCAGGTAGACATATTGGGAGACGTCGCTTGAGTCTTTTACTTCTAACTTGGGCCGCGTGCCTTGGGGGGCTTGTAATCCAAAGACGATGTTTTCTGTGATGTTCTCACCTGCCGTAAAGACCTGGAAGATGCCGCTGAAGGAATCAGGGCCTGTCACCGAGTAATCAAGCTGCATGCGGGTTGTGGACTGTGCGGTGACCTGGGCCGTAGCGCCTGAGAGAGAGTTCAATGAACCGACTTGGTTAAATGGGAATGATGTGATGTCTCCAGAGCCCAAGGCTCCATCGGATGTGATGGGATAGTGGCCGAAGTGGGTCGTGAGTGCGCCTGAGTGATTGGGGTTTTGAGCACCTTCCAGCACAAAGTTAATCTCTTTTACTTGTGTGAGGTTAATGCCTGTGAGTGATGCGGGGGCTAAGGCGTAATAGTGTTCAAGCGCTGTCACACCCGTTAAATAGAGTGAAGCCGTTTGATTGGCGTTGTCTTTTATTTCCAGTTTGATTTTGTTTGGGTTTGAACTGTCTTTCAGCCCGAAGACGAAGTAACTGTAATCGGTCAGGTCAAGCAGCCCGCCCTGGAAGGAGTTAAAAGTACCGGCAAAGCCTGTGGTGTTCAGTGAGTAAGTAAGCTGGGCTTTCCGGTCTTCCAATATGGTATAGCTTGCCGTGACGGGTGCACCGGAATCAAAGCTGCCTGTCAGAACGATGGGAAGCGGTGTGATCTCATTCTGGGTAGCGATACTGTCAGGAGCGAGTGAGTAGTCTCCGAGCCTGACTTCCAAAGTGCCTGATTGAGCCCCGGATGATGTGCCTTCGATGACGAGGTTTATTTCCTTCACTTGTGTGAAGTCAACATTCTGGAAGAGTGCGCGGTCTACTTTATAGAACAACTCATTTGTGCCGTCAGCGCCTGTGAGGATCACAGAGGCCGCGGTATCATCCTGGTCCTTCACTTCAAACTTGACCGGTACTGCCAAGGGAGCTTTCAGGCCTAGAATAAAGTCCGTGACAAAGGATAAGTCCTGTGCAGCTGCAAAGGTGTGATAGATACCGGCAAACTCCTCATCATTGGCAATGATGGTGTAAGTAAGTTTTGATTGATTGACAGAGGCAATCTGGAGCTGGGCAGTAACATCCGGGCCTACTCCGTCAGAGTCAATCCCGCCTTGTGCAGTAAAGTTAAATGAAGTCACATCATTTGCTGTGACGGTCGGATCCGGGTTGAGTGCGGCTTGGAAGGGATAAAACCCGAAATCAATCTCAACGGTTCCCGAGTCCGGATATGAGAGCGGAACGGGGCCGATTGGTTTTCTAAGGATAAAGTTGATTTCTTTCACCGCCGCTAGATTGGCATGCGGGAATATATCGAGCGGGATTTGATAATACCGCAGCGTTCCGTTCATCCCGTCCAACTCGACCGTCTCAACATGGCCCGCTGCGTCTTTGATTTCTAAAATGGCTCTCCTGCCAAAAGGTCCGCCGTTGGCAAGATTGGGGCCCAACATCCCAAGTACCAAGTTTGAATACCCAGTTAGATTTGCAGTCTCGACTTGCGGTATGGTATCCGGGTCATCAAATGTATGAAAGACACCGACGAAACCTTGGGACGGAAGCACGTAATCAAGCTCGCCTGTTTTGTGCGACGTTGCTTCGAATGCCGCCGAGATATTGAGCATGGGCCCATCGCCGTCAATCGCTCCCGAAAGTTCAAAATCGAGCGATGTGACATCATTCGCATCCAGCGCCGGATTGGGCGCTATATGTCCGAGCCCGGCTGTCCGAATTTTTAACTGGCCGACATAATAAGGCGGTGTCGCGGCGTTATGCTCCGTTACAAAAATAAAATTTTTGACTTTTGTTAAATCAAAATTCGGAAACACAACGGGAATTTGAGCGAAAGGCAGGTTGACGGTTTGATACTGGTCGCTATTCACCGTCACAAAGAAAAATGCTTGGCGGCCGAAAATGTCATTCAATTCAATTTTGATTTGATACGGCGCAATCGCAGCACCCGATTGTCCCGGCTTAACAGCCAGCTCTAACACAAACGGATTAAAGGGGCTTGCATGCGCGGAAAGATCGATGTAATCGTCTGCACCGCAAGCCGGCGGGCAGCCGCCGTCGTTCCACTGCAGCACCATACCGGAAAAAGAATTCTCAGGGACAACGTCGTAATGAAAAGTAATATCAGTGGATGAAATGGAATCTGCAATTAAAATTTGCTGGCTTGGATGTGAACCGAATGTCGAAATATCAGGCGGAACGGGAAATTCTGAATTAACGGCGAGTGCAGCGGGGATGAAAGAAAAAAACAGAGCAAAACTAATTGCCCATGATTTCACGAGCCGAAAATCTAAATTGATTTTGGTTGCAGCGCTCACAACTTCCTCCCAAATTGTTACCTGCCGGCTCATGTGTATTCTATGTTATTAACGTCTACCCTTTCAACTATCTTTTTTAAAATCTTTAGTATGTTTCATATTTAGCTAATTATTAGAATATACGGTTATATATAAATAATAACCGGTGTATTTTTGAAATGCAAATACAGATAAAAATTAGGAGTTAATCCTTAAAGAATTTTTTTCAGATAATCTGAAGTGTAGCCCTTTTGGCGGGCGATTTCTTCGGGCGAGCCTTGAGCAACAATTTCGCCGCCTCGGTTTCCGCCTTCCGGCCCGAGATCGACAATGTAATCGGCCATTTTGATGACATCCAAATTATGCTCGATCACAAGAAGCGTGTTGCCGCCATCGCGAAGCTGAAAGAGTGCTTTCAGTAAATTGGCAATGTCCGCAAAATGAAGCCCGGTGGTCGGCTCATCCAAAATATACAGCGTTTTCCCCGTTGCTTTTTTACTTAGTTCGCTCGCCAATTTCACACGCTGCGCTTCCCCACCCGAAAGTGAGGTCGACGGCTGCCCGAGTTTTAAATAACCCAGCCCGATTTTTTCCAATAACTCCAGCCGGGTCCGGATTTGCGGAATCGATGAGAAAAATTCAAGCGCTTCGGTGACCGATAAATTCAGCGCATCCGCGATGTTTTTGCCTTTGTAAAGAATGCCGAGCGTCTGCTCGTTATAACGTTCGCCGCGGCACGTATCGCAGAGCACATAATGCTCCGGCAAAAAACTCATCTCGAGGCGTACATAACCTTCGCCGCGGCAGGTTTCGCAGCGGCCGCTTTTTAAATTAAAACTAAAACGCGACGCATCGAAACCGCGAAGTTTTGCATCCTGCGTTTGTGCAAATAAATTTCGGATATGGACAAAAAGATCCGTGTAAGTCGCCGCATTCGAGCGCGGCGTGCGGCCGATCGGCAGCTGGTCAATTTTGACGACTTTATCGAAGAGGTCCGCATTTTTAATCGATTTGAATTTCCCGACCGGATAATGCGTTTTCCAAATTTGATTGTGGAGCGCTTTGAATAAAATATCATGCACAAGCGTGCTTTTCCCGGATCCCGAAACGCCTGTGATACAGACCAAACAGCCGGAAGGAATTTTAACCGATATATTCTTGAGATTGTGTTCGGCGCAACCCGTTAAAACCAGTGCTTTGGCACGCTTATAACTTTTTCGTTTGTGCGGAATTTCGATTTTGGCTTTTCCGTTCAGATACTGTGCCGTTTTGGAGCGACCGTTTTGCGTATTTTCCAGAAGCCGGCCCGTACCCGTCACTTCGCCGCCATGCTCGCCGGCACCGGGCCCGAGGTCGACGATGAAATCCGCGCGGCGCATGGTTTCTTCGTCGTGTTCGATCACAACGACGGTGTTGTTCATATCGCGAAGTTTTTCGAGTGTTTTGAGAAGTTTCTCATTGTCCTTCGAGTGAAGGCCGATGCTGGGTTCGTCCAAAACATACAAGACACCCGAAAGCCCGACACCGATTTGCGCCGCGAGGCGAATGCGCTGAAGCTCACCGCCCGACAGCGTCGGAACCGTACGGTCAAGACTCAAATAACTTAGGCCCACGTTCAGCAGGAAATTCAGCCTTTCCCGGATTTCTTTCAGAATGGGATCCGCGATTTTTTCCTGATTTTTTCGCGGCTTGTAATCCGCAAAAAATTTGGCAGACGCTTCGACAGATTTTTGACAAATCGAAACGATGTTCTCCTTATTGATGAGAACGCCCAAACTCTGGGGCTTGAGCCGGCCGCCGTGGCAAACCGGGCAGATTTCTTCGCGGATAAACTGCCGGACTTTGCGTTTAATCTCTTCGGAGCCGGTCCGGTACAAAAGCTCTTCCAGCTCTTCGATGAGTCCCGTGATTTCATCCGTTCCCCAAAAAAGTGCATCCCGGACTTCTTCCGGCAGTTCCTGATACGGTGTTGTAATATCAAACTGGAAATGTTCTTTCAGTTCGTAAACCAAATCTTCCAAAATGTAGCGGTTAAAAGAAAAATAAATGTCCTCATTGATCGCGCCGCGCAGGATAGGTTTCGCAGGGTCCTTGATGACATACTGCGTAAGCGCCGTGGACAATTTTCCGATTCCGTGGCATTTGTCGCACGCGCCGTAAGGGCTGTTGAAAGAAAACATGTTGGGCGTCAGTTCCGAGAAACCAATCTGACATTTGGGACACGTCATTTTACTCGAGAAAAGAACTTCGCGTTTGCGCTTCGCGGCTTCGCCGTCAATGATGGAAACAAGGCAGGTGCCGTCCGAGGTTTCAAGCGCGGTTTGGACCGAAGAACGGATTCGCTGCGCGTTCGTCTCTTTAATTTCAACCGTATCAATCAAAATTTCGATATCATGCCGTTTCTTTTTTGAAATCGGAATCGCATGCCGCAAATCGCGCAATTTGCCGTCAACCCGCACGTGCGTGAAACCTTTTTTCGCGGCCTCCTGAAAAAGTTTTTTATGTTCGCCTTTGCGGCCCCGCACCATCGGCGAGAAAATGCCGATCTGGCTGCCTTTCGGGATTTCTTCGATTTGTCGGAGAATATCCTGCACCGTTTGCCGCGTCACCGCGCGGCCGCATTTGTAGCAGTGGATATCGCCGACCTTGGCATACAGGAGGCGCAGATAATCGTAAATTTCGGTGACCGTCGCCACGGTTGAGCGCGGGTTGTGCAGAACGGATTTTTGCTCGATCGCGATGCTCGGTGAAAGCCCCGAGATATGATCCACATCGGGTTTTTTCATGCGATCCAGAAATTGACGCGCATAAGACGACATGCTCTCTAAATAACGGCGCTGGCCCTCGGCGTAAATCGTGTCAAACGCAAGCGAGCTTTTACCGGATCCGGAGAGGCCCGTGATCACGATGAATTTGTTGCGCGGGAGATTGAGGTTGATATTTTTAAGATTGTGTTCGCGGGCGCCGCGGATCACGATCTCTGAATCCGTATTCATGTGCCGATCTTGATATTGGCAAATATTTTTTCAAGCGTTGCAATGGCCGATAAAATCGCAAGATAACTTGTTTTGGGATTATGTTTGGAAGGCAGGTTTTCGCTCACGGCTTCGATCCGCCCGAAATCGCCTTCGATCATGATGTCGTGAATGTTGCGTTTATAATCGGGTGACGTCATAATTTTAACCTTGGTTTTCCGGGGCCCGATACCGGCCAAACTTAAAGTCGCCGCGACATTGATGTTCTGCGGAAACAAGTGAATGGCTTCGATGGCCGGGCCTTCAAAAATCGTGACGGGCTTTGTGATTTTTTTGTTCTGCCATGCACTTTTTTCCCAAAATGGCGCACCCGCAAGGCTTTTGAGCGGCTTTTTGGTCGTAATCGTCACGCGTTTGATTTTACCTTGCCGCGCCGCCAGCAGTGCATCGATGCCGCCCACAGCACCCGAGGGCACATGAAGAAAGCCGAGCGACTTTGATTTGAAAACCTGCGGCACATGCAGAAGGCCGCCCACGCTTAAAACCAGAATGCGTTTTCCGTTTTTGAGCGCCAGCGGCACGATTTGCTTCACGGCATGCTGTGAGGCGGCTTCGATCACAAAATCGCTTTTGCGGATAATTTCAGAGATTGAAAGCAGCTGGTAACGGTGTTTCAGCTTTTTCTGGAATCGCTGAACGGCGGCTGGATTTCGGTCGCAAATGTAAGTCAACTTTGCGGCGTGTTTGAATTTGGTTTGAAGAGCGCAGCCGATTTCGGTTCCGATTGCGCCGCAGCCGATAAGTCCAACTTTGAGCATGAAAGAAATGGGTTAAAGAAGCGGGCGGTTTTTATCGTCAACCACCACGATTTTTGGCGCATGTTTGGCAACTTCGCGCTCATCCAGCATGCAAAAATTCATGATAATGACTTTCTCGCCCACTTTATTGAGAAGCGCCGCGCTGCCGTTCACAGCAATGACGCCGGAGCTTGCTTTGCCCGTAATGACGTAGGTTTCGACCCGCGCACCGTTGTTAAGATTGGCAATCAATACTTTTTCGCCGTGCAGAAGATCGACTTTTTTCATCAGATCTTCGTCGATCATGATGCTGCCCTCATAATCGACATCGGCGCCCGTGATGGTTGCCCGGTGAATCTTCGATTTCAGCATTTCCCGAAACATAAAGCTCCTTAGATATCTACAAACTTGGTACGGTAAACCGATATTTTATACGTGAACCAGGATATTATCAATCAATCTTGTTTTGCCCACAAAGCACGCCACCGCGATTAAACAGGTGTTTTTTAGGTGTTTTTGGGCCCTCAGGCGTTTCGAATCGACGATGGCGGCATAGTCGATTTTATCTGTATTGGGCTTCAGAATCCGCATCATTTCAGCCCTAATTTTTGCCGGATTCCGGGCACCTTGGCGAATCAGACGAGCCGCATGGCGGAGTGATCTGGAAAGCGATTTTGCGCGGATTCTTTCTGATTCGGACAAATAAACATTCCGCGAACTCATCGCAAGACCGTCCTTTTCCCGTACGATAGGACAAATCCGGATTTTGGTCGGAATTCGGAACCGTTCGACCATATCCTGAATCACGCGCGCCTGCTGAAAATCCTTCTGGCCGAAATAAGCTACGTTGGCCGGAACGATGTGAAATAAACGCTTCACAACCGTCGCCACACCGCGAAAATGCCCTGGACGTTTGTCGCCGCACAAACCCTTCGCGAGCGGGCCGGGATTCACGAAATCGCGAAAACCTTTCGGATAAATATCGCCCGCCGAAGGAAAGAACAGAAAATCGACTTTTGCTTTCCGGAGCATTGCGGAATCCCGCTTTAAATTGCGCGGGTACCGGCTCAAATCTTCTTTCGGCCCAAACTGAGTCGGGTTCACGAAAATACTCACAACCGTGAGATCGCATTCTCTTTTGGATTTCCGGACAAGAGACAAATGGCCTTCATGCAAATAGCCCATCGTCGGCACAAAACCGATCTTTTTGCCTTTCGATTTTAATTCGATAACTTTTTTGGTTAATTCTTGCGGAGATCTGATTAGGCGCATAGAAGTTTCCCTCTCCCTTTATAAGGGAGAGGGCTGGGGTGAGGGTTTTAAATGATCTAAAAGTTCGCAGACACTTTTCCCGGAAACCGGATCGACAAAATCGGAAGCAATATCCCAAAGCGGCTTCAACGCAAACCAGCGCTCGCGAAGCCGTGGGTGTGGAATCTCGAGCCCTTTTTCCCGGATGATTTCGCCCTCGTAAAACAGGATATCCAAATCAATCGTGCGTGGGCCGTTTTTCACCGCGCGCTCGCGGCCAAGCGCTTTCTCGATCTTAAGAAGTTCACCGAGCAATTCGCGCGGCGCCAAAGAAGTCTCAATTTCCCAAACCGCGTTCATGAATTTGCCCTGATCCGGGCAGCCGACAGGATCCGTCTCGTAATTCATAGAACTTTGAATCAGCCGGGTATTGGGAAGGCCGAGTGCGAGCAATCTGGCTTTGGCGATATTGTCTTCGCGATTGCCTAAATTAGAACCGACGCCAATAAATACGTGTGCCATAAATCACCGCTACCGGACGCCGTCCGAAGGGGAGGGGTTAAAACATTCTAAAACACTTAACCCTTCCCCGCCGGACGGCGTCCGAGTGAGAGTTAAGAATGAATTTTCTTAATGCGTTCGACGGCTTCTTCGAGGCGCTCGTCCGCGATGGTGAGTGAAATCCGGAAATAACCTTCACCGTTCGGGCCAAAACCATTGCCCGGAACTACAACGACATTCGCTTCCTTTAATAATTTCATGCAAAGTTCTTGTGATGTGTATCCGGGAGGAACCGGAAGCCAAATGTAGAAAGTCGCTTTCAGCGGATTTACTTTCCAGCCGACAGAGCGAAAACCGTTCAGCACGATGTCGCGGCGTTTTTCGTAAATTTTGCACAGGCGTTTAGTCTCAGCTTCGCCCTGTTCAAGCGCCGCAATGCCCGCCCACTGAATCGCGCGGAAAATACCGGAATCAATGTTAGATTTGATTTTTCCGAGGTGGCGGATCATGTCTTTGTTGCCGCACGCGAAACCAACGCGCCAGCCGGTCATGTTGAGCGTCTTCGATAATGAATGAAATTCGATGGCGAGGTCTTTGGCGCCGTCCGTTTCGAGAAAACTCGGCGGTTTGTAACCGTCAAACGCGATTTCCGTGTAAGCCGCGTCATGCGCAATCACGAGCTGGTTTTCTTCTGCAAAGGAAACCGCATTTTTGAAAAAATCCTGTGTCGCCACAGCGCCCGTCGGGTTGTTGGGATAATTGAGAAACATGAGCTGCGCTTCTTTTGGAAGATCCTTTCCGGCCGCATTTAAATCCGGCAAAAATTGATTTTCCTCAAGAAGCGGCATGAGCTGGACTTCCCCGCCTGCAAACCACGTGGAGGATTTATAAACCGGATAACACGGATCCGGTACGAGCGACACATCGCCGGGGTTTAAGAGCGCAAGCGGCAAGTGCGCAATACCTTCTTTGGAGCCGATCAAAGGCAGAATTTCAGATTCCGGGTCTAGCTTCACGCCAAAACGATTCTGGTACCACTTGGCAATCGCCTGGCGAAATTCGGGCATTCCTTGGTCAAGCGCATAACGGTGATTTGGAGCATCTTTGGCGGCCTTGGCCAGCGCCTCAATCACAAAATCAGGCGTCGGCAAATCCGGGTCGCCCACTCCTAAATCAATGACGTCTTTCCCTTTGGCTTGGAGCTCGCGCTTCAGGCGGTCCACCTCGGCAAATAGGTACGGCGGGAGCCGTTTCACGCGGTCTGCAGCTTCTATTGATATCGGTTTCTTAGTAGCCATGGTTTTCTTCATAATTAGGGGTTGAAAGGGATTAATTATACTTGGGGTCTATCAGGGTGTCAATGTGGGGACTTTTGACAACTTACACTATAAACGAAAAAGAAGGGTCTTTCAGGTGAAGCTCAAAGGCTTTGTGGATGACCTCCTCACGGATCAAAGAAATGCCGGTTTGAAGGTACAAAGAATACACATCGAGAAGTTCATTCAGGCAGAGCTGAATCTCGTCAGACGTTACCGTCAAATTATCGGGCGATTCCAAAAGCTGAAAGTAATTTTTCTCGATCATGATCCCCTCACACGGCTTGCCAGAGTTTCCGGCGAAAATCAAAACCCGGGTTCTTTTTCATTAAACGGTCCATGCTCATAAACAGACGATTGCGAAGCGTATCGTCTTTTGTTTCCTGCCATCGCGAATACATATTCAGAAATTTGCCTTCGCGGCTTAATTTTGATTTTTGAATTCTTGAATGCATGTTCTCTGTTCTCCTTTATTTTTTATCGATATGAAGCGAATTCACGTCAAAGCCAAATTTGGGATCGAGCCGGTGCAGCTCGTCTGCGAGCCGGATCAAAACAGGGATTAGTTCTTCGGATTTCGTATTGAGCCATTCACCGTAAATATCCAGGAATTCATTCTGCTTCTGCTCAAAATTGACCGGATCCGGCGCATCTAAAAGCGGCGGCTCTATGACAACTTTTTTCCGCGCCTCTTCATGCGAGCGGACCCAATTGACGAAATGGAAAAAGTCGTCCCGCACGAGCTTTAGAATTTCCTGATAATTCTGGAAATTGCTTGAAAGTTTATGGAGCACGTCACCGACAGCAGTTTTTTTCCGGTAAATTTGATGATTGCAGACGGATGCCTGATCATAATAATCCTGCGCCATTTCGATAAATTGCTTTTCGGTTTTCTTGAAGGGATGCGGCTGCGAAGGATTCAGGTCTCGGAAAATGCCGAGATGGACCAAAAGATAATCCGCGTTGATTTTGTAAATAAAGTAGCGTGTTACTTTGTCGGGATGCTGCTCCAAAAGCTCCATGAGTTCGCTGACGTTGATCGTCAAATACTTATTCACCATATCTTGATAATCCGAAAACGAGTTCGCAAAAAGAAGATGAGCCAAATAGACATTCACGTCTTCATCAAAGCTCGTTTTATTGGACGGTTGATGAGACGCTTCGCGGGCCTTCAGGAGTGAATTTAATAGGAAGCTAATCGCAGAATCACGCTCCTGTTTGCTCAGATCGAAATAGTTATATTTGTTTTCTTCTTCCATCTCGACTAACTCCTTTTTAAAACCTCTTAATTGATGGATCAAAAAAATGGCGATTTTGAGTCGCCGCTTTTTATAGTTAAAGTTTGCCTGCTGAAAAAGCCCGCGTCAAGAAAAGGGGGCTCTTTTAACCGGTCTGAGAATGACTATATTAGGTTTGAAAGTGACTTACTTCTGCGGGTTTCTTCTATAAACTGGAGAGATTTGAGGCGCTTTTCAATACGCCGCTCGATAAAACGCTTCGAAACTTGGCGCAATTCTTCAGTCACTTGCGGATTGAGCTCCGTATCTGCCAAATCTTTGAGCTCAACGTGGAGTAGTGAATCGATTGCGGCCAGCGTCCCTTTCGAGATCAAAAAACCGCCGCTTTGCGCATGGCATTTTTCGCAGAAAATCCCGCCCTGCGCGACGCTGAAATAAATTTTCCGCATTTCCTCGGCACCGCATTTCTGGCAGTTCTGAAATTCCGGCAAATGCCCCGTCTCGCCCAGCAGCTTGAGTTCAAATGCCCGTGCCAAAACCTCGTAAGCCGGATTCGGTTTTTCCAGTTCGCGGATGGCAGCGCCCAGAAGATCAAAAGCTGCCGGCTGCGGATCGTGCTCCTCGAGAAGTTCGTCAATGAGTTCCGCGAAATAACTGGCATAGGTCAGGGATGAAAACGACTTCCGGATTTTATCGTGATGATCCAGAATCGAGGCGTCGCTTACGAGATGCAGATTGCTTTTGACGCGCTCGTAGAAAACCACATTCAAATGAGTCAGCGGCTCATATGCAGACAGTAATTTGCTTTTCAATTTGCGCACACCTTTGGCGATGCCTTTGATTTTGCCCGAGCCGCGCGTCAGAAGCGTCACCAGCCAGGAGGTTTCCCGGAACGGGATTTTGCGGATCACATACGCTTCTGATTGAACGATGGACATGACTTACCTATTAAGATTCAAAATGTTTATTCATTGAAGTCATGACCACCCTTCCGCTTTCATAAAAAAATGTGCCAGGCTTATCCAAAGTAGCGCAAGGGTGGACATGATTTTTATGAATAACCAAATTTCTGTTTATGGTAATCATGACAGTCCCAGAGTTTAACGAATGGAAAACTCTGGGCAGCCATAACTTAATTTATCAGTTTTGGTATTGGTCTTAATTTTTGAATGATTTTTTCTTGTTTGGAAAACATGCGCTTCCGCTCCGCCGGTTTTAAGTCACGCTCACCCAAAAGATGCAGGATGCCATGCGTCACGTAGCGAATCAATTCTTCATTCCGCGTGCACTCAAACCGTCTGGCGTAGGCAATGGCACGATCGACGGAAACGATCACTTCGCCCAAGTAGCGGCCGTTCTCGAATGGCCAAAACTTCGGATTTTCGAATGCAAGCACATCGGTCGGCTGGTTGGTTCCGTGGAAAAGCTTATTGATTTTACGGATTTGCGAGTCGCTTACAAACGTAAGATGAAGCTCTGATTTTAAATTCAGAATTTTGAAAATTTTTAGGGCAAGCTTTAAAACTTGGGGTTTGGAAAGCCGGTAACGCTGCTGCTCATTTTGGAAACAAACGAGCGCTCGGTTACGTTTTCCTCTCGTGCTTGTCATAGGCTTTGATAATATCCTGGACGAGGCGGTGCCTGACAACGTCGGTTTCATTGAGATAAGCAAACTGAATGCCTTCTACGTCTTTTAAAATCCGCTGGGCTTCGACCAGGCCCGAACGCTTGCCGGACGGAAGGTCGATCTGCGTTACATCGCCCGTGACAATCATTCTGGAAGAAATGCCGAGGCGCGTCACAAACATTTTAAATTGCTCATACGTACAATTTTGCGCTTCGTCCAAAATCACAAACGCATGGCTGAGCGTCCGGCCGCGCATATACGCCAAAGGTGCTACTTCAATTGTGCCGCGCTGAATGTGGCGCACAGCTTCTTCGTAATCCATCATGTCATAGAGCGCGTCATAGAGCGGCCTTAAGTAAGGATTGATTTTAGCGGCCAAATCACCCGGCAAAAATCCGAGACTTTCACCGGCTTCAACCGCAGGGCGCGTGAGGATAATCCGCTCGACTTTTTTTTGCTTGAGCGCATCAATCGCAAGCGCCATCGCAAGATACGTTTTTCCGGTGCCCGCAGGCCCGATCGTAATCACAACATCCGAACGGTTAACGGCAGCAATGTAGTCTTCCTGATTTTTGGTTTTTGCTTTGATCATCTTTCCTTTATGCATGAAATGCGAATTGGAAGATCCGGCGTTTTTAGACTGATCGGCTTTTCCGGAATGCCCCGGATGTTTCTCCATGCTTCGGATTTGGCGGAGAGAATCTTCGAAAAATTTGGCGGCACGCTGCACATTTTCTTTTTTGCCTTCGATAATGAGCTCCTGATTTTTCGCCGAAGTCCGGACATTGAATTCGGATTCCGCAAAACGTAGATGCTCATCAAGACTCCCGTAAAGCGCGATGGTTTCTTCGTTGGATTTTAAATGAATCTTTCGTTTCATGAGACCACCTTCACCCGCACTTCTTTTAATTGTTTATCCGTCACTGCCGAAGGCGCATCCGTCATCGGGCAAGTGCCTTTTTGGGTCTTCGGAAACGCGATCGTTTCACGGATGGAATCCAGGCCCAACAAAAGTGCCGTCAGGCGATCCAAACCGATCGCGATGCCGCCATGCGGCGGCGCGCCAAATTTGAGCGCTTTCAACAAAAATCCGAATTTCACCTCGGCATCGGCTTTTTTAATTCCCAATATCGAAAACATTTTCTCCTGCACCGCTTCGGAATGAATACGGATGCTGCCACCACCCACCTCCGTGCCGTTCAAGACCAAATCGTAAGCGCGCGCTTTGACTTTTCCGGGATCCGAATCCAGCATTTTCAGGTCGGAAATTTTGGGCGATGTGAACGGATGATGCTTCGCCTGCCATCTTTTTTCTTCATCATTCCACTCCAAAAGCGGAAAATCCGTCACCCAAAGCAATTTAAATTCACCCTTTGGAATTAAATTCAACAGGCCGGCCAACTTTTTACGAAGTTCGCCCAAAATATTGCAGCACGGTTCCCAGGGTTCGCACATCAAGAACAACGTATCGCCTTCTTTTAATTTAAATGTTTGGACGAGCGCTTTGGTTTCATCTGCGGTCAGAAATTTCGCGATCGGCGATTCCAGCTCGGCCGCACTTTTCACTTTTAACCATGCAAGCCCTTTGGCGCCGGCGGATTTTGCAAATTCCGTCAGGTCATCCAATTCTTTCCGCGTAAAACTTTTATCTGAAACTTTGATGCCTTTAATAACAGCGCCTTGCTCAAGCCCTTTTTTGAATACGTTAAAGCCTGTGTTCGCAAAAACCTTCGATACATCTTCGATGAACAGGTCATAACGAAGATCCGGCTTGTCGGATCCGTATTTGTTCATCGCATCATCGAAGCTCAGTTTTAAGAACGGCCGCGCAACTTTGATGTTGAGAATCTCTTGAAATACTTTGACGAACATGCCTTCGATTAAATCGAAGATATCTTCTTCGGAAATGAATGACATTTCGATATCAATTTGCGTATGCTCGGGCTGGCGATCGGCGCGCAAATCTTCGTCGCGGAAACAGCGTGCAAGCTGGTAGTAACGGTCGATGCCGGCCACCATCAGGATTTGCTTGAATAATTGAGGTGATTGCGGAAGCGCGTAAAATGCGCCGGGCATCAGGCGCGCAGGCACCAGAAAATCACGCGCACCTTCGGGCGTGCTTTTCGTCAGATACGGCGTTTCGACTTCGAGAAATTCTTTTTCGTTCAGATAAGCGCGTGCCGTGTTGCTGATTTTATGCCGCGTTGTTAACTGCTCAAGCATCGGCTTTCTGCGGATATCAAGGTAGCGGTATTTAAGGCGAATATCTTCTGAAACTTCGGTCTGATCCAAAATTTCAAACGGCGGTGTGAGCGATTCGTTCAAAATAACCAGCTCTTCGGCAATTACTTCGACCTCGCCAGTGGGTAATTTCGGGTTTTCCGTGCCTTTCGGCCTCGGACTCACTTTTCCGGTGACAGAAATCACAAACTCGGTGCGCAGTTTTTGCGCAAGCTCGGCCACTTGGGCGTGCGTTTTCGGATTAAACACAATCTGCGCCCTTCCCCACCGGTCGCGCAAATCAATGAAGAGAAGCCCTCCGTGATCGCGCCGGGTATCAACCCAGCCGCATAATGTTACGGATTGATTCACATGGGACTTCCGGATTTCACCGGCTTTCAGTGTTCTCAACATATCAGAATGCCTTTGCAAGTTCGGACGGTTTTATTTTTTTCTGCGATCCGTCCGTCATATTTTTAAGAGTCAGTTCGCCGGCCTTAAATTCATCTTCGCCGACAATAATTGCAAAACCGGCTTGCGCTTTGTTTGCCTGTTTCAAATGCTGTCCAACTCCGGAATCTTTAAATGAAAAATGCGCCCGCTTTTTAGCACGGAAAAGATAATCGGCAATTGTCCGGTAAAATTCACAGCTGGATTCGCCATGCGCAATCGCAGCCACATAAACCGTATCGTTCACCAAAGTCTGCGCAAGCTGAGCACCGCTCGCTTCGAGGGCCGTCAGCATACGTTCAACGCCAATCGCAAAACCGCTCGCGCCCACTTTCGGTCCGCCTAAGGATTCGATCAAGCCGTCGTAACGTCCGCCCGCCAAAACAGCATCCTGCGCACCAAGCCCTTCGGCCGTTACTTCAAAAACGCAGCCTGTGTAATAATCCAAGCCGCGGACCAATTTTGGCTCTGCTTGAAACGGAACTTTTGCGAATTTGAGAAGCGACTGGATTTTTTCGAAATCCTCTTTCGCGGATTTTGAAAGCTCCATGGCCGGCGCAGCTTTAATCGCAGGCTGACATTCCGCAACTTTACAGTCAAAAATGCGAAGTACGTTTTTCGTAAGCCGGAATTTGCAATCATCGCATATCTTTTCTTTTTTGGAATTGAAATATTCGAGCAATTTCTTTTGGTATTGGCTGCGGTCTTCGGCCGTTCCTAGATTATTGATTTTCATTTTAAATTTCGAAAGCCCGAGCATTTCTAAAAATCGGGCGGCCATGATCATGAGCTCCGCGTCATTCACGGCTGAATGTGTGTTTAAGGTCTCGGCGCCGATTTGATGAAACTCGCGTTTGCGGCCGGCTTGCGGACGTTCTGCGCGGTACATGCTTCCTGTGTAATAAAGATAGGTTGGTTCATTTTGACGGATTAAATTGTGTTCAATGGCCGCGCGAACGACGGAAGCCGTCATCTCGGGCCGCAAGGTAATCCGGCGGCCGCCGCGGTCTTCAAATTCATACATTTCTTTGTGGACAATATCGGATGCTTCGCCGATTGAACGGCTGAAAAGTTCGGCAGATTCGAGAATGGGCGTTCGGATTTCGCGAAAACCGTAGGCTTCGAAAAAATCACGGGTTTTGGATTCCAGAACCTGCCAAGCTTCGATTTGCCCCGGCAGGATGTCTTCCATTCCCTTTAAGGATTGATAACGCATGAAGGCGTAAGGCGTTTTTGGAATTAAAAGAACTTGCGTTTTTTAGCGCTGCGGAGCTTGCGTCTCTTGACTTCGCTTGGTTTTTCGTAATGCTTACGGGCCTTTAAAATTTTCATGATACCTTCGCGCTCAATTTTCTTTTTGAGGCGCCGCAAGGCCTTATCCAAAGGCTCGTTATCTCCGACTTGTACTTCTGTGGCCATTCTTTCCCCTTTAACTGTTAATTCAATTTGGTTGATAAACGTCGAACATTATAGCCGCCGCGGTTTAGTTGTCAAGGTCAGAATCAATGTAAATCCTTGGATGACAATGAGATAAGTTTCGAAAAACAACGGCCGACACCCGCCGCTCCCCAGAATAGGCAAACCAGCTCAGTCTCAGCCGACGTTCGGATTTCCCAGCGAGAAATCCTCACTCGACTTCCGGCTGCCCTCGGCAAGAATAGGCTTCTCAAGAAGCATCTCTCGGAGCTCTTGGGAGCTTGGCTCCCCGCCGTTTTGCTTCGCAAAGCAAAGCAGCGGGGATCCCAAGAGCGAGAGCGAAGGCACCGAGACGCCGCAGGAGCGGCTCGAGTGCCGGTGCTTGATTGAGAAGCCCATTCTTGCCACCATGCTCGGACAGCCTCCAGACGCGCCTTCGACTGACTGGTTTACCTATTCACAACCCAATTCTACATTGACACACCCCAGAGCTTTCGTTATAGTGTTTTTCAAATTTTAAGGAGAAATATTGGCCTCTCTTGGATCTTTTCTGCATAATCTGCCGTCATTTTCATCTGAATTGAGCCGTCTTTGGACCTCTTTTGTGAGGCTGTTTTACCCTGCCAATTGCATCTTTTGCCACGAAGCACTCGAGCTGGATGAGCAAAATTACGCCTGCAAAACCTGCGTCGAGCGTTTGCCAACGCTAAAAAAACCTCTTTGCGTTAAATGTGCCGGCGAACTTCCGCCCTACGGCCCGCTAGGCCCTATGTGCAATCGGTGCCTTCGTGAAAAAACCTATTACAAACGCGGCATATCGATTTTCCGGTATGAAGACACGATTAAACATTTGATCCAAAAAGTAAAATTCGGAAAAAAGTCTTGGTATTTGAAGGCAGTGGCACGATTTTTAAAATACGCAGAAACACCTCTCGAATTCTCAAAGTACGATTTGATTGTGCCCGTGCCGCTCGATTCAAGCCGCGCCCGTACGCGCGAATTCAATCAGTCGCTCCTTTTTGCAAAGCTGCTCAAAAAAGAACAAAAAGTTCGAGCGCCTGTCAAAAATATTTTACGGAAAGCAATAAAAACCAGGCCGCAGAGCGCGCTTCATCGCGATGAACGCATCACCAACTTACAAAATGCATTTCGTCTAAGAAATCATGCAAAAATTTCGGGAATGAACATTTTGCTGGTCGATGATGTGATGACAACCGGATCCACGCTCAACGAATGCGCCAAATGCCTCCGGGAAGCCGGCGCACGGCGGGTTGACATGTTCACCCTTTCGCGGACTACTCATCAATAATTATGAAAATACTCGACCGCTATATCATTAAGCATTTTTTAATACCGATGATTTTCTGTACGGTTGTATTGATTTTCCTCGTGCTCGTCGCGGATGTGTTTGACAATCTGGAAGAATTTATACGCCACGATGTTACACTCCGCCAGGCGCTTCGATATTATTTAAACCTGATCCCTTACATATTTACGCAAGTGGTTCAATGGGGCAGTTTTCTCGGCGTCATGCATTGCCTCGTCAGCTTCAATACCAATAATGAGCTGACGGCTATGAAAGTCGCTGGGCTTGAAATCCTCACTATTATCCGGCCTCTCATTTTTGTGGGTTTTTTGATCGGGATTGTCACTTTTCTCGTCGCTGATCAACTCGTGCCGCCAACTTATAAAATCAGTAACCGGATTCTGCAGGAGAAAATTGAAAAAAAGAAAACCAAGGAAGAGCGTACGGTTTTCCAAGACCTCACTTATTACGGAGGCAAGAATCGTCTTTATTACGCGGGCAGCTTGGATACCAGCGAGAATAAAATGACGGATTTAATTGTTTTGTGGCTCGATAATGCAAAAAGAACGCGCAAGAAAGTCATGGCGCGGGAGGCGGTCTGGAACGGTTCGGTCTGGGAACTAAAAATGGTCAATGAACTCGATATTTCACCGAGCGGATTGGTCATCGGTCAGCCAAAAAATTTTGAAGCCACCATTTATCCTGAAATTAACGAAACGCCGTCGGAATTTTACCGGTCCGTCGAAGAGCCGATGGTCATTCCTTATAAGGATCTGAAAGTACACTTGAAGAAACTTGAAGAAAACGGCCTGAGGCCGAATTCAGAACTGGTGGACTTAAACTTGCGGCTTTCAACGCCCTGGTATTCGCTGATCATGATGCTGATCGCGATTCCTTTCTTGGGGAAAACCGCAACGCGAAAATCAATTGCGCTGAATATTCTATACGCGCTTGGAATAGTATTCGCGTTTCACGTATCGCAGGCAGTTGCCGTGGCGCTCGGGAAAGCCGGGCGGCTGTTCCCCTTCTTGAGTGTTTGGCTGAATAACTTCGCGTTCGGATTCGGCGCATTCTTTTTCATGGAACGCGCCAATCGGTAATTTTTTACGTCCCCATTTCCCACGAAGCTAAATAATGAACTTGCTCTTTGGTGAGCTTATCAATCTGCGTGCCCATCGCCTGAAGTTTTAAGAACGCGATCCGTTTATCAATCGCTTCCGGAACCGCATAAACGCGCCGCTCGAGCTGATTCCCCGATTTAACGACAAACTCTGCGCTCAACGCTTGGTTGGCAAACGACATATCCATGACAGCTGCCGGATGGCCTTCCGCCGCGGATAAATTGACAAGCCGTCCGTCGGCAATCAAGTTAATTTTCCTTCCATCACGGAGTTCGAATTCCGTGACAAACGGACGGACTTCGCGGGATTTTTTCGAGAGCTTCTTGAGCGCCGGCAAATCAATTTCAGCGTTGAAATGCCCTGAATTGGCAACGATGGCGCCGCTCTTCATTTTCATAAAATGCTCTTTGCGGATCACATTCAGGTTTCCGGTTACCGTCACAAATACATTTCCGACGCGGCTGGCCTGCGCCAGGGTCATGACTTGAAACCCATCCATCACGGCTTCAAGCGCTTTCATCGGATCCGTCTCCACCACAATCACCTGAGCGCCCATGCCGCGCGCTTTTTGCGCAAGGCCGCGGCCGCACCAGCCGTATCCGCAAACCACAAACACGGAACCGGACATCAGAATGTTGGTTGCGCGCAATACGCCGTCAATCGTTGACTGGCCGGTTCCGTATCGATTATCGAAAAAGTGCTTGGTTTGCGCATCGTTTACCGCAATCACGGGAAACATCAAAAGCCCTTTGGACTCAAGGCTTCTCAGACGAATCACGCCTGTGGTAGTTTCTTCCGTGCTGCCCAAAATATTGTCTGCCAATTGCTTTTGCTTGCCGTGAATTTCCGACACCAAATCAGCGCCGTCATCCATCGTAAGGTGCGGCTTGTGCGCAAGCGCCGCGCGGATATGGCGATAGTAAGTTTTATTGTCCTCGCCTTTGATTGCGTAAGTCGGGATTTTATAATTCTTCACGAGAGAAGCTGCAACATCATCTTGCGTACTCAGCGGATTTGAAGCACAAAGAACGCTGTCGGCACCGCCAGCCTTGAGCGCAATCATCAAATTCGCGGTTTCGGATGTGACGTGAAGACACGCCGCAATGCGGATGCCTTTTAAAGGCTTTTCTTTCTCGAAACGCTTCTGGATGAGCGCCAGAACCGGCATCTGCCTTCCCGCCCATTCAATTTTTAATTTTCCTTGAGCCGCTAAGCGGATATTACGAACGTCGTGTGCCAATTGAATTTCCTCCGTTTGAATCTTTTTGAAACTTTTCAATAATATAAATCGGCCAAGACTCTCTGCAGCGTCTTGGCCGATTTATTGTTAAAAAACCTTAAACCATCGCTAATTTATTCTTCTTTGAACCTTTTGCCGAAGACCCTGAAAGCTCCTGCTGGATCTTCTTTGCCGCATCGGTTTTTTCCCAGCCAAAACCTTCATCCTCACGGCCAAAATGGCCGTAGGCTGCGGTTTTCCGGTATTGGGGTTTGCGCAAATCAAGCCGCTCGGCAATGCCGCGCGGTGTGAAGTCAAAAATTTTTCGGAGCGCTTGAACAATTTCAACATCTTTGGCTTTTCCGGTACCAAATGTGTTCACCATCACCGAAACCGGTTCCGCAACGCCGATTGCATAAGCAATCTGGATTTCGCAGCGGTCTGCAACGCCGCTCGCCACCACATTCTTCGCCAGATAGCGCGCAAAATAAGAAGCGGAACGATCAACTTTTGAAGGATCTTTGCCGCTGAACGCGCCGCCGCCGTGCGCACCAACGCCGCCGTAAGTATCTACAATAATTTTACGGCCGGTCAGTCCCGTATCGCCTTCCGGGCCTCCGATTTCAAATCGGCCGGTTGGATTAATGAAAATTTTTGTATTTTTATCCAAATATTTGGCAGGAATTACTTTTTTGATCAAAATATTACGAATATCTTTTTCAATCTTAGAAAGCTGAACTGCGCCGTCGTGCTGCGTGCTCACCACGATCGCATCGATACGGACCGGGCGGCCGTTTTGATACTCAACCGTTACCTGGCTTTTAGCATCCGGCTTCAAATATGAGATTTCTTTTTTCTTACGCAAATTCGCAAGTTCCCGGACCAGCGCATGCGCCAAGCTGATCGGAAGCGGCATGAGTTCAGGCGTTTCATTCGTCGCATAACCAAACATCATACCCTGGTCGCCTGCCCCGCCCTTATCAACACCCAGTGCGATATCCGCAGACTGCTGATGCACGTCGGTCATGATTTGGCAGGTTTTATAATTGAAGCTGTTTTTTAAATCATCGTAGCCGATATCCTGAATCACTTCACGC
Organism: uncultured bacterium; assembly: GCA_964387845.1. GTDB lineage: Bacteria > Omnitrophota > Omnitrophia > Omnitrophales > Abzuiibacteriaceae > CAYLXA01. Next base: position 96,400 of record CAYLXA010000001.1, read on the forward strand.
GCGATCTTTTCAAAATTGACCTTAGCTTTGGTCGTGATTTCACCGGCAATAATCATCTTGCCGAATGTCGCCATGCATTCACAGGCGACGCGCGCGGCTTTATCCTGCGCTAAAATCGCATCCAAAATCGCATCCGAAACCTGATCGCACAGCTTATCCGGATGGCCTTCGCCGACTGATTCCGAAGTGAATAATTGCTTATCTTCAAACATGGTTAAAGCTCCTTTCCATCATAATAAAATTCCTGCATCGGGTAACTATTTGGAACCAGACTTGAGGCGGAACGCGCGGTCTGCATTCTGATAGGACGCGTAATCGCCAATATCATACCAGGTTCCTTCGAAAGGAAAAGCGAAAACTTGGTCGTTTGCCACCAGCCACTGCACATAATGGCCCGGCGCATCCGGATTTTGATTTCCGGACAAATATCGATCAATCAACTTCAAACTTTCCTTTGGAAAGAAATAAAGGCCTGTCGACGCTAAAGTCGTGGTTGGATTCGCCGGTTTTTCGAAAAACTGTGTAATTTTTCCGTTTTCATCCACCGCTACAAGCCCGTAGCGGCTCGCAAGCTTTAAGTCTTTGACATCATAAACGCCGACGCTTGCATGCGGCCTGTGTTTCAGTGCGGTATTGGCAAAATCTTGAACGGACGTATCAAACAAATTATCGCTTGCAAGCACCAAAACATCATCCGAAACTTTTCCGTGCTTCAACGCAAACTGCATATCGCGGATAGCGCCGAGCCGGTTTTCGTTGGTCGTGGTCCCGTCATTAATGACCTGCACATTTGTTTTTGAGTAATATTTTTCCTTCCAATCGCAAAACGCTTTGAAGAATTTATCGTTTGTGACAATCAAGATACCGTCAATAGACGGAATGCGGAGCACAAAATCCATCAAATGATTAAGGATCGGGCGGCCCGCAATATCAAGAAGCGACTTAGGTTTGTCTTTCGTAAGAGGATACAACCGTGTTGCGTACCCTGCGCAAAGAAAAACTGCTTTCATAAAAAACCTTTCGGTTTGGCAAAAGAGTGAAAACTTTGGAATCAAAAGTCCAGCAGATCAGGGACAAGCTTGACAAATTCCTTTTCCAAATACTTCCTAACTTCTTCGCCGGTTTTAAATGTCATTGCCTTGTCGGCAATGGATTTAACGGATTTATAATTAACGGACCGGATTGCTTTTTTCACTTTCGGCAAGATAAAGGCACTCGTGCTGATACCGTCGATGCCCAAACCGACCAAAAGAAGCGCCGTGACCGGATCACTCCCCATTTCGCCGCAAATCCCGACCCAAATTTTATTTTTCTTACCGTTTAGGATCACTTGAAGAATTAATTTGAGAATTGCCGGATGCGTCGGGTCGTACAGATAGGCAATTTTTTCATTCACGCGGTCGACTGCAAGGGCGTATTGAATCAGGTCGTTTGAACCGATCGAGAAAAAATCGCATTCTGTCGCTAAAATATCGCTCATCACGGCAGCGGATGGAATCTCAATCATGGCACCAACTTTGATTTTGTCGTCAAAAGGAATTTTGGCGGCTTTCAAATCATTTTTGACTTCTTCTAAAACTTCGTTGGCTTTCCGGAGTTCCGTCAAATTAGATATCATGGGATACATGATTTTGAATTTTCCGTAAACACTTGCACGTAAAATAGCCCGGAGCTGGGTTTTGAAGATATCGACGCGTGATAAACAAAACCGGATTGCCCGCAAGCCTAAAATCGGGTTAATTTCACGCGGAAGTTCCAGAGACGATAGAAACTTATCGCCGCCTAAGTCCAACGTGCGGAGCACGACATGCTGCGGCGCCATCTGCTCGGCCACTGTCTTATACGCCTCAAATTGCTCTTCTTCCGTCGGAAGATCCGTTCGGTTTAAATAAAAATATTCCGTACGGTAAAGCCCGATACCTTCCGCGCCATGCGCAATGACGGACGGCACTTCGTCCGGAAATTCGATATTGGCGCTTAATTGAATTTTGCGGCCGTCTTTGGTTTCAGCCGGCAGCAATTTGAGTTTATCAAGCTCCGAAATCAGTTCGCTGAACTTCTTTTCCTCGCGCGTATAGCGGTCGATGGTTTCAAGGTCCGGGTCGATGATGACCTGTCCGTGATTGCCGTCGATAATGACCGTGTCGCCGTTCGTTACTTCTTTCGAAACCCGGTCCAGGCCAACCACAGCCGGAATTTCGAGCGAGCGCGCCATAATGGCCGTATGGGATGTCGGGCCGCCGATATCGGTGGCAAAAGCGATCACGTTTTTTTTATCCATTGTGGCAGTGTCTGAGGGTGATAAATCGTGCGCAATGAGGATCACGGGTTCTTTTAAATGCGAGAGAACATCCTTTTCGTGCCCCAGGAGATTCTGTAGAATCCGGCGGCCGATATCCTTGATGTCGCTGACCCGTTCTTTCAAATATTCGTCGTCAATCTGTGAAAATGCATGAAAATAGCGCTGAATTACGATCGAAAACGCGTACTCAACGGCAATGCGTTTCTCTTTGACCTGTGCGATCACGTCTTCGATCAACGTGCGGTCTTCAAGGATCAAAAGATGAGCGTTAAAAATATCCGAATGCTCGTGGCCGATCTCCTCGGATATTTTTCGGCGGATATTGAGAAGTTCGGCGCGCGTTTTGGTAAGCGCTTCCTCAAACCGGGCGATTTCGCGCGGAATGTTGTCTTCGCTGATTGCGGTTTCTGGAATCGAGAAAAAGTCCTCGCTATGAAAAACGAGCGCCTTCCCTATTGCAACGCCGGGCGAAACGGCAATGCCGTGAAATGTCTGCACGTTATTCTTCTCCGAATTTCGTATCAAATAATTTTGCGATTTCCATCATTACTTTCCTGGCATCCGGCCCCGAAGCCCTGATCTCGACATGACTGCCGATGCCGGCTGCAAGCATCATGACACCCATGATTGATTTTGCGTTCACTTTCTGCTTTCCTTTTTGAATCGTTACTTCACTGTGAAACCGATTAACTGTCTGGACAAGCAGCGCTGCAGGGCGCGCATGCAAGCCCATTTTATTGCCGATCGTAAATTTTTGCTTTAAAACTTCGGCGGTTTTTTTACTGTCTTTTTCCATTATTGGAAACCGTTATTTTTTTGTGATAATAATCCACGATTAATTTTGCAAGCTTGATCGGATCGTGCCGCACTTGGCCGTCCAGCTTAAGCAGTTCGCCGGCCACCACTTCATAACCGCGCTCGCGAATCCTGTCGATATCCAGCTTTGCCGGATACGAACCCTGCTCTTTGTACTTCACCAAAATTTCTTCCGGAGCCGACTGCATATTGACAATGCAGGCGTCCACGATCCTGGGATCCGTGTGACTGATCAGCGCTTCCAAATGGTCATACACACTGTACTGCTCGGTTTCGCCCGGCTGCGTCATGGCATTCACGACATAAACTTTGTGAGCGTCCGAGTCCAGAATCTTTTCCACAATGTCTTTGATCATCAAATTCGGCAGCACGCTGGTATAAAGACTCCCGGGCCCCAGCACGATAAGCTCGGCGTTTTCAATTGCTTCCAGAGCTTCTTCGGCAGCTTGGCAATCTGCGGGCTTCAAACTCACCCGCTGAATCGGCTTTTGGTTGGTGGCGTTATAAGCCGTAATATCCGTCTCACCTTCCACTACTTTACCGTCCGTAAACTCAGCCACCAGACTGACCTGGCTCAAAGTAGACGGAATCACGCGGCCGCGAATTGCAAGCACTTTGCTGGATGCTTTAATCGCCCGCTCGAAATCGCCCGTAACCATTGAAAGCGCGGTAATAAACAAATTGCCGAAGCTGTGGCCTTTGAGGCCAGATCCGTCCTCGAAACGGTATTGGAACAAATCGCGAATCAAAGGCTCCGCATCCGCCAATGCCACCAAACAGTTTCGAATATCACCCGGAGGCAGCACGTCCAACTCATCGCGCAAACGGCCTGAACTTCCGCCCGTATCGGTCACCGTCACAATCGCGGTTAAATTGCTGGTATGCAATTTCAAGCCCGACAAAAGAACGCTCAAACCCGTCCCGCCGCCCACAACCACAATTCTGGGACCGCGCGATAAAAACCCGCGCTTCCTGCTTTCGTAAACAATGTGCGCCAAATCTTCACCACTTGCCGGCATGAGCGCCCGGACAAAAGTCCGGATCATGTTTTTCATTGCCGTGTAGACGAGAAAAATACCGATGATTAAAAGAGCAAGCGCAAAACTCGACAGCAGCAAATTTTGCCGCGCAATCGTCCGGATGGCAGTCAGCGCAACCACAATCAGCAAACCCATTCCCAGCGCTGCGAGCATCACCCAGCGCTTGACGCCGATCCCGGGATAAAGCCACTTGAAAAATTTCATTTCAATAAACCCGGCTTTTCCGCAGCCAAGCGGTTTGCTTCCATACGCTCAATCAACTTTTGATTAAATGCGCTCGCCGCATGATAACCCATCAGCTTGGCGCGCTGCGTCAGCGCGGCGACTTCCACCAAAATCGGAATGTTGCGCCCGGGCCGTACCGGAATAATAAAATGCGGCAGCTTAATTCCCAAGATTTCATGCGACCGGTCTTCAAGCCCCAAGCGGTCATATTCGCGTTTTGCGCTCCATTTCTCGAGCGTGACGGTGAGCAGCACGCGCTTACGATTCAAAACCGCGCCGACACCGAAAATGGAATTCACATCGATAATGCCCAGACCGCGGATTTCCATGTGATGCTGCACCACATCGTTCACGGAACCCATTAGAATTTGCCCTTCACGCTTGATCTTCACCACGTCATCGGCAACCAAGCGATGGCTGCGCTCAACCAATTCCAGCGCACATTCTGATTTTCCGACGCCGCTCGAACCAAGTAAAAGCGTTCCGATTCCGTAAATATCCATCAGCGTTCCATGAACATCGACCATAGGTGCCAGCGCATTTTCGATAAAAACCGTAATTTGGCTGGCACAAATCGACGTCCGGTAAAGCGCTCTGAAAACAGGCACTTTGGATTTAGTCGCCTGATCCAAAAAATCCTTCGGAAGACTTTGGTTTTTTGCCAAGATAATGCACGGAATCCGGAAAGAAAAAAAACGGTTCAAATTTTGTTCGCGCTTCACGCCTTTTAATTTTGCCAGAAACCGGATTTCGGTTTTTCCCAATACTTGAATTCGGTCAAAAGCAAAATAATCATAGAAACCGGAAAATGCGAGGCCCGGACGGTGAATTTCCGAAGAACGGATTTTCCGGTTGAGTGGAACGGCCGGATTGAGCAGAGTCAGCTTCAGCCGGTCTTTCATTACCTGATAAAATTCTTGAACGTCTATGCTTAACATAAAAGCAGGTTAAAGGATTTGAGGGTGAGCAGGTACCACATGCCGAAATTTTAACTTTTCTTTTCTTCTTCGTTCTTGATCAAATCGTAAACTTCCTGCGATGTTTTGCACTTACGGATCAATTCGCAGAAATAAGTATCGCGGAGAAGCCTTGAAATTTGAGCGAGCGCTTTTAAGTGCGGTCCCGCGGTATCTTTTGGTGCAATCAATAGAAAAAAGATATAAACCGGCTCGCCGTCCAGAGCGTCGAAATTAACGCCTGTTTTGCTGATGCCCATCACGGCCGTAAGTTCGCTCACTTTATCCGTTTTCCCGTGCGGAATCGCAATTCCCTGGCCGATACCGGTAGAACCAAGGCTTTCGCGTTCGATCAGCGCTTTCACGATTGCTTTTTGATCACCAATATTTTTCGCTTTGGCGAGTACGGTGACAAGCTCTTTGAGCGCGTCTTCCTTTTCGATGGCTTCCACGCCGATTTTGATTGCATCCTTGTTTAAAATCTCATGAATCTTCATTCAAAAACCCCTCCATTGATGTGATGTTTATCAGTGCAGAAATTACGCCAAAACAAAACGATCGCCCAAATAAATCTCTCTGGCTTTCTTGTCGGTTGCCAGAAAATGCGAAGTGCCCGAAACTTCGACCCTGCCTTCGTACATAATGTACGCCCGGTCCGTGATGGCCAAGGTTTCCCGGACGCTGTGATCGGTAAGCAGAATGCTAAGCCCCTGCTCTTTCAGGCGCTGCAGAATCTTTTGAACTTCAATCACGGCAATCGGATCCACGCCGCTGAAAGGCTCGTCCAACAAAATCAGCGAAGGGTTTGTAACGAGTGCGCGCGTGATTTCAAGGCGGCGGCGCTCTCCGCCGGAAAGCGTCATCGCTTTATTCTTGGCCAGATGAGCAATATCCAATTCCTCTAAAAGTTTTTTAAGACGCCGGTCACGTTCGGTTTGCGGGATATCAAGCGTTTCTAAAATTGCCATAATATTTTCTTCGACCGTTAGTTTTCTAAAAATGGAAGGCTCTTGCGAAAGATAACCGATCCCGAGCCGCGCACGCTTGTACATCGGCAGCACCGTAATGTCTTCGCCGCGGAAAATGACTTGGCCGCCGTCCGGTTGAATAATACCGGTAACCATATAAAAGGAAGTCGTTTTTCCGGCGCCGTTCGGCCCCAACAAACCCACGATTTCGCCGCGCTGGATATTGATCGAAACGCGGTTGACAACCGTGCGGCCTTTGTAACTTTTAACCAAGTCTTTCGTTTCTAGTAAGTTCAAAATATATCCTTCGGTTTAGGGATTCTCGGAGAGTCTTTTATTTTTATGGAGATTTTTTCTTCTGGTTTGCGGATTTACCCCATCCAAAAAAATCCAGGCTGGACGGGTCGGCACTTTCTTCGCTTTTGTGCTTTTTAGCAACGGCTTCAACATCGCCGCCCAAAATAATCCGGCCCTCTTCGGCCAAATAAATCGCGTTGTCGCTGTACGTCGTATTGCCTTCTTTATTTTTAATCACCACATTGCCCGAGGCAACCACCTTGTACACTTTTTTAGATTTTTCACTGTAATAAACGTCCATGTAATCGGCGTAAAGATTGCCGCGTTTATCGCGCGCCACCACATTGTCCGAGAAATGCGCGATGTTGGCTTGATAATCGATATCGAGCGGCCCGTCGCAAGTAATGATCGTTGGCGCATTTGCCTCTGAATTCGGATCCTGCACCACGACTGTCACGTTTTTCTTGAACTCAACTTTTTTCAGTTCCGAATCTCCCGTGGCGCCTTCGCCTTCCACATTGATATTGTCGCGTTTCACTTTTGCAGGAAGTGTGGTTTCTAATTTTTTAGTCGAAGGATGGATGTCCAATTCGTCCGTCAACAGCCGGGCGCCGGTATCGGTGGTGGCCACGACATTATTTTTTAAATGGACTTTGTTCGTAGCTTTGTCAAAAACGCCGTCATCGGCCGTGATGGTAATGGGGGTTTCCTGCGCGTAGGTCCTGGCGATCACATTTTTCAATACGATGTCAGAGGAGAGAATGTTGGCGGAATCGCCTTCGATTTCGAGCTCTTTGCTGCCGTTTGTGCCGTATTTCGAGAAGGAAAAGCTATAAACTTTCTGATTGTTCTTGTTTGCCTGATCCTCATTTTCCTGTGTTCCGGATTTGGCACTTCTTGCCGAAATTAAAAGCTGGATTTGAATGAAGCCCGCATATAACAGTGCAATCATCACGCAAATCCCGATTGTCTTCTTAACCATATTAACTCCGCTTAACTCACGTACTTTTCTGAACTTTTTCTTTTGCTTCTTCTTTCGGACGGCTTCGCCACCGCCGATGCATCCAAACCCACTGTTCCGGGTAACGCCTCACGTAAGATTCAATCACGTCCGAAACCCGTTGCGTGATTTTTAAAACCGCCGCTTCTTTGTCGGGTGCTGCTTCCGGCCAAATAATTTCATCACAAAAAAGTTTATAACGCCCGCCCGCCCGAATCATAAAAAGCGGCAGAATCGGCGCGCCGCTCGCAATCGAAAGTTTTGCGGGCGCGCTCGGCGTATAAGCCAATCGTCCAAAGAACGGAACAAAAATTCCTTCCAAACTATCCACGTCCTGATCCGGCAGAACGCCTACAATTTGATTTTTCTTCAGCGCCGCCAAAATCGGCTTCGGTGATTCATCCCGGTAAAACACTTTGGCGCCTGCGCCTTCGCGGATCTTTTCAAGTACACGGTTAAAAGGTTCGTAATAAATCCGCCGGCCGATAACGCCGCCCTCGTATCCGCGTGATGCAATAAAAACCGGGATCAATTCCCAATTTCCGATATGCCCCGTTGCGCAAATCAAACCGCGGCCGTTTTTAAGCGCTATTTCTATCTTATCGAACACATGGCTCTCAGAGATAAGCGCATTCAAATCCTGCTTGGACAACTTTGGGATTCTGAGTGTATCAATTACGGTCTTGCCCAGATTTTGAAAAACTGACCGGCCAATCCGGTTAAATTCGGTAAATGTTTTGGGTGCGCCGAAAGCTATCTCTAAATGCTGAATAACTTTACGTCTTTCTTTGGGTAAAATATGCCACGCGAGCCAGCCGGTGAAATCTGCCACGGCGAACATCAAGCTCCTGGGCAATATTAACGACAACCGTTCAAAGAGCAGAAGTAAAAGATAAAGCAGGTAACGGTAAGGTTTTTGTTTGCTCATTGATGTTTTCGAGAAGATTCACGCACACCTCTTCCGCCCTAACTGATAAAGCTTCAGATAATCTAGTGATTATAGGAGAGCTTGGAGAGCCCGTCAAGGAAGGTTTAAGAGCCTGATTTTGACTCAGTAGTAGCACACAAAAAGACCCCTTCCTCCTTTAAAAAAGCATAAATGAGAGAGCAAGGCGAATAGAGGTCTTCTTCCAATCCCGCTGCCGGCTGGCGAGCTTCCGGATAGCCCAAACGGCGGAACCACCGCGCCGATCGGTCAGTCACGGCTGCATTGTGATACAGAAAAAGCTCCGGAAAAGCTTTTTTGGGTTTGAGCGCCACATGATGACGGCCAAATTCGATTTCCGGAATCCCATCCTGACTTTCCCTGCTAAGCCCGGATGCCGGCCGGAATGCAACGATCGGGCGAATTTCAAGCCGTACATAATCGCCGTAACTGGAAAGAAACTGATAACGAATAAAAACCGTATGTTCATCCGGCATCATCACAATCGCTTTCATGAGCGCCCATTGATCGATTCGGTAAATCCAAATCGGATTCGGCGCGAGATAAAAGTTTTCTAAGTATTCATAGCCCTTTGGGTAAATCGTATCCGAATACAAATGCGTCGACAGAGGAAACGACTTATCGCCTACGTGCAGAGTTTCTTCCAGGTTGGACAAAAGGACAACGTCGCCGGATTTTCCTGCGGGGACAACAAGCAAGCCGTGGCTGCGTTTGGTGTTGGCGCCCAAAATAGTAGAAGAAGCATAACCGCCTAAATTATTGCCTTCCCTCCACTCTTTCTGGCTGGCAACATCAAAATCCCGGCAGATCTTGGTCCGGACAGAGGTAAATTTTCCGCTCGGCTTTAATTTTGGATCCATGCGGAGAAGACTACACCATGAGAGACAGATAAAACAAGAGAAAAAGGTAAAACTAGGAGGAGCGCGCTGCTTTGAGTGATTCCAGCTTTTGCTGGAACTTTTTCGCGCGTTCGGTCACTTCTGCCCAATTGTGCGCGCGGATTAATGACTTATCACAAATAGCACTTCCGATTTCAACCACATTAGCACCAACTTTGAGATATTCCAAAAAATTATCGCAAGTCACGCCACCGGAAACCATCAGCCGTGTAATCGGCAGCGCACGTTTCAAACGCTTCGCGAAACTGGGGCCGCCCAATACATCAATCGGATATAAGTCGATGAGATCAACACCTGAATTAAAAGCATCCATCGCCTCCGTGGCAGTCGCGGCACTTTGAATGACGAACACATTATTGTTTTTACCGACTGTAAGAATAATTTTATCAACAAAGTGGCTCGAAATAAATTTAGCGCCGGCGTTGATTGCGCGCTGCGCCATTTCGCCGTCTGTGACGGAACTGGCGCCGATCAGGTCGCCGTTTTTGGAAAGCGTCTCGATCAGGCGCGGCGCTTGAGGCACCGACATGGAAATTTCGAGAACTTTGAAACCGCCGGCAAGAGCCGCTTTGGCAAGCTGCGCGGCATCGTCATGTTCGCTGGCGCGGACATTTGCGATTAATTTATGATCATCCAGAATTTTGAATACGTCTTCCAACTTTTCCTAATTTCCTTTCCTGTGACGGACTGAAATTCGGATTATAGACCAACGAACCTGCGTGTCAATACAATATCGGTCCTAACCCTTCTTTTTTAAGACAGATTCCCGATGGAGCCCGTGTTTTTGCTCTAAATCACGGATTTCATCCCTAAATTTTGCCGCCAACACAAAATCCAGCGCGCTGGAAGCGCGTTCCATCCGGTTATATAAATAAGCGATTTGCGATTTCACTTCGAAATCCTTTTGATCTTCGCCGATCACTTCCTGCGTAAAATTTTCCGCCTTTTTCCATTTTTCGATCCCTTCTCGGATTTCTTTACGGATTGTTTCGGGCTTAATATTATTTTTCTCATTGTAATCGCTTTGAATTTTGCGGCGGCGCGCTGTCTCGTCAATTGCGCGCTTCATCGAATCCGTCACTTTATCGGCATACATGATTACGCGGCCATTCACATGCCTGGCCGCGCGGCCTGCGGTTTGAATAAGCGACACGTCGCTTCGCAAAAATCCTTCCTTATCTGCATCTAAAATCGCAACAAGCGACACTTCCGGCAAATCCAACCCTTCGCGCAGTAAATTAATTCCGACAACGCAGTCGTATTTTTTAAGCCTAAGGTCGCGCAAAATTTCAACACGCTCAAATGCATCGAGCTCCGAATGTAAATAATGCACTTGAATTCCGACTTCCTTTAAATAGCGGCTGAGGTCTTCGGCCATGCGCTTCGTAAGTGTTGTGACCAAAACCCGTTCTTGTTTCTGCGAACGCGCTTTAATTTCAGCGATCAGATCATCAACCTGCCCTTCGGTTTTACGGACTTCGATTTCGGGATCCATCAAGCCCGTCGGCCGGATGATTTGTTCGATTGTCTGCTGCGCGCGCTCATTTTCATAAGGCCCCGGCGTCGCGGAAACATATAAAGCCTGGCCCGTCATTTTCTCGAATTCGGCAAAATTAAGGGGCCGGTTATCCAGCGCCGATGGCAGGCGGAAGCCGTGCTCTACGAGAACTTTTTTGCGCGAAAGGTCGCCATGATACATGCCGCGGACTTGCGGAATGCTTTGGTGGGATTCATCGATAATGGTTAAATAACCTTTGGGCATATAATCCAAAAATGTGTACGGCTTGGAGCCCGGCGCGCGGCCCGAGAGATGCCTCGAATAATTTTCGATGCCGGAGCAATAGCCGACTTCACGCAGCATTTCGAGGTCGTACTTGGTGCGCGATTCAAGGCGCTTTGCTTCAAGATCCCTTCCCTGTCCGATCAAGACTTTAACATGCTGCGCGAGTTCCTCTTTAATCGCTTTCATCGCATCATTCAGCCGGTCGCTTGTCGTGACGAAATGTTTCGCCGGATAAATCGCGAGTTTCTTTAAGGACTGAACCGGTTTGAAAGAATTTTTGTCTAAAAGCGAAATGGATTCGATCAATTTTCCGCGAAATTGAATCCGGTAAGGGCTTTCGCCGTATGACGGAAACAAATCAACCACATCGCCGCGCGCGCGGACCGTACCGCGCTTGAAATCGGCGTCCTGGCGGTTATATTGAATTGCAATCACAGATTTTAAGAATTCATCGCGTAAAATCGCTTGTCCCGTTGCGATTTGAACCAGCATGCCCTGCCAATCTTCGGGAGCGCCCAAGCCATAAATGCAGGAGACGCTGGCGACCACGATACAATCCTCGCGCGACAAAGCCGCGCTCGTTGCTGAAAGCCGCAGGCGGTCGAGATCATCATTAATGGAAGCATCTTTTTCGATGTACGTATCCGTATGCGGTACATAAGCTTCCGGCTGGTAATAATCATAATAGGAAACGAAATATTCGACTGCGTTTTCGGGGAAAAACTCTTTGAATTCGCTATAGAGCTGTGCAGCCAGGGTTTTGTTGTGCGAAATCACAAGCGCGGGCCGGCCCCATTCGGCGATGACATTCGCCATCGTAAACGTTTTGCCGGAACCTGTCACACCGACCAAAACCTGCTCTTTTAAATTTTGATTGAGGCCGCTCACAATTTTTTCGATGGCTTGCGGCTGATCGCCTCTGGCTTTAAAGGAAGAGACTAATTTGAAGGGAGAATTTGGCATTGCGTCCTACCAATACTCAATGAGGCTTAAAACCGGCTTTTCGGAGGCCCGCCTGAATTTCCGGATTCTTCATGAACAGCCGCCAAATAAGGCCTGTTCTGTAGTTTTCAATGGCCAACACAATTGGGCCTTGATCAAGGCCGAGGTGATGCTCGCTCACCCAATTTTGTTTGGGATTGAGCGCATCCTTAAATCCGTAGGGGCCCCAAACTTTTTCGCCGTACTGGTCTTTGATATATTTCATGGCTGCAATTGAAAGCGGCGGCGTAAACATAATGGAAGTCGCGGCAGCCGTCGGCGCAATCGTGCCGTCATTTAAAACCGGAACCGCAGAACCCATGGGCGGCGCACCGTACGCCTTGTAACCGCCTGGCCCTTCGGAGGCCGTCAAACCCCAAAGTTCCGGCGGATAATCATTGGCCCTCATCGAGAATTCACGGTTAGCAAACGTTGCTAGAATTGAATTTTCAAAATAATTAGCATAAGCGTCTCGAATTCCGCGGAAATCAACCCATAAATGCGAATATTGATGGGTGAAAAGCGGCGCGCATGCAATCAGCTCATACGGGCCGTAACTGCTTTTCTGGTAAGTAGAAGCCCATGCTTTCCAGCTTTCAGCCGGAATTGCATTGGCTGGCGCGCCCAACGCCAACAGATAAACAATCATGGCTTCATTGTAGCCGCGCAATTCAAACGTATTCGGGCCATTTTTCTTGGACCAATGCCACGGCAAAAGGCCGCGCTCATCTTCCGACCGTTCCCGCTTAAGCAGCGCATCCCAATGAATCCCTCTGTAAAATTCGTCCACTTTATCGCGAAACGACTTTTCCTCCGCTGTCGGGCCGCTGAAATATTGCTTCGCGGTCAAGGCGCCTGCGAGAAAAAACGATGTTTCAACCGAATCTCCCATCTCGATTTCCCAGATTTCTTTGCGGCCGGGCCCAAGCCAGTGCGGCAGGAGGCCTTGATACCGGTTTAATTGGTAAAGCGCAACATCCATCATCCGGTTTAAACGCTTGAGAGCTTCCTCCCGGCTCATCCACTTACGCTCGACGCCAATGACATAAGCCGGCATTTGAAACCCGCTCAAACCTGTCGAAAAAACTTCGCCGCTTGAGTGACGATCCTTCACAAAATAGGATTGAGATTCTACTTCATTGACAAAATAATCGAACGTGCTCTTCTGAATTTCGTCGAGAAATTTGTCGAAATTAAAACGATTGCGAATGGCAATAAGGCTCACGGGGCCTTCACTGCGTTTGCCGTGCGGATCGACTGTTACGCCCCTCAACCAATATTTCCCGCCCAAAAATCCGCCGACCGGCCATTCATATTCGTACGTCAGTTTGCCCTCATCAGGAAAACCTGCAAGATAAAACCAATGCTTTTCATCCCATGAAGCTTCAAATCTAAATTCTTCAAATTCACCCTTCTTCGGAACGCGTGTCGAAAGTTTCAACTTCGTCGTTTCACCGACTTCATACGGCACTCTGAACGGAACATCGCCGTTAATCATCACCGCTCCGGGCTTCGGGAGGTCTGTCTTACCGGCTTTAGCTTCATCCAACTCGATAAATTCCAAATCATCAATGTAAAGCGTGCCCAGCCGCGGCGCAGTCCGGCCTTCTTCGAAGACAAAAACAAATTCGGTCAGATCGTCTTTTTTCAAATGCGAATGATTGGAAAGTTGTGATACAGGAACCGTGATTTGTTTCCACGCATCGCGCTCCGACTTTTCAACCACAAAGCTGTGAATAGCATCATCTTTGAGTTCAATTTTGAATGCGGATTGGCTTCCTCGAATCCAAAACCGGATCGCATTGAATTGTGGCGGAATTTGATTCGGGTAAAATCTCAGGAACGTGCCGCCGTAACCCTCGCTCACGTTGTATTCGATGGCAAGCACCGTGCCGCGCTCGGCATCTTTAACCAGATTTGACCTGACATAAGGCACGCGTGCATTCGGTTTCCCGCCGCCCGTAAAGTTACCGCGCTCCTCAATGATCTTGGTTTTAGACATGTCAAAACTGTCCACCAGATAAGCATGCAGATGCAAAGGAAAGACAAAGAGAATGGCGAAAGTCAGGACGTAGCTATAAAAACGATTCATTGCATCACCTCAATCGAAAAATCAAACGCACGCGGCGAGTGTGTAATGGCACCGACGGAAATCCGGTCAACACCGGCCTTGGCAATTTGCCGGACATTTTTCATGGAAACACTGCCCGATACTTCGATGGCTGATTTTGAATGCCGCCGGACCAATTTCACGGCCCGTTTGATATTTGAAATCGAAAAATTGTCTAATAAAATGACGGCCGGTCTTGCTTCTAAGATTACTTTTATTTCTTTTAAATGCTTCTCTTCGATTTCCAATATCACATTCTTGGCATGCAATCTCTTCACCTTCCGCTTAAGATCCTGCACGTTTTTTGCAAAATGCCAGTGATTGTCTTTCACGAACCCCTGGTCCCAGAGCCCCATCCGGTGATTCTCACCGCCGCCCATTTTAACCGCATACTTCTCGAGCTCTCGCCATAGGGGCGTTGTTTTGCGCGTATCGTAAATTTTAGCTTTAGTTCCTTTGACCTTCTTCACGAAATAATGAGTTTCAGTCGCAATGCCCGATAGATGCGAAATAAAATTGAGCGCCGTCCGCTCGGCTCCGAGCATTGATGCTGCATGTCCCTTCATTTCGCAAATTTTTCCGCCGTGTGAAATTTTATCGCCATCCTTTTTAAACCATCGAAGCTTCGTTTTGGAATTCGCCGCGCGAAAAACCTCCTCAAAAACCGGCCTTCCGGCCAAAATACCGCTCCCCTTTGCGATCAGGGCTGCTTTTCCCGTCGCTTTTGGCGATACAAAAATCCGGGTCGTTACGTCGCCCGGGCCGATATCTTCTTTGAGCGCTTCGCGGATCAATTTTTTAGTCTTGGTCGAAAACATGTTTACCGGCTCGTTAAAATCGCGAGATTTTCCTGATACGCTTTAAGTTCTTTTGCGGCGTTTTCTTTCTTTGTTTTTTCGTCCTCCACCACTTCTTCCGGAGCGCGGGCAACAAAATTTTGATTGGAAAGTTTCTTGTCGATTGAATCGATGTAACGCGCAAGTTCGTCGATTTTCTTGCGAGTTTTGGTTTCGGCTACTTTCAAATCATCTTGCTTAATATCCGTCACAAAAATTTCCATACTCGCTGATGCGCGGCCCACCATGCCGGGCTTTTTAGAAATCTTTCCGGCATAACTAAGCTCGGCAACACGCGTTAAACGTTTAATGGAAGATTCAAGGTCCTTCAACAAACCCAGATTGTCTTTCGAATCAGAAGTCACCGTAACGCGTGTGGACTTTTCGGTTGCGATGCCCAATAGCGACTGAAGGTCGCGAATGCCGGAAACCGCTTCTTGAAATAATGCAAACTTCTCGGATTCGGAATTAAAAATGAATTTCTTCTCGGCGGCAGGCCAAACCGAAAGCATGACGGACGGTTCTTCAAAAAGCGGGGTTTTGATGAGGCTCTTCAGTTTCTGCCAGATTTCTTCAGTCACAAACGGCATAAAAGGATGCAAAAGCCTGAGCGATCGCTCTAAAACATAAACCAAAACCGAACGCGTCGTCTCGGCGCGCGCTTCGCCTTCATCGCCCATAAACGCAGGCTTTGCGAGCTCCAAATACCAGTCGCAGAAAGAATGCCAGAAAAAGTGATAAATTGCGGAAGCCGCGTCATTAAAGCGGAATTGCTCGATGTATTTTGTGATTTCCTGGATGGTTTTCTGAAGTTCGGTCAAAATCCACCGGTCCGTCACCGAAAGTTCGTTTTCCTGAATCCTAATTTCCTTCAAATGCATGACGTTTGTGAGCACAAAGCGCGAGGCGTTCCAGATTTTGTTCGTGAAATTGCGTCCAAGGTCAAATTTCTCCTTGGACAAATAAGCATCTTGCCCGCTAGCGGTGAGCATGATGACCGAAAACCTTAAGGCATCGGCGCCAATTTCATCAATCACGGTCAAAGGATCAATCGCGTTGCCGAGTGATTTGGACATTTTCTGGCCGGAATCGGTGCGGACAGTGCCGTGAATATAAATGCGCGAAAACGGCTCCTTGCCCATAAAAAAGAGGCCAGCCATGATCATGCGCGCCACCCAGAAGAAAATAATTTCGGGCGCGGTCACGAGGACTGAAGTCGGATAGAAATATTTGAGGTCTTTTGTTTTCTCTGGCCAGCCAAGGGTTGAAAACGGCCAAAGCCAGGATGAAAACCAGGTATCGAGCATATCGGGATCGCGCTTTAATTTTGAAGAGCCGCATTCAGGGCAAAGTTTCGGATCTTCACGCGTGACAATCGGCTTTTTACATTTATTTTCACAATACCAAACCGGAATCTGATGCCCCCACCAAATTTGGCGGGAAATGCACCAATCGCGGATATTATCCAGCCAGCCCGAATAAACTTTATTCCAACGCTCCGGAAAAAACTGAGTTTTCCCTTCTTTGTGCGCGCGGATCGCTTTCTCCGCCAGAGGCTTCATCCGCACAAACCATTGTTTGGATAAATAAGGCTCGACCACTGTATCGCAGCGGTAACAATGCCCGACAGCGTGCTTGTGGGAAACACGTTTCACAAAAAGCCCGAGCGCTTCCAAATCATGGATGATCTTTTTGCGCGCTTCGAAGCGATCCAGATTTTTATAAGCGCCGCCCGCTTCATTGACGGTTCCGTTGGGGTTTAAGACATTAATGACCGGAATTTCGGGATGGCGCGATTGAAACGCAAAATCGTTCGGATCGTGCGCCGGCGTAATCTTCACGATACCGGTTCCGAAATCCATATCGACAAATTCATCGGCAATTACGGGGATTTTGCGTTCAAGAAGCGGCAGGATCACCTGCCGACCAATTAATTTTTTGTAACGGTCATCGTTCGGATTAACCGCAACAGCCGTATCGCCGAGCATCGTCTCAGGGCGCGTGGTGGCAACCACCACATGTTCTTTTGGGTTGTCTGCGAGCGGATATTGAATGTGATAAAGCGCGCCTTCGGTTTCTTTATGCGCGGCTTCTTCATCCGAAAGCGCCGTTTGGCAGCGCGGGCACCAATTGATGATGTAATCGCCTTGATAAATTAGATCCTTTTCATAAAGTGTGACGAATGACTCGCGCACCGCGCGCGAAAGGCCTTCATCCATCGTAAAGCGCTCACGCGACCAGTCGCAAGAAGCGCCGAGACGGCGCAGCTGCTTAACGATCGTAGAGCCGTGGTCTTCTTTCCATTTCCAAACTTCCTCAATAAACTTTTCGCGGCCAAGTGTATGGCGTGATTTCCCTTCTTTGGCGAGTTTTTTTTCTACCACATTTTGCGTTGCGATACCGGCATGATCCACACCCGGAATCCAAAGTGTCGATTTTTCGCGCATGCGTTCAAAACGAATCAAAATATCTTGAATGGTGTTGTTTAAAGCGTGGCCCATATGCAGAATTCCGGTCACATTGGGCGGCGGGATTACAATGGTAAAACGTTGTTCGGGAGGAAGCGACTCGTTTATCTTCGGAGTGAAAAACCCGGACGACTCCCACGCCGTGTACCACTTGGATTCGACATCCTTGGGCTTATATTGTGAAGGTAAATCCATATTTCAAAGTGGTAAGTTTTAAGTAGTAAGTTTTAAGTTTGAAAGATGAATCATGCGATGACAATTTTACTTATCACTTATAACTTATCACTTAAACCTTAAGTAATTTGTACTCGATGGCTTCCACAAGCGCTTGCCAGCTTGCTTCAATGACGTTTTCAGAAACGCCGACAGTAGACCAAGAGCCCTTGTCATCCTGAAATTCAATGAATACGCGGACTTTCGCTGCCGTGCCTGCTTCGGAATTGACAACACGGACTTTGTAATCCGTAAGGTGAATTTTTTCGACCACAGGGTAAAATTTTACAAGCGCTTTACGCAAAGCGTTATCAAGAGCGTTCACCGGACCGTCGCCCTGCGCGACGGTGTGTTCTACTTCATCGCCGACTTTGATTTCAACGGTTGCTTCAGACGTTGCGCCGCCGCCGTTCACTTTCTCATCCAACACGCGCACTTTTTGCACTGTAAAAAGCTGCTTATATTTTCCGGTTTCTTTTTTGATCAAAAGCTCAAAACTTGCCTCAGCGGCTTCAAATTGATAACCTTGGTTCTCTAAATTCTGGACTTTTTCTAAAATCGCGCGTGTCGCGGGCGTATCTTTTGTCAAACCCAAATGCATTTCAGCGGATTTGGCGAGCACATTGGATTTTCCGCTTAATTCCGATACCAAAAAGCGCGTATGATTGCCGACAAGGCCCGGATTGATATGTTCGTATGTCTTGCGGTTTTTCATCATGGCATTGACGTGCACGCCGCCTTTGTGCGCAAACGCAGAACGTCCGGTGAACGGCTGGCTGCCGCGTACGGGCATATTGCAAACTTCCGACACAAAATGCGAAAGATCGGTCAATCCCTTCAATTTTTTTGGGCTCAAAACTTTAAACCCTAGCTTGAGCTGCAAGAGCGGAATGATTGTGGTCAAATTCGCGTTGCCGCAGCGTTCACCGTAACCGTTGATTGTTCCCTGCACTTGAACGGCACCATGTTCGATCGCCGTAACAGAATTGGCAACCGCAAGGCCGTCATCGTTATGGACATGGATCCCGAGCGGGGTTTTCACGGTTTTCCGAACCCGTTTTACCGCGATGGCCACTCGATGCGGGATTGATCCGCCGTTTGTATCACACAGGCAGATCAAATCGGCACCGGCTTTGGCAGCTGCTTTCAATGTTTCGAGCGCGTATTTTTGATTTTCCCGAAAACCGTCAAAAAAATGTTCGGCATCATAGATCACAAATTTCTTTTTTGACTTGAGATAACGCACGCTGTCTTCGATCATCGCAAGATTCTCTTTCAGCGATGTTTTAAACACTTCGCGGACATGAAAATCCCAGCTTTTTCCGAAAATCGTAATCACCTTCGTGTCGGCCTCAAGCAACAATTTGATTTGTTCGTCAGAAGAGACTTTGACTCCTGCGCGGCGCGTAGATCCGAACGCGGCGATTTTCGCGTGTTTCAATTTGAGCTTCTTGGCTTCTTTAAAAAACGCCAAGTCTTTCGGATTGGAGCCCGGCCATCCGCCTTCGATGAAGTCGATGCCGAACTGGTCAAAACGTTTCGCCAAGGTGAGTTTGTCGCTTAAAGACAAGCTCACGCCCTCGCCCTGCGTTCCGTCCCTTAAAGTTGTGTCGTAAATTTGAACTTTTTTCATTTTTATTTCTTTTTTCCCAATCCAAACGCTTGATGAAGCGCCTTTAAAGCTTCTTTGCCTTTGTTTGCCTGCACGACCGCCGAAATCCGGATTTCAGAAGTCGAAATCATGTCGATGTTGATCCGCTTATTCGCCAGCGCGGTAAACATTTTGGACGCAATGCCGGAATGAGACCGCATACCGACACCAACTGCACTGACTTTGGCGATCTTTTGGTCGCAAACAACACTTCCCGCATGAACCGCACGTGCTGCTTTTTGCACGCCGCGCATGGCGGAATTAAGCTCGGACTTGACGACCGTAAACGAAATGTCGGTGCTCTTCGTCTGAGTTTTATTTTGAATGATGATGTCCACGTT
The DNA here is from genome assembly GCA_964387845.1 of uncultured bacterium. Lineage (GTDB taxonomy): Bacteria > Omnitrophota > Omnitrophia > Omnitrophales > Abzuiibacteriaceae > CAYLXA01. The sequence continues at coordinate 116,232 of CAYLXA010000001.1, forward strand.
CACTTTTTCATCGGCGAGAATTTTGAAAATCCGCGCAGCAACGCCGGGACGGTCCGGAACTTTATACATCGTGATTTTTGCCTGATTTTCATCGAGCGCAACGCCCGTGACTGAAACTTCTTCCATTGCTTTGGTCTCCTTTGTGATCAAAGTTCCTTCAATTTTATAATTAAGGCTCGAACGCACCACGATCGGCACGTTAAACTTTTTTCCGACTTCAATCGACCGTGACTGCATGACCTGCGCGCCGAGCGAAGCCAGTTCCAGAATTTCGTCATAGCTAGCGACATGCATTTTGCGCGCATCTTTCACGAGGCGCGGATCAGCGCTGTAAATGCCGTCGACATCCGTATAAATCTCGCAGCGTTTCGCTTTCAATACCTTCGCAAGCGCAACTGCCGTTAAATCAGAACCGCCTCGGCCTAAAGTCGTGATTTCTTCCGACACGGTTTTGCCTTGAAATCCGGCGACAATCACGATGTTGCCTTCGCGCAATGCTTTCTCGATGCGCTGCGTGTTGATATCCAGGATTTTCGCCTTCGTGTGCGACTTGTCCGTGATAATGCCGACCTGAGGGCCCGTAAAAGAAATCGCCTTTTCGCCCAAACGGTGAATCGCCATCGCCAAAATTGAAACCGAAATCTGCTCGCCGGTCGCCAGCAGCATGTCTATCTCGCGTTCTTCGGGATCCGGGTTAATTTCGTGCGCCAGTTCCAGCAGCTTATCCGTCGAATCGCCGATCGCCGAGACAACAACAACTAGCTTGTTTCCTTTGCGCTTGGTTTCAACGACCCGCTTCGCAACATTTTGAATCCGTTTTGCATTTCCAACCGAACTTCCGCCGAATTTTTGAACAATCAGACTCATTTCAACTTAGTGGTAAGGGATAAGTGGTAAGGGATAAGTTAGGAAGATTGTTTAACTTAGCACTTACAACTTACAACTTACAACTGCTACTCCTTTCCCGTTAGAAAATAATTCATTAATTTATGGCCGTCTTTGAAACGCAAATTAGAAAGCCGTGACGAGGCTTCCGAAAACTTTTCGATTTCATCCGGCACCACATTTTTCCCCGCCACGATAAACGGTACCGAATCTTTCAAATGTGATTTCGTTTTCCATGAAGTCGACAAAAGCGGCGCAATTAAAATCCGGACTTCTTTAAATTCTTCGTAAAATTGTTTTGCGGCGCCCAAAATGTAATAATCAATCGCTTCAAGCGCCAAAATTTTCTGTTTTAAATTTCCCTGATGTGACGCGTCATCGCAGGCGCGCACATGCACACAGACAAAATCTTTTTCCTTGAGAACTTCCGTCATGGCATCGGCTTTCGATTCAAAATCAGTATCCGCTTTTCCGGTTGCGCCGGGCGCATCGACCACTGTGAGCCCGATCAAGCGGCCGAGGCCTTTCATATAATCAACGGCGGAAATCACGGCACCTGTGACACTGTGCGTTTCCGTAATCTTTGCCAAATCCGGCTTCGAACCCTGGCCCCATAGCCAGACCATGTTTGCCGGATTTTCCTGTAAATCAACGCGCACTTGATTGATTTCGTGCTTTTCAAGCAGCGATTTTGCGTCATACATGAGTTTTTTAATCAACTCGGCACCGCTACCAACCGGAAAATGCTGTTCGATCCGCTTGCCCAAGATGCGCTCAGGCGCTGTGCAGTCAGCCGAAAGTGCCTCAAACCCTTTCGCGTCTTTAATCACCGCAATGTGCCGATAGCCGGTGCCCGCAAAAAACTTCACAAACTCGCTCGACATTTGCTTGTTCAAGAAATTAATCAACGCTTTGGCTTCTTTTGTCGAGATATCGCCCGCCGTACTGTCGGCCATCGCACCGTCTGATTCGGTGACAAGATTCATGCGAAATGCGACCTCGTTGGGCTCGAGCTTGACTTCCAAATTCGCGGCCTCAAGCGCGCCGAGACCCGCGATTGATTTTTTCGGATTGTATCCAAAGAGCGAAAGCGCCGCCAAATATGACGCCGGCTCTCCGCGCTCGCCCAACAGGCGCACGCTGCCGACTTTTCCGCTTTTCGCGAAAAAGTTGAAGTTCGGGAGCTTGCTCATCTCGAGCGGCGTTTTTCCGTTCAGTTCTTCTGTCGGGATATCGCCGATTCCGTCCGGAATAATTAAAATGTATTTCATTTTTTGCTGACCAGATTAATCAATTGATTGACATCGGGCTCAACAGATTCGATTTTGTCATCAAAACTCAAGGCAAAATCGGGATCTTTCAAACCAGATCCTGTCAATGTGCAAACAATCCGCGTACCGGGTTTAAAATAATTTTTCTTCGCAAGTTTCACAACACCCGCAACAGACGCAGCGGAAGCCGGCTCCGCAAAAACACCTTCGCGTTCCGCGATAAAGCGGTACGCCCAAGTCATTTCCTCATCCGTCACCATATCGATCAAACCGCCCGATTCATCGCGTGCAGCAGTGGCACCTTTCCAGCTCGCCGGATTTCCGATGCGGATTGCGGTCGCAATCGTTTCAGGCTTCTCAACAATCTTATCCAGAACGATAGGTGCAGCGCCAGACGCTTGAAAGCCGAGCATTTTCGGTAAAGTCTCCGACTTTCCGACTTTTTTATAATCTTTGTAACCCTGCCAATAAGCCGTGATGTTTCCCGCATTGCCGACGGGAATTGCGTGATACTCCGGCGCATCGCCTAAATCGTCACAAATTTCATACGCAGCCGTTTTCTGCCCTTCAATCCGGTATGGATTGATCGAATTGACGATTGTAATCGGATATTTCGCCGCAATGTCTTTGACCATCGTGAGCGCCTGGTCAAAATTGCCCTTGATCATAATCACTTGCGAACCATATCGATACGCCTGCATCAACTTTCCTTTAGCGATTTTGCCTTCGGGGATCAATACCACACATTTCAAACCGCAGCGCGACGCATACGCCGCCGCCGATGCCGATGTGTTGCCGGTCGAGGCGCAAATCACGGCTTTAGCACCCGCTTCCATTGCTTTCGAAACCGCCATCGTCATGCCGCGGTCTTTAAATGAACCGGTCGGATTCAAACCTTCAAACTTAAAATAAATGCGGACATCTTTTAATTTCAAATAATTCGCCAGCGCCTCCGACAAAATGAGCGGCGTATTGCCTTCATTGAGCGAGATAATGGGCGTTTTGTCTGTGACAGACAAAAATTCCTGATAACGTTCAATGATTCCGATTTTTTTAACCGCAAATTTCGACATTTTTATCCTCAAACTTCCCTCACCCTTTATCCCCCTCCCTGAGGGAGAGGGTGGGGTGAGGGTCTTTAACTTTCGATACGTAAAACTTGAGTTTTGCCGCGAATGGACTGAAGCCGGTCGATCTTTTGAACCGCTTGCCTCAATTTATCTTCGCGCGCATTGTGCGTCAGCAAAATCAATGGCACCACACTTCCCGTACGCTGCTCTTTTTGAATCACATCCGAAATGCTGATTTGATATTGCTGCAGCACTTTTGAAATATTTGCCAACACGCCCGGCCGGTCAATCACGTGAAAACGCAAATAATACCGTGACAAAATCGACGAAATATTTTTAACCCGGTTCCACCCTTTCGGAAAACGCACACACGATTCTTCGATTCCGCTCCTGACTTTCGCAAGCTTCACCAAATCACTCACGACTGCGCTTGCCGTTGGTTTGCGTCCGGCGCCGCGCCCGTGAAAAAGCATATCGCCCGTTTCATCGCCGTGGACCAAAATCGCGTTAAACGAACCGTTCACGCTTGATAAAAAATGACTCTTCGGCAAGAGCGTCGGCTGTACGCGCGCTTCGATTCCGTCTTTGGCAGCTTTCGCAATCGCGAGAAGCTTGATCCGGTAACCAAATTCATCCGCGAAAGCAATGTCTTCGCTTCGGATTTGTTCGATGCCTTCTACATAAACATCTTCAAACTTAATCATTTTGCCAAATGCCAGGCTCGCCAAAACCGCAATTTTGTGCGCCGCGTCTGTGCCATCAATATCCAGCTTCGGATTTGCTTCGGCGAAACCAAGCTTTTGCGCTTGTTTCAGAGCCGTCTTGAAATCCAGCTTTTCAGACGTCATCTGGCTCAAAATATAATTCGAAGTTCCGTTAATAATCGAATGAATCGATTGGATTTTGTTAGCAATTAAATTTTCACGGATTCCTGCAATCACCGGAATCCCGCCGCCCACGCTGGCTTCAAAGTAAATCTGGCGGCCGTATTTCTCGGCTGCACGGAAAATCTCGTTTCCCTTTTCAGCTAAAAGCGCTTTGTTAGCCGTCACCACATCCTTACCATTCTTAAAAGCTTCAATGACAAATTCATAGGCCGGATGAACACCGCCGATCAACTCCACAATCACATCAATCTTAGGATCGCGCAAAATCGAGCGGATATTTTGAGTTAAAAGCCTCTTTTGCTCCGGAAGCTCCACGGATTTGCCCCGGTCACCGATCCGGACGACTTCCAGGCGGACTCCATCTCGTTCATTAATCAGTTTTTTCTTATTTTTGATTAATGAATAGACGCCACGCCCGATATTGCCGAGGCCCAACAATCCTATCCTAAGTATTTGCATGGATTCGCTTTAGGGTGAAAAAGTAGGACAGTATATCGAGAAAGCGGTCAAAATGCAAGAAGTGGTAAGTGCTAAGCTGTAAGTGATAAGTGGTAAGTTTTAAGTTATTCGAATTGCTTATCGCTTACCACTTACAACTTACCACTTAAAACTTTGGAAATTACGCCATTTGTGCGATACGGAGTTCGGAGCGGACTTGAGCGGTGATAATATTGCTAACACCTGCTACCGAAAGGAGTTCGGTGACGTTTTGGGCGTAACTGACATCAAAACCTTCATAGGAACGAAGTAAGCTTTCGCCCGGGGCTAAGATAACTTTAATTTGGGTAAAACCTTTTTCGTGAAGTTTATCTTCTACGCGGGACCAATAGGGCGGCATGACTTCGATTTGTTTATCTTCAGAAAGCCAGTCGTTTACGATTTTCACAATTCCCTTTGAAAACGGTGTATCGTCCACAATCACAACCTTTTGATCGAGTGAGTTCGCAATCCAAAAGAGGGCTTGCGTGAGATTGTTTTCGCTTTCATCTCTCAATGTTTTTCCTGAAATCGCAAGCGCGATTTGGGTGTTCGAAAGATCGGAAAGCGAAAGATTAACAACATTCGCAGCGGCTTCTTTGAGAGCAAAACTAGTTGAGTCCACGTCTGTCTTGATGCTTTGCTCGATTAAAGATTTGAGTTTGCCGAAGATTTCGCTCGTGAGGACGGTTGTGCTCAAACTACCGAGAGCTGCAATGACTTCATTTGGACGCGCTACAGGCTCTGCATCTTTAACTTTTCGTTTTGCTACCACGCGAAAGTCGAAAGTGTCAGCCGCATCTGACGATCTCTGCATCACCAAATCAAAAGGACGATCGAGCAGGCTGACTTCTCCTTTGAATGCATCCTGAGTTGTGAAATCTGGTATCTTTCTGATTTCTTCTACAACCACCCTTTCAACTTGTTTCGCATCGGCGCCGCCCAGCAATTCGGTATTGATATCTGTAATAGAAATACGAAGTTCGGACTTTGCCGCCACGGTTTGCACGCGCTCTTCCAGCAAAGACCGTTTCTCCTGAACTTGCTGCATTAGCCGCCAGCTGCGGATAAGTTCGGCGCGCATATCATTGAGCAGCATGCCAAGCTGTATGTTCAAACGATCTAAATGCTCTATGGTTAACCGATCAATCATGTCTTTTGATTCCGGAAGTTTTGGAATTTCGGAATATCGGGCCTGATAGTGTTTCTCAACGTCGGAAATTAATAATAAATCGGTTAATTTATCTCCTAATTTGCGTAAAAACTCGGGAGCTTTTGTTTTGATGCCTTTTGCCTCGAGAATTTGCGCAAGCTTTTCCTTGTCAACCGAGCTGATGTTTGTTCTAGTTTCGCCGACAAATTGATTAATATTGTTGAACCGTCGCCTTAATTTTCCTAAAAGCTCCGGAAAATCTTCGCTTTGTTTTGCTTTAATTGCATTGATCTTGCCAGCTCTTCGGCGCTCGGTGCGGCTAATATTTCTCAACTCGGAGCGAGGCGATGCTTCTACGGGCTTAGCGAATGCGCGGATAAATTTTTCGGATGATTGAAAAGCTTTGGAATTTTTAAACCGGACCAGGAGCATGCCTGACTTTCGAGAAGAATCGATAATGATGTGATGGTCATTGATAAAAGCCGTGTGTGTTTCGGCATCGTACAAATCGGCTTCCTCAAAATCAGTCGGCGGTGTATGTCCTGAGATCAAATACTCGCTTTCTAGCGTAGATAGAAACTGCTCTAAAAATTCAGGTTCATAAAAGCGGTCCCATAAAACATCATCAATTGTCCCGTGTAGAATTTTAATTTCATTGACCTGTTCTTTTGATGTGTACGATTGGTTCGGCCCGGCATGCACAAATGCCAAACGATGCTTTGCTTTACTCTTGTCTGCAATAGTCAGCACAATCGGCATTTGCCGGATAACGTAAGCCAAATAATTCAAAAGAAAATTGTAAACGGTATTGCTGTCCAATCCGCTAGCCGACTCAGGCCCGGCGTTGACAAAATCTTCGATCGCATTCTCTAGTTGGCCGGTTTGATCAGTATCAAATTTTCCGGGGCGAGTTCCTCCGGCATGCGCATAATCATGATTGCCGGGTAATAAATGAACCTGCTTAGGATATTTAATTTTGAGCTGCAATAAAATGAGCAAAGTACGCAGAGATTCCAAATAGGCTTTCTTGTTCCGCGCTTTTTTTTCATCGATTGTGTGCAAGTAATCGCCGATCGCAACGATATGATTTTTAGGATTTTGAAGGAACGCTTCTTTGCCGAGTTCTTCGAATCGCTTCGTAAAATTTCCGGTTGCGCCATGCAAATCGCCAAAAACAGCAACCGAATTCACGCCCGCAATTTCGGCCAATGCGCCGGGATCATCACCCAGCCATTTGCGCTCACTTTCCGCATAAGATTCGCGCAGAGCTTTTCCCCCGGCTTTCAGAATTGTCATCACTTGATCGGGCGAAACGCCTTCAAGCGCATAACCTTCGAGTGGAATGTCTTCCGGTTTATCACTTTCTTCGCGCAATTCTGAGCGCTTGAGTTTGGGCGGTTTGGTGAATTTAATATCAAAGGGTTTTACGGCTTCTTCAGGAAGCTGAACTTGATCTAAAAATGCGTTGTATTTTTCCGTCAAACCTTCGGCTTCTAGAAATACCTGGATAGATTCGCTTTGCTTTCCGATTAAACCCAGAATGGATGATAAGTGGTGATTGCCGACATAAATTTTCGACACTTGGCCGTCTGCTGTTGCAGATTCAAAATTACCGTATGGCCCCGCCAGCTTGTTCAACTGTTTCAGAATGGATGCGCGCCAATTGAGAATTGTTTTTGGTGCAAGCAGTGAAAAACCGTCAAGTCCATACAGCGAACTGATCGTATAGTTGGTCGGTTCGTCTGTTTCGTGAAACGGGAAACCGATTTTGCCTTCGTATTTTTCTGTCGCCGGATCTACGGATTCGGACAAAAACCCGGGAAGACCGTTTTGATATGCATAATCCATCGCGGCTTTCAGGAAGTTTTCATAAACGATTTTGAAGCGTTTGTTCTTCATAACATAAGGAACTGCCCAACCCATCTGAAACGCGCCACCATTCCAAGGTGCCGCTACCAACCGCTCCTTTCCATCTCGAAACTTGTACAGCTTGAAAACAGGTTTTAAATTTGTAAAAACCTGCGGAACTAATTTGATGAAATAAGTCGTCAGCAAAGCGGTTTTTGGGCCATGCTCGGCAAACAACCGGTCAATATGGTAAGCATCCGGCCTCCACCCTTGCTCACCGGCAAATACTTCGCCGCGCAAAAGGCCGTTTTGAAAACCGATCATTTTGGTGTAACCCATGCCGGCTTCCTGGACCTTAAGAAATTGCCTTGCCTGTACGATGGTTTGATCAATTGTTTCCGAAAGTTCAGGATGTTTTTTCTTGGCGCGAATCAAAGAACCGATTGCAGTCATCATGCTCACGGTTAAATTAGCGTTGTCTACATAAGCGATCAGTGTGCTGTCTGCCTGGACAGCAGGCTCTAGTTTAAACCACGGGATCAGGCCTGTATTTCCCCTGGGAGCCACTTGCCGGCCGAATTTTTGCTGATCCTGAAGGAGTTGCTTCAAAAGCCTGTCCAATGTCTCAAGCGCTTCTTTCGCGTGTCCTGCGCTTTCCCGGCCGGGCACATCGCCTGCGGCTTGATGCGCCAAAATTTCGACCTGAAATCCAATAATGGTCGGCTGCGTCCATTTTCTCGCTTCATTTCCTTTCAATCCGTCATAAGCATAACCGCTTTTCGGATCAACGCCGACACCGGGCTTCAAATAGCCGAGCATGCGTTCAATTTGTGCTTTCCGGAAAGCGTCGTAATTCAGCTTTTCAGCTTTCGGTTTTTTAACTTTTTTCTTTTGCGATTTCGAATCTTGCTTAGGGCCTGCGAATACAGAACTTCCCAAGCCTAAAAATGCTGCAACTGCACCCAAAAACCTGCCTGTAAACTCCCGCCGGCTAAGACCATCTTGCTGCCGAAGCTCCGAGCGCTTTAAAGCGCGGAGCGTGGTTAATGGCCTGATAGATTCGGCCGGTTCATTTTTAATCGCAGGTTTGGGTTGTTTTCGATTAGATGCAATCCATGCTTTTACCGCGCTAAAAGCGTAAACAATGGCAAGGCTGCTCGATGCAGTGAGCGCAATCATTGAGATAATCATGCGCCGACGCAAATCCTCAGCGCCGATAACATCAGAAATTGATTCGAAGCCTCTGATGCGGGTTATTTCGGTAAATTCGGCTTGCAGTAATGTAAGCCAGCCGTACGACAGCCCGGCCACCGCCAAGGCAACGCCCATCGCAATTGTGTAAAATTGGGGCGAACGGTCATCAAAAAATCCGCGTAGTTCGGAACGCGCCGGCCATGGCAAGAGAATGCTGTTTTTTAGATTCGAATTTAACCGAATTTCTGGCTCCGGAAAGTGTATTCGATTCAAACCAAAATCCTCCGGAACTGCCGTACCATTAAAAGGCACGTCGCGGCGATATGCTTGAGTGGTTATAAACCCATATCCATTCTTGATTTTTTGATATAAGTGGATTTGTATTTCGGGCCTTTGATTTGGAAATAAACCATTATCAAATTTGATATACACAATGCGATCACCGTTTGATGTGATGAGCGCGAAATAATCCCTTTCGAGCTGCTGAAAAGGATTGATTCCGGTTAACCGCGTGAACTCTTCCACCGGCAAATATCTTGGGAGATGCGGATTGTTCAAAGAGCGCGCCCGGCTGTCATCAAGGCGCTTGTTTTCTACTGCGATACTCCAAGCAGAGCTTTTGAAAAACCTGACAAGCAGCGAGTCAACCGGTTCGGGAAAATCCCCTTGTTCAGCAATTCCGAATGGCCCGGACATTTGAAAATTTGTCACCTGCCCGTCTGAATTGGTCTGAAAACTAAAGGGGCCAACTTGAAACCCTCCATTTTCTAAAACTTGAATATTCCAATAACCGGGCGTAATCCCTCCAAACTCTGTAACAGCATTGACCCAAACATTCATGCCGTTTCGATCCGCAAAATAATGTAATACAAAAAATAGTTTCCTTAAAAGGAGAGGTTTTCCATTTTGAGCGTTTCGGATGGCCCGTGCGAACAATGTGTCCGGATCTTGAACCCAATACATAAAAGTATCTGAGAAATCTTCCCTGTAATCGGTCGTTGCGTAATTACTCACAAAGTTGTCACGGTCACCAAGCGATTGCTGATAAAGATTTTCATAATAATTTTTCGCGGCAGATGAAGCAGCGTTCTGAATGCCGTGCGCCATTTCGTGCATCACAGTCCCCTGTAAATTCAGAGTAACTAATCTTGAGCTGGCAGGTTTGCCTGTTTCTGAAACTCCGTCATGAACTACAAAGAAACGTTCATTGATGGTTTTTGAACCTGACATGAAAAGTGCCGGCTGGGTAAATAAAATAAACGTGCTCGAATCAAGCGACAAACCGTTAAGCCCCGGTATCGCCTGCGACGGAACCGTCGCAATCACTTTTAAATCTTTGGTGAGCCTTGCGGGCAAAGCATTTAAATAATGTTCGAGGGAGGCGCGCTCGCCGGAATTTAACTGATTATAAGGCTGTTCGGGAAACCCTTGATCGGCAATCTTGATTTCGCGGCCATGAACAACGATGGTTGCATAACCCATCGCCAACCATTCTTTCAGCATTGTTCTTGGATCTTCACGGGTCATCGGAGCAGGCGCCGGAAAGAACATGGCGAAAGGATTGAGCAAATAAAATCCGCATCCGCTAAGACTGGCGGCGCCAATACTCAGAAGAATGGACACAACTGCACTCGGTATTTTTTTGCCTCGATTTGAGCGCAGCTCGGATCTACTTGATAGAAAAAGCCGGACCGGTTCTCTATCGGCGTCTTTCGCAAAATCGCCGCGCGGCTCCCGCTCAACATGGATGGTCTCATCCGAAATCACGTAATCTAAATTCACGACTCCCAGTTGCGTGCGCAAATATTCAAGCAAGCCAACAGCCCGTGATTTTTCCTTGGGAATCTGCAATGCGCGTTCTTTTGCTGCCAGATCTCGGATCTTCGGTAAAATTTTTTCAACTTCGTCTGCGCCCGTCAATATAAGAATTTCTTCACGAATCTGAGAAGCGAGGATAATAATATTTTTCAAATGTCCTTCCATATCCGGCGGCAAGGCTCTTTTCACCTGATCCTTACCTTGTTTGCCAACATTAAAAAGCGCTAAACGCCCCGCAACTGTCCGCTGTTCCATTTTGACAGCTCTCTGGATTGCTGCTTGCGATAAGCGCCCGCTTCTCCCACGCGGTAAAACCAGATAAGCGCCTAAAATGTGCTCATCATAAAGATCGTAAATCGCATCCCGGATACTTTTATCTTCGCGCATCAGCTTGAAAATAGTCCAACGGCTGGTATTTGCTTTTTTACTGATGGTGTCGATGGTAACACGCTGTTTCTGATTTTTCCGAAGCTGCTGAAGAACGGCAAGAATTCTGTTTTTAAAAAATTGACGTACGGCTTGGCGCGCAGTTCTGTCTCGCCTCACATAAAGAAGAAATTTCTTTTCTTCAATGCCTGCTAACCGGGCTAATTTTGTATAAGTGACATAGGTCTTTTTTTGTTTAGTTTCCAAATACTGAATTACCCCAACAACCCTTGCCCGAAGCATGGTGCGAACTGCCTTCGCGATACTTTTATTTCTCCGAATTCTGTTGAATAAGGTTTTGAGAGAAACGCCTGCTTCTTTTGCGATTTCTTGTTTCTCGAGAGAAAAGTTAGCCCTGCGCTCCAAAATTCTTTGAATTGCTTCTTTGATTCTTTGATCAAAAAATTGATCAACGATTTTACGGCTAGGCTTGAATTGTTTGAGGTGTTGCTTGTAAAATTCCAAACCCAAGCCTGCTCTAGAAGCGATGTCAGAATCTGTTACTTTGGTTTTCGCTTTCTTTTGATAGAAAGCAAGTGCTTCTTTAATTTTGCGAGCCACAAAACGATGAATGCCACTACGCAGCACTTTGCTATCTTTTAGAATACGAGGCAACGCTTGACGATGTGTTCCAAAAGCATCCGCCAAGGTTTGTGCCGTGAGCAAATCTTTGGAGCTATTGAGCTTCCGCAAGACTTCCCTGATCTGAACTTTCCGGAAACTTCCGGTTTTTAAAACCTGCATGCGTTCTGCCAGTTCCGGATCGCGCCGAAGCTGTTTGGGCAATGCATGATTGTTAATCCAGGCTTTCTTCCGCACATTCTGCGGCGTTGCTTGAAGTCCTTCTCGGTTAAGATCACGGATTGCATTGAGAATTCTTCGTGAGAAAAATTGGTTAACGGCTTCTTGAACTGCCCGGTTTTGATTTGTACGGTTTTGAACCACATCCAGCGAAAGCCGCGATTCCCTTGCGATCGTCATAAAGCTTGTTTTGGATTTCTGGCTTGGTTTCACGCGGCTTAGCTTTTGCAGTGCGTCGAGAATCTCCGAATCATAAAATTCATTCAAAGCAGCTTGAACATTGACGTCCGACCGGACCAATGCTTTGAAATCGGGAACGGACAAGCCTGCTAAACTTGCGATCGTGCGTGTATTTCGAACTGTTATAGACCAATCACTTCTCAAATGCCGAAGTACGGTGCCCAGTTGGTTTGGTTTTGCCCGCCGAAGTTCGCTGCGCCGCTCAGCGCGATGATTGGCCGAAAGCTCGGCCATTTCCATAAGGATGTCGCGCAATCCTTCTTTTTGCACGGAAAAAACGGCGTGCAGCCACTGGAAATCTTTTTGTAATTGTAGTGTAAAACTGCTTCCCAAAATTAGTTCGGCTACTTGCTTTTTCGCGTTATGGCTGGAATGCTGTGCCTTGCTGGCCCAAGATTTTGTCCGCGGCGGATTTGTATTGGACAATCGATATAAATAGAAAGAAAAACGCCTGATTCCGCTCATTATTTGTTGGAAAGTTTCTGAACTTAATGAATATGAGTCGGAATTCATTGTAAATTTCGCATATTCATCCCGGAATTTATCTGACAGAACAGCAAAATTGCCGCTCACCTCACGCAAAACGCTCTCGGCCTCGGGATAACGGCGGGCAAGATATTTCAAATTTGTTTCCACATCTTCTATCAAGCGGCTGCCAACCGCAAACAACAACTGATGGCGGATAACAAAAGAAATCCCGTCCGGCTGGCTAACAGCATGAGGTGAGACTAAATCAAGATCTTCGTGATTGCGGTGCTGGAATTTCATTCCAACCCGCTGATTGACATAAATTTCGGTTAATAAATCAAGCAACATTTCATATCCGGCTGATCCGAGAGACACTTGCCTCTCCAGCCGGTCTATAAAGCTATGCAAATGGTTAAACAGGACATCATTCATATGAGAACGCCATTGGCGTGACTGCATCATCCACAACACCACCGGCAGAAGCTCGTCATATGTACTCTCAGACAACAATTCTCTGAATCGATTGGCTTCGCCAATAAGATTGATGATAGGCAAATGTCTTTTTGTCACATAATCTTTGATGCGTTTCTCTAGGATACTTTTGGTATTGTAGTGATCAATCGTGAGTTCAAAATCATTCCGCAGCTCGGAGCGGGCCGGGTCTTCATCTTTGAAATCTAAAGCCTCTACAGACTCATCACGCCGGATTTCTTGCTCAAATGGAGTGACAGGTTCGGCCTCCACTTTAGGCCTATGGATAGAGTCTGCGATACGCAAAACATTGACCTGCTTATTCATCGAATCGGTCAAAGTAACAGTGGCGGCAAGCCGGCCTGCATGCTGCCGGACTTGTTTTAAAACAAATATTTTCTTATCAAGGCGCCTGGCCTCGGTTTTACTCCCGCTTGTATACGTTTTTTTCACACCCGTTACGAGATAATCAATATGGCCTTCCACGCGATTAACACGCACGATATCCAGCAACTGAATTTGCCGTAGCGGTTCAGGCAGAAAAATAGATCTTTCATCTTGGATAATCTGCGACACTTCCTGCATGAGCTGATCGAGGCTTTGTAAGGGCACTACTTCTTGTGTATAGGCGGTCCGGTTTACCACGCGCCACTTTCTTCGAAAAGTTTGAATCCGGTCTCTCAGAAGCCGAATTTCATGAAGCTTCTCGGTATTAATACTTGCTTCCAGATGACTCGGGTGCGCCTGCGTAATTGTGTGTTGAATGTCAGATTCCGGTTCAAGTGAAATGGGAGCCGTATCCCTTGATTCATCCACTTCATCCAGCATGCGGTTCATGAGCGCTTTCAGAGCGTCCGTATTTCCCGCCGCTTGTTTAGTATCTCTCTTCCAACTTTCTCTGACGCGCGGATCAAGCACAAGCGGGCTCAAGATTGAAAACAACCTAGAAAGTAATTGAAATAAAGTCGCAGGATCGGTTTGTTGCGCTATTTGCTCCCGCGTACCGGGGATCTTTGGCTGAAGGTCTGATAATTTCTTGAGACGGTCGCTGCTGCCTGATAAGAACCGTCCCACCGCATCGGCCTGTTGGGCTTCCGACCTTTCTTCGGCATATCGAGGGCCAGTGTCTTTTGGAACTTCCACTCCAGCTTGTTGAGCCAATCGATTCAGATAAGCTTTGCCTTCGCGCTCATCTCTCGCCTTCCGTAAGCGCTCATCTTCCGCGGCTTCACGTGCAATTCTCGCCTGGTCTTGTTGATGCTTAATGTCCTCCGGATCCGGGAGCTTTGGCCGTTCATCTTCCGCCCGCAATTCGGATGAGGCGCGGGATGTGTTGTCGGTTTCATTGGATATCTTTGACCCGTCTGAGTTTGATTCTTTACGGCTGCCATCGAGGACAAAATTCAATTGGCCGCTCAAGAGATCATCGACTTGGACTTCTCCATTTCGCGGCGTACTGCTGGGATCAATGATCCGATAGACGAACCCCGGCATGAGCGGCACATCGGCATGCCGCTTATGTTTACCATCAGCGTGGCGAACCACAGAACCTACAATGATTTTGTCAGCCGTTAAATCTGGATCTTGAAAAACATATGATACGTCTGCGGCAAAACGCTGCGATCTTCCGACCGTCAGAACGATATCGCCGGGCTCGAGTTGTGAGGCATTGTCGATCGGTTCTGCTGTAAATCCTTGAAGAACTGAGGCAATAAATGCCGAATCCATGGGAAGTGACGGACGATAAAATCGCTCGACCAGTGGTTCTATAATCGATTGTTTCCACAATGGAAGCTGGGACAACCATTCCTTGGGGTATCTTTGCGCAAGGTTTTTATAACCTTCCCCAATGCTTGTGTGGAGGCCAATTCCGCCAATTGTCATCGGTTCTCGCTGATTCTCATCTTGCCGCAGCTCAGAGCGGGCCGACTTCAAAAGCTCCAACACTTCTTTGATCAACTCGCGGTCATTCTTCGGAGAGAGAGAACCTGATTGAATTTTTCTCCCGATGATACCAAATTCTGACATTCCGGCTTGCTTTTCCAAATCAAAAAAGACACCCGCCATTTCTGGGCTGGCATCAAGGCTTTTTATTTTTCTGCTAGACTCGTGGCGACGAAGAAATCGGGTTGCTTCATCTACCAATCTCTTATCAACTAATTTCTTTTGAGTTGTTGGGAGTGTCGAATCACCTAGATCATCCAAATAACCATAAGGATGCTCTGAAGGACGTATTGTCACATAACCAGGCTTCCATTTACTCGGATCAAGCGGCCGACTCCGCAGTTCGGAGCGGGATTTTCTGGCTTCAAGCTTCAAGCTTCCAGCTCCAGGTTTAACTGCTTGTGGCTTGTAGCTTGCAGCTTGTGGCTTGATTGAAACTTGCCCACTCGCGGCAATTTGCGCACTGTAGGGAAGCTGAAGATTAACGTCTTTTCGGAGGCCGAGATTGAAATTAGATTTGGTAAGCGATTCGAAGAGAATCGGGGCGTCGCCGTAAGCGACCGTACTGGTCGTTAAAACCGTTGCGACGAGAACAAGGCTAATAAATTTGAAGATAGAAGATTTTGCCGGCAAAGTGGTTTAGCCTGCTTTCTTAAAAAGTGTTTAAATAGTACCATTTTACACCTAATATGGCAAGTTTATGACCCAATATTTAATAATTACAGATAAAAATAGAAGGAAAATTAGTGGTAAGTGGTAAGCGATAAGTTGTTCGAATAACTTAAAACTTACCACTTAAAACTAGATCAGCCATCACTACCGATGGCTTCGACGGGACATTCTGTAATGGCTTGCTCGCAGCGCTCGCGTTCTTGATCGTTCGCGGGCTGCTTGTGGACATAGCTGTAACCGCTTTGCTCGTTGCGCTCAAAATTGGCGGGTGCCGTTTGACGGCAAAGATCGCAGTCAATGCACTGCGTATCAACATAAAAAGCGCCTTCAACGTTTCCTAGATGTTTATGATCTTTGTTAGCCATTTTCTTTTAAATTCAAATATCAAATTTCAAAATCTAAAACAAATTCTAAATTCAAATGTTTCAATACAGCTGTTTTGAATTTAAGGATTTGGTTATTTGAAATTATTTTGAATTTTGATATTTGATATTTGAATTTACTTCTGTTTTGGGGTTGTCAATTCCTTGGGGGATAAAATTTTGTCGAGTTCGTCCTTGCTTAACAACTTTTTTTCTAAAATGATTTGCCGCATGGTTTTGCCGGTCTTCACGGATTCTTTCACTACCTCCGCCGCTTTGCTGTAACCGATATAAGGATTAAGCGCCGCCGCAATGCCGTAACTCTCTTCCGCATATTTTGAGCAGACTTCTTTGTTCGCCGTAATGCCGTCAATGCACATTTCTGCCAATGCCGAGCATGTGTTCTTTAAAATCTCTATCGATTGCAGCAAATTATGAATCACGGTCGGGATCATGACGTTGAGTTCCAGCTGCCCCGCTTGTGTCGCCATGGAAATCGCGGTGTCGTTGCCGATGACTTGAAAACAAACGATTGTCGTCATCTCGGGCATCACCGGATTGATCTTCCCCGGCATAATGGAAGAACCCGGCTGGCGCGCCGGCAATACAATTTCGTTAAAACCGGTCTTGGGACCTGAACTCAAGAGACGCAGATCGTTACAAATTTGGATTAAAACAAGCGCCAAGGTTTTCAACTCACCCGAAACCGCGCTGAAGTCAGAGGTGCTCTGCATTTTCTCGAAAAGATTTTTCGCAGAACGAAATTTAAATCCCGTAATTTCACCAAGATTGGCAACTAGATCATTGCGATATTGAACGGTGGTGTTAAGTCCTGTTCCAACGGCCGAGCCGCCGATTCCCAAATCCAACAGATAATCCGAAACATGCTTCACGCGATCAATGCAATTTTGAACGTTGCCGGCGTAGCCGCTAAACTCCTGGCCGAGTGTAATCGGCGCGGCATCCTGCATGTGCGTGCGGCCGGATTTCACAACATCCGTAAATTCCTTAGACTTTTTCTCGAGGGATTTCACCAATTTCTGAGCTGCCGGATAAAATTCGCCGAGTAGTTTCGTCACCGCCACCCGGAGTGCTGCAGGCATGACATCGTTGGTGGATTGGCCCATATTCACGTGATCATGCGAATGAACTTTTTTGTAATCGCCTTTTTCGTGGCCCAGGATTTCGAGCGCGCGGTTCGTGATCACTTCATTTGTGTTCATGTGCTGCGAAACACCGGCACCCGACTGAAACACATCCACCGGAAATTCCTTGGCCAGCTTGCCGGCCATCACCTCTTCGGAAGCTTTGACGATGGCATCGCCGATTTTTTTATCGAGCGCACCGCGTTTCATGTTGGCTTTGGCAGCCGCGATTTTAATGGCGGCAGTTGCCCATACAAATACGGGATGAAAACGAAGGCCTGAGATCGGGTAATTTTCGATAGCGCGCGCGGTTTCGGCGCCATAATAAACTTCAGAGGGAACTTGAAATTCTCCTAGCGAATCTTTTTCGGTCCGGGTTTTGGGCATGATTGTTTCGGTCGTTGGGTAAAATTATACGAAAATATCGGCAAGTTTTTCCAGATCGCCGCCGCGGGTTTCTTGCGCGCTTTTTTGTATCTTTGCAATGCGCTCTTCAAATGTCGTGGCTTCGCGGCGGTAAAAGATGCCTAAATATGTATTTTCCTTATCAAGCGCCGTGGCAAATGCTTTCTGGCGGTTCGTCGGATCATAATCGGCCGGCAAATTTTTGATGCGCTGTGAAATGGGTTTGTAATTATCGTTAAAAGTTGTGCACGGACTTAAAACTTCGAGTAAAGCAAAACCTTTGTGCTCGATGCCTTTTTGAATTAATTCAGCAAGCTCCTTGGGTTTTCCCGAATAGCCGCGCGCGACGAACGAAATATTATAAGCCACTGCCATCGCGATCGGATTCAAGGCTTCTTCTGCGTTGCCGTAAGGGGTTGTGCCGCCCGAGAAATCTTCGGCCGTTGCGGATGATTGTCCTTTCGTAAGGCCGTACACTTCATTATCCATGACAATATAGCAAATATCGGGATTGCGGCGCGCAACGTGCGGAATGTGTCCGCCGCCGATCGAATAGGCATCACCGTCACCGCCCACGCCCAATACTTCAATCTCGGGACGCGCAGTTTTGAGTCCGGTTGCCATCGGAAGCACACGGCCGTGCACACTATGAAGACCGTAGACATTGACATATGCCGGAAGGCGGCTTGAGCAGCCGATACCGGAAACAATCGCGGCATTCTGCGGCTGAATCTGCATTGCGGCAAACGCACGGTAAATACAAGTCAAAACACCAAAATCACCGCAACCCGGGCACCACACGGGATGCACATCTGTTTTGTAGCTTTGAATATTAAACGCAGGTGCCGGCGTTGGTTCTACCATTTTTTTCTCCTTACTTCGAACTTTTGATGTATTGGCGCGTCACGCGCTCAACTTCATCGATAATTTCTTGAGGCGTAAACGGCAGCCCCGAAATTTTATTAAACGGAACCACTTCAATCTGGAATTTCTCACGGATCAAACGTGCGAATTGACCCAAATAATTTAACTCCGGAACAATAATTTTCTTGCACGAACGAACAAAAGTTTCCATTTCATGAACCGGCAGCGGATTGAGAACTCTCGGATGCAGCGCGCCTACTTTATACCCCATCGCCGTAAGACGCAAAATGGCTTCGCGAATGACTCCTTCCGTCGAACCCCAGCCCAAAATTCCGACATCAGGCTTATCGGATCCATAATGGCGGATCAACTCGGCACCTTTTAAGACGAGTTCTAATTTTTTAAAGCGCTTTTCCTGCATGGTGACGTGATTTTGCTGGTCCCAATTCGGAGATCCCTCCTCGCCATGCTCAAGACCGGTTGCCGTGAAAATGCTGCCCGGCTCACCCGGAATTGCCATGGCCGAAACACCGGTCGGATTCAGACGATAACGTTTGTACGACTGTAGTTCTTCCTCAGAAGGCTTTCTCCGCTCTTCGATCAAAACCGATTTCAAATCAGGACGTGGAATGGTAGAGGTTCTTTGTGCGAGCGACTGATCGGACAATACAATCACCGGACATTGACAGCGAACTGCATAGTTAAACGCACGAATAATTCCATAAAATGAATCTTGAACACTCGTCAAAGCCATCACGATACGCGGTGCTTCGCCGTGGCCGCCATAGAGCGCCTGAAAAAGATCGCTTTGTTCTGTTTTGGTCGGCATGCCTGTGCTTGGGCCGGCGCGTTGAACGTCTACAATGACGCACGGAATTTCGGCCATGCTGGCCAATCCTAACAATTCGGTCATCAATGACAATCCGGGGCCCGACGTGGCAGTCATCGACTTCACACCGCCATAACCGGCGCCAATCACCATCGATAACGCCGCAATTTCATCCTCTGCTTGGACGAGAGATCCGCCAAAGCGCGGCATTTCCTTCGAAAGCCATTCCATAATATCCGTCGCCGGTGTAATAGGATAGCCGGCATAAAAACGGCAGCCTGCGACGAGGGCGCCTAGCGCTAGCGCTTGGTTGCCTGAGATCACCAGCCGGTTATTCGCATCTTTGCGGCCGACCGTGTAAGGATCTTTTTTCTCGACGTGCTGCTCGACATAATGATAGCCATGCTCAAGCGCTTTGACGTTTAAATTGACGATTGCCTCGCCCTTTTTCTTAAAACGCTTGGTGATCATGCTGACTAATTTTTCGAGAGGAAAATTAAATAGTTTCGCCAGAATGCCCAGGAAAATAATGTTTTTTGTCAGGTAGCTATTGAGTTCTTTGCGGGCCATATCGGAAACTGGAATCGCATACTGTATTTCCGGAACGCCTTCTTTCGGCTTGCAGGAGCTGGAATCGTAAACCAAAACGCCGCCCTGCTTGCGGATAGAATCAGCATGCAGATCGTATGCTTCTTGGTTAAAACAAACGAGAACATCAACGGCATCGCCTTTGGAGAACAAGATTTCGCGGCCAACGCGAAGTTGATACATACAAGGCCCGCCTTTGATTTCGGCGGGATACGTGCGGAATGTGAAAATTTCGAGCCCGGCTTGCGCGGCTGATTGCGTTAAGATATCACTACAGCTGATAACACCTTCTCCGCCTTCTCCGGCCAATCTAAAAATAACGCTTTCTTCCATTGCATTACTCCTCATGAATATCACCCGGCCTGACATCTAACGGCTGGCGATACATAAAACCTTTTCCGACTTCGTGCCAATGATCGATCTTGTCTTCATCCAACTTCCAGCACAAATAAACGACTTTTCCGTCCATCAAGGAATAAAAATCAACGAGCCCCGTTTCCACATCTTTCAGAAGACAGCCAAACTCCTGAATTTTATCAATGGTTTCGTAAAAATCCGTCACGACATTTTGATGCTTTTTGACCAGGGACTCGATTTCTTTCTTCGAATTCGAGTTACCTGACCCGCTGACAATTTCGAGTGCATCAATCTGCGCTTCGATATGAACGGCTTGGCTTTGTTTTTCCTTTAACTGATGGATAAGATCTCTTAAAACGGGGATTAGCTGATTGGCTTCTTCAACTGTAAATACCTTTAACTCATTATCCATTCATGCCTCGGAACCGCTGATTTTTAGGATATCCTGACAATATATAGGAAGACCGGAAACCTGTTTCAAATATACAGCAAGGGACCCAGCCAATCAAGGGCTTTGTTACCTAACTGCTTTTAAAATTGAGTTTTCCGAAGATTTTAAGAACTATAAACAAGCCGACCGCCGAGATCGCTTGCCACCGAAACCAGAATGATTCCTAAGAGCGACCCAACTATCAAAATCAGCTTATAGCTGGCCTTCGCAGGATTCGCCTTATACCAATAAAATCCGCGCGCGGTATAAATAATAAACACGCAAACAGCCGCTACAAAATGATTCCGGATAGGGGGCGAAATTTCACCGGCATCCACATAACCCGCTATCATGGCAAGAACCATGAGCGCGTAACCTGCTTTAAATGACAAAAACGCGAATTTCTTATAAGAATCGTCCTTCTTAAAATGCCAAAGACATAAAAGAAAGAATTCAAAGAAATAAAGCGCGATCGGAAAATGCACGGTCATCGGATGAAAATGAAGGTGCTCCATAAAAGCCCTTTCTTAAGACGGTGCAGAACTAATGGCTGTGTGAATGATTGTGTCCGACCACTTCTTTTTTAGTGCCATGCCCCAATATGGTAATAAATTTTTCAGGGTTTTTCTTAAACTTGTCAGAGCACATTTTGCAGCAAATACCGTAACGCTTGCCCTGATATTCCACAAATGATTTTCCGGAAACATCATCACCGCTCACGGGGCACATTTTATTTCCGGCGTCAATCAGTTCGGCTGCAAAAAGATTTGTTGAACCAAGTAACAATACAGTAAACATTGTTAAAATTATTTTCTTCATGTCAAAGCTCCTTTCTGATTTAATTTTAATTCACGAGACTTCCAAACCGCGTAAATCGCGGGATACACCAAAAGTTCGAGGATAAACGATGTCAACAGCCCACCGATCATAGGCGCCGCAATCCGTTTCATCACATCGGCACCGGCGCCCATCGTCCACATGATGGGAATCAAACCCATGAATGAAGTAACGACTGTCATCATTTTGGGCCTCACGCGCTTGACCGCTCCGTGGACCACAGCTTCATCCAAATCCTCTTTGGTTTTCATTTTGCCGTTTTTGACCGCGTCTTGATACGCTAAATCTAAAAAGAGCAGCATGAAAACACCCGTTTCGGCATCGAGTCCCATTAGCGCAATCATGCCGACCCAAACAGCAATTGAAATATTGTAGTCCAGAATCCAAAGCAGCCAAACCGCTCCGATCAGCGAAAATGGGACGGCAAGCAAGACGATCCCTGTTTTCACCCATGATTTGGTATTGATATAAAGCAGGAAACAAATAATAAACAGTGTGAGCGGTATTACAATTTTCAAACGTTCTTTCACACGGATCATATTTTCATACTGCCCGCTCCAAAGCAGCGTGTAACCCGGCGTCAGCTTTAGTTCTCGATCGACGATTTTCTTCGCCTCATCAACATAGCTTCCAATATCGCGCCCTGTCATATCAACATATACGTACCCGGCCAACAAACCATTTTCATTTCGGATCATGGCTGGCCCGGAATTTAAGCGGATATCCGCAAGCTGCGCAAGCGGCACATGAGTTCCTGACGGCGTCGGCACAAAAACACGTTTTAGTTTTTCAATGTCATCCCGAAATTCACGTGAATAACGGACATTGACCGGATAACGTTCGCGGCCTTCGATAGTAGTTGTGATATTCTCACCGCCGATTGCAGTCATGATAACCAGCTGCGCATCATCAACTGAAAGCCCATAACGCGCAAGTTCTTCGCGCTTCAAATCAAAATCCACAAAATAGCCGCCCGCCACCCGTTCCGCGTAGACGCTGCGTGTTCCCGGAACGTTTCGAAGAATCATTTCAATATGCGTTCCGATTTCCTGGATCTTTTGAATATCATCGCCCAGGATTTTGATTCCGATCGGCGTTCGGACGCCTGTTGTTAGCATGTCAATCCGGTTTTTAATCGGCATCGTCCAGGCGTTTGTAGTCCCCGGAATTTTGAGCGCTTGATCCATCAGTTCAATTAATTCTTCGTGAGAAATACGCTCAGGCCAAACACTTTGAAAAGGCCATTTGAAATGAGCCGGCAGCCACGAATGCCACCTTGGCTTGAAGCGCCATTCTTTTTCGGGCTTGAGCAGCACAACAGTTTCCATCATGGAAAACGGCGCAGGGTCGGTCGAGCTTTCGATACGGCCGGATTTTCCGAACACACGCTCCACTTCGGGAAAACTTTTGAGGATTTTATCTTGTTTCTGTAAAAGTGCCTGAGCTTCGGTTACTGAAATTCCGGGCAAAGTGGTCGGCATGTAGAGAATGCTGCCTTCCCATAAGGGCGGCATAAATTCGGTGCCAAGACGCATATAAACCGGAATGGTTGTGAGCACCAATAAAAGCGCTGCGATAATTGTTTTCTTGCGGTGTCTTAGAACAAACCGGCACACCGGTTCATAAATCTTAAATAAAACTTTGCTGACCGGATGTTTTTCTTCGGGATAGTAAGTGCCAACAAAAAGCGTGGTTGCCATTTTAGACAGCCATGTGAGCTTGATCCCCTCGCCCTTCCCTCGCTTCGAAGGAAAAAGATTGATGGTGAGGGGTTTGAACGGCTCCATGCGCGTAAAGAGCATCCGGATCGCAGGATCGAGTGTAATGGCCAAAATGGCGGCAATCGCCATCGCTAAATTCTTGGACCAGGCGAGAGGTTTAAAGAGGCGCCCTTCCTGATCCACTAAAGTGAAAATCGGCAAGAAGGCGACGGCAATCACAAGCAGTGAAAAGAAAATAGAGGGCCCGACTTCTTTTAACGCCTGAAGCCGGACTACATGGAAATCCCCTTTCCTACCGCCTTCTATCCATTGCTCCAGCCGTTTGTATGCGTTTTCAACTTCTACGATAGCGCCGTCCACCAAAACACCGATTGAAATGGCGATGCCGGCAAGCGACATGATGTTGGATGTTAGGTTCATTCCGTTCAGAAGAATGAACGAAAGCAGCACCGAAATCGGAATGGTCACAATCGGAACAATCGCAGACGGAAAATGCCAGAGGAAAATCATAATGATGATGCTGACAATAATCATTTCTTCAACAAGCTGATGTTTCAGCGTTTCAATCGCACGGACGATTAAATCCGACCTGTCGTAAAGCTCTACCAATTCCACGCCTGGAGGAAATGAGGATTTCAATTCCTTAAACCGCTCCTTAACACGTTTGATGACTGTCAAAGCATTTTCACCGGAGCGCATGACGATGGTTCCTGTCACCACATCGCCCTCGCCGTTTAAGTCCGCAAGCCCGCGGCGGATTTCAGGCCCGATTGTCACAGTCCCGATGTGTTTCACCAAAATCGGCGTGCCTTTTTCATCGATACCGACTACAATATTTTCAAATTCATCAATTGTTTTCGCATAACCACGGCTCCGCACCATGTATTCCGCGCCTGAAAATTCAAGAAGCCTTCCGCCGACCTCCTGATTTCCTTTCCGGATCGCCTCTACCACGCGTGTGATCGGCATGTTGTAAGCCAAAAGCCGGTTTGGATCGATTGTCACTTGATATTGCTTCACAAATCCGCCGAGAGAAGCGACTTCGGCAACGCCCGGAACGCTTTGAAGGTTGTAGCGCAGAAACCAATCTTGAAAAGATCTTAATTCCTGGAGGTCGTGCTGCCCGGTTTTATCAACAATCGCGTATTGATAAACCCAGCCAACACCCGTCGCGTCAGGCCCAAGTTCGGTTTTGACACCGTCGGGAAGCTTTGGGATGATTTTGCTGAGGTATTCAAGCGTACGGCTTCTCGCCCAGTAAAGATCGGTACCGTCCTTGAAAATGACATAAACATAAGAAAATCCAAAATCCGAAAAGCCGCGGATTGCTTTCACATTGGGCGCTCCGAGCATCGCCGTCACGATCGGATACGTCACTTGATCTTCAATGATGTCGGGACTTCTATCCCAGCGCGAATAAATAATGACCTGCGTATCCGACAAATCCGGAATAGCATCAAGCGGAATCCGCTTGAGCGACCAAATGGCTGCTAAAATGGCGCATCCAACAAGAATCAATACCAAAAATTTATTGTGCGCCGAAAATTCAATGATCTTCTCGATCACGCCTTCTTTTCTATTCGGATTAAGCTCCATGTTGATGGCCTCCGGCTCCGCCGATTTCTTCAAGCGCAGATGTCAGGCGGCTTTCGGAATCAATTAAAAAATTTCCGCTTGTCACAGCCAGCTCGCCCTCTGACAAACCGTTTTTAATTTCATAAAACCGGTCGGTCTTCACACCAAGCGTGACTTCGCGCGGTTCAAACCGTCCATCCGGTTTCGAAACAAATACCACGTTTTTCTCTCCGGTCCTAAATACCGCCTCTTCCGATACGGCAAGCACATCGCCCAAATCAATTCGAAGCACCGCATTGACATACATTTGCGGTTTCAAAAAGCCTTCCGGATTATCAAGCACAGCACGGATATTAATGGTTCTGGTCATCGAATCAATCACCGTATCCACAGCGCGGATAATGCCTTTCCATTTTTTTCCTGAAACAGCCGGGACTTCTACCTCGACCTCATTTCCGATTTTCACAAGCGGCATTTCATATTCATAAATCGGTGCATAAAGCCATGCGGTTCCGCCTGCTTCCGAATAAAGCAGTGAGCGGTCGGCTTTGCCTGCGGTTTCCAATTCTTGAATAATCTCATCGCTTAAGCCCATCAATTTCAATTTAATGCGCGCAGATTCCACAAGCTTCGCGGCTTGTTCCTTGATTTCCTGGATGGTACCGCCCTCTGCTTTTTTGAGCGATTCACGGGCTTGCAAATATTCTTCTTCGGCTTGGTAAAGCACGGGGTCATAGGCAATACGGCCTGCCGTGCGGATGGTTTTTGTCATCGGTATTTTTTTGACCGCCTCTGTCTTGACCCCGATGAGCTGCTGTTTTTCCGGATCCAATTTGACATTGGCATAGCCGTCTGGCAGCAAATCTTTAATCACAACACCTAAATCTTCGCCGCAATGCGGACATTTTCCGGCGCGCGCAATTTCTTCTGTCATTGCAATCATGCATTGGCCCATTTTGCACTTATGAAGCAGGCAAATTTCACCCGGCTTCATACTCATGAGTTCCTTTAGCGTCATTTCACGCGGCTGATTGGATCCGTGGGGCATATGCGCCTTTTCAGATTCGCCTCGCTTCACCAGGTTCATGTTGCATATCGGACAGCTGCCAGGCCGGTCAGACGTATAAGTCGGATGCATCGGACAATAATAAAGTGGCTTGCTTGCAGTTTTATGTGTTTGATTATGCATCTTTGGCGCTTGACGCATCCAAACTGCAGCGCCTACTATCGCGATGACAATTACCAAAAGCGCAATCAGTGTTTTATTTTTGTTCATTGCTTCCCCTCTTTCGTTTGAGTCAACACGGTTAAGCCGCAGCAGCGTAGAAGATCAACGTAAGCTTTTAGTGATTCTGTGTGAAATTGAATTTGCGCGAGTTTTGCGTTGAAGTAAACCCGCTCGCTATCGAGTAGATTTAAAAAATCAACATTTCCCGCCTCATAACCTGCCTGATCGGCAGAAAGCGCGAGCTTTGCCTGCGGAACAATTGCGGTTTCATAAAGTTCCGACATTTTGAGTGCGGTTTGGTATCGATGATAAGAATCTTTGACTTCCCGGAAGGTTTTATTTTTTGTTTCCAACAAGTCAGCTTCGCGCGCCTCTTCAAGAAGTTTCGCTTCCTGGATTTCGGGAATAATCCGGTTTTGCCAGACCGGAAGATTGAAACGGATCGGCATCATCCATTCGCTATCGCCCTCCTTCGGTTTGATCAGCCGCGCTCCGATATCCAGATCCGGAATATAGGAAAGCTGCGCGAGACGTTTCGTGTGAGCGGCCTTTTGGACTTCAGCTTCGGCTGCCTGAATTTCCTGCCGGTTTTCAACAGCAATATTAATAAGCTCGACCAATGAATAATCCAAGACCGGCTTTTCGGGAAGGACCGCTTTTCCGATCGGCAGCATTGGGTCTCGGTTTAACAGCGCATTCAATACGGCGACTACACTTTCGCGCTTTTGCTCAAGCTCATATAATTTTTCTAATGATAAAGAAAATTCCGCCTGAGCTTTTGCGACATCTCTTTGGTCACCCGCAAGATTGGAATACCGCGCGGAAGCTATGGACTCAAACCGTTTAAGCAATTCCTTAATTTCATTAATCGTCTCTAGCGAAGCATCGACATAATAGAGATCGTAATAAGCATCCGTCAGTCGCAGCAAAAGGTCGCGCTCGACAATTTCTTGTTTTAGCGATGCAATATCAGCGTCGTTCTTCGCAATTTTTCCTTTTTGATATAACTTAACTGGAAACGGAATCGCTTGTGAAACCATGTATTCACTCTCAGCAGTTCCTGGCGTGATTTCGGCCATCGGGTCCGGAAGTGCCGTCTCCTGCCAAATTTTTTTCCTGGCGGCAAGCAACTCGGCTTTAGCGCTAATGAGTTCCGGGTTCTGTTTGAGCGCAAGCTCGATTAAATCATCCAGCCGCACTTCCTGAAGCGGAGCGCTCGCCTCGTTTTCGGCGATTACATTTCCGGAAACTGAAATCGCCATCGCGACTAACACACACATTAATTTGTATAAAAAGTGGTCCATTTTAAACTCCTGTTGATCAAAATAACTGTAAAATCTCCACACGCCGCTCGTTAAAGGTTTCGGCGCAAAGAAGTATTTTGAGAAATCAAATCAGGAGCTGAACGGTCGCAAGCTTGGATAAGCTTGGCGGAGATATTTCGGAATGATTTAAAACGCTTGAAGTAAAGCCGGGTACAAAAACTGCTTTGGCCTCTGGTGAAATGGTTTTAAAACCGGAAACCAATTTTTCTACTTCAAAAGAATGAACGCCTGCAGCTTGATCCTTATTAATCACCATCGGCTTGTCGGTGCAGGCATTCTCGCCCGGGCAGCAGCAAGAATCGGCTTTGGTTATAATCACTTCATTCGCCGCCGCTTGTGCTGTGGGACAGTGACACAACGCCGCACACATAAAAACAAATGTCGGCACTAAAAACACTGCTAACAAAATTCGTAATATTTTATTGCCGCATTTGGTTTTCATAAAAACGCCTCAAAATCTAGTAAAAAACTAACACAGACTTTGTTTTTCTGTCAAGAACCTCATGCCATTTATCGTCCTCTTTTGCCTAAAATATCAGCTGGCTGTTAAAAATTTTTTAGGTGTAAGGTGTGAATCAATTTTTGCCTTATTTTCGCCCTCCAAAATCAATAAACCAAGCGAAAATGACTTTCTAAAACGCTGAAGAAAGTCAAATCGCTTTATCTGTCAAAATTTGACAACACGTAATTGCCGTGCGACGCTCAAATTAGGTGCGTGAAAGGCTTTTGTTCGTAAAAAACAAAATGACGACACAAACCAGACCCTACAACAACCGTGATGGACAATATGAAAAAGAGTACAAATTTTTTTGTACCTTTATTTAAATCTTTTCTAACTGGCTTACCAAAACGCGTTGTTACAGTTCTAGCCACTTTCTTCCTAGTCATTAACCAAGTCATTATTCCGGTTCCTAATTCCTTACTTCCCACGCTTAGCCCGGCAATCGCACAAGCTTCGGAAGATAACGGTACGACGGTGTCGATAGAAGCCTCCGGCGACGCTTATCTATCAAAGCAAAATCCGGATCAAAATTATGGCATTACGGATCTTATTACCGTAGACGGGCAAGACATTAATGGAGACCCGAACACTGAGCTACGCGGACTGATCAAATGGAATCTTAGCCAATTGCCGGAAGGCAGTGTGGTCCAATCTGCCAGAATCATCCTTCATCTCGTCAACCACAGCGGCGGCAATGTTTATACCTTGCACAAATCTACGAAAGACTGGCACGAGGCGGATGTGACATGGAACAATGCAAGTGCCGACTTTGAATCAGCCTCTCTCGGCATACTGTCATCCAATATTTTAGGATTGCACAGCATCCCGTTGAATAGCGACGGAATTGCAGCCATTCAATCTTGGATCGATAATCCGGAAACCAATTTTGGATTTTTAATCCTCCCTGACGCAAACAGCACCAACGGCTTTGAATTTAAATCAAAAGATTCTTCTATTAAACCCGTCCTTGAAGTGACAGTCACATTTCCTCAGGATGCTAGTTACAACGTTGAGATGTCAGTGAGTGGCGACGGCGCTATTTTCGTGAGCCCGGAACAGCCATTTGGATTTAACGATAACGTTACGTTTACGGCGGAAGCCAACGATGGCTGGCAATTTGAAAGGTGGGAAGGCGATCTTGGCGGAGTGGAAAATCCGGCAACGATTCAAATTCAAAACAACATGAATGTGATGGCTGTTTTTCAATCTCTGGCTCCAGCTGAACCGCAAATGGGAATGTCGACTTGCGGTAACGGCGTGCTCGAAAATGGCGAACAATGCGAGGGATCAAATCTGGGAGGTCAAAGCTGCTCAACTCTCGGGAACGGTTCAGGAACTCTTGTGTGTGCAAGCGACTGCACATTCAATATGGGCAGTTGCGCATTTGCGTGGCCGGCCGAGGCATTTGCATCAGCCGAAAACTTAACTTACATTGATTCTACCGGCTTTGGGGTTAATTTAAGCGGCGCCGCTTGGAATCCGGTATCACGAAAACTTTGGCTCGTTCGAAATGGCGGACCCGGCGGATCAAAATTGTGGGTATTGAGAGAAAATGGCAGCGGCGGATTTGAAGTTGATTATAAAAATGGGCTGCGCGGTGAATGGTCCAATTTTAATGATTTAGAGGCTATTGCGCTGGCTGATTTTAATAATCCCGATGTGGTTTATTTATTAATAGAAGGCGAAGAGCGCATTAAGAGATACAACATATCGACCTACGGCACGGCCATTCTTGAACGAAATTGGAACACAAGTCCGCATTTACCTTTAAATGGCGGGAGCGGCGCTGAAGCGCTTGCTTTTATTCCCGATTCATTTTTGACTGCGCAGGGCTTTGTAGATCCGGCCGGCAATCCGCGCACAAGTCAAAACGGAATGGGCGGCTTGATGTTTGTCGGTCATCAAAACGGCGGACGGATTTATGTGTTCGACTTAAATCCTAATAATGACTCTTTCACCTATGTTGGCGCTTATCGAACAAACTATTCTGAAACTGCAGATCTGGCCTTTGATCGTTCAACCGGTTACTTGTATGTTTTTCATGGCGCCAATCATAATCATACTGAAGTGGTGTCTCTGGCTTCAACAGTAAACGGAAGTGAGCGAAAGCTTGTCACGCTGGTTGATTATAATCGCCCAACCGGAAGCGCAACAAACAGCAATATGGAAGGCATTGCGGTTGTTGAAACATCTGATTGTGCGGATGGAAAACGAGATTTCTTTTTGACGATTGATGACGGCGGCGCTGATTCCCTGTTCCGCTTCCGTAATTTTCCGTGCGGCTTGGCACGCAACAAAGCGCCTGTTGTGAATGCCGGATCCGATCAAACCATTACATTCCCGAACGCCGCTGCATTAAATGCAAGCGCATCCGATGATCGTTTGCCCAATGGAACTATTACAACAACGTGGACACAAATTGGATTTGTGCCTGCGCCAGGTGTTTCCGGAAGCGGTGTCGCTACATTTGATGATTCAACCGCGTTAGCAACAAACGTTAACTTTGACTTGGCCGGCGATTACACGCTCCGCATGACAGTCACCGATGGCGAACTCTCAGCCGCGGACGATGTGATTGTAACTGTCGATGAGGCAGCACGGCCTGTTACGTTTACCATTAATGCCTCGGCTGGATCTAACGGGTTTATTTCACCGATTGGAGAAGTTATTGTTGATTCAGGCGCTAATCAAACATTCACAATCGCGCCAAATGCCAATTATCACATTGCCAATGTATTAGTAGACGGGGCTTCCGTAGGCGCGGTTTCAAGTTACACATTTTCAAACGTAACGGCGAATCATACCATCGCGGCCAGTTTTGAAGTGAATACTTATACGATTGACTCCTCCGCGGGATCCAATGGTTCTATCTCACCCGCCGGTGTGACGACAGTGAATCATGGCGGTAGTCAAACCTTCACCATGACACCGAGCACAGGCTATCACGTAGCTGATGTGTTGGTGGATGGTGCATCAGTAGGTGCCGTGTCTAGCTATACCTTCAGCAATGTGACGGCTGATCATACGATTGAGGTGAGTTTTGCAGCAAGCAGTTTCACCATCACAGCTACAGCCGGCACTAATGGTTCTATCTCGCCAAGTGGTGATGTGGATGTTTCAGCCGGAGATGATCAGGTGTTTACGATAACGCCTAATTCTGGATTTCAAATTCAGAACGTGACGGTTGATGGGCAGCCCGCAGGCGTTCTTTCAACCCATACATTTAGTAATGTCACCGCCAATCACACGATTCACGCTTCTTTTGTAGCAATAGATCCTGTGAGAGATACCTACCTCCGGCAAAATACACCAACCACCAATTATGGAAGTGCAACCAGCGTCAATGTAGATGGCGATGAACCGGCAGGAACGGGACACGACGTGTTTGGTCTGTTGCGTTTTAACGTAGCACCTATTCCTGCTGGAAGCATCATTGATGCAATCGAATTAAGATTAAACATCACGAATGACACGCCGCACACTTACAGAATCTATGAAGTGAAGCGCCCTTGGTCTGAAGATCAGGCTACATGGAACCAAGCAGCAGCCGGTATGCCGTGGCAGGTTGCAGGCGCAAAAGGGGCCGAAGATCGTGGAGTAATTTTAGCAAATATAGGGCCTCTGGCTCTCGGACAACAGACCATTCTTTTGAATGACGCGGCTAAAAATATAATTCTCGGCTGGGCCAATAATCCTGCAAATAATCACGGCCTTATGATTGCAGACGAGGCAAGTACAAACGGTTTTGATTTTGCTTCCTTTGAATCGGCAACACCGCCACAACTCATTATCACCCATCGCCCAGGCTATACAATGACAACCAACGTCAATGGCAATGGGTCAGTATCAAAGAATCCGGATCAACAATATTACACAAATGGTTCAAATGTTACTTTAACCGCTAACGCAGGAGCCAACTCTGTATTCACCGGCTGGTCGGGTGACGCAACGGGAACCACCAACCCGCTTTCCGTTTCCATGAATAGCGATAAGAATATAACCGCTAACTTTACTATCAGAACCTATACACTCACGGCGTCAGCCGGTGCAAATGGTTCTATCTCACCCGCCGGCGTGACGACTGTCAATCATGGAGCGAGCCAGACTTACACCATGACACCGGCAACGGGTTATCACGTAGCCAATGTATTAGTAGACGGGGCTTCCGTAGGCGCGGTTTCAAGTTATACGTTTAGCAATGTCACAGCGGCTCACACGATCTCTGTCTCGTTTGCAATTAACACTTATACAGTCACCACCACGGCTACTTCAAACGGCACCATTTCTCTTTCGCCTAATCAAGCTTCGTATAATCATGGTTCAACGGTTACTGTGACCGCAACACCGAATAGCGGCTACACCTTCGCTAACTGGACCGGTAGTCTCTCAGGTAGCGTGAACCCGGCCACACTCACGATGGACAGCAATAAAACCATCGGAGCGGTGTTCGCACAGATTCCGACGTTCACGATTACCCCGTCTGCGGGATTAAACGGTTCGATCTCTCCCGATACCATGGTCAATGTAATGGAAGGCGAGGATCAAACCTTCACCATCACGCCGGCGGCGGGTTATCACATTGAAGATGTCTTGGTCGATGGCACCTCTGTTGGCGCAGTCGCAAGCTATACCTTCAGCAATGTGACGGCAAACCATACGATTGCAGCCAGTTTTGCGGTAAATACCTTCGCATTGTCGGCTTCTGTTTCAGGCAATGGCTCTATTTCAAAAAACCCGGACCAACCATACTACAACAACGGCTCTTCAGTGACTCTCACTGCGAATGCAGGAGCTGATTCTGTATTCATCGGCTGGTCGGGCGATGCTTCAGGAACTGCTAATCCACTTTCGGTCACGATGAACGGCGATAAAAATATTACGGCTAACTTTGCCGTTCGAACTTATTCATTGACCGCATCCGTTGAAGGAAGCGGCTCCATATCACCTTCAGGAGTTACATCGGTCAGCCACGGCGGGAGCCTAACTTACACGATAACCCCGGCAGCCGGTTATCGGATCCAATTTGTGAAAGTGGACGGCGTTTCGGTTGGCGCCGTTGAAAGCTATACGTTCAATAACGTTACCGCCAACCATACGATTGCAGCAACTTTTTCAGTGAACACGTTCATTGTCTCTGCTTCTAACGGCAGTAACGGAAATATTTCACCCGTCGGAAATACTCCGGTTAATGAGGGTGCTGATCAAACCTATGTGATTACTCCTGATTCAGGCTATGCTATTGAAGACGTGCGTGTAGACAATCAGTCGATGGGTGCAATTCCAAGCTACACCTTTAGTAATGTGACCGCCAATCACACAATTTCAGCAAGCTTCACCATGATTAGGCGCGCGTTAACCATTAGCACCAACCGCGGGCTTGGCGGAGCAGTCATTATCAATCCGGACAGCCCGGACGGCACTTATCTGCACGGCACGGAAGTAACCTTGACGGCTATTGCAAACCCCGGAAATATTTTCTCGGGATGGAGCGGAGACGCGGCGGGTTTGATTAATCCAGTCACAATCACCATGGACGCAGATAAAAATGTAACGGCTAATTTCAGCATGATCACTTATTCGATAGAAGTTGAGACGACAACCGGCGGCGCGGTAGAAGTAAGCCCTGAAGGCCCACACTATTTGGGAGATGAAATTACACTGACAGCCACGCCGGACTCAACTCACACCTTCAATGGATGGAGCGGCGACGTTACCGGTTCTGAAAATCCGATCTCAGTGACCGTAACGGGAAACATGAACATTGCGGCAAATTTTGCACCGATTACTTATACGCTCAATATAACCACAATCGGAAACGGAACCGTCACAAAAAGCCCGAATATGACGGATTACCCGGCAGGCACATCGGTAACCTTGACCGCGAACCCCGCGCGTTTCTGGAATTTTCTGCGCTGGACAGGAAACGCTTCGGGAACCAATCCGGTTATTACAGTTGTCATGGATGGCAACAAAAACATTCAGGCACGCTTTAAGCAGGGCCTAAGTCCATTCAGCGGCGGCGGCCCGGCATCGTAATTACATATTGAGTATTTCATACCTGATATTTCCTCAAAAAAGCGAAAAAGTCAGAAGCCCGAACGAAACCGCGACAAGCCCTAGAAGCCGGACTGCAAGCGCAGGCATTCCGGCGTAATGTTCCATAAATCCCTTCACCTTCTCGATATCGACCGCAAAAATAATGATGCCGCTCGTCAGAAACAAAACACCGAGCGCTGCGGCCGCCATCGGAATCGCGCTTTTGGATGAACTGAGCAGCAATAAAATACCGACGAAAAGGCGCAGAAAACCCGCATAATAAATCCGCTTTCCCTGGCTCATAAAATCAAAAATTTTACGGGTTACATTCGGAGAAACCACAATCGTAAGCCCTAAGCCCGCCATCACTACTGCGAGCAATTTAATAATCGCGATCATAAAGCCTCCTTTGGTTAGGCTTTCATTCTAATTACATTTTCCGGCTGTCGTAGGCCCAATGCAGAATAGCCTGGCGCTGGCGCTTGCGGCATTCCCAGTCGCCGCGAACGCAGTTCTTCCGGACCTGGACAATATGGCGCTTAATGGCAAGCCAGCGCTTAATTTGCCGGTCATCTTCCCCGGGAATCCGCCGGCCCATGAAGTAACGGCAATACCACTGAAACCAGCCGCGCGGGTCTTTATCGCAGATCCACCTTTTCTTGCGCCATACTTTGAGCGGCTGGCTTGCGTTCACGCCGAAAAAATTGAGCTTGGCGTCATGTTTTTCCGGACAAAGTTTTGCCTGCCGGAACCAATCCGCCGGAAATTCCTTCCGGCAATCCGTCATGTATTTGCCGCCGAAAATACCGAGCCGGAGCATTTCCTTCGGCGTCAGTTCGGGTTTAAAGCGCGGATCGAAATTTTCTCCCGCCGGCTCCGTCAAAACGTAGCGGTAATTTTTCTGCATCTTGTCATTGACGGTAACGGTTTTACGCCGCTTTTTTTGCGCCATGCTCGGCCCTGTGTTTGATTGCGTTGATCATTCCCGCAAATACAAAATGATGAATCCAAAGAAGTGCAAACCAATACAGGATACCAAAAAGGCCTTTCGGAATGAACCGCGCTGTCTGCGACAGCATGGAGGATTGTGCGCTTGTCTGTGTTATTTTAAATTCCAAGACCGCAAAGCCAGGTAATTTCATTTCCGCCTGGAGAACCAATCTTTTCTCCGGCTCCACCTTTGCGATACGCCAAAAATCAACCGCATCTCCCTGACGCAATTCGGCCGGATCCGTCCTTCCCTGTCGAAAACCGACGCCTCCGGCCAATCTGTCAAGCCAACCTCTCAACCTCCACAAAAAATCAGCGTGATACCAGCCCGTATGGCCTCCGATTTTTGACAAAAGAGCCCAAATTTCTTTGACGGAAACTTGAATTGGAAGCGACCGGCTATCCACAAGCATCGTTCCGCCCGACCACTTTTGATCTGTCGGCCAAACCCATTCGGCAGGGCGAAATTCATCCGGCACTTTTTCATCTTCAACCAGCCGGTGCCGACTTCCTTCGATCGCGAGCCTAATGCTCTCGCGGGCGCCCAACAGCCGCTGCGGGATTATATTTTGAATAGAAGTATCACGGACCACCACGCGGTTCCTCAATCCCTCAGCAAGCGGAATAGCCAGCGACCGGTGGATCGGCGTTACAAAATGAATCCAGTAGGAACTCAGTTTGGGCGTCAAGACAGGGACCGGAATCACAAACCGCTTTGCGAGACCGGCTTCTTCCGCATAGATTTCCATGAGCTGCCGGTAGGTCACGACATCCGATCCGCCGACTTCAAAAGTTTTTCCCGCTGTATTCGGACTCTCGAGACTTTCGGCAAGGTAGTAAAGCACATTCCGGATAGCAATCGGCTGGCTTTCGGTGCTGACCCAGCGCGGCGTCACCATCGCAGGAAGCCGTTCGACTAAATAGCGCAAAATTTCGAAAGATGCGCTGCCGGTTCCGATAATCATCGCTGCGCGGAAAATCGTCGACGGAACCGGGCCTGAGGTGAGGATTTTTTCCACTTCGCGGCGCGACTTCAAATGCTTACTAAGATTCTCGTTTTCCTCACCAAGCCCGCCTAAGTAAATAATTCTCTCAAGCCCGGCTTCGCCGGCCGCCTTTGCCATATTCTGCGCAGCTTGACGGTCCCTCGATTCAAATTCCTTGCCGCCGGGAGCCATCGAATGGACCAAATAAAAAGCCGCGCCACAGCCCCGCGCAGCTTTGAGGATAGAATCATATTGAAGAACATCGGCCGAGGCGACTTCAATTCTGGAATGACGAAACCATGAGTAGGCTTTTAATTTTTCTGTCGACCTGGCCGCAGCCCGGACCCGGAAGCCCCGCTCGAGCAAAAACGGCACAAGCCGGGCGCCCACGTATCCGGTCGCGCCAGTCACTAAAATAAATTGATTTTTCATCGTGCCCTTACGATTGTCAAAACTCAGGCTGCTAATTTTTTCCGACCAATTCGGGACTGACCATCATTTCTCTACGGACTTTTTTGTGCTGATAGTCGTCAATATTCTGCAGAGTCGTATGGGCAATATTGGCCATCGCGGAGTCGGTGAAAAAGGCCTGATGACCCGTAATTAGAACATTCGGAAATGTGAGCAGCCGCGCGAAAATATCGTCCTGAATCACATGATCGGACAAATCCTCGAAGAAAAGGTCCGCTTCTTCTTCGTAGACATCGAGACCCAAATACCCGATTTTGCCCGACTTAAGCCCTTTGATGACTTCGCGCGTATCAATCAAGGCGCCGCGGCTTGTGTTAATCAACATGACCCCCGGCTTCATCCGGCTCACCGCCTGGCCGCCGATCATATGCTTCGTTTCGGGTGTAAGCGGCAAATGAAGGGAGATGATGTCGCTTTTATTGAAAAGTTCGTCCAAAGCCACATACCGGGCGCGACATTCCGGATTCCGCATAGGATCATAGGCAATCACATCCGTGCTAAAACCCATCATGATATTCGCAAAGATATTTCCGATTCGGCCCGTCCCGATCACGCCTACGGTTTTTCCCGTCAATTCAAATCCGAGTAATCCTTCAAGCGAAAAATTTCCCTCATGGATCCGGTTGTGTGCGCGATAAAGTTTTCGGTTCAGTGCCAAAATCAACGCAACCGCGTGCTCGGCAACACCATGAGGCGAATAGGCGGGCACCCGTACAACGGTCATGCCCAAATCTTGTGCTTTTTTGATATCGACGTGATTGAAACCGGCGGAACGGAGCGCTAAAAGTCTCACGCCATTCTGATGAAGCAAGCGCAAAACATCGGCGTTTAGTTGGTCATTGACAAATACACAAACCGCCTCAAAGCCGAATGCCAGTTTGCAGGTTTCGAGCGTTAATCGCGGTTCAAAATAAACGATCTTGTGCCCAAATTCCGCATTCGCCTTGTCGAAAAACTGCCGGTCATACGCTTTCGTACTGAAAACAGCTATTTTCATACCTCTATTCTCCTCCAAATCATATTGAATGCAATCTCTCTTTTGGAGAATAGAATAAAAAAATGGGGTCAACCCGCAGTGATTCTGATCACGCGGAAAAAAGAGGACAAACGCTTGAAGCTGAATAACTTATGAGCCGCGCTTGGCTGATTGAGCCTGGAGCTGACCTTGGCGTGCGTAATCAATAGCTTCAGCTAATATGCGCGCAACTTCCTGAGGCGCGTGAAAACCCATTGAATTCTCGGCTGAAACAAAATCAAGCCGCCACTGGGCTTTTCGGTGCATTTCAAGAGCCGGCTGTAATTCTTCTTCACCTGCGCCGCGTTTTTTGGCCGCAACGATTTCATCGATCAGTGCCAACACGGCAGCCTCGGCGCGGTCCATCAACACTTGTGTTTTTTCCTGAATAGATTCGGCTCGGTCAAGCATTTCGCGCTCCGTAAAATGATGGCACGGAAGGCACGACCTCGACACATTCAAAAGCGGGCTGCGAATATGATGATCCGTCACTTTTAGCGCGCCTTCACGCTGATAAGGCATGTGGCAATCGGCGCACGAAACACCGCTGCGCGAATGGATGCCCTGATTCCACATTTCAAATTCGGGGTGCTGGGCTTTCAGCATTTTCGCGCCCGTTTCGGCATGCACCCAATCCGTGTGGCCGACTTGCTCATAATAAGCTTCAATTTCTTCAACTTTTAACCCATTCGCCCACGGATAAGTGAGCATTTTCTCAGGGCCCGCAAAATAATATTCAACATGGCATTGAGCACAGACAAACGTGCGCATCTCCTGCCGGGTTGCCATGGTGTTTGGGTCATAATTTTGAATGCCTTCGCGCTCTTTAACTTTTTTAATTGCATTCATAAATCCCGGACGCGTGACACGCAGGTCCATCGTTTTCGGATTGTGGCAATCCGTACACGCGATCGGATGTTGGACATACTTCCATGCCTCCTCAAGCGGCATTTTATTCACCTTCGCAAATCCCGCCTGGATGTCCCCTTCACCGACTAATTCATAAACTTGTTTCATGCCGCCTGCGTGGCATTGGAGGCAAGCGCCCGGCTGTTTGAACTCTTTTGTCCGGAGCGTTTCCTGCTGATCCGACAAGGAATACGCATGGCCGCGCTCTTCCCGGTAATCAACACCGAATGCGTAACCCGCGAAGAAACGTTTCCACGCAGGATCTTCATCCAGTTTCGAGAAAGCTTCGCTGCCGCCGTAGCGCGTGCGCGCCGTATCAACCGTGCGGATATAGCCGTCATACTGGCGCGGATAATTTTTTGCCCAAATCGCGGGATCAATTGTTTCTTCCGTCAATTCGACGACGGATATGTTCCGCCACTTGGCTTCTTCTTTTCTTTCGCGAATATTCAAGAGCAGAGACGTAATAGCCCATGTAACTGCAGACGTCATCACAATAATAAGAAAGTAAACCGCCATTTTTTTGAACATGCCTGGCTCCTTAATCGTACACCGCGTGGCCGACCGAACGGTGGCAGCTTGTACAGTTCATAACTCCCCTTTGAATATCCCTGTGGCTTGCAATATCGCTTGTTAGAACCTGATGGCAATGAATACAGTTATGTTGAAGATCATTCAGATTTTTCGGCGTAATCCGGATCGGCTCCGGCCAGTTCTGAAGCGTAAATGCTTTCGAATGATTCCACCCGTTCCTGGCTTTGACCCAGTATTTTTCCGGAAACGTATGCGGCACATGGCAGTCGTTGCAGCTTGCGGCTTTGTGGTGGCTTGACCTTATCCATGAATCATAATGCTCCTGCATAATATGGCAATTAACACACGCCTGCGGGTTATTGCTCAAATAGGAAGTGCCTTTTGCATAATAAAATGTGTAGCTGCCAACCCCCACAACAATGCCGCCGCAAACCGCGAGCACCATCAAAACACCGTTAAAACCTAATTTCATATATTATTTTACGGCCATACATACTGTGTGTTTTACG
Source organism: uncultured bacterium (assembly GCA_964387845.1). Classification (GTDB taxonomy): domain Bacteria; phylum Omnitrophota; class Omnitrophia; order Omnitrophales; family Abzuiibacteriaceae; genus CAYLXA01. Next base: position 155,475 of record CAYLXA010000001.1, read on the forward strand.
GAAAGTATTCACCTGACATTTTCGATTAAATCTGCTAAGCTTTCCACTTAAATTTATATTTTTCTTTCTCTAAGGGTCGGGTTGGGATAAGTGAGACAAATGTTGATTGGTTTTGCCGAACAATCCCGAATTAATTTTAAAGTATTTGTTCAGCTCTTTTTCAATTCGAGAAGTCAAGTAGGGATAGTCACGGCATTCTTTTCATGCCGTGCAATCCCGAATTGGCTTCACAATATTTGATCAAACCAATTCGGGACGTGGCTCAGCCTGGTAGAGCGCACGCTTGGGGTGCGTGAGGTCCCGGGTTCGAATCCCGGCGTCCCGATACTCCGCTACATTAAAAAGACACAAACATTTATTCATCAAAGCAGAGCATCGCCCTGAGGAGCGTTTTGTGCGACGAAGGGCTGCCCGCGTATCGGGACAATGTTTTATGTGGTTCAACACTCACGCCAATGCGTGAGTGCGATGCTATCGCGACTCAAAGATAGCCGCGTACCGCATCGATCCCGGCGTCCCGACCATTTAGTATATGTCCGTACCGGAGACGCGGGTTACATCATCTTCGGTGTAAACGAGTACTGTAAGTGCTGAGACATGGCTTGTCACATGTCGTTTTTTATTGTAATCGGGACTGAGGAGCTTGCGAGACGCTGCAATAAAATCTGCTTTGAATTCGCGAAGCTAAAGCCAGCCCGTTTACATCTCGCTTTTCCCGTCGGTTCATATTAAAATGCCTTTCATGAAATTTTTAAAAGTTTTCTCTTTTTTTCTTCTATTTAATGTTATTTCATTTTCTCTCAATGTTGGCGCCGATTCAATTCCGGACTTATTTCAAAATTACTCCGCCCCTCATTTTAAAGCTCCAGATTATTTAACTTACTCCGAGCTTGTCCGATTCTCTGAAAATCCAAAGCCAACCAAGGAATTAGAGAAAAAGCTTGATGCCATTCTCCGCACTCCATTTGTTAGCAACGAAGCATTTTATGAAGGAAAGCGTCCTCATCGTCCTTCGCGCGCCGATTTTGGGCCGTACTTACGCGCGGTTTCATGGAACATTGAAAAATCATACCGGATTCCGGAAGCTATCACCGCGTTTACAAGCGCAACTGGCTACGTAGAACTTATCAATCAAAAAAAATTTCCACCGGGATCCAAGAAGTTTCACCGGGCTTTCGTCGAAAGAGATTTATTGAAAGAAGTGGATCTTGCGATTCTGCAGGAGATGGAAGTGGGTATTAAGCGTTCGGGTTATCGTGATGCAGCGCGGGAAATGGCGCAAGCAATGGGAATGAATTACGCTTATGCCGTGCAGTATTTGGAGGTGGATCCCGTGCAGCTTGGCAAAGAAAGAATCTATTATGAGGAAGGTGGTGTTGATACGGAGCTGGAAGAATATTACCGGGTGGATCCAGAAAAATATAAAGGACTTTTCGGCTCAGCCGTTTTGTCGCGTTATCCGATTAAGTTTGTAGAAGTCATTCCTCTGAAAAATCAAGGTTACGATTGGTATCGCCAGGAGAAAAATAAGACCACGTTCTTAGAGAAAGCCAGGCGCTTTGGCGCCAAAACCGTCTTTCTAAGTCATATGCACCGCGAAATAAAACTGGGCGGCCGCCATTATTTCCGCGTGGATTTGCACGTGCCCGGGCTTCCGAATGATACGCTCACTGTGATTAACATTCACCTAGAGATCAAATGTTTGCCCAAGGCACGCGAAGAGCAGATGAGAGAAATTTTATCTTATATGGAGAAAATCAATAATCCCGTCATCATGGCTGGCGATTTTAATTCAGCGCCGTCTGATTTATCGCCTACTTCAACCATTCGTGTGATTAAAAGAACGGCGACTGACCCGGAATTTTGGCTTTCGGTTGCGATTCGAGTAGCGCTTCAAGAAGCTCTTTTGATTAATGGCCTGCGTTCTATTTCTAATATCACTAAGAATTATCAAAATCCTCCCGCCATACATATCCCGTGGATTATGCCAAACAAAGTGAGGGGGCTTTTTAAAACCATCCGCGATTTTCGATTTGAAGACGGAGGTGCTTTTGATTTTCGAGGCGATCCAGAGCGTTCGGCTAACGATCACGGTTATTTATCTAATTCCAACGAAATGGATTTTTGGAAGTATAAAGTCACGTTCCGCACACGAAGAACCATTGCACATTTGGTCGGCAAATTCCGGCTCGATTGGGTATTCGTGAAAGCATTTCTGAAGGAACCGTTTGATAAGAGCGGTTCTTATCGTTTTGCGCCTCACTTCGGTAGAACGCTCAATCATTTCAACGATGTTTTGCGCACACGCATTTCTGATCATGATCCTAACGTAGTCGATTTATTTTTTGAGGAACCATTACGGGTTACGCTTTAATAGCTGTTCAGAATAATTAGAAATGACGGAGAACCGTTCTCTGTTTCGTTAACGTGTCATGTGTCCGGTATATTGTGTAAACCATGCGTCAGTAAGTTCAGCGTTCTTTAGAATGTTCCAAGTGAATATTAATCAAAAACGAGCATCGCTCCAGGAGGCCGAAGGCTAACGCGGAGCTACCCGATTACTTCTTTCAAATATTCCAAGCGTTTATTCAACCATGCTCATCGCCTTTTACAAACCTTACGGCGTCATTTCACAATTTACGCCCGAACAACCGGGCCAGCGGACACTCGCGGAATTCGGATTTCCGAAAAACGTGTATCCGATCGGCCGCCTCGACCTTGACTCCGAAGGCCTTTTGCTTCTCTCTGATGAAAAAGAGCTCGTCGACCGCCTGCTCAACCCCAAACATGAACATGAGCGGACTTATCACATCCAAGTCGAGGGTATTGTCACGCCGGAAGCGCTTCTGAAATTACAAAAAGGCGTCGTGATTCAAGGTTATAAAACCAAGCCCTGCAAAGCCCGAAAAATCGAAGACCCAGAATATCCCGAGCGCAATCCGCCGATCCGTTTTCGAAAAACAATTCCGACTTCGTGGATCGAAATCAAATTAATCGAAGGCAAAAACCGGCAAGTCCGCCGCATGACCGCCGCCGTCGGCTTCCCCACGTTGCGCCTCATCCGCACCGCAATCGGCCCCATGACGCTCCACGGCCTCCGCGAATCCGCCTGGCGCGAGCTTTCTTCCTATAATCTAACTTAAGCTTGGTGAGAATAGCTTGCCTCCGGAACCGGCGGTCTTGACGCTCCTGCGGCGTCAAGCCGCCTGCACACTCACCGCTCGGACTGCCAGCGAATAACGCGGCAGGGCCAAGCTCCTCGCGGTTCCGTGAGGCGCCCTTTTTTGCTTAGCCCAGTCGGTCTTATTCGCCAACGTTCGACGAGAAAGGTTCTCAGAAGGCATGTCTCGGAGCCGTTTGGAGCTTGGTCCTGCACGTTTATTTATAGCAGGTCCAAACGGCGAGAGCCAAGGCACCAAGCCGTCGCAGGAACGGCTCGAGTGCCGGTGCCGGATGAGAAGCCTTTCTTGGCGAGCGTTGGCGAAAGTATGCAATATAATTTTCGGTTGACGAACGGGAGAAGGATCGCTAAGGTGTTTCGCATGAAATTTACGCCGCTGGAAATTCCGGATGTGATTTTGATTGAGCCGAAAGTATCGGAAGATGCGCGCGGTTTTTTTATCGAGTATTACCGCGAAGATCTTTTCATCCAACACGGAATCCGCACAAAGTTTGTGCAAGACAACCACAGCCGTTCATTTAAAGGTGTCGTTCGCGGCCTGCATTATCAGATCGAGCCCAAAGCGCAGGCCAAATTCATGCGCGTCGTTCGCGGTTCAGTGTTTGACGTTTGTGTTGATATCCGGCCGGGCTCTAAAACGTTCGGAAAATCGGTTGCGATCGAACTCAGCGCCAATAATAGGAAAATGCTTTACATTCCCGAAGGTTTCGCGCACGGCTTCTGCGTTTTAGAAGACGGGACGGAATTTTTCTATAAAGTATCCAACTTTTACTCGCCCGAAGATGAGCGCGGAATTTTGTGGAATGATCCGGCGCTTGGCATCAATTGGCCCAAATTGGATATTCCCTACCAACTTTCCAAAAAAGACCAGGCCAATCCTACCTTCAAAGAAGTTTTTGGGAAATTACTGCGGAAATAAAAAATTAATCGGCAGCTAACTGATTGAGGTAATCGGTGTAGCTGGTTTTGAAAGCACCGGCGGCTTTTTTGATCTCGGCCTTCGATATAAAACCCATGCGGTAAGCCACTTCTTCGATGTTGCCGACTTGAAATCCCTGCCGCTCTTCGATGGTTTTGATAAACATGGAAGCTTCAAGCAGCGAATCGTAAGTGCCCGTATCGAGCCAGGCAAACCCCCGGCCCAAAGTTTCTACTTTTAATTTCTTCTGTTGAAGATATGCGGTGATTACATCCGAAATTTCAAGTTCCGCGCGCGCCGACGGCTTTATTTTCTTGGCAATATCAATGACCTGATTGTCAAAAAAATAAAGCCCTGTGACCGCCCAATTGGTTTTCGGATTTTTGGGTTTTTCTTCGATTGAAAGGGCGTTTCCGGCCTTATCGAAATCAATAACGCCGTATCGTTCGGGGTCTTTGACGTTATAAGCAAAAATCGTGGCGCCTTCTTTCTGCTGCGCGGCTTTCTGCAGCAATTTGCTCAAACCCGGACCGAAGAAAATATTGTCGCCGAGCACAAGGCATACGCTGTCTTTTCCGATGAATTTCTCACCAACCAGAAAAGCATCCGCCAAGCCGCGCGGTTTTTCTTGTTCCGCATACGTTAATTGAATGCCAAGATCTCTGCCGTTGCCTAAGAGTGTTTTAAAATGCGGAAGCGCTTCGGATGTGGAAATAATCAAAATATCCTTAATACCTGAAAGCATCAGGACCGATAGAGGGTAATACACCATCGGCTTGTTGTAAACCGGGAGAAGCTGTTTGCAGATTCCTTTGGTGATGGGATAAAGCCGCGTTGCTCTACCTCCTGCAAGAATAATACCCTTCATAAAATCTATTCACTCTTACCAAACGGAAGTTTAAGCTTGTCTTTGAGTTCGCCCGCAGCACCGGCCAAATCTTTGACAGCATCTTTCGCAGTGCTCGTCACGGCGCCCGCGGTTTCTTTTGCCGTTCCGCCGACAGCGCCTGCTGTTTTCTTAAGGCTTTCAGGCGCCGAGCCAACCAATTCTTTCGCAGCTTTTGCTTGTTCACCGATCAAGGCCTGCCCCTTCAAAATCGCATCCGCCGCCACTTTTTGCGATGTGGCCAGCGTATCGGCAACGGATGACTGTAGTGCGCCCAAATCAATGTCCGTGAGCGACGCAATGGTTGTATTCATGAGCGCTTTTGCGACAATCAAACTCACAACCGCAGCCGGGTTTTCTATGTTGGTATAAGATTCATTTAAATTTAATTTAAATTCCTTAACGGAAGGCGCATTAATCCGGGCAGTGTAGTCTTTATAAACCACCTTCTCGACCCGAAGTAAAAGCTTGTCAATTTGGATCGCGGGCGCCTTTCCGGCTTCCTTTGGTTTTTCTGCAGCGGGCCCACCTTTTTTCTTAGCCTGAGGCGGGATTAATTTGTTGATATTCACTTCGCCGCTTTTATTTTTAATCACTACCAATTCTTTTAAATGGACCCGGATCTCCGGCAAATGCACCTTGCCTTGAAACAAAGGTTCAATTTGATAAGCAACAAAAAATTCGGGCAAATCAACCATTACCGGATCTTGAAATCCGTCCGGATTATGGAGCCGCAGATTTTTGATGCCAACCGAGGGGCTCGCGCCGACGCCGATATTTAAATCGGCAATGCTTAGTTTGACGCCCGTCACCAAATGAACGCCTGTTTCGATTGCGGCTTTGGCAATCAAATTACGGCCGATAAAAAGGCCGATCAAAATAATAAAAACAAAAAGGATAAATTTTAAAAAACTTTTCATGACTGTCTCCTCAATTATGCCACTGCGGTTTGCGAAACAATATGAACGTCTCTTTGCGGAAACGGTATTTCGACACCATCTCTTTTGAAAGTCCGGTAAACTGCCAAATTGACGGCAGCAACGGTAGACGGGTACTGATCGGCACGCGCCCAATAACGGTAGCCAATATTAACGGAAGAATCGCCAAATTCTTTGATCCCTACCTGGGGAGCAGGTGCTTGGACCACGTTCGGATTTTGTTTCAGCACTTCCTGGATAATCGCAATTGCCTTTTCGGGATCGCTCGCGTAACTAATACCCACGATCGAATTGGAAATTTTGTTGGTGAATGAATTGTAAACAATTTCACCGACCATGTGTTTGTTGGGGATGGTAATTCGCGCGCCGTCTGCATTCACCAAAATCGTACATGGCAATTTAATGTCCTGCACCGTGCCGGTGACATCTTTCACCGTAATCGTGTCGCCTATTGCAAACGGTCGTGCAAAAATGATGGCCAGTCCGGCCGCATAATTGGAAAGCGTGCCTTGAATTGCAAAACTCGCACCGAAGAGCGCGGCGCTCAAAGCCGCTACGAGCGGCGTAATTGTAATACCGATTTTACCGAGCGCAACGATAACGGCAAATGCGATGACTATTAATTTGAAAATACCCGACAAAAATCGCGCAAGCGCCAAATCTACTTTCTTTTTCTCGAAAAGGCCAAGTGAGAACTTTGCGGTCCAGTTGGCAACGACAAACCCTGCGATCAATACTAAAATAGCGCCGACAAGTTCAAAGCTGTAATTCACTACGAACTCGATACTAGTATCGATTAACTTCTGAACGGCTGAAATTTCTTCCGACATGGGCTTCTCCTTAAGTAGGGCTGTATTTTAACGGTTTACTCCTTATTCTTCTAGCCATTTTTATCTGTCTCCAAATATATTACAATTATTTATATTTATACTTACAATATACTTACAATTGTGGTATAGTTTATCTATGGGTACAAAAGAGATTATTCTAAAAGAAGTTGAATTGAAAGGGTCTGTCAAAACCGCGGATTTGGCCCGAAAAACCGGCATCTCCCGCCAGACCATTGCGCAGCACTTCCGGGACCTCATCAAAGACCGAAAACTGATTAAACTGGGTTCTACGCACAACGCAAGTTACCTGCCCTACGTGCCTCAGGCGCCCGTTCCGCTCGCAACCGAAAAAAACGCCAAACAACACACCGCCACACTTCTCATCCACTGCCCCGACCAAAAAGGGATTGTGGCGGCGGTAACAAAGTTCCTGTTTCAATTCCGGGGAAATATTCTTTACCTGGACCAGCATGTGGATTTCGAGAAGAAAGTTTTCTTTATGCGGGTTGAATGGGACCTGCGCGGCTTTCTGATTTCACGAAAAAATATCGGAAAACAATTCGACAGGACTGTCGGCCGGCATTTCCGCATGAAATGGCAGCTTTACTTTTCCGATGAAATCCCGCGGATGGCAATTTTCGTGTCGACACTGCCGCACTGCCTATACGATATTCTCGCGCGCTGCCAATCGGGCGAATGGCGCGTAGAAGTTCCGGTCATCATCAGCAATCATGAATCGTTAAAACCTGTTGCACAGCAATTCGGCATCGAGTTTCACTATTTCCCCATTACGAAGGCCAATAAAAGCGAGCAGGAAAGGCGTGAAATTGAGCTGTTAAAAAAATTAAAAGTGGATTTTGTTGTGCTTGCCCGTTATATGCAGATCTTGAGCGATTCTTTCCTCCGTCAATTTCCGGAAAAGATCATCAATATCCATCACTCATTTCTGCCGGCCTTCCCAGGCTCCCGGCCATATCATTCGGCTTACGGGCGCGGCGTTAAGATCATCGGCGCCACAAGCCATTATGTTACCGCCAAACTCGATGAAGGCCCGATCATTGAGCAAGACACGGTTCGCATCAGCCACAAAGACACAATCGATGATTTAATTAGAAAAGGAAGGGATTTGGAAAAACTTGTTTTGGCGCGTGCGGTTTGGCATCATATCCGCCGCACAATTTTAATCCACGAAAACCGGACGGTTAATTTCGCTTAAGACGCGGGTCCTGTCTGCGCAACTTTGTCCTAAAGCTTTGAAGAAGCCCTCCGCTCAATGGATTCATTGTGAGAAATCTATTCGCTCCGGCATTGGAACACCTTCCGCTGTCCTGCCGCTCAAAACGTCGCAGTCATCGGCTTTCCAATGCCTCCGCACATGATTGCTCTCTCGCGAATCCAATTCGCTTCGGCGCTTCTTCAAAGCTTTTTGATATTGAGAGACGAAAGCCAAGCTGCTTCTCGGAGCGCCATCATGAGGCCGTGATTCCAATCGAATCATGGCCGAATGGGCTGAGTACGACAATTTCTCCCTCAGCGCTTCCTTGAAGATAAATATTCAAGGATCAATTAAGCGCTGGGGCTGGACTCATTTCTATAAACCGACTGGATCCATTAATGAAAATGAGTCCTGCTTAGGCATGGCGCCTAGAAATTGGCGCACGGAGGAAAGCGGAGAGAAGCAGGTTGGGCTGAGTCGTGCGTAGATTAGGCTTTGATGATGAGTTCGTGCGCATTTTGGAATTCTGCTCTTAACTCGCTTGAAAACTTGACGATATTGAACAATCCTCTGATATCGTCGGCAGAACTTTCATCATCAATAACGCCGCGGTTTTTCATAGCAAGCGCAATCCCCCGGTCCTCTTTTAAGCCAAGCGCCTGGATAAAACCAACCTGTAGCTTCTTTTTTAAATAATGCGCCGCCTGATCGGGATATTGAAACACTTTCATTCGTTCATCGGCTTGAAAAGAAACGGCCGCGGCTCCGTCCGAAACCACCGCGACTTCATAACCTTGCGCTTTATAGTAACGCACAAGAAGCGGTGTCACGGTGCCCGCTTCGCGCGTTAAAATATCCATCAAAATTACGCCGCGCTTTAAATGGAGATCTTGATTCGAGTCGCCGCTGATTTCAAACGTTCGGTTTAAATAATTTCTAAGTTCCGGCGTTAAAAACAACCCCGGATCCGCATCGATTTGCCGCGCGGCTTCTCGCACGCTTGATTCCATAGTTTCTATATGCATCTCGAGCCCGTCAAACGGGTTTAGATGATCAAATCTTAACTCGGACTTGGCGCCATCACCTTTAACCAAGTAAGTGTAAATTTTCTGAAATTCATGTTCATAGCTTTCGGTAAATTTTTCTTCTTTCTCGGCCACGCGGCGATAATATTCCGAAGCTTGTCCGGTAACATACTGCCACAAGGTAAAATTTGTCTGATTTTGTTTATTAAAATCAGCCAACTGCTCTGCGTCTATTTCACCTTGCGCCTCTCCCTGGTGGCGTAGAAAAATCGGTATCTCCGGCCCTAGAAAAACTTCGGGAAAAAGCGCGGCAATTTGCCTGACGATGCTTAGGAAATCTTGGGACGGATCATTGTCTAAATTCTCTGAAATATCCTGAAGAATTTCTCGGTAGGCTTCCAAACCGAAGGCGTCCACTGGAAAATCATTTTGCTTAAAAAACTCAGCCCCGTGCGAGGCCGCTGTCTTATTCGGAACAAACAAAAGGCCATTGATCAGCGCGGAACCGTACTCCAATATTTTCTGCCTATTTTGAACAGGATCTTTTAGAAATTCTTTTAATGAAGGCAAAAACCCTTTGATTAAAATGGGCATCAATTGAATATCCAGTTCATCTGTCCCGATACGGTGATCATGCCTTAAGTGCGGGCCCAGGATTCCGAATAAAAGAGCTGCTCCTTGCGCGGATTTTTGCGCAAGCGCCGCAGCGTTATCAAGAAAGACTTGGTCATTGTCAGCAAATGACAAAAGTTTTTTAAGCAGCAGGCCGTCAGGTTCGGGAATTACATCATTCAAACGGCCGTCTTCATGCCCCCGCAGTTCGGAACGGTTTTCAATGGTAATCAAAACCTCTTCCTGTGCGGGGTTTTTGGTTGGAATCACCCTGACCTTAAATTCAAGTGATTCTGAAGCATCGTTCAATACAAATGTCCCGTAATCGGAACCGGCGCGCTGCCGTTCGATGGCAACATCTTTTGCTATTAACTTCACCAATGTAAAAAAGTGAAGCGCATTTCCGGCAGGTTTGGCAGTGAAATGCCTGGCAGAAATCTTGCTGTCTGAATCTTTAGACACGATTACGGTAACAACAGCACCGTTACGAATCAACCGCACAGATTTTGCCTGCTTCAATTTGAAAACGGGTTTCAGCACATAAGATTGAACCAATTTTGAATAAGGAAGCGGTGTTTCATGGTTGGATGCGATTGACAATAAAAATCGGCCTTGATCCCGGTTCATGATCCAGAGTGCAAATTGCGCGCCCTTAAGCTCCAACCGTTCCCTTTCGGTCATCGTGCGGCTTTGGGTCAAGCGCTTCATATCCAACTTATCAAAGCGCTCCAAGAGCCCATGGAACTTTCCGGGGTCGAGCAGCTCATCCGCGTCAACCTCGGAAAGCACAAGAAGAGTCAGTAAGTGGCCAAGCTGTCTAAATAACGGGCTTTTATCTCTAAAGTCCTCGAAAAGATTCTTCGCATCTTCAAGCAGGCTGCGGACTTCATCATAGGCAAGGCCAGATGCTGTCAAATATCGCATTTTGCCCACCGCGCGCAAAAATTGCCCCTCTTGATCCATGGTTAATCCGACTTTATTTTCGGTTTCTGGATCATCCGGATTGATAATTTCGATGGGGTCAAGGCCTTCGCGGAAATCTTCCTCTAAAAATTTCTTCAATTCATCCGAACGTTTTCCCATTTCGATTAAAAGCTGGGATAACGCCCTTAATTCGGAACGCTGCCCTCCGGCAGAGCCGTTTTGTGCATTATTGCGCTTCTTATAATTTGACACTTCAATAGACAAATCATTGATTTCATTGGCTAACGCTTCAACTTTAAAAATAAGCTTTCGATTTGGATTTTTTGGATCGGCGAGAATGAACGAGCCGATTTGATCAACATTTCCCCGGTTAATATCGATCTGCTGCGTAAAAAATTGCAGTAAGGTTAAAAAATAAAACGCGTCTTGCTTTTCTAATTTGAACTTTTCAGATTTTATGACGTCGCGCTGTGCGTCTGAATCCAGATAGTAAATTTCGACTGTATTTGTCTTTTGAACACGTTTGATTTTAATGAAGCCAATATCATCCTCTTTAAATGCCGGGTCTATGATCATTTGCTTTAATAACTGGCCAACCTGAAACTGCCTGATCGCCAAATGAATAAAGCGGCCTTGATACTGTCTCATGCCGGCCAACAAGTATTTTGCCGCTGCCGCGATCAGCTTGTCCATCGGGTCCAGCGGCTGTCCGTTCCGTTCGGAATAATGAAATCTCATAGCTAAGCTGACCAGTTCGTGAAATATGTCGGTTTGAAAATATGTGTTGAGCTTTTCGGGCGTTCTTGCTAATTCGGTTTGAATTGTTTCGAGCTCACTTCGAAAACCATCGGCTACACTAATGTAGTGATAAGTACCCGCCGCAGAAATAGCTTGTGTCAAAAGCTGGTCGAAGCGCCGGTTGTGAACCAGATAAAATAGCGGCGGATAGGCACCATGCTCCAAATCAACTTGGCCAACCACATAGTCAAAGAAATCTTTGACTGCTTTTTTTGCATCATTGTTGCCGAGCCGCATCATCACACTGTCTTTTTGCTTGACTAGTCTCTGCGTCAACAATTCTTCAATTTCAAATAAGCGCTGGCCCATCTCGGCCAAGTCGATTTCCAGTTTGCTCCATCCGCTATTTCCGATATCGCCCGATTTGGTTCGGAGTTCGGATCTTTCCGCAGGTTGTTTTTGATTATCAAACTCGGCGGTCAATTTAAACGATCTAGCATGTTCGGCGTCGAATGCTTCGAGCATCGGGTCGGCGTATTCGAAAAGCCAGCTAAAATCTTTTTCTGCCTCGGGAGTTTTAAAACCAAAGTCTTCTGTAAAAATAGAGAAATCAACCTCAGGCCGGCCGCTCAATAAAAATGTAAGACTAAGCGGATTTTCTATCTCACGATTACCGTTGATTTCGTCCAGCCATGCTTGAAATAATGCGGCTAGGCGTATTTTCCTTTTATCCAAACTGCCGTCCGGACGCATGATATGCCTTAAATTCTTCAGTTCGTTTGCAACCGCTTCGCGCCGCTCTTCGTCTGAAAATGATTGAATATAATCATCAAAGTTGCCGGGTGGCCCGATCTCCTTCAGAACTGCTTCTGCCAATACTACGAATTGCTCATAATGAGGCTGGGTGGCATACACAACATAACGCCGAAACCAATCCTTCATTTTGGGATCTTGATAATAATCAAGAAGCCTTTTCATCGAAGGATCCTTTTGAGCCGACTCATAAAATGTCTCCCCTTTAAGGATCATCTTCCTGTTCAGGTCTTGGTCGAATCGATAGCTGCCGTCCGGCTGTATCGCCAAACTAATATTGTTGCGGTGAATCTGCCGATATTTTTTAAATTGCACTGCCCGGGGATTATTCGTTTTTTCGGGATAATGAATGAATTTTGCCACATTAATAAAGTACCGAATATTCATCAGCCGGAATTTTCTGGGAAGCCAAGCTGTATAATCATAATCGATGGCAGCCAAGGCACTGTTGGGTTCGTCCTTAGATTGCGGCGCCTTCATCAGAACAATTTCAAAGGGTTTCAGCAAAGACCGCCCGTTCAGAGTCACTTCATTGCCGATTGCCAAACGGGACCCTTTGCTAATCAAACTGATAAATTCCCGGATCAAATTGCGATCCTCTTCGGTTTCGGCATATTTCAGATCTTGATCCAGGATAAAGCGAAGTTCTTCCGCCAGTCTGTCCATTTTCTCCGAATTCCCCGGCGGAACCCGGAGCGCAAACTGATCAAGCTTGCTGAAGCCAATAGACAAATCGACTGGATCATACGGAACTTGCGGTGCCGGATCTTCAAATAGGCGATATTGCAAATCCCGCTTAAACCACCGGACAACGGGGAAATAATAAAATAATGCGGCAATCATCGATAGCACAGACCCAAAAACCGAGGCCCAAACTATCCGCTTCTTCAGAATTTGCCGTTTTGCATGCTTAAGCCGCTTCTGGCGCTCAAGCAGATTATTCAAAGCTTGTTTAGCAAGTGAAACGATGTGATGATCGCTATCCTCCGGGCCGAATTCAAACTGAATAACTTGCCCGCGCTTTGTTTCAAGTGCCGCGTATCCGGATTTTCCATTCTCAGGCAAAAGCACAAACGGTTTTTCCCATGGCCCATGGAAAACAAACGGCTCTTCGTTCGGTAATCTGAGAATCAATTTCTCAATCTCCCCGGGCCGTTCGGCTTGGCGCCTTTCTTCATCCAATCGTTGTTCGTTATTCCGCCAATCCCTTTTTATTTGCTGAACTTTTCCTAACGCGTCCGCCCTTTTGGCAGCCGTGGTCTCATCATCATGGAGCACATTTTGGTATTCTGTGTGGCCGAACAGTTTTGTCAGCAAATGATCACGGGATTGAGCGGTCGGAAGGCCATAAACAACCTCCGCCACGTGAAGCACTCCGCTTTCAATTGCGCTCCGGAGCGAATTTAACTTTGATGGCGTAGCATCAAGCTCTTTTCCTCTCGCCGGAATTAGATGAAACGGCAAATGACTTTTCCCGGAATCTAAGAATAAACTGATAGATCGTAGTTTTTTTCCGTTTAATTCAATTTCTTTTTTAAAGTTAATTTGAATAGTTGATGGCTTGCCAGAATGATCCACGATGATTCGAGTGTGGCTGGAAAAATCGTTCGCCACACCGATAATTGTGTCGGCTATTTCTTTTTCAGGAACGAGCGGCCGAAAACCTAAATGAGTCCATATTTGAATAATACGTGGATCACGACTTTCGCCTTCTAATTTTAGAACGCTTCCGTTCTTAGACGATAATTGATTCTGTGCTATGAATTCGATTTTGCCGTGAAGTTTATGATTCAACCTCGTTGGGTCTATGGTTTCAAGCCGCACCACTTCAGTGCTTGCGCGAAGCTCTGATCGCGGCGTAGTTTGATTAGTTGCAATTCTGGTAAAGACGAGATAATGCCAATAGCGCCCTGATTTGTAAAAAGCCGGGATGGCGCGCGATCCTGTAGAACTTTGCCATTCTTCAGGATGAATAAATTCGCGAAATGCTTTTAATATGGAATCGCCCGCTCCATCAAAATCGAACTCTAGCTCGTCAAAGGGGTACTCAAAAGTAATTTGGCCGCCCTCCGGAATCCTGGCAATTAACTGCCGAAACCACTCTTGCGAGAGCGAATCGACGTAGCGGTCGATATTTCCAAAACGGACATGACGATAAGCCGGCTCTTGAAATAACAAGGCGGGATCCCGGATATCAACCCGGCGGATTTCTATTTGGTCACCGAGACGTAAGAATTTTTTGGCTCGTTTCGAAAAAGCCTCCACGAAAAACGAGCGGTCTGAGAAAATAAAATGATCATCACCGCTGATTTGTTTAAAAAAGTTCACGGCGTTGGTTCCTGAAGCCAGATCCAAAACCGGCAGTCTTCTTAATTTTGGATCATTTGAGTTCAAATAAACCGGCACTTCGTCGTCAAAATGTTTCGCCGAAAATGCCATCACGGCTGCAAACTCGCCTAACTTCTGCAAAAATAATCTTGCTTCGGGTAAATTTTCAAGATAAGCACGCTCCGAAAATTGAATGACTCTCTCTAATTCATCGTAAATATATTCAAAATCAGAAAACATTGGAAGCGATCGCACAACTTCCGGCCAAAACGTATCAAAATTCAAATAGTAATGATATTGAAATATCATTTGAGCCAAATATCCGTTGGCTTGCCGAAGGATTCGGCCACGCAAATCTTTGTAATCCTCGATTCCGAACTTTTCTAAAAGCTCGGTGGGCCACGGCTTTGAAACTCTACGGCTGCTGATTTGATGAAAAACGTGCAAGCTCAAAAACCCGACGGTAGAAGCAACTACAACCGGCCACATCAAGCTACGAAGCTCAGAACGAATCCATTTATCCGATAAGTCATGCTGGATTTCGCGGAACTGTTCGCGCCATTGAATCAGCTCGGCGTTTCGTTTGCGTGCATCATCCGCAATTGCTTGAAGCGGTTTTGGCACCATGCTTTGAACATAATATTGAATATCCAATTGAGCAAACCAGTTCCCAAAACGATATCTTTCACCATCCGGAATTTGACTCAGGTTAAAGTTTTCATGTTTTAATTTGGAAATAGCGAGCTGCCCTGCCAAGCGAGTCGATAAAGCTCCTGAAAAATAAAGCTGGAGCAACTTTGTTAAATGAAAAAAGTAAACAAAGTTAAGCCCATTGTTGCCAAATAAAACAGGGTCAAATGCAAACGCATCCTCTCCGCCTTTTTCAGGCCTAAAGTAGAGATCGATTAAGTTCGAATTAAAAGAAGCATCTTTGACGTGGGTTATTCCGATTTCCCGCCATATACGCACATCCAGATCACCAATTCCCAACGCGTGGCGTAAACTTCCAAATAAATAAACTCGCGGATATAAATCCGATTCAGAATAGCTTTCTTTAGCGCGTACAAAATCGAGTGCCTTTTTCAACTCATCAACCAAAAGAATTGAATTTTGAAAATGTTCTAAATTAGTATAAGGATGCGTCAGGTGAAAATACAGCCGATGAAGCATATTGTGGACAAAACTCACGCCATTGATTTCTTCAAAAAGCCGGAGATCTGCGGGAAGCACTCTTAGGCGTGGAGACTTTTCTTTGTTCCAACTGCGGATCAGCTGTTCAATCTCAGAATTGATTTGGATGTAGTTTTCTGATGCGCCCGATTCGAGATCTGGTTTGGCTAGGTCTTTTGATAACTGGAATAACTGATCCTCCATCGACATAATTTTCATGAAAAAATCAAAATCATCATCTGTTAAAGATCTATGGATGCTTTTCTGAATTTGCTTCAGAAAATAAATCGTATTGTCGAGGAGAATTTTGTGCGCTGCATCCTGCGGTATGTCAAAATGATCGAACATTTTTTGCGCCATTTTTTCAGCGGTTGGATAGAAAAGCGGCTGACCCAATTCATTCATTCTGAGTTCAGAACGGCGAGCAGTCTTCAAGAAACCTGATGCACCTGCCAACACTTTGCCTGCTTCAGGTAAACTTAATCTTCGAAGGAGCAATGGTTTCACGTTCTTCGCGGCTTTTCGTCTAGCGACTAAATACAAGACACCTTCAAATTCGGTTGCCGCCTCTTTTAAAGTCAGTTCTCGAAGCGGTCCGTCAATACCGTACTTTTCCCAACTCGCGCTTCGGCTTAAGGGGAGGCCAAAAACCTGAACGTCGATGTTTCGCCGTCTGAAGAGATTGACTAATTCGGCATTTGTCTTGACGCCGCGCGGATTAAGGCTGGATTTGGTTGCGTAAAGCAGTACGGAATTTTGAACAACGACCGAAGCGCCCGGGCTCATATTTGCCAAAACTTCTCCCGCAACTTTTTGAGCATCAACGTAATTCAATAAATTTGAAATGACAATGGTGTCAAATTGAGAATATAAATGCGGCGGACTTAGCTGAGAAGAAGGCTTGCCCTCACGAAGAACCAAATCGATTGCATGGCGATCCTCCGGGCTCATACTCTCGATCCGCTCAACATCCGCCCGCACAGTCAAAACGTTACCCTTCTGCTCAATATCCTTGGGTGGGCGGAGAGCAAGCGCCACGATTTTTTTCTTTGGATACATTACAGCTGACAAAGGATTGCCCCCATCCCCCAATTCTAAAATTCGATCCCCTAAACCGCCGGATCGTTCTAACGCTGAGAAAACAGTTGCTAAATCGCCTCGAAATGTGACATCTTCGTCCCTATAAAAATTCCGCCATAGAAATTCACGGCCGAGATTGGTCAATTCCAGCTCAGAGGTCTTGCCCACCACACTGCCTTGAAACACGGACGACAAAGACACAGCCGCTCGATTGCCGTCCTGCATCTGTAAACTTAAATTTCCCTCAAAAGAAGAAGCGTGGATGGTTATTTTGATTGTTTTTTTATTCTCATCGTCAAATTCCAGAAAATAACTTTCGCTCAAACTTCCTCCGGTTGCGATTTTTTTCGAAAAAGGTTTTTCCTTGGTATAAAAAGAAATGTTTTTTTGAATCAGGCGGACAAATTTCTGTACTTCTTCCGGCACATCACCGATGGTTTTGAGATCACCTGTTTTAAAAGTTCCCTCGGCCGAGCCAACAAAAACGAAACCGGTTTCATACTGCGTAAAAAACTGAAATCGCGAGGCCTTCTCTGCCTGAGTTTCATTGGGAACTACTCGAATGTTGTACCAATCGCCGCTGACAGGATGATAAACCAATAATAAAAATCCATGGCCATTTAATTCGTCTGCAAAAAATAAGTCGCCAATTCTTGGGTTCTGTGGATCGGGCTTTCTTCTGCTTTCAAAACTGCCCAAATAGCCGGCGGCCTGCAGGCGCGCTATCAGACGAATGGCGGCAGGGCTAAATGTTTCGCTTTGTTCGCGCAATCTTTCATCGGATAGGGCCCTAAAAATAAATTGACGCTTGTCGGTTCTTCGCCGGTAACGCGCAATAGAAAAGTCTTTTAAAAATTCATCAGCCGTGAGCGCTTTGCCGTTATATTTTTTAAGAAATCTGGAAAGTCTTTCAACGTCTTTCTTTAAAATGGAAATCCGCGAAGCCTGGTTTGCCAGCGCGCTTGTCCGCAATTCAGAACGGACAATAGCCGGATTTAAGTTCCGGAAGGAACGGCTCTTTAAATAACTTGCGGCTTTTTGAAAGAAGGCGGTGGCAGACGGAATATCACTGTACGCAATGGTGCTTGTGAAGGTAAAACTCAGCAGGGTTGTGAGGGCAATGGTTTTGAATAAAGCGGACTTTAATTTCACGAAATGTAAAACGCTCCCTTACGCGAAGATTTATTGAGCTAAAGTGTAGCACTTTATCCTTATATTTTCAATATAATAGGTAATTTAATTTATATAAAATGTATTTAATAGTTCTATATAGTACTATAAAAATATAAGCTGAAATTTAAGTGTTGAATCAAAAAAACAAGGCGCGATATACTTTTTTGCTATGGACCATACGCATCATCAAAAAACAAACGGATCTGAATGCTGCCATCATTCGGAGCAGGCTCGCCGGAAAGCGCCGTGGTATCACAATAAGCTGACAATCATTTTGCTAGGCACTGCCCTGCTTTATGGCGTGTCTTTTATTTTTCAGCCTCTTCTTGCATTTCGCGAGTCATTTGACAGTTATTTGAAAATCATCGCCATTCCGATGCTCATTGGGCTTCTCTTGGGCGGCGTGATCGATTACTACATCCCGCAGGAATATGTCTCAAAATATTTAGCACGCACCACGAAACGCACTGTTTTTTACGCAACAGGCCTCGGATTTCTGATGAGCGCCTGCAGCCACGGTATTTTGGCACTTTCCATGGAACTTCATAAAAAAGGCGCATCAGGCCCTGCGGTTGTGAGCTTTCTTTTAGCAAGCCCGTGGGCCAATTTGCCGGTCACTTTTCTTTTGATCGGATTTTTCGGGTGGAAAGGGTTTTTGATTATCTTGGCCGCATTTCTAGTTGCGATTACCACAGGTCTCGCGCTTCAACTTTTAGACAGTCGGGGCCTGATTGAAAAGAACCGGCATACTTCTGCGGTGAACTCGGAATTTTCAATTTTGAAAGATATGAAACGGAGATTTTCCGAATATGAGTGGACTTTCTCCAATTTATCCAAGGACCTGCGCGGCATCGGAAAAGGCTCTTGGGAGCTTTCGGAAATGATTTTATGGTGGATTTTAATCGGACTGATTCTCGCGAGCCTGACATCTGCGTTTGTGCCGCACGGAATTTTCCAGAAATATTTCGGGCCGACCTTGCTTGGCTTAGTGGCTACTTTGCTTTTGGCCACTATTTTTGAAGTTTGCTCGGAAGGCACATCGCCTTTGGCGTTTGAAATTTATAAACAAACGGGCGCATTCGGCAACGCGTTTGTTTTCTTAATGGGCGGCGTGGTAACGGATTACACCGAAATCGGGCTTTTGTGGATTAATCTTGGAAAACGAACTGCGCTTTGGACACTGGCGTTATCAATTCCGCAGGTGTTTTTGATTGGCTGGGCGCTCAATATACTTTTCTAGCCGATCCGGAGCCGGACGGTTTCCTGTTTACCGTCTTTCTCGATCACAATGCTGGTGGGCTTAATTTCAATGATCTTCGTATGGCCCACTTGATCGCCGGGGCGCCAGATTTTTCCATTAATCAAAACAACCGGGTCGGAAGCATCATACATAATGCCTTCCAGCACTAAATCTTCATGAGGCGCAGATTCAGCCCATGTCTTGAAAGGATTACGGCCGAATTCCCGGAACCGTGTCTTGCCTGCTTTTCGCAATTCAACCGACAATTGGCCTTGATCCATATAAATCAGCTTTTCGTCATTCTCCGGAACAAAAACGGATACCGTCAGTGGCCCCCGGAGAAAATCGCTTTCGGGATTAGGCGGTGAAAACCGGAATTCGTCAACCCGCATGACGGCTTGATCCAACTTTCCCAGTTGTGAAAGAAATAGCGCGACATCCTGATAACTACCGCGGATCGTCATATCGATCGGAATCCGCGATAAATTCGGAAGCAGTTTTTTCTCGCTTTCATTTAAATCGGTTTTTGCCCTGGGTGAAATAGAATCAAATTGCACATTAAAGCGTTTGCCGGTGCTTGTGATTTGTTCGATGTAGGTCGCAACATTATTTCCTGACGTAAACTTAGCGAGCTCTTCTTTTAATTCTGCATTCGCGGCGGGTTCATTCAGCCGGTCCAATTGCCAGACTTCCTCGCGGTAATGATCCAGCTGGCGGCGGGTCTCGTAATAACCACTTTTTGCCTTGTCCACGCGAAGCGCCATAACACCGACTAGTGCAAGCATCGCGCACCCGATGACGCCGATAGCGCTCATTGGAATATGCTTGTGCCCGATTTTGATATCAATTTTCATGTCTGAAAACTTCAAATCGCCTCTCCCAATATTGAAAAAGTGACTGATTTTTCATTCCGGTCAGACTCGGCCAAAGTAGGTTTTCGAAAAACCGGGCCTTCAATCTGCTCCAGTGATTTCGAGAGGAGCCCCTGCTGACTGTCGACCGGGAAACTGCCTTTAATGATAAACAAGCCTCTCTGATAAGAGAATTCGGATAAAGTCACTTCTCTCGGAAATGCTTGAGATAACTCCTGAAAAACATCCTCCCAGTAAGGTTCTGAGGAAAAAACTCCGGAGATCAGTGTTTTCACCTGCATGCTTTTCTGACGGATTGCTTTCACTTTTTGCGCTTCTTCATATCCCGGCTGCAGGTTCGCAATTTGCAAATGTAAAGACTTTGTCTTATCTGAGATGGTAATGGATTGCCAGGCCAGACTTGAAAACAGTAAAACAAAAGCGGTCAAAGCGGCAATGGCTGTTTGCCGGTACGAAAAGAATTTAACCGCGGAGTTCCCCATCTTGAGCAAATCGGGAAGCCACGGCTTTTTTAAATTATGCCTATCTAAAATAATGCTGATAGGACGGTAAAAACCGTTCAAATCGTCTTCACGGAGTTTGTCGGAAATTTCAATGTCCTGGAAAAAATAAACGGGCTTAACGGGGACTTGGAGAGTTTGTTCCACAAATTGAATAAACCCCTTAAGTCGGCTTCCGCCGCCTGTGAGAAAGATACGTTCAATTCCTTCCCCGTGTTCCTGGGAGTAAAAATCAAAAGAACGCCGGAGTTCACCGGTTAATTTTTGTAAAACGGGCCGGATGAGCGGATATAATTTTGAAGCTTCGATTTTGCCGGCAATCAAATTTTCATTTTCGGCACCCAAAAATACGCTCTCATGCCGTGCCCGATCGGCCTCTTCCATGGTTAGCGCAATGCGTCCTTTATCAGTCACGATAGGCTGCGTGAGCGCCTGGCTCAATAATTCGCCGCCGAAAGAAATTTTGCGCAGAAAATCAAGCCGGCCGCCCGCATAAAGCGCGATTTCCGCAATTTTATGGCCAATATCAACCACTGTTACCAAATGCCGCGTCGACTGTGCGAAGGCATACGGCAAATGATCGACTTCGAAAGCTGCATTCGCCAATTCAAAAGAACTGCAGCCGGATTCGCGGAGAATGCCGGCCAATGTCTCATAAACCTTGACGGGAAGAGCTGTTACTAAAACTGTCTGTCTAAGGTCCTTTTTTTGACCCGGCATAGGTACGATTTTGTAATCTAGTTTCGCTTCTTCGATGGCAAACGGGAGTTCATCTTTTACTTTCCATTTAATTGTGTCGACCAAGTCTTTTTGAGATATGTTCGGAACGACAAAAGACCCGAAATAAGTTTGGAGGCTGTTGGTTACTAAAAAAACGGTATGGCGGCTCAAATCAAACCCGGACAAAGCTTTCGCGGCTGCTTGCTTCAGCGTTTCCCTGGCCTGAGCAACATCCTCGTAAGGCGGAACCGGAATGCTCCGTGCCTCCAGAAGATGGAACCGCTTTGCGGCCGTTTTTATCTGGACAATTTTGACAGAGGAAGAAGCGAACTCGATTGCCAAGAAGAAGCGTTCGCGGTTTTCGTTGGGCCAATTCAGCATGATGATTTTAACTGGAAAAAGTGCCTGTTCCGTTGGTTATAAAAATATCATCGTCATTTTGGCCCGTTAACTTTCCATTATTATCAATACCGGTAATATCCGCCGCGCCGTCTGGGCCATATGAAAATGCAACGTAATATTTACCGTTTCCGCTGACGGAATAACTATACTCCGCATTTGCGGTTCGGAATGGATCATACAGAACTTGCCTCAGAACACGCGGGCTGTCACTCGCTAAATCACTACTTTGCCAATCCGATCCCGTCGGATAGGTGCTGGAATGATTTAAATAATAAGCGTTGACGGCCGTCTGGATTGCTCTTAAATCACCTTTGGCAGTTTCAATGTTTTTATGCTCGCTCATCCCGCGCATCCGGATCAGTGAAATTCCGAGAATAATCACGACAAGCGCCAAAACAAAAATCATTTCGAGGACCGAAAAACCTTTCTTTGTGAATCGATCCCCGACACACACTGCGCGATACACGAAATCAAACCTCCGCCCAGGAATTTGCTTTTTTGGCATAGGTGTAAGTGGTAGTCGTCGTAAAGCCCGCCGGCAAACTAACGGGCAAGTAACTTGAATTGTAAGTAATGGCTGCTTGATTAATGATGTTATCGCTTTGAAGCTCATTGGCAACTACGCTTCCGTGAACCACGGCATCATCCTGCACATTGGCGTTATCCGTAAAAATAATTCCCTCAAATGTTGCTGAATTCAAAATTTTGACTTGTTGATTGGTTTCGGGCGCCATCAAAACCGAAACAACATCAGCGCTGTCCTTCACAACCACATTGTTTTGGCTGTAAACCAGGCCGCCGCCCTGAACGGTAGTTGTATCTTGAATGGTAATGGTTTTTGCCGAAATCAAATTGACCTGCGAGCCAATTCCTGCGCTATTTTTAACATCAACCGCTTTGGTTGCCACCAAGTTCCCGGGCCCGGTAACCGTGGCATTGTCTTTGATCGTAACGCTTTTGTAATAGACGGTTTGCCCGGATAAATTTAAATTAGACGTTCCCGAAAGCGTTAGGTTTGAAGCGGCGTTGGCTTCGGCTTGCACAATGGCGTTGTCGTAAGTTGTCTTTGTAAAGGAAGGCATGCTGGGCGCAGGACTCGGATAACTCGGCGCCTGGGTATAAGTTCCGCCGCCCGTGACCGAATCGGCATAAACAAGGCCATTAATGACTTGTGAATTATTTCTTACGATGACAGAATCGGTACCGGCGGTTGGGTTGTAATAGACATTGCCCGATACAACAACGGTATGCGCATTCGTATTTCCGACTTTAAGCGTATGATTGCCGCTCGGATTAGTTCCGACAAAAACCGCGTAAGAAAATGCGCTTGGAAAATTAACGGTGGTTGTTACCGTTTCGGTTTGAGTTAACTGCCTTGATTGACTATTATAAGTACCGGTCGAGTTAATAATGACATCGTCAACCGGCCGGGACAAATCAACCGAATAGGAGCCGCCGGCAAAACTATTATTCGAGAAACTGGAAATCCCGCCTATACTTAATGTGATGTCACCGTTTTTAAGCCGGTTCACGGCATCCGCAATGCCTGCTTCGGCCATCCAAAACGCTTTTGCATCATTGGCATGCACCGCGATGCCGCGCATATCCGTTGTCAGGCTCACAATCAGCCCGCCCACAACCGCGGACAAAACAATCATAATGACAATAGACAAAAGAAGAACAAACCCGTTTTTTTTACGCATTGCGGGGCCTCACATAAGCGCTAACAGCCAGCGTATCGCTTCCGGCCGTTGCGCTAAGCCTTAACCGAGCCACATTGCCGGAACTGGTGATGGTTGTACTGAAAGGGGCATTCAAATTGGTTGTGATTAAATCGCCCGATCCGTAAGAAAAGCCTGTCACAGCCGCGCGCCTCAGATCATAACTCGTTTGATTAAACGCCGGCGGCCATACGTCGGCAGCGTTGTGTAAATAATAACGGTATTGAACATTTGAACCGCTTTCATGCAGGGTAAACGTTACCGCATGGTTGGAGACGGTAACAGCGTTGGCATTCCGAATGTCCCGCGTCATGCGCTCTAACGCAAAATACAGCTTCTCGTGCAAATCAGTCCGGTTTCCGATGTGATGCGAATTTCGCATGGCAACAATATAAACAAAAAGAATTGATGCGATTAAAAAAACGATGAGCGTAATCGTAAAAACCATTTCGAGTAACGTGAAACCGCGCTCTTGATTTTTCATGATCAGCCATTCACCACATAAGTACTGAGTGTAACGCTCGTCTCGCCGTTAGGAACAGTCCAATAAGTCGTTACATCGACTTTCTTTAAATAAGCAGGGACACTGGTCACTGTTACCTGCTGTTCAAATGTTGTGAGCAATGTTGTGCCTGTAATATCAAAAACGAGGGAGCGGCCGCTGGAGGCAACACTGGCGAAAGAACTGTCTTTGATTTCTTCGAGTTTGCGCTGAGTCAAGGAAAGGGCAAGTGAATAATTTTCGACATCACTTTGTCCAAAAACGCCGCGGTTCATGGCTTCCATTAAAGCGAAAATGCTGATCCCGACAATGAGTGTCGTGATCAGCACTTCCAAAATCGTGAAGCCGCGTTTCGATTTTAACTGGTGTGAGCGATACTTAAGTTTGACAAACATTCCATTGCGATGAATCTAATTACGCAGAAAGTTGCCCGTTTGTCACATAAATATCATCGTCAACTTCGCCGACAACGATATTGCCGCTGGCATCCGGCACTGTGCTAATATCCGCGGTCCGGTCCGGTCCGACCGAATAGATGACATAATATCTGCTGTTGGCGGAAATTTTATATTTATAGGGCGAACTTGCGGTGAACGGATCCACGAAATCGCTGACCTCTCCAACCATCCGAGGCGTAGCACCTTCCAGAGCGCTTTCTAAATCGGCAGTCGTGCCTGCGGTAGCGGCCGGAAGCGTCGGGCTTGTACGCAATAAATAAGACTCGAGCGCGGTTTGGAGCGTCCTTAATTCTGCAGCAGCCTTGGCTTTTCGGCCTTCATCCGAAACGCCCGTAAACCTGGGCAGCGCAATGCCGACGATAATCAAAATAAGCGTGATAACCACCAAGATTTCGAGCAATGTAAAACCTTTTTCTGATTTCAACACCATGATGAAACTCCTCCTTCGTTTGTTTATTGAGGGCTGAAAATTTTAATCATATCGAAAATAGGAAGCAGAATAGAGAGCATGATAAAGCCGACTATTACCCCCATGAAAAGAACAAAAAACGGCTCGAGGCTGTCTGTTAACTTCTTGAGGCTTCTTGCGATCAGTTCGTCATAAAAGCTGGCAATTTTATGCAGCATTTTATCGAGGCTGCCCGAATGTTCGCCGGTTGCCACCATCTGAACTACATCGTTCGGGACAGCCGAACTCTTCTGTAACGTATCGGCTAACTTGCCGCCACCCTGAACGGATTCATAGGTTTTTTTAAAGATATCCTGAAAGATACTATTCGATGTTAAATTTTGTGAAATTTCGAGCGTTTGCAGAATATTCACGCCGCTTGAAATCATGAGCGCCACGCTGCGGCTCCAGCGGCTGATTTCGATTCGCTTGATTAATAATCCAACCAGCGGAAATGACAGCCAAAAACTGTCCCATGCCCGCCGGAAAAATTCAATTCGCATAAAAACCGGAAATAAAGCGGCAAACACCGCGAAAAACGCCAAGATCCAAAAACCAAACTGCCGCATCCACAAGCTGAGGTTATAGACCATTTGCGTGGGCAACGGAAGCGATACGCCTGATTTGCTGAAAATCGTAATAAAAGAAGGCACAACCCATACCATCATAAATGCTACCACCGCGACACTGGCCAGCATCAGAACGATCGGATAAGCAAGCGCAGAACTGATTTTATGATTGAGTTCCGATTTGGCTTCTTCCAGCTGTGCCACATAACGCAGAACCTGCGATAAATTTCCGCCGGCCTCCCCCACTTTCATCATGGCACGATACAGAGACGGAAATAGATGTTCGTGATGCGCTGATGCTTCTGACAAACTTTCACCGTTTTCGATCCGGGCAATCAGATTCTTAACGGTTTCTTTAAAAGATTGATTTTCAACCTGATGAACAATTGTTTGAAGTGCGGAAAGCATCGGAAGACCGGCTTCCAGCATGTTGCTGAGCTGCACGTAAAAAAGTATCACATCGTCTGGCGAAACACGGTTTCCAAAACTCATCGCAACTGGCGAAGCTTTCGAGCGTTTGATGGATGCGACTAAGTAACCCTGCTTAACCAACTGATCAGCCAGCGCCTTTTCGGAAATCGCTTCCGTAATTCCTTGCACTTTCCTGCCGGATTGATCATGGACTTTATAAACGTAAGAAGGCATTGCTTATTATCCTTCCTGGGTTACGCGCATAATTTCTTCGATCGTCGTAACACCGGAAACAATTTTTAAAAATCCGTCTTCGCGCAGCGTTTTCATGCCGGCCTGAATTGCCTTTAGTTTGATGTCATCGCCCGACGACTTTTGTAGAACCATTTTTTGAATTGCGTTATCCGGTACTAATATTTCGAAAAGACCGCTTCTGCCCTTATAGCCTGATTTCTTGCATTGTAGACATCCCTTCCCCCGGTAGAGCTGCTTAGGAAGCTTGCTCATATCTGCTGTCATCAATTTGAGACTGGCGATCTCGGCATCGACCGGGCTGTAAGCTGTTTTACAGTCTTGGCAAATGGTCCGAATAAGGCGCTGCGCAACCACGCCCGTAATAGTGGAAGCCACCAAAAAAGGTTCGACGCCCATATCAATCAAGCGCGTAAAAGCAGACGCAGCGTCATTGGTATGCAAAGTCGAAAAAACAAAGTGGCCTGTCAGCGCTGCTTGAATCGCAATGTTCGCCGTGTCTTTATCCCGGATTTCACCGACCATGATTACGTCCGGATCCTGGCGCAAAATCGAACGGAGGCCGCTCGCAAACGTGAGATTGACCTTCGTATTGACTTGAATCTGGCGGATTAACGGAAGCTGGTATTCAACAGGGTCTTCAATCGTTACAATATTTTTTTCCGCGTTATTGATCTGATTAAGCGCACCGTAAAGCGTCGTGGTTTTTCCGCTTCCCGTGGGGCCTGTGATGAGCAAAATACCGTAAGGTTTTTTGATTAACTCATTAAAAACGGTCAGACTCTCTTTTCCCATACCCAATTTCTCTAACGGCAAAATCGCGCTTTGCAGATTGAGGAGCCGGACGACAATATTTTCTCCGTGGATCGTCGGCATCACGGAAATGCGCAAGTCAAGCGGCCGGCTATCAAGGTCCATGCGGACACGTCCGTCCTGCGGCACGCGGCTTTCCGCAATATCCAAATTGGAAATGACTTTCACGCGTGACACAACGCCGGAATGAAGTTCCGTCGGATACTGGTCTACTTCACGTAAAATTCCGTCAATGCGGAAACGTACGACGACTTTATCTTTCTCCGGCGAAATATGAACGTCGCTGGCGCCGTCGCGTTGAGCTTGTGAAATCATGGTATTAACCAACTTGATAATGGGCGCTTCTTCGGGCTTGATTTCCTGCGAGACGATCGCTTCCTTTTGAGCAGTGATGGTCAACTCATCCTGCATCGATTGAACCATATCGCTCACATCGCTTTTGACGCCATAATACTGCTCGATGGCGCCTCTGATTTCGGCCTCGGTTGCAAGCGCTTGCTCAATTTCATAACCTGTCCGGATACGTAATTGATCGATAAGGTTTAAATTAAACGGATCGCTCGTTGCGACCGTCAGGCGTTTTCCGATTTTTAAGACCGGAAAAACACGAAACCGCCGGACAATATCCTGGGGCAGGATCGCGAGCACTTCTTTTTTGACGATTTGGTGAGAAATTTCGATTTCGGGAATGCTGAGTTTCTGGCTCAAGAACGAGACAAACTTTCGCTCGTCGACAAAACCGAGTTTACGCAGCGCTTTTTGAAAAGGTTCATGCGTTCGGCGCATCTCCGATTCGACCTGCTTCAGCTGCGAGGTTGTTAGCAAACCCTCGGCAACCAGATTTTCGCCAAGTGAAGGCGCCGTGTTTTTCATGAACCTCCGAGAAGTTCCGAAACTTTGGCCAAAAGCGCAGGCGGTTCAAACGGTTTTGTCATGTAGCCGTTTGCGCCGCAATCTTCAAGGCCCATCCGCTCGTCTTCGACGCCCGCTTTTGCGGTAAAAAGGAGCACCGGAATTTTCTTATAGCGGTCATCGTGCTTTAAAGTCGCGCAAACCTGGTAACCGTCCATTTTCGGAAGCATTAAATCCAAAATAATCAAATCCGGCTTTTCAGAACGCGCTTTGGCCAATCCTTCTTCTCCGTCAAAAGCCGTGACGATTTCGTAATCATGCGCTTCCAGACGCGCCTGAACGGCCATCACCAATTCTTCTTCATCGTCCACAATTAAAATCTTTTTCTTTGCCATTGAATCCCTTTGGTTTAGGAAGTTTTCTTGGATCTTGCTTCGATTTCGCGAATTTGCTTCACCAAATCACCGCCGTCGACCGGCTTCATCATGAATGCCTCGGCGCCTTCGAGGCGGAATGCCTGTTCAATCATTAAAGCTTTTCCGGTTACGATGATAACCGGAATTTTTTTATCGGACATTTGATTAATTTGCTTCAGGGTTGCCAAGCCATCCAAATTCGGCATCAAAGCGTCCATCACGATCAGGTCCGGTGCTTTTTTTTGAATCGATTCCAGCGCTTCTTTGCCGTCATAAGCCACTTCGGCCTTGAATCCTTCGGAGCTCAGGCGCATTTGAAACATCGACGCTAAATCGCGGTCATCATCAACAATTAAAATATTTTTCATTTGCGTCACACGGATGTTTTAGATTTTTGATGAAGTTGTTTTACCCAAAATCGCCGACAAAAACACTTCCGGCGTCATGGATTGATGATTAAAGGTGTTGACCTGAAAAACGGCTTTAACCTTTAATTTCTCGATTTCGGTATTCATTTTATCTTTAATTTGAGCCACTTCCTGCGCATCGGCTTCTACGATTGCGGCGAGCCCTTTGCCTTCGTCATAACGCAAAACCATCTCGGTCGTTTTGCGTAAAGCGCCTTTCATGATTTCGCTCATTTTGCTGACTTCCTGATCCGGCATGGCTTCACCGTTTTTCAATTCTGCATGATCGGGATGAACGCCGATCACGGAAAACGGCGTCAATTTTTTCTGGCTTTCCTTCAGGCGCTGCTTGACTTCCAATTCAAAGACAGAATCAATTGTATGATATGGAAGCGTAAAAGTAAATTTGGTTCCTTTGCTGAATTCACTTTCAATCCACATTTTTCCGCCATGCATTTCGACAAGCCCTTTCGAGATCGCGAGGCCCAGTCCGGTTCCTTTGGCACCGCCGCCCGCCGCGCGGCCGAATTGTTCAAATTTACCGAATACTTTGCTTAAATTTTCACGTGCGATCCCGGTCCCGGTATCCGCCACGCTGAATTCCATTTCCTGCCCTTTGTGAACGGTTGTGACAACGACCATGCCGCTTTCCGGCGTAAATTTAGCCGCATTGCCGATTAAATTGGTAATGATTTGGATCAATTTGTCGCGATCAACAAACACCTTGGGTAATTTTTTATCAAAACTGGAATGAAGCGATATTTTTTTGCTTTCAAAATGGCCGCGGTAGGTTTCTAAAACGTCTTCGATCAAAGCTTTGACATCCACGAATGAACGATTGAGCACGATTTTTCCCGCTTCGATTTTCGAAATATCAAGCAGGTCGTTGATGATCCGCGCCAAACGGTCAATATTGCTCTTCGCGGTCGTTAAGAATTTTCTTTGCTTTTCATTCACTTCACCGCTCACACCGTCCAAGACTAGCGAAACAAATTCCTTAATAATGGCCAGCGGTGTCCTGAGCTCGTGGCTGACGGTTGAAACGAATTCGTTTTTCATCTGATCAATTTCTTTTTCCTTTGTCATGTCGCGGAAAATTTCGATTGCACCGATGGTTTTTCCTTCGCTGACGACCGGCGAAATCGTGAGCGCCACCGGAAAACGGGGCTGATTTTGGGAAGCGTAATAAACAGAAGTCGATGTGCTGCGGCCCGTCGTTAAAACCGACTGCAGCGGATCTTTGCTTTTATCGATTTCTTTTCCTTTATCATCCTGAAGTTTCACGACTTCGTGCAGGAATTTTCCGGACACACTTTTCAAAGATTCACCGAGCATCTCCTCGGCCTGCTTGTTCATCATCATGATTTTACCTTCACGGTCCGTTGCGATCATGCCTTCCCCGATGCTTTCGAGCAGCGCTTCGTCTTTGGCCTTGGCTTGCTCGATTTCCTCTACTTTGAGGACGAGTTCCCGCGTTTTCTCCCGGACTTTTTGTTCGAGGCCGCCGTAGGATTCTTTGAGCTTCACCGTCATTTGATTAAAAGCTTTTGCCAGTTCGCCGACTTCGTCGTTGGATTCAACCGGAATTTGATAGTTGAGGTTTCCTTTTCCGATCACTTCAGCGCCTTGCTGAAGCGCGCTAATCGGCCGCGAAATCGACTGCGAAATCAGAAAGCCAAGAATAATGGCAAGCAAAACCGCGAAAATACTGACCTGCGTGATAAAACGCGTAGAACCTTTCAATAATGTAAGCGTTTCCTGGACTACGCGATCCACATTGTTGGATGTAACAACGAGCGATTCGCCCAGCTTTTTGCCGCGCCGCTCGACATATTGTTCAAGCCCCGATTTATACTCCTGCTTAAGCCGCCAATAATCGGCGCTTTCAAGCATCCGGATTGCTTCTTCGCGCATCCCGCCATCCACCGCTGCGATGGCTTTGTATTCCAGATCGACAAATGACTGTTTTGCTTTTTGAACATCCAAGAAAGATTTTTTGTCCTCAACGTCGCCTTTATCGATACTTTCTTTGATCACATTGCCAAGCTGCGGCTCCATATCTTTGTAGCGGTATTTCCATTTGAGATCGCCCGTCATCGCGTAATTGCGCGCCGCCTCCGTCAGGACTTGGTCATAGTAACGAATTTGCTGAGCGAGGCTGTCGAGACGGGATGTGCGTTCGATTTCTTTGAGTCCCTTGGGAATATCTTCGGTGAGCGGGTCGTAGAGCTTTTTCATTTCTTTAAATGAAAAAAGGCTCACAATCCCCACCAGTGACGCGATCACAAGGAATCCGGCCATGAGCCGCGTCGCGATGTTTAAATTCCGAAACATTTGCATAAAAGCCCCTGTGCTAGGTTGGAAAGGCGCACAATTACAGTTAATCTTTATCGGCAAATATGCGGCGAAGCTTTGAAGGCGTTTTAGGGGGATGCCGCCTCAAAGGCGAAATCCGGACCCTTAACTGCCTACTTTAAAGTTTACCTTAGAAAGCGCTTCTTGCAACTGGGCCTGGAATTTGGCCGGGTCAAGAGGTTTGGTAAGATAGGCAAAACCGCCTGCGTTTTTGGCGTGAAATTCGGTCTGGATGTCCGCAGCAGCGGTCAAAAAGATGACCGGAATGTGAGATGTCTTGGGGTCATTCTTCAGAATTTCGCAAATATCGATTCCGCTAAGGCCTGGAAGATTAACGTCGAGGATGGCCAAATCCAACTTTTCGGTTTCGATTTTCTCAAGAGCTTCTTTGGCGGTCGCAGCCTTCACAACCTCAAAATTCATAAGCTCAAGACGGATTTCAAGCGCTGTCAGCAAATCCGGCTCGTCATCAACAATAAGAATTCTTTTTTTAGCGTTGGGCATATTGATAACAACTCTATTTGATACAAATACTTAGAAGTCTGCGGGCCGCCGCCAAAGGTGGCGAGCCTCGCCAATTTTTGCAGAGCAAAAATTGGCGGGAGCGACGGGACTTGAACCCGCAACCCTCAGATCGACAATCTGATGCTCTAACCAATTGAGCTACGCCCCCAAAGCTGTAAAAAGAGGTAAGAAGACGAGTATCTTAATAATTTAAGATGGTTTTTGTCAATTAAAAACCCTAGCGCTTAGCCGGCCAGTTTTCGGAACACTTGTGGTAAATATTGAATGATGTCTGAAGCAATCAGTGATATTTGACCTTGTTTTTTTACGGCAAAATCGCCGGCAAGGCCGTGAACATACACACCTGCGCAAGCAGCATCAAAGGGTTTCAGTTTTTGGCCCAAAAGCGCTGCGATGACGCCGGTCAAAACATCGCCTGATCCGCCCGTTGCCATGCCGGCATTCCCGGTTGAATTTACAAATGCTCTGCCGCTTTGATCCGCCACGACTGTCTGATTGCCTTTTAGAACCAGCGTCAGCCGGTATTGTTGAGAGATTTTTTTTGCAATCAGAATTCTCCCTTTTAAATCACCGGGCACCGATACTTTGAAAAGCCGGTGGAATTCACCCGGGTGCGGCGTTGCAATCAAAGGCGCTTTTAACTTCCGGAACCGAGCAGCTTTCCCTACAAAAGCATTCAACCCATCAGCATCCAGCACAACCGGAATTTTGGATGCTAAAACCGCGCGGCGGATCAATTTCTGAGTTTCCGGATTTTGTGACAGTCCGGGGCCGACGGCAAAAACATTTTGGTTCTTGAGAAACGTTTTGATTTTTGAGAAAGCGCGAGCGCTGAGCGTTCCCGATTTTGTTTCAGGAAGCGGCAGGAACATCGCTTCGGTTAAACGCTTTGCCATCACAAGTGATAAACCTTCCGGGACTCCGACCGTCACAAGGCCTGCGCCCGAACGAAGCGCAGCCGTGCCGGCCAACACCGCAGCGCCGCTCATGCCAACAGAGCCTGCGAGAATCAAAATGCGTCCAAAATCGCCTTTGTGGCTTTTTGGGTTCCGGGGTGGAAGTAAATGGCGGATATTTTTCATACTTTTCGGATCAATCGAACTATTTCAGAAGTTGCGCTTCTGATGCCGGTAAAAATCGAGCGGGCGATAATCGCATGACCGATGTTGAGCTCCTCCATAAACGGAAGCCGGGCAACCGGCATCACATTTTCATAATTGAGGCCGTGGCCTGCGTTAACGCCTAAACCAAGTGCGTGCGCAAAAATGGCAGCGCGCCGGAGCCGTTTGAGCTCTGCAGCCCTCTTTTTTCCGGAAACCCGGGCATAAGTTCCCGTATGAAGCTCGATGTAATCGGCATTCACTTTCCGCGCAGCCTGGATTTGCCGAAAATCCGGATCGATAAAAAGACTCACGCAAATTCCGGCACGTTTCAATTTTTTAACGGCTGAACTGACTTTCTTAACAGATCCAAGCACATCCAGCCCGCCTTCGGTCGTCAATTCCAAACGACGCTCCGGAACTAAGCAAGCTTTTTGAGGTTTGGTTTTGACGGCAAACCGGACAATTTCGGCAGATACGGACATTTCCAGATTGAGCGGGACTTTGATTGACTTGAGCAGCCGGGTAACATCGGCATCCTGAATATGGCGGCGGTCTTCGCGCAGGTGAACCGTAATGCCCGATGCACCGCCGCGAATTCCTTCCTGCGCTGCCTTTAAGATATCGGGAACAATATCGCGCCGGGCTTGGCGGACCGTTGCGACATGGTCAATATTAAGACCTAGCTTAATCAATGCATTGCCTCAGTGTTAAGGGATAAGTGGTAAGTGGTAAGTTATTTTGAATATCTTAACACTTATCACTTACAACTTACCCCTTCACAAAATTATGATTTTATGCGATCGACATGAAGTTTCACGATCGGCGGATCGCCCTTTACCGAAATCGTTTCGGGAAGAATCAATGTGGCAGGAATATCGTAAGATCCGCGCTTAAGGCCGCTCACATCTGCATAAATCAAAACACCTTCTTTAATCAGCCGGTCCAATTCGCTTTTCGGGCCCTTTAATGTAAAAGAAATGACCGGTGTATCCAACACGACCACATTGCCGTTATCGGGCAAGCCGAGCGGCTTCACAATGATATCGTTAAATTGAAGTTCCGAAAATTCTTCGCGGATCGGAACAAAGACATCGATCACGGATTCGGATGTAACGCGAAACGTAGGTTCCAGCATGAGCCGCGCAATCATCCGGAATGACCGGGTGCGGCCGATTAAGCCAATCGGCTCGGTTTGAATAAATTCGATTTTTTCAAGCCGGCTCTTTGGCCCTTCCACCAAAACTGCATTCGGATCAACTTCAACTTTTTCAGTCAAAATTTTATAGCCGTAGGCTGGCTCTCCGACAAAATTCGCCTGGACAGGTAATTTTTTCACAATATCTTCGTCGATTTCAACGCTCACAATTTCAGGCAGAATGCTGGTAACCGCAATCCCGGATGAAGGCAGTTTGATATCGGTCGGCAACACACGGAAGGAATATTCTCCCGCGCGGTCAAGATTTTCGATTTTGTGTGATGCCGTAACATCGCCCGCCGAAAGAAGAGACAGCGAGCCGCGCGGCGCACGCAAGCGCACATAAAGCGACTCTGCGGAACGTTTAGAAATGCTCAATTTTTTGCCGGCACCCTGAATATCGACTCTCAAAGGAACCGCGCGCGTCACCTCCACCATTTCTTCGTTGATTGCGTAACCCCAAAAACCGATCGCCAAAATAAGCGAGACCAGCTTGAGGCCCCAATGCTCCGTAAACCAATCGCGAATAGTAATGAGCCAATTCCGAATCATATCATCCCTTTATATTTCACCGCGAGAACGCTCGGCCTTGGGCACGAGACGGACTTTATTCTGCAGAAATTCCAAAAATTTATTCCGGTTTTCATCCGGCCGGAAAAGGCTCTTCAAAACGCGCCTTAGGCCGTCTTCATCCAAATCGCCGGTCAGCTTTCCGTAAACCGATACGGAAACCGAACCCGTTTCTTCCGATACCACAATGCAAACTGTGTCCGTTTCTTCCGTAATGCCGATGGCGGCGCGATGACGCGTTCCGAGCGTCCGTGCCAGCGTTAAATTTTGTGACAGCGGAAATAAAGCGCCCGATCCTGCGATACGGTCGCCTTGAATAATCACGGCACCGTCGTGGATCGGCGCGTTCGGCGCGAAAATCGTGATCAAAAGTTCAGCGCTCACTTTGGCATCAAGCGGAATTCCGGATTCCAAATACTGTTGAAGGCTCATTTCCCTTTCAATGGCAATCAGCGCGCCTCGGCGGATCTTGGACATGCGCATGCAAGCTTCCACAATTTCATCCACCGTTCCGCCTTTTTTCAAGAACGGGCTGAAAAACGTATTTTGGCCGACACGCGCCAGCGCGCGCCGAAGTTCAGGCTGGAACAAAATGATAAGCGAGATAAAACCGACAGCGGCTAATTTGTTGAGAAACCAATTGATCGTATTGAGTTCAAGCCACTTCGATAAATTAAATACGATCGCAAAAAACGCGAGGCCGATTAAAACCTGAAGCGCACGGGTGCCCTGAAAAATCCGGATTGCGAAATAAATAAAAAACCAGATGAAACCGATTTCAAGAATGGGCCGCCAAAGATTCAAAATGTATTCCATTTATTTTTTCCCGAAAATTGAAAACAACAGCGTCAAAATCAAACTGATCAAAATAGATGTCGTGATCGGAAAATAAAGCGTAAAATTTTCTTTTTTCACCAAAATATCGCCCGGCAAGCGCCCGATGCCCGGAATTTTTTGAAGCACCGGCAATAAAAGCCCGATCGCAATCAAAACAGCCCCGAAAACAATGAGCAGCTTTGAAACCGAACTCATGCTACCAAAGCTCCTCTTGACGCTTGCTGGGCGGTTTACCGAGATGTTCATATGCCAGCTTCGTCAGCACGCGGCCGGATGACGTCCGCTTAATCAACCCTTTTTGGATCAGATAAGGCTCATAAATTTCTTCGAGCGTTTCGGCTTCTTCGCCGATCGCGATTGCCAAATTGTTGATTCCGACCGGGCCGCCGTCAAATTCGTTTAAAAGCAGCGTCAAGATCCGCTTATCCATCTGGTCAAGCCCCGCTTCATCCACTTCGAGCATGCGGAGCGATTCATTGGCCACTTTTTGCGTGATAACGCCGTCGGCGCGCACCTGGGCAAAATCGCGGACGCGTTTGAGGAGCCGGTTTCCGATCCGCGGCGTTGAACGCGAGCGGCGCGCAATTTCCGATGCGCCGGCTTCATCAATTTCAATATTGAGAAGCTTGGCGGAACGTTTCACGATGGTTGTCATTTCTTCGACAGAATAAAAATTGATGCGTTCGACGATTCCGAAACGCGAACGGAGCGGCGATGTCAGAAGCCCGCTTCTCGTCGTTGCGCCGATTAATGTGAAGCGCGGAATGTTAACGCGCACGGAGCGTGCGTTGGGGCCTTTGTCGATCATGATGTCGAGATAATACTCTTCCATCGCCGGATACAAATACTCCTCCACGACGTGTGATGTGCGGTGAATTTCATCAATAAAAAGAACATCGTTTTCCTGCAGATTGGTCAGAATGCCGGCCAAGTCGCCGGGCCGTTCCAAAACCGGACCCGATGTTGTCCGGATGTTAGCGCCCATTTCACGCGCGATAATGTTAGCAAGCGTTGTTTTTCCAAGCCCTGGGGGCCCGAAAAGCAGGATATGATCCAAAGGCTCTTTCCGCTGAACCGCCGCCTGAATGTAAACGGACAGGTTTTCCTTTAACTTCTCCTGCCCGATAAATTCCGAGAGCAGTGTCGGCCTAAGCGCCGAATCGAATTCCGTATCTTCAACACGCAGCGCGGATGATATCAAACGCGCTTCTTCATTTTCCGATTCCGAATTGATTTCGCTCATGGTCACACGTATTTAAGAGACTGCCGGATTAATTCTTCGACTTTCATTTTCTCATGATTGGGATGCGCAGAAAGCACTTTTTGAACCGCGATTTTGGCATTTTGTTTTCCGTAACCAAGCGAGACAAGCGCTTTAACCGAATCTTCCATCAATGTACTGCGGTGCCCTGCATGTTTATGGGTATCCGCGC
The DNA here is from genome assembly GCA_964387845.1 of uncultured bacterium. Lineage (GTDB taxonomy): Bacteria > Omnitrophota > Omnitrophia > Omnitrophales > Abzuiibacteriaceae > CAYLXA01. The sequence goes on from CAYLXA010000001.1 coordinate 191,909, forward strand.
GGCGTTCATCCAGAATCACTTTTTCACGCAGCTCCACGATAAGTCTTTCCGCGATCTTCCGGCCGATACCGGAAATCGACGTTAAAACCGGCACCGCACCGTCCACAATCGCTTGTTTTAGTTCCGCAATACCGATACCGGAAAGAATGGTGATGGCCATTTTAGGCCCGATCCCCGAGACACTCATGAGAAGCCGGAAAAGTTCGCGCTCTTCTTCGGTTGAAAATCCGTACAAAATTTGCGCGTCTTCACGCACAACAAAATGGATCAACAATTTCACATGCTGGCCGGTGTTCGGCAACTTTTGATGTGTTGAAATCGGAACAATGAGCTCATAACCGACACCATGTGTTTCAATCACCACGTGCGCCGGTGATTTTTCAATTAATGTTCCGGAAATATAGCTATACATAATTTGCTTTACCGAGCGCTATTTTTTTCTGAATGTTCCAACTGCTGGTATGAAGATGACAGTAAGCAATCGCAAGCGCATCCGCCGCATCGGGCAGCGGCAATTCTTTCATTTTGAGGACCTGCTTGACCATAAATTGAATTTGCTCTTTCGACGCCCTGCCGTTGCCGCAAATTGATTCCTTGATCCGGTTCGGCATATATTCCGAAACGGGAATGTTGTGCTCCATCGCGGCCAGCATCGCGATCGCACGCGCTTCGCCGATTTTCACGGCAGCTTTGAAATCCTTGCTAAAAAAGACGCTTTCAATCGCAACGGTTTCGGGCCGGTAAATGGAGAAAACTTCCTTTAAACCGCCGTAAATCATCCGCAAACGCTCGGCCAACGGCTTTTTTTCGCCGGCTTCGATTGTTTCATGATGAATGGCCGTGATCATGCCGGATGCGGATTTTTCGACAATGCCAACGCCTGTTCGGATGGTTCCCGGGTCGACTCCTGCGACGCGCATGCAAACCTTCTTTCGTTGACTAATCGTTTAATTCCGGAAGCACTAATTTGGCAATTGTCTGCTTCAACTTTTCTACAATGAGAGCGACAAAAGATGTTCCGGAATTTTCCTGCCACAATTCCTGCTGAACCGAACGATTTTCGCTTTTTGCCATCTTTTGTTTTTTCTCTAAATTACGGCTTTAAAAGAAGCTTTGATTAGCCGAGTTCTTTCATGACTTCGGGCGGAATATCGCAATTGGTGTAAACGTTCTGCACATCATCATGATCTTCCAAAGCATCGACCAAATCCAGAACGGCACGCGCTTGGGCTGCATCAGCGGGCGCCATGTTCTTGGGAATCATCTGCAAAGCGGCAGATTCGTATTTAATCCCGGCATCGTCCAGCGCTTTTTTGACTTTTTCAAAATCTTGCGTCGACGTGGTAACTTCGAATTTATCATCCGACTTAACAAGATCATCCGCACCGGCGTTGACCGTTACATCCATCAACTGATCTTCGGACGCTGCACCAGCATCAAGAACAATCAAGCCTTTCTTTTCAAAAAGCCACGCCACGGATCCGGCACCGGCCATGTTGCCGTTTTTCTTGGTGAAAATACTACGGATTTCGGACGCCGTCCGGTTTTTATTGTCCGTCAGGCAATTCACCAAAATGGCGACTCCGGCTGCGCCGTAACCTTCGTAAGCCACTTCTTCGTAACTGACGCCTTCCAGTTCGCCGGTTCCCTTTTTAATGGCACGTTCGACATTGTCAGACGGCATGTTGGCCGCTTTGGCCGTTAAAATGGCCGTGCGCAGGCGCGGGTTCGTGTTGGGATCGCCGCCGCCCATTTTTGCCGCAACCGTGATTTCTCGGATAATCTTCGTAAAAATTTTACCGCGCTTGCTGTCGACCAGCGCTTTTTTATGTTTGATACTGGCCCACTTCGAATGACCGCTCATAACTTACCGACCTCCGTTGCGACTAAAATAGCGTCTTTGGTTGAGGCAACATCGTGAACGCGGACAATATCAGCGCCGCGCTCCACAAGAAGCGCCGCCATCGCAGATGACGAAATATCGCGCGCTTCCGGATCTTTGCCTGTTAATTGGCCCAAAAATGATTTTCGGGATGCGCCGACCAGAATCGGGCGCGATAAATTTTTAAATTGAGAAAGCTCGCGGATAATTTCAAGATTTTGTTCGGCAGTTTTTGCAAATCCGAGCCCCGGGTCAATGGCGATTTGCTCTTCCGAAATACCGGCCGCTGAAGCAATCCGGATGCTTTGCGAAAGTTCATTCAAAATATCCTGAATTAAATTTTGGTAGTTTGTCAGTGTCTGCATTGTTTGCGGATTGCCGCGGCGGTGCATCACCACAAGCCCTGCGCCGTAGCGATTTACGCTTTCGGCCAATTTTGGGTCCTGACGAAGGCCGCTCACATCATTAATGATGTGCGCGCCCATTTTGAGCGCTTCTTCGGCGATTTCTGATTTGGTTGTATCGATCGAAACGGAAATGGCGATTTGCTTCAAAATTTCGCGCAAAACGGGAAAAAGCCGGCGCGCTTCTTCGTCTGCGGAAATCATGGGTGCATTGGGGCGTGTCGACTCTGCGCCAACGTCAAGAATGTGGGCGCCTTCGGCTTCCATGCGTTTCGCTTGCTCGAGAGCTTTTTCGATATTGAAATACCGGCCGCCGTCTGAGAATGAATCGGGAGTGAGGTTGAGAATCCCCATGATCAGGGGTTTCTCGAAAGTCAGCTTGCCTTGTCTAATTTTCCATGTCGGACAAGTCACGGCTCGATTTATGGGGTTGGATTGGCTGTTCCGTTAAAACCAATGATTTCTTTAACTTCAACGCTGTCCAAAACTTCTTTTTCGAGCAAGCGCTCGGAAAGCTTTTTCAAATTATGGATATTGTCGCCCAAAAGTTTTTTGGTCCGGACGTAGGCATCGTCCACAATCCGGCGGACTTCTTCGTCGATTGCAACCGCTGTGCTTTCGGAATAGTCTTTATCACGCAGCATGTCGCGGCCCAAGAAAACTTCACGGTCTTTTTTACCGAAAGTCAAATTGCCGAGCCGTTTGCTCATTCCAAATTCACAAACCATCCGCTGAGCATAGCTGGTCGCGACTTCAAGATCGTTGGAAGCGCCGGTCGTAATTTCTTTAAAAACCAATTCTTCCGCCACGCGGCCGCCGAGACAAACCGCGATTTTGTCCGTGATTTGTTTCTCGGTCATCAAATAACGGTCTTCATTCGGTAAATGGAGCGTGTAACCAAGCGCTGCTTGTCCGCGCGGAATGATGGAAACTTTGTGTAATTGATCGGTATCGCCCGTCACGTAAAGCGTCATGAGGGCATGCCCGGATTCGTGGACCGCGACGATTTCCTTTTCTTTCTTTGAAATCACGCGCGACTTCCGCTCGGGGCCCGCCATCACGCGCTCGATCGATTCCTCAAGCTCGCGCTGCTCAACCGCTTCTTTGCTGCGCCGTGCGGCTAACAGTGCGGCTTCATTCACAAGATTGGCCAAATCTGCGCCGGAAAATCCGGGTGTCTGTTTGGCGATTTTCTCCAAGTCAACACCGGACGCTAATTTCACGCTCTTCACATGAACCTGCATGATCGCTTCACGGCCTTTGATGTCAGGGCGGTCAATAATGATTTGACGGTCAAAACGGCCCGGACGCAAAAGCGCAGGATCTAAGACATCGGGCCGATTGGTGGCGCCGATCATGATGACGCCAGCCTGTGTATCAAATCCATCCATCTCAACCAGGAGTGCATTCAAGGTCTGCTCACGTTCATCATGTCCGCCGCCGATTCCGGCAAAACGCTGACGGCCCACCGCATCAATTTCATCGACAAAAATAATGGCGCCGCGTCCGCTGGTTTTCGCCGCGCGTTTTCCTTGTTCAAACAAATCACGCACGCGTGCCGCACCAACGCCGACAAACATTTCGACGAAATCCGAACCGCTAATCGAATAAAACGGAACATTCGCCTCGCCAGCAACCGCCTTAGCCAGCAATGTTTTTCCGGTTCCCGGAGGACCCATCAAAAGAACACCTTTCGGGATCCGTCCGCCCAGCTTTTGAAATTTCTTAGGATCTTTCAGAAATTCGATAATTTCCTGGAGCTCTTCTTTGGCTTCATCCACACCCGCCACATTTTTAAACGTAATTTGGCCTTGCTGTTCTTGGCCCATTAATTTTGCGCGGGATTTTCCAAACGAAAAAATTTTTCCGCCGCCCTGCTGGACACCGCGGTAAACGAAAAACCAAAAGAAGCCGATCAGCAACACAACCGGCAAAACAGAATAAATTAAATTTTTCCAGAAAGTCTGCGGCTGTACGACGCGGAAATCCTGAATGTTTTGCCGCATCAAGGGAATGATTTCAACGTCATTCAGAGGAATCGTGACTTGGAAATATTTGCCGTCTCGGAGTTTGCCGCGAATCACATTATCTGCCATTTCAGCCGAAATAATTTCGCCGCTATCCGTATTTTTTTCTACCCGGGAATAGAATTCGCTATAAGAAATCTGCTGGATTTCCATGCGCGGAAGCAGGAGCTGCAGCAAAATAAAGAAAATAAGCGGAACTAAAAAGAAAACAGCCATTCGTTTTCTTTCCGGATCGGGCGGTTTTCCGGGCACCCCCGGACGTTTCTTATTAGAAGCCAGTCCTTCGGGATTCCCGCCGGGTTGGTAAAAATTAGGTGATTCTTTTTGGTCTGCCATAGTTGGAAATCTTATCACGGATAAACTGTTCCCTCAAGTGAAATCGGAAGTATTTGAAAAATAAAGGACTTACGATGATTTTAAGCTTGGATTGACACTTAATTTTAGAAAAGAGGTGGTCTGGGGAGTCACCTTGACGGATTCCGACATCGCAATACCGGGGATCCAATCCATCCGGTTTTTGGAAAAAACGAGCGGCAGCCGGTCGCGTAAACCATGTGGAATTTTGCGGCGAATCAAAAAATCCTTCAATTTACTCGGCTGTGACTGGCCCAAAGGCTGAAATAAATCGCCCGGGCGCCGGCTCCGGATTTGAAGCGGAAATTGAACGCTGCCCGCATCCATAATCACAAAATCTTCCCGGCGCTTCTTCAAATGCTTTGGGCGCTTCGAAAGCTTTGTAGCTTCAATGGTCATGCCTGACTCGGCAATATTGATTCTGCCGCCAAGTTTTAATGAATACCGGAATCCGTCTTCCCCGCTTTTCTTTTTTAATGTTAACGGTCGATTTGAATATCGGAGCAAAATTCTATTTTCAGATACTGAACAAAGAAGATTCCCGGGAAACGACGTGGCGAACATTGATTTTTCCGAAAACAGAGCTTTAAAAGCAAACCAGTGTTTGGATTCAAATTCCAATTCGCCCAAATGCCGCACTGCAAGCTGCAAAAGCCGGAATTGAATTGCTTCCGGCAGCTTTGCAAATTTTAATTTTGCAAACGAAACATCATTACGGCTTAATTTGCCCAACTTTTTAAATTGCCGTTCGGATTCGGAATTCAGAAAATCAATATCGGCCGCAAGTGTTTGCGGCAGGCGCGCCAGCACTTTCTTGATTCCGGGACTGAATTTTTTTTCAAGGAAAGGAATGAGCTCCAGCCGGATCCGGTTCCTGACAAACTGAACCGATTCGTTGCTTTTGTCTTTGCGGAACGTAAACCGGTGTTTTTTTAAGAATTTCAGAATCGCGGCTTTTTCGATATCGATAAACGGACGCGCAAATTTGATTTTGTTCCGGAAAAATACAGGCCGAGAGCCGCCGAGCCCTTGGATGCCTGACCCCGAAAGAAAACGCATGAGGACCGTTTCGGCTTGATCGTCCATCGTATGCGCCAGCAACACAGCATCAAACTTTTTCTCTTTTGCGAGCTTCACCAAATACGCATAGCGCAAATCGCGCGCGGCTTCCTCGATCGATAACCTTTTTAATTTTGCTTCGCGGCGGACGTCGACTTTTGCGGCATAAAAAGGAATTTGGAGAGATGTGGCCAGATTTTTAACAAACTTTTCATCGCGCCCGGAATCCCGGCCGCGCAATTGGTGATTCACATGCGCAACGCTTAATTTGATTTTGTGTGATTGCGCATAATCGGCAAAAAAATGAAGCAGCACGGTCGAGTCCGGCCCGCCGGAACACGCAACGCAGACGGAACGGGCGTTTTTCAGCATTTGGCAACGCCGGATGGTTTTTAAAACATCGTTTTCAAACATGGCAAGGTTTACGCCGGAACAGGCGCCAAAGCTCTGGCAAGGTCTGCGGCCGGAAACTGGCCGGGCGCCGAACTTTTTCCGATAAATCCATAACTTAAGAGCGATCCCAAAAACGGAAACACGAGGCGTGAAGCGCTGCCGATTTTACCCATGGAAATCACGATCAGATTTTTTCCGCGGTTTTCCGCAAGAAAATCCATCATCCGTGTAAAATCTTCACGCGTCTCGGCGGCGGCTGCGATTTTGATAATATCCGCGCCCGCTGATTTTGATTTTTTCAAAACGGAACGCAAATTTTGGTTAGACGGTGTTTTTTTAAAATCATGAAAAGACACGACAACTGCTTTGCGGTTTCTTTTCGCAAGCCGGGCCACAGACCGGCAGATCGGGCTGCCAAGCTCCACGTCGACGGCGTCAACCGATTTGATAATTTTTTCGAAAAGTTCGAGGCGGTCTTTTTCGGAACCGGAAAAGTGGCCGCCTTCTTTCTTAATGCGGATCGTTCCGATCACCGAAAATCCGGATTTTTTTAAAGCTTTCAACGCCTTCAGGATTGATTCCGCGCGCGACGGGTTGAAGCGATCAATTCTCAATTCAACCAGCTGAATTCCGGACTTTTTGAGTATTTTGAAAGCAGACGCATTCGGCGCTTGCTGCAAAACCGCGCAGATAGTGGGTTTAACGCCTAATGTGACTTTTCCGATTTGGGGCATGATGATTGTCCGATCTGAAAATTGAAAATCGAAACTTGGCGGGGGGCGGGATCGAACCGCCGACGCGAGGCTTATGAGTCCTCTGCTCTACCAACTGAGCTACCCCGCCGGAAAAAGAGCATGCCATTATATGAAACACTTTGACTTAATTCAATGATATTGAAAGTCTCCCGGAACCGAATGCCCGCTCTACAAATGGGGCTCAGAACATGTTAAAATTCAGCTTGTGATCATTCACTCACCCCTTAAAAATATCGGGATTTTAACCCTGACCGCCGCGCTTTCACTTCCGCCGGCCATACTTTACGCAGCACCGTCGTTGATCAAAACCATCCTGCGCGCCAATCAATCGACGGTTGCCATTTTGGCGGAATCCGGCGGAATGACGCCGATTGCCGCAAAGCCATTTGTGGTCCAGGAAACCGGTGAAATTTTGATCGCCATGGCGTACCGGGGCGTCAAATATAACCGGACGGGTTCCGGCATTATTTTGCACAGCTCGGGCTTTATTGCCGCAAACCATCACGTGGTCGATGAAGCCGGGCGCATCACGGTCACTTTGCCTAATGGCACTAATTATGAAGCTGAAATTGTACACAAGGCACCCGAAAGTGATATCGCGATTTTAAAAATCAAAGCGCCCGATGAACTAATTTCCGTAGAACTTGCCGATTCCGACACGATTCAGCTGGAAGACAAAGTTTACTTGATCGGTAATTCGGAATTGATTAAAAACACGCTCAGCGAAGGAAAAATCACGGGGATAGGCGAAAGCACAAATCCTTCCGAAAACGGCAGAAAACAAAACGCCATCATCGAAGTGAATTTTGAACTGCACAAAGGCGACAGCGGCTCGCCTATTCTCAATCAATACGGCGAATGTCTGGGTATCGTAACGGCCGGACGAGAAGGGCAAAGCGCGACCTACGTGATTCCTTCCAACTTAATCAAGGCGCATTTCAAGAATTATTCGAAGCAGAATCCGGTGGAAACAATGTAGGAGCGTATTCCGCTTTCGGGATTGGAATTTCCGAAACCGGTTTTGATTTTTTAAGTAATTCTAAACACACCGATAAATCTGAAATTAATCTTTCGACATTCAAACCCATCATCGCCGGCTGATACGGCTCTAAATATGTCATCGAAGATTCCAACAAGCCTTTGGCGCCGCTCAAAGTTCCTTTGCGCAATAAATGAAGCGCGGCGGCGGCTTGAATCACGCCTTTGTAGAAATCTTTGTGAATTCCCCTTGTTTCAAGCCACAGGCCTTCGATTACTTCATGGGACTCAAAAAATTCTTCACGATTAAACAACTCCAGCCCCTTCACAAATCGATCGTCAACCATGAATCACAAATGCTTGGCAAGATATTTTAAAATATCGATTTGTGTCACAATCCCAACCAAAGCTTTATCAGATTGGACAATCGGAATAGCGCCGTATTTAAATTCAGCCATCATTTTGACTGCTTTGGAAATAGGATCGTCCGCATGCAAGGCGGCAGGATCCGGCGTCATATAATGCTTCAAGATAAATTCGTCCAGTTCATCAGGATCATAATAAGGCCCGTCATCCGTTTCCCGCGGCCGGGCGGCCCGAAGCAAGTCGCGCTGCGTAATGATGCCGATCAATTTGTTGCCCGAATCAACCACCGGCAAATGGCGGATCTTGTTCAGGCGGAGTTTTTCTTCCACATGGCTGAAAGGCTCGTCTTCTTTAATTGAAATGACTTTGGTTATCATGATTTCTTTCACCGGAATATCGAGCATGTGATTTCCTTTCCTAATTTACTTCCTGCAGCGACATGACAGGCGCATACAGCCCTTTTTGCTCCCGCGTCCACCAAGCGCCCGTCGCTTTTCGTGTTTTAAAATCCGTAAAATGGTATTCATACAAAACAGCGCGCAAATATTGAGGCGCTTTCTCCGGAAACGGATTTTTCTTCATCAATCCGAGCACTTCCTTCGAATTTTCCAGGATCTTTTTCGAAAAGGCAATCAACCAGCGGTTGTTTTGAAAACGCCCGAGCGCGGCAAACCACATCTGCCAATCCAGGCGCGGCTGGTGCGGAATATTAAATTTCGGACGGCGCGTCACATCGCCGGGCTTATATTGAAATTCATATTCAAGCCACGTTTCACCGTCTTCCGATCCCTCAATCATAATTTCCGGGCGTTTCGTGGTCATGACGGCAAACAAACCGTAACCATTGACGACTTGAAAAGACGACACGATTTCGGACAGAAAACGGATCGGCCGGAGGACGTAAGGGCGGCCGAAAAGCCGGTCAAGCGATTGCCCAACCGAAACCACCAACAACACGACGAGCATCATCACCGTCATTTTTTTCCGCAATGAAAGCGCCGGTGCACCATTTTGCCGAACGGATTTCTCACTTTCTTTCCGCCAGCCAAGCGTGCCGAGCACTTGGTCATCGAGCAGCATCAAGCAAAGCGCCATCGTGAGCAGATTGAAAAAGCAATAATTACCGGTTGCGAGAATGACGATCTGAAATGTGATTAATAGACTGTAAGCCCAAAGTCTTATTTTTTTCGGCGAGAAAATAAAAAACGGCACAATGAGCTCAATCGCAAACATGTACACGGCCGACACTTTTTGAAACCAGAGCGGCAGCTGGTGTATATACCACGCAACCCAGGTCGGAAGCGGCTGAGTTTCGTAATGATACAGAAGCGCCGTCAAATCGCGCCAAGTGGCATCACCGCTTGCCAGCTTCACAAATCCGGAGAAGAACATCAAACGAAACAATAAAAATTTTAAAAGCCAAACGGCGAGCTTCGGCGGCTCGGGGCTTTCGGCTAGATGGTCAAACCGTTTGAAAGGCGATAAAAAAATGGTGAGAAATCCCGCTTCAAGCAAAAGCGCATCCCATTGGAATGATAAGAACTCGCGCCCGACATTTGCGATGGATAAATAAAACAGCCACAACAAAAAGGAAACAGGTCCCGGATAAACGCCGGCGATTAATAGAATGGAACCGATGGTTCCGGCCGCACAAATGAAGTGGAGGGCAAAATCGTTTGCGCCGAACCAAAACAAAGTCGGCAGCAAAAAGAATTTTTCGAGCCCGATTTTTTCGGAAACCGCATTTAAAAAACTCTGGGCCGGCAAAATACCGTCTGTTCCCAAAAGCGCCGAGATCTGGGTCCACATCGAAACAAATGCAAGCAAATAAATGAAACCGATGGATTTTACGAAAATCCAGCGGACAATCGACATTGGCGGAGCGCAAAGAGTGCAGGATTCGCCGGATTTTGAAAAAAACAGGCGGTTTTGCGCGACCAACTTGTAAACGAATTCTGAGACAGGTTTAAACAGCGGAACATGCTGATAGGCCCGCAAAAGCCACCGGTAGCGCGGCGACACCGACAAAACCCGGAAAGCGGCTTCTGCGGCGCGGTAGACGGAACCATCCGGGTCAACCAACTGAATCGCCTGACGGAATTGCGATTCGGGAATCTGCGGAAACTGAGCAGTAACTTCTTGGTAAGGCGCGTAATCAATCGCGGCGCCCGTTATTTTCTTGGAGCGGTTAACCCAGCGAGTGCAAAAGGCACAATCGCCGTCGTAAATGAGGAGCGGTTTCATTCTTTCATCTTTTTTAAAATCAACGCGGCGGTTTCTTCAATCGCGCGGTCGGAAATGTCAATCACCTGCCATTCAAATTTTCGATAAATTCCTCTCGCCCATTTGATTTCCTGATGAATGGCTTCTAAATCAACGTAACTGCCCGGGACTTCGTCCCATTCCCTTTTACGCTTAATACGGACCTCCATCAGCTTCTCGGGCGTGATCGTAAATCCAATGACACGACGGTCGCCTTTTAGCCTTTCAAATTCGGCGGTCATATCCACTTGAGGCGCAATCGGGATATTGGCTACTTTGAAGCCTTTTGTTGCCAAATAAATGCTCGTCGGCGTTTTGGAAGTTCTTGAAGGCCCGACCAAAATGATGTCTGCTTGCTTTAAATTTCCGAATCCAGCGCCGTCATCATGATTGTTCGTAAACTCGATGGCGGCCACGCGGCGGAGATATTCATCGTCAATCGGGTGAATCGCTTTGGCATTCCAATCCGGCTTCGTTTTTAAATGCTGGATTAAAAAATCGGTCGGCGGGCCGGTAAGGTCGAAGACCGGGATTTTTTTCTTTTTTGCTTTCTTCTCAATGGAGTTTTTTAATTCTCGAGACACAACCGTATGAAATAAAACACTGTTGTGATTGTGCATTTCGCCGAGAGCTTTGGCAACGCCGGCTTCATCTTCTACAAAATTAAACTTGGTCAGCGAAATCGGATCATTCGGAAACTGGGTGATGAGCGCATTGGTGAAACGTTCGCCCAATTCCCCCGTTGAATCGGAAATGAGATAAATATTTTTCGGCTTGGCTTCTGTTTTCGCCATAAAGTTGACTTACCCGCCGTAGTGCCACGGCGTATCGGACATAACCAAAAAATCGGCATCTTGAGGCAATTGAGCTTCCACAACTTCGGCAATGACGAGCGCATGATCGCCGAAACCTTCCGCCACCTGCTTGACCTCGCATTCCAAATAACCGATCGCATCATCCAAAATCGGCGCGCCGGTTTTCTCGGTGCGAAACGCATATTGGCCAAGCCGGTTCCCCTCGCGCGTTGCCGATTTGAAAAAGTGCTCGATAATCGCTTTGCCGTTCTTCCCCACAAAATTCACCGTGAGGACTTTACCTTCCTTAATCATTTCAAGCGATTTGGTTGCGTTCCGGACGCCAATCGCAACCGCAGGCGGGTTCATCGACACTTGTGTGAGCCAGCTCCCCGTAAATCCGTGCAATTCATTTCCGGATTTAACGCCGATCACGTAAAGCCCGTACGGGATTTTTCTGAGTAATTTCTTTTTAATATCGGGATTCATTAGATTTCCTTTTTTGCAAGCAATGCAATTGCCTTATCCAAAATAGCCGGGAGATCTTTTTCTTCGACATACTTAAACCAAAGATTATCGGGCATCAGCAAAACATTGGCGCCTTCACTGCAAACGTCTAAGCATCCGGTGCGGCTGACGCGGATTTTGTGATTAAGGCCGCGCGCTTTTACCATTTCTTTTAAAGTTTCCCGGAGTTTGACGCCGTTTCGATGCGCGCAGCAAGCACCTTCTGTCTTTTCATTTTCACAAACTAGAATATATTTTCCGAAACGCGATTCCGAAATTTCCATGTCGATAATTGTAGCCGATGGAAAATCATGGCTCAACCATTAAATCCTGTTCACGGATCGTCAACTTTTTGATAAATTAGCGTTATGCATCGCGCACTGAGGCTTCTCTTTTTATCCGCTTTGATCGCCATCTTCGCCGCTTCAAACCCAACCCGTGCAGAAGAATCCGATCAAAATCCGGAGGCAATTCAGAAAAGTTTTCAGATCGCGCTCGCTAACTCTATCGCACAACTGCGTAAAATCGAGGCCGGAAAAAAATACAAACTCCGGTCCATCAATGACTCCATCCGTTCAACTATCCGGGCTGCTGATGCACTCATGCAATACGGCAGTTACCAGCAATCAGAACGGCTCCTTAAAGAAGCTCTCGACGCTTATCCTGAAAATATTATCGCTGCACTGATCCTGGCCGATGTTTTTGAATCTCAAGGAAAGCAGCAGGAAGCCAACCGGGCTTACGAGCAATTTTTGAAAGAAGGCGAAAAAGCCAGCCAGCTGACGAATGACGTAACCAGCTTCGAAGCACGGGCGGCTTTCGCGGCGTATGTGCGCGAAAAATTGGCCGCTCAGCAAATTTTCCCGCCCAAACCGCGCGGCTACAGTTTTCTGCCGCTTTCGCTCCGGCTTCAGACCGGTGAAAAATCATGGCTCCTGAGTTTTGTCGCGGGCGGCCTTCCGATGCTGATGGTTGTAACCTCCATTATTTTCATTCTCAGAAAAATATTTAACCTTTATGAACCGAACGTGGCGTTAATCGACAAAATCGTTTTTGGATTGTTCATGACTTTTCTTTCCGCTTATATTTTGTGGTCCCTTCATCTTTTTTTGAATTTGCCGCCGCTTATCAAACCGGTTGAGTATGAAATTTTGGCACTGGTATGCATCGGTATTTCACTTTCCATTTTCAATGTGATTATGGAAAACCGCAGGAAAGAAGAGCGGTTCAAAAGCGACCCAACCCTTCAGAAATGCCCGCACTGCAAACGTTATATCGAGAAATTGATGGTGATCTGTCCGGTTTGCAACCGGGAAATTAAGGATTAGCCTGCTGAGACACAGGCTCTTCGGAAGATTTTTTGGGTTTTAAAAGTTGAGCGAGGCCCTGCTCAAGCAGCTCCGCCCCAACCGTTTGAATCGTGCGAGCCGCCAAATTTCCGAAATCGGGCTGCGGGACTGCGCCCGGAACTCGGCCGCGATAAATAAACGGGATTGTTAGCTGGCCTTCGGGGCCTAGAATCAGCGACAGCTCTTTTACTTTTTTCAACATCGCTTCGCTAAGCACTTGGCCGATTACCAATGAACCTTTCAGATCAATAAAGCCATCCAGCCCGGCCGAACCTTTGAGGCCCATCGCATAGTCTTGATGCGTCAGTTCAATCGACTGAAGCGTCACGGCCTGATTCGAAATTTTATAGTTGGTTTTAAATTGATCGAATTGCGTATCGTTACTTTTTAAAAGCACATCAAACCGCGGGCCCAGATCAAATTCAAAAAGAGCACCGATGCCCGGGATTTGCGTGATGCGCTCCAAATTTTCCCGAAGCAAATTTTTGTTCTTGAGCGCGCCCGAATCAATCGTCACGTAACCGGCGCTGCTCAACGTTCTTTGTAAATCCTCCGCCTGACTGCCGCGTGCGCTTGCCGTTAATTCCGCAGACAAAATTCCCGTAAAATACTCGCCGCGCTTCTGCTCTGCCGTTAAAAATGTGGAAAGATCCAAACGATCGATTTTGATTTTGAAAGTTCCGGAAGGAATTTCGAATAAATGATCCAGCGACCCCGAAATCTGGATTGATTGATCGAGGCGCGCGTCAAATTCTAAACTGCTTTCCGGATAGGAGAACCGGCCTTCAGCTGAAAAATATTTCCGCTCACCGAGCAGCAATTCCCCGCTCGTTTTGAACGCAACCGGCGATTTAAACGAAATGTTGCGCAGTTCCAAGTTCAGTTTTTCAACCGAAATCACAAGCGGCGGATGCGCTGTTATGTCCCGGTAAACCAAACTTCCGTTTGAAATGAGCACTTTAGAGATTTTGAAATCGGAAATCTCGGGAGGAAGCGCGGCCGAAGCGGTGCTGGGAGACGGTTGAGACGCTCCGGTTTGAAGCGAAAGCGCCGGCGCAGAATTGCCCGTATTTTCGATAAAGATTTTTGGAGATTCGAGCAGGCATTCCGAAATTTCGATCTCTTTGCGAAAAAGCGGGGCAACTTCCAGATTCAGAAAAAAACGATCCGCTTCAAATGAAATTTTCGGCGAGTCCGTTGCGCGGGGCTCTCCGAGCGTGAATTGGTCAACTTGAAGCGCAAGGCCGTTCCTGAATTTCAGCGACAGAGAACCGATTTCGGCAGGACGGCCGATTGTCTGCGAAATTTGTTTTTCGATGGTAGATTTGTAGCGATTCGCATCAAATGTTGCCACAAAAATCGCAAGTGTAATGGCAACCATTAAAATAATAATGAAAAACGCGATCAATATTTTTTTCATAAAGTTATCAATGCGCAGTGTCACTCATCATGAACAACATCATCGTCGTCTTTATGCTTTAAATCATTCATGCGATCAGGGTCGCTTTTTATTTTCAAGAGCGCCCTTTCAATCCTCTGCAAGTCCTGCGGAGACGGCTGAATCACCCGTTCTTCAATTTGATTCAAATAACTTTCGGGCATTCCGGTCAATGCCGCAAGTTCCAGCAGTTCGACTTTGAGCTCATTCCGTAAAATTTTTAATTCGTGCAAATTCATGAATGCCTCGCCCTGTGTTCTTTTAGTATACATTTATTCATCACAACATGAAGCCCCGCCGCGCGGGCTTTTTCAGCGGATTCATTATGCACAATGCCTTCTTGCATCCAAATCACGCGGGCTTTCAGCCGGATGGCCGCATCCACGATTTCCGGTATCGCTTCCGGCTTTCTGAAAATATCCACAATATCAATTTTTTCTTTAATTTCGTCTAAACTATGATAGCTCTTCTCGTTGAATATCTCGTCGACGTTGGGATTAACGGGAATAATACGGTAGCCCTGAAATTTCAAATATTGCGCGACCCGGTAGCTGGGCCGGTCGGGCTTTTCGGATAAGCCAACGACTGCGATTGTTTTGGAAGTTTCTAAAATTCCGTCAATTTCGGCGGATTTTGCATTGGTTTTGGGGAATTCACATTCTCCAGCCATTAAAACTCCTTATCAAATTGCGGCTCTTTTAACCGATATATAGTATCAAAATGATTGTTTAAATCAAAATTCATATTTATACTCTTATCGTTTCTCAGTTTATAAAATCGGCTAACTAGAAAAGAACAACCTTTATGAATCCTGTTCTGTTTTCCATCATTGTGATCGCGGCTTGCTTCGGCATTTTCTATCTTTTCATGAAGAAGCAGGAAGACCTCCAGCGGCGAGAAAATATGCCGCAACCGAGCGGCGATACACCTCAAGGCGAAGTCACGGACACCATTTATCAGGAAATCAGCAAACTAAACGTTCCGACTTTTGCGAAGTCTCAAGTTTCACAAACCCTCGCCAAAATTGTCGATCAGGAAATCCACAAAACCAAAGCCTACGTTTCCCAGCAAGTCGAGAAAAAATACACGAAAGTCCTGGAAGAAAAAACAAAAGAAGTTAAGGTCATTACGCAAAAGTATGAGGCAAGCGAGAAAAAATACGAAGGCGTGGTAAAAGAGAAAAAACAAACCGAGGCCGTGATGAAATCTATCGCGGAAGGGTTGGTTGTTGTGAATGAAAAAGGCGAAACGCTGCTCATGAATCCGGCCGCCGAGAAAATTCTCGGGGTCAGCAAGGAAAATTTGGTCGGTAAAAACGTTTCCACCGCGCAAAAGGAAGGCAAGGTGATTTCACTTGCCCAGCAAACACCCGGTAAAGAAGAAAGCGAAATCACGGTCGTCAGCGAAGACGACAACACAAAGCGTGTCATCCGTTCCAGCACGGCCGTCATTCAAAATGAATCCGGGCAAACCGTCGGCATGGTGTCGGTTTTAACGGACGTTACCAAGCAAAAAGAGCTTGATGAATTAAAAAATAAGTTTGTCTCGAACGTTTCGCACGAACTTCGCGCGCCGATGAATTGCATCAAAGAGTCGATTAATTTATTGCTTGAGCGCTTTGCAGGCGAAGTGAACCCCGAGCAACAGAAAATTCTGGAGCTTGCCAAACGCAATATCATCCGGCTTTCCGATTTGATTAATGACCTTCTGGATTTGGCCAAATTGGAATCCAAAGAATACAAATTGAAATATTCCACGTTCCGCCTGGAGGGGTTATTGCATCAAGTCGTTGCAACCTTTGATGCCTGGGCAAAAAGCAAGAAAGTTACTCTGGAATTCAAAAGCAATCCCGCTTCAATCGAAATTGAAGCCGATCATGACAAAATCATTCAGATTTTGACCAACCTGGTCAGCAACGCGCTTAAGTTTACGCCTGAGAACGGTAAAATTACGCTGGATGCCAAGTTGCTGCTTGGTGATACGCCGGGAGCACAAGGTTACGTGCAGGTCACCGTACAAGATTCGGGTGTCGGCATGACACAGGAAGACATTAAAAAACTGTTCCAAAAATTCGTGCAAGTGAGCTCCGCAACCAAAACAACCGCGACCGGCACAGGGCTTGGCCTTGCGATCGTCAAGGAAATCTGCGATATGCACGGCGGCCGCGTATGGGTTGAAAGCGAAGTCGAAAAAGGCAGCCGTTTTATGTTCGTGCTTCCCCAGCGCAATCCAAAACCTGAAGCTGCGCCGGCGGCTCAGGCCGCTTAATCCATAGGTTTATCGGATGACAACCGCCGCAACGGACGATAATTTTTTGGCGAAAGGCGTCACATGGAATTTGGCCGACTTGTACGCTTCCCCGAATGATCCAAAGATTGAAAAAGATTTGAAGCTTGCCGAATCAAAATCGATTGATTTCGAAAAGAAATATAAACCGCTGTTCAAAAAAATTGCCGCTGATTTTCCGATTTCAGAACTTCTTTCCGATTACAAAGAAATTGTGACCCTGATGACTAAGCTCGGGGTTTACTCGCATCTGGCGTTTGCCGAACAAACCAACGCGCCCGGCATCGGCTCATTTCTGCAAAAAATCCGTGTCGCGCTCACCGACATCCAGTCTCACTTGCTTTTTTTTGACGTTTGTTGGAACCAGCTCGATCAAAAAACTGCGGAAATGCTCATGCAGAATCCGAAAGTAAAAGCCGACGTCCATTATCTTGAAAGAATGCGGGCTTTTGCACCTTACACACTAAGTGAAAACGAAGAAAAAATCATGGCCGTGAAATCCAATACCAGCGGCTCGGCTTTCTCGCGGTTGTTTGATGAAATTATGAACAACATTCCGTTTTATATTGAAGAAAACGG
This sequence comes from uncultured bacterium, assembly GCA_964387845.1. Lineage (GTDB taxonomy): Bacteria > Omnitrophota > Omnitrophia > Omnitrophales > Abzuiibacteriaceae > CAYLXA01. The sequence goes on from CAYLXA010000001.1 coordinate 209,342, forward strand.
AAAAAAGGTCAAAAAAAGCGAAGCCGAAGTGCTTTCGCTTTTTCATTCCAAGAACCGAGAAGAACGAAAACGCGCATCCGACAGTTTGGCGGAAGGCCTGAATGCCAACACGCACATCCTGACGTACATTTACAACATGATTTTGGCCGATCACCGCTCAAGCCTCAAAATCCGAAATTATAAACACCCGATGGATTCCATGAATTTGTCGAATGAAATCAGCTTTGAGATGGTTTCCAATTTAATCAAAACGGTCAAAAGCGCTTATCCGATTGCGCATCGTTATTACAATTTGAAAAGAAAATTGATCGGCCTGAGCGAACTTTACGATTATGACCGCTACGCGCCGATTGACACCGCCGAAGAAAAAATTGGCTTCGACAACTGCCAGAAAATCGTACTTTCGGGATATTATGAATTTTCTGAAGAAGTCGGAAAAATCGCAGAAGAATTCTTCACAAAGCGCTGGATTGACGCCGAAATCCGGCAAGGCAAGCAAGGCGGCGGATTTTGCGCGCAAACAACACCCGACCTTCATCCCTATATTTTGGTCAATTACACCGGCAGCGCACGCGATGTGATGACCGTCGCGCACGAGCTCGGACACGGGCTTCATCAGTATTTGGCCGGAAAGCGTGTCGGAATCCTGCAGTCGGACGCGCCGCTTACGATGGCCGAAACGGCGTCTGTTTTTGGCGAAATGCTGATTTTTGAGAAAATCCTAAGTGCTGAAAAGGATCCTAAAAAGCGGCTTGCGCTCCTTTGCGGCAAAATCGACGATAACTTTGCGACGGTTTACCGACAGATTTGCATGACCGATTTTGAACTCATGAGCCACGAAACCGGTTTGAAACAAGGCGAGCTTTCAAGCGATCAGTTGAGTGACTTTTGGATCAAAGCTAACGCAGAATTTTACGGAAAAAGCGTCATTTTAACGGACAACTACCGCCACGGCTGGAAATACATTCCTCACTTCGTTCATTCGCCGTTTTACTGCTACGCTTATTCTTTCGCGCAGCTTTTCGTGCTGACTTTGTTCCAAAAATACAAACAAGATCAAAAGTCATTCATCCCGAAATATTTGGAAATGCTCTCACTCGGCGGGTCAAAAAAACCGGAAGAAATCGCGGACATTGCGGGATTAAATCTGAGCGATCCCAACTTTTTTAAAGCCGGCATTCAACTCTTGGACAAGCTGGTCAGCCAGGCCGAAGCGCTTGCCTCAGCGAATTGAAGCAGAAACATTCTGTCCGATTATCATCCGGTCGTCTTCGATATCCAAATCAAACTCTGCAAAATCGATAAACGCGTTTTCAATCGGAATCCCGACGGCCCTCTCATCATCTTCGGTCCATTCGCCGAGCGCTTTTAAAACCTCAACATCCGCTTCGATTTGAGATTCCAACGAAATGGTTTTCTGTAAAACTAACTTTTCGCTGGATGCCGGTGCTTGTGTCAAATTCGGCCATTGCCAAATCAACAAGCCGGCTGCTAATACCAAAGCAACGCTGAACACAACAGCGCCGGTGCCGAATGCCGGCATTCCTCCTTTTGATTTCAGAATCTCCTTCTCAACGGAATCTGAAAAATGATGCAGCGTACTTTCGGGAACTTTCTGATCCCGAAACTGCTTCAGGTTTTTCATCCACGATTCGTCCATCTGGTTAAATGAATCTTCTTTCATAACCGCCCCCCTTCCATTTCCAATATTCCCGCCAACTTTTCACGCATTTTCTGTCCCGCCTGCCACAAATGCGCTTTCACGGCACCTTCACTCAATTCCATGCTTTCGGCAATTTCCAAAAGACTCAAACCTTCCAAATACCGGAGTGCAAATGCGCTGCGCTGTTGAAAAGGCAGGGTTTCAAGCGCCGCAAAGATCGCCGACTGAATTTCCTGATTCATGACTGTTCTTAATGCGCTTGGAGCCGAAGACGGCGCCTGATCAAGCGGGTTTGCCACTTCACCCTTCTCATTCGTGAAACTTGCCGCAATTGGCGGCTGTTTTTGTGCTCTCCGTTTCCGGAGAAAATCTTTGCAGCTATTCATCAAAATCCGGTACAGCCATGTCGAAAACTTGCTGCTGCCTTTAAACTGCGGAAGATTTTGGTACACTTTCACGAATGATTCTTGCGCCACATCGCGCGCATCTTCAAGATTGCCCAGAAACGAAAATGCCGCGTGAACGGCGCGTTCTTGATGAGCCTTCACCAGCTCACCGAACGCTTTAACATCTCCGCCGCGTGCTTTTTCGATTAATTCCTTTTCAATCGAAGCCTGCGTTTTAAGTTCTGGCATTCTTCTCTCTCCGGGCCTTCTTTTTTTCAAAATGGTTATTCAAACGCGGATGATTTTCCTTAAATTGCCTGACCCGGTCAGGATTGTTTTGTTTCCATTCTGCGAACTGTTGCCGTTTTTCCCGTTTCATTTGTTCAAACTTTTCGGGATTTTCTTCCTTCATCCTCTTCCACTCTTCGCGCTTTTGCTGCCATTTCTGCTGTTTCTCCGCAAATTTCGGATGTTCCTGTAAAAATTTCTGATAGCGTTCCGGATTTTCTGATTTCCAGTGCTCGAACTTCGCGCGGCGCTCCTTCATCATTCCGCGGAATTTTTCCGGATTCTCCTCTTTTAATTGCTGGAGTTTTTCTTTCCGCTCGGAAATAAACTTTTCCTTCATTTGTTCGTATTTTTCAGGATCGCTCTGCTTCAAGTTTTCCATCCGCTGACGAATCCCGTCTTTACGCTCCAGCGCAAGCCGCTTGAATTCCTCCGGATTTTCTTCCCGGAGCTGTTTCCATTTTTGAATCCTGGCCTGGATTTCTTCCTGACTTAACTCAGATTGAGAACCAGTTTCGGCCGACACGGGCGGCGCAAATAACCCGGCGGTAAAACCAATCAACATCACGAGCGGTATTGCAGCTTGTGTAAAATGTTTGCGATTCATGGGTATCTCCTGTTTGCATTTTCTGATAAAAGTAAGCCTTTTTCAATCCTGCTAACTTAGACGCCAAACCGCTTAAAAGGTTTAACTGCAAATATTAGGTGTTTTGTGATAAGCTAGCCCCATATCAACAAGGAGAAAACAATGGAACGTAAAGGTGAAATTACATTTAAAGGAAACCCACTAACCCTTTTAGGCAATACGCCCAAAGTCGGCGATACGGCTCCGGATTTTACGGCCGTCAACGGTGCTTTGCAGCCTGCGAAATTGTCTGATTTTAAAGGCCAAACGGTCGTGATCAGTGCAGTCCCTTCGCTGGATACTCCAGTTTGTGAAATTCAAACCAAGAAATTCAATCAGGAAGCCGCGGGCCTCAACGCCAAAATCCTAACAGTCAGCATGGATTTGCCGTTTGCACAAAAGCGGTTTTGCGATGCGCACAGCATTCAAAATGTTACGGTCGTTTCTGATTACAAAGACCACGATTTTGCGAATAAATACGGTCTCTTAATCAAGGAACTCGGGCTCATTGCAAGAGCCGTTTTGGTTGTGAATTCCAAAGGCAAAATCACGCACGCGGAAATCGTTAAAGAAGTCACGCAGGAACCGAATTACGGAGCAGCGCTCGGCAAAGTTAAAGAAGCAGTCGCCGCTTAAGCTTTCAAAGCAAAAAACCCTTTCTCAAATCGAGAAAGGGTTTTTTGTTTCTACTTAAAATAAGTCTTTCGGTAAAATATCAACTCTTCAATCGATTCCCGGATATCGGTTAAAGAACGGTGAGATTCCTGCTTTTTGGGTAGGTCTTTATTCTTCGGATACCAGCGTTTCACAAGTGTTTTGATGGTGCTCACATCAATATTTCTGTAATGAAAATAATCCGCAAGCTTCGGCATATACTTCATCAAAAATCGGCGATCATGGTCGATTGAATTTCCGCACAGCGGCGATTTTTTCGGCAGACAGTATTTTTTGACAAATTTCAGAATAAGCGCTTCGGCTTTCTTGGTGCTGATTTTTGAAGCTTTCACGGCATCAATCAACCCCGATTGGCCGTGATGTTTTTGATTCCACGCGTCCATCTGCTTCAAAATCTTGGCCGGCTGATGAATCGCCAGATTTGGCCCCTCTTCGATGATATTTAAATCGGAATCCGTCACTATTGCGGCAATTTCGATAATCCTCTCTTTTTCAACATCAAGACCGGTCATCTCAAGGTCAATCCACACAAAATGATCTGCGTTCTGTTTTTTCGTCATGACAATGCTTTCTGAATCAAAGCTTCCTCTCTGGGTTGATACGACAATGTTAATGCAATTTTCTGTGCTTCGGGCGTCATCTTTTTCCAGGTTTTGCGTAAAATGTCGACCATTTTAACGGGTTCTGTTTTTTCGGCAAGCTCCGAAAATTGAAATTCCAGGAACATAAGGCTCAGGGCATCTTCCAAAACCCGGCCTTCCGGATCTTTCGGAAAATTCTTTTTTAAAATTAAAGTTTTGACACGCTGGACAAAATCTTCCGGAAATCCGATTTCTTGAAGAACGGTTCCAACTTTCTCGGCATGAAACTTTTTCAAATCTTCACGCCATTTCAAATATCCGACGCGCGTCATTGGGTATGTATTTCTCGGAATCGACCAACGTGCAATATGCTGGCCACGCGCCGCGATTAAAAGCGCTTCCGTCGCGTCAGGTTTTAATTTTTTGACCCAATCGGTCAAACGCTCGGAATAAATAAGTTCCCGTGCTATTTTTTTCCCGTCTGCCAAATCCTGATTAGGATCTTTTGCGTTTTCCGCATCAATCAGCCGGATAGCTTTTTCAAATTTTGGATCACCTGTCATGACAAACGAACGGGGTTGCCAATTTGACTGCTGATCAAACGCTCTAAATCCTGAAACAATTCGACGCCGCGCTTATCACAAACCCATTTGCCGTCTTTCAGCACAAAATGCCATCCGCCGCCGGGCTCGGCAAGCCAAAGCTGATGAACCGGCGTTTGACGACTCACAATCAAAGGCGCGCCGTCCTCAATTTGAATCACGAGCTTTCCGTCTGAGAGCTCGGCCTCAACACGATCAAGCTCGAGTTTGTCCAAGATCGAAACAAGACAATGTAAAGTCTCGTCGACAATTTTTAAATATGCTTTGGTTTCCATTCAACCGTTACAGCCGTTTTTCTATTTCTTTGATATTGTTAAGACAATTCTGCAACGCCGCATACGAACCCTCCACATCCTTCGGGCTTGCATAAGACGGCCCGAGCGCGGAATAAATTTTGTAAGATTCTTCAAACATCTGCCCTGCCTTCATATAAAGCTGGATTGCAAGTTCTAAACTGGCTCGATCTGGTGTCCCCGCCAGCGTTTTTTCGGCTTGCCGCACAAGCTCCTGCGCAGCCGTTGCGGTGCTGTTGGCATCACTTAAGTACTGCGTCGGAGAATCTGCGAAAAGCAAAGTCGAAGACCACAAAACCGCACTGAACAACAATCCTATGCAAAATTTTTTTGTCATGAAAGTCTCCTATTTTATCTGCAAAAGTAAGCCGGTCATGGTATCGGGCCGATCAAAAATATTGGGCGAATATCGCATGAATTCGCAGGGCTTTCAACTGCTTTCCCGCGCCGCTAATTTTTTGAAAACTTCTCGTGCATGAATGCTCAAGATAGTGCTATAATGCCCCATATTAAAGTTTGCTGGTTTTAAACTAAGAATAATAACAAAACGAACTAAGGAGTATGTGCCAATGGCAAAAGCAAATTCAGCGTTCATGAAACCTTTGACGGTTAGTTCTGAGCTCGCAACGGTTGTCGGAAAAGGTCCGATGGCCCGCAGTGAAGTAGTTAAGAAGCTCTGGGCATACATTAAGAAGAACAACCTTCAAGATGCAAAAAACAAACGGAATATTAATGCGGATGCCAATTTGAAAGCAGTGTTCGGCGGCAAATCAGTCGTCAACATGTTTGAAATGACAAAGCTCGTTTCAAAGCATTTGTCATAAATTCGCCTTCTAAACGCAAAACCGCACTCACCGGTACACATGCATTTCTACCAGTGAGTGCGGTTTTTTTCTCTCACCCAGACTCATTTTCATTAAATAACCAATTTGATTGATAAAAAATGAGTCTGACCCCAATGCGTTGTTGGCAGCATTGGGGCTACCATTCAAAATTAGCGAGCGCGCGGCGCTTTCCCTGCTAACTCAAATCCCTTGCGCTTCACAGCCTTTGCCATTCTTGCCAAGGCCTCGCCGGGCGAACGGCCTTCGGTTAGATTATTCATGCAAATTGCGGCAAACCCGCGCCGGTTCTTGATTTTAAAAATGGATACACGGCCGGTTGAAAGCTTCTTTAAAATTTTCTTTGCCATAAAAACTCCTTTCTTTGAAAAGTAAGCCGGATTAACGTACTTAACTTAACGGACTTTTGATTCAAAGTATTGAGAAAATTAAATCTGGAAAGGTGCTAGGAGAAAACTTTCGGAAAACCGACGCGTAAGTAGTAAATGAAATGGCATTCACAAATCGAATCGGAATCGACGGTTTTGATAACCACGGATACCGGTAAATCAGCTTTTTTTGATTCCTTAAGCTGCGTCAAAGTTTTTTCAATGAGCAAAGGATCTGCCTTTGCTTCCGCGATTAATTCTTTCGAAGTTGCTTTCAAAAATGAGATATCGCCTTTTTTGGTGATCAGCAGATTTTCGGAAAGATTCAGGAAGGTTCCGCACAATGTTCCACCGGCAACTTCAGCCAGCGTAAAAAGCGAGCCGGCCTGATAAGTTTTAAAATGATTGAGAAGTCCTTGGGCCGGATTCATGGCGAGAGAAACAGAACCGTATTCAGCATGCTTTACACGGATTCCAAGCGGCCGGACAAACGGAATCCGGTCAATATAAGCTTGCAGTGATTCAAGTGTTAAGGATGCGGGCTGCATGCGGCATTATTGCGCAAATTCGCTGTCTGTTGCAAGGGCAGAAATGATCAATCGTACCAGTTCATGTTGAATTTCTGCTTGCAGTGTTCGCACATCCAAAACTGGCGCTTGCGCATTTTCAAGCTTGAACCATACAGCATCAGCGGAACGCCGATTAAGACGGGAAGCAAAATGCATCCTATGATGATTAACATGCGAGCAGTCGTTGAACGTATGTTTTCGGTATGCAAAAGGTCGATTTGCCTGGTTGCCTTGTTACAGCTCGGACAGCGGATCATATCCGGAAGCCCCTCGCCTTTTGTATCTCCCAAAATTCCAAGCGATTCAACGGCGTTGGCGCGTACCGTCGCATCGGGATCTGCGAGCAATTGGATCAAACCGAATGCCGCACGCTTAACACCGATCCGGCCGAGTGCTTGTGAACATTTAGCACGTACACTGGGTGCGGTATGCGTCAAAAGTTCCATTAATGGATCAACCGCTCTTTGATCACCAATTCTTCCAAGCGCCTCAGCCGCATTGGCTTGGATCGTAGAATCCGTTTCTGACAGAGCTTGAATGAGCGAATCGGCCGCGCGCTGGTCGCGGATTCTGCCCAATGCTTCGGCTGATTTTGCGCGAACTTCGGAATCATAATCCTTAAGCGATTGGATCAACGGAAAGCAGGCTGCCGGATCGCCGATTTTTCCCAAAATTTCAGCTGCTTTTGCCCTTAACGTATAATCCGGCTCTTTCAAAGAAGGGATCAAATACGGCACAACCGCATCCCCGAGCAGCGCCAAGTAATGCGCAACTTTGTTTCGGACATTCGGATCCGGATCTCTCATGGCATCTACCAAGCAAATAATGGCTTTTTTGCCTCCGATTTTCCAGACTACTTCGAAAATTTTGATCCGCATATTGTTATCCGCATCTTTGGACGATTCAATAAGCCCGTCCAACGCCGAACCTCCGATAGCGCCCAAAGCCCATGCCGCTTTTGCCTGCACCGTAAAATCCGGATCTTTTCGGAGAATTTTAATTAAAGGATCGACTGCATGCTTATCTTTAATTTCGCCCAGCACTTCCACAACTTTCCCGCGAACTGCTGCTTCCGAATCCTTCAATGCCTCAAGCAAGTACTGAACAGCAGAACTACCTAAGGCACCGACCGCTTCTCCGGCCTTCGCGCGGACCAAATGGTTTTCGTCTTTCATGGCAACCACGAGCGAGCGGATGGCTCTCTTGTCTTTTATTTTCCCCAGAACTTCGGCTGATTTAGCTCGGACACTGGCAGATTTATCGTCCAATGTCTTAATTAGAGGCTCAACCGCACGCTTATCGGCAATCTTGCCAAGCGCATCCGCAACTCTTGTCCGGACCGTTTCCAATTCGCTTTCCAGCGTATCTACCAGCGGATGAACGGCACGTTTATCGCCAATTTCACCCAAGCCCTCAATCGCTCTCGACTGCACATTTTCATCGCCTGTTTTCAAAACATCAATCAGCGCGAATGTGGCGCGTTTATCGCCGATTTTGCCTAAGATTTGCGCTGCCTGAGCGCGCAGACGAAGATTTTCATGTGAAAGTGCTTTAATGAGCGGTTCGACGGCACGCGGGCCAATGAGGGCCAACACCCAGCTTGCTTGATTACGGACGTGATGATTGGTATCTTTCAGTGCGTTAATGAGCGGCTCGATAGCCTTCGGATCGCCAATTTGGCCCAAGTGCTCCGTTGCTTTGAGCCGTACTTTTGGATCACTGTCCTTGAGGGCCTGGATCAGAAGCGGGACCACATCTTTTTCGCCGATTTTGCCAAGCGTTTCGGCTGCTTTCGCGCGCACTTCCTGATCCGGATCGCCCAAAATTTGGATCACGGGATAAATCGCTTCTTTATTGCCTATGCGCCCGAGCGCTTCGGCTGATTTTGCCCGGACAATCGCATCTTTATCTTGAAGTATTTTAATAAGCGGCAGCACGGCCTTCTGGGTATTAATTTTTCCGAGTGCTTCGGCCGATTTTCCGCGTACGTAACGGTTTTCATCCTTAAGCGATACGATCAAAATCTCTACCGTCGGCTCACCGATACTCACCAAAGCCGTAACGGCCGAATTCCGGACACGTTCATTTTTGTCTTTAAGCGCTTGTATGAGCGCGGGAATCGCAGGAACGCCGATTTCGGCAAGCGCCCAGGCTATTTCCTCCCGCACGTTGTCGTTTTTATCGTTTAATGCCTGGATGAGCGGTTCGATTGCTTTCGCATCGCCAATGCGCCCCAAAAATTCAGCTGCTTTATAGCGCACGGTTGAGTGGCCGTCGTGCAATGCTTGCGCAAGCGGCATTTCGGCTTTTCGATCCGCGATTTTGCCGAGCGCTTCAACTGCTTTGGTGCGTACGTTTTCATTAGAATCCCTGATCGCCCGAATCAAAAGTTCGACGGGACTGATTTCCTGCAGCTTTTTAAGCGCCTCCTCGGCTTTTGATTTCACCTCACCGCTTGAGCGCTTAACTAATTGCGAAATGGGATCGATGGCCTGCTGATCGCAAATCTTACCGAGCGCTTCCACTGCCGCTGCTTGGACATTTGGATCCGAATCATTCAAAGACTGAATAAGTTGTGGAACTGATTTTTGATCGGCGATTTGGCCCAAAGCCTCGGCGGCTCTGGCACGCACAATCCCGTCGGCATCTTTTATTAACAGCTGCGTAAGCGGAAAGCTGACTTTGCGGTCGCCGATTTTTCCTAAAATTTCGGCGATTTTGGCACGGACAATCGGATCTTTGTCTTTGATGGATGCAACCAAAAGCCCCATCGCGCTTCTCCCGATATTCTGAAGAACGACCATCGACTCATGCCGCACCCAATCATTTTCATCATTTAAAACACGAATCAGCGAGCCGACTGCCGGCCCTTCAATCAGGCTGAGCGCCCAGGCAGCTTCTTTACGGACATTCTCATTAGTGTCCCGTAGAATTTCAATCAGGGGCGGTACGGCCAAAGCACCCATGTTGCCGAGCATCTTGGCAGTTTTAGAACGCACGGTTTCATCTTTCTCGCGGCGCAAAAGGTGAATGAGCGGAAGAACGCATTCGGGGTCTTCGATAACGCCAAGCGCTTCAGCGGCTGCATCTCTCACTTTCGAATCAGTATCTTTCAGGCATTTAATCAAAGGTTCGACAGCCTGCCGGTCTTTTAGATGGCCTAAGAGTTCGGCAGCTTTTGTCCGGACATGTGTATCTTCATCTTTGAGCGCAGCGATAAAAACGGACACTTCACGCCGGTCGCCGATCGAAGCAAGCTGTTCCAACGACTCCCTGCGCAGAGGCCACTCTTTGGCATGCTGAATACTATCAATCAGCTCATCAGCTGCTGTCCGTTGTGCGTTGGCCACAATGAATAAACTCCTTCCTGACGCGGATACACTTTTCTTGTGCGTCGAGAGATTTAAAGCCGGTATGGCTTAAAAATTGCAGCTAAAACGATCTACATAAAGTGTCCCATATTTTTTAAAACTTACAAAATAGGCACGGTAAGCATGATGCACGGTTTTGAGAATTGCCGGAACGGACAGGTAAAATGACTTCCTAAATGGTCAAAGGAAGTCTCGGGGCTAGAATTTCAAACGCGGGATAAAGCATTCGAGAAGAGCTTATCGAGCGGCTTGGATTTTGCGGATTTGGCTGATCAACTTACTACTGTCGAACGGTTTTTTAAGAAACCCTTGCGCACCTTCCAAACGAAAAACGTCTTCCATGAGCGAAGCGGTTCCTGTCATGATAATGACCGGGATTTTCTTGGCTGTTACTGAATTGATTTTCTTGAGCGCCGTGAGACCGTCCATCTCGGGCATGATCACATCCATCACAATCAAATCCGGCGGATTAGATTCGATGACTTTCAGGCCGCCCGAAATACCGGAGGCATCTTCCACCTGGAAGCCTTCCGATGCCAGGCGCATGCTAAGCGCCATTCGCAAATCATCGTCATCGTCGATTATTAAAATACGGTTCACAATGCCCTCGTTTGAAATGATTTACGACAAATCCGAGAAAAAATTAACCCGTTGATTTTGCGCTCTCTGCTTGTGTCTTTACTTTTTCTAATTGCTTCCTGACTAATTCCAAGTTGTGTTTGGCGCGTTCGTAATCGGGATTTAGCTTAGTTGCCTTCAAAAAATGCTTTTCGGCTTCCTTAAACTTCTCCTGCTGAGCAAGGATGGTGCCGTAACTGTTCTGAATTTGTGCAGATTTCGGAAACCGCTTTACAGCTTCATCATAAATTTTCAACGCATCTTCATAAAGTTCGATACTGCCTAACGCGATACCTAAATTGTTATAGGCCTCGATATAATCGGGATTCAGTTCGATTGCTTTGCGGTAATGTTTGATCGCGTCTTGAACTTTTCCGATTGCCACAAAAGTATTCGCTAAATTGTTGTGTGCATTCACATGATTGGGATCTTTGCGGACCGTTTCTTGATAATATTTGATCGCATCATCCATTTTACCCTGCTTAATGGCTTCGTTACCCCGGTGGTAGGATTGTTCGGCACCCCTTGGTCCGCTTGAATTGACAAGGTAAATAGTCGTGGCAAGAGCAGCAATAACCACAATCGCGACTATAAACTTTAGAGTTGGGCTAGGCAATAATTTCATACGATAGATTTAAAAATGTCTGCATACAATAAATCGGAATAATTGGAAATGCAAGCAGAAGATGAACGGTTCATTTGACGCGAGCCATCAAGCTTTCTACAATCCGAATCGACGGAAGCAGCCGCAAATTACTTTTTTGCTTAATAGCTTTGAGATACCGGCTCGTTTTTCGTACGGTTTTTGGCAATTGATTGGACGCAGCGGTAGAGACATCAAGTAAATTATCATGAATGTCGGCGAGCTTGATTAATTTGACTTCATCCGGCGCGTCCCGCAGCTGCTTGGCGTATGCCGCTTCGCACTCTTCTTCCGGCAAGCGCTTGTCCTTTGACATGAGCGCCGCCCACCGGGCAACATCGCGCCCGAAACGCTCTTCAATATCGTCAAAATCTTTGTCGGTATCTTCGATCACGTCATGCAATACCGCGGCAGCCAAAATCTTTTCATCTTTAACACCGAATACATGCCGTAAAGTCATGCAGACGCGGAACACATGCGCCGCATAAGGTGTTTTGTTGTCTTTGCGGTATTGCCCTTCATGAGCACGTGCCGCAAGCGAAATGGCCCGCGCTAAAAGTTCAAAATTACTTTTCGCTGATTTTGATTTACGCTTCATACGCTAAATTGGGCGAAAGCCATTTTTCAATTTCCTTTAAATTCATCTGCTTGCGTTTCGCATAGTCAGAGGTTTGATCTTTGTCAATCCGTCCGACGGCAAAATACTTGGCCTGCGGATGTGCGAAATAAAGCCCGCTCACGGATGCGGCCGGCCACATCGCGCAGCTTTCGGTCAATTTAATGCCCGCATTTTTTTCGGCTTGCAAAAATTGAAACAGAGTGCGCTTCTCCGTGTGATCAGGGCAAGCCGGATAACCCGGCGCCGGGCGGATGCCGCGGTATTTTTCTTTGATTAAATCTTCATTTGAGAATTTTTCGTCTTTGGCATAACCCCAATATTCTTGCCGGACCCGTTCGTGCAGCCGCTCGGCAAAAGCTTCCGCCAGCCGGTCCGCAAGCGCTTTGGTCATGATTGAATGATAATCGTCATTTTCTGACTCAAACTTTTTTACCAATGAATCTATTTTAATACCGGCCGTGACCGCAAAAACGCCAAGATAATCTTTCGCGCCGGAATTTTTTGGCGCAATAAAATCAGAAAGCGCAAAATAAGGATCATTTTCCGATTTAAGAACCTGCGATTGCTGCCTTAAAGTATGAAAAATGGCCGCCACTTTATTCCGCTTCTCATCCTCATAAACTTCAATATCGTCGCCCACGCTGTTGGCCGGATAAAGCGCAAATACCGCATTCGCTGCAAGCGACTTTTGTGCGATCATTTTTTGCAGGAGCCGCCCAGCATCTTCAAAAAGCTTTTTGGCTTCTTTGCCGATTACTTTGTCTTCTAAGATCTGCGGATATTTCCCTTTCAGTTCCCACGTTTGGAAAAACGGCGTCCAGTCGATGTAATTTGCGAGTTCATCCAGCGGATAATTTTTGAGAATTTTCAAACCCGGAAACGCAGGCTTCACGATTTTTGTTTTTGCCCAATCGGTTTTGAATGCACGCTCCCTGGCTTGTGAAATCGGGAGATACTTCACATCTTCTTTTTTCCCAAGGTGCTCCTTCCGGATTTTTTCGTAATCCTCTTTCTTTTCTGCCGCAAATTTCTCTTTGATCTGCGGAGCCAAAATATTCGATGCCATATTGACGCTTCGTGAAGCATCCAGCACATGGACGGTCGGGCCGCTATATTGCGGCGCAATCTTAACGGCAGTATGCGTAATCGAGGTCGTTGCACCGCCGATAAAAAGCGGCACCTTAAAGCCCTGGCGTTCCATTTCCTTGGCCACGTGCACCATTTCATCCAAACTCGGCGTAATCAGGCCGCTCAAGCCAATCACGCTCACGTTTTTTTCTTTGGCGGTTTCCAATATTTTTTCGCAAGGCGTCATGACACCGAGATCAATGATTTCATAGTTGTTGCACGCGAGCACAACACCCACAATATTTTTTCCGATATCATGCACATCGCCCTTCACGGTTGCGAGCAGAATTCTCCCGGCTGTTTTCGCGCCGGTTTTTTCTTTTTCTTTCTCAATGTAAGGCGTGAGAATGGAAACGGCCTTTTTCATAACACGAGCTGATTTAACCACTTGCGGCAAAAACATCTTCCCCGATCCAAAAAGATCCCCCACAATGTTCATGCCGCTCATGAGCGGGCCTTCAATTACATCGAGAGGCTTAGGATATTTCTGACGTGCTTCCTCAACGTCTTGATCAATGTAATCCGTGATGCCGTGCACAAGCGCATGCGCAAGACGTTCTTCAACCGGCGCCTTCCGCCATTTTTCATCCTTAACGGTAACTTTCCCCTGCTTTTTCGCAGTTTCGGCAAACTTCAAAAGCCGCTCGGTTGCATCCGGCTTTCGGTTGAGGACAACATCTTCGACAAGCCCCAAAAGATCTTTTGGAATTTCATCGTAAACGGTAATCAAACCGGCGTTCACAATTCCCATGTCCATACCGGCTTTGATTGCGTGAAATAAAAATGCCGAGTGCATGGCTTCGCGAATGCTGTTGATGCCGCGAAATGAAAACGAGAGATTGCTGATGCCGCCTGAAATATGGACAAGCGGAAAACACCTTTTAATTTCGCGTGCGGCTTCGATAAATTCCACGGCATAATTGTTGTGCTCTTCCATTCCCGTGGCAACCGTCAAAATATTCGGGTCAAAAATAATATCCTGCGGCGGAAAATGAATTTTCTCAGTCAGTAATTTGTAAGCACGCGAGCAAATTTCGATTTTACGCTTGGCCGTATCGGCCTGCCCTTTTTCATCAAATGCCATCACAATGGCTGCGGCGCCATATTGGCGGATCTTGCGCGCTTGCTCCAAAAATTTCTCCTCACCTTCTTTGAGCGAAATTGAATTCACAACGCCTTTGCCTTGAATACATTTCAGGCCGGCTTCGATGACAGTCCATTTGGAAGAATCGATCATGATCGGCACGCGCGCGATATCGGGTTCAGACGCTATCAGATTCAAAAATTTCGTCATCGCCGCTTCGGAATCAAGCAAACCTTCGTCAAAATTGATATCAATGATCTGCGCACCGGCCTCCACTTGCTGCCTAGCAACTTTCAAGGCTGAGTCATAGTCATTACTTTTGATAAGTTCCGCAAACTTGGGCGATCCCGTCACGTTAGTCCGTTCGCCGACATTCACAAAATTGGTTTCGGGCGTAATCACAAGCGGCTCAAGCCCCGAGAGGCGGGTGTACGGTTTCAATTTCGGCGGAACACGCGGCGGATATTTCGCGGCAAGCTCGGCGATTTTCTGAATGTGCGCAGGCGTTGTGCCGCAGCAGCCGCCGATAATGTTGAGAAATCCGTTTTTCAGGAATTCCTCAATCACTTTGCCCATGATTTCCGGAGAATCGTCGTAGCCGCCGAATTGATTCGGAAGCCCGGCATTCGGATGTGCGCTGGTATAAAACTCCGAAAAATTGGAGAGTTCCTCAACGTACGGACGAAGCTCTTTGGCGCCGAGCGCGCAATTAAATCCGAGTGATAACAAATTGGCGTGTGACATTGAAATTGCAAACGCTTGCGCCGTTTGGCCCGACAGCGTGCGGCCGCTGGCATCTGTAATGGTCCCCGAAACCATAATCGGAAAGTGTTTCTTTACTTTTTTGGAATATTCCTCAATCGCAAAAAGTGCGGCTTTGGCGTTCAGCGTATCAAAAACGGTTTCGACCAATAAAATATCGGCACCGCCGTCAATCAATCCCCGGATTTGTTCCGTATAAGCATCCACCAATTCATCAAACGAGACCGCACGAAAACCGGGATTGTTCACATCGGGCGACAGCGATGCCGTCCGGTTGGTCGGGCCGATGGACCCTGCAACAAAACGGGGCTTTTTTGGGTTTTTGTCCGTAAATTCGAGCGTGAGCTTTTTGGCAAGCTGCGCACCTTGAACATTCAAATCGTAAACCAGATTCTCCATTTTGTAATCTGCCATGGAAATCCGCTGTGAATTAAACGTGCTGGTTTCCAAAATATCGGCGCCGGCTTCAAGATAAGCCCGATGGATATCGGAGATAATTTTAGGCTGCGTCAGGACAAGGAGGTCGTTATTGCCCTTCACGCTCACGGGGTGGTTGGCAAACTGCTTTCCGCGATAACCGGCCTCATCAAGCCCATAAGTCTGGACCATGGTGCCCATGGCACCGTCAAGAATCAAAATCCGCTTTTTAAGTTCCTGGGTAATATCGGTCATAAGTGGGATATTTTAGCAGACTTAGGGCAAAAACGCTTTAGAACTTTAAGAATACAAAGGGGGCTAAATAATAAAGGCAAACGGCAAATGCAGAAGCGCCCAAAAAGCATATTTGAAGATGGTTTCCTTCCGGGCTTTCTTAGCCAAAACAGCGAAATAAATACCTTTCATGATGGTATTACTCATCATGGTGAGCAAAATAGCAGACACAACAATACTCTGAATATCGGCAGTCCGGTGAATCATAGACAAAACAAACGGATCGACATCCACAACGCCGACAATGATCGACAAAAGATAAAGTCCGGCATCGCCAAAAAATTGTTTACAGAGCTCTATAATAATTGAGATTCCGACAAATAAGGCAGCGAAAATCAAAGCCGGACGGACTTCAAACGGATTCTTAAATGATTTAACAGCGCTCTTCGTGACAGAGCGCTCGTCCTGGGCAGTCGATAACGCAAGCCCTGCGCCGATAGCTGCCAGCACGAGCAGTTTCGGCCATAGATAAGCGATAAAATTTGAGTTCACAAACGAAACCAGCACCAGAATCCGAAGATACATAACACTGCTTGCTAAAAGAGTTGCTCGAAGCGCGTTCTTCGATTGTGCAGGCGACTGCTGGGCAATGCGGCCAGCGGCAATGCTGACAGCAGTTGACGAAACAATGCCGCCCATGATTCCCGAAAGCCAAAGGCCGACATTATTGCCGAAACGTTTGATCAAAAAATAGCCGCCGAAACTGATGCTTGAAACCATGATTACAATCATCCAAATGGCTGCCGGATTGAGATTAAATTGCGTATAATTCCGGTTTGGCAGGACCGGGAAAATAATGACTGTCACCACAAGAAACCTGAGTGCGGCCAGAAATTCTGATTTTTCCAGGTTGGCAACTTGGTCTTCTATTTTTGCCTTCTCAGAAAGTAAAAGTGTGCTGATAATGCCGATCGTGATTGGAATCGTCACGTTCGCCATCAAGCAAAGCGCTCCGATTACAAATGTCAGAAGCGACATGACTTGGCTGGTCCATCCGAAATGTTCTTCCTGAATTTTAGCAAGATAAGTCACAACCACGAGCGCCGTCATTGAAATCAATCCGACGGCGAATGCGAATCCAACGTTATAGTAACTTAGAATTGCGCAGCCGAATCCATAAAGTGAAATAAGGGTATAAGTTCTGACCCCTGCGCGATAGCGGTCGTCTTGGCGGGAGCTTTCGCGTTCAAGCCCGATCAAAATTCCGAGTGTAAACGCAAGAAAAAACCTGAATAAAAAAGTCCATTCAAACAAATTTAAATCGACCATGCCGGCTTAGCCCTTTGCTTTTTGATTCAAACTGTCTCCACTTGTTAACGAACGGAAACACTAGAATCTTTAACCGTTTCAAATTCCGTTTTCGTCAAGATTTGCTCCGCTTTTTCTCCATCGCTCTGATATAACCCGCGCGGCCAGAGCCTTCTTTGTACATTTCGTAGTGCACTTTATTTTTTTTGTAATATTGCTGATGATAATCTTCGGCCGGGAAAAAATCACCGGCAGGTTCAATGGAAGTGACGATCGGACGGTCGTACCAGCCGGAATTCACAATTTTTTCTTTGGAGGCCTGCGCAAGCTTCTTCTGCTCATCATCCAAATAGAAAATTGCGGTCCGGTATTGGGACCCTCGGTCGGCAAACTGCTGATCAACCGTTGTTGGATCGATGTTTTTCCAAAACACATCGAGCAATTTTTCATAGTCTACTTTTGACGGATCGTAGGCAACTTCAATCACCTCTGCATGGCCACTTGCGCCCGATGAAACTTCTTCATAAGACGGATTGCTCGTTTTTCCGCCGGCGTACCCGACGCGGGTTTTAACAACACCTTCCGTTTGATCGAACGGCGGCTGCATGCACCAAAAACATCCCCCTGCAAAAATTGCGGTTTTCAAATTCATATCGGATTCCTCTTTCGCTTGAAGATTGATGTTAAACAAAACTGAAAATATTAAAAGGAGTGCAATCTTTTTCATTCTTTTGCGATTAAATGCTGAATCACGGTTTCGCACAGAAACCGGCCGCGGGCCGTTAAGGCAACTCGATGCCCGGTTTTTGACAAAAGATTATTTTCAACTAAAAAGTCCAGCCGGTTTGATATGCGCGGCTTACTTAAAAGGAAATCGCCCATATCAACACCCTGCCTGAGCCGGAGGCCGGTCATGAGATTTTCAATTTCACGTTCCTCGGCTGAAATTACGTCTTCGGTGTCATTCGCAAAATTTCCCGCTTCACACTTTTTGAAATAACGTGCCACATCGAGCGCGAATTGATAGCGGACGCCGTGCATATAAGAAAATGCGCCCGGCCCAAGTCCTAAATATTCCTGATTGTGCCAATAAATTAGATTATGCTTTGATTCGAATCCGGGCTTTGCGAAATTAGAAACCTCATACGGTAAAAATCCGGCTTCGGATAAAATTGATTCGGCGCTTGCGAACATTTGCTCGTGTGTATCGCTTGCAGGCAAACTCAATTTTCCCTGCTTCTGCATCCGGCCATAAACCGTTTTTTCGTGAACGTCTAAATCATAAAGCGATACTTGCTGGGCACCCAACTCGAATGCGCGCCTAATTGAATCCTCGACATCCCGTATGGTTTGGTTCGGCAATTTGAGAATAAAATCCACGCTGATATTCTGAAAACCGGTTTCCCGCAAAAGCTCCATGGTGCGCATAATATCCGCAGCCGAATGAGTTCGGCCCATGGCTTTCAAGAGTTCGTCATTGAATGATTGCGCGCCTACACTCATCCTATTTATTCCTAGATCCTTGTAGAATAATAATTTATGACGATCCGCGTCGCCGGGATTGATTTCGCAGGTGAACTCGTAACCGTTTTCAAATTCAAACTTGGCACGCAGCATCGCCAAAAGCTTTGACATTTCCTGCGACGATAAAAGCGAAGGCGTTCCGCCGCCCAAATAGAGCGTATCGAAACGGAGCGTGCCGTATTTTTCCGCTGCAAAATCAATTTCTTTCCCAAGATTTTTGAAAAAACGCTTCCGTACTTCCGCAGAGTGATTCACTGTAATCACAAAATCGCAGTAGAAACATTTCTTCGAACAAAATGGGATATGGACGTAAAGGCCGCGCATGAAACTATCGGATGATGAACCAGAATGAGAGTGCGATAAAAATCCGGTAAAGGCCAAACAGGATAAACGTATGGTTTTTCACAAATTCAAGCAGCCATTTGATGCAAAAAATCGCAACCACAAAAGAAGTTAGAAACCCTACAGCCAAGAAAATAAACTGATCGGATGAGAAAGTATAGGCGCTCTTCATTAAATCAAGGCCGGTTGCAGCCAGCATCGTCGGGACCGCCAATAAAAATGAAAACTCGACGATTAACTTCCGGTCAAGCCCGAGCATTAACCCGCCCACGATCGTTGCGGCAGATCTCGAAACGCCCGGAATCATGGCGAGCGACTGAAAGACACCGATCAGCACCGCACTTTTAAACGGCATATCAGAAATCGAATTGACCGGCGTTTCTTTGTCCTTAAACCATAATTCAAATAAAATCAGGAAAATACCGCCGGCAAACAAGGACCACAAAACGACTTCCGTGCTTTCCAGCAGGACTTCCTTGATAACCTTGTACAAAAACAATCCGAGAACGGCGGTGGGAATAAAAGCGGCGATGACACGCGTGAGCGCTTTGAAATCGATTAAGAGCGATCTCCAATATAAAACTACCACGGCCAAAATGGCCCCGAGCTGAATCGCTATTTCAAAACTTTTCAAAAAATCTGTTTGCTTAAGCCCAAGCAGTTTTGCGGTTAGAATCAGGTGGCCCGTAGATGAAATGGGGAGAAACTCCGAAGCGCCCTCAACAATTCCGAAGATAACTGCATGAAATAAATCCATAGGCAGACATTATAGAATGAAACAAAAATTTGATAAATGAAGTTTTAGGAGGTCTTGCGCCAGATATGTTTTATCGCTTCAAGTCGCCCCGAACACTCGTCGCGGACTAATTGAAAGGACAACTGATTGCCCCGAAGTTCCGGTATGTAGACACCATCGCGGCCGCATTCGGGAATAATCAATCCGCCTTTGTCATTAAAAATCATTTGCCCATTGACGAGCTGGTAATAGCCCAAAATGTCCGGATTCTTGTCGCCCTCTGAATCAATTTTAAACTCACGGCTCCCTAAAAACTCGACGGTTTTATAAGCACCGGGTCCGCCGTTCACTTTCCAGGTACCAATGAGCGATTCGGGCGTAACGCTTTGGATAGAGGGCTCTTTTTGACAACTCGAGAAGAGCATTACCGGCAGTAATCCTAGAACGATAAAAATGAGGGCGGATGATCGTTTGCGGCTCATTGGCGTCATTTAAAAGCGATGGTAGCGGGGGCCGGATTTGAACCGACGACCTTCAGGTTATGAGTGCCCCACTCGTTCTTGTTACTTTTGTTTAATTTTGCTTAACTCTTGTTGTTATTATGAGTTAATTGAAATGGTTTTTGTTGCTAGTTCTTACAATTGTTTCTTATTTGTGCTGGTTTTGTTAGCACCATGTTAGCACGGCTTCCAAAAACTTCTTCATCCAATCTCTTCCCTACACCTTCATAAACAACCGGTAGCAAGTGTCCATATCGGTCAAGTGTTGTCTGAATAGAAGCATGCCCTAATTGCGACTGAATAAGCTTAATATTTTCCCCCTGTGAAATCAAGAGGGTCGTGTAAGTATGTCTAAGGTCGTGAAACCGCACCCTTCTTAATCCAGCCTTTTTGAGAGCACTAGAAAAATCCCGTTTCACCAAATTATCGGGATCCAGCGGATCGCCGTTTACATTGCAAAATATCAGATCGTGAAGTTTGGGAGGGAACAACTCACGGTATAAATTCAGTCCTTTCTCTAGAACTTTCGACATAACGATTGTTCTTATAGACCTTCTTGATTTTGGTGTAATAAATTTCCAACGGTTACAATTCGTTTCTTTAATTTCGCGCCAACAGCGCCAATATAAACTCCTTCTCACGAAAATTATCTTCCGATTCCAGTCGATGTCTTTCCACTGGAGACCAAGCAACTCCCCTCTTCTCATCCCCGTCAGCACAGCTGTTAAAATGATGGTTCTTAGAGGTTCATCAGAGTTCTTTAAGAGAAGTCTGATATCTTGCGGTGTAAGAAAATCCATTTCTCTTTGCTCTTCTCGAATTCTGTCAATATCTGCCGCTGGATTTTCAAAGATATATTTCCATTTTCGAGCATGATTAAACATGGTTTTTAAAAGGGACAGGTGGTGATTTACCGTCTTGGCGCTTCTTTTATCGTTTAACTCTGAAATGAATTTCTGAATATCATGCGGACGGATACCTAAAATAGCTCGGTCTCCCAACGCCGGAACAATGGTTGAATTAATCATTGACTCATAATTTCGGAATGTTGAGTCTTTAATAGAAACTCGAGCATAACTGTCTAGCCATTTCTTTGAAAATTCGGAAAACAAAATCTTGGGTGGCGCAAAGAAAGTTCCTTTATTAACGGATGAGAGTATTTCACTCAGCCTAGCCTCTGCGTCCTTTTTCTTCGGGCCAATGCGTTCCCACTTTTGCAAACGGCCTGACCTGAATATGATATAGTAGGCTGCTGATTGATGGCTGCATTTGCCGACACCGTCAGTCGCGTTTTTCCTGCATTTTCCACACCGCCATACGATACTACCTCTTGCCATGACTGCCTCCAGGATTAGCAAGATTTATTGTACCGTATTTCGGTCTATTTATCAACGCTTTCTTACAGGACGGCCGGCTTTTCTCCGTGTTTGAAGGTAATATCTGATGGAAGGCTCTTCTATAAGCCAGATTTTCGCGGTGTTCGTTATTTGCGCTTCCCTGCCCCTGATTAATCGCTTTCGAAGTAGGCGACGCAGATAACCCGGTGTCAATTTGTACTTCTTTGATGCTTCGAGTGTCGTTAGCATGACGTTTGCCAAAAGAAATATTTGCCTTATGATACATTATTTCTGCTCGTTTGGAAGAACCTTATTACCTCATCCTGATTGAAGCGAACGTACTTTCCCATCTTGATATGCGGAATTGCCTTTTGGCCCAAGCGTGTACGCTGATAAATCCACGTTTTAGGAACTCGCAATACTTTTGAAAGTTCACTAACTGTGACCAAATTCTCAGACTGATTTCGTATCATTTAGGATTGCCCCGGCAAACGCGCATTTAACTCGCTATATGTCTGCATATCACCGATATCCTTCCAAATGCCTTCAATGCGCATTGCCACAGTCGGAACCATTCTATAAAGCCATGTAATGAAATCGCCGATCCTGTCGGGCTCATGCTTGTAGATTTTTAGATACTTATAAATCATGAAAGGAATTTCTTTCGGCAACAAGTAGACTCCAGCGCTCACTAAAGTCGATTTTGGCGCGCGGGGCTTTTCATCAAAACTTGTAATAATATGGTCTTCGTTCATTTCAATGACGCCGTACTTCTTGGCTTGTTCAATATTCTTAATGTCATAGCAAGCCAACACCGGTTTTGGCAGATGATGAAGCGCCTGCAGGATGAAATGATTCAGGGGGTAATCAAAATAATTGTCACTCGCCAAGACCAAATACTCCGAACCTCTCACTCGGGAGTCGCAGACTGCATAATAAAGGTCTAAAACAGCGCCGTTTCTTTCGTCATTGGAATTTATCCCATTATTCAATATATGAATTGGAAACACGTATTTTTGAAATGACTTCCAATACACAAATTGCTCATAAAACCGGTTGTTCGTCACAATCAAAACAGAATCTGGTTTAGTCTTGGCGACATTTTCCATCAAATGCTCCAACAGGTATTTACCACCAATATCAAGCAGCGCTTTAGGCTTACCGAGAGTTAATGGATAAAGCCTTGTCCCAAATCCTCCCGCGAGAATGATCGTGTTCAATTCCGCACCTCTACATTCGGAATTTTCAGCACAAAGTCTGATTTGATTTGAACAAATCCGCGTAAACCCGGCACAAGACCCATCGGCGGATTGGTAAGCCGGACAAGAATTCGTGAGACATATTTTGTCCGGTAGATTTTCACGATTGTTTCTTCAACCTTAGCGTCTTTTTCGGAGATTTCGCCGTCGAAATTCCCCCGCACTGAATTAAACGTTACTCTAGCCCTGTCACCTACTTTTACATGGTTCAACTTCTCTTCTGTGATAAATGCCTCAAAATAGAACTCCTTGGGATTGAACAAAATACCAAGTTTTTCTCCTTGTTTGAAATAGCTCCCGATCCTCGGCTCAAGTTCACCTAGAAATATCCCGTCAAACGGCGCTTTAATTAGGAGCGATTCTTTGCGAAGTTGAAGCAGGTTTAAATACAGTGTTGATTGTTCAACGGCCTTAGCTTTCGCATTAAGTTTATCCTTAGCGGTATTTGCTTTGAATTCTTCATTATCAAGGTCAAGTTTTGAAATAACTCCGTTTTCATACAAGACTCGCGCACTTTCTACGCGTTGACCCGCCAAGGCACTTTCCTTCTCCATTAGTTTTAACTCGTTTTCTTCAATTTCCTTCTTTTGAAGCAAATTCACAATTTCCAATTCAAGGTCTGGATTTTCGAATTCAAAAAGGATGTCATTGATATGGACCTCCTGCGCATTTCGAATATAGGCCTTCTTCAAAACACCTTCAGTCATGAGCTGAATATCGAGTTCCTGAGCGGATTTAGCCTTTCCTTCAATTGGGGACAGCATGGCGGGAACAATCTGAAATGCGAAATGCGCTGATAAAAGCAAGGCGAAAACCATTAATATTATTTTTATTTTTTTAAAAAGGTTCACCTTCTTTAATGGTTTATTTTTTTCTGATTCATCCAAAAGATTAGGTTCTTGTGTCATATAGTATTTATCCTTTTTCTGTGCATAGTTTTTGCTGAGTAATAAACAAGCGGAATAGAGAACAAAAGTGATGTGAAAATGGGGACTGCTGCCATATGGGGAAACGGTGTTCCTTGTGCTAGGTACCAAATACCCGTCAGTCCAATCACGGTCCCGGGCAACAACGCATCAATAGTTTCTGTCCACGTGATTTGCTCAAACGGATTTTTCTTCATGGGCTGCCAAATAAGCTTTTTAAGGGGGAGCGTCAGTATGTCAAATGCGGTGTAAACAAAATTGCCCGCATAGATGAGCGTTGCAACAGTAATCTCATAGAGGAAGCGCTTAATATCATCAAATGTACGGATAAGGACTGCCTTGTGAAAGTAATTCACGAAAAGACTAAAGATCAAGATTCCGCAAAGCATCTCATTGGCCGGTTGCCCCAGGCATACGGTATTAACTTTAAATGAAATCAATTCACCGAATAGATAACTTTGCGATAAGAGGCCCAAGAGAAGCCAAAAGAGAAAAACCGGCTGCATGACGTAGCAGTAAATACCGTAAAAAGTCAAAAAACGGATAATAGGGCTGATGGACTTCCTATATATAAGCGGAATCCCCTGCAAAGTGCCCTGCGCCCACCTAGATTCCCTGCGTCTTGATTCCAAATAATTAGAAGGCGTTTCATCATATGTCGTCACATCTGAAATAAACGCCACCCTTAATCCCAACTCATCGAGCAAGGCGGTGTCCCAGTTGTCATGTGAGAGCAGTCCTTTTGGCAGTTGAATTCTCTTAAACTGCTTTGCTCGTACGAGATGCTGATGGCCGAAAGAGATGGACTTCCTAAAGAGCGAAAAAAGAGTCGTGAAGTAAAGTCTCTGGCTTGATTCCGACGCCAATCCTTCAAATTTGGCATAGTAAGTCTTAGCGTGCGCGGTTTTAATCAGCGTTTGAAATATGGCGATGTCCTCATTCTCCGGGTGTTGAGCCTTCCTCAGTAACTTGAGTACCGTTCTTGGAGGCACCATTGAATCGGCATCGCAGACATACAAATATTCATACACCGGATGACTGGATAGAAATTCGCTTAAATTGCCTTGTTTCCGCTCAAAAGGTTCAGGCCGCCTTCTGTAAAACACTTTACGCCCAAGCGTTGCTTCGAGTTTTACTTGAAGTTGAAATTCTGATGGTTCATAGGCCGCGTCTGAATCACTCAGTATCCAAAAATCAACCCCGGGAAGCTGATTGTTCCTAAATGAATAAAGCATTCTTTCAAAGAGGCCGTCTTTCTCATTTCGAATAAAATAGCAAAGCGCCGTTTTCGGAAAACGATTCACATACACTTCTTTCAGATGATGAGGCGGCGCAAACAAAAACATCAAAGCTAGGAGAAAAAGATAGATGACGTTAAGGAACAGGAAACCGAATCCGGCGATCCATCCGATTAAAATCAGACTCGACTGATATGCCGTAATCTGGTCCAAGACTAAAAATACCGCGAGAGCATCCAGCCCGGCCAGCAACGCGATAAACCAATATTCCCGCAACCGCTTTTGTGTCATGAAAGCATACCTCGCTTGAGCGCTTCCAGTTTCGCCTCGAGAATGCGGAAATTCGCAACACCTTGAATGAAATAAATCCGCGACTTTAAATAATCCTGATAAGCTTCAAAAACCTGAAGACGAGAGGCTTCGTTAACAATCATTTTCGTTTTTTCATTCTCATAGACCTCTTTCTTTTCCCGTTCAGCGGCTTTGTCTGCCTGAATCTTCTTCCTCGCAACTTCTAATTGAACCGACATGGCCTTGATCTGCCGTTCAAACTGTTTT
Source organism: uncultured bacterium (assembly GCA_964387845.1). Lineage (GTDB taxonomy): Bacteria > Omnitrophota > Omnitrophia > Omnitrophales > Abzuiibacteriaceae > CAYLXA01. Next base: position 234,838 of record CAYLXA010000001.1, read on the forward strand.
ATCTCAATCTCACCCTGCAGTTCCGCTTCCTCAACTTCCAGTCTTTTAGCTTGCACGAGATCCCGTGTCCGTCCAAAGTCCCAAATGTTCCACACGCCTTCAACGCCGAATTCGTAACGGTTCTGGTCCAGAAAGGAATCCTTGGCAACCTTGTACCGGTTTAGAACTGAAATCTGTGGATAAAGCGAAGAGCGCTCCCTCTTTTCTTCCAATCGCTTTTCTTGGGCGCGCAGCTTCACTTCCTGATAAATGGGATTTTCAGAATATTGACTCAAGTCCGGTTTGAACCGTTTAAGATCTTGGAGGGGTTCAAGATCAATGCGAAAATCATCGGGCAGTTTCAAGAGATCTCGCAATAGGTCAACCCCGTAATCCATCGTTTTCTTATGACTGACGAGCTCATACTGCGCAGATTTGTATAACGCTTCTGCGCGGTAAACTTCACGTTTTGTAATGAGCTCTTTTTCATGAAGCGCTTTAAAAGAGCGGTAAATCCTCTCTGACTCTTTCAGCCATTCTTGAGCAAGCAGAGTCATTTCCTTTTCCGTTATTGTTTGAATGAAAAGCGTCCTGACCTCAAACTGAACGCGCTCACGCTCATTTGAAATCTCGAGCTTCACCTGCTCTTTCTTAACAGAATGAATTTGCGCTTCGCTCCGTGCTTTCCATCCGTCAAATACCGGAAACACGATTTCGTTGGTCCAAAATAAAACGCCGGAATCCTTCTGCGTGACGGCTGCGCCGTAAGCGCTCGTTCTTACATAAGGCCAGCAGAACTTCTTGGCATGTTTCAGCAGCGCTTGTTCCTTTTCAAGGCGGATTTGAAGCAGACGGATGCCCTCGTTGTCATTGAGCACCCGTTCAAAAGCTTCGTCCAACGTTAAGAGCTTTCCCGCTGGAAGGCCTTCTTCCGGAAACGCGGATGCCGCGTTTCCAAGAAGAAGCATGATGAGTAAACCTGCCCGCAACAATCTCATCCTGTTTAGTCCGCCTTCCCGCTGCCCGTCTCGTCCATCAGCCGCTCAATGCCCTGCTTGAATTCGGCCAGCTTCGTCACGGCGATAAACAATCCCTTTCCCGTGGCTTCTTTTGAGCCGTCTTCATGTATGTGATAGACCTGAATGTCCGCATAGGGCTTTCCCTTGTAATCCTTCACCGCAAACTGCACTTCTTCGTATTTTGATTTTTCGAAGCTGTGCACCTTTCTCTTGTCGTAATATCTGCTCATGCTTGTTCTCCTTTTTCATTAAATCCCGTCCAGCAAAATCACCTGAATCGGGGTAAACCCGTCAACCGTGACGGATGTCTCGACTTTTACGTTCCGTAAATCCTGCCGGGCCTGGCCCGTTAAATTCTGGGCAAGGTTCATTCTGAGATTATCTTCCAATGAATAGGGGTCTCTGCTCACACCGCCTGCAAACAGACTCACCCCCGCAAGCGCTGTTTCGCCCACCGCTTTCAGAATCCTCATGTCCGTCTGCTTGCTTACGCGCCCTTTGATGCCCGCTGAACCGTCCTCTGAAAGGGCAATCGCTCGAATCCGCCTTTCACTGCCGTCAGGCATAATCAAAAGTTCAAAACGTACGTTGATGCGGTTGAGACTTTTTAAGACACCCGCTTCACCTAGAAACTTGGAATCCTTGGGGATAACAACTTTTCCTTCTGCTTCAAAATCTTTTGTAATAACCGCGGTTACAGGCGCCGCGACATTGAATGAAAAGATCGTATCCTTCACGAAGGCGGGAATCTTCGTGCCGGATGGAATATTAAATTTCTGAAGCGTGGTTGATTGCGTGCCGTAAACGCTTTGGCTTCTTTTTTCCTCTTCCTTAAAAAGAAAGACATCGATATCCGTGTTGTAGTTTCTTGCTTTCCTGACCGGCCTTGCGCCGGAGAGTGCGGATGGTTTACCGTTTGATGCCTTAGGCGGCCCCGCAAAATCCGATTGGCCAAATATCTTCCTGCCGGCAGTCTCAGAATTCTTCGTGGGTTCCCCCTTATCCGTGCGCCTTTTCTGCTTGGCGCTTTGAGAATAGAAGAGAACAAGAATCATGAGCACAAGCAGTAAGACCAGCAAGACCCTGTGCTTCTTCGCCGCGCGCAACAATGTTAAGAGAGATGTCGATTTTCTAAATTCAGTCATAATTATTTCCTCAATCTAGCCAGCGAAAGCCTTCGATCCGTAAGTTGCGCTCTCCCTCATCTTCAAACAGGAGGACTACCGGCTTTTCGCCTTTCTTCAAGGATCGTCTGTCAAATTGAATGATGCCGTACTGATAAGAATCCGGAGCTACGCTTTTTTCACTCTTAAGATCAGACGGCAGTTCGACCAAGCCTTCTTTGACTTTGCGCAGACCCAAAGATTTTTTCTCATAAGTCTGAAGCCCTACGACCATTTCCCTGATTTTGTAATCTGTTTTCGATAAATTACGAATACTGAACCTAAGATACGCTTTCTCGCCAATCGTGGAGATGGTTAATAGGTTGAGCCTCACACCGCCCTCCTCTGCGTAATCTTTCAGCTGAACCGCTTCATTTCCTTTTTTGATTTCCTCTTTCAATTTTTCTTCGGACAAGTCCTCGGCTTTCGCATCAAGCGCTTCTTCCTTCTGTTTAAACTTTTCTTTTATAGCCGTTTCGGTTTCGTTAACCCGCTTTTCAAATGCGTTGTCTACGATCATGTCCTCATCCGGATACCTGAAATCAATTACGAAATCAGCTGTTTCGGGTTTCCCGACCGTAACATCAAAAGTAAGCCGCGAGGATTGCGTCATGATAGTCAGATTTGTCCGCGCATCAGGATCATCCGTGACCGGTTTTATAATGACTTCCTTCTCAAAAACGCCGACTTTGAAGAGTTCCTGATCTCCGATAAACACCTTGAGCGCGGGCTCTGGCAGATCGATTGTGGAAGCATAACCGAGAGCTGTTTGGAGTTTGTAAACCACGTTCGGCCTCATGCTTGCGGAGTAAATCCTCTTCTCGCTAACGGAATTCCTATTGATCCGTTTTCTTTCGGCTACAGCGTCCTGCGGCACCTGGTCTGGGTTGGCGACGCTAAGCTCTGCTTGCTCTACGCTATTTAAATCCTTCCCAAATTCCTCTGCGCAATAGCCATCGTGCGCAAGTGCAATTAAAATTACTGCGATTAAAGTAAAGCATTTCATCATGATTTCTGTTCATCCTTTCTTGACAAATCATTGAGAATCAACTCTTTGTAACCATCCACAAGAAGACCTTCGGGCGTGTTTGAACTTCGGGAGACTTTCTTTAAAACGATATCTGCGCGGAATAAGATTTCCTCCCGGAAGGACGGTTCGTCATATCTCGAGATTCGCCTGACACCAAGGAGCGAAACAACCGCGGCATCGGGTGCATCACGCTCGATTTTCGTTTCTTTAAATTCAAGTTGGGTGTCAATTTGAGCGGTCTTCAGTTTTTCAACCAAGCCCGAATCAATAAGTGATTTTCTAGCCTCATGTTGAAGCCTCGTGGTCATTAAATTGAAGGCTTCCGCGAGGTCTTTTGTGACTGTGTACGAATTAAAGCCCGTATATCTGAGCGTAAACCGTTTTGATAGGGCAATGATTTCATGGTGCGTGGGCTCGTTATGTTTTGGCAGGTCTCGAATTACTTGTGCGCCCTCAACTTCTGAAACTCTGATGACTACCGGAGGTTTCATGCCTAATATGACGGAACCCGCAAAGGCAAGCAGCACGATGAAGGCAAGTATAAGGTTGGCTTTCCTTAAGAATTGAATTTCCATTTCGAGGTCGCCAAAAGCTTCAAAGTAGCGGCGTTTGACCTTTGCAATGATTTCGCTCATGAATTTCCTCCTGAGTAATTCGTCTGCCCTCTGCGGCTAGGAGTGAACCGGACAGCCGGAATGTGCCGCACGATTCTTTCCATGATTCTTCCGCCGATGCCGAACACTCGTCCGCCCGCCTGCGTGAAACCTTCTGCGCCCCGGATCATCATCAAAGAAATCATGGGCACAAAGAAAAGTATGATCAAAATGATGATGACGTTCATCGCAAACAAATCAAGATTGAGCGTTTGGGTATTGGTGTAAAACTCGAAGAAATTAAGTTCGAAGAGAATACGGACAAAAAGAGACAACACGACGTTCCAATTCAACACTTCAAAGAGCCAGCGTACCCATATCCGTGCCATGCCGGGCTGGAAAATACCGACACCCAAGAAGACAGGCCCTGAGATATAAAGCGCTGAAAGGAAAACGATCCTCACCCATCCAAATCCCCGAAGAATTGCGTAGGATATGTTGTAAGTTCCCTGCATCATCAAATCGAGAAAAGTCATCTTAAGAAGCGCAAGCATTCCCAGGTCATGATTTTGACGATAAGCCGTGAAAATCTTCTGTATCTGGTCTTTAAATTCTTCAGCCGGCATGAAGAAATTGGCAAGCAAATCCATTCCTCTTGAAACTTCTTCAAAGAAGGGCGTATAAATTGAATAAAGGCCGGTGATGAGCAGGACTCGGACGAAAAGTCCCGCGTAGTCGCTCCGCCCCTCCATTCCGTGCAAAAATTCTTTAATCAAGGCGAGTGTTAGAAACACGAAGATAAAACTGTAGCCGACTTCCCGAACCTCATGATAGAAGGCCGCGAAAATAGTGATGATTTCTTGGGTGGTGGGAAGTGAACTCATCAGCCCGGCCTTCCCAAACTTTCAATACCAAGCTGCATCTCGCGCATATATTTAAGACGCTCCCGCTCGAAGCGCTTTTCATCGCGCGACACTTGCTCTAATTTGGTTGCTTCAACCTCAAGCAACTTGGCGAATATTTCCTGATTCTCTTGCGTAACGACAATCAATTTTCCGGAGGCATCCGCTGAAAGTCTTGCCGCCCCTTTTGGACTTGCCGTCTGCGATAATTCTTGAATGGTCTCGCCCGCTTGCTTTGTTTCATCTGAGCGCTTTCTAATTTCATGCGCCATTAAGTAAGCTTCGCCCACCTGCGATTCATCAAATGTGATATAGGGACGCTCCACAGATTGAGGGTCCATTCCATGAATGGTTTCAATATAGGACTTGATGCCTGACGGGTCGCCGTAACCTTCAAGTATGGTCCCCAAATTTCGGATGGCGTCTTGTTCAACGGACGGTTCGAATCCAGCAAGGAATCCATCCCGAAATGTCGACTGTGAATCTCTGAAGGCCCGCGCCGCATCCTGGACAAAACTTCTCACGAATTCTTCGATGCCAGCGTTAAAGCGCATCATTTCCTGATACGTGTTTTCAAGTTCCGTAAGCTGATCGAATAATACGATAATTTCCTGTGCAAACTGATTTTCCATCAAGGAATTGCGAAGTTCATTCAGCGCGGCATTGACAAAATCAATCACAGGCAGATCCGCCTTCGCTGTGCCGGGGCAGACGGCTAGGCTTGCTGCTAAGTAAAGCGAGATGACCGTCAACCTTAATTTTGGTGATTTCATATGGCAGGAGCCTCCTTACGCCACGTGATTCCTCGCGGATATTTACCCGCGAGTATTCTCAGCCGTTCCAACTCACTCAAACTTGGCTCCATTGCGCGGAGCCTTTCCTCCTCGATTTGGTCGTTGGGCTCTGTTGTTGCAATCCAGTAGTCAAGGGGCGAGGGCTCAAGCTTAGCCGTGACAGCTTTGTTAAAAAACTTGATGAAGATTTCGGAGAAAACACCGGGCCTTATTTCCAATTCTTCGCAAGCGCTGACCTCATTCGGATTCAGGTCAAACTTAGACAGCAATTCATGCCCCTTTTGAAGCTTTAAAATGTATTTCACGTAGGAATTGGAAAGAATGGCGGGTGCCGCCTTTGATTGAAGAAAATCCACAGGGCTTTGGCTGATTGAAAGAACGAGACCGTTTGTCTTTCTGGCTGTTCTGTAAAGCTCTTCAATCAGCTTTGAGCCGACATCGTCATTAAAAAAGCGCCATCCTTCGTCAATGACAATGATTTTGCGGAGCGAAATGTCACCCAGTTTTCTAGCAATGGCGGATCGGATCACAAAAAAAAGAATGGATTGCAGTTCAGGGTGCTGTGAAAGCTTGCCCAAGTCAAAAACAATGAATCGGTTATCAAAAGTCAGGCTGCTTTGCCGGTTCAAGAGCCTGCCAAAGCGACCTTCGGTCCACATGCTTAAATTCTTTGAGAATTGATACGCTTTCCGCTTGTCCTCGTCATCACCCGCCGCATAATTTCGAAGAATCATTTGCACATCGCCCAAAAGAGGTCGGTGTGTATCCTGAATGCTTTCGTAGACTTTCAGAATTGATTGTTCAAGAATTCGAAGCTCTGAACTTTTCACTCTCTCCCTCTCAGAGACCATCTTTTCAAGCAGGGTGCTCAGAAAACCTAAAAGATCGGCGTTCACTTCGCCGGGCTTTGGGAATAATTGACGTTTCTCAGGAAATAGGTTAAGCGCATATTCTTCCGTGCAGTCGATTTGCAAGTAATGACCGTCAAATAAACGCGCAAGTTTTTTATAACTGCCGCCCATATCGATTACGATAACGTGATTCCGATCTCCTGCGATGAGAAAACTGCTCAGCAAATGATTCGCAGTGAATGACTTCCCGGAACCCGTGCTCCCAATCATGACTGCATGCTTCGCCGGAAGCGACGGATCAAAAAGATTAAGCGCAAACCCTTCGTCTTCGTGAGTTTTGAGCAAAATATCGAAGTCATCCGTTCCCTTCCATTCTTCCCCGAGCGGCAATAGATGGCTCAATGCGCCTGTTAAGACAGGAAACACGGATTGATTTTGATCGGCCTGCAGGGGTAAATGTGACAGAAACAACGTGTCATGCTCCAAATGATCGAAGATTCCGACTGAGCCGCCCAGTTTCGGGAAAGCTTTCAAAACAGCTTCCTTCTTACGAGCAAGCGCCGCTTCGTCCTTTGCCTTAATGAGCACAGAAAGCGAGATATCAAAGACGCTTTCGCCTTGCTCGGCCATTTGATGAAGAAATGATTCGTATTGGGACGCCTTTTGCCTTGCAAAGTGATCCTCTGAAATCCGGAAGAAGGCGTTTGCGTGCGCGAAATTGGCTCTGATTCGAAGCTTGCCAATTTCTTTGTCCTGGTCTTTCTTCCTAAGAGTAATCATCCATTCTGAATCATCCGGCATAAGGCGATCAAATGACTTAATCATTTTCAAGCCGACATGGCCGGGCAGCGTCCTTAAATTAGCAGCCGAATGAAAATAACCGTCCATATAAAGCGAATTTCTGTAAATTTTGGGCGGATGAAGCAAGAGCCGCGACCTCAGCGTTTCAAACTTGGGATTGGTTAATGGATTCTCCTGAAACGCGTCTTCGTATCGGACAATCTGAGATAGTGAAGGATTAAGTTTCCTGTAGTACTCGCGGATAACGTCCATTGCGGAAAGTCTCTCGACCGTGACACCCAAGGCCTTCAACGCCGTGATGATCAACGACTCAGCTTGAAGCAGATAAGCCTTGCCTTCTTCATGATTTGAGCGATGAAATGATCTTGACCGCTTCCGTTTTTTCTCAGGGCTTAAATGGCTTAAAAACAAAAAAATTTCCTTTTTTACCAAACGCGAATTTGTTAGTACATTTACTTTCTCCCGCACGATCACGTTGACCAATGGGTCTTGGCGTGAGGTGTTCGCTTGACACCTCCCGAGCATCTCATCGTCGCCCCGGCTTGAGCGTTTAACGAATGACAATAAAATCCCTGAGGGCAGCCGATTCAGCAGTTTCTGAAGTTCATGCATGAACGCGACTATTTCGGCGTCATCATAAAGAAGGTAATCAACACCTGAAACTTTATAGACAAGCGCCATTCGCCCTGAAACCCCGACGGCTAAGCCATCTTCTTCAACAGCCATGAGATCAAGTGCCGGGAAAAATGGAACGCGTTGCAGTGAGTCGCTCAATTCTTTAATCGTCAGCAATGTTTCCATCAAATTTCCTCCCGTGTCTGTGTGAAATAGGCGGGCATGAAAAAATAACGAATCAAATTCTTAGTAAACCTGTCTGCCTTATTCCTTTTGTAATATCTGAGAAATAAATAGACCGCGAAGACAAATGAAAGATTGACCATGAGATTCTTTGAGCCGAGAAAGACCATAAGATAGACCGCTAACAAACCAAGCAAGTCCATCCATTCAAGACCGAAGAATTTGTTTTTTTGTGTAATCATTGGATACATCGTTATTGGCTTCATGCTAAAACCCCGTCACATTCTTTATTAAGTCAAGCACTGCTCGGGCAAGCATAATGAGCGCTCCGCCCCCTGCTGCCAGGGCACCGCGCCTCATGCCTTGTTCATTTCCAAGCGCCATTGAAATACCAGATACCGCAATTCCGATCACAAGTATTCCAGGACCTACGCTCTGTATTAGAAAAGTCCCAACAGCATCCAGGAAATAGCCCAACTCTTCTTGATTCTGCGCCTCCGCATACGCAATGCCCGCGTGAAGATAAATAGCCGTCAGTATCACAAGATATTTCGCAATCATTTTCCGCATATATTCACCTTGGGGGATAGCGGGGTCAATTTTGACCCCGCCCTTTGGAACAGCCGCATGCGCTGTAAAAGTCCCCTCATAGATGTTGTGCAAAAACGGGCATTTCGTAACAAGAAATTTAAAATCCCATCTTAAAATTTATTTTTCAGTATCTGGATTCCCACATATTTCTTGAGTTTGGTCGCAGCCCTGCGTATATGCATCCGTACGATCGCGCTATCTGAAATATTCAACTCTTCTGCTATTTCCAGATTGCTCAATCCTTGCAATGTTAATCTGACGCACTCACGCTCTCTCTTAGACAGCCCGGCACGACTTATGGCTCGTCTTGCCATTTCTTTCTGTTCATTTTCAATCAGCACCTCGACCGGCGAGGGCTGAGTGGCCACCTTCTTCAGAATTTCTTGATGCAAATCGGTTTTTGGGTCATTTTCGATCTTCTGAAAATCGACACCGATACGCACCGTTCTCTTTGTTTTCCATTGAGTGTTGTTTTCCATTTTCCACCTCCATATGGTGGAAAATGGGCGAATACCTCCTTCTATAACTCTTTAACTAATAAATACTTACGATAATTTTATAGGCGAATATACGGATAGACACAAAAAAAGACACCTGTAAGCGGACGAGGGCGGAAGGAATTCCGCCCTCGTTTCACACTTAATTCCTAATCCTCCGGATTGTTGAGATCCAAGCTTGAAGATCGCGATTCAAGAATCGCAACCGTTCAGCAATGTTTGCCATTGGAGGCTTCTGCTCGATGACCTCAATACTCTTTGCGCCTGCCGAATTCGGCTGTCTGGCTTGGAGCCATCCCGCAAACGATTGGGCAAAGAAGCAAATTGCTAAGACCACCGGAGCGATGAGAAACATTAAATTGATAAAGGCAGCCAGCATGCACTTCAGCAAGAAAATGGTGAAATTCCGCAGCCTGCCTAATGCCTTTTTTATTTCGGTTAGAATGAATTGTTTCATTTTGAATTATCCTTATACGAGTTGATATTGCCGGTTTTGAATTTCCAAGTTACTTTCCTCCTTTTCGTACTCCGTTAGATAATCAAAGCTGCAATCTTCACAGAATGAGCCGCCGGTTGCTTCGTCATAAAAGAGTTTGCCGGCTTCCACTTGGTCTTTACACAGTGAACATAGAAGCTTTGATTTTTCAGTGATGTTTGAATCTTCGAGAAATCCCATATACCGAAGCTCATCAAAGCTGTAGAGATAGGGATTCCCCGGCACTTTGAAGTCATCCTCTGTGAGCGACTTGCGCATCGGGTTCTCCATCTCGCAAGGTATTTTTCGCATGGGACATTTTTCAGAAAGTTCTTCAACGTTAATTTTGTAAAGCACGTTGGATTGAATCTCGAGAAAATTGCCTTTCATGAAGTTTCTTGCAAGAGCGTATTGCAAGTGGATTTTCTCGCTCGACCAAAGCAAGGTTTTGAACTTAGGGACATAAACAGCGTAAAGCGTCCGTTCAACATTTCGGATGAGATAAAGCGTTTTCCTGTCATCCGTTTGCATGAATGCCAACGCAAAATCCCCAAACATCATCGAAAGCCGTTCAGCGACTTCTCTGTCGGAGGAGGCGCCATCCAAAACACGGAATACCGCCTCGCTATCGACGTCAGTTTTTTGCTCCGTGTTAAATCGTTTGAGAAGTTCAGTTCGATTTAGAAAATGCCCATTGTGCACACCGGCAAAATTCTCCGAGACAAACGGATGACAATTCCGGGATGAGATTGCTCCTACTGTGGCAAGCCGCGTATGGCCCAGAACAATGAGCGTATCCGCACCGATTTTCTTGATGACGTTACGCATCCGGACGGTGCGCAAAAGCTCGCTCGCTGGTCTGGCTTCCTTGAAAACGGTCATGCTCTCTTCTGCTGCTGTGAGCAATCCAGTTCCGTCTTGACCTCTTGTTTCATTGAGAAAAGCCAAATCCATCACTACGCCTTGAAGCCTCAGTTTCTCTGCTCCGCTTAAGGGCAGGGCCTCTCTCACAAATCCGAATATTCCACACATGGTAAGTCTCCTTAGGTTTAATTGGGATTGAACTACTGAAGTGATAAATTACTTTTGAACAGCTGCCAGAGTGGGAGCTGTTTCGAAGAACTTCTCGGGATGAAACTTTAAGATCCTTTGCTCGATGTAATTCCGAATCTTCGTCCGGAATTTCAGCAGCACGCAGAATGCCTCAAACTGTTCTTTGAATGAAGCAAACTCCGAAAACCTGAAGTCTCTTTGACGCTTTGACTCGTCTACGATCGCTTGGCAGATCACAATGAAATTTGTAATCTTAAGCGGGTTCGTTGTTCCCGAGTGATAGCGAAACTCCACTGAACGCCTGAAGAACCAAGAGTGAATGTTGACACCGAAGTATCTTGAGTTGTCAAACTTAGACTTCGTATCCACTCGCGCATTCCTTCTGCCGTACCAGAGCCGCTTTAAATCCATCTCATCTTTGACTTTGAACCGGAACCGTGATTTGGGAAATCGATTGAGCGGCACGGAGTAAGAACCGGAAAACCTTGATTCCGGAAGCATGGCATAAATCACCGGCTCAAACGCCACCGCAATCTTCAGCAATTTCTTGATGTTCTGAAAATCAAGATCCCGCCCATCAATGTGGACATGAAGACCGCAGCGCTTGTCCACGAAGTAATTCCAGTCAAGCAGCTTTTGAGTGAAAATGGCGATTTCGTTAAAGCCGTCATCGCCTTGAAGAATCGGGCTCGCAAATTCCATGCCCCAATCTCCCAGAGAGCCGTCATGCTGTTTGCTCCAAGCGCCCACTTCATCAACCGGAAGATGCATTTCCTCATCCCGAAGTATGGCTTCAATTTCCACGCCGTATTTTCTTTTTGATTTGCACAGTTTGAATTTAGCCGACGAAAATTCATGGTGCTGAATCAGCTCGCCGTTCTCCACCATGCGGTCGTAACAGTCTTCACAGTAAGTTGACTCCCCTCTTCTAAAGCAGCGGGTAGAGTCAACCTCAGAACCGCAATCCTCGCAGAAGATTATGTTTTCAGATTCACAGGCGGAGCAGTAATAGACGTCCTGCAAATCTGAATAACGAGCGTCCTCTGACGCCGCATATTCCCCGCAGGCATTGCATTCCCTGTAATTGGCGTGAAAGCAGCTTTCACAAAGCCTCAACCCTGCAACTGCAAAGGATTCGTCAAGCCACATGGGACGTTCGCATTTCCCGCACGGCTTCACACGTTTTTCAAAACACGCCGGGCAAAGATACCGGTCTTGATAGGTTTTAAACAAATCGACGTTTACGACAACACTGCAGGACGGGCATTTCTTTTCTTCTGCCCGTATTTCCAAAAGTTCCATGGCTCATCTCCTTTTCTATTGTTTTCAAACTGTCTGGTGATCTTGGCTTTGGTTTTTAACTGACATGCGATCTCTGCGCTTTCGCTCATAGAGACGCTTTAATATCCACAAGGGAACGAACGTCCAATACCCTCTTGGCCTTCCTGTCCACTCCGAAAGCTGGTCCGCATAAACTGATTTGTCTTCTGAGTCAAAAATGATGTAGGGATTCATGGCAAGCTCCTTAAGTGAGAGGGCGGAAACTTTTTATTTCCGCCCTCTTTGTGTGACATGGCTTTGATCAGCGCAGGACAATGGCCCAGCCGAACCGAACAAAATCTGTAATAAGATCCGGCATCAGCATTGCTTTGGCGCGTGAAACAATCAGCGTCTTCATGGAATAAACCTCCTTTGAAAAGACAAAGGGCGAAGAATCGCTTCTCCGCCCTTTGCTTAATAGTTTGATCGAAGTTCTTACTAGCTGACTTGGACTTGCTGTTCAGCTCTGCGCAAACCTTCAATCAGTTCGCCGATGAGCGCACAGTTAATTGTGACGCCTTTCTTCGTCGGCCGCGCTTCGCCCGTTACGGCATCAGCGAAAAAGACCCTGACATCAACGTAATCACGGTCTTTGTACTTGCCGACTGAGATTTTAACTTCTTCGTTTTCATTACGTTTAAAACTGTAAATTTCCTGCTTTTCCATTTGAATTCTCCTTTTTTTGATTTAATGTTGGTTTATTTGAGCTTTAGTGTTTGGTCTCTTTCGCTTGAACCTCCTTTCTAAGAACAAAAAAGGGGAAGAAGCCTGCTGAACAGACCTCTTCCCCTCTTTTGATTTAATGTTAAATTAGGACTTAATTAGCGATTAACTCATCGTTTGGCTCCTCTTATCTTTTCAAATTTATGCGCAGTATCACTGAGCGTTTGAAACTGATCGCTTTCGTCTTGAACGATTTCAGGCTTTGCGCTTTCACGTTTCCAATGCTCTGTTGCCCGCTCACGTTCATCTTTAATCTTCATGTGTATCCATGTTAAATTAATGTCTGTTTCAGAGGACAGCCGCAGATAATCAATTTTAAAACTTGGATATTTCATGACAACAATCGCTTCGCCGCGTCCAAGTGAACGAACCAAGTCAGGGTCGATGCGAAACGTCTGCGCTTCTCTGACAGATCCTCGCCCTGTCATGTCTGTGCCGAGCATGCCGGATTCAGTCTGATACGTGGAAACAAAAGTTCTTCGGGAGCCTCCAATTTTTGAATATTTGTCAATCGAGAATGGGTCATCCTGACGCATGATGATTTTTACGTTTGTGTTCTCGAGGATTTGCTGCTGAAAGGTCATGCGCTTCGCCGCGAGGTCAGCCAGGCTTTGGTGAAGAAGCGTTACAGCAAGTTTGGCGCCGCGCGCTTTATTCATGAAATCGATGAAGTTCTCGTAGACAAAGCTTGAAAATTCATCCACGTACACAGGAAAAAAGTGCCGCTCACCCTCTTCCATCTGCGTTTGAATGTAGTTGGAAACTGTTTTAATGTCCTGCAGGATGAGACGCCCGAATCTTTTCGCCGTTTCTTCGTAGCCCTGCGTATTGAGTGCGAAATAGACAATTTTATTCTTCTGATAAACCTCTAGGAGGTCAATTTTTGATTCCTGAGAATCCGTCAGTCTTGAAAACTCTGATTTAGTTACGAGGCCTAAATCCGCGATGAATCCAGAGAGAAACTTGGTATTATCATGAAACATGTCTTTCATGACTTCCAAGTCCTTCGACATCCGGATATCGTCAAGCTGCGCTATCAGCGCTCGTAATTGATTCTTGTCCGTTAAAAGCTCATACAAATCCCGGAACCTGACTTTTCTGTTCAAACTCACCAAAGCTCTGAGCAATGTCAATGCGGCTTCTTCCGCCTTTTTTCTGTAAAATTCCTCGCGCCATTCAGTAGAGCCGATCAGTTTGTCCTTAATCTCTGATGCGTTTCCGCGCAAGAGTGGGTTGTATGTGTCCGATATTTCCGGATGTGATAGCGAGAAGAATAGAAAGTCATCTTTCCTGCCGTTAATTTGAACAAAGTAACGAATCTTCGCCAATAATTCCAAATCGCCCTTGGCGTCCACGACTATCGCCCCGCGGCCTCGCTCGATATCCCTTTTAAGCAGCGGAAGCATGACTGATTCTGTTTTACCAACGCCCGTTGAACCTACAACATGCGTATGCATGAGCCTCATGTCATCCGTTAAGTAACAGCCCTTGCCCGACCAATAACTCGTACCCAGATAAGCTTGATTCGCCTCAACCGCCGTTTTTTGCTTCGTGATTTCTCTCGAAGAAATTCTCTTCAATCTGCGTTTCTTATCGTCAGAGGATGTATCTTTCGAATTCTTCATTGCATATCCCGTCAACATGAAAAACGGCAATGTAATCAACAAATAGGCGCTGTAGAGGCACGTAGCCGCGACTCCCGCTTTCGTCCAAGGTCTCGCCTCAAACCTTTCAACAAACCCATTTAAATATTTAATTGACCAAATGGTCGTAAGCGCTGCAAGCAAGGTGCTCAAATAAGCTATTATCTTGACCCAAGAACTAGATTGATTCTTGACCCATCCGTCAAGCTTCTTGCCCAACCATACCGGAACGGATACGAAAAGGAATTCAAACGTTGACCCCGTAAGGCCCTTTGACGGCTTCTCATTCATCCCAAGATGGAGCGTAGAGGAATTCTGGATGCCTTATTCATCAGCTCCGCATCTTTCTTTTTCAGTAAGAGCTCATCATAGAGCACAAAGCAAAGCTTATTCTGAGGAACTTCAATGTCCAATAGCCAGCTCTTCACCATGTGCCAAGACAGGATATAAATCACCAGGGTGAAATCATTTAGACGGCTGTATTTCGCAAACCTTGTCTCATACCTTTCCCGTTCCCTGAAGGAATTTTCAAGTTCAATCGCAATTCTCTGCCCGCTTACTTCGATGACCGCGTCAGGAAAAAATTCCCGGTCGTGCTCTTCTTTTCTGACAACCCGTTCGCTCAGCCATTTAACACCCTTAAAGTCCCGAAACAGGCACCGCAACGTCGCCAACTTGAGCGTATGCTCTATCGTATATTGGTTGATATCCCCGATTTCTCCAAAGCCACGGTCCAGCCCTTTCTCTTTCAAGACATCTATCCCCTCAGCCGTCAGCAGAAAAAGTCTCACTTTTTCTGATTTCGCCTTCTGGACATCCAAAGTCCTAATAAATCCTGCATCAACAAGCTTGCTCAAACGCTGCCTTGCAGTTCCTGACCTCACTTCGCTGTCAGGCCAAAATGCCGAGTAAATTTGATTCGCCATCATGTACTTTTGTTCATTCAAGTACGTGAATATCTCGATATCACGCTCTGTAATGACGACACGCCGCAATTTATCCAATAAGTTTTCAGCCACAGATTCACTCCCTCGCCATGGAAAGCCGGTTGGGCCCTTCCATGGCTTGCGAATTACCGAATGGCCAGATCGGCCATTTTCCTCGCTAGATTTCTTGTTTCACTGACCGTATTGCCAATGCTCCTTAAGTCATCCCTCAAGTTCAGCTGCCTATCCTTAAACCGATTTGGCGTCTTTGGCGCTTGAACAGGCTTCATCTGATAAACTTTTGGGGCTACCGTCAAACGAGCCTCCCTTGCCGCTGGTTCAATCTTACTCACACCCGCCTCAGCGTCTTTTGTCCATTGCAATTTCATGACCTGTTTTACGAGATAAGCAGGCAGAGTCAGCCCTATTGCCGTTGACCCGATGATCATCCAGCAAGAAATACTGATACTTACAAGCTTAACTCCTAGTTTTCTCAGCTTGAGATCCGTACGATCAACCGTTTCACTGACTTGCTTTTCAATTTCTTTCAACATTGTGGAACTCCTTATGTGGAAGCTTTATCGCTTCAAGTCTTTCATCCAAGTTTATGCTTGGCGGTTTCTGTTTATTTTTCGAAATGTTCTCTCATAGATGTTGTGCAAAAACAGCCATTTCGTAACAAGCAAATTCAATTAACAGATGGAAAATATTTTTTTATGTCTATTAATGAACTCAATTCATTCAACTCACCACTTCCTCACGAGCACCTGTCCAAAAACCCTATCTCTCTACACACACCACACCCACTGACAAGTACCCCTCGATTACGGATGGGAGAGATAGGGTTTTTGGACGGGGACTCTCCCCGACGCTTGTGCGAAGTGAGGAAGTTACGTAGAATGCTTCAGTTACGAAGGAAGCGATGAATTCAAGTTCCCCTAAGTTACAATTTTTTGCGGGGATGAATGCGGAAATTTAAAATTAAACAAACATGTTCTTACGGTAATGCTTATATAGTAGCCTCTGCGTCTTGGGTAAGCTCTTGTTTCATTTGTTCATCGCCGTAATTTCCAACATCTAAATAAAATTGATGCGCAGGGTGTTCTACACTAAAAAGCTTTGCGGTTTCCTTACCGCGAGTTGCTAGATTTTGGCTCTTTGCTGAGACTTCTCCAAATGACCTTGATGATCCCCCGCTAATTGCTATTCCAAATAGATTGGATTTTACACGTTTAAGGCATTCAGCAGATTTATTTGAAGCCAATAGAATCAACTCTCCAACAAAAGCGTGCTCGTTAAATATAAAATTATCCTCCGCGTCTCTGACTAAAAGAGATATGCCCACAAGTTTATTTACAGTAGGATTTTTAAACCACTCTTTTAATATAGCTAAAGATTTAGCCGAATACCCATCTGAAACTGCCCGAAAAAGCTTTTCAAGCCAAAAACGATCCGCTGTTTTTGCTAAAGACAGATTTCGAACTACTCTTACGTGCTTCTCATATCCCATCATCGTGGAAATACCTTTATAAGCAGTGTCAAATCCTAAATACGGAAGGGGCGTATAATTTTCTCTTCTTGTAAGTTTTTTGACGGGCTTAGTTGATTGACTATATAAATAGCGTGCAACTAAAAACTCAACGGCTGCCTGCGGATATTTTCTACAAACAAAAGAAAGGAATTCCTCAACATGGAAATCCTGCCGTTCAAAGATGTTAAATTTAACCAATTTGCTTAATAAGGATTTTAATTCGGTTTCATTCAGCTTAGAAAATGGAATGCCATAGTTCTCATTATAAATTTCAAAAAATTGGTCGAGCACTATTCCTCTTTCTTTCAAATCAATGCCCACAGCAAGTTTCTTAGCAGCTTCCGCATCAACCTGCCCTAGTTTTTGAAGTGCCTGAAGCGCCGTGCCAAAAATATTGTCGTTGCTATGTTTGAGTAAATACCCTACATTCTGGATATCCTCTTTAAAGGGTTTTTCTAAAAGGCCGCCCCAAGCGTAGGCATGAGCAATGTTGTGGTAGACGATTTGCCTTTTTGTTTTTAGTCCTTGTTTAATTAACGCCCTACTGATTTCTCGATAACTTTCCAATCCATTCAAGGGCCATAAAATTGATGAGCAAAATTTTTCCACTTCACCATTCTTTCTAGCGAGGCAAAGCTTAAATAATTTTACGGCGAAATCGGGATTGAGTTTTGTAATTTGAGAAAGAAGGTAATTGGGGTTAGCTGATCTTTTGTAGTGATTTAAATCGCGTAATCTTTTTTCTAAAACCATTAACAACTGACGAGGATTCTTAGCCTGTTTCAATAAGATTTCAGCTACCCCGCTCACCTCTTTTGCCGTTATTTCAGTTTGTTTACTAAAATCATGCTTTTTATTAACAAATTCTTCGAAATCGTGAGCTATCGCACGGACAAGACGATATTCGAAATTCTCCGGTATAAGCTCATAAATACTTTTGATTTTTTTCTTTAATTCGTCGTGCCTTCCAAACAAACTAAACCAACGAAGTTGCGATCTTACGGCAAGTCGGAAACAGGACGACTTAATGATCTTTAATTTTCTTTTAACCAATTCGAGAATTGATAACTGTTCTGGCAAATAAACATCTTGCTCTGACTTTCCAGCGCGACGACCGTATAGTCCATGAGAATAGCTCAATGCTTTTAAGAGAGTATAAAGAGCTTCCATTAACATCTTTGGCGGGGCATCCGGTTGGATGAAGGAGCCAAGTAATTCTATAGTGCTATTACGCAAGTTTTTCACGGCTTCGTAATTTAAAGGCAAAGACCTGAAGGACATGCTTCCTTCATCGTACGAAGACTCTTCAATCTCTTTCGCGAGGAATTCTTCCAAAATATTCAAAGGTGTATAACGGTAAATAAAGTTATTTTTCTTGGCCACGGTTTCTTTAAGGAAGGCAAAAACTTTCTTATTGTAAACAAGGGGCTTTCCGACTTGATATTCAGCCAACTCTTTTAAGATTCTAACGGAATGCTGCGGATGAGGATTTAATTCTCTTTCGTCAGTTTTTGCAATTTCCCAGAGAATTTTACAGGCAGGAGTGACATATTCTAAATTAAAGGCTATCTTTTTTAATATAGATGGAATTTTTTCCAATACATGACGATGCTTCCAGAAATCTCCATATAATTGCTTCTTAGGATTAGGGCGTGCGGGCGCTTTAATGGCGTGGTTTACTAGCTCTAATGCTTTATCAGGTTGATAATACGCCGACTCTTCGATTTCTTCCAAGATTTTAGTTCGCTCATAATGATCAGCTTTTCTAAAATCTTCGTGGATTTTTTTCCAAACGGAACTTAAAAGATCTACATTCAAGGCATTTTTTCTTGCTCGCCACTCTACTTCAGAAATATTTTTAAGAATGTTTTTTGCTAGAGTTGATTTAAATTTCTCATACACATGATCAGCAAATTTAGTGCTTGAGCCATCTTTGGCAATACAGGCTGAGTGAAGAATATGATCACTCAATAAATCAGGAGCAAGCCTTGCCAACGCTCCGCGTCTTATCAAAACCCCTTTTTCTTCCATCGCATCAAATGCTTTGACAATATCAAAAACAGGACACGCAAGAAGTTCGGACAATTGTTTCCGTAACTCCTCGTTATTCAATCTCACTGGGGCAAGCACAGAAAGATATTGAAGAAGCTTATCTGCTAATCCCGGATTGGAGTAATTTTCTCCTTTAAGTTCATCTATAAATTTATCTAAAACGGTTCTTTGAAATTCATCGCTTTTGCTTATTTTGTATGGATGCAGCTTTTTATCGCGAATTAATTTGCTGGCAATTACCGCTGCCAGGGGGCAGTCTCTGGTCATAGCCACGATATATTTAATCAGGCCAGAATCATGTCCGACAATGCTTTCAACGATTTCTTCTAAATCAACCTTTTTCAAATCACTTAACTCCGGAGGCCGTTCGATTTCGTTTAACAAAAGATTTGTATGCGCCAATACACTATCGACAAATTCTTTTCCGCGAGGGCGAATAGACAAAATGATTTTGATTTCGTCTTTCCGTGGAGAGTTGAAAATTGATAAAAGGTTGGGAAGACTCGTATATCTATGAGCATCATCAATAACCAAAATGCTGCGGCCAGCCGGAAGAAGAGAAATTGTTTCAGTAGTTAGAACAAAGTTTTCACGAACAAATAAGACCCTAGCCCACTCACTCACACCCACTTCTTGTTTTTTAGAAAATTCTAATAATAATTTACTTTTACCAATGCCGCCTCTTCCCGTAAGAACGATTACCTTCTTATCCGAGTTTGCAAAAGCTTCTAGACTAGACAATTCTGAGCTACGACCGACAAGATTAATCTCATGAGAAAATAAAACATCGCGCCGTAAGAGCGTACGAAAAAAATCTTGATACGAAACAAGCGGCCCCTTTTTTCTATCTTCAAACTCCTTATAGGCGCTTATTGCGTTTAAAAATTCCTCACGAAGCTGATCAGACTCTGAAAATCTCTTAAATGTTCGCTCTTGTGCAACCTTATCAAAAAAAGCTTGGTGTTTCTTTTTTACTTCCAGGTCTTCGTCTTTAGGCTGCCATTCTTTTCCATTCGGAGTTTTTAAAAAAACAAAAACTTTTAAGCCTAAGCGGGTAGCTCGCTCATATTCTATTTGAGTATAAGAAATGCCAGCTTTGGGATTTACGGTTCCATACAGAGGCCCGATTAACAAGACAACGCAATCAGATCCCTCTAGATGCCGAAGACACGTTTCTTCAGGCGTATCAGGACTTGAAGGAAACCATTCCATTGCAGAAAATTCTGTACCTTGTGCCGGAGTTAAACCTAAGAGGTTATTCCGTTCATCATTTAGACCAGCTTGTGGTGAACTTAAGAAGATTTTGAACTTTTTGAGGTCAGCCATTGAAAACTCTTCCAATATTACTCTGGTGATTTGCGCTCTTTCTTATACATGATTCCATGACAAGAAATTATATCCTAATTTAGAGTTCCCCCATAAAACTAATTGGGGGGCAATTAGACTTAAACGAGGATCCTCACACTGCCCCAATCTCACTAGCGCGCAAAAACTCACGCTGAGGAATTATCAAGTGAAATCGATAAGAGCCAATGGCCATTGTGCTGATTTTTGATTTTTTTAAGATTTTCATACCGTTTAAACAAATCATCCGGCAAACGTTCAAGGGCGTTTTCGATATGCTTATTGACAGTCTTTGGCTTAATTTTCATGGCTTGAGCGATTTCCTTCCGCTTCATGAAAAGCGAGAGAATAAAAGACGCCTTCTGGCTTGCCGTCAGCGAACGGAATAAGACCGGAGAACGGGGATTAATCTTTTCAGAGAACACGCGAGAGTTTGATTGGTCTCGCTCCTGCTCTCTGACAAGTTGTTCTAATTCCGGTGAAAACTTTTTAAATTGTTTTGGCATAAGTTCTGAGAAATAAAACCGATTTCCTCAGAAGTCTCTTATGCCTGGCCGGCTTGCTGGAACGCGCTTCCTTTTGATCAAAATCAAAAGGCCAGCAGCGCTCCTGCCTCCAGCGTTAAGCCGACTTTCTGAAAACTTAGTTGGACTTTTACACGATAAGCCTGATTGGACTGTCCACGATTATTTCAGCGCGGACACCGAAACGGCCGGGTCGATCTATTCGTTGCTTGGGGACAATGGCGAGCTTGCCATTAATAATCTTAAGCCTGACTTCGCCAAATTCTACTTCCCCAAGAAAGTCTTCCATCTTTATTTCGGGGTGATCCATTTCTCTTGGCACCTCCTTTTCTGTTGAAAGCTGTTATAAAAATCCAGTTTGAGCATTTTGAATATGACTCAACTTTAATCGGCGATGATGCACTGGTCAAGAAAATCGGTGCACATTTTGAGAGTTATCTACTCACAGTAGATGAATATCCATCCACACTAGATATTTTTTAGACAAAGATTTGCAAAAGCTTTTTATAAAGTCGGGTGATTTATCTGTAACGATGACTAACCTAACCTACGCACTAGTCCTTTAGAAGTCAGAAATTGAAACACCTTATCATGGTCAAATGGCTTATCAAAAAAGGCGTCTGCCCCTTTGGTAAGCATGGCATATTTGAGAGATGAGTCTGCCGATATGACGCAGACGACTATGCTTGGGTTTTGTGATTTGAACCAGCCTAAGAGCTGTATTCCCTGGAATTTATCATGTTCATGCAAATGCCCGTCCAATAGAATGACATGCGGGTTAAATGAATGAAATAGGGTCATCGCGTCTTTTGAGAACTCCGCTTCCTCGATTTGAAACACTCGTTCAAAAATTTCACGATAAGCCGAACGGATATCGCCCAAGTCTTCCACAATCAAGAGGCGTTTTTTCTTGATGCTTTTTTTGTGAAGATCCTCCGACCCTTCATCAAGATGATAGTTCATGCTTCTAAATTTCCTTTCGTAACTAGAAATAGAAAACCCGGCATTTTTCAGCCGGGTTATGGAAATCCCGACAAACTTAGCCGGGTATGTAATTTTTACTTTGTTACATTCTTGGTTGCATTGTTTATGTTTAAACTGGGAATTGACCTGTGTAATAATCAGCGCCTTTTTGCATAGCTTCAAAACGGTCCTTCGCAAAAGGTGTAGCGCGAAACCAATCATATTCTGTTGTTCGTGCCTTCAAATTTCTCATAAACTTGTACTCAAGTGGAAGTTTATCAATCAATTTGGGATTTAAAGCGAACGCCTTGATGATTTTGGCATCAAGAGCAGAGATATTGCCTTTAACATCCGTGGTAAATTTTAAATTTTCTTTGACTTTATCTTTAGCTGTTTTAGTCAGTTTCCAACGTTTAAGCAATCTCCCCTTCTCAATAAATCCTTTTCTTGAAAGAGAATCTATTATAGCGAGTTTAAAATTATTTACGGTTTTCAAATCAAAATAAAAATTGAGCGGCTGAGGGCAATGTAAAATTTTGATCAAATATTTCTCATGCCTCCGTAAGCGATGCTTTCTGCGTTGAAATTTTAGCACTGACTTGTCTTTACCATAGAACGCAATGATACCTTGCAATAGGAGCTCGAGAATGGAAACTCGCAATACATGTTCGAGTGCATGCCCGGTCAAAAGGCTTAACTCTGCGGCTGAAAGCTCATTGGCAGTATGCACGGCCTCAATTTTGTCGCTTGGTTGCGTAGTCATATGGATTTTATAATTTTCAACTCAGTTTCTCTCTTGCTTTTTTCAGCCAATTCTCCCAATTTTCAAGCGACTCACTATTGTCTCTGCTATTGTCCTTTCTTGTATAATCGGCTGCCTTGTCATAACAATCACGAGCTTGTTCGTAGTCTTCTTTTTCAAAATACTGATGGCCCCTTATGCCATAGGCGCCCGCCAATATATATGGTGCAACATCCTGTGCCATAATCAATTTGTCAAAAAAGAAACTAGCAGATACTTCATCATCGATTTGCCAATAACAAGTAGCCAAGTCTAAATAAGCAGAGTACACTCTTTCTCTCTCAATATCGTCTTTGGGCGGATAAAATTCCTGAATAATCCTTCTCCCAAAAGTTATGGACTTTTCAAATTGATCCAAATTCTTATGACAGATGCTAAGAAGGCTCAGAATATTTAAAAGAAATTTACTTCTGTTTTCCCCAGCCGATAACGCTTTCTCCAAATATCCTATCGCTTCAACATCGTTGCCCAAGGCAGAGTAAGATTGGCCAAGTGATTTATACAGAAAAGGTAGGTCCTTATGTTTTGGATTCATTGATAATGCTTCCTGGAAACACTCAATAGCTTTATTTTCCATATTATTTTCTGAATATGCTTCGCCCAAAGTTTCCAAAAATTCATAACGAAGTTGTGAGTTCGAATCTTTGGGCACGTCGTTTATTATTGCTAACAGTTTTTTTAAAGCTTCCGATGCTTTGGCTTCATACATTAACTCGTCAGCCAATTTGATTTCTTTTTTGATTAAATTCGATCTCATTATTTTAAACCCTAGTAATTATTTGTCGGATCGTGGTCAATATAATCTCTCGAAAATTCGCTGCCTTGATTTACTAACTTTGCAATGCCTTCTAGAAATCGGCCTATCTTAGTTTTGAATTGCTCCATCCTAATTTGACGAGTAGGCTCGTTTGCTGGCCTTGGCCTAAATCTATCCATAGATTTTATGGCTTTTTGTTTAACTTTTTGATTTGCCCCTGGTTTTTCCCGCGAACTACGTTTTTGAAATTGTTTTTTAGGACTTGATCGACTTGTTTTTGCTTCTCTAAGCAAAATATCGGGAGCGGAAGCTACCTTTGCCGCAGAAATGGTTAGCGCGATCATGCCATCTGTTACGACGGGATAGTTACCCGCCGTCGGCGGCCCTCCGGGTAGCCCGGATCCCTCTCCTGGCAACTTAATGTTATCTACAAGCTTATCTGCTATCGCTTGTTTGTCAATGAATCGATCAATTGACTCTGAAAAATGTATTTCATTAGTCAAGCTTGCGCTTGTCATAGTTGCAGCGCTTATTTGCGTAGCTGCGAGTGCCGCAGATGCAGATGCAATGCCGACAGCTTCTGAAATAGTAAAGGCGGAGCCTGATGCGGTGGTTAAAAGTGCGCTGCTTGCTTCTACATATACGTCGCCGCCTGCTAGCACAGCTTCACTGATAGTTATGTTGCCTGCGCCCGTACTCAACGCACCAGCTGCCGCTTGTAACGTTTGTAAAATAACTGTGCCTGCCATTTGTATAATGGTAATAGCGGTTGTAGCTATAGTAATGGCTAACTTTACGACTGCGGCAATAATTGCAACTATAATCCACCAAAAATTACCGCTAGGATCGACAAATCTTATCGGATTATTCCTTGCGTAAGCATAACGATTGAAACTTTGCGGATCCTCGGGGCTTTGAATGAATGAATCGGGAGTAATAAAGCGACCTATTTGAGGATCGTAGTACCGGGCGCCAGCATAAATGAGATCAGACTCAAGATCTTCTTCATGGCCAGTATAAGTTCTATTAACAATATCCGTTCCTTCCCGACGTTTTACTTCGCCATACGGTAAATACTCCATCAAAAGCGTTTGCATACCAGCTTCATTAGAAACAACATTGGTCGAACTTAAATGATCTTGATGGTAGAATCTTAAGTGCGGGATGCCTTGACTGGAAATTTCTAGATCGCTCACTCGTACTTCGCCCAGATAAAATCCCTTACGAGTCAACAAATTATTAGGCCCATATTGAACTTCATAGTCCTTTCCTAAATAATAAGTGATTTGATTGTCGGCACTTTTCTTAACTCTTTGGCCCGTAGTATCGTAAACATAAGAACCAATAAGTATAGGTTGATTGTCAGCAGGATTGCTTTGTATCGTGGCACTGATACTCTGAGAATTTGTAACATAAATCTTGTATGTTTTGCCAGTTTCCAATGTTGTGATGTCTGTAAATTCAGGGTCAATCACGAAGTGATCCCATGCTTGTGCGGTTGAATCCCAATACGAAATCTGGTCATAATCCGGACCGATATTTAATCCAGAAAATATTTCCTGAATATCACTCATATATTGGCCGGACGTTGTGTTAAAAGGCTGGAAAGGGAGTGTGAAGGTATTCCATCCTGGATTAAATTGAAATGTATGATCTTGAGGTTCGCTAGATGCCCCCCTTGTCAGTTGCACAAGCTGGTTCTCAAAATCATACGTCAACAATTCATTATTCCGCTGGATCATATTGCCATTGGCATCATAGGAAAACGTGATTGTTTCCGATGAGTCTACGTATTGCGTAACTGCTTGGGGATGCAACGGGTCATTGTATTGAAGAGTGGCATTATTTTTTTGAGTCATGTTTCCAATTGCGTTGTATTGGAAATCATGAATTCCGTAACCTTGCGGATTAGAGGCTTGGATTAATCGATCAAGGTCGTCATATTGGAAGCTCTGTGAATTGGTGTTGATCGAATCCTGAATGGAAAGCACATTACCTTCGTTATCAAAGGAATATCCAAAATCCTGTAGTAATTGATTTTGACCGCCTCGGGTTAATAGATGCGTTAATCGAAGTGATTGCGGATTATAGGTGTAATCTGTTGTGACACCATTCCCATATTGAATCTTTATGACCTGCCCGGAGGGGTTATAGTCGACATTCGAAATGATTGACATTTGAGTTTGATCGGTGCGTATAAGCGCCATTATTTCCGTCTCGCCCATGCCGTTATAAGTTATATTGAGAACATCGCCATCTGGATATTCAAGGGATGAGACTCTGTCTAGCGCATCATAAACTCGTGTAAAGACGTAATCATTTCCGTCATCAAGGGATTTTTTATCCTGAATGACACGACCTAGTGGGTCATAACGGAAAACCTGAATGCCGGAGTTGTCAGCAACTTTGACCAATTTTCCGATGGAATAATTAGTGCCAGGCAATCCGCCGCACGTATCAGATGGACATGAATCATACACGTAATCAACGTGGTTTCCGTCAGGGAATGTTTTCTTTGTGATCCGATTCAACGGATCATATGTAAATTCTATTCGCGATCCACGCGCATCAATCTGAGCTGTTAAGTTATCGTTCGAGTCATACTCATATTGCCAGAATCCAGTATTAGGATCATTGACGCTCCTTTTACGGCCTAATGTATCGTAAATGATGATCGTTTCATGTCCATAATGGTCGATAGTTTTCGTCAAACGACTTTGCGCATCGTATTCATACTGCGTTGTATATATTTCTGCGCCATTAAACTCCTGCACTTCAACAATATTGCCAAACGCATCCTGCGAGATTCTTTTTTGATGATTATTTCGATCGATTTCGGTCCTCACAAAGTCATCATAAATTATTCTGGAAAATGTTAAATCTGGATAGGTGGTTTTGATGATGCGACCCATCGGGTCGTAATCGTACGTGATCTTGGGATTATTTTGATTTACAGGCTGATAATTCGTGCTGAACGACTCAAAATAGGGCACGTATTCGTGCTTCAGATTACCGCGAGCATCAAATTCAACTACGCTTGTTATAATTTGCTGATTCGGCGCTTCAGCTGGAGACCTTTTCTGGATAACGCGGCCAAGTCCATCCACAAAGGTAAATGTTGTTAGATATTGCGGATTTGGATCGCTGGATGCTGAAGACTTCACCTTCGTAATGATGCGATTTGGTACAACACTTGTGTCATATTGTATTTCTTGTGTCGGGAACTCTTCTGAATCCAGGGGTGAAATAACTTTTCTAACGCGCCCTAATTCGTCATATAAAGTTCTTGTAGTTTGCCCGTTGAGATCTATTGAGTCTGTGATTTGAGAGAATTTTGGGTCATAGGTGAATTGCTTTTGCTGTCCATATACATTTGTAGTCATGATCAGATTACTTTTAAGAGTTATGTCGTATGAATTTTGTGTCAGTACGCCGCGCGAATCCACGGTTTCGCGTATGTTGCCGTAATTGTCGTATTCCATTTGCGTCGTGAGCACTGGTCCTTGCTGAGGGATATCTTCCGTCTTTGTGACAAGTCCTTTCGCGGGAGGATCGTTAAGATTCTGACTGCCATCATAATATAATTTCTTTTCAGCTATTTTTAAATTCTGATAGTTGTAAACCTTTTTGGATTGGATTGTGTTTAAGATGTGTGCATTAGTGTTATATGTATATTCGTTGATCGTCTTGCGGTCGTCTGTGGAAGTATCCACATCGCCATCTTCATAAATGGTGATGACATTGCCATAGTTATCATATTCAAACCGTTGTCGTGTTTCCTTGTATGTTGAATCACCGTCATAATATGAAATGTTAACAGACGCCAATCTTACAAAGTACGAATCGTATCCTGCCCCATAAGGTTGAATATTTTCGTACACGTCGACTTCACGCTCGAAAAGATTGCCGGCGCTGTCTTTTGACTCCTTCGAAAGAATCTTTCCTTTCTGAATACTATCTTGTGCAAATGTATAAATGGTCTTAGCTCCAGCAGCATCGGTCATAGTTGTTTGCCTGAAACCGCGAAATTCTCTCTCAGGCTTGTTATATAAACCGTCAATATAATTATAGTTTGTGATATAAGAGTTGCCGAGCCCGTCGCGTTCTGTAACAGTCTTAATTGTCTGTACCGGAAATTTTAGATTCGGCGTCGGTTTTATAACTTGATATTCAATTTGACTCTCGCCGCCTTTTTCATTAGTAATCTTGGTTAACAAATCGGAGGGACTTCCTCCGTCAGCTAAAGCCACATTTATAGAACCGCTGCCAGTATTTATTTGTCCCAAATCGCTTAAGCCATCACCGTTTACGTCTCCGCCAAATACACGCACACCGGAAAAGAAATCGGCGGGCGCCACAAGATTTGTAGTAAAGTCATGTGTAACATTGAATTTCCCTCCGTCGCTTACGGCCATATGCCACGTGCCGCTGGACGTTACATATGCAACATCCACCAAACCGTCATTATTAAAATCTCCAGATACCTGTATGTCACTGCTCGATGTTCCGAAACCTGTTAACCAGGTTCCATCATAAGAAAACGTATTGCCATTACTCAACGCAACTTTCCAAGTGCCGTTAGTATTGGTAGCAATGTCATCAAAACCATCGCCGTTAAAATCGCCCACAACGGGCTTGCCTGTTGTTAACTCGGACGGTCCTGTGATTGTGTCGTAAGATGAGCCATTTGAACGTTTCAGCGTGAAACCATTAAGATAATATCCAATGTCAGGGAGATAATCTTGATTCATTTTCATAGTGAAATCATAGGTGCCGTTAAAGCCGAAATTGCTGAATAAAGCTTGTGATGCTTGAGTCGGTGGAGGCTCAAGACCTCCACCATTCAAATTGAGACTTTTAAACCATGGCTCGATGCTGTACATTTGACTGTAATGACGCATGATATCGTCATAGCCGTCATCATTTATATCTAATGAGAAAATTGAATTAGGAATCGGATAACTTTGACCGATACCATTCCAAATAGTTGCGGTCTGCCAAACACCCCTATCTGTAAAGCTAATTCCATTCGTTGTGGCTACCCTAATCTGTGTATATAAAACAAAGATTGGTTGCCCAGGACAACATGGATCAAAATGTTGCTTCACTCCTGCATACACAACCGCGACGTCCGGATACCCGAGACCGTCGAAATCACCCGACGTTAAATATTTAATTCCATAGTTAGCTGGATAATCGCCAGTTGTGGGAAGAGATCCCCATGTAACGATGGAAGAAGATCTGTTTACATTTTGATTGTATTGATATTGAATAGGAGGCAAGCTCGTTGTGTTGTCCGTTCCAAAAACGGAAATGCTAGTAAGAAGTGACCGGAATGTATCGGGACTGAGTGTATACTGAAACGCATATCTTTTTATTAATTCTCCATTATATTTTACCAATATTTCCTTCAATCTTTTTGCGATGGTAACCTTGGCAAGGCTTTGATAACTTGATGAAACGTCAGGGCGGCTTTCTAAAATGAAATCGACCGTATAACTTGGAAGATCTCCTTCATTTTCGTTTCCAGTGTACTGTATTTGATTTAAATAAGTCTGACCGCCGTCGGTAACGAAATTGAATGACATGCTATTACCATTTACGTCTACGACCTTGTCTAAATTCCAACGATATATACCATTTTGGTTTGTCATTCGCGAACTTGAATTTGAACCAAAGAAGAATCTTGTTCCATTCTTGTCAGTTGCTGTCCACGAAGAACCATTAGACTCGACTTTATTAAAACCAGTCTCATTTTTCAGACGGAATTGATTGCTGCCAATATTCACAAGCTTTGAGTTTACGCTGTTCAAAACGAGGGCAAACTTGCCTGAAGGTCCATAGTCAAGAAATGCTTGATTGTTCGCGACGCGCTCAAGGTAACCCATCTCCATTCCCCACCCCACACCAAGCCATCCATTTCCTCTATTGCT
This sequence comes from uncultured bacterium, assembly GCA_964387845.1. Lineage (GTDB taxonomy): Bacteria > Omnitrophota > Omnitrophia > Omnitrophales > Abzuiibacteriaceae > CAYLXA01. The sequence continues at coordinate 263,902 of CAYLXA010000001.1, forward strand.
AGAATAGGTCAAGTCGATTTTAGGGGACATTCCCCTTCTTCCAGCAGGAACTTCTATTGAATAACTCGATGTCCCGCTACCTGTAAACAAATCCACTTGAAAATCTTGAGTCTTTCGTTCAGGAGTAGCAGTACCAATTGCCCTGCCAAAATTGGTGTATGGCGGACTTTCGGCAAATGCGGTATCAAGTTGCAATCCAGTAAAACTCAAGTCCGAGATTATTACCAAGTTTGAAAACGCTGCGATCAAAGTCGCTGCGATCAATTTTTTAATTAAATTCGAAAAGTTCATTTTAAACCGGCCTCCTATAGAAATAAATTCCTACATCCTGCGAATCTTCCCCGCCCACATCGCGAACTCGAATTGTTAAGTTTCTATTGCCTGATTCGTTTGAAGACGGCGTATAGGTAAATGTATTGCTTTGAGAATAAGCTTGCTTAATGTCTCCATTGATCTCAAATTGATACTCGTTGGGAGTTTGGTCATTGTCTGTTACTTGAGCGTTGAAGATATAGGGTTCTTCGGTCATGCCTTTGCGCTCTTCGAGAGAGGGGACCATGTTGATTTGTGGAGGAATCGTATCAAGGATCACCTGTCGATTCACTGTGGTGGTCCCCGTATTATCAGTTACCTCAATCGTAATTGTATTGCTGCCCTCTTCCAAGGGAAGATTCTCCAAATAAAATGCGTTGCCATTGATCGTAGCCAATGCTCCATTAATTGTTACTTGGTTTGCTTGATCAAATGTACCCGTAACTGAAATTAATGGCGCATTAGTCATGAAACCGTTGGTTGGGTTTGTAACGTTAACAATGGGTGGTAAAGTATCAATTACAACATGAACTTCATTTATAGTTATATTTCCCGCTAGGTCGGCTGCCAAAGCATACAGAGTCCAATTTCCATCAGGACCAGTTTCTGGATTGCCTTCTGCAATAAAATTATATTGCCATGTACCATCGAAATTTTGAGTGGCGCCATAAGCTGCCAAGAAATTAGTGTCCAAGTAAGTGTCTTGGGCAGAAAACGTAATTGTAATATTTGAGGTTGACAGAGTATCGCCTTCCCTGGGCGAAATGATTTGGACAAGAGGATTTGTTACATCATGAATAACAGGTATGAAATTTGGCCTTGTTATGTTACCAGCGAGGTCGAGGAGATAGATAAATGTTCCGTCAGAATCTTCAACAGGAAACGTATAATTTTGAAATCGAAATGAACTCCCATCTCCCATCAATTCACCCTCAACTCCTCCCAAATTTATTTCCTGTAAGGGCTCGCTTGCTACACCGGTGATTGTAATACTCTGTTGATTGGAATAGATTGGCAGCGATGGTGTTATAGACATAACTTCTGGCATCGTAAAATCGGCTTCCCCTTCGCGCAGATCACTGCTAGTGCCTGCCGCGTTTTGTGCCGTAGCACGAATCAAATTTGCTCCTTCGGTTAGCGGAATTCCATTAGCTGTAAACGTATTACCCACTATCGTAGCGGCCGTTCCATTAACATTAACGCTCGATGCGAATTGGCAAGCGCCTGTTACGTTAACACTTCCTTCATTTGTGAGAAAGTTATTCGTGGGAGAAGTAATTGCAATACTTGGAACTTTAAAAGGTATTTTCTTGGCTATAACGATTTCTGCCTTTTCGAGCTCAGACCATTGCGGATCAGGTGGTGCGGAAAAAAGCGAACAGGGAATGAAAGTGCAAAGAATGATAACAAAGCTAAGAGCGCAAAAGAAGCGATGCCCGCCCTCAATCCAACTATAGCATCCTCTCGTTTTCCCCTGCAATGTCTTCAGCATGTTTTGTCTGTCAACGCAGAAGTTTGAATTGACCTAAAAAGAAAAAACCCGGCCATTCTGGCCGGGTCGAATATTTTTTTAGGTCCTTCTGCTTTTGCCGGGTTGAGCTTGAACTTTTCGTTTGCGGAATTCTGCTCGAAAAGTGATGTTACTTTACTACGATAAAAAAATCGGTCAAGTCTTTTTTTTAAAAATACCTAAATTCCTTCTGCCTACTTTAATAACCTAATCTGCCAGAAAAAGGTTTGGCTAGAGAGCGCTCGACCCGGCAAGGAAGAAGCTCTCAGGGCATTTAAGCCTTTTCGCCAACCCTTTTCATTGCTATCTACAGCCTAAAGTCAACTCTATTCAAAGATCAAGTCCAACGTATCAAAATTTGCGCTTTCTCTACTGACACTAGATGAAAATCTATCCACACTAGATAAATCTGAAAATAAGTTTTAATAAAGTAACTATTTAGTCAAACAAAAGACCACATATTTTAGCCGAAATTACTAACCGACTCGGCCAACCCATCACGGCTGCTTCTTCAACAAGGCTCTAAGAGAGCTCCTGTTTCCATTTCAACCTGTCTTACCCGTATCCAATAAATCCGAAGCCAGCGGATATTTCGCTTCATCAGTTTCTTGAATGTCAATTTCTGTTTCATTTCGCTTCACCTTTCTTCGTAACAATTGTTTGGATTTTCTCAAATTCTGAATTAGGAAAACATTTTTCAGCATGACCGTAATGTTCGGCGAGCTCTCTGATGACGTTCCAATGGCTATAAATGAACTTTGTCCAACTAGCATGATCAATTGGAGCTTCAGCCTGGATCGCATCAATTAGTTCAGAAAGAATCTTTCTTAAACTCATAGCTTCATCCGAAACAAACTCTCTCAAGCAAATTAGGTGGGCAAGCGTTTTAAACGCCTTCTTCTCTGTCGAGAAACTTGGATTCTCATGCGTAATCCCGTAAACGACCATCCCGAGAAACCAAAGCGCATGTCCGGAATTGTGATGCTCCTGCATGAGTCTCTTGTCAATTTGAGGCAAGCTATCGGCTTGAGGCATAACGACACCCTCGAGGCCTACCGCTTCACTTTCGAGGACGAGTTTCACCTTGTTTTGATAGTTTTCCTCAAGTTGTTTAATATCGATATTTTCTTGATATTTGCTATCCTGTATTTTGTTGTCTTTTGATTGGTTAGTCATGTCTTATTTCCACCTTTGACTGAACCTTACATGGCCTTTTTTAAAGTGTCAAGGAACTCAATTAAGATAGTTTCTGACATATTTATATCTATATTTGACATCCCACGTAAGTTCATGTAGACTTGATACTTATAGGGTAAAACATCTTCTTTTTGACCAGTTAGCCGTTGAAACTTTTTTGAGGTTTTCCTGTGTATGATCAGATATTAGCCAAATACCAAGAGCTATTGCCGGGCTTCCCACAGCTAAGGCGTTCCTTGATTGGATCTATCATTAAGGAGACACGTGTTGATAAGGGTGTCCGGCAGATGGATTTTGCGAAGCAAATTGGCCTTAACGAAGCAACCCTTAAATCCATCGAGAACGACCACCAATTGGCAACCACTGTCTCAAACCTCGAGAAATGCGCCAAGGCGCTTGGTGTAAGCGTGGATGAACTTATCCTTCGGGGCCGAGAACATGACCCGGCTAATTTTTTCATCTTTAAGAAGAAAGCCCCTGCCGTTGTAAAAGGGATACGAAAGCGCAAACGTATTCAAGATGAGTGGCATGAGAGCAAACGGCTCCAATTTAGAAGTTTTGATATGACGCCCTGCTCACCGCCCATTAATACCAAAAAGGATTTTTTTGTAAGTCGCGTAGTTTTGCCTCCTAAACGTTCAATAGATCAATTAAGCTTGGGCGCTCATCATCACGTGCTCGGATTTGTTCTGGCGGGTTTTCATATCAAGATTCATTATGCGGGACAAGAATCGGTCGTAACGACAAATCAAGGGTTCCTCTTGGACGGCTTTTTTCCTCACAGTATCGTCAATGAGGATGAAGACAACGCGGCTTTGATCTATCTCGTGACGAGAATCCCCCATCCGGAGTCCACTAAGACGAAGTTTGAAACCGCTTTAAAGACGGTTGAATCCATCGACATTGCCAAGGGCATTGAATACATCCGGAAATATAAATCAGACCGCCCTAACGTCTTGATTGCGGTCAAACATTTAGCCGACCTAACAGATTCCCTGGATCACGAGCAAATTGCAAAATTGATGAAGCTCAAGAAGGGCTCGTCTGTTATTCATTGGGCAAAGATTGAAGACTTGCTCTCGGGTGTCGGCGTTTCTATGGAAGAATTTCTGACTTGGTGCCATCATAGAGAAGAAAAACCAATATCACTTGCCACGATTTCAAGCCGCGCCATGATTGATTTCACTGCCTATTACGGACTTAAGATTTATTCTGCCGTGCCGCCCAATGTGAATAGCGAATATTTTTTCGGCGAGCTCATGATCGAAGGCAAGAATAGCGGGAAAAAGAATTGGAAGAGAAAAGACAAAGCCATGGTTGCTATATTTGTAGAAGACGGTGAATTAGAAATCACGGTTGGTAAAAAACGAAGCGCCATGACGCTTCTGAAGGGCGAAAGTATTTACTTCGACGGCAATCTGGGTTATATGCTAAGGAATCCTGCAACCGATCAAATGCGGGGGATTTTTACTACTTATCCTGCTGTGCAATTTTAAGAACGATTAACCAAGCGTTCCCAACTCGGTTGCATAGACTTTAATATGTTCAACCATCGTCGGAATATCAAAAGGTTTTTCGACCAATTTTTCAGGCGGGAATCCCACCTTTTGCAAAAGGGCTTTCATTTCTTTCGCATACGAAGCAGAAATTGGAATTATCTTGAGGTTCGGCTTTTTATCCATGAGTTCTTTGATTAAATTTTGCCCATCCATGCCCGGTATCTTCATGTCAATGATAGCCACATGGCATTCGTCATTCAGAATATGGTCAAGAGCCTTCTTGCCGTCTGTGAAAATTGTGAGATTGTAGCGCCTTCCCTCCAACACTTCCTTCATGAAATCATTGAGTTCAAGCTCATCGTCCACCAAAACAATTTTGGTTCGGTTTTCATAGTAAATTTCATCTTCATATTCACTATTGACTTGGCCGGGAGTAACGACACGATTCAATTTTTTATTGATCTTATCTTCAATCTTTGCGAAATCCCTAAATGGCTTTTCGATCACGTCATCTTGGGTAATGCCAACACTCTTGAGCTTTTCTTTCTCATCGTGATAATAAGCTGTAATAATGAGAACGGGAGTATTAATATTATTCTCGCGAAGCTTCTTAAGAACTTCGTAGCCGTTCAACCTCTCCATCCGTAAGTCCAAGAGAATTAGATCAACTCGATATGCTTCGAGCGTCTGATTGACTATAGTCGGATTTGCGGTCGCAATCGGTTCATAATTTCGCCTTCTGAAATGCGTTACAAGCTGTTCAATCACGACTTTATCATCGTCAACAATTAGGATTGTGCTTTGTTTATCAGTCATTTCTTCTCCGGTTCATTTGATAATATTTTCTTTATTCTGCTCATAAAAATATCGGGTTTTAGATCAGTTGGTTTCTCCAAATAATCTTTTATTGAAAAGATTTCACCTCTATTTTCAAACATGTCCTTAAGAAGTTTATATGGGGTCGCAGAGATAACGGCAACCTTGGGCTTCCCTGGTGCAAATTTGCACATTTTTACAACTTCAACACCGCTCAATGGCCCTTCAAGCCTGATATCAACCAATATCAAATTGAAAAGCCCATGCCCCAGATGTTCCATAGCTTCGTCGCTGGAAGCCGCTGTGTCAACTTGAAAACCTTCGTATTCAAGCGTTTCTTTGAGAACGCTCCTGATATCGATTTCGTCATCGATGATAAGTACCCTATTCTTTTGAGATTTGATTGCATCCGCCATTTTTTCTATCTATCACGCCTTATTTGATGAATCTTCTCTTTGTGGCCCCAAAATCTTCTTCAAAGCTGTAATCAAATTCAAATGAAAGGACTCATTTTTTGGAATAACAGCATGAAATAAAACTCCTTCTAACTGATAGTACCATTCCATCCGTGGAAATTCATCTGTCGTGAGGCAAAGCATTGGGAGTTTTATGCCAGCATTTTTTATTCTGCGCGCAAGCTGAATTCCCCAATTAAAATCGATCTTGGTATCTTTCAATTTTAACAAATGTTTGGCGAGCGGTAGATTTGATTGCGTTCTCATGGACAAAGCAAGAGATTCTCCCCCAATTCGCATTTCTTTGGAAATCACAATTGCATCGACTTCATGCCTCCTAATGGCTTCTTCAATAAAGTTTTCACTAGATATTCCTATAACCTCATAGGCAAAGGATTCAAGAATTGGCCGCAAATCAGCTACCAGATAATCTTCCTCTATGAAGAGAAGTCTTTTCATAAACATTACGATTCTGATTCTCGGTTCTCATTTACGGCATTTTCGGTGGGAAGCCAAAACACAAACTTTGATCCGCCTTCAAGTCGCTTCTCAAGCCAAATTTTTCCACCATGAAACTCTTCTATAATTTTCCGGCAAACATATAAACCCTGTCCATGCCCCGCATCCATTGAGATAACTGATTGTGGTTTGGGTTTCGTAGAAAACCCTTGTGAGAAAACCTTATCAAAGAGTGATTCAGGAACTCCAGGGCCCTCATCCCAATATTCAAACCATGTTACCGGTTTTTCGTTATTGTCACGTTCTGAACCAGTAAGATAAATTAAATCGTTCGGTTGTCCCGCTAAAGCATCAATCGAATTCTTAAATAAATTCTCAAATACCTGCTCCATCATGTACACATTCCCGAATAATTTAAATCCTTCGGAGAGCGTGACTTTAAATTTTGGCGTGTCATCAATGTTCAAATTGCGCTTTGCTGTTTCCCACGGTACCCTAAAATCCATGACTTGCTTCATGTTCTTATCTCCCGCAAGAGCGCCAACAACTGAATCCACAACTAACTTGACTCGATCTGCCATGCCTTCAATATCACGCGAATACTTAACGATCGATGCATCAATCTCTTCAAGCTGTCTAGCTTCAATATTGGTTAGTTTATCTTTAAGTTTATTTTTTAAGCGATTCACGCGGTCTGGCAAATGAAGGCGCATGTTAATGGCAGCACTTCCAACTCCCACTAACTTATTACCAGCTTCGTGCTTTAAGCTCCTGGTGAAATTAACTTGTTCGGCAATCTTTTGCGCTTTGACTTTTTCTTCACGCTCAATAACAATATCATTTACGAGTCTTGTATTTTCTGTGGCAATGGCTGAATCCTGGGCAATTGTAAAAAAAACATCCAAATCCTCGCTTGTGTATGGCTCGTCAGATTTCTTACCGCCAAGAACTAGCACATTGGAGATTTTCTGATTAAATCCATTGCTTTCAATATCAGGCTGACCAATAAAACTAGGAATTAATGCTTCCGCTTTCAATGCATTGAAAATGTTGAGAATGTCAGACTGAGATTGAGAATCGAGTCTTTCATCTTTCATATTTTTTTCAATGGAATATGCTGTGATTGGACCATTCTGCGATGTTAATAATCTGATTACCGGGTGGTTTTCGGAAATTGTTAGCCGCGGACGATTACTTCTACCACCGTATCCTAATGGATACCTCAGATCATATTCATTATTATTGGTTCGCATTAAGATTCCCGCATTTCTAATCCTCCCCTGTTTAACCAAATATGCGGAAACTTGTTTAGCTAATTCGTCCAAACTGTGGATGAATGCGATTTGCTTTGCATTCTCTTTGAGAAGTTTGTGGTAGTCGTATTTTTTTTGGAATAAAAATTTATCAGTAATATTGGTTAAAATTTTTTCCACGGGTCTATAAATAAAAACAGATGCTGCAATTCCACATATCATGAGAAAAAAAGGTGATATGCCCACCGTTCTTCCAATAATCATCTGAGTCAACCCTATGGGAATAGAAATCGTCAGAACAGATATCGTTACAACTCCAGCAAATACTAGAGTTCGCTTAATAATAAGTTTTATATCCAACAACTGATATTTAACAATTGAAAATGCCACGGTAGCAACGTAAACCGCTACCAAAATATTTCCGACAGGTGGAATTTTTATGTTATACCACAAGAAATGATTTGTCATTCCGCCCAAGAAACCTATGAGCGTACCTAAAAGAACACTAAAATTTCTCTTCCAGACAATTGAATGCTTCTCCTTGATCAGCCAAACAATCATTAAATAATGCGAAACAGTAACATTTAAGGCAAACCACAAATGAAATGCATAGAAAAGCGGTCCAGGAACAGGCCAATAGGCAAATGTTAAGCGTTGTTCGACAGTTTGGATGAAATAAGCATTGAATGAGAAAAATATTATGACAACACCAAAAATCAAATTCATTAAACGAATAATTCTGTGCTCAGATTCCTTTCCCAGCAGATGGATTATAAACTCGGTAAAAGAAGGCGGTATCAAGGTTGAGCCTACCATTGCTAAGCGTATCCAAAATAGCGCTACATCCGCACTAGCAGACGTCATTGTCCATACCCAGACAGCATAACACGCAGCCCAAAATCCAACGCTAATAGCGAATATTACAAATATAAGATTCAATCGTTTTGTGGGGTTTTTGTGAAGGACAAGAAAACTTACGGAAAAACTTGTAAGAGCGTTAATAATCGCGGACCAAAAATAATAACCTGTCATGTGCCATTCTTCGCAAAACAGTATTGAATAACACCTTGCTGCTCATATTCTATGCTTAAATCAGCAAGTTTAAATCCAGAATCAAGAAATATCTTCTTAAATTCATCTTCCGTTCGATAAACAAGATTCCACTCGCCGACCCATTCCATAAAGTGTATGGCCGGATTGCTATATTTATCAAAATAATTCGCGATTACCAATACACCATTCGGGCGCAATAATTTCTTCAGATTTGAAACAAGGCGCACGGAAATCTTCTCATCCAAATAATCAAATAATCCCGTTGAGAAAATCAAGTCATATGGTTTTGGAAACTCATGCACTATATCTTTTTTTAAAGCCATACGAACAACATTCTGCTTTACAAATGAAATGTTTGATAAATCACCTAAAAGCTTCTTTGCGTATGCAATTGCGTTTTCGTCATTGTCTAAACAATCAATATGAATATTTTCTTTGCTGAATTGAACTTGATCAATAAGTTCCTTAATATCGCGACACGGTCCCGAAGCCAGGTCCATGATATTTATTTTCTCACCATTAACTTTTCGCTCATTAATAAATTTACTGATGATCCTTTTGAAATCGTCTTTTCTGTTCCTTGTTGCAACGGAAGCAGCGGATATTTGAAAATAATTATCAAACAATCTATCAAAACCAACGGATGTGGGATTGTTCAAATATATATCATCGATGATTTGGAAATCGCCCGCATAACCGAAAGGTTTGTCCACACTCCATTTTATATATTGACCATAAACAAAATCTTTCCTCAATTTTGATACAAAAAAGCGTTTCAACTTATACAGCTTTTCTTCATTGCCCCTTGCAATATTTTCCTTTTCAAATAGCATAATGTCGCGAAAAATGCCGTTTATTTCTTGATTAAATTCACTTTGAAATTTTCCCCATTTATTAGGATCAGCATACAATAATGCCTTAAGTTCCACCGCACGTTTTTTGTATCGCTTGATTTTGCTAAGTAAAACTAAGTTTGGCTCGCCAATAGAAAACATTGCTTACACTCCCAAACAATCCATAACTGTTTTCAATAGCTCCCTTATATCAAAGGGCTTCATTATATAAGCAATCGGATTCAGCTTTCTCGCCTCACGCTCTATATTATCATCTGCAAATCCAGTAACAAAAATAGTGGGAATTTTCTTTTGCTTTTTACTCATGTTTTCTTGAATTTGACGCACGGTTTCAACGCCGCTCAGCCCTGGCATGCGTATATCCGAAATAACAAGATCAAAGTCATCTTCGTCCATTATAGCCACCGCGTCAGACCCATTGCGCACGGTATAAACTTCGTATCCCTGCTTTTCAAGAAGCCGACTCAGAGACTTAATGAGCAATTCCTCATCATCAATTACCAAAATTTTCTTTGCTGACATTACACAGCTCCTGTTTTTTATTTGTTGTCTAGTTTCTCAATAACGTATTGAATGATATCTTGTACTTTGTTCATTTTTGCAGCATCTTCATCGGAAATCTCAATGTTAAACTCCTCTTCAATTGCCATAATGAGTTCGACCGAATCCAAGGAATCTAATTCGAGATCCTTAATCAGTTCAGAGTCAGGCGAAACTTCTTCAGGTTTGACTCCCAACTGATCACAAATGACTTCCCTGACTCGAGCTTCAATATTCATAACAACTATTTGGCGTTGAAACCATGAGTCATTACTTTCATGCGCTGAATAAGCTTCTCGATGATTTTCATACCTCTTTGCCTACTTTCACGGGACTGCCGTTCTTTTGAATGTAGGATCTGGATAAGTTCGCGACAAAGGTCCTTGTCTTTATCCGTAAATGCCGTTGTCACTAGTATTTCATTAATTCTATTAATGAAATCCGGAATTCTTTCTTCAAGCATTCTTTCACAATCATTAGATGAAAATGCTATGTAAATTGGGTAAAGCTTATTTCTTTGATATGCCAGCAGTCTCTTGATGGCTTCCTTTTGTACTTTTGACCGTTCAAATGTCAATTTTTTCATCAGATTGGTGGCAAAATTCTATCACATTTCTCTATGCAAACTGATGTGAAATAATCAGTTCGCAGGATTGGCTTAACAGTATAAATACGGCACTTTTAAGCCGTTTTTTGACTTATGATGGAATTTGAAAACAGGAGAGTTTAGCTGAATAACATTGCTGATTGTGAAATGGGTGCTATAATAAAAACGTGGCTAGAGAGCGCTCGACCCGGCACGGAAGAACCTCTCAGGGCATTAAGCCTTTTCGCCACGCTTGACTAATGTTAACTCTCCTTATAACCGCTACCTACAACGCGTTTAGGCAAATCCATTGTTCGCAATGATTCAGGTAATTGAACCTGAAATGGCCTCTACAAGCCTTCTTCTAAAGTAAGCCGTCACAGATTTCTCGGAATTCATTTGGAGAAAGGCTGGGTTGACATTGCCTGTGAGGTCTCCGCGCCACCCACGAAAGATCCAACCTTCGGCAGTATTTGGAATAGCGTGCAATTGAACTTTAAATCCTTCCTGATATCGCCCGAAAGCATCAGGTAAAGGCAATTGGTTCACTATGCCGTCACCTACTATGCCGATCTTGATTCCATGTTTCGGGAATAAGCCAGAATGTTTGCTATCTCGATGAAGTGCAGGCCATGGTAGAAAATTTGAATGAGCCTGCTGAGTGTCAAATGAAAAAAATCCAACTTCAAATGGATAACCTAGATTTTTCATGGACATCACTACATCGGTGTCTCCGTCCGTCCTTAAATCAGTGATCATTGCCGTGCCGGTCGACCCGATTTCTCCACCCGGGGGAACAGGAACTTGCGCTGGAAAGCCTGGCAGCATGTTACCCTCTTTTGACCATGCATATATTTTTCCTGAAGGAGCAAGAAAAACTAAGTCATATGAAGAGTCACCATTAATATCAGCGATGGTTACATTGCTCTTTGTGATATAGGAGTACTCAGGCATGATGGGCTGAGGCCATCCGGGAAACGGAGTTCCGTTCGATTTGAGTACGTTCACATAACCGTCCGAAAGGAATGCAATTTCAAGCGTTTGATCACCATCGAGGTCGGCCAAACTAGGGCTCCCGAGTGAAAAGCCCCATCCCGATACAGTCCGCGGCCATCCGGTTAACTGCGTGCCATTTGCATTAAGAACATTGATGCGTGCGGTAGCCGTTGTGGAATCCTCCAAAACAACAACATTCAAATTTCCGTCATTATCAACATCGCCTACGGACAAGCTGGATATCTTTCCACCGACAGTGACCGGCCACCCAGGCAAGTCGCTTCCATCTTTACAGCGAATGGCATACACCTTGTTTTGGCCTCGGATGAGAATGTCTTCGATCCCGTCGTTGTCGAGATCGCCAACTGCCAAAGAGGACCCGGCGAAATTAGAGATGATTTTTGGGTAGGTATTATTGAATAAGGTTCCGTCATTCTTGAACAGGTAAAGCATTGCGGTAGGCGGCGTTCCAGGTGTTGTAATATATTGTGCGCTTAAAATTGCAATTTCGCTCTCACCATCGTGATCAAAATCCCAAACTAAAGGAGTGCTTACGACGCGACCGTTTTGAGTAGGACCAGAAATCGACACTCCTGCTACCGGCCAATTGGGGAAAACATTGCCATCAGGTCTAAGCACGAGCAATTTACTATCATGTATATTACCGGGTCGATTAATTCCCACGCTAGCTATAATTTCTTGAACACCGTCGCCGTCAAGGTCAGCTATGGCAGGCATCGTTTCTACAACATCATCCACACTACTAAAAGCGGGTGGATTTGCTAGTGTAAAAAGATTAACGGGAAATCCTGGCAGGTCGTTACCAAAGGAATCCACACCGTACAAGAACCCATTATTCGCCCCCGCCAGTATTTCCATTTGACCATCAGGTTTTAAATCACTGACTACAACGGGACCCAGATAATGAAACGCGGACGCGGAAATCCAGCGAATAAATGTTTCGTCGTCAGCGCGAGCTTCCTTCACACCCAAGTTTAACGTCAACAAAAAAAGACAAATGAGCAGTCTAATTAAGAATCTTCTTACGACGAATACAATTTCGTTTAACATAGGGGTCTCCTTTCCACAATTAATGACTATTTTTCAATGGCTTCTCTTTTTCGAATATTTTCACGGACTACGCGCAAGAAATCATCCACGGAGAAAGGTTTAAAAAGACAATCATCAACTCCAAGTTCTATTGCCTGTGTCTGTGGGTCGCCTTCATGAAAACCAGTGATCAACATTTCTCCTGCGCGAGGCCTACCTAGACTCTTTTGCGCCTTCCGAATTGCTCGAATGGTATCAAGTCCATTCATTTTCGGCATGCGAATATCGGAGATGATTAGATCGAAAAACGTTTCTTTAATTTTCTCAATTGCGGATTCTCCGTTCTCTGCTGTTGTGACGCCATAATTCGCTTGTTTAAGCACTTTCGACAGTGAATTGCGAATAAGCTGGTCATCATCAATCAAGAGAATTTGTCTTATTTTGCCTCTGCTCTGCCGCAATTTACCCTGGCCAATAATACGAGTTACATCATTTGCATCAAAACGCAAAACACCGCCGATCCGAATGGGAACTAACAAGCCTTTCTTTATCCAAACAAATATGGTGGAGCGATTCACTGAAAGGATCTCGGCCACTTCTTCCACACGGAGAAATTTTTGTTCCGACGCAGTATCACTTTTCAATTTCTTCTCTTTTGCCATTGTGAGCAATTCCTCAATAGTTAAAAGTCTAATTTAGTCTTAATTAGTCTTAATTAGTCGCTAATATAACTAATATCTCGGACAAGTCAACAAAAACTTTAAAAAAATTTTCATCGATCTGTCAAGTCTGACATAGACCACGTCTTTGATGATAAGCGAGAAGCATGTGTGGTGAGTTTTTCAAGGTTTGTTAGCACCGTGTTAGCACGGAGTGATATTTGGGCACAAACAAAAAAATAGCCATCGATGTAACTATCGATGGCTATTTTATTTACGAAACTAGCGGGGGCCGGATTTGAACCGACGACCTTCAGGTTATGAGCCTGACGAGCTACCGGGCTGCTCTACCCCGCGATAAAAGATAAAAACGAAGATGTATTATATAAAGCGAATGACAGATTTGCAAGCGCGGCTAATTTAGGGCGTTTTGGCCGGAGGTTCGGAATCTTCGGGAACTACTTTGTAAACCACTTCGCCCGGCTTCACGAGTTTCAGCTCTTCGCGGATTACCTGCTCCAAATGCTCGGCATCGTTCCGGATCAGGTAATTTTCGCGCTCCAGATCGCTGATTTTTTTCTCAAGCGTCTCTACTTCAGCCGTCAACTTTTCTTCCGAGCGCTTAAGCTCTAAATATTTCGACAGCACCGGAAAAAACAGCAGAAACACGCCCGCCAAAATTGCGAAAATCCAAAAGAGACGGTCGATGCGCTTCATTCAAACCGGCTTAACGGGTTAGCGCCGGCTCTGGCCGAAGGTTTAAAGTTCCGGCATATACAGCTTTTTTGCCGAGCTCTTCTTCGATCCGCAGCAATTGATTGTATTTCGCCATGCGGTCCGTACGGCAAAGCGAACCGGTTTTGATCTGGCCCGTAGAAAGCGCAACCGCCAAATCGGCGATTGTCGTATCTTCAGTTTCCCCGCTCCGGTGGCTCATGACAGCCGTGTAACCATTTTTTTGCGCAAGCTTCACGGCATCGATCGTTTCCGTCAAAGTTCCGATTTGATTCACCTTCACCAAAATAGAATTTGCGGTCTTACGGTCAATGCCCATTTGGAGGCGCTTGGAATTCGTCACGAACAAATCATCGCCCACAAGCTGCACGCGTGAGCCAATGCGGTCGGTCAGAAGTTTCCAGCCTTCCCAATCATTCTCGGAAAGTCCGTCTTCAATCGAGAAAAGCGGATATTTATTGGCCCAATCTTCATAAAAATCGACCATTTGCGCCGAAGTTTTCTCAGGTTTGGCTTCCGCCTCTAAATAATATTTCCCGTTCTTAAAAAATTCGCTCGATGCCGGATCGAGCGCAATTTTCACATCATCGCCGGGCTTATAGCCGGCGGCTTCGATGGCTTCTAAGATCACTTGGATGGCTTCTTCGTTGGATTTCAAATTCGGCGCAAAGCCGCCTTCATCACCCACCGCCGTTGACATTCCTTTTTTGTGCAAAATGGATTTCAAATGATGAAACACTTCGGCGCCGCAGCGCAAAGCATCTTTGAAAGTCGGTGAACCAAAAGGCATCACCATGAATTCCTGAAGATCCACGTTGTTATCCGCGTGGCTTCCGCCGTTTAAAATATTCATCATCGGAACCGGAAGGATTTTGGCTTTTGATCCGCCAATGTATTGATAGAGAGGCAATTTTGCGGCGTTGGCGGCAGCACGGGCACACGCAAGCGAAACGCCCAAAATCGCGTTAGCGCCGAGACGGCTTTTGTTCGGTGTGCCATCCGCTTTGATCATTAAATCGTCAATTAGTTTTTGCTGGGAGGCATCTTTTCCAGCAAGTAATTTCGCGATTTCCGTATTGGCGTTCTTAACGGCTTTCGAGACGCCTTTTCCGAGATACTTTTTCTTGTCGCCATCGCGAAGCTCAACAGCTTCGTGCTCGCCGGTCGAAGCACCACTCGGGACTGCGGCACGGCCTGTGATACCATTTTTAAGTGTGACATCGACTTCAACCGTCGGATTTCCGCGTGAATCCAGAATTTCGCGGGCCATGATTTGCTTAATAGGTGCTGCCATGCTAAAAACCTCCTCTAACTGAAACAGATGGGATTAGGATCAATCTGGTTACAAAAACGAGAGTGGCATTATAGTAGGGTCAGGGGTCAGGGGTCAAGTGCCAAGGCGCAAAAGACTCTTCTAAAATGGGCCTTGACACTTGCCCCTTGACCCTTAATCGTAGTCGGAGATGATAAATTCTTCGTTCTGATCGCGGACAGACCGGCTGAAAAAGTCATCGAGACGTTCGATTGCAGTCCATTCGTCAATCTGCTTCAAAACCGGAAAAGACCGGAAGGGGCGCCAAACCGTGTGCTTGACGGCGCCGACATCGTTGAACCGTTTCCACACGAGCCAATAATCGACCCGTTTTAAATCGCGCGTACCTGCCAGCGCATAAAACAGTTCGGATGTGCTATCGAAGGAGCGCTTGTATTTGAGCTCTCCGTCGATCCGGCTGATGTCTTCGGTGTTCATGAACATTTTCCAGCTGATCGGAATTTTAATTCTCGGATGTAAGTGATGTTTTTCTTTAAATTCACGGTTCCAATCCTTGAAATAGAGATAACTCGACCAGCTGAATTTGATTCCGCGATTGATGAAAGCCGCGGGCGTTTCATCAAGCTGATCTTCTGCATAATTTTTTGTTTTTAAGATCCATTTCATTTTACGCGCTTTCACTTCGGATTTAGGCAGCGGCTCCCACGGATCCCGGAATTTGACGGATGCGGTAAAGGGATCCTCTTTGAGCGAAAGCGGCGTGACGCCGAATCCGAAATATTCATCAATAATCCACACCCGCCACCACGTGTTCCAAATAATGTGCCTCGGAAAGGGTGAGCGCCGTTTAACATCCGGAGGCACAGAAATCCAGGTGCTGGCTGCGCGTACTTCGGCGTTGGGGTTTGGAATGACGACTGTGACAGGTGTTTGGTCGCTCGAAAAAATAGCTGGAGAAAAAGTGAAGCTTAGACTTACTAAAATGAAGATGAAGCGGGCAATATCGGTTTTGCGGGAATTTCCAAATCTAAACCGGCTTTCCTCCCTTAACTTGTTCTCCTGCACATGAATTCACGACCTTTCCGTTGACAACTTTCAATTTTCCGTCCACAAGCCACTGAACCGCCAGCGGATAAACTTCATATTCCGCTGCATGTATTTTTTGCTCCAAAGATTCCAATGTGTCGGAATCTAATCTCACAACTTTTTTCTGAAAAATAACCGGGCCCGTATCGATCCCTTCATCCACAAAATGAACCGTGACGCCGGTTTCTTTTGCCTTAGCGTTCCACGCATCTTGAATCGCATGAGCGCCCGGAAACTTCGGCAAAAGCGCCGGATGGATATTGACGATTCTTTGCGGATAAGCCCGGATAAACTCGGGGCTGAGGATCCGCATAAAACCCGCCAACACCACAAAATCAATTTTTTCCGCTTTCAATGAACCCAGAATTGCGTTTTCAAAATCAGCTTTCGTTTTAAAATCTTTCCGGTCAAAAATCTGCGATTTTAAATTAAATCGCTTGCTCCGCTCGAGTGCCTTCGCCTGCGGATTATCCGTCACGACAAGCCGGATTTCACAATTTTTAAGCCTACTTTGCCGGATTGAGTCAGCCAAATTTTCGAGGTTGGTCCCCGACCCCGATACAAAAACCGCTAATTTTTTGACGCTTCCGTGTGCCATTTAAAGTGTACCATTCAGATTATCTGAATACAAACCGCCCCAACAGATAAAAATTGCTCTACTCTCTTATGCCTTCAATAATAATGACAAATTCGCCGAGAATTTTACGTTTTTCAAAGTGACGGAAAACCTCCGCCGCTCTTCCCCGCACCGTTTCTTCAAATTTCTTGGTAAGTTCGCGCGCAACCGCAATTCTGCGGTCCTGAAAAATATCGGAAATATCATGGAGCGATTTCACAAGCCGATGCGGCGACTCGTAAAAAATCAGCGTTTTTTCTTCATTCAAAACGCTTTCCAAAACTTCCCTGCGCTTTTTTTCTTTATTCGGCAAATAACCGAAAAATGCAAACGGCTCACACGAAAATCCGCTCACAACCAAAGCGCTGATAACGGCCGAAGGCCCCGGAATTGATTCGATCCGGATTTGATTTTCAATCGCTTCGCGCACAAGCGGAAATCCGGGATCCGAAATCAAAGGCGTTCCGGCATCGCTCACAAGCGCAACAGACTTTCCGGATTGAAGCTCATCGATCAATAAAAAGCGTTTTGAATCTTTGCTGTGCTCGTGAAAACTTTGAAGCGGTTTTTTAATTGCGAGATGCTTTAAAAGAGTGCCCGTGTGGCGCGTGTCTTCACATGCAACGATATCAACGGATTTCAGAATCTCGATTGCGCGAAGCGTGATGTCCGACAAATTACCGATCGGGGTCGCAACCAAATATAAAGTTCCGGGAGTTGCAGTCTGCATGAATGCGTCAGGCGGTGAAACGGTTAACGGTTCCGTTCCAGAATGTAATCCAAAAGCAGGCCGAGACTTTTCTTGGCCGGATGATCGCCGAATGATGAAAGTTCAAGCCGTGCCAAATCCGTCAATTCCTTGGCGCGCTGATAGGAATAATCCAGCGCTTCATACTGGTTCAGGTAGTCCAACAGCCGGCGAAGCCGGTTCGGCTGTTTTTCATCTTTGAGCAATTCAATCACGTCCTGTTTCGTTTTCGGATCCGCAAGCGAAAGCAGGCGGATAATCGGAAGCGTTAAGACGCCCTGCGCTAAATCAGAGCCGAGCGTTTTTCCAAATTCGTTCTCTTCGCCGGCAAAATCAAGGCAGTCATCCACAATCTGAAACGCATTTCCAAAATGAATGCCGTAGCGTTTAAGGTGAGCGGCTTGTTCATCAGACAAGCCTGCCAACAAAGCGCCTGTTTCGAGGCAGCATGCCAAAAGCGCGGCTGTTTTCCTTTCGATGATCGTAAGGTATTTTTGCTCGGTTAACGCAAAATTTCCTTTTTCACTCAGCTCCAATATTTCGCCGTCGCAAACAATGCCGGCTGTTTCCAAAAATGATGCGATCACCTTCGGATGATTGAGCTGAAACACGGAGCCGATCGCTTTATCATGCAGAAAATCCCCCACCAAAACCGCGACTTGCGAATTCCAGGCCGCATTAATGGTCGGCATATTGCGCCTCAAGTAAGCAGAGTCTATAATGTCATCGTGGATCAAGGTTGCTGAATGGAATATTTCGAGCGCCGCGGCCATCTGAACGGCTTTGGCATCCGTTTGGCTGCCGAGACTGGCGCCAAACAGGCAAAGTGCCGGCCTTAAAAATTTGCCTTTGGCTTTGAAAAAATAACGGATAACATCGCTCGACAATTCGTTTGTTGTGGCTAAAATATCTAAGATTTTATCTTCCGCCTGAGGCAGGCGGTCTTGAATCGGAGCATAAATGGCTTCTAAATTGAGCGCTGTTTTCATGAATTTTTAGGGGTTTTGAAAGCCGTATTATGCCACGTGAAAAGCGGTGCTACAACTTTTTTCGAAACAGCCGATGATTTAGGTACAAAGTCGGCTTTTAACCTATGAAAAAGATACTCATTATCGACGACGAACCCGAGATTTGCGATGCGGTGGCTGAATTCCTGAAAGAAGACGGCTATGAAACCATTGTCGCGCACCGGGGCCATGAAGCGCTTGATAAAACACTCAAAGAAAAGCCGGATCTTTTGATTTTAGACGTCGCACTGCCGGATGTGGACGGCACGGTGGTTTATGAGACGCTCCGCAAGATTCCCGAAACCAAAGAGATCAACGTGATTTTCCTGACCGCACTGGCATCGGGAGCGCCGCAGCAATTTGTCGGCGTTGACCGCGCACACTATTCCCTGCTTTCAAAACCGGTTGAAGTCGAGGTTCTTCGGCAAGAAGTCGTGCGCATGATCGGCAAGCCATAAAACTATGATATTTTCCCTCTCCCTCTGGGAGAGGGTCAGGGTGAGGGAGATATCTTCTAAACTATCACCCTCATCCTAGCCTTCTCCCTCTAAAGAGGGAGAAGGAATATTTGAGAAAGCCCTAAGCTTTCCGCAATCCGGTAAGCCAAAATTCCCGCAGCCACCGAAGCATTTAAAGAATTTTTCTCACCCAACATCGGAATTTCAACCGCCAGATCGGCAATTGAAACCAGGCTCTCATCAACGCCCGTAACTTCGTTTCCAATCACCAAACAAACCGGCGCTTTGGGTTTTGCTTCAGCATACGAAATACTGGAATTTGTGTGCTCAAGCACGATGAGCTGAGTTCCGTTTTCTTTCAAATGGTTTGCAATTTCAAATGCATCCGCGCGATATTCCCACGGCACGGACATTTCGGCACCAAGCGCTGTCTTTGTAATCATCCGGCTTGGCGGCTTTCCGGTAATGCCGCATAAATAAATTTTCTCGGCGCGGATGCCGTCCGCGATTCTGAAAATGGCGCCGACATTGTGCAGGCTCCGGATATCATTCAAAAGAAGCGAGATTGGATTGCGTCTAGCGGATTGATTCTGCTCACGTAATCTGAGGATTTCTTCGTGGGTGAGTTTCTTCATAGCGTTCAGCGGACAGCGTTTAGCGTATAGGAAAGATAAACAAATGATTCATTTTGACTATCTCAAATCAGTCCTATCCGCTATACGCTGTGCGCTATCCGCTAGATTTTGAGTTTCCGGACACGCACTCCGGCTTCTTTGAGAAGATTGAGCGCCGTGCCGCCGAGCGGATAATCTACGTTATAAACCACTTCCTTCAGGCCGCTATTGATGATCATTTTGGTACACAAAAGGCAGGGTGAAAATGTTGTGTAAATCGTTGCGCCGCCGATATTGACGCCGTGGTAAGCCGATTGCGTGATGGCGTTTTCTTCGCCGTGTGAGCAGAGGCATTCTTCTAGTTTTGTTCCGGAAGTCGTAAAGCTATTGCAGCGCGGGCACCCGCCTTCGTTGCAATTTTTAACGCCGCGCGGCGTTCCGTTGTAGCCCGTGGAAATGATGCGTTTGTCTTTAACAATAACGGCCGCGACTTTGCGCTTCACACAATTTGACCTCAGGGAAACGACTTTCGCGATTTCCATGAAGTATTCGTCCCAGTCAGGCCTTTTTTTTTGCGCAGAAATTTTCATGACAAGTTTCGCGATTTTATCATGAAATTCCGAAACTGTGCCCGAATTTTGCACCGTGTGATCGGCGAGCTCTAAAGTCCGGTCAAGCTGCTGGTCGCTTCCGACTTTGCTCTTCCCTTCGACATTCTCGAGCCGTTGAAATTCCGAAAAAGTAATCGGGTCTTTTTCGCGCCCGCGTTTTTTGATCCGCTGAAACCGGATTTTGGGAGAAGCCGCTACTTGAACCAACACAAAACCGTTTTTCGCGCGCAACTCCCGGACTTCTTCCGGATGCCGGATTGAATCGATCACATAATGCTTGTCGACATCTATTTTCTCGAGCGTCCGCTTCGCCAGAACACCTGCACCGTATTTTTGGCGGAGATCATTGCCGATTGCGATTAAATTTTCACGCGTGACGGGTTTTTTGCGCTTTTTGGCTTCATCCCGGACCACATCCGAAAGCGAGAGATAATGAAAGCCGCGGTCCTTCAAAAAATCGGCAGCTACGCCCTTTCCGGAACCATTCTTGCCTGTTAAACCAATTAACATGAACCTTTTCTCCGACTTTACAAACCATGAATGAGTGCCGAAATTCTATATTACACGCTTTCAGTGTTCAAGGTGTTATTTATATGGGAAAACTTACAAAATCCACCCGCCGCGGCATTTTCTATATGGTTGCCGCTTCACTCGGGTTTGCCACCATGGCTGCTTTGGTGAAAATTTTGAGCCACAGCCTGCCGCCGTTTGAAATTGTATTCTTTCGCAGTTTGTTTGGTTCTCTGATCATGGCTGCTGTGCTTTTTAGAAAGCGGAAGTCATTCGTCGGGAAAAATCCAAAGTTGTTGGTTTGGCGGGGCGTGTTTGGGTTTGCAGCGCTTCTGATGAACTTTTATTCGATTTCAGAACTGAATCTCGGAACCGCAGTCATGCTGAACAACACCTCTCCAATTTTTGTTGCGGTCCTTTCATCCATACTATTAAAAGAACGGATTTCGCTCCGGCTTTGGGTTTTAACACTTGCATGCTTCGCAGGCGTGTATTTGCTCACGGCTCATCAGCTACTCATTGAACCATTTCCGGTTGTGGTTGGCATACTTTCAGGAGTTCTCGCAGCGGCCGCATTCTTGACCATCAGCGTGGCGGAAGAATCAGAATCTTCTTACACTATCATTTTTTATTTTACGACTATTTCTGCAATCGGAAGCTTGCCGCTTTTGAAATTTGGATACGTAACGCCTCATTTAAATGATTGGTGGGTCATCGGCGGCATTGCCATCACGTCATTTTTCGCGCAAGTTTATGTCACGCGCTCATTCCGGATTGCCCCGCCTTCGGTGGTAAGCCCATTTGGATATTTAATGCCGGTGTGTTCGTTTGGTTACGGATTTTTGCTTTGGAAAGACCCTGTAACGCCTAGTATGTTTTTGGGAGCGCTTCTCATCATCATCAGCGGAGTTCTTATTTACCTCTTCGAACACAAAGCTCGCCCGCTCACTGATTAGAAAATAAAAGGATTAAATCAGGCACGGACTCTGTGCTTTGAACTTACGAAGAAATGATGCTGACCAGAAACTCAACGTTGCGCCTGAGCGCGGCGGGATCCTGGAAAGCGCGGGCAAGCAGGTAGGCGCCCTGAATTTGCGACAAAATCGCTTCGGCGGCTTCTCTCGGAATAATCGACTGCCGGAATTCATCCTCGTCAATTCCTTCCTGAATGACGCCTTCCAAGTGAGAAGCATAACGGATGAAGTAGTCGTTTAACTTTTCCTGAAAAAAAGAATGCCGGTCTGCAAGCTCTGCCGTTAGATTTCCGAACACATCACCCGTTTTGCCGCCGCCTGACTCAAACTGCTTTACGAGAAACTCGGCAAGCTGCTCGAGCCGCTCCTTGGGAGAAAGTGATTTGTTGCTGAGGATTTTCTGCCAGATTTCTTCATCCACTTTTTCGAGCATCGCGTCGAATGCGGCCATCGCACAGGCCTCTTTGCTCTCGTAGTGGTAATAAAAGTTGCTTTTTTTGACGCCGCTTTTTTCGAGAATATCATCCACGGTCATGTGGTGATAGCCCTTTTCGCGCATCAGGGCAATCGTTGCGTCAATCAATTTGAACTTGTTCCGCCTGCGGATTAGGATTTCCATAGGTTATGTTTTGAGCTGCTTGGGTAGTTTATCAATTTTTGCAGCCAAAATAAAATCATTTTCTGAGAGGCCGCCGATCGCGTGCGTGCTGAGTTCGACGGTCAGTTTCCGGTAGGACGTTAAATGAAGGTCCGGGTGATGATTTTCCAGCTCTGCAATTTCCATGATTTTATTGATTAAATCAACGGCACATCTGAAATTTTTCATCACGTAGCCGGCCTTAATCAATTTGGCATCCGGCGCCAAAACCCATCCCGACAAGCCCATGAGCAGTTCTTCGGATTGCGACCTTGTAAGCGGCTGCGCACCGCCTTCGCACGGCACGCATTTTTTATCGGCCAGCGAGCTCATTGAACATCCGCTTTCGGAGGATTTGGATTGGTGAATTCATAGGTATCTAAAATGTAAGTTTTCTGCACTCTTTCGCCCGGTTTTTCATTCACGTAAGTCGCACCGCCCCACAAGCGAATGCAGCCGGTTTGAATCACCGATAGCGTCAATAAACAAACGGCCAAAAGAAATAACCGGGGCCTGATTTTATTCTGTCTAAAAGAAAAGCGCATATTTGGCATACGGCGCTGCCGCTCCCGCAATATCCCACAAGCCGCTCATTAAATAAGAAACGGTTTTGGCGGTCCCGCCGACAGCTCCGTTCAGTATACCGATCGGCGGCGCTTGTGTGAAAGATTTTTGCAATAAGTGGGCCGGAAGTTGGAACGGGGCCGATACGACCTTCCCGAAACCTTGCATGAAGCGGGATGTATCAGAATACTCAACTGCATAAGCGGGTGCTAAAAAAACGAGGAAACAGATAAAAAATCCGCCGATGACCGATAAAGAAGAGTGTGTCTTTTTCTGTTTCATGAGAAACCGTTATTTAGAAAATGCCGGTATATTGAATATCGGCCTTCGTGGAGCAAAAATAATCTCTTTTTACCAGCCGAGCCCTAATTTCTTAAATGCCTCAATCAAACGTGCGGGCGATATGAATTGAATGCCGTGAATACCGACCCGTTCCGCGGCTTGTACAAATTCAGCGACATCATCAACAAAAACCGACTCCTCGGGTTTTTGCCCAGACACTTCAAGTGCATGGCGAAAGATCGCTTCATCGGGTTTACGGTAACCGACTTCGTGAGAGGGAAAATGACGCTTGAAGTGCTTTAAAACAGGAAATTTCTGTTTGATGAATTCAAAGTGAAGTTCGTTCGTGTTCGAAATCAAAAAAAGCGGATACTGTTTCGAAAGCGCTGCCACCAAATCCAGCATGCCGTCATTTTCCGTGAAAATGTCGTTCCACATTTCTGAAAATGATTCAAAAGTAATTTGAGCCGGATAACGGGCTTTGATTTGATTGAAGAATTCAAGTGACGAGATTTTTCCGGTCGTGTAAGAACGTTCCAAATCGGAAACAAAAAGGTCCCGCCATAATTGCGCCTCACTAATGCCAAATGCTTTTGACAATTTTCCGGCCGCGATATTGGCGTCAAATTTGACCAACACGTTTCCCAAATCAAAAAAGATTGCGCGAATCGCCATCAGACTGCCGTTTCTCCCTCTTTTTCCAAGTGATCCAGGAATTTCTCATCCTTTTTCCAATCTTTGCGCTCCTTGACGGTAAGTTGCAGAAAAATTTTCTTACCTAAGAACAGCTCGATGTCTTCACGCGCATTTTTGCCGATGAGTTTAATCATTTTTCCGCCCTGCCCGACCAGAATACCCTTCTGCGAATCCCGTTCCACAAAAATGGTCGCTTCAATGACTGCCAACTTTTCACTTTTTTCCTGAAAACTATCGATTTCTACCGCCACCGAATAAGGAACTTCCTGGCTTGCCAGGCGGAAAATCTTTTCGCGGATCATTTCGGTCGCAATGAAACGCTCTGTATGGTTCGATGCCTGGTCTTCGGGAAAATAAAGCGGGTGTTCCGGCAAAATTTCAAATGTCTTTTCCAAAAGTTCCGGAAGATTGTCGCGGTGCATCGCCGAAACAGGAAAAAGCGCTTCGAACTTAAAGAGTTTGTGATAACAATCCAAAACCGGCAAGAGTTCAGGCTTTGCAACCGTATCGACCTTGTTGACCAATAAAAAAACGGGTTTAGCTAATTTTTGGATCGTTTTCCCGATTTCTGTTTCTTCTTTTCCGGGAATTTGCGGGAACACCATCCA
The DNA here is from genome assembly GCA_964387845.1 of uncultured bacterium. Classification (GTDB taxonomy): domain Bacteria; phylum Omnitrophota; class Omnitrophia; order Omnitrophales; family Abzuiibacteriaceae; genus CAYLXA01. The sequence goes on from CAYLXA010000001.1 coordinate 288,560, forward strand.
GTAGATAATGTCGGTTTCCAAAAACGATTTTTGCGCGTCCTTCACCATCCGTTCTCCGTAGGCATCTTTGGGCTGATGAAGCCCGGGCGTATCGAGAAAAACAATCTGGCCGCGCGGTTCGGTCAAAATACCGCGCACGGTTTGGCGGGTTGTTTGAGGTTTCGGAGAAACCGCCGCAAGCTTGGTACCGACCAATCGGTTGAGCAAGGTTGATTTTCCGACATTCGGCCTTCCAACGATCGTGACAAATCCGGCTTTGCTCATACTCTATAAGGCAGGGTTTTTACTGGATGACTTTTGAGACTGCTGCGAAAACCGGTCCACCAGTTGTTTTAGAAGATCCGCAGGTTTTGCTTCAGCCTTTCCGCCGGTTACAAATTTTTCAACCTGTTTCAATGAATCGGCGTTGAGGCGGTCAATGGATTTATCGAGCTTTTCATGAGCTGATGTGAAAAATGAATTTGCAAGCTCCTGCTTCAAATCAAACGAGGGATCTCCCAGGTTCCCGGATACCGAAAAATCAAACTCGAAGGGCTTGTCATTCATCAGCGTAAAAAATTGTGACAGTGTTTTTCTTGAAAATCCAAACACAATTTCATCCGCTTTTTTGCCGTTCGTTTCTGGAATTACCACGTTCCTTAATTTAATTTGATTATCGATCTTCAACTGATTATTTTCGCAGTAGAAGACAGAGTCAATATCTGTAAAACCGCCGGCAATCCCTGCCTGTGTCGGAACCGAGTTCAGCGAATTCACATCGCGCAGTGCAATATTTTGAAAACTGCTCTTTATTTTAAAATTTTTGTTATTCGAAAGGAAGATGCCGGTCCCCGAAATTCGAATTTTACCTTCTTCTCGCCCGGTTAATTTCGAACTTAAATAAAATGAGGTGGTTGCTGGGCTGTTCGGCCGAGGCGGATAATTAAATTCTGAAAATGAGAAATCGATGTCCCGGAATACCCATTCCCTCTGCTCCGGCAGTGCATTGTGATTTAGATGACGGACGGTCCCGCTTTTAATAGAAAAATGCTGAATCGCATAACGCTGAAAAAATTCGAACTTCCCAATCCGGATCTGAGGCCTGAAAAGCTGCTTAAACCGGTGCCCCAATACATCGGAATTTAAATTACCTCTCGGATCCCGCTCCAAATTCAAAACCGGGTTGATCAGACGGACTTCTTCTACGATAAATTCATTCGCCAGAAAACTCGTAAAGCTCAGATTAATTTCGAGGCGCTTAATCGAAAGAAAGATCCGCTCCCGGGAGCCGGGCACATTACCCACTTCGAGCCCCTCCAGCCACACAGTTGCATTTAAGAAGTTAATGCCTCCCCTCTCGACACTCGTCGGAACGCCCAACAATGTTTTTCCGTTCTTTTCTACCATCGAGGGGATAAGAATTTGAGAAGCCAGATGAGCAGAGCTCAAGAGGATAATAAGCAATAAAACAGCGATGATAATAACAAGATGTGACTTTCTAAGCGGCATAGCGAGTCAGATTACTAAAAAATCTCTCCCATTTCAAGAAAGCTCTTACTCCCGTTCTTGCCTTACTTTGCTGCTCACCTGAAACTGCATGTAGCGGCCGAGCATCAATCTGGTTTGAGCATCCAAAGCCGGCAGCGCCAAAAGCGTAGCCAAAATGACCGGCAAGAAGAAAAATTGAAGGATAAAAGTCAGATTTTTAAACCTCGAAACATGCGAAGGCCGTTTTGGTAAAAGCAAGAAGCTGATCGCGAGCGTCACGATCACCGACAAGCCCGCCATTTGAAAAATCATAGCCGAAATTTTCGGTAAATTATAAGAAATGACGGAAAGGCCGTATTCTCTTCCGCCCCAAATAACGGGCAGCCAGCCAAATAAACTGATGATTAATCCCCAAGTTGCCCATGAAACGTGGTTCTCGAGCATTTTGAGCCCGTGCGTGATTTTCACGGAAAGCGGAATCCTGGGATTCTGCGCAAAGCCTTCCATAATCATCGGAAAGTTTTCAATCCCCCAGGCCCATCGGCGTTTTTGTTTGTAAATTTTGATAAACGTATCGAACCAATTTTCACCGACAATAATGCTCATGGAAAGTGTCACATTCAGCGGCACTGTTTTATAGTGCCCGTCAAAATGCAGGAAACACCGCCAAAAAATTGCCGAATCATCGGAAATCATGTCTACAGGCCAATAATTCACATCAACCAGCGTTTGAAAATTCATACTGTGACTTGAAAATGTAACCAAATGGTCCGGATCCGCCGATTCAATCAGCTGGCCGAACGAAGAACCGGTATCCATCATGCGCGCAAACGCCGGGACTTCCCAGACATTGTTGTGATAAACCGGGATCGGCTGAAAACTGCACCGCATCCTGTCTTCGCGGATTAGAAAATGATACGTAAGAGACGAAAAATATTCTTTTGTGACACAAGTATCCGCATCAAAACAGGAAATGAGGACATTTTGCAATGGGATTTTCTGTTTTTCCAAAAACTCCTTTACCCTTTTCGCAGCCCAGCTCGCATTGGCACCTTTGACAGGCGTTTCACCGGGCAAACCATCCGGATGAAAGGTCACGAGAAAATTAAAAAACACGCTGGTATAGGATTTATAAAGTTCTTCGGCCTTTAATTTCGCGCCTTCGCCTTCGCGATCTTCGAATGCCACCACCACAATCATCCGGTCAAGCGGATAGTTAGCATTCCGTATAGAATTTAAAGTATCTTTAAGGACACGCATATCTTCCCGAAACGCCGGCAGGATAACAGCGTGATAAATTAAGCCGTAATCCGGAATTTCGGTTTTTGCCCGCACGAGCCGCTCGACACGGTGCAGGTATTCCGTCTGAGACCTGAATTTGCGGACTAGTTTGATTTTATTCTCGGAGCGGTGGAGTTTTTTGATTTCCTGATAAAGCCCGTTCAATCTTTCTTTAATCTTTGTTTCAAACTCACTCAAATTCATGAGTTCTTTGCACCGCATTTGCCAATCCGTATCCCGCTCCTGGTCCAAAATCGAGTAAGACAACACGATTAACGTTGTCATATAAAATAAGCGGAACACCCAAAATAAATTAAACAACAAAACCAGAATTGCGCCCGCGATGGGTTTGGCAGCAGCTGTGGCTATAAAAAGAATGAGCAGGCTCCAGCTGATAAGGCCTGGGACAATCTCGAAAATGCGCCGAAAAAGGTAACTTTTTTTAGTAAGTGATTCTGTCATTTTGTGGCCAACACTAATCCAAAGAAATTTGAACCGGTGAATGATAGGGTTTTGTAAATTTAATTGAAAACGGAAAAAGCGACGGCTCCAACAATTCGGCTTCGCAGATTTGCGTACGCTCATCGGAATCACAGCCGGTCCAATATATTCTGCCGCTTAGCTCGTCCAAATGAATGGACAGCTCATCACCCGCCCAATGTTCGGCGATTGTTTGGCTCGAAACCGAATTGCCGGTTGTAAAATTCATTTCGATCAGTTCGATCGTCTTAGCGGTTGCCATGACCGCATATTTTCCCTGCCGGATCATCTGCGCAAACAAGATCGGGCGGTCACTCTTCCAAATCAACCTTTTCTGCGGGCCCTCCTCAAAAAAACTGTCCCGCTTTCCCGCCGTTTGCAGGTCAAGCAGCCAAAGCTCTTTTGATTTCCAAAAGAGCAGCTGCTCGAGCCCGGGCATCAACCTGACCGATTTGACATCCTCATCAATAAAATAAGGCAGCCGGTTCATGAGAAGCTTGCCATCCTCCGAAAGCCAAAACATGGTGCCTTTCTCGGTCATGAAAACCCGGTACGGTTCAAAATCCTCGTCTCCGAAAAAAAACCTTTTGAATCCTTGATTCGGAAATAAATTGACGATTTTCTTTCCCTCCAAGTCAGCGGAAAAAAGATCCTGTCCGGAATCAAATCCGTAAATTTTGTCGCCGATCACTTCAAAAGAAAGAACCTTGCTGATGAGCCCCGTTTTGTGGGAGCGGCTCCCGAGATCGATTAGATCAATCCGATCTCCGTTCAGGCAAAATAACTTTTCGGAATCATTCGGATGAAAGCGCGCGTTGGAAACCGGATCCTGAGTAAATTTTGATAGAAAAACCGGCAAGGCGTCCTCCGAAACCGTGCTGGCGACATACTCTGTCCGGGAACCGCTTTGAAACCCGATCAATACCCTTTTTTCATCTGCTGACGAACTAATTTCGACTGAATTTACTTTTGAATCCTTTTCTTCAAACTCAACAACCGGAAAGGACTTTTTCTTTTTAACGTCATGCGCCAGAATCGTTACTTTATTGCGAGCTTGGTGAACAAGAAATAAATACTTGTCGTCGTCTGAGGGCAGAAAAGCGTTGACAGGAAAAATGGTGGATTTTGATTGATGTAACTCTTTTGGTATCAATAAGATATGCTCAATCCGAGTTACCTCCTCCTGCCGCACTTCGAGATCGCGGCTCCAAGATTGATAATCTTTACGCACAACTTCAACATGATACCGTCCGGGCCTTAAACCCGAAATTGCCGCGGGGCTTTTCCCACGATAATGGTGGTCAACTAAAATATCCGAAGATTTAGGCTCCGACACAACCGAGATGATTCCTGTTTTCACAAAATTTTTTGAAACAGGATCAAACACAAAACCGAGCGAATAAAGAGCGAGGACGGGCGCAGTAAGAAAATAAAGAATGATAAACAGCCAAAAAATGACTTTGCGTAGTGTGCTGAGTCTCATATCTTAGGAAAATCTTTACGATTTTTTCTCAAGCCAACGGAACAATTGGGAAAAAAACTGCACGTACCGGTGACCGACTTCCATCGCCGACTGCTTCGTCACTTGCTGCTTAATGCGTTTCTCGCCCCAATCCACCATTCCTCCGCACCAATGCGGCGCAATGTCGCTTGTCCATGCTCCGGTTTTTCCCTTCCCGAAACTTCCGAACACAAGAAGCGGCGCTTTCTTTCCGGACACTTTCTCAACAAGCTGTAGAATGATTTTCACATTTTTTTTCGGAATCACTTGATTATAGCCAATAATCACCGGACTGACTTTGAGCGGAATATTTTTTAAAACTGCGTGGGCGTTGACTTTTCTAAAATAAGCGCCGCTTGCAAGCTGGCGCCGGTCATCTCCCCTTTTGCAGAAAACGGGCAGCGCTTTTTCAATGGGCGTTTTCCGGTAACCGCCATCCAAACCCGTAAAAGACCCCCACCCGCCAATCATGAGCAATCCGGTACCGCGCGAAACTTGGCTTACGATTTTCTTCATAACAGCCGGCGACAGGTTCTTTCGCGAATAATCACTGATGATAATCAGAGAAAAAGTTCTGGCGAGTACGGCGGCTGATACTTTTTTGCCGGGCGGAACATGAATGACGGAACGCTTCATGCGTTTTGCAATACCCAACAAATAACGTGCGTTGTGCTCAGCAGGGCCGTCGCCCAAATAAAGATACGGTTTCATTATTTATCGTATCCCAATTTTTTAAATGAAAGTTTCAGGATTTGTATCACGGTAGAGCGAGGAACTAATTTCTCAACATAATAAAGCGCCCGATTCCACAAACCGGTGATGACACTGGCCGTACGGCGGCGTGCAATCGCGCGAAACGCTTCCTCCACAACCTCCTCGGCAGTCTGTGACGGCCGTTTATCAAGCGGATGATGCTCGTAACCGGCTGCCTCTCCAAAATTGGTTTCGGTCCTGCCGGGGCATACATTAATAATTTGAATGCCCTTTTCCGAAAATTCGGACGCAACGGCTTCTGAAAACGACGTCACAAAAGCCTTTGATGCTGCATAAACTGAAAAGTAAGGCATCGGTTGAAAACCGGCCGTTGAAGAGACGTTGATGATCATTCCGTGCTTTTGACTCACCATGCCGGGTAAAAACAAATGCGTGAGCGCCACGAGCGCTTTGACGTTCACATCCACCATCTCTAACTGGCGCTCGAGATCTAGTCTTGTAAAACTACCGATTGCGCCAAAGCCGGCATTGTTGACGAGGCAGTCAATCACGATTCCGCCGCCTCGGATTTCTTCATAAATCTTGCGGTACAAATTGTCATGAGACAGATCGGCGGGCAAAACAACGGTTTTGATCTGATGTTTTTGTTCGAGGACACGCGCAATGGCCGTTAACTTGTCTTCAGAACGAGCCAGCAAAACGATGTTCCAACCTTCTTTGGCAAACCGCTCGGCAAACGCCTTTCCGATTCCGGATGATGCACCGGTGATCAGAGCCCATTTATTCTGTTTGGTGATCATAGCCGGTATTATAACACTTAAAAAAGCAAAAACCCTTGGCAATTTCTCGCCAAGGGTTTGTGAATCAAATGGAAAAACAGGGTCAGGTGCCAAGGGTCATGGGTCAAGGCACAAATGAACGGTTACTCTTGCCTTGACCCTTGCTACTTGCCCCTTGACCCTAAGATCAGGAACAACCGATGCTATTGCCGCAGTTCAAACATTTATAGCAGGAGCCGTTGCGGACAGTAATATGGCCGCAACCGTTGCAAACCGGTGCATCTCCCATCATGTGCGCCAAATGGTCGCTTAATACGGACACGCCCCCTTTGGCTTCTGCTTCTTCCTGCACGCCACCGCCGGTTGACGTATGTGCTACCGACACAGCCGCAACTGCGGTTTGTTTCGCCGAAGAAACCGGCTCTTGCGGAATCTTTTTTGCTTCAGCGGCTTTTGCCTTTTCGATTTTTTTCTGCTTCGGCGCCTCCGTAATGGCTTCAGCATCCGTCGGGCGGTGGATGAAATCGGTACGGCCGAGATATTCCATGCCAAGCACGCGGAACACATAGTCGATCACGGAAGTCGAGAACTTAATATTCGGATGATCCACAGGCCCTTGCGGCTCAAAGCGCGTGAAGGTAAACACATCCACGAACTCTTTCAGCGGAACTCCGTATTGAAGCCCGAGTGAAATTGAAATCGCAAAGCAGTTCATGAGACTTCTGAACGCCGCACCTTCTTTGTGCATATCGATAAAGATTTCGCCCAACGCACCATCCTCATATTCCCCGGTGCGCAGATAAACTTTGTGGCCGGCAACTTTGGCTTCCTGCGTAAATCCGGCGCGCTTTTTCGGCAAACGGCGCCTTGAGGGAGCTGCCACCACCGCTTCAACTTCTGCTTTCTTATCGGAATCTTTGGAATCACCGGTATTGGAACTTAAAGGCTGAGACGCTTTGCAGCCGTCGCGGTAAAGCGCGATGGCCTTCAAACCCAGCTTCCAACCTTCCATATAAATGTTGTAAATATCCTGTTCGGTTGATTCGTTCGGGATATTGACCGTCTTCGAGATCGCGCCCGAAATAAACGGCTGCGCGGCGGCCATCATGCGGATATGAGCCATCGGAGCAATAAAACGTTGGCCGTACTTGCCGCACTTATTGGCGCAATCAAACACCGCAAGATGTTCATTCTTCAAATGCGGTGCGCCTTCAACCGTCATGGTTCCGCAAACCACACGGCCGGCTTCTTCGATCTCAGCTTTCGAGAAACCAAACGCTTCAAGGAGACTAAATCCCGGCGTTTGATATTGCTCCGGCTTAAATCCAAGGCGTTTCAAAGTATCTTCTCCGAGAATCCAGGAAGCAAACCCATCTTTAAGTTCGAAAATAAACGGAAGCGCGTTTTCTACCTTTTCCAAATCTTCTTTGGTCAGGCCCTTATTCAAAAGCGCGGATTCGTTCACCCACGGCGAGGTTTTGAGTGAATTGGTTCCGAGCACATATTCAATGATTTCCTTAGACTCCACTTCGTTGTAGCCAAGATGCTTGAGCGCGGACGGCACGGATTGATTGACGATTTTGAAATAACCGCCGCCTGCGAGCTTTTTGAATTTCACCAGCGCGAAATCAGGCTCAATGCCGGTTGTGTCGCAATCCATCAAAAGGCCGATGGTGCCGGTCGGCGCAATCACAGTGGCTTGCGCGTTGCGGTAACCATAACGCTTTCCGAAATTCACCGCATCGTTCCAATCTTCTTCCGCGGCTTTGAGTAGATAGGAAGGACACTTTTCAGCGCTAATGGCTTTCACGGCAGCGCGGTGTTTTTCCATCACACGCAAAGTCGGTTCCTGATTTTTTGCGTAACCGGGGAAAGCACCTTTGTGTTGTGCGATTTCGGCGGATACACGGTAACCATGGCCGGTCAAAATCGCCGTGAGCGCTCCGCAGATCGCAAAACCTTCTTCGCTGTCATACGGAATGCCGTTGACCATCAAAAGCGTTCCGAGATTCGCATAACCAAGGCCGAGCGGGCGGTAATCATGGCTGTTCTGGGCAATCTTTTGTGTCGGATAAGATGAGAAATCCACCAGGATTTCCTGCGCGGTAATCAAAATGCGGATGGCGTGGCGATAACTTTCCACATCCACTGAACCATCTTCATTCAAGAATTTCATCAAGTTGATGGACGACAGGTTGCAGGCTGTATCATCCAAAAACATGTATTCCGAACAAGGATTGGAAGCGTTGATTTTGTCCGTGTTAGACGATGTGTGCCAATCATTGATCGTGGTATCAAATTGAACACCCGGATCCGCGCATTCCCAAGCTGAATGGCAGATTTGGTTAAAAAGCTTGCGGGCATCTAGACTTTCGCAAACTTCGCCGGTCGTGCGGAAACGTGTTTCCCATTTTCCGCCTTCGACAACGGCTTTCATAAACTCATCCGGAACGCGGACGGAATTATTAGAATTTTGGCCGGAAACCGTACGATACGCTTCTCCGTTGAAATCAGCCGGGTAACCTGCGGCAATTAAAGCGCGGACTTTTCTTTCTTCCTTTTCCTTCCAATTAATGAAGTCGACAATTTCGGGATGGTCCATATCGAGGCAAACCATCTTGGCCGCACGGCGTGTGGTACCGCCGGATTTCGTGGCGCCCGCGCCGCGATCAAGGACTTCTAAAAATGACATGAGGCCGGATGAAGTACCGCCGCCTGAAAGTTTTTCCTGACGGCCGCGGAGTTTTGAAAAGTTGGTTCCCGTTCCGGAGCCGTATTTGAAAAGGCGCGCTTCGGCTTTCACCAAATCAAAAATGGACATCAAATCATCGCCGACAGATTGGATAAAGCAAGCGGAGCATTGCGGATGAGAATAAGCGTCTGTGGTCCTTTCAACTGTTCCTGTTTTCGGATTCCAGAACCAATTGCCGCCGCTTCCTTTAATACCATATTCATGGTAGAGGCCGCAGTTGAACCATACGGGAGAATTGAAGGCCGCTTTTTGCGTCACGAGGAGATGGGTAAGCTCCATTTCAAATGCTTCGGCATCTTCCGGAGTGGCAAAATAATTTCCGAGCTCTTCACCTGCGCGGCGGATTGTGTGCGCAATACGCTTCACCACTTGCCGAACGCTGGTTTCGCCGCCGACGCTCGTAACACCGGCCTTCCGGAAATATTTTGAAACCACAATGTCCGTCGCAAGCTGCGTCCAAGACTTTGGAATTTCGGCGTCTTCCATTTTAAACACAACAGAACCATCGGGATTGCTGATCACAGATTTGCGGCGGTCCCACTCAATCTGATCGAAAGGATGAACGCCTTCTTGCGTGAATCTGCGCGCAATATGAATCCCTTCACGCGAACTAACACCGGCACCGGCAGAAAAATGTGCTTTTCCGTTTGATCCTGCTTCAGCCGATTTATTCGCTTGTTTGGTTTTTTGTGTTTTTGCTGACATTATGAATTCCTCCGTTATCGAATCCTTAAGCTACCTTACTAAGCCGCTTAGGAGCTTTATTGTAGCATATATAGTGTTCTTTTAGAACTTCTCTACCATATCTAGTGCCCGTAATGGACAATTCGGCACTCTTGGATTTTACTTAAGCTTATTTTTCTCCCTTTTTCGCTATCTGAATTAGTTGTTCTTTAGGCTAGATGTATTTGGACCTGGTTGACCCACAAAATTCACGATGGACTTTGTAAATAAACTGACAGGAAGTCAGGAAAAAAAACGACTGAACCGGGCTCTCTTTAAGAGCCTGGTTCAGTCGCTTCATTTCACTGTTGGATGTTTCGAACAAGCATTAATTATGATTCCGTTACTTTCATCCGCGACTCTGCGATTTTGATCGCTCATCGCTTCCAATCGTTCATTGAATTTTTCATCAAAGAACTTTAACTGCCGAGTGAAGAGAATTTTATGCGAGAAATAATTCAGTGTCAACAACAAAAATATTTTTTTTTAAAATCTCGCACAAAATTATTTTCCGATACAAAATTCCTTGAAAATGACATCCAAAAGGTCTTCACTGTAGATCTCGCCGATGATCTCACGCAATGCATCCAGCGCAAGTTTTAAGTCCATCGTAACAATTTCGAGAGATTCCTGCCTTCCGAATGATTCCCTGCTCTTTTCCAGCGCTTCCAGAGACGTTTCAAGTGAACGTTTATGACGAAGCCGTATCAAAGAAGCCGATTCTTTGGCAACGCCGTTCTGCCACACCGCTGATACGACACTTTTCTCCAGTTCTTCGAAGCCAAATTTTGTTTTTGCCGAAACCAGGCATGCTTTTTGACCCTTTACAAAGTTCTTTTCTAATGTTTTTTCTAAAAGATCGGCTTTATTGATGACATGAATGACGGATTTTCCCTCCAACTCGGAGCGAATCTTCTGATCTTCCGAAGTGACGCCGGCCGGTGCATCGGTGACAAACAAAAAGAGGTCGCCAGCTTCTATATATTGGCGCGATCTTTGAAGCGCAGCTTGCTGCAAGGGATCACTGCTTTCCCAAAAACCAGCCGTATCAACCAGGCGGATAGGAATTCCGTCTAGTTCGATCATTTCTTCAAGCGTATCACGCGTTGTGCCCGGAATATCAGACACAATGGCCCGGTCACGGTCGAGAAACGCATTCAGGAGCGACGACTTACCCACGTTCGGCCTTCCTATAATTACCGCCAGGACGCCTTCCCGCAGGATTTCGCCCTTCGTAAAGGACCCAATGAGTGATTTCATCCGGTTTGCGGTTGATTCGTAAAGATCGAGAAAGGCTTTGTTCTCATAAATCTCCAAATTTTCATCCGGAAAGTCGAGATAAGCCTCCATATGCGCGTACATTTTCATTAGGCCGTCTTTGATCCCATGAATTTCTCGGGAAAGCGAGCCTCCGAGCTGATCCATGGCGGCCTTCAACGCACGATCCGTCTTGGCTTGAATCGCATCCAGCACGGCTTCAGCTTGCGTAAGGTCAAGCCGGCCGTTCAAGAACGCGCGCTTTGTGAATTCGCCGCGCTCAGCCATGCGCGCACCGGCTTTGAGTACCGCATCCAGAATCCGGTGCAAAGATACCGCGCCGCCGTGCGCGCTAATCTCGACCACATCTTCCTTGGTGTATGAATTCGGCGCCCGAAAAACACTCGCCAGCACCTCATCCAGCGTTTCGTGATTTGAATCCGTGATCACGCCGTGCCGGATGGTGTGCGTTTTGGCGGAAGCAAGCGGCCGGCCGTGTTTGGATCTAAAAATTTTATCCGCGATTTGGATTGCGTCTTTTCCGCTGAGGCGGATCATGCCGATTCCGCCTTCACCGGCCGGTGTTGAAATCGCTGCAATCGTATCTTCTGAATTGATTATCATAGTTTTAAGTCGTAAGTGGTAAGGGCTAAGTTATTCGATCGCTTAACACTTACCACTTATCACTTATCCCTTCTTCAATTGTTCGCTCGCTTCTGCGACAAGAAATAACGATCCGGTAATCACCGTGATTGCATTCCGGTCACTGAGCCGCTTTGAATATTCCAAGGCTTCTTTTATATTTTCAGCCGGGATCATCAAATCAAAATATGCTTTGCCGGCTTCCATCATGACTTTCAAATCCTGCGCTCTCGGCTGATCAGCTTTTGTGAGAATGACTAGCTGCGCAACACCGGCCAAAGCACCGAGCATTGATTTTAAATCTTTTTCCCGTGAGGCGCCAAAGATAACCTGGATTTTCTTTCTTGGCAATAAGCGCCTGATGTTTCGGGCTAATGCGCTCATGGAAGCATCGTTATGAGCGCCATCCAAGATAAACATGCGGCCCTTCTTATTAATCACTTCAAAACGGCCGGGCCATTTAGCCGATAAAAGACCTGTTTTTATCTGAGATTGGGATATTCCGAGACCCATTTGACGGTTTAAAACATGAATACCGGCTAAAGCCGTTGCAGCGTTTTCTGTTTGAATATCGCCGATCAAGTGTATTCGGCAACGTGCCAGCTTGATTTTCTTCATACTGAAATCAAACACAGAGCCATTAATATCCATCCGGCGAATTCGAGCTTGGAAATCCGTGCCCGAAAAGATACCCTTCACGCCAAGCGTGCGGCATCTTTTTTGAAGTACTGATTTTGCTTCAGATGTTTGTTTCGACGATACAAACGGCGTGTTGCGCCGGATGATCATGGATTTGTCTTTCGCGATTTTGGCAATGGTGCTGCCCAGATGCTCCTGATGATCCAAACTGATCGGCATCATCACCGACAAATTCGGATGAACGATGGTCGTTGCGTCAAGCCGTCCGCCCATTCCGACCTCGAGAACCGCCCAATCAATTTTTTGCTCCGCAAAATATAAAAAAGCAATCAGTGTTGAAATTTCAAAAAATGTGATGGGTTCAAGCAATTTAATCTCGCGGCGTCTTTTCTCGATGGTCCTTTTTACTTTCGATACCAGCTTCGCGAGTTCCGATTTTGATATCATTTTCCCGTTAACGCGGATCCGCTCGCGAAAATCAATCAAGTGCGGCGATGTGTACATCCCGGCTTTGAATCCGGCAGATTGGAGAATCGATTGAAAAAAGACAGCGGCCGAACCTTTTCCCTTTGTTCCGCCGATTAAAATGGACGGATACTTTTTCTCGGGATTGCCGAACCAGCGCGCAAGCACACGCATCCGCTCGATGTTGAGCTCGCGTTTGTATTCGAAATGCGACACTTTCTCGAGGTTAAAGAAGGAATAAAGATACTGAAGCGCCGAAGCGTAGGTCATGGAAAGCGGGGTTTAATGTTTGAAATGACGTTCGCCGGTAAAAACCATGGCAATGCCGTAATGATCGCAGGCCGCGATAACTTCCGAATCTTTAATCGAGCCGCCCGGCTGAATGATGGCACGGATACCGTTCTGATGGGCGACTTCGATATTATCCGGCATCGGGAAAAACGCATCACTCGCAAGCATGCTTCCGCGCGACCATGATTTTGCTTTTTCGCAGGCCAATTTGACGGCATCGACCCGGGACGTCAAGCCGCCGCCGATTCCCACGGTCTGCGTTCCGCGCACAAGCACAATCGCGTTTGACTTCGTGACTTTGACGCAGCGCCAAGCAAAAAGCAGAGATGCCAATTCTTCTTTCGACGGCTTTGATTTCGTAACGGTTTTCAAATTTTTATTCAGCCTGGCTAAATGATGGTCAATCGGGTCGTCTCGGTCCTGCAGCAAAACGCCGCTTTTCACGTACCTCAAATCATACGGCCCGATGTGGCGAAACTCTGGCACTTCAATAACGCGGAGATTTTTACGCTCCTGGAATATTTTGAGTGCTTCTTTTGAAATTTTAGGCGCAACAACGACTTCGAAGAAAGTAAGTTTGGCAAAAAGCATCCGCGCAGCAGCGGCCGTCACTGGCTGATTGACGCCCACAATACCGCCGAACGCCGAAAGCGGATCGCAATCGACAGCCTGCGCAATCGCAGTTTCCAGATCCTGATTCACGGAAATGCCGGAAGGATTGTTGTGCTTCACCACACACGCCGCGGTTTCTTTGAATTCGCGCATGATGTCGACCGTTGCATCGATATCAAGAATATTGTTATATGAAAGTTCTTTGCCCTGAAATTGAGTAAACGAAAATTTGGGCGCCGAATCAAGCCGCGTGTAAAGCGCCGCGCGCTGGTGCGGATTTTCGCCGTACCTGAGCGTGGCGGATTTCTTAAACGGAACGCTCAAAAATTCAGGCAGGCCTTCTTCTTTCACAAATTGCTTTTCAAGATAATGCGCAATGGCATGATCATAAGCCGATGTATGCTGAAACGCTTTCAGAGCAAGTTTCTCTAGCGTTTCTGCCGATAATTTTCCGCCGTTCTTCTGCAATTCTTCAGCCAACACTGTGTAATCCGCTGCATCGGTAACGACCGCAACCGATTCGTGATTCTTCGCCGCCGAACGGATCATCGCCGGGCCGCCGATGTCGATATTTTCAATAGCTTCGGCCAGTTTCACCTTCGGATTTTTGACCGTTTCCTGGAACGGATAAAGATTGATGACCACCATATCGATCGGCTGAATGCCGTGCTGTTTGGCTTGTTTGGCGTGCGATTTAAGGGAACGCCGGAATAAAATGCCGCCGTGAACTTTGGGGTGAAGGGTTTTGACGCGCCCGTCCATCATTTCAGGAAAGCCGGTAAGATCCGAGATATTTTTAACCTTGAGACGCGCTTTCTTGAGCGCCGCCTCCGTACCGCCGGTTGAAATCAACTCAACGCCTAATTTGGCAAGCGTTTTTGCGAAATCCACGACGCCGGTTTTATCGGATACGCTGATGAGTGCGCGTTTAATTTTTGCCATTTTTGTTTCCTAATTCCCTCTCCCTTTGGGAGAGGGCTAGGGTGAGGGATTTCTATAAATCCCACCACCCTCATCCTAACCTTCTCCCTCTAAAGAGGGAGAAGGGATAAATCGTTTCATTAACCTGCTTGTTATAACGCCCGGAATTTCCGTGCCGATTTGACGGCCATCGAGCGACCGCACCGGCACGATGATACCTGTTGAATTGGTTAAAAAGGCTTCATCCGCATTAAATACATCGTGACGCGTTAAGAAGGATTCTTCCGCCGAAATACCCAATTCGAGCGCATATTTTAACACAAAACGGCGGACGACTCCATTCAGGATTCCGGCTGTGGGAGGCGTTTTCAACGCGCCTTCCTTCACCATGAAGAAGTTCCAGACTCCGGCCTCGCGTACATACCCGTCTGGCCCCAGATAAATCCGGTCAAACGAATCGGTACAATCTAAAAAAGCAAGCAGCCCATTGACCAGATCGCCTGATTTTGCTTCCGGCGGAACGCTGTTTGAGAGGTTGCGCCTCACAGCGGAAGTTTTAAGATCAACGCCTTCCCGATAAATCTTTTCGGGATAAGAGCGCACGGATACGATCGTGAAAATATTTTTCTCCGAAACAGCCAGACGAATTGAATGGTTTGGATTTTCTTTGGCGATTTCGGCAAGTTCTTTTTCAATCCGTTCACGTTCGGTGGGAACTTCAATCCCTGAAGTTTTTGCGGATTCAAACAAACGGTCCAAATGTTCATTCAAATGCAGAATTTTACCGCTCCGGGATTGCATGGTTTCGAAAACGTTTAATCCAAGCTCCGCCGGCGATATTATAGGAAGCTCTGCCGGTTTTATCTGTTTTCCGTTGATAAAGAGAAGCATATCCGTAAGTGACATGGGAAAAGTATAAAGCAAAAAAACAGGGCTGACTATTCGGATTATGCGGAGTAGAAAACCTGCATTTGCGCGCGGAACTTGCCGACCAAATATGCCGCGGCTGATAATACATGGTCCACAAACGCTTGGTTCCAGATTATGACCTTGTCTGCGATTTTTTCAAGAAATGGAACGGCAACCGCGTCATCTGAAACACCGATAATGGCCATGGAAAGACCGAGATTTCTAAGTTCGGCGCGCGCCTTGTGGTAATCCTCAACGGGAACAATCCTATTTTTTGGATTTGCAATGGTTGCATTAATCTCGTCGATGACGCGAAGCTCTGCGCGGTTTGTCACGATCACCATGTAAGAACCGTAAACATCCGAAAGATTCCGGCCAACCACAGCCAGACTTCCCTTTTCGCCGAAGAAAGCGTTACGCGTAAACACTTTCCCTTCCCGCATCTCTGATCGATTTTGAAGTGCTGTAACAATCTGATTGTCAAAACTGCGAGCGTTTGACACAATCCGGCGCATTTCGCTTCTCGCTACCGGTGCAATCTCAGTTTGCAAATCTCGGAATAACGGATTTTCTTTGACTTCAACTCTTCCTTTAGCAATGGTTTTTTCAGTCTTTGCAATGACGCGGAAATTAAAAACTGTTTCACCCGAAACTTCGGACTGCACCTTGGCCATAATTAGCGGGAGCCCCAAAACTTCGCTTTGCACCTTGTCTCCGATTTCAGTATTATTGAAAGCATCTGCTTGATTTAGAATCGACTTTTCAATCGCGCTTTGAAAATCGATTGGTTTGATTTTTTGAAGGCTTTCCGGCAGCAATTCCTTGTTAATTTCGCCTTCCAAATGAATACTGACATCATAACGGCTTCCAATTGTCTTTTGAGCGATTGTAAAATTCCGGTGTTCGCTTGTTAGCGATTTGACGCCCGCCTGCTCATAAAATTGAGCATCAATAACGGGAACCTCGCGGTCTGCGATCTCTTCTAAAATCCGGACCGCGCGATGAATATATTTAGCGTGCCGGAAACTTCTTCGCTCATTTTCGCTCAGAGTCAAACTCCTGTTTTTCATCTGCAATTCCGAATACCAGCGCCGGAATAACTTCATAATTTGAATCAGCGAAAGCGGCTGGTTAGCGCCGAGCGGATTGGATGAATTTTGTTCGTAAATTCTATTAATATCTGTCTCGCTTTGAGCTGTCCAGCTTGATTTTTCCTGATTTAAAACCGCTTTAAGTACCGGAATATAAAAACCTGTGTCACGCTCAATCCACCAATTAAGCACATAAAGAGCGGCGAAGCGCGCAGATTGGCGCAGCATATCCGGATTAAAGTTTTTAGGCGCTACTTCAATGAGCGGTTTCCATTCATCAACCGGAATAACCGGTTCAGCTAAGTATTGAAGCAGTGTTTCGAGGCCAACCTCATTTCCTTTTCCAAGCTCATCGGCTCTTGTCTTCCGGATTGTAAAATTAGGATGCGACAAATTTCTAAGAAGTTTTTGCACCGAACGCAGTTCTGATTTTTGGCTGCCGGCATCAGGCCCAGGCATCGGCTCTGTCAATTTTTGGAAACGTTCGGCCAATTCGGTTTCTGAGATTTTAAACATTTCGTCAACAAACGCTTCGGAACCGCCAAGCTCCCCTCCGTCTTCTCCGAATAAACGGACTTCGACTAACTCATGAAACGCAACGGCAAATCTTTCGGCCGATATCCTTTCTTCATCCGTTTTGAATTCAAACTGAAAAGCGAGACGCGTATCCTTAACCGCTTCAAGCGTCATCAAGGCCATCGGATTATCCGCTTCGATCCATTCAGCACTCCCTTTGTTCAGATTTTTGATCTTAACAGAAACATTTTTTGCTAGGGCGGCTTGCGCCATTTCGACAATGAACATCGCTGGACTCGCATGGACACCTTGCCGGTTCTTGACCGTAACATTGATCTCAATGCTGTTACTTTCCCCTTCCCGCAATTCCGACATGTTTCTATCAGTCGGCGTTACGGACTTTTTATATTCATTAATCTGATGATCGAGAAAAGCTTCGTAACTATCAATGGCCTGGCTTGTTTGCGCCAACCACTCTTCTTCTTCTTTCAATAATAGGCCATGTTCTTCTTTCATTCCCTTCAAAGCAGACTTTGCTTTTCGAAGCTCTGGTAATATTCTGAGATAATAATCGTTCGCTTCCGCGGCTAGAGAATTGCCTCGATCCGAAACTGACAAAATAAAGCTGCTGAAACGATTCAACAAAACTTCCGTGCGGCTCAATAAAATCTTAATTCTGAGCTGCTGTTCATCCAAAGCGATTCGCCTCGGTTTGATAAGAGAATAATAAAGGAGCGCTCCGACTCCTATGCCTATCGCGCCCGCTGAAATACCGATAACGGTATAATTTCGTAATTCAGAACGATGTTTAGGCGGACGGGGAAAACTTTGAAAAGGCCCCCTGCGCGCAGCGCGGACAGCCTGAATTCTCGCCGTCACTTCTTCAATAGTATCTAAGTCACCGGCTAATTCTGCGTTATGAAGCTCGACTTCCAATCTTGCCAAATCCGTCGAGTGATGCGATTGGTCTACAGCAAACGGAAGCTCGATCGGCTCCTCATTTTCCAAATCATTGCGCAGTTCCGAACGGACACCGGATTTTTCGCGAGGCGGCTGTTCAGATTTCGGCGGAACCGGGATCCATCCTTCCCACCGGCGGTAAACATGCGTAGGCCGCGTCCCTACTTCATTGGAAATATTTTTACCGCGCACGCCATGAACCTGATGGGCTTCATCACGCCGTAAAACTTCGGCTCTTTGTGCACGAAAATAATCATCCGTAAAATGAGTGATTTCGCCGGTTTTTAAGCCCGCGCGGCGCCAGTCAATGTGCCCTTCGGGATGAACAACACGCATATCTTTCTTCAGTACCTGCAAAGCTCCGGAAAATGCGGCGTGATTAAACAAAATAACTGTTTTCCCGCGATACTGCTCGTTCATGCGTTTCCAAAAAGCGGCGGCGCGGATGATTAAATGGGCAAAACTTTCGCCATGCTCAGGTTTCGCCAAAACACTCCACTTTTGATAACTTCGCGCGGCCTTGAATTGTTCCCGGCCAAACTGCGCCTTAATTTGCTCATTGGTGAGCCCTTCCCATTCGCCTTGAAAAATTTCTTTTGTATCGGGATCAATCATCACTTTCAGTTCAATTCCTAATTTTTCACGTACCAACCGGATAAATGGTTCTGCCGTATCCCGCACACGCCCAAGCGGATTAATGATCACCACAAACTGATCCGGATTTGCTGTGATTTGGTCTTTAAACTTTTCAAATAATTTTTCAGCGTCAGCTTGCGCTTGCACGCGCCCTTTTGGCGTCAACTGCGCGCCTTCGTTATCCATACCGCTTCCCTGAAACCTCTTTCTCCCTGTTCTTAGCCCTTCCGCAATGATGTGAGTTTCTCCGTGGCGGATAACGTAAAGATCCAGATCAAGCGCCGGTGGGAAATAAGGCTCTTTATAAAAAAGCTGCCCGGTCGATTGATTGACCCAAAAACCCATTTGTTGCAATGTTTCGGAAACATTTTTTCGCAATTCCACCCTCGCCTTCATTAATAAATCCGGCTGTATTGCACTGGTCGGAACCACAAGTTTGCCGTTTTCCCAATAGACCAGCGCACTCAAAAACTGGAACATGACCGGATCATGTTTTCTCACAAAATCAGGGTCAAGCCAGTAAAGAGACTGGGCTTCAAAGAAAAACTCTCGCGCAGAAACAATGCTGTATCGGCTCAAAAACTGCGTTTCAATTTCTTCTTGAGAATAATCAAGCACCTGCTTCTTTTTCCCAAATTGCCTTTCAAGTGCCTGCAGCCTAGTCTCATAAATCCGTTTTGCAATCTGATAAACTGCTGTTTTATCGTGTGGAATGTTCACAATAGAGAGTGGTAAATTTTTATTCGCAAAATGCTCTAAGCGCTCAAAGTTAATCGGCAGCGCATACTGATTATGCTCAACGAGCGTTTCCGCAAGTTCGTGAGTCAGGAGCCGTTCTAAATAAGTAAAGTCCTTATCCCTCACCTTCAAAAATTCATCGCTCACTGGCCCGTCATAGGAGATCGGATGATCGCCCGCATAAAGTGAAAGAAAGATCGATTTAACATTGGACAGCACAGGATGAAGGGAGTGATAGGTAACGCCTCCCAAATGATCTCCGTTGCGTCTTACGATAGAACGCGCAATAAATACTTGGGCATTGAGCATTTTAAAAAGCGGTGCAATTGCAATGCCGGCCCTATGGCTTTCAAGGAAATGATTGAGCTGGCCATATAACTTACGCGCTAATCTCCAGTCGGTTTCACTGTTTAATCCATGCAATACATCAGTCCGAATATGTGCAGAAGAGCCTTGTAGATAACCCAAAACAATTTGACGCAATTCCGCCCTTGCCCCCTTTGAAGAAACATTTTCATGATCCGCTGGGGCCGAGGGGCTTTCTTGTAGTTCTTGCAAAATTAATATCACTTCGTCCGGAAGTCCTAATGCGCTTAAAGCATCCTTGGCGCTTTCGAGCTGATGAAAACTGAAATGATCCGCAAATCTTTCTGCGCGAGACTTATTTCCCAGCAACCCTGTCAAAAATGGGATAGCCAACTCACGAAAATGAATGCACCATGGCTCCGCTTGAAGAATCCGGTTGGTCAGATAAAGCAGTTTTTTAAGCTGTTTAAACGATAAATCGCTATCTTGAAGCGCGGCACGGATTGCGTCATGGCCTGCATCCAACAACATAGTCTTAGGGGCAGCACTTTCCGCTTCGGAATTCCTGAGCTCGGAACGTATGGCTCTAGATTTAATAGCAACGCTGCCGAGATACACATTGCCGCTCTGGTGATAAAGAAGCGGGTTTTCGTGGCCATCCATGCTGATAACGTCTCCATCCGCGATATCACGGCCGGCGATGAGCCAAAGATGCTTTTCCGGCTGGAACACCATGTCCGGAACGCCATAAACGGCCGAAATGCCTTCTTTCTGCGCCAGCGTTTCCGCATGCACTGAAATGGTCTTCGCTAAAATATGAACCCCTTTTGGAATCCGGTTAATCATTTCGGGATTCACTCTGTCCAAGATCAAAATAACGCCGTCAACATCCGCTCGGGGATGAGAAACAAGTTCGCCCAAAAGCTTTTCCGCTGCTTCTATCGAATTAGCCGCCAAACCGCGAATCGCACCGCCGCTCACGCCATGGCCGCGCGCAATCGGCTGATTGTCAGTCGAGTCGGCAAATTCCGGATATTGATCCGTCACAAAATCATCATTGCTTTGGACAATCCATATCTTTCCGCGCTCAATCGTGAATTCAAACTGCTGGTTGTAACGGAAAATGTTCTTGAGCTTACGCGCGTACTCGAACACTTGTGCGTAAAGCTCCGGCTGCAATGCTTCAAATGTTTGTTCATCCGGCCGGATTCGCTCACCATTTCCGATTAAAATGTAATTTTGGCCGGCACGGCTCATCAATTGATCGCCGATCGAGTGAAACCGAAATTTACCTTGGAGCACGTCATGGCCGTCCGGAAGTGTTCTCAAAACTGCGTGCCCCGCGCCTGAAATTTTCCCGTCATCAGTCGGCTTTAAATTTCCGAAAACGCCTTTCTGCAGAATAACGACCGTTCCCCACTCTTGCGAAATCTGATGCCGTGTACGATACGCGCGTGCCTCTTCGGAGTCCCACGATGCATAAACCGCTTCGACTGCCATCATGACCTGATCCATCATGTCGTTTGGAATTATTTTGCCGTGCCGCGCCACGATTGCTTTGCACTGTTCCACCACTGCCTTCATGCCGTCTGCCGACAAATCTTCCTTTTCTTTAACATTCAAAACCTGCTCAAATTCCGCCTCAGGAATACCGAGCACATTGATCGAAAATGACCGGATAAATTCCGCGTAGGTGTCATACGCAAACCACGCATCGCCGCTTTTTTGGGCAAGCGCTTCGGCTTCCGCGTCGTTCATGCCCACATTCGACACAGTAGCCAAAAGGCCGGGCAGCATGAAAGCAGAACCGCTTCGCGCGTACAAAATAAGCTTGAGGTCGGGATACTCGGAGTAGCGTTTGAGCCGTTCGATTTCGGCTGCGATTTTTTGACGGAATTCGTCCGACCTGAAAATGTCGGGTTTCGTCACTAACTTGGCGCTCAAGATGACACCCGGCGGTACGGGAATCCTCTCGTGCGTCATGCGGATCAAGTTCAGGCCCTTTTTGCTCCAAAGCGAGAGAAGTTCCGGCCGTTCATCCGTTTCATTTTCGCCAAACCGGTACAAATGTTGCTCGAAATCATCCGGCCTTTCCGCGCCGGCATCCTCACGGATGGCTTCGTCCTGGCCTTGCGAAAGCGCAGAAGCGAGAACAGCATCAAATTTCATGAGCGCGCGGTCAAATGCCGTCGCGCCGGAATTCCGGATCAGCTCATCAATCACCGCGGCTTCAAGTCTCTCTTTTCCTTCAGGCGGAAAGTCATAAATTTGATAAGTCTGATCATCCTCTGTTTTGGTTTTGATTTTAAAGAGGCTGGTATGTTCGCGCCATAATTTTGCCAGATCGTGATAACCAACTTCATCCAAGCTGTATTGCATGGCCGCGCGCATGGTGTTATTTAGTTGCCGGGTAATTTTGTGGACTTCGGCCTCAAGCGTGTGGACCAAATCGTAGAGCTGCGACGCCTTAATGCTGCCCGAATCAAGCTCAACCATCAATTGATCAAAATCGACACCACCCAGCCCTGAAGCCTGAATAAACCGGCCGAGCGCAATGAGATTGGGCAATTCGCGCCGCAAATCGTCTACAGAATTTATTTTTTCAATCTTTTCCTGGACGTGAGCAATCTTTTCCGAAGCTAAAATCGATAATTTCTCGCTCATTTCAACCAACGTGCGTAAATCATATAGATAATCACCTTCTTCATGCATATCGTTCCACTCCTGGTCTATATCATCCGCATCCTCATCGGCCGAATCTTCGCCGTCCCGCCCAATGCTCTTCTCTGCCTGTCCCAATACTTTTTTCTGATTTTCCTCTCCGGAAAGCAAAAACTCTTTAAGATCATTTTGCACTTTCACGATGGCGGAGAAAATGGCCGCATGATCATCAGAATCGATCAACATAAGCAGCCGATCGTAATCCTCCCGCATAAACCGGGTAATGGCCGTCATTTTCTTTTTCAAGTACCCACCGTCACGCAGATCTTCAGTTTCTCCTTTTAAGAAAGGAACGATCGTCGCGACGCGAGTTCCGAAATGATCCGCAAAAGCCAAATAAAGTTGAGTCATTAATTGAACGCGTTCATAGTCAATCTCGGACACATCTTCATCCCGGTTCGCTTCTTCATAAATCGCGACTACTTCACGCTCCGGAATGTCCAGGATTTCATCCAGAAAAGCCTCCGGATCGCTTTTGCTGATTTTCCCTTTGGCCGCAAGCGCTTTGACAAAACGGTTCAAGAGTTTTGAATAAGTTTGAAGAGTCGCTGGATTGAAATCTTTTGTCATATCATCCCGCAGCAGAGTCCAGTTGCTTTCCTTTAAAATAGACTCATCAAGCGTCAACCAATAAGCAAGAACTCTTCTCGTATTCTCAAAGTCACTTCTATTCAAGTTTCGATGAATACCGTCTCTAAAATGGCTGAACCATCCGCGGCCAAACTCGCCGGGATAAGAGGCATTATTATCAAGCCGTCTTGAATAGCTGATAATACGGTCCTGCGAATTATCCGTAGAGACGCCGCCCTTGCGTTCGGCTTCGATGACTTTCATTAAATAAAAATAGGCCGCTCGGGCGTTTGGTTGATGGAGCAAATACAAGGACATCTGCGGATACTCTATGCGCTTTCTGCCTTCGCTTGGAATATCACGCACAAGGCCTTGGGCTGCCACAAAAGCAGCGGCAAGCGGATCCGCCGGTGAAACGCTCAGCAAGATAGAAATCAGTTCCCTGAAAAATTCGTGGCCTATGGTTCGGAGGTGCAGCAGAAGGTGAATCAGTTTACCCAAGTCGTCAGGACTTGCTTGGCGGAAAGTTGCTTCTAAATCATGGTGGATATCAGCTTTGATGTAATGCTCATTAAAGTAAGCGGCTGCCAACTCAAGAAAAATCCGGTTCTCTTCCGGCGAATTTGTTTTAGAGAGGTAAATCGGAATCAAATGCTCTTTAAAGAAAGCATCCGTCATTCTATAGCGGTCGGGCGACATCGCGCTCGACACGTACCACAAGTAGCTCTGTTTCTTATCCAGCGGTAAATCTGCTTTTAAAATAAACTCGCGAATCAAATTCTGCAGATGCTCTTTAGAATTTTTTTTAAGTAGGTCGATAATCGCCTCTTTCCTCGCCCCGACGGCTTGATTTTGCTCAAACGACAGGTGCTTGCCGCCTCTTCCAAAACTTAGTTTCATGAGTGTTTGGTAATCGCGCAGCGCTTTTTCGAATTCTTTATAAGACATTGGGTTTGTACGACCGTCCGACCTGAGCTCGGAACGTTTTTGGGCAGTAAGTGTTTTTAAATTCGGAAAAAGTGTGCGGAACGGTTCGCCGAAAAAGAGGCGGCGTCGGACAGCCTCTTTGCGGCGATGAATAAATGCGGCTTGAGTCGGAAAAATAAGATGCCTCGGCAGAGGAGCGTATTTTAAATAAACAGGAGCTGATGTATTGATACCAACATTTAATTCCGGGTCTTGCAAATTCGGCAGCGGAAGCGTGAGCACCGCATCCCGCAGAGGATTTTTACTGCGGTCACCGATTGTGCGAATCAGCATGCTGGCTTGAACCTCGCTTACATCCCACGGTGAACGGAATCCCAGCCGAACCCAGTCAGATTCATTACGCGATAAAACTTCCGCGACCAGTTTTTCTATTTTTTCATTCGAAATTTTTCGGCCCGTTTCAACACCGTTCTGATCCAGTTCGGGAACATCGGTCAGCATCCGGCTTAGATATTCCGTCATGGATTGTTTTCCGGTGCGGCGTTTTGTATCGTCCGGCCAAAATCTGGCGCCATACTTCAGTGAGAATATTTTTACGCCCAGATCTGTGGATCTGTAACCAAACTTCCAATCATGAACGTCTTGATCCAGCATGACCGATAAGGCCCATAGCATCAAATTTCGATACGTGAAACCCGGATAAGACTGCGAGAATTTTCGTGTAGACGGCGGTATATCGGCCAAACGTTCTTCGGGCCATGCCGATACAACACTAATGAACCGCTTGACATAATCGGCCAGCAGCTCGTTGTCCGAGGGTTTCTTGATTTCTTTCCCGTCAAATTCCTCAATATGAAGACCGGTCGGACGCAGATGTATGACTTGCGTCAAGCCCAATGTCCAGTAAGCGTAAAATAAATCCTCTAAACCACCCGCAAGCAGATGATCCAGACGGCCTGCAAATTTTTCAAATTCGTCCAGGTCTTTGAAATAGGGATCGATTAACGTTGCCAAAAATTGGTTGAGGTTGCCGAATTTCTTGTCAAGGCCCCGGTTTTCCCATTCCCGGCGCAATTCGACGCCGAGCTCGCGTAATTCCCTATTCGAAAATCCTTCGGGCAATACCTTGCTCCAATAAATGCGCCTGTCCTCTGAGCCGCTTCTGGGCCAAAACCGATTGGAGTCGTGCGGGCTCAATAGAAACGTCAGAGCTTCAAGGATATCGCCTTCCGTCAGACTGTCATAAATCTTATTCGGAGAGCCCGCTTGATCCATCAAATCGCGAATCACATCCATAACTTGATCGACTTTTGAACGTTGGGTGACCGCGGCAGTTTGCCTAAGTTCCGAACGGTTTTTCAGAATTTGCCGCCGTTCTTCGAGCGTAAAAAATTGTTTTTCGTAAGCTCTTTTTGCGGCTTCCCGGATTTTTCTATTAAACCGGTCTAAATCAGTTATTTCCTTCTTTAAAAAATCAAGCCACTGTTTTGGTTCAATGGTCATTTCCCCGAAAAATTCGTCGCTCAAAAGCATCAACAGCTGCACAAATGCGACTTTGTACAAAGGATCTTCCTGATCCAAGGCAGCCCGCATCGCATCTGATACCGGAAGTACCGGATTCAGATAAGGGAACAGGATTTGAGCCGGATAGGACGACCGGATTAATTCATTCAATTTAGCTTCTACTTCAAAGTAAGCATGGGCCAACAACCCCTGCTGATCGCCTTCATACCCGCCCAGCGCATGAGCCAGCAAACTTCCGGGACGCAGGATAGCTTTCATCACATTAATCCAATAGAGCGATGTTGAGTAATCGTTTTCTCCCTTATAAAATTCGTTTGCAAACACATAGGCATCGGAATGGCTAAGTTCCTCCTCTAAAACTCCGCTCCGGTATAATTGTGCGACATACCCATAATCGCCCAAACTATAAAAATGCATTTGAATCCAATCTCGTAAGTAAGCGACGGGTGATTGATCAAAATTGGGAAATTGATACTGGCCCGTTTCATATAACTTTTTCAAATTTTGGTAATAATCAAAATTTTCTATCGAAGGAACGTCGGTGCCTTCAATAATGACAATATGCCTGTCTTTCGCAAATGCACTTAGGTAACTGTCGCTCTTTCCGTCTCTCGATTTGAGGCGAACGGTGTAAACCGGAACAAACCGGCCTGCCGCAGAGCGCTGAGATTCCCTTTTGATAATTTTACCGACCAAGAGTCCGCTGCCGTTCACTATGTCCACGATCAGGCCACGTGGAATTAAAATATCGTCCGCGATTTTTGTTCCTATTTTTCCGATATCATAAATAGAAATCAAATCTTTGTGGCCAAATGAAAAAGCGGCATCAAAATCCGGTGAAAGAGGCCTGAGAACCTGGTTGAATGTTTCAACGGCCTCAAGACGGTTTAAGTCATTTAGACTGGCTTTTTCGACTAGGTACTTTAGCTTCGGCCAATAGCTCACCCAAAACCATTCCACAACATCAAAGCTGGGGCTATCCGGATTTAGGAGCCTAAACTCTCTGATTAAGTTGAGAATTTGATTCGCCTGGCTGGTGTTGAGCGTGATCTTTCCGCGCAAAGCTTTGATAATGCCTTGCGCATTTAAATTTTGAGTTTCCAAAAATTCTTTCAGAACATCTACGGTAAAAAAGCGTTTAATATTTTTTACGCTTAATTTCGAAATGATGAGAGCATGCAGCGTTTGAACCGGATCCGTATTTACTGCTTGTGCCGTCTGATTGCGCAATTCAGAGCGGAGTAGCTCAGACTGCGGGGCAGCGGTTTGACCTTGCAACGGGATTTCCCAGAAATTGCGGGCGTTGCGGGCAGAATCGAAGAATGCTCTGGCTTTCGCACGGTTGCCTTTGGTTAACTCGAATAATCCAAAAATAATTGCGTAAGCTCTTTCCGTAAAGCTACGCGACTTTTTTAGCACAAAGTCACGGGCCAGCCACCGGTAACGGAATGCGTCAAAATGATACTGAAAACCGGCTTCCGGATCGTGAATCTTTTTAATTGTATTGCGCGAGGCTCCCTGAGAGTAGTGCTGATCTAAATAATCGCGGCCGTAGTTGGTAATCCCTGCATAGATCTTCTTAAAGCCCGAACGCCGCGCGACATCTTGAAGAATCTGAATCGCTTCCGGCATCAGTTCATCGAAATATTTTGCACCGTCATTGTTAAACTCGAAACTGTTGACCGTTAGTACCGGATCTCCATTGTCTTCCGATGCAATCATCCACATCTGTGCCCGATGCTGATAGGCATCGCCTGAACCCTTGTGATCGATGTCCGCCAGGATAATTCCGTCGTCACTCAGGAGAGAGGGCAAAATCCAGGAGACAAAATGCTGCAGAGAAATACAATTTCCGATGGCTTCACTTGAAGTGAGAAAATCTATCGCGCCTTTCAGGGTCTTTTTGTCGTGAATTCTTATTCGAATTCCCTTTTCTTTATTTTCGTAAACCCTGCCCTTCTCAAATTCAGAAACATTGATGCCGATTGCCTGCATTTTTTTCTCAATGGCTGAAACATGGCCTGTTTTGCGAAGTCTTTCTGACAAATAATCACGCAATCTTTTGTAATACAAAATTCCGGGCGCAATATTGAGCCGCGTGCTGATCAAAAAAGTTCCTGGCGCGATAATTCCCATCAAAATAAAAAACAAGGCAGCATTTGAAATGAGAGGATAAATGGTAAAAACGCCGAACCCGACCAGAAACGCGAAAGCGGTCGGCGCCACCCAAGCATAAATGGGCCTTGGCGGCTTTCTAAGGCCTTTCAAAATGCGTGGATTCATCGTGACAATGTCGAGAGCATCTGCAATGCTGATCCCGAGTGCGCGCCGCACTTTGGCAATTTCGGAAATTTTCATGCGGCTCAGGCGCGTGGCTTTCATAAATTTCTGAACCGCCATGAGTTTGTCAAAAGCGTCTTTTTTAAGACTGTCCCGCACCGCTTTGTCTTCGGAAAGCCTGCGCATAGCTTCTTGATTTGAGGCTGACCAGACTACGGCAATAACTTCTTCCGTTTTTTTCCGCTGGTCAGGCGAAAGTTTATCCAAAAACTTAAGCACATTGACGAGATCGCCGTCTTTAACGGACACGTTGTACAGAATTTCTTCAAAAAAGTACCGCAAATTCCGGTTTGGACTTGGAAAATATTCGAGCAACTTTTCAAGTTTCGCGATTGCGCGCGGAGGATAGCTCATTTTCTGCGCAACGGGATTTTCATTAATTTCAGCGAGAATGGTTTCGATAAATTTTGGATATGCGCGGAGCTCGGATCGCTGCTCATCGGTTTTTTTTGCGATTGCCCTCCTTTCAGACTTATGCTGAAACCACCACATTCCTCCAAAAAGAAGCAGAAGCGGCGGGATCAAGGAAGCATTGTCCGTAAGCCAGGCAACGGGCCCGGTCACAACAAGAACAAGCGAGGCTGTAATTGCCTTAAGAAAATATTGTTTCCGGAACTTAAACCACCACGTTTTATACTGAGTCGGAAAAATCTTAACGCGGTTCGATGGTTGAATTAAATCCGTTACATAACCAATCACTTCACCTTTTGGGAAAGCATACTCCAAAGGCTCGACCGGATACCCATAAACGTCTAAATATTGTTTTTGGGAAGGATCGGCATATTCGATCGATACAAGCTCGGGCTGTTTGCCGGATTTCTTAACATAATCGACAAGCCTCTTAGGCCCTTGATTGAGCGGATAAGCAAAATAAAGAACTGATTTAAATCCGCATGCCCGGGCATAGTTCTCGATGATTTTTTGAATTCCCTTCGCCTTTGCATCAAAAATTCGCCCCTCCACACCGTCCACAAATAAAATCGGCTGTTCTTTTCCGTCTTGATCCTTATAAATCGCGGCGGCGATTCTGGCCCGTACCCGGCGGCCTTCGCGCGTACGGAAATCAATCGCTGAAATACTTTTGTTGTGCAAATAATTAAACGGGCCCAGCGCACCTTTTGTTCTCCGGTTTAATTTGTCAAGCCACGTGTTGCCGCGAAGCGACGCCGAAGAAAAGAAATCCTTTTGATTGGTTAAATCAAACCACGGATCGCGCCGCCAAATCCGGGCTTCTACAATTGAGTCCGGTAAATTTCCCCAATCGTCAATCTTGGAGATACTTTTCTGAAGGTATTGATTGGCCTTCGCGGCATTGGGGTTTACATATTGGCCCAGCTCTTGCAGCAACTTTTTTCCTTCCTCGACAGGCAATTCACCTCTTTTATTCCTGGCCAATTCTTCTTTGTGCGCATTGAAAAATTGAGTGACCGACTTCTTACCCTCCTTTAAATTGGGCGTGTACTGTCCGGGCTTAAACTGGCGGTCTTCGGTTGAACCCAAAAAATCCCTGAGTATTTTCTGGATAAACTCGGGGATGGTTTGATTTTCCGCGTCTTCGAATTCCCCTGCCGGTACTTTTTCAATATTATCCCCGCGAATTTGATAATAGACTTTGTAATCCGGATTATCCCAATTTTCGTTGATGCCGACCGATTTGAGACGCTCCATGGTTTGAATCGCTGCCTCGGTCTGGTCAAACCATTGCCGGTAACTTCGCCGCTTAAGCATGGAGGCCAGATCCAACGCGGAAATTGTTTTCCACGAAAAAATGAACATTCGTTTCGCAAATACCGCCAAAATGTAAACCAAGGCTGTGAAACCTGACGCCACAAACAAGCTTTCAATCCATCCTGCGGGATCAGAATTGTTGATCATTTCCCTAATATTTAAGCTTGCTAAATTTCCATCCATCCAAAAAGAAATAGCGGAATAGAAAATTGTGAGCGCTGCGCGTTGAACCGAAGCATAGAAATATCCAATAACGCCAGTGAAGGAAACCGCGAGAAGATGCAGCCACGGGTTCTGAATGAGCGCCGTACGGGCGTGCGCAATCCGTGCGCGTTCTAATTTTTCTTCGTTAATTTTGTTCAAGTCAATCTTTAAACTTTTAAACTTTTTCCACAAAAATTTCAGCTCCGGGAAACCGTCTTTCTCCATCCGCTCGTCGATTTCGGCAATGGTGAGATCTGAATTCTCACGCAGTTCACTGGCTGCCTTTGGATTTTTGCTTTTTCCGTTTCCGGAAAAAGCGTTGCGCGTCAGAACACCGATCGTTTTAAACACCAGCGCGGTGTTATAAAGTGCCGACCGGTCCCGGATATCGTTTAACTCCAGCTCTATGTCATGCGTGTCCATGCCAAACTTTCCGGTTCCGATACCCCGCTTTAGAGCGCTTGAGCTGAGAAAACCCGGCTTGGTGTGATGTAAAACACTTTCGATATAATTTTGATCAACTTCCAAAGGTAAGCGCGGCCTTGGCCCAAACCATTGCATGTCACCGCGGACAATCGACAAGAGCTGCGGAAGCTCATCAAGCCCCGTTCTGCGCAAAAACCATTCGTAAGGCGTAATGCTTTCATCTGAAATGTTGAAATCAAGTTTCATGGTTTTAATTTTTCGTATCACAATCGTCTTGCCCTGAAAACCGATTCGCTCTTGAATAAAAAACATGGGGCCGCTTGTGATAATTTTCCGGATAAAGGCAAGCAAATAAACCAGCGGAAGAGTTAAAACCCACAAAACGAGCGCTGTGATTCTCCCTGCCGCCTCGGACAGATCAGGTTTCTTTGCCGCGGGAAGCGATAAAGCATTGGTTTCCTTCAAGCGCAATTCCGAGCGCGCTTTATCGATGTCGTTCGATTGAGAAGCCGAAGTCGGTATTTCTCCGGTTGGGTGATTGCTGCTTACCGCATTTGCTTTTCCTTTTGAATGCAAATAAAAGGTGCCGACGGCGGATGTTAAATGTCCCAATCCGGCCAGAAGCACAACCTCGTTTGAATCTTTTCTGGATCCAAGATACGCGGTTTCTGCCATAAAAGATCCTCTGTCTTTTGCTTTGTCGTTGGGATGTGTCAAATAATCAGGGGCGAATAACTGGTGCGACTCGATAGATTTCAACCATTTGGTAAAAAGCAGAATGAGAGAAACCACAAGAAACCACGGTGCAAAAAATGCAGCTATTAAACTATCCCGAAGCGAATCCCCATGATCAAATATTTCACTGCCAACCTGCAATTTGTAAAGCAGGCGAAAATTTCGCTCGTGAAAAAATGGGATGCCTTCTCTCGCTAAGAAATAAGATAACTCCCGTACTTTTTTCTTGTTTAGCAGCATAAATTCAGAACCATGCACAATGCCAATCACATGAAAAGTACGCCCGCCGATTTTGACCATCTTACCGGAAAAACCAAAGCGTTCCGCAATCGGCGAATCTTGAAATTGCGCCATGGTTTCAGAAGCCGCCTTTCGCCAAATTGGAGTAGCGAAGTCTGAAAATACTCGGCGGTGATAACCGATATTTTTGCCTAAAAGACCGGCTTTTTTAAATTTCTGAAACAATTCGATGGGTTTTGATGATTCAATCATCCAAGTTCCGATAGTCCTTTCTGAAATTTTTAATTCACCCGCTCGATCCCAAAATTGTTTCTCAGACGGGTAACGTAAAACATTGATCAATAGCGGGAGGATAAACTTTTGAACAAAATCAGCGTAGGTAAAATTGAAACTTAAGAGAACCACATTCGCCAAAAGCCACGTGATAAAAATACTAATGGGAAAGCCAAACCGTGAAAGACTTAGCTGCATAAGTGCCTGTTTAATGCTTGATAAAAAATGAGCTGCGAGTGGATAGGTTTTGGGGAATAGAAGCATTAAAATCAAGGATCCCGACATTGCGGCTATCCCGTAAAATAAAAATGGAATAGCTTTCATCCCGATTTTTAATAGATGCTTCCGCTTTGCATCCGGGCTCCCGTTCTTGAGTCTAGATTCAGCATGAATGACATCCCCGGTTACCCGCAATTCCGACCGAGGCGCGGTTGGCGACAAGTGCAATTCCGAGCGCGGCTCTGCGCTTGCGGCAAACTCGTCAGGAATGACCGGCGATTCCAATAAGATATCCGATACATAATCGGCAGCAGTGCGGCGAACAACCGGGTCGGAATCACCAGCAGCAATAGCCATAACGGAAACAGCGCGCCAGTCGTGGTGGCGCGTTTGGTACAAGTAATCAAGTAAATTCAGAAGTTTGATTTTAAATTTTTGGAGATGCGGGTTTGGGGTGCTTGATCCCGATTGAAGTTCCAGAGCTTCTGAAAATGTGGCAAACAAAATATCGGGCGATACTTCATACAAAGAAAATTTTGAGTCGTAAGCCAGCAAATGTTCAATTCGGTCGATGATTGCAAAATTTCCACTTTGATATGCATTATAGAAATTGATCATGATTTGGCCCGCAACAATTCGCTGAACTAATTTTGAAACTTCCCCGCCCGTTACTTTAAAATAATATTTTTTTCTGGCTTTGAGCCCATCCAATTCGAATAACTCCCGCAGATTTTCTTCCACTTCCCTCTTGATTCTTTCAAATTCTATCCTTTTTTCAGAAAGAACATCTTCGAGCGGTTTTTGAGCGGCTTCCAAATTTTCCGTGGCTGGTATTTTCAGCTTTGGTTCTTTTTGGCCGGGCTGAGTAGAAAACTGAGAACACCCGACCGAAGCTAGTCCGATTAAAGAGAACAACTGAATCAATTTCAATATTTTGAATGCGCGCAGCTCTGAGGATTGAGATATTTTTGTGTAAACTTGAAAACTGGAGGAGCTATCCGGATGGATCTTGACTGTAACGCGTGAAAAATCGGGAGATG
The DNA here is from genome assembly GCA_964387845.1 of uncultured bacterium. Lineage (GTDB taxonomy): Bacteria > Omnitrophota > Omnitrophia > Omnitrophales > Abzuiibacteriaceae > CAYLXA01. The sequence continues at coordinate 321,187 of CAYLXA010000001.1, forward strand.
AAAAATAAGGCATCAATTCATGCTCAACGCCATAGTTGACCAATTTTCCGCCGGCTTTGAGATTTCTTTTGATCGTACTGGCTAGCCGCGCACGATTAGCTGTGCCATAACTATAATAATAGACAATATCAGCTTGCTGCAAAAGCGCGGTCCAGCGCGTGTCATTAAAATCTCCGCGCAAAAATTCTACTTGGCCTTTTTTGATAATCCCGCGCTCCTCGGCCACAGAAAGTAACCGGAGACTGTCTGCGTAGAGATCCGGATCATATTCGATGCCGGTGATTTTTAAATTCGGATAACGGTGAGCAAGCATCAATGCATAAGCGCCCTGGCCATGGCCCAAGTCCACCATGGTAACCGGCTGGTCATGCGGGATCGGAAATTTTTCGACCGTTGCATTTATCGAATCAAGCCGGGTCTGTAGGTGAACGCCTTTTTCCGTGCGCCGGAGCTGAGCTGAGCTAAAATCAACTCCGGAATTTCGGAACAAAAGGCCGAGCACTTCCCTTGGATCCCTGGCCAATTCGACTGCTCGCAATTCCGAGCGCGGCTGAGTGTTTAATTTAACTGTGCCGCGGGCGATGGTGGGTAAATCCAGATCCAGAATACCGCCATGCTGATTGGCTAAGCGATGGACTCCGACGGTGGTGAAATTATTTTTGAAGGATTCCGCGATCACAGACGAATCGCCGTAAGCGATCGTGCTGGTAACTGAAAAGGTAAGGACAAGTGTCAGAGCAACACTTTTTAAAAGATATGAGTTTAACTTCACAGTTTGAGCGAGCTGCCTTTCAAAATCGGGAATGGATAGATAATATCACAGATAAACTGATTTTCAAGTATAAGAGGGTTTTAATATAAAATAAGAAGATATATATAGAACTAATAAGTTCTATTATTATCTGTTGGAAAGGGCTTCGACAAGCGCTTTTCCCTTGTGAAGCGTCTCTTGATACTCTGCGGCGGGTTTTGAATCATGCACAATACCGGCGCCGACTTGGAAGTAACCCTTTTGCTGATTAATCACGATTGTGCGGATCACAATGTTGAGATCCAGATCACCATCAAAACCAAAATAGCCAATGGAGCCGGTATAAATCCCGCGTTTGAAAGGTTCCAGCTCTTCGATAATTTCCATACAGCGAATCTTTGGGCATCCCGTGATAGTTCCGCCCGGGAACATCGCGCGTACCAAATCAAATTGATCCGCATCATCACGAAGCTCGCCCTTTACGTTTGAGACAATGTGCACAACGTGTGAATATTCCTCAAGCGCCATCATCTCGCTCACGCGCACCGTGTGCGGCTTGCACACGCGCCCCAAATCATTGCGTTCCAGATCTACTAGCATAATGTGCTCGGCGCGCTCTTTATCATTTGAGATAAGTTCACTGCGCAGTTTCTGATTTTGCACTGCCGTTTTCCCGCGCGGCCGGGTCCCTGCAATCGGGCGCGTTTCGCACGCACTTCCCCGCTTTTTGATGAGGCGCTCCGGCGAAGAGCTAATCACCTGCAAATCGCCGAGACGAAAGAAACTGGAAAAAGGTGACGGATTGATATCCCGCAAACGTTCATAGAGTTTCTCAGAACTTCCTGAGAAATCAAACGAGAACCGCTGTGAAAGATTGGCTTGATAAATATCGCCTGCCTCTATGTAATCTTTGCCTTTTTTGACAATCGCTTCGAATTTTGATTTTTGAATATCAGATTTAAAATTCTGAATTTGTATTTGTCCATTTTGATAAAGCGTTTGATTGAGTTTCGAGAGAGTCTCTTGAATCCAATTTTGACTTTCACTTAGCTGATCCTCAAAACTCTTTCTCTCGGAAGGCATTAAATTGCTGATGAGATAAATCGCTTTCTTTGATTCATCGTAAGCGATCAAATTTCGGATGAATAGGAAAACAGCTTCATCCAGTTTTTGGTCATTCTTCGCCCGGTTGGGCAGGCGTTCAAAATCCCACGCCAAATCATAGGAAAAATAACCAACCGCGCCGCCTAAAAATTCAGGGCCGGCGTTCCATTTTCTTCCGCGATAAGTTTTAAAGAGCTTGCGCATTTCCAGAAGAAAATCACCGCGTTTTTTTACGACCCTCACCCTGCCCTCTCCCTCAGGGAGAGGGAAACGCGAAGCGTGGGTGAGGGATTTTTCGATCGAAATATTTTTACCCTGCTTTCGCAAGATTAAAAACGGGTCGCTGGCCATATAGGAAAATGTACCGGTTTTCTGGTGAAAGCGCGCGCTATCCAGGATAAACGAATTTTCGGAAGACTGGATCCTGCGGAAAGTTTCCCAGGAACTCAACGAAGCGGGGATTTTTTGGATCAGCGGAACAATGAAGCCTTTTTGGAAATATTTTCGAAGTGTCGTGATGGGCAGAACGTTATTCATGCCGGTACATCAAAAACCCTGAGCCCAACTTCGGGTAAAAATAAGTAGACTTTTGCGGCATCAATTCTCCCGAAGCGCAAATAGCCTGCATCACTTTGGCTTCAATCGGCGGCACAATCACAGCCGCGTCAAACTTCTTGGAGCGTACGCCTTCGAGTGCCTCATCCGAAAAGCGCGTGTATTCGAGAAAATGCTCGAGATTTTTATCATCAACACCAAGATGTTTCAAAACCAAATGTGAAACCTGCGCGACTTCAAGCCGGTACCAAATGTCGGGTTTTCCGGCCGGCATCTCCGCGCGTGCTTTTTGAATGTCTTTGATTTTAAATAAAATCGATTCACCGGGAAAACAAACCGCGAAAGCGTCCCTGATTTTTCCCTGCGCGAGTTCTTTTACTTCCGTCTCGGAAATTTTTCTCGAGTCAAATAAGGGCGAAAGGATTTGCGACAATTCTGACGCGCTTACTTTTTTGATGTTCTTGAGCTGCCGATGGATGGGAAAAATTAAAAGCCCTTCATCTTCCAATTCCACAAGCCCCATTAAGCAATAATCGGAAGGCTGCAAGCTGCCAGCTTCAGGCTTCAAGCTTGAAGTTTGCAATTTGGAGCCTGCAGCTTGAAGCTTGCGGCTTGCGGCTTGTTCTTGGCTATAGCGCAAAGCGGTTTCATAACGGTGATGGCCATCCGCGATTAAAACCTGCTTATCGGAAAACATTTTTGAAATCTGCGTTTTGTCGGATGAATCCGAAACCGCCCAAAGTTTGTGCGCTTCACCGTCAGAAAATTTAAATTCGTATAACGGTTTTTGTTTCTCAAATTTCTTTCTCAGTTCCTGGGCGGTTCTTTCAGAATCTTGATAAAGCCCATAAACCGGCGAAATGTTGGTTTTGATTGCTGAGAGCAGCTTGAACCGATCTTCCTTCGGGCCGGAATGCGTTTTTTCGTGCGGCAAAATCACTTTTGATTCAAAAGGCTCCACTTGAAACAGACCAAAAATCACGACGCGCGTCTTGATGCGGCCCGATTCTGGGTCTTTGAAGATGGTTTCGTAAAGATAAAAACTCTCTTTTGTGTCTTTTTCGAGAATTTGCTTCCTCAGCCATTCGTTCAGAAATTCAGAAGCTTTTTGATATTTCACACTCGCATCTTCTTTACCGTATTCGATACGAATGATGTTGTAGGGACTTTTACCGTAAAGCGCTTCCTGCTCGGCAGGTGAAATAATATCGTAAGGCGGAGCAACCACTTGATCCATTTTGACGGACCCGGAATTGTAACGCAGTGCGCGGAAAGGTTTGATAATAGCCATATTAACGTAAATTCAAATCTCAAATTTCAAAATAATTTTGATATTTGAAATTTGAATTTGTTTTGAGATTTGATATTTGAATTTTGAAATTACTTAACAATTGCTCCAGACGGTAAATCTTTTTCGGGAGTTAGAAATGCGAGACTTGAATCCGTGCTTGCGGCCAGCAGCATGCCTTGTGATTCAACGCCGCGGATCACGGCCGGAGCCAGATTTTTCACCACCACGATTTTTTTACCGACCAGCTCTTCAGGTTTATAGAATTGTTTAATACCGGCCACGATGGTCCGTTGCTCATCGGCAATCTTAATCCTCAAAACCCACAAACGGTCGGCGTTGGGATGCGGCTCCACTGCCAGGATTTCGGCCACCCGCAGCTCCAGCTTCTTAAAATCATCGTATGTAATGGTTTCAGTCGTCATTTGAGCCGCCATTCTATCACTAACCAAATAACGGTGGCAAGAAGGCTTCTCTAGCAGTATGGGATATCTCTTCCGGCACCAGCAGTTCGCAAGCTCCTGCGGCTTGCGCCTGCCTGCGCGCTCGCCCGTTGAACCCGCCGAAAAGCATGGCGGGGCCAAGCTTCAACGGGCTCCGCGAGCTGCCTTTAGAGATATCCCATACTGCTTTACTTTAATAGCGGAAAACAGAAAATCGTTAAAGCTTACCTTCGGAGGGAATAATTTGCCGAATGCGGCTCACGGAACCACGAGGAGCTAGGCCCCCCGACTCTATTTCGCAAAGCGAGACAGCGGGGGTCCGAGTGGTGAGTGCGCAGGCGGCTTGACGCCGCAGCCCGTCACCTACATTGAATTTCCTATTGAAGGTGAGGGCTGTCCCAATTCACCTATGAATAAACGTCTTAAGGCTTTAATGATAATTGGGACTGGAACGGCCGAAGTGCCGGTGCCGGCAGACAATCCTTGCCGGTGCTTAATAAAGATGGAAAACTAGTTTATTGTTGTAAGTTATTATAAATAAATGACTTATGGAATATAGTTTTTCTTGTCAGGTAGCGAAAAAATGATAGAATATCGGTCTCATTTTTGACTTTGTATCCGCGAATGTGGCCCTCAGTAAGCGTCTAAAGGGAGAGAAAATTGGGAAAGATTAAAATAGCAGTCGTCGGTGTCGGGAATTGCTGCGCTTCCCTGGTCCAGGGAATCGAGTTCTACCGCCATCAAAACGGCACCATTGCCAAGAGCCGTGAGCATCTGGGTTTGATGCATTATAACCTAGGCGGCTACTTACCGGAAGACATCGAAATCGTCGCTGCGTTTGATATCGATAAACGTAAGGTCGGTGAACGCCTTGATGTCGCGCTAAAAGCCAAGCCCAATAATGTGCTCGAGCTTTTCGGCGATATTCCCCGCAGCCGTGTCGTGGTTCAAATGGGAACCGTGTTGGATGGGTATTCGGAACACATGTCAGAATATCCTGTTGATCGCACATTTGTCCTCGCGAAACAAAAACCTGCCAATGTAGAACGCGTTCTGAAAGAGAGCGGCGCTGAAATTCTTTTGAATTATTTACCGGTTGGATCCGAGGAAGCCACACAATTCTACGCGGAAGCTTGCCTCAAAACGGGCGTGAGCTTCATTAATTGCATGCCTTCCTTTATTGTTTCAGATCCCAAATGGTCAAAGCGTTTTGAAGATAAGCGAATTCCCGTGATTGGCGATGATATTAAGGCTCAGCTGGGTGCTACAATTGTTCACCGCACGCTTGCGAAATTGTTTGCAGACCGCGGCGTCAAGATTGACCGCACCTATCAATTAAATACCGGCGGCAACACTGACTTTTTGAATATGCTCAACCGCAAACGCCTGGCATCCAAGCGCATTTCAAAGACGGAAGCCGTCCAAAGCCAGCTCGAAATTCCGCTGGATGAGGAAAATATTCACATCGGGCCTTCGGATTATGTCGCGTGGCAGAACGACAACAAAGTTTGTTATTTGCGCATGGAAGGCCGCGGATTTGCCGGTTTCCCGGTGAATGTCGAACTCAGGCTTTCTGTGGAAGATTCCCCCAATAGCGCCGGTGTCGCGATCGATGCGATCCGCTGCTGCAAGCTCGCGCGTGAACGCAATATCGGCGGGCCGCTCGTTTCAATTTCAGCTTACGCGATGAAACATCCGCCGAAACAACTTCCCGATACCCAAGCCCGTGAACTCGTCGAAAAGTTCATCCAAGGCACTTGCCAGCGCTAACCCGTCATTGCGAGGCGCTTAAATTGTCGCCGAAGCAATCTACGTTTTAAGCTTTGAAGAAGCCCTTCGCTCAGTGAATTCAACGTGAGAAATCTATTTGCTTAGGCATTGGAACACCTTCCACCGTTCCTACAATACTTAACGCTGTAGGCCGTCGGCTTTCCAACGCCTTCACACATGATTTCTCTCTCACGAATTCAATTCGCTTCGGCGCTTCTTCAAAGCTTTCCGCGCCACCCGCATCTAAATCCTAAGGCCGCAAATTGCGACCTTAGAATTTCTACCCAATCTTCCCGGGCCGATGCGGATCCATCTCAAAACCAATCGCATCCGTAGTCGGCGGCGCCAAAAGCGGCCTAATCATTTTGAACAATCTCTGCAAAGCTCTGTCGTGATCGAGCAGAACCTTCTCAATTTCATCCAATCGTCCGTGCAGAATTTGATTCAGGTTGAAAACTTCTCTCAATCTCACAAAAGCACGGATCACGTAAACGCTCATACGGACAGCTCGGTCACTGTTTAAAATGTTGGCTGCCATTAACGCCCCGTGTTCTGTGAAAGCAAAAGGAAGATACCGATCGCCACCCCGACCCTCTTTCTTTGAGGTCACAATCTGTGACCTCAAAAATTCTGCTTCCTCCAGAGTAAGCTGAAACATGAAATCTGCCGGAAAACGGCTTCGGTTACGTTTGACAGCTTGATTGAATGCTTTTGTGCTCACCCCATAAAGCTCCGCTAAGTCACGGTCAAGAATAACGCTCTGACTCCGGATGATGAGAACACGATTTTCTACAGCTAATTTAGGACCTCTTTTAGACATGAAACACCCCTCTTATTGGTTTTAAATGGAGGGGGGATTTTAATTTTGTTTTTTACTGCGGGAGATATGGAATTATATATAACTTTTACGATTAATCAACACTCAACTTCTAGCCTGTCCCCTTAGAAGGTGCCTGGCACTTTTTTTATGAGATCAAATGACCCCTTTCATTAATGTTTCTTTAACTTTCTTGGCATTTTTTAGTCCTTCGTCAATCAAAGAAATAAAATACTCAATTTCTCCATTTAAAGTACTAGGATAAAAATCTCCAACCCGACAGCATCCTTCACAAATTCCATCCATAGCTTGAACGTAAGCGGTTTCAGCAAATGTAAGCCATTCACGCGTTTCATTCCATGTTTCCTTCCCATCATGAGTACGCCAGGGGAAATTATGAACACGTTGAATATTCCGATGAGGATTTATCTTGTCACTAATATCTTTTATTTTTTCCTCGTACTCATCAAAATGAGATAAAAACTCTTTTCGTTGTTGTTTTAACCTATCTTTTGAGAAAGTCTGTCTTTCTAATTTTAGTTCAATATTTTCTTCTGAAACTTCTTTGCTTTTTTGCATTAAATTCCATAAACTAGCTTCACTAGAACGACCAAAAATCTTTCCTAAAGCGAGAATGTACTTTGTTTCCAAAGCATCTCGAATAAAGCTGAATAAGCCACCAAATTCTCGTTCAAATCCTTCTGATTGAACAAGCCCGTTATTCCATTTGAATAATAAAGCATGGAAAATGTTAGCCTCGCAAAGATCTCTGCTTACACAGGTTTCTATTACCTTCAGTGAATCTTGAACTTCATCCATCATCAACCTCCAATAAATTCATGATTCTGTACCAATTATAAAAGCATTCATATTTTATGCCCCCAATTCGCAGAAGACAACCTGGTTCTCGAAATAGAACGCCCTCACCCCCTCCGGGCCTAAGGCCCGATAGGGCCGGAGGCTCACCCTACCCCTCTCCCAAAGGGAGAGGGAAAAACAAAGGAAGAATCTGGCTTTGTGGAGGCGGCTCTCGGAATCCTTCAGAGCTTGGTCCCCCACCGTTTTGTTTCGCAAAGCGAGGCAGCGGGGGTCTGAAGGATGAGAGCGCAGGCGGTCGAGCCCGCGGGAGGCGAGAACCGCCGGCGCCGGAACAAAGCTAGATTCTGACTAAATTAGTGCTAATCCGATTAATTTGTAAATAAGGCGCGCGACGAGGAAATTGGGGGCGTGAAGCTTTTCTATCGGTGATAATTCCATGACATCAAAACCAACAATTTTTCGTGACTTGGCGATTTCCCTAAAAAGCGCCATGGCTTCATGCCACAAAAGACCGTTGGGTTCCGGTGTTCCGGTTGCGGGCATAATCGAAGGGTCAAAACCATCTACATCGATCGTAATATAAACTTCATCCGTTAAATTGGTCAGCGCGGTGTGAATCCAATCTTGAATTGCCATCTTTTTGATTTCGTGCGCGTATAAAATGTTTACGTTTTGCTTCTTGGCGACCCTGATTTGATCCGGTGAAATGCTGCGGATACCGACTTGCGAAAGCGGGCACTTTCCTGCAATGCGCGCCGCAATTGAGGCGTGCGAATAAGGCGTTCCCTCATAAGAATCGCGCAAATCCGCGTGAGCGTCGATCTGCAGAACGGACATTTTGGGATATTTCTTCAAGTGTGATTTGATTAACGCGCTTGAAATAGAATGTTCACCGCCGATTCCGACCAGGAATTTATTTTCCGAGAGAATTTCATCCGATCGCTTTTCCAATCTTTCGATAAATTGCTTCGGGTCTTTTTCCTTTGCGGCAGGTTTGAAGCTTGGAAGTGTCGCAATCGATACCTTTTTACATGTTTCAACACCCAATTCCTCATCGTAATACTCCACATAACGAGAAGCATCAATAACAGCTTTGGGGCCGCGGGATGTGCCTTTTCCGTAAGAGACCGTTCCTTCATAAGGAACCGGCAAAACAGCAACTTTGGATTTGGTGTAAGCGGGTTCGGGATCCTGGCCTAAAAAGTTAAATGGGGCTTTTTCGTGCTGCATAGGTAATCCTTCGAGAAACTCAGGATGAGTGGGTCAGCAAGCTGACCTCCTCACACGATAAAAACGCAGGAAGCGAGAACGGTGGTCCAGCGGCCGTCTTTATCGCCTTCGGCGCTTTGCGTCACTTCCGTGGTACGGACGATTTGATTTGAAATTTTCCAGATTTCGCGCTTAGCGTCGTAACTAGAATCCGGATCAAACTTCACACCGGAGACCGTTGCCAACATTTCAGCCGCCAAGTCTTCGGCATAATCGCCCGTTTTTTTATCCGTCCAGCCGTAAGCGTGATGTTCTGACAAATAGCCGTGCTGGTTCGAGTCTTTTGGAATCGCAATGCCGACACTGGCTGAAATCAACCTGTTGGGCTCGTTCGTTGCATTGTCGCTCATCACGCAAAACACGATTTGGCCGGCTGAAAGATACTTCAAACCTTCTTTGCTCGGAATGATTTTGCAGTTGGGTGGGAAAATGCTCGATACTTTTACCAAATTATAGTTCGCAATACCGGCATCGCGCAGCGCAAGCTCAAAGCTGGCCAATTTTTCAAGATGAATGCCGACGCCTTTCGTCATAAAACATTTTTTGGGTAGAATCACGTTCGAGTCTCCTTAATTAACGGTCCACAATATCGTCTGAAGCAACAATCGGAATCAAGCCGCCGTTCTGCATAATGTTAATCACAGTTTCATCGCCAAGTTTTGAAATACCGCCTGCGTATTTCCAATCAAACACAAAAGCGCCGACGCTCACGCGGCGATAAACCATCTCGAGTTTGTTATTCACGATGGCCGGAACGGTCATTTTGGGAACGCTCACATATTCCTGAATGATCCAATTGTTCTTGAGCGCCTTGTCGATCGCGGCGTTCCAATCTTCATCGCGTGTTTCGGCGCCGATCACGACATCGCCCCGGTTTCCGTAGCCGATGGTGGGTTTTAAAACCAAAGAATCCTTTTCATCTTTCAAAAAATCAATCAAATAGCTTTTCCGCCTGCCGTAAAAACGTTCGGCATCCGACACCTGGCGCGTCCACGGCAGATGATTTTGCTTAAACTCATTTTCTTTGTCCGTGAAATAACGGTCGTAATCGGGATTCGTTAAAATAGATATCAAGGCACGGCTCGAGGCGAGGCGCGACCTTAAAGGATTAACCATGCACACCGCACGTTCACGGTAAGCCTTCAGAAAATCTTGGATTTCATCGGCTTTTTCGGCGAGCTCATGACAAACGACGCGGCGGTATACCAAATCAACCCTGAAATTACCATGATAAAGCTTTCCGGTCTTGAATTTAAGCTCTCTGGGGTCTGCAATGGTTGCCTTGTAGCCTTTGGACTCAAAAAATGCCTTTAGGATCTCAAATTCGGGGCGCGTGCGGACCGATTTCCAATCCACAATCGCAATATTGGGCGTCTCAAATCCGCCGAATTCCTCATAAGCGCTTAAAAGTGCCGAGAGAAGTCTCTCGAAGCGCTCTTCTTTCTTAAAATGAAACTCGGCAAAAAAATCTTTCAAATCCGGTGTTTCAAAAATGATTTTCTCAAGCTCATTGGCATAAGCCGTACCGGCCGGCGCATCGCAGTTGAGCTGAATAAACTTGAGTGCTTCGCCTTCTAAGAATCCATCCAGACGCATCATCACGACATTGCGTGAATAACCGGGATCGATTTTGATTAATTCCTGGATTTCCGGCGTGTAGCGAAAGTGCTCCGCCACCACGGGATCCGTAAAATAAAGGTTGGTTGCTTTGTTGACAATGGAAAGAAAACTATCGGAAACCGTCCGAAGAATTTTTTCCTGCTTGGCCGTAATAAAATGCGGCTTCAGGAAAGCCGGAACGATGAAGCGGCCGTACTTGATATTCTGCTTTTTGAGCTCTTCCTGGAAATGATTGATGGCTTTCGGGAAACTCTTTTCATGCGCCATCACGAATTGATCGAAGGCGTAATCGATGCTTTTATTGGAATCAATGGATGAAGGTGTCCACGCCATAGGTTATTTCTTTACCAGAATACCCGCTTCCTCAAGACGTTTCTGCATTGTATTGCCGATTTCGGCCGGGCTGTCTGCAACCGGAATTCCGAGTCCGCGCAACGTCTTGATTTTGTCAGCCGCAGTGCCGCTTCCTCCTGAAATAATAGCACCTGCGTGGCCCATCCGCTTTCCGGGCGGTGCCGTTTGACCGGCTATAAAGGCAACGACCGGTTTTTTCATCTTTTTATTAATAAATTCTGCGGCCTTCTCCTCCGCCTCACCGCCGATTTCACCGATCATGAGCACGGCCTGCGTGCCGGGATCTTTCTCGAAAAGTTCGAGGCAATCAATAAAATTGGTTCCCAAAACAGGGTCTCCGCCGATTCCGATACAAGTCGATTGCCCAATACCGAGATTCGTGAGCTGCCAAACTGCTTCATAAGTGAGCGTTCCGCTGCGCGAAACAACGCCGACAGCCCCGGCTTTATGAATATAGCCCGGCATAATGCCGATTTTGCAAGCACCCGGCGTGATGACACCCGGACAATTCGGTCCGATTAAACGTACAGGCTTGCCCGCGAGTTTCTTTTTGACTTCGATCATATCTAATGTCGGAATGCCTTCTGTGATACACACCACAAGGCGAATTCCGCCGTCGGCAGCTTCTAAAATCGCGTCTTTGGCAAATTTTGCGGGAACATAAATAACACTCGCATCGGCTTTGGTGGCTTGAACGGCGTCTTTGACGGAATTAAAAACAGGAATTTCATCAACCTTCTGGCCGCCTTTTCCGGGCGTGACGCCGCCGACAACTTTGGTGCCGTATTCCACCATCTGCTTAGCATGAAACGCGCCGTGCGTACCGGTAATGCCCTGCACAATCACGCGCGTTTCGGAATTGACTAAAATAGACATTACTTCTTCCCTTGTGACGCCGCGACCACTTTTTTGGCAGCGTCCGTTAAATTTTCTGCGAGTGAAATATTGAGGCCCGAGCTCTTTAAAATCGCGAGGCCTTCTTTAACATTGGTGCCTTCGAGGCGAACGACAAGCGGCACTTTGATCTGCACTTGCTTCGCCGCAGCCACGATTCCTTGCGCCACCACATCGCATTTCATGATCCCGCCAAAAATATTGACCAAAATGGCTTTTACATTCGGGTCCTGCAGGATGATTTTAAAAGCGGCCGATACTTTATCAACGCTCGCGCCGCCGCCCACGTCTAAAAAATTTGCCGGCTCTCCGCCGTGCAGCTTGATAAGATCCATCGTCGCCATCGCAAGCCCGGCGCCGTTCACCATGCAGCCGATATTGCCGTCGAGGCCGACATAACTAAGATCAAATTTTTTAGCTTCCACTTCCCGTGCATCTTCTTGAGATGTGTCGCGCATTTCGGCAATTTCCGGATGCCGGAAAAGCGCATTATCATCGAAAACTGCTTTCGAATCGACGATAAACACATCGCCGCTTTCTAAAACGCCGAGCGGATTAATTTCCAGAAGAGAAATGTCCTTTTTAACAAACACCTGCGACAAAACCGAAATGATTTTGGCGATCTGCTTTTTCTGTGCTTCCGTTAGAGATGCTTTTTGAATCAGCTTCAAAGCATCGGCTTCCTTAACACCCGCCGCCGGATCAAAATGAAGCTTCATGATTTTATCCGGATGCGTTTTGGCGACTTCTTCTATGTCCATACCGCCCATTTCCGAAAAAACCACACACGGAAGTTCTTTTTCGCGATCCATCACGGCCGCCAAATAAAGTTCTTTTTTAAGAATACTCGCAGATTCTAATAATACAGAATTGATTGGCTGGCCCTTTCCGGCAGTCTGATATGTCACCAGCGATTTTCCGATAAGAGACTGGGAAAACTCGAAAGCTTCTTTCACAGTCTTCACGATTTTAACGCCGCCGGCTTTTCCGCGGCCGCCGGCATGGACTTGGGCCTTCACAACCAGCGGCAATTTGCCGATCGCGGCAATGTCGTTTTCCGACAAAGTGTCTTTGGTAAACACTTTCCCGGTCGGGACCGGAAGCCCTTCGGCTCTAAAAATTTCTTTGGCTTGATATTCGTGTACTTTCATTTTTTATCCAGTGTTAAGTTGTAAGTGATAAGTTTTAAGTTATTCAATTACTTACCACTTATAACTTATCACTTACCACTATGTTACAAACTTACAAAACGTCCCCGCGCGTGTTCCGCTGCAAGCTGAGCGTACCGCTTGGCCCATTCGATCTGGCCTTTGACTTCTTTCTTGGTCAATTTCCGCTTAAATTTAGCCGGCATTCCAAGATATAAACTCTCAGGTTTTACCTTCATCCCTTCCGTCACAAGCGCTCCGGCGCCCACGAGTGCGCCTTCGCCAATCACCGCGTCATTTAAAATAATCGCGCCCATTCCGATCAAGGCGCCCGATTTTACCGTACACGCATGCAAAATCACATTGTGCCCAACCACGCAATAATCACCCACGTAACAGCCGCGCTCGCGCTCTAAATGTACGAGCGAGAGATCCTGAATGTTTGTGTATTTACCGATCACAATTTCATTAATGTCGCCGCGCAGCACCACGCCGGGCCAGATATTGGCATAATCCTTGAGCGTCACGCGCCCGATCACTTGCGCAGACGGATGAACCCAGACATTCTTCCCGAGTTTCGGCTTATAAGTAAAAGTCGTCATTGCGAGACATAGTGATTGGTGTCGAAGCAATCTACGTTCTGAGATTGCTTCGGCGAAGTTTTCAAAGCGCCTCGCAATGACGGTATTTGCATTATTTCTTCAAAAAATCCAATAGATTGACCGTGATCTGGCGGTTGACTTCGGCAATCGAAGTGACGAGCGGAATCTGCTTTGGGCAGGCCTTCACACAATTCTGCGCATTCCCACAATCTTCAATGCCGCCTTTTTCCATCAAAGCTTCTAAACGTTCTTTTTTCAGCACGGCGCCGGTCGGATGCGCATTGAACAGCCTGACTTGGCTGATCACGGCAGCACCGACAAAATCCGAGCGGTCGTTAATCTGCGGACAAACTTCCATGCAGCAGCCGCAGGCAATACAGCGCGACAGTTCATAATTTTCGAGCGCTTGCTCGGGCTGAATCCGGGGCCCCGGCCCAAGCGCATAAGTTCCGTCAATCGGAACCCAGGTTTTTGTGCGTTTCAAACTTTTAAAAATGCGGCTTCGGTCGACCGCCAAATCACGCACGACCGGGAATTTGGTCATCGGTTCAATTGTGATTTCATCGCCCAAATGATCGACGAGCGTTGAGCACGCCTGCCTGACTTTTCCGTTAATCACCATCGTGCACGTGCCGCACACTTCTTCAAGGCAGCTGGCTTCCCAGGTAATGACCGATGTTGCGCGGCCGTCAAAAGTTTTTGGATTTTTACGCAGATCCTGGAGGCACGTGATGATATTCATGTACGGGCGGTACTTGATTTTATACTCTTCCCAATACGGTTTCGTATTCGGCCCGTCCTGGCGCTTGATTTTGATTTTAATCGAATCAAATTTTGCCATTAATATTTCCGCTCTCGCGGCTCATAAAGTGATGTGTCTACTTTTTCGTAACTTAATTCCGGAGCGTCCAGTTTATATTTTGCGATCGTGGTCTTGAGAAAATCTTTGTCGTTCCGGTCCGGAAATTCCGGCTTGTAATGCGCGCCGCGGCTTTCATTGCGCTTTAAAGCGCCGATCGTGATCACGCGCGCAAGCTGAAGCATGTTGATCAGTTCCCGTGTAAACACAAGCGGCTGATTGGCCCAGTTTGACATGTCATGAATATTAACGTCATTTGTACGCTCAATCAGTTCAACTAATTTTTTATCCGTTTCCTCAAGCGTTTTGTTGACCCGGACAACCGTCACATTATCCGTCATCACCTTTGCCATTTCTTCCCACAGCTGGTAAGGATTTTCTTTGCCGCGCGAGCGCATGACTTTTTCATTTAAATCTTTTTGCCTACTGACTTCCTCATCAAAAATTTTCTGGCTCGACGATTCAGAACTTTGCTCGAGCCCGCCCACATATTTCACAGCTGTTGTGGCCGCCACCGCGCCGCCATAAATGCACGACAACAAGGAATTTGCTCCGAGCCGGTTAGCGCCGTGATATTGATAATCGCACTCACCCGCCGCCAAAATACCTTTTACGTTTGTCATGTGCTCGTCGTCGATATACATGCCGCCCATCGTGTAATGAACTGAGGGAAACACGCGCATCGGAACTTTGCGCGGATCGTCACCGACAAATTTTTCATAAATTTCAATCACGCCGCCCAGTTTCGCTTCCAATGATTTGCGATCGAGATGCGAAATATCGAGATAGACGACATCTTTTCCGTCTAATCCGAGTTTCTGCTCACGGCAAACTTTGAAAATGGCGCGGCTTGCAATGTCGCGCGGCACGAGATTGCCGTATTTGGGATACATTTCTTCGAGAAAATACCAGGGTTTTCCATTTTTATAAGTCCACACGCGCCCGCCTTCGCCGCGGATCGCCTCCGACATCAACCGGTTTTTATCTTCACCCGGAATCGCGGTCGGATGAACTTGAATGAATTCGCCGTTTGCGTACCAAACACCTTGCTCAAAGAGCGCGCCCGCCGCGGAACCTGTGCAGATTGTAGAGTTGGTGCTGCGCCCATAAATCATCCCCACGCCGCCCGTGGCCATCACAACCGCATCCGCGCGGAAAGCTTTGAGTTCGAGTGAAGCGAGATTGATCGCCGTAATTCCGCGCGCTACTTTTTGATCATCCAGAACAGCCGATAGAAATTCCCAGCCTTCATAGCGCGTGATAAGTCCGTCGGATTCAAAACGGCGGGTTTGTTCGTCGAGCGCGTAAAGCAGCTGTTGTCCTGTGGTGGCGCCTGCAAAAGCCGTCCGGTGAAACCGTGTGCCGCCGAAACGGCGGAAATCCAGCATGCCTTCGGCCGTCCGGTTAAACGGAACACCCATCCGGTCAAACATGTGAACAATGCCGGGCGCTGCTTCGCACATGCCGAGCACAAGTTTTTGGTTTGCCAAAAAGTCGCCGCCGAAAATGGTTTCCTCAAAATGAATGCGCGGCGAGTCGCCTTCACCTTTTGTATTGATAGAAGCATTGATGCCGCCTTGCGCGCATACAGAATGCGATCTTCGGCACGGAATAATGGAAAAAATATCAACCGCGAGGCCTTGCTCGGCCAGCTTTACGGCCGTCATCAGTCCCGCAAGACCGCCGCCAACTACGATGTATTTACCTTTCGCAACGCCCATTTAGACTCTCACTAAGTGAATCAGCGAACTGAGGCCCATCGTGAAAACAATTACGCCAAGAAGCGCGGAAAACACGGCTGAGACTCTTTGTGATTTTGGCCCGACCGTAATGCCCCAGCTGATTGCAAATCCCCAAAGGCCGTTTGCAAAATGGAAACACACGGCAGCAAGACCAACGATGTAAAACCAAAATGTAAACGGATTCGCCATAAGTTCCTGCATCCGCGCAAAACTCACTTCCGTTCCGTAAAGCGCGTGCATAATGCGTGTTTCATAAACGTGGTACAAAATATAGGCAAACGTAATCAAGCCCGTCCAGCGCTGAAGTACATAGAGAAAATTTTTTGTGTTCGGATAAGACGACAGGTTGGATTTTCCGCTAAACCAGACGTAGAAACCGTAACCGGCATGATACAAAATCGGAAGCGCGATAAAGATGATTTCAAGTGCAACCACAAACGGCAAACTTTGCAGGAATTCGATTTTTTCGTTGTAAGCTTCCGGGCCTTGTGTAATGAAGGAATTCGTGAACATGTGCTCCAGCAAAAAAGCGCCGATCGGAAATACGCCGGAAAGCGAGTGGAGCCTTCTAAGCCAGAATGAGGATTTAGACATTTTTCAGTCGTAAGTTGTAAGTGGTAAGTCGTAAGTTAATAAAATGGTAAGTTTTTGCTTCTTACTTACCACTTATCACTTACGACTTACAACTGGAGTTTACCGATACTTTCTTTCACATGCGCAACCGACTTTTGAAGCGCTGCTTGATCAGCGGCAGAAATTTTAAGCTCGATCACTTTTCGGACGCCGCTTTTATCCAAACTCACCGGAACACCGCAATAAGTACCGGAAATTCCGTATTCACCGTTCAAAAGTACGCAGCACGGCAAAATTCGGCCTGAGTCATTCAAAATTGCTTCGACCATTGCAACTGCCGAACTTGACGGCGCATAATACGCGCTGCCTGTTTTAAGCAAATTCACAATTTCGATTCCGCCGTCGCGCGTGCGCTGATTAATTGCATCGATTCTTTCTTTCTTGATGAGCTGTGTAATCGGAACGCCGTTCACGGTCGAGAAATCAGGGACCGGAACCATCGAATCGCCGTGGCCGCCCAACACCATCGCGCGAACGTCTTTCGGTGATACTTTGAGTTCTTCGGCAATAAAATACGCATAACGCGAGGAATCCAGAACGCCCGCCATACCGATCACGCGCTTTGAATCAAACCCTGATTTCTTCCACGCCAGATAAGCCATGACATCCAGCGGGTTTGTGACAATAACGAGAATTGCTTTTGGAGAATATTTGACAATTTCGGTGACGATACCGCCCACGATTTCGGCGTTTTTGGCCTGCAAATCATCACGGCTCATGCCGGGCTTTCGGGCGAGGCCTGCTGTGATCACAACGACGTCAGAATCTTTTGTATCAGCGTAGGAATTGGTGCCGACGATTTTGGTATCGAATTGCTCGAATGAGGAAGATTCCATCATATCAAGCGCTTTTCCCTGCGGCATTCCTTCAACCACATCGACTAAAACGACATCCGCCAATTCTTTTTCAAGGATTCTTTGAGCGCAAGTGGCTCCGACGAAACCTGCTCCGACTACGGTCACTTTTGAACGATTCATATAGACTCCAAGCTTAAAAGATGAGAAGAAACGCGTAAGCCAATATTATCTGTTATTTTGAAAAACATGCAAGAAGTTTTAGGTGTAGTAATTACGAGAAACAAAAGCAGAAATACAAATTAACGGCCGGCGGCGAGAAGTAAATATCTTTGAAGATCGATCGGGTGCTGGCTGATGAGATTGTCCCACTGGCGGTGCGCGATTTCAAACTGTGCGCGGGCATCTTTCATTTTCTGGTGCGCCATTTCGTGAAAATCGTGCGAACGTTTATCCCACTCATTGCGAATTACTTTTTGATATTCCATCGCGGCGCGCTCCCAAGTCACCAAACTGTGACGCAAATCTTCATAACGCTGCCGGAACACTTCGAAAACCGGCACCAACCCGTGATGATGCTCCGCGGTTTTTAAAAGATCGTGGGTTCTCTGATGTTCCGCCGCCAAACGCGCATGCAAAATCTGAAACCGAGAAACCGTTCTTAAATCATGCGTCAGCCCGACACGGCTTAAAAACGCGATCACCCATTTGCTCGGATCCCATTGATACCAACGAACGCCGTTGCGGTAATCCGACGGAAAACGGTGATGAAAATTGTGATAGCCTTCTCCGTAAGTCATCATCGCCACAAACCAATGGTCCTTCGCGGTTGCGTAAATATCGTACGTCGCCTTTCCGAACATGTGGCAGACAGAATTAATGCAGAACGTTGAATGATAAACAATTGTGATTCTGGCGCAAACCGCGAAAATAAACGCGCCGAGCGCGTGTCCTGTCATGGCGCCGATTGCAATGGGTAGTAAAATTCCGGATGTAAACGCCCAAAGTAAGAAATATTTGTGCTGATGCATCACGAGCTTGGATTTCTGAAGGTCTTTGACGTTATCAAAATTGTATTGGTGATGCCAGAAAATCAGCCAGCCGATGTGCGCGTAGAAAAAACCTTTTTTAATGCTGTAAGGGTCGTCATCCGTGTCCACATATTGATGATGATCGCGGTGCTGAGAAGCCCATTTGAGTGCCGATTGCTCGAAAGCGGCGGAACCAAAGAAGAGAAGTAAAAACTGAATAATCGGATTTGCTTTGTAAGTCACATGGGCGAAAAGCCGGTGATAGCCAACCGTAATGCCTAAACCGCTGACCACCATATAAAAGGCAAACAGCCAAATTTCGGGCGCTGAAATACCATACTTATAGATGTAAATCGGTGCACCAATTAAGGTTACAAGCATCGTAATGGCGAAGAATATAATATTCTCCCAGACGTAACCCTTGGTGAGTTTGGCTTTCGGTGTCTCTTGCTTCATAGGATAAGTAGCCATATTATCCAGTTTATCGGTCAGGATTGCAAGTTTTTTAGAAAAAAGACGGTTTTTAACCTGTGCTTTTCATGCCAAAAGCAATGCCATTTAGGGCTAATAAAAGCACGTCTTTTATCTGATTCTGGCGGACAGCACTTTGGTTTGTGCTCTTTTTTGATTCTTCTAAAAACCGGACTTGAAGAAAATTCAAGGGATCAACGTACGGATTCCGCAAACGAATTGACTCTTTGAGAACCGGATGAAACCCCAATAAGTCGTCTTGCCCGGTAATTTCAAGAATTTGATCACAGCTCCGCGCATACTCTTCTTTGATCCGGCCGAAAATCTCAGACCGCACGGCCTCGGAATCCACCAAAGCAGAATACCGTTCGGCAATATACATATCCGCTTTTGCGAGAGATACGCGCGCATTGTCAATCAACATATGAAAAAAGGGCCATTTTTGGTACATTTCGCGAAGTTCGGCCAAACCTTTTTTGCCTGACTGCTTGATCTCCGCTTCAAGTGCATAGCCGATCCCATACCAGGCCGGTAAAATAAACCTCGACTGAACCCAGCTGAATACCCACGGAATCGCGCGCAGATCTTGAAATTCCCGCGAACGCTTGCGCGATGCCGGCCGTGAGCCGATCTGCGCAATCCCAAAAAGCTGAATAGGTGTTGCGGAATAAAAGAATTCTTTAAAACCGGGCGAATCAAAAACCAAATCGCGATAAAATCTGAGCGATGTTTGGCATAGTTCTTCCATCTTTTTCTCCCATTCGGCAATTTTACGGCTTCTTGCCCATTCATGCTTGCCGACTAAATTGGTCCAAATGACGGCAGTCGCCAGCTGCTCCAAATTTCTTTGCGCAATCATCAGGTTGGCATACTTCTGCGAAACGACTTCGCCCTGCTCCGTAATCCTGATCTTTCCGCCCACCGCCGCATACGGCTGCGCCAAAATGGCTTTATGCGACTGTCCGCCTCCGCGGTCGATGGTGCCGCCTTTGCCGTGGAAAAACCGGACGGCGACATTAAATTTCTCGGCCATTTCGACCATCCGCTTCTGTGCAAGGTACAACTTCCAATTCGCCGCAAAATATCCGCCGTCTTTGTTGCTATCCGAATAGCCGAACATGATTTCCTGCAAATTGCCTTGGCTTTGCACATAGGAACGGTAAAGCGGAAGTGAAAAAAGTTTTTGCATAATCAAATGAGCTTCTGCTAGCGATTCGATTTTTTCAAAAAGCGGCACAATCGCCAGACAGCTTTCAACGACTTTTTTGCCTTTAACTTTGATTAAGCCCGCACGAACCGCCAAATACATAAACCCAAGAATATCTTCGGGCTTTTCAGCCATGCTTAATAAATAATTCTTCACATAAGAGCGGCCCATTTTTTCCTGAATTTCTTTGATGAGCTCAAGCTGCCGGATGATATCTTTGGATTCGGCGGATAGCCGGCGCGCTTTTTTAAACTGCGCGTTTTTCTTCGTGATTGCGCCAATCAATTGCCCGGCGGTTGGTTCAAATCCGAAAAGCTCCTTGACCGCATGCATGATTTTCCGGCTGTCGTCCCGGAAATCCAAAGCGGCCAAATGAAAACCGAATACGCGCACCTGGCAAATTAAATTTTCTAAATCACCCGCCACCGCAAACCGGCCTTTGTTCTTCTGCAGACTTTCTTGAATAATCAAAAGATCCGCCAAGAATTCATCCGGCGATTGATACTGAACGGATTTTTGCTGATACGTGTTTGAAAGTTTTCGGTGAATAAAAGAAAGTTTTTTTCGATAGAGTTCGCTCGACTCATATTTGTCGAGTTCGGAAGCCAACTTGGGCATCAAGCGGCGGTCGTTGGCAAGCGAAGCCAAAAAGGAACGCCCGGCGCCGATCATTTGGTCTGATTGGCTGAATTTCAGCATCAGCGCTTCGCAAGCGTTCAGGTAGAGCGTAAAAATAAGCTCTCGGTGGCGCCTTGCGGTTTCTTCGGTCACCTGGCAAGTCACATTGGGATTACCGTCGCGGTCGGCACCGACCCAGGAGCCAAAACGCACCAGCGGCAAATCGCTGATTTTTCCCGTTGATTCATAAAATTCATCATGACTTTTTTGAACGATTCGATGAAAAGCCGGAATCAGGGGGAAAATGGTTTTCTCAAAGAAAAAGAGAGTTTGGTCCACTTCATCCAAAACCGAAACTTTTTTCGTGCGGGTTGGTTTTGTCTGCCATAAAATTTCGAGCAATTCCTTGATCTTTAATGTATGAGTTTCCTTTTCGAAATTGGTAGCGTCCGGGTGATTGATTTGAGACAAGCTCGACGCGATTTCTAGAATATGGCTCAGAATGGTCCGCCGTTTGACTTCGGTCGGGTGCGCCGTTAAAACCAATTCGATATCCAAGCGATTGACAAGCCGGCTGACTTTTCGCTCGGAAATTTTTCGCTTAGACAAATCATGAAATAGTTTCCGGACCGACATATGCTGCAGCTGATTGTGCTTATCATATGCGCGTAGGCGGCGGATTCTTTCTGCTTCTTCGGCGATATTCGCGAGCTGAAAATAAATGGTGAATGCGCGCGCGATTTTGTACGCTTCCGGCACACTGAGTGATTGAATCAGCCGCCTTTTTTTGGCAATGAACGCCGGCGCATGGCTCTTCCGGATTTGCTTCGCAAAATGCCGGATTTTCTCGATCTTATTTAATAACGCAACCCCCTCCTGATCCCGGATCACATCGCCCAGAATTTTTCCGAGAAACCGGACATCCTGCCGCAATAGACTGTTTGACATGTTTTTATTTCTCATAGATTAATCTTTGAACTTGGCTTGATTGAACGAATAAACAAAATGAAGATCGTCACGACTGTAATGGGTATTATAAATGCAAACATGATAGAACTAAAGATCGGCAGAGCGTCGTGTTGTGTCGATTGAAAAAGCAAATAACAAACATACGACACATAATAGCCGAAGAAAAGAGTCCCTTCCCATCTGGCAATCAAATGACCCGTAAAAAAAATGGGAAAGCAAGCAACAGATACTGCCACCATGACAGGTATGTCAAAATTAAGCGCTGCTTTCGAAACTTGAATCCCCTCCGGAGCGAGCACAGCGGTTAAACCCACGACGGCAAGGATGTTATAAATATTCGAACCAACGATATTTCCTACCGCGATGTCACGCTCACCCCGCAATGTAGCAACAATAGATGTAGCGATTTCAGGCAAGCCGGTGCCAATCGCGACAACCGTGAGGCCTATCACGAGCTCGCTGATTCCAAAAAGTCTGGCAATCTGAACCGAACCATCCACAAACCATTTCGCCCCTAAAATTACGGCCAACAAACTTACAGCAATCCAGAGCAGCTTGGAAAAAATTATGGCTTTCTTGCTGTGGCTTGATGCTCTTTTTCCAAATTCCTTTTCATATTCCTCTTTGACTTGCCCAGCTTCTTTCTTGCTCATTTTTACGACAAACCAGGTATACAAAAAGATACCAGAAATCAGCAAAATACCGTCGAAACGGCCGATCGTTCCGTCCCATGCGGCAGCAAACAAAACACAAGACACCAGAATCATAACGGGAACATCCCAGCGCACAATCTGCTGAGCTACAAATAACGGAGCAATCATGGCGCAAGTCCCTAGAATTAGCAGCACATTCGATATATTGCTTCCCACTACATTGCCGAGCGAAATATCAGATTGGCCGGAAAACCCGGTTTGAAGGCTCACAATGAGTTCGGGTGTGCTAGTTCCGTAAGCAACCACCGTTAAACCAACCAACAAAGGCGAGATTCCCAATCGAACGGCAAGTTGCGATGAATGACGAACCAAAAGCTCAGCCCCTACAATGAGCAATCCAAGTCCGCCGCTTAAATAAAACCATGTTACGGCATTCATTATTTATTTGCTCAATTTCGCGGCGGGAGGAGAAGAAGAAAGCCAGATAACAGCCGCAATGAAGAACCCGGTCAAGAGCAAATTCAAGGCAAGGCTCATGCCGGCCAGTGCAATGGCAGAGCCGCTAATCCCGTAGCTTAAAGCAACCAATAAAACACCTGCACCGACTTCGCCGCGAGGGAACATCGCAACGCTTACCGCGATTCGCTCGCGGAGAGTTGCTTCTTTGCCGTAACAAAATATCGGAAAACATTTGCCCACATTTGAGAGCACCGTTAAAAGCAGGACATGGATCACGGCCATTCCGATTGTGATTTCTCCAAGCTGAACTTTGGGAAGCGAACACCCGACCAAAAACATGAAACCCGCTTTAATCGTCGGATCCACCATCGATTCTATTTGCTGAGGCAAAGTTTGGCGCGAAGCAGCTTGCGGCGCATGATGATGGCCTGCATGAGGATGATACAAAACACAACCCAGCACGAATGCCGGCAAAAGCACCTCAAGATGAACTCCGGCTACAATTTCTACAAGAGAGCAAATGGCTACTATAATGATCGAATACAACAAAATCCAAAGATTGCCCACCGGGAATTTCAAACTATGCAAATACCGGTAAGCCAGAACCAAAAGAATGACAATAACGACTATGATCGCACCGAGTTCGGGTTTTGCGCCGACAATCATGATTTTCAGCGGAATCATTAACAAAATAGTATCTAAGTCATCAAAAATTGCCAATATTCGGACTTTTCGGAAGATCCAAGTCGCACCAAGACCTGCAGCTAATAACATCGTAAACAAAACGCCGGCTGAAGTTGGTGCCGCAAAACGCCCCGCCAGTAGAGATTCTTGCCAATCCATTCCAAAAATATATACAAAATATGCCGCGCAAAAAATCCATGGAAAAGCAGCGGCCGTGGCGGCAACCAAATAATCTGTGGCGTAGGATTTGAGATTATTTTTATCAATTGTAAATTCAAGCCCTACTTGAATCATGATGTAGGCCAGACAGGTCATCGTTACCGCGTATAACAGCCCCTGAACTTTGGCCAAATCAAGGAATTGAGATATGCCCATCCCTAATACAAGTAATAGGCTGAAAATAAAAACTTTCTTCATTGTTACCCTGTCATGATTTTTAGATTACCACGGCACAAGCCGCACAATTTATCAAATGCGCGGCGCGTCGTTACTAAAGCAAGCTTCTCAAAAAATCTACGAACGAACTTTATGATAGCGGCTTCTTAATAGCAAGAGAAAAGCAACATCTGCCGCTACCACGGCGGAAACATACCCCACACCACCGCCGCCAAAACCATAACTATGAAGCCCGGCCGCTAAGACAAAATTCACGCCGTACCAGGCCATGATCACCGTCAAAAAGCAGACCGCGCACCAAAACGCGGTCGCGAATGAATCCAGCCAGCCGGCAGTTCGCCCATGCATAACCGCCAAATACGCAAGTAACGCAATCAAAGCCCAGGTTTCCTTCGGATCCCAGCCCCAAAACCGGCCCCATGAATAATTCGCCCAAACGCCGCCCAGGATTGTTCCGGCAGCGAGCAAAATAAGCCCAATTTGAAGCGAACGATAAAGAAAAGTAATAAGCTCATCTAACGTTTTATTATTTTTTTTCTTAAAAGCATAGTGAAACACAACCACATGCGCGACACCCCAATTGAGCAAAAACGCACCATAGCCGAGCGTAATCGTCAGCACATGAACTGTGAGCCAAAAATTGCTGCGCAAAACGGGAACCAAAGGCGAAATCGACTGGTCCAAAACCGCCGGTAAATTTTCGCTGATCAAGAGCGCCAGAATGGATACGGACGCTGCGATCATCGGAATCAAATAGGACCTGTAAAAAGCAAAAAGAATGAGCGAGAAAAGCACAACACTCCACGACACCCAAATGACTGACTCATACATGTTCGTCACGGGCGGACGCCCGGCGATTAAACAACGCAGCACAAAACCCAACGTATGAACCGCAAAAGCCGCGGTAAAAAATGAGAAAGCGATTTTATTGGCGCGTTTTTTATTTCTCAGTGTCAGCCAGATCAGAAGGCTGCCTAAATAAATTGCCCATGCCGTATGAAACGGGCGAAATTTGAGATAGAAAAGCTCGTAATGAATCAACGTCCGGTCGATGATGATGTCGCGCGATTCCAGTAATTTTGTAAGCGCATTGGCGAAAAATGAAGCAGATACGCCGGCCATTTCGATTTTTTCATCCCGCAAGCGGCCGAGGAGAAATGAAAGTGAGTTACTCGCTTCCTTCACATTCGCCGCGGGATACATGGTTTCCAAAATGGAAATACCGTGATCGCTCGCAAGCCCCTCAAGCGGAACCCACCCCGCCTGTGGATCATCGGGATGCGGAATAAAGCCCGGCATTTCTCCGCGCCCGATAGCCTGAAACAGACGCGCTCTGCTTCCGAGTTCAATCATTGCCTTTTCGTATTCGTTTAGTTTTTCTTTTCTGTCCTGCTTAGCCCTTACTTCACCTGTTCTTGCCGTAAAATTCAAATCGGCGAGAACAAGAGAAGGTGCGATTCTATTGTTTTCCAGATCCGCGGAGAAATCCTTTCGTAACTCGGGATTTGAAACAGGTAAAATAGCCTTCGCGCTCCAAATATCGGGGGCCGCAATCCATCGCCACACCAGTTCGGTTGGCTCCATTTTTTGAAAATGTGTTTTGCCGGTCATATAGAGGACGATTTCTTTCGCGAAACTCTCAAACGGCTTGACGCGGCCGCCCTGCTGAACCGGAATTCCACCCAAAACTTCGTGCGCATTACCTTCGGATTGATTGGCAAAGGATTGGGGCGAGAAAAACATCGCCAAGAGAATGACTAAAGAAAGACTGACAATAAATTTACAATACACCCCCTCACCCTTTCCCTCTCCCTGAGGGAGAGGGGAATTGTTTAACTCACTCCCTCTCCCGCTTGCGGGAGAGGGCTGGGGTGAGGGTTGATTATTTAGAAATTGTCTCATTAGATTTTCCTCATTTTGGGGTCACTGGTCTTAAGCGTCGAATATTGTTTTAAATAGAATAACAAAATAATTCCGACTATCATCACAATCGAACCCGCATATTTAACCGGGATACCGGGGTCGCGCGCAACTGTAAAGACGGAAATATCCGGCTCGCCGGGCGTCACTTGATACGCAGATTGATACACTTTGAAACTACGATGAACGAGCGGTTCATTCATCTGAATCAATTGATCGCGGCTGATTCCCTTCGCTACGTCTTTCAAAGTGACCTGGCTTTTGAAACTGGCGGGCCGGTTGGTGCCGGGATCCGTATCCATTAAAAAATCATTCAATTGAATCGTGAAGCCCAGCGGTTGCGTCTCAAGCCCATAAACAAAGTGCCAATCATGGCCGCCTAACTGAGTCCGTTCAACCTGGCCCTGCCGAAGCCATAAATTTTGAGATTCATTTCCGTCCGATAGTTCGATTTGAATGACGCGAGTTGCGCCTGTGCGCTCTGAAGCGAGAGGAATCGGAGAAAATGAACGTTCTACTTCGGCATGATGATAAAAAGCATCAACACTGAATTTAAAATCCATCCATCCGGTTTCAATTTGTTTGCCGATTTCGACAATGCCGTCCGTAAGCAAATCGCCCTTTTTAACTTGATAGCGCGGTAAACCGTCCGGATTATAAATGAACCGAAGTTCGTTCTTTGAAGCCGCTTGATCCGCTTGGCCGGCCATTTTCATCGCAATCCGCATTCCGGAAGCGCTTGGCGCCATGCCATGCACAGTCGGAAAATCGGGAAAATTCGCGAAAATGGTATGCTGTTCGTTCAATCCATCGCCTTCCAAGATCAATTCCACCGCGGGGTTCCGCCACTCCTTGGAACGGTCAATCAATTTGTTTTGATCTACAATCGCATCACGCAAAATACGGTTGAGCTTAGCGCGGATTTTAGTGCCTTGAAGCGTAAATGATTTTGGTTTGTCGGATTCCTTGATCGGAACCTGAATGATTTTACCCGATTTGAGCATAAATTCTAAATGCGCAAATTCATCTCCCGATTTTTTCTTCGGTTTCTCGATGTCAATCGGTTGGCGCGCAAAATGAATGACGGCGGCACCCATGGCTAGCTGATTTTTTTCGGGATTATCCAAGAAAAGCCAATCGTTGGTTTGCGCCATCGATCCGGATAGTGAAAATTGAATGGCGGGAGACCCTTTGGCGGATTCTTTGACAGATTCTCCCAAAACCGCTTTCGGGAAATCCTGCAAAACATGGATCTGAACGGAGCTTTTCGGCTTCAATTCCAATTTCCGGCGCCCGGACCACGGAAACACGCTTGGTTTATAATGCATGACAAAATGTTCTTTCAAATCGGGAGAGAAAATTTCAAGTATCGGATTCGCCAAAGTCATACGGCTTTCGGAATCGCCTTCCTGAATCGACACCTGCCCTTCAATCCCGAAACGCTGCGTGATCAAAGAACCAATGAGAATCAAGATGATTCCGAGATGGGTCAAAAGAAAACCGATGTGCTGCTTGCGCCACGGCCAACGGCTGATTGCGGATGCGGCTAAATTAATCGCCAGTAAAACCAAAACAATCGAAAACCAAGGAGTATAATAAATCAAGCGCTGGGCGGCTTCCGCACCGTGATACGACTCGATGAAGGTGCCGGCAGCCACAATAATCGCGACAGTTACAATAAGCAGAACCGCGCACCAAAGCGAAGCAAAAAATTTGAATAGGTCGGACAATAGATGATTCATAACAGTTTAAGATAAGGGGTAATTATACATGATTGGCATAGCACACGTCATTAGAAACCGAAATTAGTTTAAGCGGGAATTAATTAGACTGATTGAAGAATCAGCCCCAAGCCAAGCTGATTTCGCAGGAAATTAAATGCGCAATGTAATCGCCAAATTCGGCGTTGGAATTGGCAAGATAGTAATAAAGTCCGTATTTTGGCTCAACAGTTACTTTTTCATTCACATTCCATTTCAAGCCCGCTTCCAAATCCAGTTTCCGATAATCAGATCCGATCGGCAAGCCTCTGGCAGTAAAATCATTAAAATTATCAGCACGGGCATATTGCACCGATTGAATAAACGAAACATTTTCTTTCGGCATGTAGCTCGTACTCAATGTCCACGTATCCACATTCGCGTTAAAACCCGGCAGGTTACCGCTTAATGCGCCGGCGGCCGGAGTATTGGTGTTTGACATAAGCTTTGAATAGGAGCCCAGAATCATTACATTTTCAACGGGTTGCGATGTAAAATCAAAAATAAAATTATTTGAGGTTGTTTCCGTATCAACGCCTGCTAAATTTTCAATGTTCGTCCTGTAATTTGTATCGCGCCCGATAAACCGAAAAGACGGCTGAAGATATTTGGTTAATGTCAATGCCAACCTCATCATGAATTCATTAATATAGGTGTGCTGGCTGTCAAAAAATGCAGATTTTGAAACTCCTGATGAAACAGTTTCGTAAATATCATCGTAATCCGTCATTTTAAGAGTCCTTCGAAAATGCGAAGTAATCCGCACAAATGAAAACGGCGCTGCGTGCCCGCCTAAAGTCATCACGCCACGCTGGATGTTTGTAATCGTTTCGCGAATAAAAACTTCACTTGCACTCGCCCCCGACTGTCCGCCAACGCTATCCCGATTTTCAGACATCGGTAACCGGTCTTGTTCTAATTCCAATTCTGTATAAATAGCCGTCCGCGGAATCGCCGTAAATCTGGCCGTAATCCCTTGTCCCCACCTGAAACCGCTCATACGCGTATCGCTGACGTCAAATCGGTTAATGCGATTATCGGGCGGATCTGTGGTCTCAACGTTATAAGTAGACTCTCCGCGGCGATTTAAAAATTCTGACTTAACCTTTGCGCCGATATTGAACCATTTTGTGACCAGGGCCATCATATTAGCAACCCAGGTGTTGGAATGAAAATGGTTGGTTGCGATATTGCCAAAACGGTTTTCAGCATTTGCAAATGAACGCGGATTACCATTTTCGTCAAACTCTCGGATATCTTCCCATTCTTTGTTATGGATTTGTGCATATCGATACCCAGCCGAAGTGTACACTTTGTCCTTTAAAAACCACTTCGCGATTCCAAATATTGAGCTGAAAGTGTGTGCTTCCGGCTTTTGCTGCTGCTTTCTAATTAATTTATTACCAGCCGTAGCATCAGAGTCAGCGCCAAAATATTTCTCGACGCGTGTGTTATCGGATTTCACAATTTCAAATTTTTGCTCGCTTTTAAGTTCATAACCTTTAACGGTATGGTCGACTTTCAAGCCAAACGTATCCGCCACTTCGCTCACATCCTGATAGGAAGGCGCTATTTTCCGCGTCACACCGCTCTGAACCACGTCTCCCCATGTTAATCTGGATTTTGCACCATTTTTAAATTCGCGCTCATACCCAATCATTACTTTTGGAAAATCCGGTATATCCAGCTCCGCTTCAACGCCGAAATGGCCGATGTCCAGTTCTAAATCTTTAACCGCGTCGCCAACCCGGAGTGTGTAGTCGCCCCGCGTTAGATTAAACGGATGATAAACACCGCCCGTCCGGTCATAATATTTCCGGAACTCTTGGTAATCAAATTTGATTTGTCCCACTTCTTTTTTCTTGATGATGACAACGCCTTCGTAATCATTGTCCGCGGGGATTGCCTTGCCTTCCATTTTTACCGTAATATCATTCGGAAGCCTGTAAAAAGAATAAAATTCCTCAACGCCTGCGGCGTAATTGTTGCTCTTCCAATGATGCGCTCTGAATTTATCGGCTTCCCCGTCCACAAAAATATAACGGACCGGAAGAGGTGTGATATCAAGATGATTTTCTGAATTATTTTCCGAAGCTGCGTATAGAGATTGAGTGACGGCCAAAGAGACATACGCTAAAACGAATATTAACTTCCAATATGAGCGTCTCATGACGGCCTCCTTAATATCGAAGATGATCGTCAAAATTGGAACCATGAACCGCCGTGTGGCACTTCGCGCTGAAGCAAGTGCCTTGCGCAAGGCGCGTAGCATGATTAGAACTTCCGATGAACGGAAAATTATCTTGTGTATGACAACGTAAACATAAATTACTGTCGCGGGCAATCAGCATTTTGTCAGTAATCGAGCCATGAACTTGATGACATGTCGTGCAGCCTTCGCGCAGCGCTTCATGCTCCCACACAAACGGGCCGCGTTGTTCTTTATGACATTTAAAGCATGCTTCGTTGACATCTTCCATGGTTGTGGATGACCATGGCCTGACTTCCGGTCCGTGCGGACTATGGCAGTCCGAACAACTCATCTTTCCTTCGAGCACGGGATGGTGGTGCGGAAGATTAAATTCTACTTTTTTATCGGTATGACACGCAAAACAGACGGACGGATCTTTTCTGGGATTAATGATTTTCTTATCTTGGCTGGATTCTTTTAACTTATCATCCATATCGACATGTAGACTTCCGGGGCCATGACAAAGCTCGCAGCCTTGTACCGCCATATCTTTTCCGGGAATGCTGATACGGGAATGGGTCGAAAGTTCAAACTCTTTGACTTCTTTTTCATGGCAAGCGGCGCAAGTATCCATACCGACATACTCCGCGCCTTCTATGTTATGAACTTCGAGAACTTTTTGGAGGGCTTCTTCGTCGTATTTGCAAGAAGTGACACTGAGAACGAGGGATAATACCGCAAAACTAACAAAAATGCTGGCTTTTTGATTCATGCTAGCGGTTTATGATTTGTGTTTGCGTACGAATTATATTGTTTTATTAAGAAATGACAATCGCTTTTATGGCAGTGAAATTATCGACATTTCCTGAAAAACTTTATGTGACATCTGTCACTTAAATTGACGTTTATGCAGGGCCGCCGGTATGGCAATCCATGCACGATATTTCTTTCCATGATTCTTGATCGCCGTCGGGATGCTTAAATTCCAGCCCATCTACCGAACTTTCCATAGCGCCAAATGGACCTTGAGCAATAATCCCGTGGCAAATTTTGCAATCATTTGAAATGATTTTACCCTGCGGGCTTTCATGCTTGCCGTCATGGCAACGGAAACAACCTGGCGCCATCATGTGCCCGATATTGTCCGGATACGCTTTCCAAGACACATTCATACCCGGGAAAAAGTTGGATTGATAAATTTCAACAATGGCTTGAATAGAACGGTCTAACTTGTTTTTCTGATTCTGGAAAACTTCCGGATAATTATCCTCGTAAAATTTTTCCAACCGCGACCGAATCTGAGCAGCCGCATCATCATGAGACTCGTATTTGCCGACCAAAACCTTGACGGCTTCGCGTTTCATATAAGGGAGCTCGGCGGCAATATCGCCTTTTCCCATTGCTTTATTGACAGACCTGGAAGGCGCTTCATATTGATGGCTGGGCCGATTGTGGCAATCGATGCAGTCCATTTTTCGGATTTCGCCTTGCGGCGGTTTGCTAGCAGAAAATTTTGACTCACTGTCTACAAAATATTCTTCGCGGCCATCCTCATAAACCACTTTGACCCATGGAATTATTTGACGTTTTTCGTCAGTTGAAACATAGTAAACTTTGTTCGCAGGGTTCACATGCCAATGGCTTCCATGCGCCTTTTCCCCGCCGCCCACATACATCAGCATGCGGGTGTTCCAAAGTGTGTTACTTTCGTCTGACATGAAATATTGATGATCCTTCTCAATGGCTCCAAAAAACTTCTCGGGCCAATGACAATGTTCGCATGTTTCTTGAGCGGGCCGTAAATTCTTGACCGGCGCCGGAATGGGTTTGGAATATTTCTTGAAAATAGATGAATAAATTTGATGGGCGCCGTTAATTTTAGACTTCAAATAATAATCAGGCCCTGGGCCGACATGGCATTCAACGCAGGAAACGCGGGCATGCGGCGATTTGTGATACGCGGTAAATTCCGGATGCATGACTTGATGGCAGGTTTTTCCGCAAAATGTCACGGATTCCGAAAATTGATAAGCCTTGTAAGTTCCAAACATAGAAAAAATCAAGAAAACCGTGAAAAACCCAATGCCGATTAACGCCCAGCGTTGATGGGCCGGATTATTAAAATCAATCTGCGGAAACTTGCGGACATAACCTCTTTTCCGGCGCGCCGAACGTTCCCGCCAAGCGCCAAAAAAAATTAAAAAAAGAGTGAGTATAAGGAAGGCCGGAAGCCCGACATAAGTGATGGATTGCGTGTAGGGATTAATTTCTTTTGAAAGGAATTCGAGGACAATTAAAACTAAGATAGCAGAGAAAATGACAATGGAAAGAATTGCGCCGATAATGCTGAGCCAATTTTGAAAAAGGCTTTTGTTTGAATTTGGCAATTCAGACATTTTTTACTTTTTTCCCGTATCGATACAGTGCCGACTGTTACGATTTCGGTTTTGGATGTGCAATCTTTGCTTGGCGCTCTTTGTAATCAAACGGCTTGTAGGTCGGGCTTTCCTGATTATGGCACTTCACGCACGTACTTTCATCCGGTAACAACAAACCATTTTCAATCGATGCCTGGCGGTCTTCCATAACACTTTTCTTCATATAATCCTTACCGGGCCCGTGACAGCTTTCGCAGGAAACACCTTCCTCTACCGGAATCGCATCAGAAACTTTTGTTTCGCCAAACCAATAAGCCGTTGAGTGGCATTTTAAACACTTGCCGCTGGTTTGAGGATCGCTAATACCTAATTTGGCAGCCGCTTCTTTCGCGGCGGGTGTGCCGAGTGTTTCAAATGCTTTAGCATGCATGGATTCCTGCCAAATCCGGAATTGCTCACCTTCTTCCGGTTTTTTGTGGCACAGGGAACATTTTTTGGCTCCGATAAATTCATGTGCAGGCGCTGCTGCAAAAACAGGTTGATGGCTGAGAAAAAATACGGAAATAACAGCTAGGAAATATTTGAGAAAAATACCGGAATGAAACGAGTGCTTTGACATATTTTGGTGGCTCCTGTTTAGCTTCCTACTTTGCACTCTTATATACGAAATGCCCGCTCGTGCATGTGACATTCATCACTGCCCCAGCGTAACTTTAAAACAAAAATCACACTCTAATTAGAACGCTGGGACTGGACTCATTTCCTCTAGACTCACGCTTTTCTCAATGAAAATGAGTCCTGCACGAATTTTATCAATAAATGAAGATAGAAAGCAATTGCCAATAATTCTCACAAATTATCGTAATTTGCCGTCAATTTATGAAGAAAATAATTGACCCATATCAGCGAAGTGCTAGAGTAAACAAAAAGTTGAGGAGGTGCTCACATGCAAAGCGTGTTACTATTAATTGCTCTCGGTTTTGGCTTTAAAATATTCGCGGAAGCCAGTGAAAAGCAGAAAAAACCCATTAAACAGCTCGGCCGGTTGGTCGGTATTATCATCATGATTGTCAGCCTTTGCGGCGTTTTGTGCAGCATTTTCGCCTGCATGAAAGGCAGCCCCTGTGGTCCGGCGACGGCCGGCTATTGCCCTACTCATGGATCCGAAAAAGGAATGATGGGTTTCGGCCATTACGGGATGAAAAAGGATAAGGCGATGTGCCCCTTGTTTGGTTCAGCCGATAAGAATGCTGTTTCCGACGAGGCAAAATAACCCCTTATTTGCACTCATAACCTGGCTCAATACTGTTTATTCATTTATGTTGACATCTGCAAATGAATCAGTAGTATATGAGCCAAGTTAGTTAATTGAACGAAGCTCTAAGGCCGGATAAAGTAATGTTTTAGCCCGCAAGCGCAATTAATGGCTCTGCGGGTTTTTTTTTCGCCAAAAATCGTGGCGAATCCGCCATGCAGTTTGGCGGAATTTTTGAAAGCCCCTGCTTCTTATCGAAATTGAAAGGAAAAAAAGAAAATGGCACAAGGTACAGTCAAGTGGTTCAATAACGAAAAAGGTTATGGATTTATTGCTCCTTCATCTGGCGGAAAAGATGTGTTTGTTCATCATACCGCAATTCAAGGCGATGGTTACAAGACTTTGAATGAAGGCGAGCAAGTAAACTTTGAAGTCGTTAGCGGACCCAAAGGCGACCAAGCGTCTAACGTTGTCAGACAGCGTTAATTCGTCGTCACAATCTAGTAACATAAAACCCCGTTCTCTTAATTGAGGACGGGGTTTTATTTTTCTTCAAACGAAAAAACTGTAAAGGCAGAGAGCTTAACGGAAGGGCTTTTCCAGGTATCGGCCGGCAACCCCGCTTTTTCGGAACAAAGCAGGTTCATAAATTCTTCTTTATTTCCGTTCACATGTTCCCACACCTGCGGTAAAAAAAGACCTTTATTTCCATCTTTCTCGACAATCACGCCGCTTTGATTTGGAATGATGTCTTCGTGGCTCTTGATTTCTCGGATCGGCGAAAGTACGGAAATTTCGAACTTCACTTTCGAAAGCTCGCTCAAAGAAAGCTTCGCAAACCGGGGGTCCTGCGTTGCGGCAGCAATCGCGTAATCACGGACAGCTTGCAAAAGCGGTTTATCGGCATCCACGGTTCCGATGCAGCCGCGGAGTTCCCCGTTTTCCATCAATGTCACAAACACGGCGGACGGGACGGCAAGTTCGCCTTTTAAGGTTTTTGCGTCGATTTTTGTTTTCTCGCCGGATTTTAAATATTGCTCAACCGCCGAACGTGCTTCGGCTAAAAGTTTCTTTTGGCTCTCCGGAGAAACCGCAAATGCTTCCTCCGTTTTCAAACTGTGAAACGTTTGCGGCGAATCTTTTGTAAACATAACAGCGCCATATCCGACTGTTTTGAGCGGCGTTCCGTATGGGCTGTCGGCGGAAGTGGCGTGATTCAAAACCGTTCCGCGCTTTGCGCCTAACTTGCGTGCCGCAGCCATCACAGCAATCGTGGCGCCTTCGCCGCACAGTGTGACGTGAAGCTCCGGAATTTTCTTCGCCAAAATTTCTTCCGTTTTCTGCAAAAGCGCCTGCGCGTTCATGTCTTCGATGGTTTTTAGGATCAAAAGATCGGATTCATTGGCGTTTTTTGCGTGCGGATAATGCGCCATGTCGGTCGAGCCGATTAAAATCGTACGGATGCCTTCCGATTCATTTTCTTTGATAACATCAGCAATCACTTCTCCGATCCGTTCGGCCGTCGCCAAATCCGGATTGCCCATCACGATCGGGACAATTTTGAAATTTTGAAGGGTTTGCTGCAGAAACGGGATTTGTGTTTCGAGTGAATGTTCACCGCCATGCGCTTCCGGGTTGGCCTCCAAATCTTTTGAGCAGCTCAGAAGCTTCTGTGCCGTTTTTTCATCGACCGGAACATCGCCAAGCGGGCTTCTGAACGCGCCCTTCGGATACACCGCGCCGCCTTCAAGCGGATAAGAATGCGCAAGCCCGAGCAAAATAACGGTATCAATTTTTCGGCCTTCGATTTGTTTATACACATGCGCCGCAACGGGGCCGGAAAACACGAAACCGGCATGCGGTGCGAGAAACGCGACAGATTTACCTTGCGTGTCAACTTTTCGGGCAGCATCCAGAAGAACCTTGATCATTCTCTGAAGCTCTTCCGGCTCAGCGGGATAAAACTGATCGGCAACGGCGGGTTCTCGGATCATGTTGGCATTTTCCATGGCGTAAGCACTCGGGGAAATAAAACTCAAACAAACTGCTAAAATAAAAAAGCAAACACTTTCATTTCGAAAGTGCTTCATTCTTCTTATCAGACGCTTTGCCCGGCTCTTCCGATTGCATCCAATGCTTAATCGTATCCGGCATCGGCGGCGATTCCTGCCAACTGCCGAGAAGCGCCAGGACTTGAGGTGTCGGCACATTCCCTTTCGGGCTTCTGAAAAGGCCCTTTACATACCCAACGGCCATGCATTTTCCGTCGTGAATGAATGACTGCTTGATGAAAATCCATTTGTGGTCCCAGCAGATTACGCGGCTCACAAGCTGATAGCGCTGAAATAATTTTAAGGAACGCTTGTAACGAACGTTGACGGATGCCACAAGCGGCGCCAGATGATTTTTCCGGCAGATTTCGCCGAAACCCATGCGAAGAATAATATCGTAACGGCCCAAATCCATCACCGTCAAATAGCGGCCGTTGTTCATGTGGAAATAAATATCGAGATCGTTTGGGAAAACCCAAAGCGTTAAAACAGACGGATCGGATACTTTGAGAGGCTTTCTGAAAAATGAGGCGATTTTAACAAGCAGAATCCGGAAGAGTAGATTCATTGCACGGGCATTACTTCCCCTTCATTAAATTCAGCGCGCTGCCGGCCTTAAACCAGGCGACCTGCTCCTGTGTAAAAGAATGCACGAGCGGCGCGTTTTCGGTTTCGCCGTTTGCGTGCATAATCACAAGCTCCAGCAAACTTTTGGGCGCCAAAATATCAACGCCTTCGATGCTGATGCGGTCATCCGCTTTGATTTTGTCATAATCAGACGGGTTTTTGAACTTAAGCGGCAGGAGGCCCTGCTTTTTTAAATTCGTTTCATGAATCCGCGCAAAACTTTTTGCAATCACGGCTGCGCAGCCCAAATACCGCGGGCTCATCGCGGCATGTTCGCGGCTTGAGCCTTCACCATAATTTTCATCGCCGACCACAACCCAACGGAGGTTATTCTTTTTATAATCGCGCGCCACTTCCGCCGGTGTCATTTTAGTACCCTTTTGAAGCTGATTCAGGGCTGTGCCTTGCGCACCGGAAAAATCATTGTTGGCTCCGAGAAACATGTTGTCTGAAATTTTATCCAGATGGCCTCGATATTTGAGCCATGGCCCGGCTGGCGAAATATGGTCCGTCGTACATTTCCCCTTCGCTTTGAGCAGCACCGGAAGATTTTCGAAATCGCTTTCCTTCCAGGGCTTAAACGGCTCCAATTTCTGGAGGCGCTCGCTTTGCGCATCGATTGAAACTTGCACAAAAATTCTCTCTTTTTCGGAGAGCGGCGCCAGAAATCCCGCTTCGCCTGCGGCAAATCCGCTGGAAGGAAGTTCCGGTGCTTCGGGCGGCGTCAAAAGTATTTCCTTTCCGCCGGTTTTGATTTTGTCTTTAAGCGGATTGAAATCGAGGCGGCCTGCCAGTGCATAGGCCGTCACGATTTCGGGCGAGGCGATAAAAGCCAGAGTTTCGGGATTACTATCGTTTCTCGCAGGAAAATTACGGTTAAAGGATGTAATGATCGAATTTTTCTCGCCTTTTTTGATATCGTCACGTTTCCACTGGCCAATGCAGGGGCCGCAGGCATTTGCAAGAACCGTTCCGCCGATTTCTTCTAAGGCCTGAAGCTGGCCGTCTCGCTTAATGGTGTTTTGAATTTGGTCGGATCCCGGCGTGATTAAAAAGTAGCACTGGGCTTTAATGCCGGCTTCACGGGCCTGTTCGGCCACCTGCGCAGCGCGGCCGATATCTTCATAAGAAGAATTGGTACAACTGCCGATGAGCGCAGCTTTGATCATCGCCGGATAACCTTTTTCTTTCACGTCCTTCGCCATCTCGGAAACCGGGCGTGCCAAATCCGGCGTATGTGGGCCCACAACATGCGGCTCTAGCGCGGACAAATCAATTTCAATCACTTCGTCATAATAAAGTTCCGGGTTTTTATCGATTTCAGGATCTGCAGTCAGAAATTTTTTGTGCTGCTCGGCGATATCCGCAATTTCTTTGCGTTTTGTGCTGCGCAAATAAGTTACCATTCGCGAATCAAACGGAAAAACAGAAGTCGTTGCGCCCAGCTCTGCGCCCATATTGGCGATTGTGCCTTTTCCGGTACAGCTGATAGACTGCGCGCCGGATCCAAAGTATTCGACGATCTTATCCGTTCCGCCTTTCGTTGTTAAAATCCCACAAAGTTTCAAAATCACGTCCTTGGCAGAAGCCCAGCCGTTCAATTTTCCCTTTAAATGAACGCCTATCAACTTCGGGCATTTGACTTCCCAGCTGAGGCCCGACATCACATCGGCTGCATCCGCGCCGCCGACACCGATCGCCAGCATGCCAAGGCCGCCTGCATTCGGCGTGTGGGAATCCGTCCCGATCATCAACCCGCCGGGAAACGCATAGTTTTCGAGCACAACTTGATGAATAATCCCCGCGCCGGGTTTCCAAAATCCGATCCCGTAACGCTGCGCTGCGGTTTTCAGGAATTCGTAGACTTCCTTATTGGTTTGGACTGCATTGAGCGTGTCTTCTGCGGCACCGATCCGGGCTTGGATCAAATGATCACAATGAATGGTTGTAGGAACCGCGACGGAATTGCGCTGAGCCAGCATGAATTGCAGGATTGCCATTTGCGCTGTCGCATCCTGCATTGCCACGCGGTCCGGCCTGAGTGAAAGATAGCTTTCGCCGCGCACGAAATCCTGGGATTTGAGATCTGTCACGTGCGTTGCCAGGATTTTTTCGGTAAGCGTGAGCGGCCGGGCTAATTTTTTTCTGAGAAAATCAACTTTACCTTCGGCAGTTGCCAAAAGGCTCTTAATCATAAAAAGCGCATCGCTCATAAATGGTCCTTTAGAAATAGAAAACCGCAGAGAGGAATATCTCTGCGGTTTCTATTTTACAACAAAATCTGCTTATTTACAGCAGTCTAATACGATGCCGCCTTCCGGAAGCGGAATATCGACTGTTGTCAGCGGGAAAGTCACCAAATGAAGTGCGCCGCCAACCGTGTCTGCGATACCGTTCCAAAGCCCGCGTCCAACCCCTTCAATGAAGTTGCCGCCGCTTTTTGCAGCTTCGTAGGGCTCGGTGAAGATTTCGCTCCATCCAAGCACCACATTGGATAACCCATAAGTGAACTTATGGAACGCTTTCTTGCCGTATGAAGAATCGGCTTTGTTCCATGCGCTCATATCAGCAGCAAATGCTGATGAGCTTAGGATTAATAAGCAAAGAACAAAAACTGCTATTTTTTTCATCATGTTAACTTCCTCCTTGTGGTGGGGTTGCCACCAATTTTGTGTCTTTATATATCGGAAGGGGGTCAAACGAACTCAAGCACTAAAAACTGAGGGCAAGTTTCTTAAAGAATTCAATACCTGCAGGATAGACGTAAAGTATTATAATAAAACAAGTTGGGATTAATATAAGCCAATTGATTAGGAGGCGGGTTTGAGGATTTTTGACCCGGATAGGCAAAATAGTGGATAAGGTAAGAGCCAGAGCAGCGATCAGAGCCAAAACCCACGGATTAGATAAAATTTCATTCATTTGACACCTCAAAAAGTTCGGCCTGAACCGCCTCAGCCGGCATCTCCCCCAATTCCCGAAGCCCGCTTAAACCCAACCCCAACAGTCTAACCGGTTTTTTGCCTGCCAGGGTCTTTTTTTGAAGAAGTTCGGCCGCTATTTGATAAATCTCGCGCCAGTTTTTGGGCTCATGCTGAAGGGTAAACGACCTGGTAATCAGCTCAAAATCATGATATTTCACCTTCAAAACCACCGTCCGGCCCATCCTGCCCTCTTGTTTGAGCTCGCTGAAAATATATTCCGCGTATTCTTCAAGCTTTGAACGAAGCGGCGCAAGTGCGGTGATATTTTTCTCGAACGTCTCTTCCGTGCTGAATTGCTTTGATTCCGTATAAGGCTCGACTTCCCGCTCATCGATTCCCTGCGCCGTTTGATAAAGCCAGCGGCCGGTTTTCCCGAATTTATTGATTAAGAACGAGATATCGGCACCGGCAAGCTCTCCGCAGGTTTTGATTCCCAGGCCCAAAAGCCGTGCTTCTGTTTTGGGGCCAACACCCGGAATCTTTCGGACCGGTAAATCTTCAAGAAAGCTCGTAATCTGATCGGGCCGAATCACAGTCAGTCCGTCCGGTTTTTTAAAATCAGAGGCGACTTTCGCCAAAAATAAATTAGGCGCTACACCGGCAGACGCTGTCAGCTTGGTTACGGCAAAAATATTCTGCTTGATTAGTGACGCGATCACTTTCGGATCCTGGATATTTAATTTATGCTTCGTAACATCCAAATACGCTTCGTCAAGAGACATGGCTTCCATGAGATCAGTGTGCTGATGCAGAATTGACATGACTTGATCGGATGCTTTCCGATATTTTTCGAAATGAGGCCTGACAAATATCGCTTGCGGGCAAAGCCGGCGCGCTTGAGCTGCCGGCATCGCGGAGTGAATCCCGAATTTGCGCGCTTCATAAGAAGCCGTACTGACCACGCCGCGGCCGAAAGGATCGCCGCCCACCACAACCGGTTTTCCGCGTAATTTTGGATTATCGCGTTGCTCGACAGACGCGAAAAACGCGTCCATATCAATGTGAATAATTTTTCTAGGCCAGATGGTCTTCAAAGGAAGGTAATGCTAATTAATCGTTTCTTAATTCGCCGCTTGCTACTTTTTGATTATGACGGTCAACCGCTTCATTGTAACCGTCAACCGACTGTTTGGCTTGATTGGCAATTTCGGGATGGTCTTCAAGATACTTTTCGGAAGCTTTCGCTATCCAAACAACCAAAATAATGACAATTAAAATCGAGATACCGACGCATATCCAAAATTGTTTCATAACGATCTCTCCGAAAGTAAAAGAATAATAGCATACTCATGGTTTTCCTGCAAAATCTAAGTTATAATTCGCCATGCTTGTTCTAAAAACTCTTAAGCTAGACTCTCCCGCGATCCAATCTCCCATGGCGGGCTGCACAGACCTTGCGTTTCGCCTGATCGGACGCCAGCATGGGATGGAGCTTGCCTTCTGTGAAATGCTTTCATCGGAAGCGCTGATCCGAGACACCAAAGAGACTTACGAATTAATGAAGCGCCTGCCGGAAGATAAGCCGCTCGGAGCGCAGATCGTAGGTGATAAACCGGCCTCGATGGCAGAGGCGGCGGCAAAACTCGAATCACTCGGGTTTGACATCATCGACATGAACCTCGGCTGCCCCGTTCCCAAAATCACATCCAAAGGCGGCGGCTCGGCGCTTCTCGTTAAGCCGGACCTTGCGAAAAAAATTTTTGATGCTGTCGTGAGAGCCGTTAAAAATGTACCGGTCAGTGTCAAAGTCAGAGCTGGATATGAAGACGCCTCCGGAAAAGAAGCTGTCCTGATTGCCAAACTCGCGGAAGATGCCGGAATTTCGGCGGTAAGCGTTCATGGCCGCACGCGCGCACAGCGTTACGTCGGCCCTGCAGACTGGAGCACGATCACCAAAGTCAAGGAAGCCGTGAAAATCCCCGTGATCGGAAACGGTGATATATTTTCGTGGCACAATGCGGTCAAAATGAGGCAAGAAACAAACTGCGACGCCGTCATGGTCAGCCGCGGCGGGCTTGGAAATCCCTGGATTTACAAACAAATCAAAGCGGCATTGTCGGGCGAGCCGGTCCCGAATGACCCGACCTTCGAAGAATTAAAAGAAACGCTCCTCAAACATATGGAGCTTGAAGTGGAGCACTACGGAGAACATTTCGGGCTTCTGCAAATGCGCAAAGTCGCGTGCTGGTTTTTCGATGAAATGCACGGGGTGTCGGAATTCCGGAAGCAGATTAATGTGTGTTCTGATTTGAATTTGATGCGGGAATTAATCGCAAAATTCGATCCACGAATTTCCGCACATGCCGCTCAACCCAGGTCAGCTCTTCATTAATCGATAAATAAGGCAAAATCAGAAGAATCGAAAGCGAAAACAGCGCTGAAATCAAAATCAGCGGTTTCAGTCCGATGATAGTAAACAGAAACCCGCCCAAAACGTCGGAACCCATCAAACCTAAGTTTAGAAATGACGACAAAAACGCAAACACCGTTCCGCCGGCGTATAAGGGTGATACTTTTGCGGCCAAATTGAGAACTGCCAAGTACATAACCGCCTGAATTGCCGCAAGTAAAAATGTAGAAATAATGGTAATCTGCCGGGCAGCGCTCGGATTGCCGACGACAAACGGCGTGAAATAAATATAATAAAATAAAGTCACCGCAACGCCGAGAAAAATCGCAAGTACCAGCAGTTTCCGAATGGGATATTCGGAAAATTTCCGGCCGAAAATAATAGCACCGATCAGGCTTGAAAAACCTGCCACCGCCTGAACCAGCCCCAAAAATTCGCCGTCGAATTTCAAAACATCCACTGAATAATAAAAGAAAGGTGACCCGAATGACGGTGAAAAGTTCCACAAAAAGAAAAAGGCCGCCAGCAGCCACAAATCTCTTTTCCGGAAAAGTTCTTTCAGGTGTGAATAATCCATTTTCTCAAGCCGGTCTGCTTTTTCTTCTTTGATTAAGAAAAAGGCCAGGACTGCGGTGATCAGCGGAAAAATGGCGGTGATTTGAAAGATCGATTGATATGAAATGGTACCGCGCCGGGCTTGCTCCGAAATATAGCCGCCGAAAAGTGCGGTGAAAATGATTGCCGTGTAAACCGCCGACCACTGGATAGATTGAAACTTCCCCGTCAAATTAAACGGCTTGCCGCTTTCTACCATCAATCCGTCCGTCACGACATCCTGAAATGCGTAAGCCATGTACGAAAACGTGATGAAAGCCAATAAAATCAGCGCGCTGTATTGTTTGAGGGAAGCGAGAAAAATCCAAATGCAGCAAGCGACCAAAGAGGCTGCAATCAAGTAAGACTTCCGGCGGTAGCCGAAAATCGGATACGAATCCGAAAAATAGCCCCAAAGCGGTTTGATCACCCAAGCCAGGACGATGACAGCTTGAAAATACGACATGCCGGCCGGCGTAATATTCAGGACCTCTTTTAATAAAAATTTAATGGCTAAATTCGGGAGCGCCGCCAATCCGTTCGTTGAAAAAAAGTAGACGGCGGAAAAGAGAATGCAAAACTTCAGGTAGGTTTTCTTATCCATCAATCTAGCGGCGGGCGCCCTCAAGTGCCCGCACTGCGGGAAGGTACATTTTTTCGATGTATTCGATCAGCATCCGCTCCATCGAAAAATCCTGCATCATCGTCTTCATAGAATCTTTCATCATCTTGACCCAGCCGGGCGAATAAGAAAGCTTCTTCGGCCGTTCAAAGTAAAGCGGCAGGACCGTATTCTCAAGCAACTGGAACAGTTCTTTGCGATCCTTCTCGCCGCTTGCTTCATCGCCTGAGCCGAAAATCCAGCCGTTTTCACCATGCCGGACCCCTTCGGCAACCCAGCCGTCCGAAATTGAAATATTCAGAATTCCATTGGCGCCTGCTTTCATACCGCTTGTGCCGCTGGCTTCCAACGGGCGAATCGGGTTGTTGAGCCAAACATCAACACCTGATACCAGCCGCCTGGCAAGTGCAATATCATAACCCTCCACAAACATAATTTGAGCCTTAAACTTGCGCTGCTGAGCCCGCTTCCGAAGACGGCTTGATATTTCATAGATATGCTTGATCTGATCGCGGCCTTGATAATTGTTGGGGTGCGGTTTCCCGGCAAAAATAATATGCACCGGC
This sequence comes from uncultured bacterium, assembly GCA_964387845.1. Classification (GTDB taxonomy): domain Bacteria; phylum Omnitrophota; class Omnitrophia; order Omnitrophales; family Abzuiibacteriaceae; genus CAYLXA01. The sequence goes on from CAYLXA010000001.1 coordinate 364,435, forward strand.
TGTCCATATTTTTTGTATGCGTTTTCCAAAAATGAAAAAAGGCGTTCTTCATCGTCGAGAAAAAATGTGATGCGTTTATACCCCGCGAAGCGGCGCGCAAAACCGATCACAAATGCATTTGGATCAAGAAGCGCATGAATTACGTCCGCGACTTCCTCGGGACTTTTGTTGGCACGCAGCAAATGATAGGCTAGTCTTTCGCGAAGCTCCACGATCATGCGCTCTTTCCGGTATAAATGGACTTTCCACAACACTTCATCGTCGATGGAATTGATTTTTGCCGGCCCGCCTGCCTTATCGACAATTCCTTGAATCTCGGGAGATGTCCAATATGGAATATGAACGCCGTTTGTGATCGAATCAATCGGCGGCGTAAAAGATTTTCCGTCTTGATTGCCCCAGGCGTAATGCCACATCTTTCGGCATACCTCTCCGTGCAGCTTGCTGACACCATTTCTAAAAACACCGGAAAATAAAAGAGATAGTTTGGTCATGTCGAATTCGTCTTTTTCGTTCCGCGCACAATTAAAAATAACTTCCTGTTCATCGGGTGATAAAAATTTAGCCAAGTAAGGCCCAAGCTGGCGGCGGACGAGCGCTTCATTGAAACGTTCATTACCTTCCGGAACCGGCGTATGGGTTGTGAAACCGATGATTTTTGCGGCGCGCTCGCGCGCTTCTTGAAATGGCAAATGATCGTTTGCCATGATCTGCCGGATTACTTCGAAAGCGGCAAACGCAACGTGGCCTTCGTTTAAATGATAAACCGCAGGCTGATATCCGGCTGCTTCGAGTGCCCGGACACCGCCGATCCCGAGCACGAGCTCCTGCTCAATGCGGCGTTTGCGCTCATCATCGTATTGCTTTTCAGATGCATAAAGGCGCCTCGATAAATGCCTGTCGTGAACCGGATTTTGGCTGACGTTTGTATCGAGCAGCAAAAGCTCGACGCGGCCGACGCGCACTTTCCACACTTTGGCGTAAACAATCCGGTCATCGACTGTGATATCGATAAGCAAATCCTCTGTCGTGCCTTTTCGTTTAACTGCTTCAAGCGGCAAATATTCCCTCACGTGTGCACGCGGCGGAACAATGGAATCATAAGCCACCTGCATTTCGCCTTCATCCGTCACCTTTTGCTCGTAATATCCCTGAAGATAAAAAAGCCCGACAGCAACGAGCTTAATGCCCAAGTCACTTGCGCCGCGGACATGGTCACCCGAAAGGATTCCGAGGCCGCCGGAATAAATTTTGAGCGTATCAAAACCGTACTCCATTGAAAAATAGGCCACGGTTTTATCTTTTAATTCGGGATAACGTTCGGAAACAATTGTTTTGGATGGATTGATATATTTTTGATACTCGTCTTTGACTTTCTCGAAAGTTCTTTGGTAGGACTTGTCGATCACAAGTTCGGCAAAACGTTTTTCATAATGAATCGGATTTTCGGCGCGAAGTGCTAAAAAACGGTAGGGATTTTTATTGGCAAGCGACCAAATGTGCGGGCTGAAGCCGTGGAAAAGCTGTTTGGCGTCCGGACTCCACTCATTCCAAAGATTAGAAGCAATTTCTTTTAGAAAGCGGTCCATCAAAACTCGAAGGTTAGAATGAAATCAGATTCTGACTTTTGTTTGAATCTTTTCGATAATGGCCTGCGCCATTTCTTTGGTGCCGACTGCCGTCGGGTCATCACGATTTTGTTTCAAATCATAGGTAACGCTCTTTCCTTCACGAATGACAGCTGCTACCGCATTTTCAAGTTTTTTTGCGGCTTCTTCTTCACCGAGATGCTGCAGCATCAAAACGCCTGACAGAATAACAGCGGTTGGGTTTACTTTGTTCAAGCCCGCATATTTCGGCGCAGAACCATGCGTCGCTTCAAAAATCGCCGCGCCGCCGATTCCAATGTTAGCGCCCGGCGCAATCCCGAGCCCGCCGATAAGCCCCGCGCAAACGTCCGAAATAATATCACCATAGAGATTCGGGAGCACGATTACATCATACAGCTCGGGTTTTTGAACGAGCTGCATGCACATATTGTCCACAATCCGGTCTTCAAATTCGATATTGGGATATTTTTTTGCCACTTCGCGCGAAACTTCAAGCCACAAACCGTCCGAATACTTCATGATGTTAGCTTTATGGACAGACGTCACTTTTTTGCGCTTATACTTCACGGCATAATCAAAAGCAAATTTGACGATACGCTCCGTTCCGGAAACAGAGATGGGCTTAATGCTCACGCCTGAATCCGGGCGAATCGGCTGCTTGGAAAGAGACGAGCAAAGATCGAGAACCTGCTTTGCTTCCGGCGTTCCCTTCTGGAACTCGATGCCGGCGTATAAATCTTCAGTATTTTCACGGACAATTACCAAATCGATGTTTTTATATTTGGAACGGACGCCTTCATAAGATTTACAGGGACGAAGGCAAGCAAACAGGTCAAACTTTTTGCGGAGTGCTACATTGACGGAACGAAAACCTTTTCCGACCGGGGTTGTAATGGGCGCTTTGATGGCAACTTTGTTCTTTTCGATGGATTTGAGAAGTTCATCGGGAAGCGGCGTTCCCACCTTCTCCATAATATCGACGCCGGCTTCTTGGATATCCCAATTGATTTTGACGCCCGTCGCATCAATGCAGCGCTTAGCAGCTTCGGCAAGCTCAGGGCCCGTTCCATCACCGCGGATGAGTGTAATATCGTAAGCCATTTTTAATTTCCCTTCTCTTGCATGAATTGCTATGATGAGCGCTTCGGAAAGTGAAATCGTAACAAATCTATGCGGGTATTTCAACAGATTATCCGCCTACGCAGAAAATACTTTTGTCAGCCTGCGTAGGACGGATCCTACGAAGCTCCGCTGCTATAGACGGAGCGTAGTAGGATTACCATTGCTTCGGCGGATTCCGCCGACAAGTAAGGTATCACGGGCCTTAAGCCCGCGAGGCTTCATATGAATAAAATAAAGACGACGTTAGAAAAAGCATTGCTCGCAGGCGGCGTTTTGGTTGAGAAAGCTTTTTATCAGCCAAAGAAAATCGAGTACAAAAGCCGCGCGAATTTAGTCACCGAAACGGATAAAGCAGCCGAACGAAAAATTTTGGACGTGATTTTGAATATATTTCCAAATCATACGATCCTCGCCGAAGAAACCGAGAGTAGAAATCCGAAGTTTACATCGAATACTTTTATCAATCCGAATCCAAAATCCGCAAAATGGATCATTGATCCGATTGACGGAACGACCAACTTTGCGCACGGTCTTGCCCTGGTTAGTGTCAGTATTGGTTTTGAAGAAAACGGCGTTTTAAAATTAGGCGGCGTTTGGAATCCAATTTTGAAAGAAATGTTCTTCGCCGAAAAAGGAAAAGGCGCTTACTTAAATGGTAAACGGATCAGCGTATCAAAAACGCCCAAATTAGAATCGTCGCTGCTCGTCACCGGTTTTCCGTACGACAAATCCCGCTATACGCACAACACAATCATGAATGTGATGAAAGAATTTTTACTAGCATCGCACGGCATCCGCCGGCTCGGCTCAGCCGCAATTGACCTATGTTATGTTGCCTGCGGGCGCTTCGACGGTTATTGGGAATCCAAGCTTCAGCCCTGGGATCAGGCGGCAGGTGCATTAATCGCAGAAGAAGCCGGGGCGAAACTTTCTAACTTTAAAGGAAAGCGTTACAGCATTTACGAGCAAGAAACGCTCGCGACAAACGGCAAAATTCATTCGGAGATGTTGAAGGTATTGAAGAAGTTGTGGAAATAACTTAGTGCTAAGGGGTAAGTGATAAGTGGTAAGTAGAAAAACGATTTTACTTATCGCTTAGCACTTACCACTTATCACTCGTTAGTCGAATTAAACGTTCGCTGCTAAATCAGACCACGGATATTCGCCGGTCCAATGATAACCGGGATTATCCACGTGATTTGGTACCAAGCATCCGTAGATGTTGCCCAAACCATACACCATGCGGCTCCACCAGAACCACACGCCTTTTCCGATACCTTTGACCACATTGCCTTCTTTGCTTCCCTTGACAATCTGGCCCGGAACTTCCACGATGCCCGTAAGGCCGTTGGCGAAACCATGTATCAATTTTCTGCCGTAAGGCTTCACGCCTTCTTTTAGATTCGGCTTGAAAATACTGTACGCGGTTCCCCATTCCCACGAACGTTCGGCGTCAAACGGAATACCAACGCCCTGGTTGGATGCGGGGCTGGCAGCCCAGAATCCAAATAGCTCGGTGAATCCTGAAACTTCGCGGCCGGCAAAATGGCCAAAACCTTTGAAAAATCCAAGAATAGTGCCGACTGCTTTTGAAGCTGGTTTATTCTTGATCACACTCAAGCCTGTGTCATATCCTTTGTAAATCTGCACCGGTACTTCAACAATACCTGTGACGATATCAATGACACCGCGGACAGCTCGCTGACCCATTCCTTCGACAATTGGGCCTGCGCTAGCAATTCCGCACGGCAATACTAGTGAAAGTGCAAAAACAAGCGCAATAACTCTACGCATGTTTCCTCCTCTTGGTTGGTTAATGAGTTAAATATAATCAGACCGTTTAATATTTTAAGATAAAGCCGGCCTACCTTAAATGACGGCTTTACGGCGCAAAACTTGAAAGAAAGGATTTTATGCTTTGATGACAACACTTAATTCTTTACTTAATAAAAAGGCGGATTTTATCGTTATAGTAAGCTGACTATGACATCTCTAAATAACCTAAAATCAGACGGAATCGAAATTAAAGGCGCTCTTACGCCTGCCTTCTCCGAAATCCTAACGCCTGAAGCCGTCAAATTTGTTGCGAGCCTTGAAAAAAAATTTGGGGCCCGTCGGCTTGAATTATTAGAAAAGCGCAAGGTCAGGCAAGCAGAAATCAACGCCGGCAAAATGCCGGACTTTCTAAGCGAAACCAAATCCGTCCGCGACAGCGACTGGAAAGTTGCACCGATCCCGAAAGACCTCCTCGAACGCAAAGTCGAAATCACAGGGCCCGTGGAACGCAAAATGATGATTAATGCGCTTAATTCCGGCGCCAATGTGTTCATGGCCGATTTCGAAGATTCCAACTCACCGACTTGGCAGAACAACATCGAGGGGCATATAAATTTGCGCGACGCCGTCAATCGTACGATATCATTCAAAAACCCTGACGGAAAAGAATACCAACTGAACGATAAAATCGCGACTTTGCTGGTTCGGCCGCGCGGCTGGCATTTAAACGAGAAACACATGACTGTGAGCGGCAAAGAAATCTCCGCTTCCTTGTTTGATTTTGGGTTTTTCTTTTTCCATAACGCGAAAACTTTGATCCAAAAAGGAACAGGCCCCTATTTTTATTTACCCAAAATGGAAAGCCACTTGGAAGCGCGTTTGTGGAATGATGTGTTTAATTTCGCACAGGATGAAATCAAAATCCCGCGCAGCTCAATTCGCGCGACGGTTTTGATTGAAACCATCTTAGCTTCGTTCGAAATGGATGAAATTTTGTACGAACTGAAAGATCACTCCGCAGGCCTCAATTGCGGACGCTGGGATTATATTTTCAGCTTCATCAAGAAATTCCGAGAGAAACCGGATTTCCTGCTTCCCGACCGTGCGCAAGTGACAATGGATAAGGCTTTCCTGAAGGCCTATGTCGAACTTTTGATCAAAACATGCCACCGCCGCGGCATTCACGCGATGGGCGGCATGGCGGCACAGATTCCTATTAAATCTGACCCCATTGCCAATGAAGCGGCGCTCGAAAAGGTCCGTCAGGACAAGCTTCGCGAAGTAAAAGCTGGCCACGACGGCACTTGGGTTGCGCATCCGGGACTTATTCCGATCGCCATGGATGCCTTCAATCAAAATATGAAAGGTGCTAATCAATTAAATGTCGCACGTTCCGAAGTTCAAATTACGGCAAAAGATTTGCTCACCGTTCCAAAAGGCGATATCACCGAAGCCGGCCTCCGCAAAAATGTGAATGTCGGAATTCTCTACATCGAATCGTGGCTGCGCGGCTTGGGATGTGTACCACTTTATTACTTGATGGAAGACGCTGCAACTGCGGAAATCTCGCGCACGCAAGTGTGGCAATGGATCCGGCATCACGCGAAAATGACAAACGGTGTTCAAGTGACAGCTGAGTTGGTACAGAAAATCGTGAAGGAAGAACTTGCCGATATGGAAAAATCGGTTGGTGTTGAGAAATTTAAATCCGGAAAATTTAAACTTGCTTCAGAAATTTTCTACGAAATGAGTACTCGAAAAGAATGTCCTGACTTTTTAACGATCGAAGCTTATAAACATTTAGATTAACTTCCCTCACCCCTCCCTCTCCCTCAGGGAGAGGGATAAAGGGAGAGGGGAATTAAGGGAGACGCCATGCAAAATATACCGCACATAATGGAAAAAGATAAATTCATTCAATGGCTCCATGCCGAATGGAAGAACGAGTCCCGCTGGAAAGGCATTGTCAGACCTTACAGCGCTGAAGACGTTTGGAAATTAAAAGGGAGTGTTTACCGGATTCATTCACTCGCGAAGGCAGGCGCCAAACGGCTTTGGTCGCTTTTCAGCGAAGAAAAATATGTGAACACGCTGAGCGCCATCACCGGCAACCAGGCCATTCAGCAAGTGAAGGCCGGCCTCAAGGCGATTTACGTCAGCGGATGGCAAGTCGCGGCAGACGGCAATAATTCCCTGCGCATGTACCCCGATCAAAGCCTTTATCCTTCGGACAGCGTTCCTTATTTATTAAAACGCATCAACCATTCATTGATACGAGCTGACCAAATCCACCACTTAAAGGGCGACAATTCTATTTATTGGATGGCGCCTCTTGTGGCCGATGCCGAAGCCGGATTCGGCGGTCCCTTAAATGCCTTTGAAGTGATGAAGATGATGATTGAAGAAGGCGCTGCGGGCGTTCACTTTGAAGATCAGCTTGCGTCCGTTAAGAAGTGCGGCCATTTGGGCGGAAAAGTGCTGGTGCCGACGCGTGAATTTATTACCAAATTGATTGCCGCCCGGCTCGCAGCAGATACTTCCGGTGTCGCCACGATTTTAGTCGCAAGGACCGACGCACACAGCGCTTCCCTTTTGACGAGCGACATTGATCCTAACGACACACCCTTCATCGATAAAAAGAAGGAGCGCACGCATGAAGGCTTTTATCATGTGAAAGCCGGGCTTGAACAAGCCATCGCGCGCGCGCTGGCCTATGCGCCTTATGCAGATTTGCTGTGGTTTGAAACTTCAACACCGGATTTAAAAGAGGCGAAGGAATTTGCGGAAGCGATTCATAAAAAATTCCCTGGAAAATATTTGGCTTACAACTGTTCGCCCTCATTTAATTGGCGCGCCAAACTCGATGAAAAAACAATCGCCAAATTCCAGAGCGCACTCGGCGATATGGGTTACAAATTCCAGTTTGTAACTCTGTCAGCATTCCACGCGCTCAACTACAGCATGTTCAGCCTCGCAAAAGGCTATAAAGAATCGGGGATGGCGGCTTATTCGAAATTGCAAGAAGCGGAATTCGATGCGGAAAAACTGGGCTACGAAGCTATCAAGCACCAAGAATTTGTGGGAACAGGCTATTTTGACGCAGTTACTGATGTTGCTTCACAAGGCACCGGCTCGACGCAAGCGATGAAAGGCTCCACCGAAGCCGAGCAGTTTCATAAGTAGAGCGCTACTTCCTCAAAAACTCACACAACAGACGCACGCCGTAGCCGGTGGCGCCGCGGAAGTTGTAAGGACGCGCGGAATCAACCCATGCGGTTCCCGCGATATCGAGATGCGCCCATGATTTACAATCCACAAATGCTTCGAGGAATTTCGCGGCTGTGATGGTTCCGCCGTAGCCGGAGCCGGCATTTAGAATGTCTGAATGGTGTCCCTTGATAATGTCGAAATACTCTTCCCACATCGGAAGCTGCCACAAGCGCTCGCCGACCGACTCGCCTGTTTTAATGAGCTGATCAATCAACTTTTGATCATTGCCCATCACGCCGGCACATTTGTCGGCAAGCGCCACAACGCAGGCGCCCGTCAAGGTCGCAAGGTCAATCATGGCTTTCGGTTTGTAATTTTCGCAGGCGTAAATCAATGCATCCGCCAGAATCAAACGGCCTTCAGCGTCGGTGTTGATGATTTCAACCGATTTTCCGTTGTTGTAAGTGATGATATCGCCCGGACGCGACGCGGTTCCGCTCGGCATATTTTCAACCAAGGGCGTGATGCCGACTACATGCACATGCGGCTTCAATTTGGCAAGCGCAAGCATGGTTCCCGCAACAGTTGCAGCACCCGACATATCGTATTTCATTTTTTCCATGTCTTTCGACGGCTTAATTGAAATGCCGCCCGAATCAAAACACACGCCTTTGCCGACTAAGCAAACAGTTCCTTTATTTTTATAGGATGCACCGTATTCGATAATCATAAATCGAGGCGCCTCTGAGGAACCTTGGCAAACCGCGATCACACCGGCCATTTTGCGGCGCTTGATTTCGGCCTCTTCCATCACTTTAACTTTAAGTCCTGCTTTTCGCGCAGCCTCACTGGCCTTGGCGGCAAATGCTTTTGGCGAGATCACATTCGCGGGTTCGTTAATCAAATTACGCGTAAAATTGACGGATTCGGCAATCACCTGCGCACGCTTCAAACCTTCTTCAACAGTTTTCGCGCTTTTCTTTTGTTCATAAATGATTGTGACTTCTTCAACGGAAAGCTTGGGATCGTCTTTCTTCTTCTGCAGATATTTATCAAACTTATAATCGGCGAGTAAAAATGTCTCCGGAATTAATTCGGAAACTTGGTTAAGGCTCAATTTTCCGGAAACAAACTGATCAGCAATAATCACAACCGATTTTGCCTTTTGGCTTTTTGCTAAACCCAACAAACTACCGATCGCGCGGCGCAATGTTTCAATTTTAAGCGACTCTTTCTTCCCTAACCCGACAAACAAAACGTCGCTCGCGGCTTTGTAGGCATTAGTTCCGTAGGAAGGCAAGGTTTCGCAGCATTTACCCTCAAAACGCTTCTTCTGGATCGCGCGGCTCAGCGCTTCATAAGCTACCGGGTCAATGTCTTTTAAAGATTTAGGGGGTTGTTTGGCGCCTTCAAAAAGGGCTACGATTAATAGATCGGAGGGTTTTCTTTTGTCGGTTAAATGGCTGGCTGCGATTTTCATGACGTTCCTTTCTCCTAAAACAAGATGAAATAATAGGTAAAATAACGACTGCGCATTATACAAGCTACAGGCCACAAGCTACAAGCTTAAAAGCCTGAAGCTTGCAGCCTGTGGCTTGAGACTTGAGGCTTGAAGCCTGCAGCCTGAAGCAATGCTTGCACTTAAAGAGGCTTTCACGTATAATGCACGCTCTTTGACGAAAGGAATAGGATTTATCATGCAAAAGTGCGCAGTTTGTGAAAAAGGCCCCATCAGCGGCAACTCCATTGCCCGCCGTGGTATGGCCAAGAAAAAAGGCGGGGTCGGTAAGAAAATTACAGGGATTAAACGCCGCCGGTTTTTACCGAATCTTCAGCGTGTTAAGGCCATTATTGGCAACGGGACAGTTCGCCGAATTTGGGTTTGTTCGGCTTGCCTTCAGGCCGGAAGAGTTAAAAAAGCGGTTTCCCGGAAATCACTCCAAACCGTAGCTTAAATTCAAATCTCAAATTTCAAAATTCAAAATAATTCAAATTACTAAATTCCAAATTGAAACATTTGAATTTAGAATTTGTTTTGATATTTGAAATTTGAATTTAAAATTGTCTCAAATCTTTCACTTCCAGAACGACTGACTCGATTCCATCCCATTCTTTTAATTTCGGGGAATATACAATTTCATAAGCCCCGCTCTCAGGGATCTGCTTAGGTTGAGGGTCTTTCTGTGTCCAATTGGCTTCAAACGTCGCACCATCAGCGCTCACCCACCAACGCAACGTTTGCGGGCTTGCCTGCGTAATTTTGGTTTTGGTCTGAACATTCCGAGTTAAAAATGACGGCCGCGGATTTCCGGCGCCGAAAGGCTCAAATAATTCGATTTCGCGCAAAACCGTCGGCGTTAAATCCGAAAATAAAATTTCGAGATCATACCGAATTGATTTAGTGAAAATCACCGGCGGAATTTGCGCTGCATACTCATTGATCTTTTGCCTGAAATTCCGCAACTCACCCTCTAATATCGAAAAACCGGCTGCCAGCTCATGGCCTCCGAACTCTTCCACGTGATCTTTGCTGAACTCAAGCGCTTCGAATAAATGAAATCCGCGCACGGAGCGGCCCGATGCCTTCCCTTTTCCATTTTCAAGCGCGATCACCAGGCTCGGGCGGTTGAAACGTTCGACCAAACGCTGCGCCACAATTCCAATCACGCCCTGATGCCAGCCTTCGGACCAAATGACAATGACTTTATCGCGGTTAAAATTAATTTCCTTCTCAACTTTTGCTATCGCCTGCCTTAAAACTTCGCGTTCTTCCTGCTGGCGTGCTTTATTTTCAGTATCCAATAATTTTGCAAGCTCATCGGCTCTTTGTTCGTCCTGAGAAATCAAAAGCTCGAGCGCTTTATCGCCCGAACTCATGCGCCCGCTGGCATTAATTCTGGGCCCAAGCATAAATCCGAGATGCGCGGAATTGATCTTGCGGGATTTGATCTTTGCCACATTGCAAAGCTTTGATAATCCGACAGAATTTCTTTTGGATATCAATTCCATGCCGAATTTAACGATCAAACGGTTTTCATCCACAAGCGGCGCCACATCGCAAATCGATGAAAGCGCGGCCAAATCCAGAAGCGAAAGCGCAAAGCGGCCCACAAGCGCCTGCGACAATTTAAACGCAAGCCCCGCTGCGGAAAGCTCCTTAAATGGATACTGGCAGCCTTCCTGAAGTGGATTAATGATTGCGAAAGCTTCGGGCAAATTCCCGCCGTGAATCTGGTGGTGATCAATCACAATCGAATCGATGCCGGCGTTTTTTGCGGTTTTGACTTCGTCAATCGCGGTGATGCCGCAATCTACCGTGATGATGAGCTTGGTGCCGTTTTGTGTCGCGGCTTGAACAGCATCTTCGCTGACCCCGTAGCCGTCTTTCTTGCGGTGCGGAATGAACGTATAAAATTTAGCACCGAGCTTCTTCAGGGTCAGCGCCATAATCGCAGCGCCCGTCACGCCGTCTACGTCATAATCGCCGTGAACCATGATGAGCTCTTTGCGCTCGGCAGCCTGCAGAATGCGTTTCGAAGCTTCTTTAACACCCTTCATTAAAAAAGGGTCATAAAATTGATCGAGTGCGGGAAATAAAAATTTGGAGGAGGCGGCTTCCGTATGAATCGATCGGAGCGCGAGTAATTTCGTAACAAGCGGTGAATACGACAGGGTTTCGGACGGTAAAGCAGAGCCGGAAACTTCTTTTTGCTGCCAAATGGTATGCATTTTTTCAGCGCTAAGTGATAAGTGGTAAGTGTTAAGTAAATCGAATGACTTAACACTTATGACTTACCACTTATCACTAACTTTTAGAGGATGAATCCACCACGAGCGGCCCGGCAACAAACACGGTCGAGTAAACACCGATTGCAAAACCGACTAATAAAATAAACGAAAAATCATTCAGCGCGGGCCCGCCGAACAAGAAAATAGAGCTCACGACCAATAAAGTCGTCACGGTTGTGAGCAAACTTCGCGCAAACGTTTGATTGATGCTGAGATTAAACACTTCGGCAATCGACAGTTTGCGCATCGATTTTAAATTTTCGCGCGCACGGTCATAAATAACGATCGTATCATTGACCGAAAAACCGATGATGGTCAAAATCGCGGCGATCGTCTGCAGAGAAATTTCGCGGCCGCTCAACAAATAAATTCCGAGTGCAATTGTGGCGTCGTGAAAAACCATTAAAGTCGCGAAAATACCGAACCTAAAATTAAACCGGTACCAAATATAAACCAGAATCAAAAGCAGTGAAAGCGCGATGGCTTTGACGCCTTTTGTAAACAATTCCTTGCCGGCTGCAGGTCCCAAAACGTCAGACCTTCTGACCTCAAAATTTCCGGCACCGACCGATTGAGTCAGGGCATCAAAAATCGGTTTTGAATCTTCGTTTTTAGACCGAATGATGATCATATTGTCCGCAGGATCGCCGTAACGCTGAAGCTGGGCCGTCGTGACGCCTGATTGCTCAAGTGCGCTGCGGATTTTTGAAAGATCAGGAGCCGAATTCAACTTAATTTCCTGTAAAGATCCGCCCGTAAAATCAATGCCCAGGTTCTGCTCTTCGCGAGTAATAATCACAAACAAGCTGACACCGATTAAAACCGCAGATAAAATGTAGCCGATGAACCGTTTTCCGATCCAATCAAAAGTCGGCTGCTTAATAAGCTCTATCATATGAAGATTGAGATTGCTTTTGCCGCGCGTTAAAACGTCAAAAATGACGCGCGTCAAAAAGAGCGCCGTAAAAAGACTCGCCACAAGGCCGAGTATGAGCGTCACCGAGAAACCCCGGATTGGGCCCGAGCCGAACCATAAAAGAATCGCGGCAGCCAAAATTGTGGTCGCGTTGGAATCAAAAATTGCGGAAAACGCTTTGTGATAGCCCGCGGAAATCACGGAACGAACGGCTTTTCCGAGCTTCATTTCTTCGCGCATGCGTTCATTGATGAGCACATTCGCGTCGACAGCCATGCCGATCGTTAAAATGATACCGGCAATACCTGGCAGCGTGAGCGACACATTGAACGCCGCAAGCAGCCCGATCAAAATAAATAAATTGGTCAGCACTGCGAAACTGGCGATAAAACCGGAGACGCGGTAATAAATGAGCATAAATAAAATGACGAGAATTGCACCGCCGATCGATGCTTTAATGCCTTTTTCAATTGAATCTCGGCCGAGCGTGGGGCCGATTGTGCGCTGTTCAATCACCTTCACCGGAGCAGGCAAGGCGCCGGCCCTGAGAACCAGCGCAAGGTCGCTGGCCTGAGCGTTGGTGAAATTGCCGGAAATCTGGCCTTTACCGCCCGGAATCCGGTCGCGGATAACAGGCGCCGAGCGTACTTTACCGTCCAAAACAATCGCAAGCCGGCGGCCGATATTGCGGAATGTAACATCATCAAAAATTTTAGCACCTTCCCCGTCGAGCTGAAACTCCACGACCGGCTGGCCGTATTGATCAAAACCGACGGACGCGCTTTCCAAATGTTCGCCGGTCAAAACCGGTGCTTCTTCCAATAGAACCGATTCACTCGGACGCTGGTCTTCTTCCAGCTCCGCCAACTCGTAACCTGAAGGCATTGCAGCAGGAATTGATTCGGCGACTTTTTCAACTTCGGCTTTTGCGGAATCGGCAGGATTTTCTTGAGGTTTCTCATCCGCTTTTTCGGGATTTGCAGCCGCAATGGCTTGCCTTAAGAGTGCATCATCATCGCTGACAAGTTTGAATTCCAAATGCGCCGTTTGCGAAACAATGTCGCGTGCACGCAATTCATCGGTAAGGCCAGGCAGCTGGACCACAATTTCTTCGCGGCCCTGCCTCGTGATACTGGGTTCGCGGACGCCGAATTGATCAACGCGGTTCCGGATAATTTCAACGGCACGGTCAATGGCGCCTTCGTGCTGTTTTTCCGGCAGCTTCTCCGTATCAACGCGCAGTAATAAGTGGATACCGCCTTTTAAATCAAGGCCGAGATGGATTTTTTCTTGAGGTGGGTAAGCTGCCCACAAACATCCGCCGATCACGGCGAGTATCAGAATGACTTTCCATTTAAAATTTTTATCCATGATTTACTTCCTCATATCGCTGACATGGGTGCGCAAAATTTCAAGCTTTGATTCACCTTCTCCGACTTTTATGACAACATAGTCATCTTGAAGCGTATGGATAGTTCCGATGATACCGCCGGCCGTGACGACTTTGTCGCCCTTTTTCAGGCCCTTGATCATGTTCTGGTGCTCTTTTTGCTTCTTTTGCTGCGGGCGTATTAATAGGAAGTAAAAAATAACAAAAATAAAAATCATCGGCGCGAAGGCCATGATCGGATTTGCCTGCTGCTCCATTTTAAAGTCCTTTCACCTTAATTCGTCATCATACTGTGATTCAAATTGCTTTTTAAAACTTGAAAAAGTACCGCCCCGGACCGCTTCCCGGATTTCGCGCATGAGCGCCAAAAAGAAATAAACGTTGTGATATGAAAGAAGCCGGTCTCCCAAAATTTCTCTGCAGTTTACCAGATGTCGGATATAACTGCGAGAGAAGTTTTTGCAGGCATAACAGCCGCAAGTTTCATCGAGCGGCTTCTGATCCTCGGCATAATTTCCGTTCCGGACCACGATTTTGCCGCGCCGTGTGAAAGCCGTTCCGGTTCTGCCGTATCGGGTGGGATTGACACAATCAAACATATCAAAACCGGCTTCCACGGCCATCAACAAATCCAGCGGTGTTCCGACACCCATTAAATATCGGGCGTGATCTTTGGGCATTGCGGGCCCCATTTCGCGCACGATTTTGATAATTTCATCTTTCGACTCACCGACGCTCACGCCGCCCAGCGCATAGCCGTCGAATCCGATTTCAACCGTACGTTCAAGGGATTCTTTCCGAAGATCCATGAATTTCCCGCCTTGAATAATGCCAAAGAGCTGCTGATTTTGAAGTTTGTGCGCCTTTTTGGATCGCTTCGCCCATTCAATAGTCAGGTTGAGTGATTTTTTTACATATTCAAAACCGGCGTCTGCATGCGGACACTCATCAAACACCATCGCAATATCGGAACCAATCACTTCCTGAATTTCGATTACCAACTCCGGTGTAAACAAAATCTCGCGGCCGTCAAAGTGAGAATTGAACACAGCGCCTTCTTCCGTGAGTTTGCGCAATTTTGCGAGACTAAAAACTTGAAACCCTCCGGAATCGGTCAAAATCGGATGCGGCCACGTCATGAATTTGTGAAGCCCGCCGGCTTTTTTTAATATCTCAAGGCCGGGCCGGATATATAAATGGTAGGCGTTGCCCAAAATGATTTGAGCTCCGGCCTCCTCGAGCTCGCGCGGGCTCATGGTTTTCACGGTTCCCTGTGTGCCCACCGGCATAAAGGCAGGCGTTTCGAAAACGCCGCGGGATGTATGCACGCAGCCCGTCCGGGCTTTGGAGTTTGGATCGGATGTTAATAGCGAAAATGATTTTGACGGCGCAGTTTTCATGCAGGCTTCGGCGGGATTGCGATCACGTGAAACGGAAAGCGCCTGAAGAGTTCGCCGTTTAAGAGCACTTCAACCGAATATTTTCCGGCCGTTGCGAATTGGACATTGTTAAACCGCGAAATAATAATATGGCTTGCATCATAATCTTTGAGCGTAAATTTTACTTCCGGCGAGGTTACAACTTGCTGGTTGTCCGGATCCACGATTCTGGATTGCTGCCGGAATTCGCCTGCGCCGACACACCACTGATTCGCGATGTGGAGCACAACATGCATGACCGGAAATTTCGGCGAAGCAATTGTGTTAAACGCGCCGATGAAGATAAACTTTCCGTTCCCTTCCTGGCGCACGTCATCGCAAAGTATGGAATATTGAAGTTCTGGTTTCATTTTTTCAGTTGTAAGTCGTAAGTGGCAAGTGTTAAGTTGATTGATTAACTTAGCACTTACAACTTACCACTTATCACTCGTTAATCAAATAATCAGCATCGCATCGCCATAGGAATAAAACCGGTAACGATTTTGAATGGCTGTTTGATACGCCTGTTTTAAATTTTCAACACCGCAAAATGCCGACACGAGCATGAGCAGCGTTGTCTTCGGTAAATGAAAGTTTGTGATCATCGCATCCACGATTTTAAATTCATACGGCGGATAAATAAACAAGTTTGTATCGCCCCGCTTTGGCTCCACTTCGCACGGAATTGAATTTTTGGCGGCCGATTCGAGCGTCCGGACAACCGTTGTACCGCAGGCAATGACACGCCGGCCGGCAGTTTTGGCGAAATTAATGAGCTCCGCGGTTTCATCCGGAATTTCAAAATATTCCGAATGCATTTGATGCTGCTCGATTTGGTCGTGAGCAACCGGCTGAAATGTTCCGTAGCCGACATGCAGTGTCACATAAGCAATTTGAATTCCTTTCGCTTCGATTTTTTTCAAAAGCGCTTCATCAAAATGAAGGCCGGCTGTCGGGCTTGCAACCGCACCCGGCTTACGCGCAAAAACCGTTTGATAAAGATCGCGGTCAATTTCGGAATCGGGCCTATCGATATAAGGCGGCAGCGGCACGCAGCCGATTTTATCGAGCTTTGTCTTTAAATCTCCTGTACCCTGAAATTCGAGATGGCGAATTCCGGTTGTGCCGTCAGCCGAATCTAAGACTTTTGCTTTTAGTTCAATTCCATCTGCAGAAAAATTCAAAACATGAGTTTCTTTCACGCGGCCCGAAGGTTTGAGCAGCGCTTCCCATCGATTGTTGCCTTGGTCTTTCAGCAAAAGCACTTCGACCGATCCGCCGGATTCTTTTTTGGCAAAAAGCCGTGCCGGCAGAACTTTGGTGTCGTTTAGAATCAAAAGATCGCCAGGAATCAAATAATCGAGAAGATTTGAAAAATGGCGATGCTCGATTTTGCCGCCTTCGCGGCCCAAAACCAAAAGCCGGGCTGCGGAACGTTCCGGATTGGCTTCTTGCGCAATCAACTCCTGCGGTAAAGCGTAATCGAAATCGCTTAATTTCAGCGGATAGCGTTTAGCGGATAGCATATAGGAAAGAAAGGTGTTTCATAAATAAAACATTTTTTGGTCGATTTTTTTGATTTTTTTCTATACGCTGTACGCTATCCGCTACTCATAACGCGCCCGCCCCACAGGGGCTGGCGCTTAACTTTGATAAATAACCGTCTTGAAATCCTAGAGTAGTTAAGCGCCCGTAGCTCAATTGGATAGAGCGTCAGCCTCCGGAGCTGAAGGTTACAAGTTCAATTCTTGTCGGGCGCATAGCTACATTATATTGCTATTTGATTATTAATAAAAGCTATGCGCCAGTCCTGACTACATCAGAAAAGATTTTCAAAGTCAGGGCGGGCGACAACTTACATGGCACTTGCACCGATGCGCAAGTGCCTGTAGTGCGAGGGTCAATGATACCCTCGCCTACAGGTCTAACAACTCAGACAACTTATCAATTCCCTTCTCAGCCATCGAGACAAGGCCTTCCGATTTATACATTTTCTTATAAGAACTGCCGGGATAATAAAATTCGGTGATTTCTTTGTAGGTTTTGCCGAAATCCGACATGTTTTTGGCCCCCCACTGGCAAAACCCGACACCGTGCCCCCATCCGAAACCTTCGATACGAATCTCGCCGCCTTGAAGCGACAGCTTGGCTTTTGTGCTGCGAATCACTTCCGGCCCGACGAACACACGAAAATCATTCGCCATTAACTTCAAAACGCCTTTTTCATGGTCAATCACGGCAAATTTGGCGCGCCCGGAGTCATCATAATCTCTAAATTCGATATTCGAAATCGGGCTCATGGTGTAACCGCGCGCCGCAATCTTGGATTCGATTTCCTTTAATGAAACTGAATTTTGCCAATGATAATGCTTGGTTCCGACACAATAAGGGCACGGCGTTCCTTCAAGCACTTGATTACGTTCAATCCGCCACACATTTTCCGCGCGCGTTGTGTGTCCGCCGCAGCAAGAATGAAAAAAAGCCGGGAATATGTTTCCCTTAAAAGTGAGCACTTCCCCGCGCGTCGCATCCACCGCCATACTTGTGTTTACTTTTTCCGTGCTTTTTCCTTTATAAACCTGGCTCATGACATCCGACTCCAAAAAATAAAGATCTTTTTGTTTATCAAGCGACCGGAAAAGCGCGTAGGTCCTTGAAATAACGGCATGCGCTTTCAAAACTTCCTGTGACCACTCAGGATTCGCTTCCCAGGGCAAAACGCCCTTGATGTAATTTTCGATATCAATTTCATTGATAACCATTAGTTTTCCGCTTTGATCCCGCACGATGTGCAAATGGTCGCGGTATTCGCGGTTTTTATTGATTTTGAAATAGCCATGATCGGTGGAGATGCGGATATGCGATCCGGCGTAAAACCTGGAACCGACTTCAATGCCGCCTGCAGCTGGTTTCACCAAAACATCGGGCATCGAGTTGCCGCGCCCAATCATTAAAAAAGACGGCATTTTGGAAATTGTGTACGGAAAAGGCGTCGACAAGCTGAAACTATTTTGATCGCGCAAAATCGCGACTTTGACATAAAAAGGCTCCGGAATTGTTACGGGAAACAGGATAGAGGAACGCAAAAGCGGGGTTTCCTGCGGAATCGTAGCGCCAAACTGTAAAACAATTAAGAAAACGGCCAGAGCTCCCTTTGCCAGTTTTTTCATACTGACAACTTATCCGCTAAAAAGATAAATTTCAAGGCAAAAGATGTTTAAACTTTGGCTATGAGGACAGCGTGATGATTTTCGAGGACGTCTTTCGTTTCTTGAAGGCCAAGCTGGTGGATGGGGTAAGAACAAAGCCCGATGCACGGAAATTGATGAATGATAGACTGGCCCTTTCGTTCATATTCGCGGAGCTCGGGCCATAAATGCGGCTTGAAACCGCTGCCGTCCCCTGCGGCTCGGACAATTTTAAATCCTTTTTGAAGCGCTTCGGCAACTTTCTTTTGATACTTTTCCAAAACTAAATCACCATCAAAGGTTTCGCCGTCGCCATACCAGGCAATGTGGGGCACAATTTCGAAACCGCCTGCGAGTGAATGTTCATGAAAATTCCGGAGCTGGCCTGAAATAATTTCGCGCGCATGCTTGACTGTCATGTAATCGGGAACAACCCAAAAGCAAAAATTTCCCTTATCGATGCCGGCCTGCCAATACGGCAGCAATACTTTGATAAGGTCTTCTTGGGTTTTGTAAAATTGGTAGAAATGTTTGCCAGGCGCTACATCATGCAGCAAATCAAAGTCGTCAGTGAACGGGACCATTTTATTTTGGCGGTTGAGAGTTTTTATCTATATTTAAATAGTAGCACTCCTAGCATCAAATACTAGGACGCGCAATAAATTATCGTAAGTTATTTATTTACAATAGCTTACGCATACTTAAAGAACCACCACAGATACAATACAAAAACAAAATGCCCGAGCTTATGAGATATAAACTCGGGCATTTGTCAAAGACTGGCGTAGAGTTCGAAGCTTACTTAATCACTGATGAGCCGCTGGGAAGATAAGCCTTCAACTTATCCCAGGTTTTCTTGCCGACAACACCATCCGCATGGAGTCCGTTGTCCTGCTGAAAGCGGCGGACAGCTTCGCGGCTTGTAGAACCGATTTCACCGTCAATCGCCCCGTCATAATAACCGGCCGCTTTTAAAGCTTGCTGAATGTCGGCTGCCGGAAGTTCAAATCCGGAAGGTGTCCGGTACATAATCGATCCGCCGCGAGAAGCAGAAACAGGCTTTGAACCAAAAAAGGACGGCCGCTGCTGATTTTGAGCGTCCAACCGTGCGACTTCACCGGACAAAGTCGTCACTTGAGCTTGTAAAGCGTTGACATCCCGATTGTATTTTTTCTTGGAAACGCAGCCGGTCGTGGCAATCATGGCAACAAAGCCGACAACGAGGACGATTCGAGCGGAACGATCGAACTTCATGATGAATTCTCCTTGCAGAAAGTTGAGGGTTGAGTTTTAAAAAATTTAAGAATAATGAAACCAAACGTATGATACATCAGCACTTATCAAAGTCAACGACAATCTCACTCAGGCCGTATGGCAAACAGCATGAATTCCGTGTGCGATACCATGCGTTGCTCCGGCCTCGTCTTCCCCGGCCGTGCCAAAATTCCGCGCACCAAAACTTCCTGCGCTTCGATCATGATAAAGCCCGCGCGCTCCAAAGCACCGGCCATCGTTTCGATCTGATTGTAAGTGGGATTGAGACTCGCAAGCCGTCCGCCCGGACGAAGTGCTTGCTTCGCATTCTCTGCTTCATGCCACGGCTCCGGAACATCCAAAACGATTGCATCCACGCCTTCATCTTCGAAAGGTTCGTGCCCGGTGCGCGTTTTGAAAGTTACGTAATCCGCAAGTTTTGCTTTTTTCAAATTAGCACCTGCCAATTTCATAAAATCTTCACGTACATCATAACTATAAATATGTCCGTTCGGCGCCACTTGTGATGAGAGTGCGAGCGTCAGCGCGCCGGAGCCGACGCCGACTTCGATCACTCGGCTTCCGGTTCGGATTCCGCAATGCATCATCAGCACCGCGGCGTCTTTCGGATAAATAATTCCGCTTTCGCGCCGTGCTTTCATGATAAAATCCTCGATCGTCGGATCGAGCAGCAAAGCTTTAACGTTGGACGGTTCAAATTCGATCCAGCTACCGTAGGATTTTCCGATCAAATCCTTCAGCTTGATCGGACGGCCGCAGTGAATGCTATGGGTTTTTTCGGGATCAACCGTCACATAGTAAGTTTTATCATCATCGAACCAAATGAGGAGCGGGTCGCCGGCTTCGATTAATCTTTTAGGAGATATGGCAGTTTCCTGAGTTGTCATAGGGCACCTATCTTACTCAGGAAACCGATTGAATCAACCAGAATGATCTACGACGATTTTCAGAAAAAAGCGATTGAAACGATTGATCAAAGACGCTCTTTGATCGTTTCCGCACCCACCGGCGCCGGCAAAACCGTGATAGCCGAATACGCGATCGAACAAGCGCTCGCTCATAATGAAGGCGCCATCTACACAGCACCGATTAAGGCCCTCAGCAATCAAAAATACCGCGACTTCAAAGCCAAATATGGTGACAAAATCGGCATTTTAACGGGCGACGTGTCGATCAATCCCGACGCGCCGATCTTGATCATGACCACTGAGATTTACCGCAACACTTTATTTGAAACTTCACTTTCACCGACTTCAGATCGCGCGCACGGAATAGGCGAAGGCAAGGTGAAGCCCGACCGGCTTCAAAATACGAAATGGGTGATTTTTGATGAGGTTCATTATTTAGATGACTGGGAGCGCGGAACGGTTTGGGAAGAAGCCATCATGTTCTCGCCGCCGCATTTGGAGCTTTTGTGTTTGAGCGCCACCGTTCCCAATATTGATGAAATCACGAGTTGGATCAAAACGGTTTTAAACCGCCCGATTGAAATCATTATCGAAACTCACCGCCCCGTTCCCTTGATTCATTTGTTCCAATGCCAGGGACAAATTTTAAACAGCCAGAAGAAATTACGCGAGCAAGGCTACATGAACCGCGACGATTGGTCGCAATTCGGCGGGCGTCACGCATTCAGGCGGCGCCAGCGCGGCCACCACAACCGCAATTTCAATCACCTTCGCGCAATGCCCAACCGGATTGATAAATTGATCGCGCATTTGAAATCAGAAAACCGGCTTCCCTGCATTTTCTTCGCGTTTGGCCGAAGGCGCACTGAAGAACTGGCGCACGAAGTGCATGTGGATTTTCTAAATGAAGAAGAACGCGGAAGAGCAGCAAAACTTTACGACGATCTCTGCATCAAATTTGGAATCGGCGATGAACAATCCGCGATGGACATGCGCGGCCTCATTGAACGCGGTATCGGATTTCACCACGCCGGCATGCTGCCCACATTAAAGGAAGTGATCGAGCAGCTTTTTACGAGCAAGCTCCTTAAAATGATTTTCACAACCGAGACTTTCGCGCTCGGTATCAACATGCCCGCCCGCGCGGTGGTGTTTGATGAGCTCCGCAAATTCTACGGCACACATTTCGCCAATTTACGTACGCGCGACTTCTATCAAATGGCGGGCCGCGCAGGCCGTCGAGGCATGGACAAGGAAGGTTTTGTTTATTCACGCGTCAACCCGCATCAAGTCCAGTTTCAGGAAATCGTCCGGATCATCAACGGAAAACCGGAACCCATCAACAGCCAATTCAACGCCACTTACGCGACGGTTCTCAATTTATACGCCGAACACGGCCGCGCGCTTCTTGAAATTTATCCGCGAACACTCCATCACTACCAGGCGTCCAAGAAAGGCCGCCAAAAAGCGGCGGAACTTTTGGAGCGGAAAATATTATTGCTCGGCGAAATGGATTATTTAAATGAAAAGGGATTGACCTTGAAAGGCGACTTCGCCTCCTGCCTTTACGGTTACGAACTTTTGCTCTCTGAAATGCACGATCAAGGTTTGTTGGACGCGCAGGACCCGGCAGGGCTCGCAATTGTGCTTTCAGCGCTCGTATTTGAGCCTCGGAAAAATATTCAGCTCGATGATATGCCCAAAAAATACCGGAATTTAAATCACCATGTTGAAAGTTTCTTGCGCCGAATTCACCGGATTGAAATGAAACACCGTGTCATGCCTCTCACGAAGCAGCCTTACTTTCATTTCGCACCGATTGTGGAAAAATGGATCCAGAAGGAAAGTTTTGACGACATTATGCGCGCAAGTCCATTGGATGAAGGTGAAGTGATTCGCTACTTCCGGATGGTGATTCAGCTTTTGCGTGAAGTCTGGAACGCGCCGCACGCCTCAGACCGGCTCATCGCCACCGCCAAATCCGCCTTTAATCTCATCAACCGCGACATTGTAGACGCTGAGCGGCAGTTAAGGTTATAATCTTGAAGTCACAAACTGTGACCTCAAGATTATAAATTCTTAGCCCCTCCACGTACTGGATATTGTCCGGTTAACACAGTTAACCGAATGACCTGCTATCTAGTTTATAAATGTATTAGCGACGTCCTTTATTTCGATTTCTTTTTTTGTCTTTCGTAACTTTTTCGGGTTTTGAGAGCAATTCAAAATATGGCGAAACAAAAAATAACAAAAAACTTGCAATAATTGTAAATATAAGCTCAGAAAATTTGTCCTTCAGAAGTCTTCCAAATTCATCAAATGTGAACCATCCCAAATGATTGAGTATCATAAAAATTGTAACCGTAGACAATGCACATCTTAAAAGAAAAGTGAGATATGTATTTATAGATCTAAGACTTATTAAAGAAATCGTGAATATGCAAAATCCAATTGTAAGGAACAATATGATTAGGCTCTTTTCTGGAGTGCTTCCCCAGGCAGTGAGGCAAAACGCTATCATCACGATAGATAAAATAAGAGATTGAAGGCCAATTTCAAAATCAAAATAATATTTTTTAGCTAAAAAATAAATGCAATAAATAAAAGAAATGGTTGATAAGATTAAGAAATATAAATTATTTGCATCGAGAATGCTAATATGCGGCTGAGCTGACCAAATTTTCAAAGAAAATTTAATAGTTAACAATAATGATAAGCTAAAAATTGAGCCAAGAAATGCATAATAGTGCAACTGCTCTAATTTTCTACTTTTGGTTCGTAAAAAGAAATTTTTATACCCCGTTAAATTACCCCATAAACATGCCAAAAGAAACGGAAGAAAAAAATCGGAATAGAATTTCTTTGATGGAACCAAGAAATCTTTGAATATTGGAATTGAATAAACATGAATAAGCAAGAGTGTTAAAAGTGGAAAATTGCTCAACTCATAAATTTTATTTTTCAACTCTGTGTCTTTCACCAAAATATAGAGAATTCCTAAAATAAACCAATTGATGGTTAATATGCTTGAAAGCATTAGTATAATCATGTCTCCGTACAGTCCAAATCCTCCACAAGCAGAAAAAGCATAAAGAATGGGTAACAAATAATTGAATATCTTTGTTCCGCTTTCATAGATACTTAATGTGGTTATTTTAAGTCTGATCGTTTTACCTGCATAAAAATTGTCAATCAATTGATAAAATCTGCGGAGCAAATATGACGGCAGAAGTAATGGCAATATATAGATAATGCCTTTCACAAATTCCTTATAAATATGCGTTGCAGGCATTTTATCGATTTCGGGAAAGTATATTTCATTTGTTAAAACTGTCCAAATCAGAATCCCTACATATACAAACATTTGCGCGAAAGTTTCTATGGATTCGTAGAAATTATTTCGAAGAAACTGTTCTGAAACCAATTTATATTTTTTTAAGAACACATTCAGTAAACTGCCAACGAGAAAACACAAAGATCGATCAAGAGGAGGGATTACAAAAAGGAAAACAAAAGAAAGTGTTGCCCACCATTTAATATCTAAACCTATAAAATATACATCTCTAAAGTTATATCTAAAAAAGATAAAAATCTTATTGAAATCCAGATATTTTGACGCAAATACATAAAAAACTATAATGGTCAGAACTATTAAATATTTTCTAATCTTGAAGATAACGTTTAGTATCATAAAAGTTTATAATCATCTAGCTCTTGTCAGTTTCATTAGATTTAGCGCGCGCGATCATTCGCTTGACCTCGGAATTCTGGTTAATTGACATTAATTTTATATCCGGATGATCTTGAGCGAATACTCTGAAAATTTCATCCGCAAAAGCTTGGCCGATGGTTGGGACATCGGCAAAATCAAAAATCACGGTCTGAAATAACTCTACCCGCGCAAGCACTCTTTTGGCCTGAGACCTTGAAATCAGTTTGTCATTCCCATATTGAGCAAGTCTTACAGGAACCACTGTCTTCGTAAAACCATAGTCATCTCCGGAAGAAAATTTATCGAATACTTTTTTGAGAGTCCGCGAACTATGATTGCTTATTTTCATCCACACAGATGTTCCGCTTCTAAATTCTTTCTCCAAAATCCAATCTTCGGGACTGCCGAATGTGTGATTAAAATAAACTCCGCCGGATAGAATATCGAAAGAATCAAACATCCTGGATGTAAAGAAAATCCCTTCTCCCGTATGCCGTTTCGGATCTGTGGTCAGTTTGCCTTTGGAAAGTTCAAGAATTGCATGCCGTTCATCCAGCAATCCTAATTCTGTTTGGATTTTCTTAAAAATTCCGATTCCATTATCCAACAAAGCCATTTCTGTAAATGAAGCTGTCTTTTTAATATGAGCAATGACTTCCGAGCCGCCGGAATGGTCAATCACGTTGTTGAACATTTCGGTAAACCCGTAATGCCAAATATCACGTATATTTTCCGGAATTTCGCTGAATACAGTCGAAAAATCCTTTGTCCATACAATGTCTTCCGTCAATTCTTTTGAGACCAAATATTTTTTACGCCATTCCACAATGGGAGCCAATTTGTAAGAACTGTTCCTGGTCTGCCCAATCTGTATCAAGACATGCTCTTGTAGAAGTTTGTGGAAATGCTTATGAACCGCCTGACGCGTAATCTTAAAATGCTCTGCTGTTCGTTTGGCTATGTCAGACGGATATTTCTCAACGTTTTCTAGAATAAACCGCCTAACATCTTCTCCTCGAGCCCGAATTCTCATTTGCAACCTTTCCTATAATCTTTGTCAACCTTTGGCAGTCATATTGTCAACCATAATACATAGATTGTCAACCAGGTATTAAAATTATATGGTAAAAATAGATAAGATTTTAGGCTATTAAAGAAGCGAGGAGACTGATTTTATCTATCAGAAAATCAGGTTTTGAGGATCTAATTTCTTCTAATTTTCCGAAGCCGTAGGTGACGGCGCAAATCGGGATTTTGGCGTTTCGGGCGGTTTCGATGTCGATAGAGCTGTCGCCGATCAAGACCGCACGCTCGGCCGGAATTTTTAAATCAGCCAGAACTTTAAAGACGCCTTCCGGAGAAGGTTTTTTGGTCCGGACCGTATCGCCGCCGATTAAGATTGAGAAATATTTCTCAATACCCAAGCCTTTTAAGATCGTCCGCGAAAATCCTTCGGGCTTGTTCGTAATCACGGCCTGTTTTTTATTTTTGAAATGTTCGAGTGTATCCAAAATGCCCGGATAAAGCTTGGTGTGATCGAGCAGGTGTTCTGAGTAACGTTTCTTGAGGATTTTGAGCGCTTGATCGAACTTATCTTCGTGTTCCTTCCCCAACAAGCCCAGTACCAAATTCTGGACGCCCTTGCCCACGCATTCGGCAATTTCAGCGCGCGATTTTTCCTTCAGGCCGAGCGTCTTGAGCATGAAGTTGCCGCCATTCGCGATGTCTTCTGAAGAATCGATGAGCGTTCCGTCCAAATCCCAAATAATTAAATCAACGGATTTCATTTGCCGGGCTTCACGCGGTAATAAAAAACGAGGAATGTATTCACGGAGAAAAAAAGAATGTTGGAAATTCCAAACAGTTTGAACCCAAAATCAGGTGATGTGAGTGCTTTGGGCGTCATCAAAACGGTACAGAGCCATACGCCGCCGATCCAAATGAGATTCACATCATCGGAACGTTTGCGCTGGATTAAATGCCAAATCATCGGAATATTGAAAAACGGCATTAAAAACGCCGCCCACGTGCCGATTGTGTCAAACATGCTTGAGTAACTCCTTTAATTTTTCCATCGGAAGCCCGACGACATTGGTGTAAGAACCTTTGATGTCCTTGATTAATTTGTCACCGTGCTCCTGAATTGCGTAAGCGCCGGCTTTATCCAACGGATTTACTTTCGATAAATAGTGTTTTACTGCATCATCCGGAATCTTTTTCATAACAACCGTGCTTTTGACGCACGCTTTTTTCCATTTCCGGGTCTTCAAATTAAAAAGTGCCAGTCCCGTATACACAAAATGGCGCGTACCGACGAGACTTCTGAGCATCCTGAATGCCGCTTCCTTATTTTTCGGCTTTCCGAGCAATTTTCCTTTGTGATAAACCAGCGTGTCTGCACCCAAAACAATGCCTGATTTTGAATGAATTTTCGCATGCCTTGCCTTTCCAATCGCGTTCATCACAACTGTTTTCCGCACGCCGCCCGGAAAAGTCCGTTCTTTGAATTTTGAGGGAACGATTTTGAAAGGAATTTTTGCCTGTTTTAACAATTCCCGGCGTCGTTCGGATTTGGATGCGAGATGTATTTTCATAAATTCAAATCTCAAATTTCAAATATCAAAACAAATTCCAAGTTCAAATGTTCAAATTAAACCGTTTGGGATTTAGAATTTTAATATTCGAATTTGTTTTGAATTTTGATATTTGAATTTTGAATTTTAGGTTGTTAATTTTCTTAACCGGTTTTCCATTTTCCGGAGCGGAATGATGTCGCCTTTTTTATCCGCCACCGGAACACCGGCTTTGTAGATTTGAATCGCTTCTTGGGTTTTCCCCAGCGCCTCGAGCGCTTCGCCGTATCCGGAGTAAGACGGCGAATGTTCGGGGCCGACCTCCACCGCTTTTTTAAATGTATCAGCCGCTTCTTGGTAGCGTTTGGCCTGCATGAAAGCTGTCCCAAGCGTGAAATAACCCAAGACGTCTTTCGGATCAAACTCGATGACTTTTTTATATTGTTCGATTTTTCTCAAAATGGCTTCAGCTTGCGTCTTTTCATCCTCAAGACTGAGCTTTTGGATATCCGAATCCGACATTTTCTTGGCCTTGAGCTCGGCTTTCCACGATAAGCGGCGGGCTTCGGCTTGCTCGACTTCCGCTTCCTGAATCATTTTTTTGAGCATGTAAAACATGGAAAGATTCGAATGTGCCATGATGTGATCGGGATTGATTTTCACGAGGCGCTTCATGAGGCCGATGGCATCATCCAGCCGGTCTAACTTTCCGTAAATCACGCCCAACGCTTCTAAAGCGTCTTGATCGTTTGGATTTTTGGCAAGAACTTCTTCGAGGACTTTTGCGGATTCATCGAACTTATTTTCTTTAAATAAGTGAAGGGCTTTGTGAAATTTAGAAAGCCCTTCAGGCAGATCGGTCATGGCTTACCTTGAACGTTCCATGTGTTTATTCATGAGAGACATGACCGCCCTGATTTTCATCACAGACATACAAAAATCAGGGCTACATAAACCTTACATCGATTCTTCGTCTAAATGAAGAATCTTTTTGCCTTCGGCGCTGATCATGGACGGGTTCCACTGCGGTTCCCAAACCACATCAACCATCACATCCGTCACGCCCTGGATCGTCATCAAGCGGCCCTTGATCATGGCCGGAATTTGCTGGGCGGAAGGACATCCTTGCGTGGTCAGCGTCATTTTCACTTTGATCACAGTGTCTTGAATATCAATGTTGTAAATCAGGCCCAGGTCATAAACGTTTACGGGAATTTCCGGATCGTAAACTTGCTGAATGGCGTTTACAACGGTATCGCGTTCAATCATATTTACTCCTCCGCCACCGTCACTTTGGTCATGGCAATTTTGGTGAGCGGCTTATCCTGCGCGTCGCGTTTGGCGTTCACAATCTGATTCACAACGTCCATGCCGTTCGTCACCTGCCCAAAAACCGAATGATGATCATCGAGCCACGGTGTCGGCACCACCGTGATGAAAAACTGGCTGCCGTTGGTGTCGGGGCCGGAATTCGCCATCGACAAAACGCCCGGCTTGTCGTGGCGGAGCTTCTTTGAGAATTCATCTTCAAATTGATAACCCGGCCCGCCGCGCCCTGTGCCGGTGGGATCGCCTGTCTGAACCATGAAATTGGGAATCACGCGATGAAAAATAATGCCGTCATAAAATCCTTTTTTGGTAAGTTCCACAAAATTATCGACTGTGGTGGGCACTTCTTTGTGAAAAAGATCCGCTTCAATAACACCCAGGGTAGTTTCGATTTTAACTTTCACAACATCTCCTTTTTGTTCTTTCGCCGCTTCTTCAGCAGCCTGTTTTTGTAATTGGCTTACTTCGTTTAATTTGATAATGGTGTCCGCAAGCGATGTCTGCGGCGGTTCGGATTGCGGAGCTGTGTGCGTACACCCGGCAATTAAAACGCTCAATAGTAAGAGGGTCAACTGTTTCATAGTCCGGCTATTATATAGAAATGCCGGTTGAAAATCAAAACCAGCTTTGTATAATACGGACTTTACAAATTAAGGAGATTTATGGCAACCCTCGTATTGGTTAGGCACGGCGAAAGCCAATGGAACTTGGAAAACAAATTTACCGGCTGGGTCGATGTGGAACTCACCGACAAAGGCCGCGAAGAAGCAAAGAAAGCCGGCGAAAAACTAAAAGGTTTCAAATTTGATAAGGCTTACACATCAACTTTGAAACGCGCGCAAAATACACTTGCCGCAATTTTAAAAGTCACAGGCCAGGAAAATATTCCCATCGAAAAAGACAAAGCGCTTAACGAAAGAATGTACGGCGATTTGCAGGGTTTGAACAAAGCCGAAACCGCAAAGAAATACGGCGACGAGCAAGTTCATATTTGGCGCCGAAGTTACGACATCGCGCCGCCAAACGGCGAAAGCTTGAAAGATACGGCTGCGCGCACGCTTCCTTATTTTCAGCAAAAAATCATGGCTGATGTGAAAGCCGGCAAAAACATCATCGTCGCCGCGCACGGCAACAGTTTGCGCTCAATCGTCATGGATTTGGACAAACTCACGAAGGAACAGGTTCTGGAACTTAATCTCGGAACCGGCATTCCGATCGTTTATGAGTTTGACAAAAGTTTGAAAATTCTCTCCAAAAAAGAACTTTCTTAATTTTTCAACGACGGTAGTTCGAGCCTTAAAACCGGCCTTAACGTGAATGCTCTGTGGTTTCCCGGTTTAATTTCGGCCACATTTGCTTTCAGCGGCAAAATGGTTTCCGATTTTCCCTTTTTCCGGAAATAATAACCAAGCCTTCCTCTGATCGGCCCGATTTCTCTCAGGACCATTAAAATATTTTGATCAAGCATAACCATAATTGCATTTTGATCGATTTGGTTCACTGTCAGAGAGTACGAATCCTGAGAATGATCAAAGTAGCTCAAAACCGATTTTTTACTGATGTCTCCGTTTTCAATGATGTAAACATAAAACCTGTTTTCGTTTATTCCCGTTAGGATGAAATTACCGGAATCTTGGTAAGCCAAAACAAGCCCCGCAGCCTCTGTATTTTCAAATTTGACCGTAAAACCGACAGGCTCATAAGATTTTTTCCCTAAAAAAATCGGAATTTCAACGGGAGGCGCAGTTTTATCGTTAAAATCATTAAAAATTTCAGAAAATTCCTCGAAAATCATATTGTCACCCATTGAAAATTCATCCGGGGAAAGATGTAAGTCATTGATAGTATTAAAATTAGAATTCCATTCAGCCAACCACGGTTTCTCATCCTGTGCAATGAAAACATAAAGCGCTTTTTTTTCTTCCCCGACGCACACATGACGCTGCAAAAGATAGTTCGGGATTAAATCAGAAAAGGAACGTTCGAACGAACCGGCATAGCAGTATTGCGGGTTTTGTTTCATAAAATCCGCGATTTGAAAAGTCAGAGTCGAAACAATGTTGTTATAATTTTTTCGAGGCTCTAATGTGCGCTGAAGATTTGAATAATTAAAAGGAACAGGCCATAAAATGACAAATGCAAACGCCGCCATGGGCAGAAATTGAGGAAAATATTTCCCGGCACTCATACGATTCTGAAGCCAGCGGATCGACAAAGCGGAAAGAATTAATAAAAAATAACTGGAAAGATAGAAATAATAAGTCGCTGACTTCACATAATCGGTTCCGCGAAGCGACATGCGCCCCGCCGCAATTCCGAAAAGCATGAAGCCCAGATAAACAATTGAAATGATGCTTACAAAATGGCCGGCGGATTCTTTTTTATCTCGATAGCACAAAAACAAATAGAAAAATGAACCTAAAAGGAAAAAAAGAAAAATAAATCCGAATGTGGCGATTAACTCATTCGGTAACGCGGTAAAATCCCAAACCGCCTTTTTGAAATTATTAATGAACCGAATATCAAAGAAAACCGGAATTAAAAATGCAGCTGCCGTCAGGCCGCTGAAAGTAATGATGTTTGAAAAAACAGACCGCAAACTCAAAAAATCCGGATTGTCGACAGGGCCTAGCAACGACGGCGGCATCGCAATAACAAACTCGGCGAGACCGAGAATAAAATATAACGCTGCCGGAAAAATAAAAATTAGCCGTTTTTCTTTTTGGCTTAAAAATTCCGCATGCGATTTCGGGAAAATAATCATTAGAAAAATTCCGCAAATGGCCCATGCATAGAAAAATGACTCGTGAAACAAATTCGCCAAAGAAAAAAACAAAACAGCCCGTAACAGGCGGGATTTCCGGTGCACTGCTTCGCTCATCCGGATCATCCAATAAAGCCCTAAAACAAAAAAAATCAGGCCCAGAAGATACGGGTTGATGTGACGCCAATAAACCATTTCGAAACCCGGATACTGAAATAAAAATGCCAGAGCACATAAACCGCCGATGAGTGCACCGCACAAGTGCGCGGTCAAAAGATACAATACGAACACGCTCGCTGCATGCAGCAGGACACTCAAAATTCCCGCAACCAGCATGCTGTGCCCATAGAAAATATCTAAAACCGCATGATATAAATAAAAACCCGGACGAAAAAGAAAATAATCGCCCGGGCGGTTAAAACTGGAGTGTGTGTAAGTCAGCGTATGCCAGAAAAAATCCCAATCGGATTTAACAAGCGCGCGTTCCGCAATCAAGTTGATATGGTCGTCGCGGGGAATATCGATAAGGCCGTTCCGGTAAATCAAAAACGAGCAGGTGGTAATGAAAATAAAAATCAGGATGTTCTTGGCAAGCAGCCGGGTCATCATGAAGCCCGAATCAATTTCCTGAATTCAATGATTTGCTTTTGCAAGGTTTCGAATTTGTTTTGCAGTGTTTCGTAATCGGAATCGGTAGCCACGATATCATAAGTTTCGTCCATTTTGACAAAATATAAAACAGCTTTGGATGGCATGACGCCCAAAATTTCGCGGCATGCGAGCATGTAAAGCTCCATTTGATCCCGGTAACTTTCTCCCTTTTCTTGAAGGTTCGCTTCATTAATTTCGGATGTTTTGTAATCCACAATAACGTATTCCCCATTCGCCGTTTCATAGATCAAATCCAGCGTTCCCTGGACAATCCCGTGGCGAAGCCGGAGAACAAACGGAAGCTCTGCAAACGTGCGTTTGGCTTTTTGAATATCGGAAAACAATTTCGACTTGAGAAATATCTGAACCAGTTTTCGAGCATCATTTTTGACGGAATCGTCAAAGTCGGCGCCGTAAAATGCCAGCCATTCATCCAGCGGAACCGCGGTTTCGGATTTCCAATTGATTAAATGCTCAAAAATTTGGTGAACCAGCGTTCCAAAATCAGCCGCAGAGATTGTTTCTCCGGCTTCATCTAACAATTCTTCCTCCGATTTTAATTCCGCCGGCACAGATTTAGCGCCCAACTCATATACATCCCGGAATTCGCTATGCTCTGCATCCCGGCCGAAAGTAACGTAAGCCGATACCGGCAAGTCAATGCGTTCAAAAAATTCTGCCGGATAAGCTTTCAGCTGATTTAAGATTAAGCCGGCTTCCGGCGGCACTTTTCTCATAGGAACCGGTTCTGAATTTTTGACATTGCTGCGTATTTTTTCGGAATGAATCAGCGAAGATCTCCGGCGCTGATATTTTGAAGAGCGGACTTCGGAACTGATCATTCGGATATTTAACTTTTGATTATGAATAATCACGCGAAGCCAATCAAACCAATTAATAGAATCGGGCTTGATAGCATTCGATAATTTTGCGGTTCCGGCAAAAATCAGGCGTTCTTTTGCACGCGTCATCGCCACATAAAGAAGCCGTTTGGATTCGCGGGCTTGGCGCTCCGCAACCTTGTCTTCGATTTCAAGATAGGTTCTTGAATCTTCAAAATCACCCGAGAACGGATTGAGGGCGCGCAAACCCAAACCAAGCTCCGGATCATACAAAAACTGGCTTTCGCCGTGGCTTTGCTTTCGCGCAAGATCCGGCACAATGACACAGCGGAATTCAAGCCCTTTTGCTTTGTGAACGGTCATCAGCCGGACCACGTTTCCTTCTTCGGCCTCAACTTGCGCTTCCGACTCGCGGACTTCATGACGCACAAGGCCTTTGACATACCGAATGAAATCACCGAGATGAACGGTTTCCCGTTCCTCGAGTTCGCGCGCAAGATCAACCAGTTTCCTCAAATTTGCGAAGTGCCGCTTCCCTTGCGGAAGGCCGAGTGCGTAAAGATCGTAACGGGTCTGGTTAAAAATCATTTCCAGAAGTTCCGAAATCCGGAGCTTACCTTTCAAAACCGAAAGCTCGCCGAAAACAGATTCAAACCGTTCAAGCTTGGCGCGCTCATCGACTGGGATTTTCTGAATTTCTTTCCATGTTTTAAATCCTTCAAAAAGCGGCGTGTGCTTATCCGGGGTTTTGGCTTTCTGCGACAGCCGGAAAAGCATATCGTCCGAAACGCGAAACATGGGCGAGCGCAAAACCGCAGCAAATTCGATTTCGCGCAGCGGGTTTTCTAAAATGGTTAAAAAATTCATCGTATCGCGTACTTCGGCTTGATGATAAAATCCGCGCCCTCCGATGATGTAATGCGGAATGCCGAAGCGAAGCAGCTCCTGCTCATAAAGCCGCATGCTTTCGCCGGCCCGGAATAAAACCGCAAAATCGCCGTACCGATAACCTTCTTGGTCAACCAATTCCCGGATTCGATGGGCAATAGCACGCGCCTCCTCAGAACGCGTCTCCGAGACGGTTTCATTGTCTTCTTTATCAATCGCAATCAAATCGACTGCGGATTCAAGCGCGCTTTCAAAATTCCGGCCGGCAGCAAGCGGTTCATAAGGCAATTCACTTTGTCTCCACAACTCCTCGAAAAACGGATTGATAAACTGTAAAAGCTCCGGCCGCGAACGGAAATTATCCAGGAGAGTAATCGAAATTCCGGTTTTTTCGGCTTCGAATTCTTTTTGCTTCTTGCGGAAAAGATCCGGAAGCGCACCGCGGAATCCGTAAATAGATTGTTTGATATCACCGACCAAGAATAAATTTTTCGGATTTTTCAGGAGTTCGATAATTTGAACTTGGACGGAGTTGGTATCCTGAAATTCATCGACCATGATAAATTTAAATTGTTTTTGATACCGTTTCCGGACCGCTGCGGAGGACTCAGAGCCGCTTGTGAGCAGCCGCAAAACATAGGTTTCAAGGTCTGAAAAATCAAACAAAGCGCGCTCGTGCTTTGCTGCAGCATAACGCCGGCTGAAATCAAGCAAGAGCGACTCGAATGTTTGCCGGTCAGGAATAACGAGCTCCTCGATCCGGCTTGCAACGAGCCGCGCAATTGCTTCTTTCACTGCTTTAGTCTCGTCCTTGCCTTCGCGGGCCCTCAAATCAAACCAACCGTCAATTCCCTGCAACAAATCAATTTGTTCCCAACCAGATACGGCCGAAGACTTGAGGCATGCCAGCGCTTTTTCCGCATTTTCTTTTTTCTTTTCAAAACCGAGCAAGGACGATAGTTTGTCGATAAGATCCTGCTCAAGCATTTTTGAATCATCCGGCTGCGCAGATTTGAAGGCATTTTCACAAAAAATACCGAAAGTTCGGATTTCGTCATAAACATCTTTGATTCGTTTTCCGATCATCTCTTCGCCGTAGACGGACAAAAGAGAAAACACGCTGCTGTCGCGGAAACGTTCTTCGATCAATTGTTCGAAGACCTCTTCTTTCAGAAGATCGGCCTCCTCCTCTTCGCAAACCCGGAAATCAGGATCAATACCGGCTTCCATCGGATGCTCTTTCAGAAGACGCGAGCAGAAAGCATGAATCGTTCCGATATAGGCATTTTCGATTTCATGGCGGGCTTCGTGCAGACCGCGCGACCTTAATTCATCCACAATTCGTCTTTTCATTTCGTTGGCGGCTTTTTCGGTAAACGTGATGGCCAAAATTTCGGAAGGGGCTGCCAATTTTCTCTCAATGATCGATAAAAACCGCTCAACCAAAACTCTGGTTTTGCCCGTTCCGGCGCCGGCCAGGACAGCTACATTTTGATCAAGGTTTGAAATCGCGTCGATTTGGTTTTTGGTTAGCTTTTCTGCACTCATGCCGTCACTTGTTCTTTGGAAAGCTTCCTATCTTCTTCTTTGATTTCACGGTAAATGTAATCGAGCCGCCATTTTTCGATCCGGCAAAGGCTGGAATAAGCACAAAAATGAACACAGTCGCGCGGTTTTACGGGAATTTCGGCCTGCTGAATTCCTTTTACATAACGTGCGATAAAACGCGATAATTCTTCAAAAAGCGCGTTCCAATCTTTCGTGTTCAATTTATTTTTCTTGCCGGTTTCGATGCCCGCTTTCTCAAGGTTATCTTTATGATGAAAGCCGGTTGATTTTCCCGTGTTGAGCGTATAGAGATGAGCGCCGAGCGGCTCCAGTTTCAGGTTCTGCTCCATCGCCAGAAGATAAAGCACAAGCTGCAGCTGTGTTTTTTGGTCGAGGCTTTTCTTGCTGAAAGGCTTTCCGGTCTTGTAATCAATTACGAGGCCGAATTTTCCGGATTGGTCGGCATCAATCCGGTCAATTTTGCCTCGGAATTTAATTTCACCGTCCTCGGTCTTCAGAGAAAGTGCGGGTTCTTTTTCATCTTTGCCGAATTCATACTCAAAATATTGAGGAACCAGGCCCGGAAGCGGCGTGATTTTTTCAACGAGCTCTTGTTCTAAAATTCTCGACAAAGTCTGCCGAAGCTCGAGTTTCTTTAACTCAATCCGGTACCAGCGGTCACCCAGCAGCGGATTTTTTTGGCAAATGTCATTAAATACTTTCTCGCAAAAGGATTTCGCCCGGCCGATCTCGATATTTTGAATTCCTTGCTCTTTCGCCCAAATGTGAAATTGCTCCAGCGTTTCGTGCAATATCGTTCCGACAACCCGGGGATCGATTTTTTCATCGATACTTTCGAGACGGAGTATTTGGTCGGCAAAAAAACGGTAGGCGCATTCGGCGTAAATTTCAAGCCGGCTCGGCGTGTAGAGCCCGTTTGCGGGTTGAAAAGCTTCTTTGATTTTGGAATCATGAATTTTGCCTTCGATTGGAGTTGAGAGATTTTGCATTAGAAACCGAAACCAATCGAATTCGAGGAAAGTGTTGTAAAGAGCACTGACGACTCTTGCGCTTTTCCGGCCGTGCGGCTGCCAGAATTGATCCACTATTTGCGCGGCCGCTTCTTCCGTGCGCATAGATCCGTCAAGTGAAACTAAAACATCCCTTGCCGCTTGCTTTTGGCTCGGAATTTCATCTTCGAAAAGCAATTTGATCTCATCCACATAAAATGACGGCAAAGCTTCTTTCCCCTCCAAATTAAACCGCGGATAACTCAAGATAAGGCGCTCGCTTGCCCGCGTCACTGCCAAATAAAAAAAGAGCCGTTCAACAGATTGGCGCGGCAGGCGTTCCTGGAGAGTTTCTTTATCCCGATTGGCAGCACGGCGCTCGGCATCCGAGAGAATCGGATCTTCTTTAACCTGAAGCGGAAATTGTTTTTCCAAAAGGCCCGGCACGAAAACGACTTTGTATTCTTTTTGCCTGGCAAGCGAAACGTTATAAACCTGAACTTTGTTTTTGTCCCGGTGGTGAAATGAAAATAAATCGACTTCAATCAGGTAAATTAGGATTTGTGCAAAATCCTGAAAACCAAATTCGGCATCCCGATATTTCCGCCGCATTTCGGCGAGCAAAAGCCCGACCCGCTTGAACGCTGCATGATCGCGCTGATTTTGCTCGCTCAAATCAAACGGCAAATGATCCATGCCGAAGCGATGCATCGCATTTCGAACCGCCTGCGCAAATTGACCGGCTGTTTTGACCGTTGAAAGCGAATCATGAATTTGAGATAGCGCTTTTAACTCTTCTGATGGAAATTTCTCAAGCCATTTCTCTCTTCCTTGGACCCAGCCTTCGCGGAGCGATTCGATTTCCATTTTATAAACCAAATCACGGTTTGCGCGCACATAGGCAGACTTCAGGAAATTAAGAAGGTCTTCGCGTTTCCAGTCATCCATGATTAAACGAAGCAGGCTCACAAGCGTTCCGGCAAGCAAATGATGCTTCAGCTTCTCGCGCTCATGAATTTCAACCGGTATTTCATATTTTGAAAAGACGCTCCGGATAGCGCTCAAATACGGCCCGACTTGCCTGAAAATAAGCGCGATGTCGCTGTAATTCATGCCGGTTTCAAAAACAATCCGCTTGATTTCCCGCGCAATCATTTCCAGTTCACCCATGAGGCCGGTCGCTTCCAAAATTTGGATTCTCCGGCCCGGCTTTATTTTTTTGATAGCGGAGCCGGAAAAAAGATTCCGTTCAAGATGAGATAATATTGGATTGCTTGCACGATGATTATTCGGCCCGGCTGAAACCGTTTCAAAACCTATCTGGGAAAGCGAGGCTTTTGTTTTCAGCACCGTATCAAAAAGAATGCTCCGCGGGCTCGATTCATCCAGCGTTAAAGTGACCGTCACCCGCTCTGCATGCGACGCGAGAAACCGGATGAAAGCCAGCTGAAGATTCGAGAAATCAAAGAATCCGTCAATCCAGACATGGCGGAGGCGCGGCATTCTCCACCGTCCGTGCCTGAGGCCTTCCTCCAAAAGAAAAAGCGCATCGTGCCGGTCCTTCAGGTTTTCTGCCGCAAGGCGGGATTCGTAAGCCTGATAAAGTTTTGCAAGCTCTTCATATTTTGATTCTGCGTAGCCAAATTCGCGGGCCAGCAATACAGCCAATTCGTCGAAGCGCTTGGTGCCGATCAATGATTCTTTGAGTTCCGCGAAAAACTTCGAGACCAAATCAACGAAACCATTCGTATGGGCCGCTTCTTTGAAATATTGAAATTGAGTATTTTTGATTAAATCCTTTAAAATCATCCGGCGCGTAACATCGGAAGCGAAATTAATTCCGCCCAGCTTGAGATACCGGTTTAGAATTTCATCAAACGTTGTGACATGCTTTCCGAAAAAGCCCTTCACTTCACCGCGAAAAAGCAGGTCAATTGTTCGCGCGCGGTGTTCAACGGTCGGAAGAATCAAGACAAGATCTTCGCTGAAAGCATCCTTAGAATGTTGTATGGCTTGGCTTAATTCGGATAGGCAGCGGTATGTTTTTCCCGCTCCGGCTGGCCCGGTCAAAAGAGTAAGAGATTTCATTCAACACCTGGATAGAAACAGGATAAAACTCCGTTCCTACTTTTTATACGTTGCAAACGAACTTTCAGTTTCCCAGACCGTCACGGAATGAACCGGAAATTTCTGGGACACTGCATAATCATAAATCAATTTGGCGAGGGCTTCGGCGGTCGGATTGATCGGCATTGTGTAAAAAACTTCCTTTTTTGCCTTTAAATCGGGAATGATGGGGTCATCTTGATGTAAAAGCAGTTTATGATCTAAAACATCATTGATCCACGCTTTCATGACCCGGCCGATATCATGAAAGTCATAAACCATGCCGCGCTTATCCAATGATTCGGAATGAAGCTCCACTTGAGCACGCGCGTTGTGACCATGCAGATTCCGGCATTTACCTTCGTAGTGAATTAGCCGGTGGCCGTAGCAGAAGTGAATTTCTTTTGTGACTGTGTACATAAGACAATAGGTTAAATAAGCGCCTTTGCCGTATTTTACCTTAAATCCATCTGAGTGGAATAGATGAGTTTTAAGTGTTGAATAGAACCGCATATTTTTTATCATAAGTCATTTATTTATAATGGGTTATGAATATTTTAACTAAAATTATGTCAAAATTTGACAAACCCCATTCACCCAGCTAAACTTTTGTTGTAATTCAAAACAGTTCTTTTTAGGAAACGATAAAGGTAAACCAATCGAAAGATTGGGGCGCAAAGCATGAGGTCCTTAATGGATGGCTCGGCTACCGAAATTCTGAAAGTGCAACTGAAAAAATCAAGTTGTGTTTTCGCGACCCAATTTTTTGGGTCGTTTTTTTTTGAGCAAAAATGGTGAGACAAATGAAGAAAAAAATCATGAGGAAGAAGGCAAGGTTAAACCAGAAAGGCGTAGCGCTGATCTGGGTTTATCTGCTTTCTGCCTTTTTAACCACCATGATTTATAGTTTTTATAGTTTGAATATTTGGCAAACCAGAACCGATGTGGTGGACTCATCGGCTGAAATTCAAGCCTTTTACTTGGCGGAAGCAGCGGTCGATGACATGTACAAATATATTAATGATCAAACAGAGGACGGCGCCGCAATTAGCACCACGATAAATCGCGGGCCTTATAACCTGGGAACTAGCGGAACCTATTCGTCAACTTATGATCCAACGAACAGCATTGTTAATGCAATCGGAACTGTTTCTATCGGAAGCGGGACAATTACCAAGAAACTCTTCACAAAAATTGTTATCGGTACCCCTTATGATATTCCACCGGGAGTTCAAGCCGGCATTACTGCAGGTTCTGCAGTAGAGTTGGCCGGACTCTTGGTGGTTGACGGTCGCAATCACGATGCTGCCGGTGAAGCCATTGAAGACGGAATCCCGGGCGTTGTTTATTATGAAAATTCGGATGGCCTTACTTACGATGATTATGTCGGCGTCGGCGGGCCCTCCACGTTGCCCAACGAACCCGGTAACCCTATTGATCCGACATCAATATCGCCAACGCCCTCGAATGCAAATTTGACATCGCCGGAAGCCGTCTTCGGACTTTCAAACGGTGATTTGGATGCTTATAAACATTCCACCGCACCCACTTCGCCGGTGGACGGAGTTTTTTATTATGAAGCACCGCTCGGGAGTGGCGGAACCATCGATATTGACTTGGGCAGTTCGGAAACTCCGGGTTCAGGCGTACTTGTTCTTGACAACCTTCAAAACCCAACTGCAACCGTTAATTTGACAGGTACTTTTAATGGATTGGTTATTGTTCGGGACGGCAATTACAATCTGGCTGCTGACACTTTGGTGGCTGGTGCGCTCGTGAATGTTTCAGCAAGCGCTTCCACAGTTGTTTTGTCCGGCCCTGCTTACGATCCGGATGGGAAAAATGGTGTAGCACGAATTTTGTACTGTGTCCAATGCATCGAAGCAACAGAATTGCCCGAAGGGCTTAATAATTCTACCGTTGCGGGGATTGGTTCTTGGGTTAATTTCAGAAATGCAACAACATCCAATCCTCTTGTTTACATACCAGCATCAACACCAGGCGGAACCACCGGAACCGTCGCTGGTGGCGGCACTCTCGGAGGCGGCGGAGCCATGGGTGCATCCGGGCTTAGCGGAAAATAATTATCTTAACCGTCACAACCTAAATTTCCTTCTAAGAGCATGATCGTTCTGCCTGTTCTATTGTCAGCGATTTATTTCGATACCATCAATCATATCTAACGGCTTTCTTGCCAAAATTAGACCTCGCTATTTCTTAATCTACGCAATTCTAATAATCATAACATTGCTTTAATAAAGGACTTACATTGGCTTCACAATTTGCAAAGCGTAAAGCACGTAGTTACACTTTATATATAAGATAAAAAGCCGTATTTTAAGAACAGGTCGTTGGCGAGGATTTGGCAGTGAAACAGCAAGGTTACCGAATCATGAAAAACTTGAAGAACGGCGAAAGCGGAACAACATTGATGGAAGTCCTTTTTGCACTTTCGATATTCTCTATTATCCTGATCGCGGTTGCCAGTGCATTCAATTTCGGTGCAGCCATGAACGCATCTGCCAAAAACAAAATTCTGGTTGCCACCGACGCCAAAAAAATCATGGAGCAAGTCCGCATGGTTGCTGATTCTGTTAGTTTGGACGCAGTAACCGACGCAGACTATTGGAAAAATGTCAGCCAAACCGGCTGGCTCCAAACCGAAGTTTTTTCTTCATCATCGCTGCCGTCCATTAATATGAATGTCACATTTCCGGAAGGAACTTCAGGTGATCCTTTATATGTTCTCGTAACGATTACTTGGGCGGAGAAAAACGGGACCAAAACCTATACGCTCCACAATAAAATCACCAAAAGGGTTCTTTTGTCATGACAACGATACGCCGCTCTTTGATGCTCAATGAGCGTGGCTTTACAATTTTCGAAACCTTCACCAGCATTGCTTTATTGATGTTTTTGACTGTTGTCATTTTTGGCGCTATCAAGTTATCAAGGCTCATTTTTGATCAGAGCCTCATCAATGTTGATGTGCACGGAAATTTAAAAAGAACCGTCGCCGTTATGACACGCGACTTAGAAGAGGCTAAGCAAGGAATCCCCGGCAGCATGGGATCCTGCAACATAGATAACCCTTCCAATGTGTGCGTGCAATCAGCTGCTCTGTCTTTTAAAGTCCCAGAGTCAACCGATGTAGGTGGCACCACTTATTACAAAACAATTAAGTATACATTCAGTTCCGTTAATAAAACAATCTCCCGCCAAGAAATCAATTATTCCGGAACGGCAGGAACAACGATTGTCATAGGCCGAAATATTACCGGCGCAACTTTTTATGCTGAGTCTCTTCTCAATATGATTAAAATTAGCTTGGTCGGCTCAAAAAATAGCTCAACACCAACGACTGTCACAACCCAAGTTTTCCTTAGAAATAAATCGTAAAGCCCATGAGTTCTTACCGATGGATAGTTCTTTTAGCTCTCGTGGCAACCCTTTGCCTTGAACTGCCCATCTCGGCTGAAATCAGCGATACAAAACAAGGAAAATTGATTTACACCCTGAAAAACCAGGAAGCCCCGCTTGCGGAACGTAAAACAGCTGTTCAAGAATTAGCAGCCAATCCAACCGATGAAAGCCGGCTTATTTTTATTGAAATTCTGGAAGACCAAAATCAATCCCGAATTATTCACCAGCATATCGCTTCGGCGATCATTGCTCAAAACGACGCCGATTTCTTTAACATACTCAAGAAAAAGCTGGTCGAAAAGAAAACGGGTTCTTATTTGCGTGAGGTCAGCCTTTCCATTCTCTGGCGCCACAATTCAGAATCGATTTTACCGATGATTCTCGCCTTGGTGCAGGATCCATTCGAAACTTTATCTTTCCGCTCAATCGTCATCCGCTATCTAATACCCGTTGCCGGAAAACCGGAAGTTAAGGAAGTTTTGTCTAATATGATTAAAGACTCAAATGAATTACTCGCAATTAAAAAATTGGCCTCCAATGTTTTAGCCAAGAGCGGTGACCGAAATGCTTTTTTGAATATTTATCAAGATATCGCGTTTGACCGTACGCGCACCGTCAAAGAAAGAGAGGAAGCTTTGAGGAAATTCGAAGCGGAGGGGCCGGCTATTTTGGAAGAACGTTTATTCAAAATTCTTGACGATAAAAATGAAACAACCGAAATGAAAAGAATCGCATTTGAAAAGCTTTCTACCGATCAGAACCGGGCGCGGACTATTCTGCCTCAATTAAAACGGCTGGAAAGAATGGGCCCGCTCGTAGGTATTGATGACGCGCTTCGTGAAGATCTGCGCCGTTGGATAGAAAAAACAGAAGAAGAAATCAGGGTAAGTTCCGGCCAAGAAGGCCAAGAACCTCCGGATCCGATGACAGGCCAGCCGCTATAGATTAAAGATAAATTGACTCGCTGGCTTCCTGCCACCAGGTTTTCGGCTCAATCTCAACGCCAATCGGCCCATAAGGAGGCGGATTGGTCTTCAAAGACACATCGTAAGCCCAATTGCGGGCCGGGGCCGTATAATTGTTTCCGCCGTATGACCATTGCCCGGTTGCGACTTGGCTGTCCCACAAATTAATGAATGCGCCGCTGATATTGGCATTGCGGCCGCTCCAATTCTCGAGAAATCTGGGATAATTCTCAAGCCCTCCGCTATACACTGAACCGCTCGTTTGGACAATGCCGCTGATAAACCCCGCATTTACCGTCGTGTCGGTCGCATTGCGGTTGCTGAAGCTGGTATTGGCATCACTCCAATTATTGGATAAAATATTCATAGCATCGGAAATTAACCCAACCGATTTTTTATTGACCGTATTAAAATCACCCTGTACATACAACGGATTGTTGGTCACAACCGCCAAACCTCCGGCATATCCAGAAGGGCCGATTTCGGAACCATTGACGAGCCGAATCCCGTGAGAGGAAGCGGTGCTTTGCCCGGTTGCCGGAACGGCATCTGTCCTGGTTGCGTAAATCAATCCGTTAGACGGGAAATAGCCGGAAGCATTTAACTTTTGAATGTCAATCTGTGTGACAATCACATTATGCGAAGCATTTTCTCGGTAATTGCGAAACTGCATCTGCGACACAGTTCCTGCCGGAAGCGAGCCCGTAATGTTTGTACCGCTTGAATTGTAAACCTGGCCGTCGATCACCCGCAAGCCGGCATGCGTATCATAAAACCCGCCGGGCTGGATTGACGGAATTGTAACAGGCTGCACATATTGAACGCCGTGCGGTGCGCTCTGCACCGTTCCGCTCCAAGTGGAGGTTGCCAGATTGGCCCAGTTGGCGTTTGTGCTATCGAGTCTGGGACTTGTGGTCATCACCGGAAAATTGGTGGTACTTCCCTGTTTAATTCTTACGGTTCCGGCAGGCATGACACTGGGATCATCCTTACGCGCACGCGAAAAATCATGGGTAGCATGGATAGAATTAACATCCAGCGTTAACGTCCTCCCAGATTCGGCGCCGAGATGGATGTTGCCGTTGGCGTGCATATCTCCGGTCATCGTCATATTGGCGCCAGGCTGGACTTCTAAATCCGAATTGTAAAAAACGGAATACGAAAAAATACTCGTTTGTTTGAGTGAAGCAATTTGATGCACGGTTGAGCTTGCCTGAATCGGGAAAAGCGACGCCAGAGCACTATTGTCCGGATGGCTGGATCTGACAATTACCTCAAAATCCTGGACAACCTTTTGAAAGCCGCTTTCTGAAAGCAAATAGGTCGGGCATTGGCTTAAAGTAGTTGAAGGATTTGTCGGCGGTGCACAAACTACCCGGTAAAACCCGGACGTAACGCCGTCAGCGTAAGTAAATTGATACTCCTGGTTGGGCGCAATGCTGTTTAAATCAAAATTGGCAATCCGGTCCGCCAAATGAAAAAGCGCACGCTCCATCACGCCCTGGCTGGTGTGATAAGAAGCGACTTTCATTTGATTATAACGCTGCATCCGGACTTCCTGAATCTGCTGAATGAGGGAAACCGCGGCAAAACTTTCCAGAACGGCCCCCAACAAAACGACTGATATTAATACGAACCCGCCCTTTTCATTTTGGACCTGTCTCATGACGAAGCCCTCCTTTTGGTCAATTCCTGACCTGCACAATATTCGATAATGTCAAAGAATGAGTCCTGTTTTCAGTAGTCGTCGTTTTTTGTGCGGTTAAGCCAATCTCAATTTCATCTGCATTCAAATTAACATTCATCGTGTTGTCCCGAAATAAAACGGTTTGAATATGATTCCCCACAATCCGGCCCGCTTCGCTTGGTGTCGAGACAATCAGTTGAGAAATTCCATTCGCCGTAGAAACTGAATACGTATAAGTACGGCGGCAGATGTTATTAACGCACAAATTGGTTCCGGGGGTACTATTGCATTGATTGTCGCAATCAATACTGTTTGAGCATGTCTGCGGCGCGGTTCCGCTTGTCACATCGGCAAATGCCGAGCAAGCTGCACCCGATAAAAAGAGCGGTAAATCCAGCGTGATTTGATTATTGTTTGGCGATGCCGGGATGGTGATGGTTGACCGGCGTGCTTTTCTGAGCGCAACCGTCACAGACTGGAGCGCGCGCCTTGCATTTCTTTGA
>CAYLXA010000002.1:0-275583 GCA_964387845.1 uncultured bacterium
CAAGGCTCTCCAAAGCCGGTGTCAATTGGGATGACCTCAATAAACTCAGCAAAGCGGGTGTTAATTGGGATGATTTGAATAAACTCTCTAAGGCCGGGGTCAATTGGCAGGGCATCGAAGCCCTCT
The DNA here is from genome assembly GCA_964387845.1 of uncultured bacterium. Lineage (GTDB taxonomy): Bacteria > Omnitrophota > Omnitrophia > Omnitrophales > Abzuiibacteriaceae > CAYLXA01. Next base: position 127 of record CAYLXA010000002.1, read on the forward strand.
CCAAAGGCGGGGTCAATTGGACGGATGTGGGTGTCCTCAGTAAGGCCGGTATCAATTGGGATGATTTAAACAGGCTCTCTAAAACAGGCGTCAATTGGGATGATTTAAAATCCTTATCCCGCGCAGGCGTCAATTGGGACGACCTCAGGTCACTCTCTAAGGCCGGGGTCAATTGGCAGGGCATTGAGACTTTATCAAAAGCCGGTATTAATTGGGAGGGTATTCGAGAGCTTGGTTCGGCCGGGGTCAATTGGGATGATTTAGAGGCGCTTTCAACCGCTGGCGTTAATTGGAGCAGTCTTCAGGCGTTGAGCCTTGCAGGGGTCAATTGGGAAGGGATTGAAACTTTATCAAAGTCCGGGGTCAATTGGGATGATTTCTCGCAGCTTTCAAAAGCAGGCGTCAATTGGGATGATTTGAAGCTGCTTAGCAGAACCGGAGTCAACTGGGATGATTTGCGCTCACTCTCGAAGTCGGGTGTCAATTGGAGCGATTTAAGTTCGTTTTCTAAAGCAGGGGTCAATTGGGACGATTTAAAATCCCTTTCACGAACCGGAGTTAATTGGAATGATCTCAGCCGGCTATCAGCGTCTGGCGTCAATTGGGATGATTTACGAGGACTGTCGCGCGCCGGTATCAATTGGGACGACTTAAGCACTTTTTCAAAAACCGGGGTTAATTGGGACGATATTCAGTCGCTTTCTAAATCAGGCATTAACTGGAATGATATCAACCGGCTTTCTCAGACAGGTATTAATTGGAGCGGTTTGCAAGCATTGAGTAAGGCGGGCGTTAATTGGGCCGGGATTGACGCCTTGTCCAAGGCTGGTGTCAATTGGGATGATATTAAATCGCTTAGCCAAGCAGGTATTAATTGGCTGGATATCTATAATTTGAGCACTTCCGGTATTAATTGGTCCGGTATTTTAACGATGAGCAAAGCAGGTGTTAACTGGACCGATGTGGGCAGCATGAGTAAGTCCAATGTCAACTGGACGGATCTTGCTCGCATGACGGGCTCTGGTATGAATTGGACTGATTTGAGTGGAAAAACTCAAGCGGGCATTAACTGGACCAATATTTTCTCACTGTCGACTTCCGGCGTTAACTGGGCAGAGGTAGCGCAGTTAGGAAGCCGAACGACCAGTATTTTAAATACAACCAATACTATCAATACTTTGGTAGGAACAGCAGCCGACAGCACTACCACTAATACGTTGTTTGGACGGCTTAATTTAATCGATGATACGGTCAGCGGATTGGATGTCGATGCGCTTTCCGAATTGTTGGAAGGTTTGGATACAGAATCTATTGAAGCATTGAAAAATAATGTGGACTCAATCGCAGAGTTGGTTGGAGATTCAAGCGATACCAGCGCAGAGACACTCTTTGGATCTATCAATGCGGTCAGAAGCGTTGCCGATACGACCGGTATTGAAGAGCTCCTTGGAACGATTACGGACACGAAAGCATCATCAACTGTTTTAGGAAAGATTGCAGATGTCCGGGAGACCTTAGATTCGATTGACGGCGTAACAGCCGATCTTAAAACAAAGTTAAAGGATTTGAGTGATTCTGTGGGAACTCCGGGCGTTAAGGCCAGCGGATCGGTCCGTGATCAGGTGCAAACTGTCAAAGATAACATTCAAGAAATTCGCTTATACCTAGACAAAATTTCAGATCAAGGGAAAGAAAATCTAGAAGTAGCGAAAGAAACGATCAATAGCATGATCGAGAAGTTCAATAAAACCGCGGAAGAATTGGGTTTTGTGGGTGTTAAATTAGACGAGCTTGGCCAAGGCCAAGAGGCGTTGGGTAACCAGGTTTTTGAAGATAAGCTCGAGGAAATTAAAACCTACGTTGTTGCGCTGCTGCAGGCCTTAAAACCGACATCGATCGACACCGGCGAAGAGGGCGCGGAGGCTCAAATCCAGCCGGTTGTAGTCGCATCGTTGTCGCAAGAGTAATTTTGACTTTAGACAGATAAAAAGTATCAGTTTTTTATCAGGTTAAGCCGTTAATATAAAGAGTTTTTAACTGTTATGGTTACTTATCCTGGGAAAAGTATGATGCATCATCTGGCCCATATCTTTATCAGAGCCGTTCTTTTGTGCAGTCTAGCGCACTGTTTTTTTGTCTCGAGAGCGCACGCAGAAGGCGAAGTTAAGATAAAAATTTTAGCCATGAATCCGTCGCCGTCTCAAAAAATAGAATCCCTAGTCCGTCAAAACCTGCCGCCCGAAATCAAGCCGGAGGACGTTGTCGATAACGCCGGAATGGAAATCAAATTCAATACCGACGAGGGTGTTTATTATGTTTCAAAACAAGTAAACCTTGAACCGAAAGAAGCGGTAACGATCGAGGTTCTTGTCCGGAATGTCTGGCTTGTTCCTGAGGAACGATTGACAAGATTGAGGGACACCGTTTCAACAACCACCAAATCTCTCGCAAAGACAAAATACGAAAAAACAGCTCAGCTGCTACAGGACAAGGTTTCCGAGCGGATCGGAACAATTGAGGAGGAGCAGGGGCGCAATATCGGAATCGGTAAACGCATCGAGCTTTACCGCTCTCACTTGAAGCAGCTGGATGGCATTGAAAAAGAAGTTCTGTCTATCAGCGCGCTCCGCGAACTTGAGGGTGAGCAAGCGGAGGGTGTTCGAACCGCCAAGCTTGTCATTTCAGCAGAGAACCCTTCCGATGAGCCGCGCAAAATGACCGTGCGCTCTGATTTGCCAAAAGAAATTACCGCGAACGATGTACTGGACAGGCTTGATTTCCTGCTTTTGTATGATGAAACGAAGCAAAGGTTTTCAGTCGAGAAGGAAGATCAATTTGAAGCTCGAGAAACGAAGAAATATGAAATCACGCTCCGGGATGTTTGGTATATTCCCAGGATCGAATTGGAACGCTATAAGGAACAAACCGACAAGCTGGTCGCTCTTTTAAAAGGCAGTGCCTATGAAAATTATGTAACACAACAAGCCAAAATCATTGACGATACGCTGGTATCGATTGACCAATTGCAAATTGAGGTGCAATCGGCCGAATCTATTCAGGATAGAATCGAAGCATTTGCACTCAACAGTGAACGTTTGGGGCTTATTAATAAGAAGGTCAAAGAATTACAGGATTTGCTTTTGGAAGTGCCTATCAAACGGCAAGTCAGTGAAATTGAAAAAATTAAGCAAGCTATTAAATCACTGACAAAAGTCATGGATATTATCCGAATGGGTTTTAAGCCAGATTTGTCCACAACGTGGTGGATCATTCTTGGCATCATTGCGTTCTTGATCGTTCTGTCTACTACGTTTTATGTAACATGGCTGTCGCGCTTAAAGGATGCAAAAGGCGGAGCGAAGGGAGTTAAGAAAGATAAAAAGGGGACTGCGGCAAAAACACCGGCCGGTCAAGCGCAGAGTACTGCCGCAGCTACTCAACCGGCCGCGGAAGGAAAGCCGGCATGAGCCAGTTAAGTTATAAAGAGAATGGGATTGTGAAAGCGCTTAGCGGATGTATTGCCAGCGTCATCAATCTGCAGAATTGCTTTCTAGGGCAATTGGTCAAATTTGGATACGGCACAGAAGGAATTATCATGGGTTTTGATACACAATCAGCCCAAGTGCTGATTGTAAAAGAAAATGAGCCAATTACTCCCGGAAACGTAGTGGAGGCCACGCTAGAGCCCTTTAATATGCCAGTCGGCGACGGATATATAGGAAGGATCGTCAATCCTTTGGGTGAACTTCAGGACGGCCGAGAGGCAGTGAAGCCGGATAAATATATCCCGTATTTTAACGATGCTCCCGGAATTATGGACCGGGAAGGTTTGAGCGAAACGCTTGAAACCGGTATTAAACTTGTCGACAGCATGCTGCCGCTGGGCAAAGGCCAGCGGTCATTGATTTTAGGCGATAAAATGACCGGAAAAACGACCGTGCTGACGGACATTATGGTCAACCAAAAGGGCAAGGATGTGATTTGTATTTACTGCGCAATCGGCAAACCGCGCTCATCCATGGCCCGCGTTGTTGATCTCTTTAAGGAAAAGGGCTGTTTTGATTACACAATCATTCTAACTGCGCCCGCATCCAGCTCCCCGGGGCAGCAGTACCTAGCGCCTTATGCGGCGTGTTCGATCGGTGAGTATTTTATGCACAAAGGAAAACATGTTTTTGTCGGATTTGACGATTTTACAAAGCATGCATGGGCTTATCGCGAACTGTCTCTGCTGATGCAGGTGCCGCCAGGGCGCGATTCTTACCCGGGAGATATTTTTTATTTGCACTCCCGCATGATCGAGCGGGCGGCCAAATTAAACAAACAACTGGGCGGCGGGTCCATGACGTTCATTCCCGTGGTCGAGCTTTTGGAGGGCGATTTGACAGCTTATGTTCCCACCAACCTGGTTTCAATGACAGACGGACAGATCTTTTTGAGCATGCCGCTTTTTAATGAAGGTTTCCGGCCTGCCGTCGACGTTGGTTTGTCCGTATCGCGCGTCGGCAGCCGCGTCCAATGGAAATCAACAAAAGCGGTGTCTAAGTCACTTCGTTTGGAGTTCATTCAATATAAAGAATTGCTCCGCATTAGCAAACTGCAAACAGGCGGACAATCGGACGAGGTTCGGGAAAAGCTTTCTCAAGGAAAAGTTTTACAAGCATTGCTAACCCAACCAGCGAACAATCCCGTTCCGCTGGAAGTGCAAATCATGTGCTTCTTTGCAAAAGGGGAGAATTTGCTTAAGGATCTCGAAAAAGATCAAATCAACGAACTGCAAACGGGGCTCTGGGATTACTCGAACAGCAATGATTCGGGCCTGATTAAATTAATTCGGGAGAAAAAGGATCTGACGGACGAAATTAAAACCCGTATCCGAAATGTGATTAATGCCTATGTGAAGGAAATCAAGGCGCGGACGGTTGTGCCGGTTGATGAAGTCGAGGTTGGCTAGCGAGAGAGTGTTATGCAGCAGACAATTATTTTAATCGGAATTATGGTGATCGCTGTGTTGGGTCCGGCCATCGTTATTGCAGTTGTTGGATTTGCGACCATTAAAGCGCTTGGCAGGAACCCATCAGCTGCACCGAAGATATTTTTGGGAGTTATTTTAATGCTGGTTTTTGCCGAAGCCACATCAATCATTGCGCTTTTGGTCGTGTTTCAATTGTTTAGCGGCGGCCAATAGAACTCTAAGGAGAGGGTATGTTTATTATTCAATTTATATTACTTCAAGTAATTGTTTTCTCCGGCGTCATTTTTTTCTTAAAAAAAATACTCTACGGTGATACGCAAAGCGCCATCAACCGCCTCAACCGAGAATACCAAGATTTGTTGAACAAACAGAAACAGCTTGCTCAGAAAGTTGAGGAGGCGGAAAAAGAGCTTGTTCTAAAAAAGGAAGAAGCGGTTCAGGTTAAAAATAAGATGACCACGCAGGCAATGGACGAAATTCGCCAACAAAAGGACGAAACGGTCATGAAAGCCAAGCAGGAGGCTGAAGAGATTGTTGCAAAGGCAAAAGCAGCTGCGGACAAAAATTATCGGGAGATCGAGAAGCAAGTGAGGGCAAAGTTGACAGAAAACGCCGCAGACCTCCTGAGGCAATCGATTAGTGAGCGGATCATTAAAGCGACTCACACCGAATTAATTGCCGAATTTTTAGAAAGAGCAAAAAGCTTTGATCTGACCAATGTTGACCCAAGCATTCAGAAGTTAATGGTGAAAACAGCTCTTCCGCTTACAGCATCGGAAAAAGAAAAAATTAAAATGTTTGTGAATGAGCGATTGGGCCGGACGCTTGAGCTGGAAGAGGTTGAAGATAAAACACTTATTTCAGGCGTTGTGCTGATGTTTGGAACGCTGTTGATGGACGGCAGTATGGTTAATTATATTAAGGAAGCAGAGCTGAAAATTAAACAAACCATCGAAAAGGAAACCTAATCCGGCATGGGTAAGGTAGCTCAGATCAAGGGCGATTTGGATGACGTCGAGGCGCTTCTTGAAATTATTACCATTTTAAAAGACGTTTCCACAAACCGGTTCTTTGCTTTTGCCCAGCAGAAAGACGATTTGAGCAAATTTCTGGAAATCTTTCTTATTTTCTTTGACATGGTTGCCGGCATTGAAACAACATGCCCGTTGGTACGGAATGAAAATCCGGCAACCGATATCGTGCTCATCACATCGGAGTCCAGTTTCATGTCACAAATGAATACCAGGGCCTGTAGTGCGGCGCTTGTAGAATTTCAAAAAAATCCAAGCGCAAGAATTGTTTGTGTGGGGCGCCGGGGTATCGACCGCTGCAAGCAGCTTGGAATGAAGGTGGATAAGTCTTATGAGAACGTGGATTTGGTCGGCCGTTATGAAACTTCGCTGATGATCCGGGATTATCTCATTGACCGCATCATGACCGGTACGACAGGAAAAGTGATGTGTATTTATATTTGGCCGAAAAGTTTCAGCGTTTTGAAACCGCGCGTTGTGCGCTTGCTGCCCGCCACCGAGCTATTGAGCGATCAGGAAGAACAGGCGGCTGGAGAAGGGGAGCAAAAAGATGATAAACCAGTTCAGCAGGTGAGGGATGTGATTCAGGAGTCGGGAATTGACGGGATCATGAAAGTACTTGCCGACATCTGGGTTTCTTCGCGTCTTTTTGAAATTCTTTCGGATACAAAATTGGCTGAAGCAGCTGCGCAATCGCAGCAGTTAGAATCGGCCATGGAAGGTCTTTCAAAAGAAAAGTCAGGATTGATGCTTGGTTTTAAAAAAGCGGTGCGCGGCGATTTGAATGCTGCGATGCGCGAAGTGTTTACGTCACAAAAAGCCATCAAATCAAGACGGGGATAAATAAAAGATGCACGGACAAAATTTGCCGGACGCCATCGGAAAAGTAGTTGCGGTTAGAGGCCCGGTGGTTGATATCCGATTTGAGCAAGTAAGCGATATTCCCGCGCTTTATGCGGTTATTGAGGCGAAATCATTCACAAAGAAAAGAGTCGTGCTGCAGGTTGCGGAGCACTTGGGTGGAAATGACGTCCGGTGTATCGCGCTTTCAGATACATTGAATCTTCAACTTAATTCAAAAGTCCGGAATACTCGTAAGCCCGTAGAGGTTCCCGTGGGAGATGAGCTGTATGGAAGAATTATCAATGTATTCGGTGAGCCCATTGACCAACGAGGACCGATCGTTCCCACTTTTTTTCGCGTAATCCGCCGTCCGCCGCGCGATGACATATTCAACACCAAGGATAAATTCAGTGAAAAAGCAGAAGTTCTCGAAACGGGAATTAAGTATATTGATTTATTATTTCCGCTAGTGAAAGGCTGTAAAACGGGTATTCTGGGAGGGGCCGGATGCGGAAAAAGCGTCGTCATTCTGGAATTGATTAACAACATTGTCAAGAAGCATAACGGCGCTTGCGTGTTCACGGGAATTGGCGAGCGGATCCGCGAGGGAAACGATTTGTATCAGGAATTGTTGGATAATAACTTGACCGGAAAAGTTAAGCTGGTGTTCGGGCAGATGAATGAATCGCCCGGTGCGCGTTATGAATGCGTGAATACCGGAATTACATTAGCGGAAGAATTGGCAGAGAAGAACAAGGATGTGTTGCTCTTTATGGATAACTTTTTCCGCTTTGTGCAGGGAGGCATGGAAATTTCAACGCTGATGGGGCGCGTTCCTGGAGAGTCCGGCTATCAGCCCACGCTGACATCCGAGGTCAATTCGGCCGAGGAGAGAATCCGCTCTATTCCGGGCGGCGGTTCCATTACATCGTTTCAAGCAGTGTACGTTCCGGCAGACGATATGACGGATCCTGCGGTGGTCGCTATTTTCAGCTGCCTAGATGCCGTGATGGCACTTTCGCGCGATTTGGCGCAGCGAGGTTTTTTTCCCGCCATCGATCCGCTCAAAAGTTCGTGCTCAAATCTAAATCCGCGCATTGTCGGGCAGCGCCAATATGACCTGAGTCAAAAATTAATCTCGCTTTTTGCAAAATATAATTCCTTGAAACGTATCGTGCAAGTAGTCGGTATCGACGAAATTCCGAAGGAAGACCAAATTGATTTTAAGCGTGCAGAAAAACTTTTAAATTTCATGACGCAGCCTTTCACGGTTGCGGAAGCTTTCACGGGCAAGAAGGGCGAGTTTATCCCGGTTTTAGACGCAGTTAAGGATTGCGAGCGAATTATTGCCGGAGAATTTGATAAATTGCCTGCAAGCGATTTTTATTTAATCGGCCGTGCGCCGAATTGAGGATACGTGGTGATAATTAGTCCTGCAGAAAAAACATCATTTGATGCGCTGGTTAGTTCGGGCATCCTTCAGAAAGACGATCTAGAGAAGGTTGTCAAAGCCGCTGCGCACGAAAAGCTCTCGCTGTCTGAATTTGTCGTACGCTCCGGCCGGATCAAAGATGCCGAGCTTCCGAATGTTTATGCAAAGTACTTCAAGGTTCCTGCCATTCAACTTAAATCGATCGAAACTGACCGTGCCGTTATCGAAAAGGTTCCCGTTAAGTTCTCCAATTATTATAAATTTTTCCCCGTTAAACTGCACAATCACAGGCTGACAATCGCCATTTCACAACCGATGGATGTCGGTACGCTGGATGAAATCCGGTTAGGGCTTGGGTTTGACATTGATTTCGTTTTCGCTTCAGGGCGTGATATCGAAGAAATGAGCAAGCGTTATTATGGATTAGGTGCCGAGACAGTTGACCGCATCATGATGCAAAAAAGCGGACAAGATTTACCCGCTTCCGCGCACATGAGTGCCGCCGTTCAGGTTGAGGACATAGAAAAACTTGCAGAGACCGCATCAGTTGTGCAGCTCGTGAATCAAATTTTCCTGGATGCTTACCGAAAAGGCGCCAGCGATATTCATATCGAGCCTTACCGAGGCCGTGTTCGGCTGCGGTATAGGATTGACGGTGTTCTGCAGGAAGCGCGTGTGCCGCCCGATTTGATGCGGTTTTTTATGCCGATTTTGTCACGCATTAAAATCATGGCAAATCTTAATATCGTGGAACGCCGGTTGCCGCAAGATGGCAAGGCGCGCGTCAAGACACAGGATCAAACCTTAGATTTACGGATTTCATCGATCCCCACACCGCTTGGCGAGAGCATGGTGGTCCGGATCCTTCCCAGTAAAATGATTCTGAGCTTGGAAGAACTTGGTTTTGAGGCGGATCATTTGAAGATATTTAAGGACCTGCTCAAGCGGCCCCATGGCGTGATTTTCCTGACAGGCCCGACCGGCAGCGGTAAAAGCACGACCTTATACTCTGGGTTCAGCTCAATGGATACGATGGTGAAGAAAGTTGTAACCATCGAAGACCCGATTGAGTATGAAATCGACGGAATCACACAAGTGCAGGTTATGCCCGAGATCGGCCTCACATTTGCACGCGGTCTCCGGAGCATGCTTCGGCACGATCCGGACGTGATGATGGTCGGCGAAGTCCGGGATTTGGAAACGGCCGATATTGCCATTCGGGCGGCTTTGACGGGGCATTTGATTTTATCGACATTGCACACCAACGACGCCGCGAGCGGAATTACGCGCCTGATCGACATCGGAGCGCAGCCTTATCTGGTCGCTTCGAGCGTTATCGCTTTTATCGCGCAGCGGCTGGTTAGGGTGATTTGCCCCAACTGCAAGCAAGAGAACAAATCTCTTTCGGAAGCAACCCTCAATCTCATCAAATCCGACCTAAATTTGACAGCGGACGATTCAGTTAAAACTTATATCGGAACCGGTTGTGATGAGTGTAATCAAACAGGATTTCGCGGGCGTGTCGCTGTGCACGAGATCATTCTGATCAATGAAGAAATCCGAAAATTGATCTACACAAAAGCATCGTCAGAGGAAATTAAGTTGAGGGCTCGCAGCCTCGGCATGAGGACGCTCAGGCAGGATGGATGGAAAAAGGTCTTGAGAGGCATTACGACTGCCAACGAAGTGATGGAAATTACGCCGGCCGATGAGATTGAAAACAGGGAATTGAAAGAGATGTTTCAAGAGGTTACGATTGCCCAGTCTCCGATCAAGCAGACCGATGAGTTTGTGGAGCGCAGGCGCTATCCCCGAGCGGTTGTTAAGTTTCCTTTGTCATTCCGCGTCATTGGCCAAGGATCTCCCGCTTCCAAAAGTGCATCGAGCACCGAAGAATGGGTGGAAGCCGAATCGGAGGATCTGAGTGCCAGCGGACTCATTTTTTCTAGCGCTCAAATCGCACAAATCGGCCAATTGCTCGAGTTTAAGCTAGAACTCCCCGATCGAAGTCAACCGGTCCAATGCATCGGACGCGTGCTCAGGGTTGAAGAGAGCGATCAAAATATATCCCGAAAGACAGTGGTGTCCTACCGTGTTTCAGTAACTTTTTTGTCGATTAATAGTGTCGACCGATCAAGAATTGAAGCTTTTTGCCAGGGCCGCGTGTCATGAAAAAATTTGTTTATCAAGCCAAGAAAAAACCCGGTGAATTTGTGAATGGATCATTGATGGCCGATTCGCAAGATGAAGCTATCGACAAGATAAGTGCGCAGGGCTTATTTCCAATTGAAGTCAAAGAAGAGGTGGCTCAAGAAGTTCCCAGAACAGCGGTGCCGCAAAACTTTTCAAAACGCATACCCTCACGAGACTTGATCATGTTTTACCGGCAAATCGCCAAAATGACGCAATCCGGCATTCCAATTTTAAGAGCTATTGGTTTTATTTACGACCAATCTACGAAATCGCCCCTGAGACCCGTTTTAGAAAATGTGCAGACCATGATCGGCCAGGGCGAGAACTTTTCGGGCGCTCTTAGCCGGTACCCGCGCGTATTTTCATCCTTTGATTTAGCTATGATCGCAGCCGGAGAGAGTGTTGGGAAACTGAATGAATCGCTTTTGCAGCTTGCAAAACACAGGGCCGACCAGCAGGCGCTTTTGTCGCGCGTCCGCGGTGCGTTGGCTTATCCGGCATTTATTCTCGTGATGGGTGTTTTGACCGTAAGCTTCATGTTGACGCATGTGATTCCGCAATTTTCACGCTTTTTCGCCGATCTCGGCCAAAATTTACCCATTCCGACACAAATTTTGATCGCAATTAGCCAGTGGCTTCAGGCAAACTGGGTTGGGATTGTTGCTATATTGGTTTTTCTATTTTTTTTATTACAGCGGATTTTAAAATCTGAGAGCGAAAGGCGGATTTTTGATCGCCTGGTCCTTAAGGTTCCGCAAGTTGGGAATTTGATCTTAAAAGTGGAGATTGCACGATTTAGCCGATCTCTTGAAATTTTAATCAAGAATAAGATGCAGGCGCTTCAAGCGGTCTCAATCGTGATTCCGATTGTTCAAAATCGCTCCATCCGAGATGAGTTGGAAAAAAGTCGCCAGCAAATGGAGCAGGGCGGTTATTTGAGCGAAGGCCTAGGGCAATCTGAGGTTTTTCCGAAATTTGTCCATTATCTCATCAGAACGGGCGAAGAGTCGGGGCGTTTGGATGAAGCGCTTGCCGAAATTGCGGATTGGTACGAATCGGAAATTGATGAAACCGTCAAAGTGACAACCAGTTTAATGGAGCCCCTTGTTATTTTAGTCGTCGGGTTTATTCTAGGTCTGATCGTTATAGCGGTTTTGATGCCGGTATTTAGCATGAACGCCGCGATTCAATAGCTAACAGAGGAATTAAAATGAAACATTATTTTCATCATCAAAAAATGTACCAGCGAGGGTTTTCACTTATCGAAATTCTGCTGGTTGTTGTTATCATCGGAACGCTTGCCGGCATGATGATTCCGCGGATTACGGGGCGTTCCGAACAGGCCCGCATGGCAGCTGCCAAAGCAGATGTTAACGTTAACATTCCAACGGCGCTAAAACTTTACGAACTCGACAATGGGTTTTTTCCGACAACTGATCAGGGTTTGACCGCGCTGTTAAAAAGACCCGATACTCAACCGACACCACAAAACTGGAACGGGCCGTATCTAGAAAAAATGCCCATCGATCCTTGGGGCAGGCCGTATCATTACAGTTCGCCTGGGGTCAATCGGCCGCACGATTATGACTTATTTTCTTCCGGCAAAAACGCCGGAAAGGAGAAGGTGGATGATGATATCAAGAACTGGTAGACGGCGGGCTAGCGCACCTTGTTTAAAATCGCAAACCGGGGTAACTCTGGTTGAAACCTTGGCAGCCGTTGTCATTTTATCAATCGGGATTGTCGCGGTGTATCAACCGCTTCTACGGTCATTGACGGTGCTGCATGAAATGGATGCCCGGCTGGAAGCGGACCGGTTGGCATCAGATGAGCTTTGGTTGTTAAAAATGAACCAAACTCGTCTCCAGGCCCTCTCAAAGGCTTCCGAGCAAAGTCAGGCTGTTGGTGCCGAGCGTGCTTATGCGTACGCAATTGAATCAAAGCCCCTCACAGAAGATAAGGTTTTAAACATGGTTCGTTTAAGGATGGAGTGGAATATCTCAGGCCGTTTAAAAGGAATTACGCAAACCAGTTATGTTGAAATTCCAAACGCGAATTAAACAAACCGCCGGTTTTACCCTAGTGGAAACCATGCTGGCGGTTCTTATTATTTCAATCGTGAGCGCAGCGCTCTATGGGATTTTTTCCAATGGTGTCCAGGTCTGGCATCGCGCTAGTACTCCGAAGCTAAACTACGAAATCCATTTCTTTTTTGAGCAATTAGAAGCGGATCTCCGGAATCTTTTGCCGAACGATCAAACACCTTTCAAGGGACAAAACTATTCTTTTGAATTCTCCTCACTGAGCCCGAGCGTAAAAATTGTTAATGCCGCAGAATCGCGCGGCGTGCCGGCCCGCCTTAAGTATGATTTTCACAGTTCAAAACACTCCGTCAGCCGAATCGTGAGAGATTATTACAACATTCTGAATAAACAAACCAAGCCGTCGTCAGAGCGAAATTTGCTTCAGGGGATCAGCCGGTGTACGTTTCAATATTTTAAGAAAGTAAATGAATTACAGGCGCCTTCTTGGAATAATAGCTGGTCAGACCTCTGCGTGCCGAATGCGGTCAAAGCAAGTGTCGAATATATGGAAGCGGGGCGCCTGCGTGTATTGACCAAAGTAATTCCTATTCCGGCGGGCGGGTGTTTTGTATGAAACTCCCCGGAACGCCTGCAAGTGGTTTGGGGCTGAAAAAGGCATCTAAGTCCAGCGAGACCATTTTAATCGAGCTGAGCGACAGCCGTATCAAAATCGTATCTCTCAGCGAATCACAGGGCAATTTAACCGTAGAAAGCGTTGCGCAAAAATCGGTTGTCGGGCTGTCAGACCAAGATGTTGCGGCATTTATCGCGCAATATTACAAGAAGCAAAATATTAAATCGAAGCAACTGGTTTGCGCGATACCTTCCGGTTATTTGATTTCCAAAAATGTTGATATGCCTTCCAGTGATCCGGAGGAAATAAAAAAAATAATTGATTTGCAGGCGGGGCGTTATACGCCGTATTCGCGCGAGGAAATCGTCATTGATTATCTCTCAAGCAGCAAGCCCGGTCAGCACTACACCAATGTTTTATTAATTATTGTCCATCGTAAAAATATTGATCGGCTACTCAAAATCAGCGAACTTGCCGGTCTTGAAGTATCCAGGATTGTCTGCGCATCAGAAGCAATGGCGCTCATTTGCGACCAAGTCCGTCAGCGCATCCTGCAGAAGAACTCAGCCGTCACAGGGATCCATGTTGCTGAGGAACAGATCGATTTAATATTTTCTGACCAGGGCCAACTTGTTTTTGCGAGAAGTATTCCGGTCGGATTTCGTCACTTTTCAGCCGGAAAGGAATCGGCAGATGCCGATTTTGCAAAGGAGCTCGACCAATCTTTTTCGGCTTATCAAAGCCAGGGCATCGGCCAGCCCGTTGAATTGGTTGCTTTTTCTGGCCTTGCCAAACAGTTGGCATCGCTGGAGGGTACGATCAAAAGCTCCGTTCCTTATGCGTCTGCCAGTTCTCTTGTGTTTGAAATGATACCGGAGGAAAAAGAGTTTCACTTATCAGATGAAGCTTTGGCAGCTTGCAAAAATGATCCGGAGGTATCATTTTTTTCGGTTATTGCTTCGGTTTGGATGCTTAAATCACTTAAGCTTGACTTCGTCCCGAAGGAAGTAAAGCTAAGAAAAAAAGTTCAAGAGGGGAGCCGAGATATTATTGCTTTAGGCGTTCTTTTGATGACCCTTATTTTGTTGATCTGTGTTTTCCTGGGCGTGCAGATTTATCTGAAAAAGGACATCATCAAGCGGCTTGAATCTATTAATGTGAAGACGTCTGACCAAGCCAAGACCCTCGAGCAGGCTTCCACCAAGAGCCGTGTTCTGCGTAATTTGCTGGATAGCCGCGGAAAGGGCCTTTATGTTTTTGAGAAAATATCAACGGTGATCGGTGAGGATATTTATTTGGCTAGTTTTAGTTTTGATAAAGACGACATTATTAAATTGGCGGGCACCGCAGATTCCATGTCGCGTGTTTTTGCATTTGTTACCGAATTGGAAGAATCTCAATATTTTAAGGATGTTAAAACCAATTCAACAAAATCCAGGCGCCAAGGCCAGCGAGAAGTGGCTGATTTTGAAATCGAGTGTACGTTTTCCGAAGGTATTTAACAAAAAGAAAAACATATGATTGATGCATTCTATGCAAAGTTAAAAGGAAGGGAACGAGTACTTTTCGTGGCGGCGGTAAGCTGTGTTGTTATGGTTTTGATGGACCGGCTTGTCATTGGCCCCATTTTGTCACAGATGAAGCTGATGGATGCCGAGATTTCCGCAAAAACACAGACAGTCCGCCGGAATATGCGAATCCTTTCATTTCGCGATAGTATTTTAAATGATTATTCGCGTTACAGCGCCTACTTTGACTCGGTAAATCGAAAACAGGAAGAGATTATTTCCAGACTTCTCAAGGAAATCGAATCAATCGCTGCTCAGAAATCGATCACAATTGTTAATATTAAGCCCGGTGATGTGCAGGAAAATCCGGTCTTTCATGAGTATAAAACCACCTTGGAATTTTCAGGTAAGCTGTTGGACATACTCGGTTTTATGAGCTTGTTGGAAGAATCTGACTATTTGTTCAGAATCACTGAATTTTCGATGACGCCGAAATCAAAGAATTCAGATGTTATGAAGTGCGTCCTCAATGTGACCAGAATATTGATGACAGCCGAAAATGTGCCTTCACCGGCGGTAAGCGTGGCGCAGCCGTCTAATGCAGCCGCGCCCGGCGCTTTACCGTTTGGAGGGGAACCGGCGTGAAAATCTTATCTTTTTTTTGCGCTTGGTTGCTTGCCTGGAATGCGGTCTCATGGTGTGAAACCGGCCAAAAACAGAGGGCGCAAGAATTGTACGGAGAGAGCATCGAACTTCTAAAACAGGAAAAGGTAAGTTTGGCGATTGATTTGTTGTTGGAATCGGTTGAGTTAGATCCTGGCTTTGCACCGTCCTGGAATGCGCTGGGTTTGGCGTATATGGGCAAGGACGGCTATGCGGCAGATGCCATCGACGCATTTACGCAGTCGCTTGAGCTGAGCCCTGCTCAACCGGATGTCTATGCGAACTTAGGCATTGTGCATAGCAGCGACACAAAGGATTATGCTTTGGCAGAAGAATATTTGACTAAAGCGCTTGCGATGGATCCGGAAAACCTGCGCGCCAACTTCGGAATGGGCTGGGTCAATTTATGGCACAAACAGGACGGTACAGGGGCGGTTAAATCCTTCAAAAAAGTGCTTAAAAAAGAACCTGAAAACTTTATGGCGCATTATGGCGTCGGTATGGCTTATTTGGCACAGGACAATCGGGCAATGGCGCTCAAATCAATTTCAATGCTGCGGAAGTTGCGCAAGAATGATTTGGCAATTCAGCTTGAGTCTCTGATTCAACCTCGCGAGGAAGCCGCAGGGCCTGACGCTTCATTTGGAGCTGATCAATCAAAGGATTTTAACTTAGGAAGCTTTTGATCCTGTTATTTTGAATCAATCGCTTTCTGGCACTGATACTCCAAAATACCCACGGTTTGCGCAAGCGCTTCGATGCGGGAATTTTGCTCATTGATATAAATGGTCAGGAATAGGGTTTGCAGCAACAGGAAAGCCAGCAAGCAAAAAAAAGCAAAGTTGCTTGGTAGTGTAAAACCCATCCAGCTTGAAATTTGAAAAAGCGCCTGGTCAACAATGGAGAAAAAGAGGGCAATAACTGACGTTCCAAGCCACAACACAGAAAATTTAAATGTCATTTTTTGCCGCCGGATTAAATTAATGACGACCAGCATAATCACTACGGAAACAAAAATTGCCACGGTTCGTGCTTGCATGAGATATGCTCCTTATTTTTTTTCTTTTAAAAGATCCACCAAAATTGCAAATGTTACTTTTATCATGTAATACAGAGTGGCAAAATAGCGGATTGAAGATACACCGCTTTTTCGTTCGCGCATGTTAACAGGGACTTCCCCGATACGCGCAGAAAGCCGGTTGGCAATCTTGATTGCTTCCGGCTCAGGGAAATCAATCGGGTAGTAATCTGCAAAATAGGGAATTAGTTTTTTGCCCGTTGCGCGGAAACCGGATGTGGGGTCGGTTAAATGAATTCCGGTTAAAATACTCAAAAGGTTGGCAAAAAAACGGATCCCAATCCGGCGCGTGAACGTAGATTTAAAGTGGGATGACGTGGTTAAGAACCGGCTCCCAATGCAAAGATCCAGCTTGTCGGACAGGACCGGTTCTAGGATTGTGTGCAGAAATGCCGGATCATGCTGAGCATCGCCGTCAAGCTGAATAACCGCGTCGTATTTTTCTTTTAAGGCAACTTTGTACCCGGTCTGGACGGCGCCGCCAATACCCAGATTAAAAGGGTGGGTAACGATTGATGCGCCTCCAGCAACCGCTTCATCGCGAGTTGTGTCTTTAGAGCCGTCATTAATAACAAGCGGCGTATAGGTTGGATATTCACGCTTGATGGTTTGCACTAACTCACGGATTGAGCCGCTTTCGTTATAGGCGGGTATAACAATTAAAACTTTTGGTAGCGACATGCGATTATCTTATCGTTGCGCAAGGCCAAGCTCAAGTCAATTCTATCAACGGAAAATTGAACCACATGCTAGCTGACAAACGATCGATAGGATATTTCATATCCTTTATTTTGGTTGCCGTATTTTCTCTTCATTTACGGACTGCATGGATCCAAAATCCCGGTCAGGAATCCCGGACAAATGCCAAACAAATGGCAAGCATGCTCGTTCTGGCGTCTGTACGTGAACAAGTTAAGGCTTCTGTGATTTCCGAAAATCCGGGCCGTGACGCACGGGAAGTTGACCGAATAGTATCGGAGCAGGTTGAAAAAGTCATTCAGTCAGATAACCGTCAGTTCGAAGAAGCCATTCGAAATGCCGAGACTGAAATTGCGGCGCGGATACAGCAAACCCAAAAAAACCGCCAGCAGCCCTTTCTCTTGGAGGCAGATCCGTATTATTACTATTACGCTGTCCAGAAAATCGAGGAGGAGGGCTCGCTATTTTTAAACCGAAAAGACGGCCTTTTTTTTAACCCGCTGAGACTTGCGCCTTCCGGTTCGTGGGATTGGCTGACGCTTCATCCTTATGTTGGATATTTTCTTCACCATTTTTTTAAAATATGGAAGCCGGATCAGGTCATGATGGAATCGCTCGGATGGGTCCCGATTTTGTTGTCCATGATCGTTGCGATATTATTTTTTCAGATTTGCCGAATCATGAATTTTGAAGCGCTCCCTGCATTGCTGGGCGGTTTTGTTTTAATGACGGCGCCCATTTTTATCCAGCGCAGCGCCTTTGGATGGTTTGATACGGATCCTTACAACTATTTATTTCCGCTGGCCGTGCTGATGACGCTCATGCTTTGCATCCAAACTAGGTTTCGAGGCGGCTTTGCAGGAGCTCTTGGCGGTTTTTTGACGGGTTTATATGCATTATTCTGGGCGGGTTGGCCGTTTCTATTGGTTTTGGTTGTGATTGCTAGCGGTTCCATTGTTTTTTTGGAGTGTTGGAGAGTGAAGAAGTTAAATTGGGCCCCATGTTTTGAATATCTGATTGCGTACCTGTTTTCGTCCATTTTATTTTCATTTGTCTTTATTACGCCAAAGAGCACTATCGATGTTATCTACAATGGATTGGTTTTTATTCCAAAATTCTCAGTCTCAACATTCGAAAGCTGGCCAAGCGCATTTCTTACCGTCGGTGAAGCAAAATCAATTTCATTGCAGAAGTTAATTTTTTTAACAGGGAATTATGTTATTTTTGGGATAGCACTGATAGGATTTATTGCCTCGGGTATTTATTGGTATAGACGGAAAAAAGACAACTCCAGATTTTACGAATGGCTTGTAATCGCGTTATTTGCGCTTCCTTTATTTGTTTTATCCATTAAAACCGAGCGTTTTTCTGTCTTGTTTGCTCTCCCGCTTGCACTGCTTGTTGCTTTTGGTGCTGAGTGGTTGATGCGCATATCAGCCGTGCTTTTTGGCCGCGCTAAGGATGAGAAGTCTAAAAACTTTGCACCCAAAGCCGCTGCCCTTGTACTCCTTCTTGCTGTCTTGCCGATGGGGTTTGTGCAAGCCAACATTGTCTCGCGGCAAATATCTCCCATTATGGATCTTGTTTGGTATCAAGCACTTACAGAAATTAGGGACCAAACACCAGAGAATGCAATTGTTCATAGTTGGTGGCCGCCCGGTTATTTTATTATTTCGGTCGCGCGCCGGAGGGCATTGGTGGACGGCGGAACGCAGGAACGCCCGCAATCTTACTGGATCGCTAAGGCATTTTTGTCGTCTGATGAAAGCCAGTCGGCAGGTATTTTGCGCATGTTGTCCACAAGCGGTAATGAGGCAATGGATTTTTTGCAGGGTAAATCGATGAGCTTGTCAGACGCATCCAATCTAATTCTAGACATCGTCAAGCGCCCACGATCGCAAGCATTCGATGTGCTGCCAAACCAATTTACAAAACAGGAAAAATTGAAGCTGCTTGACCTGACGCACGGCGAGAACCCTGCGCCGAGCTATGTATTGTTGTATAAAGATCTGATTGATCAAAATTTGGCTGTGACGCTGATGTCCGAATGGGACTTCGAAAAGGCAAAAGCGCTGGAGACTGCAAAACATACCGGCAAAGAAAAAAAGACCGCGCAATCAAATGCCGAAAACTATATTCAAAACATGTTGCAAGTAACCGGCGGCGTTTTGAAATACTGGCCGCAATCTGAAATGAGGCGGCAAGATGGAAAAGTTATCTATTTTCAGAACGGAGTCAGTATTGATCTTGAAAGCGGAGACGCAAAAATTCAATCGCCCGGTGCGGGGCCTAACGGAAATTTATTGAGTTTGTTTTATCTTGATGAAGATGCGCTCATCGAGAAAGAAAGCAGCGAGCCCTCGGTTGACGCCTCCGTTTTACTGATCCGTCGAAATGATGTGTATGCTTGTGTGGTGGCGGACCGAAAGCTGATTCGTTCCATGATGTTCCGGTGGTATTATTTAGACGGCAAAGGACTCTCGCTATTTAACCTATTTACAAAGCAGGACAGTGAAGACGGTAGTAATCGCGTAAGTGTATTCCAGGTGAATTTTGAGTCTGTGCTCGCAGCTGAAACCGAGGTGAAAGCATGAGGCAAGCAGGTTTAAAAATATATACGGTTTTTTTGGCGGCTTTTCTCGTTGCACAATCGGGAATTTTGCTAGCCGAAGATCAAATGGCTCAAGATAGCGGTATCCGAAAATATGGGGTTGTTCACAATATTGCCGATGACCGCAAAGTTGAAAAGGTGGGCGGTATTTACGAGCCTGAGGGATTGGATAAGTATTTGCAAAGGCGGTTAGACGATGTGACTGCCCGCTTGGATGAATTTTCAGAAAAGTTAAACAAGATTGACCAAAAACTAGAATCCTTGAGTTTGCAGTCGCGAACAGCGTCCGACGGCGATCATTCATGAATCAAGCCCAGTTAAGCGGAAAAAGGGGTAGTATTTTCGTGCTTTGCATGTGGGTTTTGCTTTTACTGAGCATTTTTTCAATCTCAGTCAGTTATTCAGTTCGCCAAAGGATTAAGGTCGTGGAGCGGCTTGAGACGCGTCAACACTTAAGACGCATTGCCGAGTCAGGTATTCAAAAGGCAATTTACATTCTGAAATTAGACGACAACGGATATGACGGTTGGTCCGAAGGGTGGTACCAAAATGAAGATGAATTTAAAGACATTGCAATCAACGGCGGCCGGTTTTCGATTTTTCAAAAATCGTCAGGAGTTATCCGCTACGGAATCACCGATGAGGAGTCGAAAATCAATATCAACTTGGTTGGTTCTCCCGTTGTTTTTCGGCGTTTGTTTCATGACGGCCTGGGATTAGACGAAACAATATCGAATCAGCTGGCAGAATCCATTCTAGACTGGCGGGACGAAGATGACAATCCGCGCGGAGCCGGAGCGGAAAGCGCATATTATCAAACGCTAAATCCGCCGTATCGCGCCATGAATTCGGATTTTGCCTCGCTTGACGAACTTCTCTTCATTAAAGGGGTCGATCAAGGCGTTTTTAGTCTAATCGCTCCTTATTTGTCTGTTGACAGCACAGGAAAAATCAATTTGAATACGGCGAGCACACCAGTTTTGCGCGCGATGGGTTTTAGCGAGTCTTTGGCAGGGAAGCTGGTAATGTTCAGATCCGGGCTGGATCAGATTCTTGGAACCAAAGACGATAATGCATTGCAAGATTCGCAAGACATTGTCGCAGCGATCGATCAATTCGCATCGTTGACCGGTGATGAGAAAAACAGTCTGAAAGATTTTATAGAATCCGGGCTTTTTACGATCAAATCATCATATTTTCAGATTCAAGCGAACGCGCGGCTGGGCAACCGCGGGTCTGAGTTATCGGTAGTCAGCGTGGCTGAAAAGAATGATTCGACGATCAATATCATAGCCTGGCGTGAAAGTTTTTATGTTGAATAAGATTAAAAAATTTTGTAGAACAAATCAACTAGCGATTGCGATACTTTCAGCACTGCTGGTCTTTTCATTTTTTGCTTCAACAGGAGCAGCCCAGCAAGAGATTGAAATTATCGAGGAGTTAAAGCTGTTTTCGCGCGCGCTCGGCGCAATTTTAGAGGGGTATGTCGAGCCTCTGGATGGCCGCAAGATGTTTTATGAGGCTGTAAAGGGTATGATGGGCGCTCTAGACCCATACTCCCAGTTCTTTGATATGGAAAAATATGAGCTGCTTAAAATTGAAATGAAGGGCGAATATTCAGGGATTGGCGCCAGGATCGGAATTGTTGATGACATTCCTGTTATCGAGGATATTCAAGCGTCCAGCGCAGCAGAAAAAGCAGGGCTGCAAATCAAAGATATGATTTTGCAGGCGAATCACGATTGGGTGGTTTCAAAAACCGCACCCCAAGTTTCAGCGCTCCTACGAGGCGAGGCGGATACGCCGCTTAATTTAACCATCTGGCGCGAATCGACCCAAAAACTTTTTGAAGTTGAAATGAAGCGGGAGAAAATTGAGCTCAAATCAGTAAATGATATTCGGATTGTCGGAAAAGCAGTCGGTTATATTCGCATTGATGAGTTTTCGGAAAATACCATAGAGCAATTCGACGCTGCTATTAAAAACTTGAAAGATAGAGGGATGAAGGCCCTGATTATTGATTTGCGAGGCAATGATGGAGGCTTAATGCCAAAAGCCGTGGAGCTTGCCGAAAGATTTTTACCGGAAGGGGCCAAAATCATATCTGTTAAAAGCCGCATCGAGGTCCAAGCTAAGGAATATTTATCATCGGGTTCTAAAACCGAATCTAATTATCCGCTTGTCGTTTTAGTTAACCAAGCTTCGGCAAGTGCATCCGAGATTTTTTCTGCAGCCATTCAAGATAACAAACGTGGTACTATTATAGGCATGAAAACATTTGGAAAAGCATCTGTGCAGTCAGTGGTTCCGCTGGATGAAACAACTGCGGTTAAATTGACGACAGCAAGATACGTCAGTCCAGGAGGGCGGGTGATCGATGGTGTTGGAATTACGCCTGACCAGATCGTGGAAAACGGACCTTCGAGCGAAGCCGGTTCTGATTCACAAGTCCGTACGGCATTAAATTTGTTGAAGGAATATCTTTAACGGTATGATCACAAAATTAAAAGGAGGATCAGTTTCATGAAAACCAGTTGGATAGTGTTGTTTTGCTTGATCTCTATACTTGGAAATTCATGTTCGCAGGCACCCACATCTTACGAGCAATCAACCGCCGCTTCTGAGGAATCGCCATACGTAGACGCCGAAGTCTTAAATCAGGCCGTCAGCCAAGTACTGGCATCTTCAAGCGCGTGGTCGTCGTTTGATTATAATGTCAAATACAAGGTTATCGAGACCATGGTTAATCTGTACAAAATCCGAGAGAACACAGCGATTTTAAAGTTGCCGTCATTTTATGTGCAGCGGGTCGATGACAGCTTTGCGGAAAATACAGAATTACAGCAATTACCGTTCCCTGAGTTTTTTAAAATTTTGGCGGTGATGGAATATGATTTTTATAACGGCGAAAATAAAGACGACTTAGCCAGAGGGTTGTTGGGTGAGCGGATGTATGAATCCAACAAACAGAGGCTGCGCGACCAGGCAGAGGCAGCCGGTCAGTAATAATATTTGCGGGGCTTAACGCTAATTTGCTTGGTTACCGCGGAACATGTAAAAGACTTCGAATGAGAAAAGCAGGGCAATCGCACCTTGATGGGCGAGTAGTCTAGAAAGCGACCATTGAATGTGTGATCGAAGCTCAATTGGCGTGATTTGAAATATAAAGATATAGCTGG
Organism: uncultured bacterium; assembly: GCA_964387845.1. Classification (GTDB taxonomy): domain Bacteria; phylum Omnitrophota; class Omnitrophia; order Omnitrophales; family Abzuiibacteriaceae; genus CAYLXA01. The sequence goes on from CAYLXA010000002.1 coordinate 22,997, forward strand.
CGCTAATCAATAACACCATAGCCGGAAGCATCCAGAAAAAAGGATTCTGCCGCGAGTGCAATTTTAAAAACGGCAGCAAAATAAGCCCCGCAAAAAACAAAATCCACAAACTTTTCCACAAAGAAAAATTGATCATAAAAGCTGCAAAGCTCGCCAGGATGTACTGAGTTCTCGGCCAATCAGTCAATATCCTGAGGTAGTCTTGTGGAGATCGGCTGGACTGCAGATAGACCCCAAAACCGCCGTAGGTGATTTTTAAATAGAAAGTTGTCAGAAGGGGGGCGGTTAACCCGGCTAAATAGCAAGCGATGAAACGCCCCTTTGTTTTGTGGTCCAATTTTCTGGAAAGTATTGCCAGCAGACAAAAAAGAGCCAGCCAAACATTGAACACAATTCCTTCGTTTTTTGTCCATGCAGCAAGCCCTGCCAAAAATGCCGAGAGCAATAATAATCGCTTACTTTCCGACCTAAGCGCTTGGATGAGGGTTATAAGGGCGGCGGTAAACAGAAATGCCAGCGGGATGTCTGCGTAAAGCGCTGCTGTCCAAGTTTGAAGCGCAGAAAGAGAGACCAGAAAAGCGCCGGCCAAAAGTCCGTACCAGACATGCGAAGTTGAAGCTATATACCAAATCACCAGCAGAATCATCGATAAAAAGAAAGTCAGGTTCACCAGCCCCGGCCAAATAAGCACCTCGCGACCAACCCAATTCCACCCCCAGGCAACGCTGGCCGGCAGCATGAGCGGGTAATCCGGCAAGCTCCAGACAACAATCAGCGGCGAAAACATGTCACGCCAATGCTCGGTAGATCTAAAAAGGAATTTTGCTTTTAAATTCCACATATACCGCGCATCCCAGCCACCAACCGGATTCCAGGTGAGGCGCGTCAGTAAAAAATCCAAAAAATTAAATAAATAAAATCCGAAAATACATAAGGCAGCTACTGTCAAAAGAATCGTCACCTTGGATTGCTTGCCTGATTTTGGAGGCGCGCTTATTGCTTCGTTGATTTTGCGTGATCTTACCAGTTGAAAAATTGAAACCACAAGCAGGGCCAGGCAAAGCACAATCATCGAAATGATTGTTGCAGATTTTGCATGAGCTCCCGCCGTTTCATAACTCCAGAACAAAAGCAAAGAACTTAGCCCAAAACCCAAAGGAAATGCAGTGGAAATAAGAAATAAAAGCCTGAAACGAATTTTTGTTTGGTGTGTAAATAAAAAAGCTGTCAAAAAACCAGCGAGTCCGGGAAGCAGCAGCGCGGATATGGGCGACATCCATAAAATTTGATGCATCATGCACTCTTTCGGATAAGGCCTTTTGAATGATTCCAGTCAATGACCCAGCTGTAGCGGATTTCTTCTAATCGCTTTTGTGCGATTTCAGCACTTGAAAAAAATGCAAGCCCAATCGATTCTCCCGGCTTTGGATTTAAAACCAGTGGGCATAGATAGCTTTGTGCATCATGGTAAAATTTTTCGATTTCCAGATCTTGGCCGAATGGCTTGTCGGATACAAACGAAATAGCGCCCGAGGATGGCAATAGGGTCTTTAACGGCTTCAACTCAGAACCCGGTACCGGGAAGCCAATGTCAGTTCCGTTTAAAAGGCTGTGCTTTAGAGCGGTTTCGATCGGCTCTTCTTTGGCAGCTCTGACAAGAAGCATGCTCGCCAAGATCGATATACAGAACAAACTATGCAATATCAAACGAAATGATGTCATATGTATTTAAGTCGCACGTTGTTATTGGTAGCGTAAAATGTCAACATCTGTGTCATCAGGGCCGTCAACTTTCAATAGCCATGTGTGGCGGTCGTGAAAATAACGAACCAGTTCAGAATCCCGGTCCTGATCGATGCTTCGAGCCCAAACCACTTTTGATTCATTGATATTTGCCAAATTATAAACCCATTCCTTAAGGCCTCCAGACCTATTTTCTCCGTAAGTAACGATTACCAAATGTTTGCCGGGCAAAGCGCTCAGCCGCTCTTGAACGCTTGCGCGCTTACGAGCCCACACAATATCAGCGTCTATGTAATGTAATGCGCGGTAAAATCCCGCACAGAACAGTGTCAAAATGATTAATACGATCCCGTAGACCAAAATTTTTCCGCTCGGGCGCTTTTTAAATTTCCAAAGACGAAGAAGGCGTAAACTTTGGACAAAAATCAAAAAAAACAGGCAAACTGCAGGTGCTAAATAATGATGAAGCGCTCCCATTGTTGTGAGGATAACCGCGAATAGCACAAAAAAGATCCCGGCTGATAAAAGCATCCAGGGATTTTTTAGCAACCACGGCAGCATGAGTAAAATTAAAAAACCCATTACAAAACTGGAAAAATAATTAAAAAAGAGATTCGCGAAACGGTCAAAGTGCATTCTGTAGAAGCGTTCCGGCTCTAAAAGCGCCATTCGTTTAATGAATTGATAAACCACATGAATCTGTTGCATCTCTTCATATCGGTACCGGGGTGTTTTCGGAAGCGGCTGCCACAGGAAGTGGGGAACGGCGCTGTATTTTTCTCCGTAAGCCTGGTAGGGGAGTTTAAGCGGATTTTCGGTAATTTTGAAATTATAGTACAGCATAAATAGGCCGGTCAAAATAACAATGAGCGCAACGGGTGCCATTGCGCGCAGCCGTTTCTGAAAATGGATTTTCGAATTTTTTTTGGCTAACCAAATTAAAAAAATTGCTGCGCAAGGAACGCTGACGATTAAACCTCCCATTGGACGACTGTTGGCAAGAACAGCAAGTCCTAAACCTAAAAGGGCACTGTCTAAAACTCGCGCACTCTGAATGATTCGCCGCAAAGCTCCAAATAAAAGAGCGCCGCCAAATGCGGGCATCATTCCTCCCCAATAACTTTGCGCCCAATAACCGAAGATTCCTATGCGCGCTACCATAATTAACCCACCTAAAAAAGCCCAGCGGGGCGGAACCCATGCTTGCAGCATCCAGCAAAGGGCGGCGCAAGCCAAGGCTGAAGAGATCCATACGCCGACAATCGGATGGCCGCCGATCAATTTTCCGAGCGCTAAAATCATTCCCTGCGCCGGGGGATACTTAGACATATAGGTTGGCTCATGAATCACGAAGAAAGTTTCAAAATGATGCCACAGGGGATGCGTCGGGTTTGTGAGGCGCCCTTGCGAGAAGGTGTCGGCAGCCAAAAGGTAGCTGAATTCATCACCAACCGTTGGGAGTGGTGTGCCCAAAACTTGGGTTGCAAGAGCGCTGCTGACAAAAGCCAAAAAACCGATTAATGCGACAGCGAGTTTTTGCTGATTTGCAATTTTATTAAACCATTGGGAGACCGATTTTAACCGGTCGGTTGCGACTTGGGGGCAAAACAAACTGATCGGGATCAAGCCTGTCAGGAAAACCAGTTCAATGGTTAAGCTTTGCATAGTAGAAATTATTGGCGGCTGCTTTTAACAATAAGCTCTGCAAGAATTCCGAAGAAAAATGTCTGAAGACCGAATAAAAAACATCCCATAACGGCGTTGACATGTAAAACGGGTTTTGAAATTAGGGCGTTATGCCACATCCATAACTCTGAGAATAAGATCGCAGAGCCAACAACGATAAACACAAGCCCAATGGGCGCAAAGACGCGCAGAGGTTTCAGGCTCACGAGCGCCATCAGGATCTGTGCGGTGACGGCCAGTGGATATTTCAGGGTTACAAAAGATTTTCCGGTCTTTCGGCTTCGGAAAGAAACGGGAACGTGTGCAAACCGCATGCCTTTATGGTAAGCATCTAATAAAAGCTGCTGCGTGTAATTGTAGTCACCAAATAGGCGAAACCGTTCAAGATAGGCATGATTGAGTGCAATGATTCCGGGCTGACTGTCTCTGACTTGCCAACTAGTAAGGCGACGCATGAGCGCTGTAAAAATATGATTTCCAATTTTTCGAATCATGGGCATGTTGTAGGAAATTTTTTGGAAGCGGTTCCCATAGACCACATCGGCCTCATCAGACAAGATGGGCTGGATTAATTTTTCAATATCGTTCGGATCGTGCTGTAAATCTGCATCAATCTTAACAACAATACCCGCTCCGGCTTGCCGAGCTGCAACCAAACCGGTTCGAACCGCTGCTCCCAAGCCTTGACGTGTAGGATGAAACAATATTTTATCCGCACCCGTTTCTTGGGCGATGCGCCGCGTTGCATCGGTTGAGCCGTCATCGATAACGTAAATAGCGGGTTCCAATTTATGTTTTTTGACTGATTGCAATGCTTGGCGTATACCTTGAATCGTTTCGACAATACTCGCTGCCTCATTGTGGGCAGGGATGATGACAACTAGTCTGTTGGATGGTTGGTTCATGTCCTATCGTCTCCTTGAAGAAAACAGCCAATTTCTTTGACAATATTATCGGAATTTTGCCGCACATCCCGAAGTCCTTGATTAATGAGGTTTATCAGGGCTGTGCGGTCTTTACAAGCCTCCTCAAACAGGGGTTTAAACCGCTCAAGAGAGAATTGGTCGCATGGCAGGTAAAATTTTTCCATCTGAAATTCAGCCAAAACCTCCTCGTACTTGTAATCGCCCCATCCAATCGTGATTGGCGGAACTCCGGTGGCCAGGGAAGAAACCATTGCATGAAAACGCGAGACAACATTCAGGTGCATCTGCCCCAGGATAGCGCGCAGGGTGCGCGCATCCAGATCGGCATCTAAATAGTGAAAAGCTACGCGATTATCGAGCCGCTTTATGATTTCCATGCAAATTTGCCGGTCGTTGTTGTGCAGGCCTGTTTTTAGATCGCGATAGCTGTGGGGAATCAAGACCGGTAGAAAATCTCTTCGTCCAACATCCTCAATGCAGGCAGCCATGCAACCAATATAATCAAGGTTACGTTTTTTTGATTTCTGGAACACGATGCTGTTGGGCGCGAAGGCGATTGGTTTTTTGCCTGGATGCTGGCCTAGAAATCGATCCAGATTTGCAATGGCCGGATTTTGATTCACAATTTCCGTATACAAAGGAATTTTCATCGAGAATGACAAATCCGGTTGGTAGCTGACACGATTAATGCCAAGACGCCGCACGGCCGAAGCGCTTCGTTTGCCGCGTCCTTGAATACCGGAGGCGTGCTTGATAACTCGTTCGGCAGCCATCCGGTTGAGCGGTTGATCAAGCGGCCCTATGGTTTGTGAAAGAAATATAATTTTCGCGCCAAGCCAAATGCCGGGAAGAGCGGCAAGCGCGTTCCACGGAACTTTGTGGAGCATGCTGTCCGCGAAAGTGGTGCCGCCCATCAATAATACGGCGTCTGCTTTTTGCACTGCTTCGATTGCTTTCCGCCATTTCTCGGAAACCAGCGACGGCAAGACTTTATTTAAGAGAATCGCAGGCAGGAAGCCAAAAAAGAGATCCAGCGGATGTCCGGGATGGATGTGTACATCGGGAAATTCGGGAGACAGTTTTTTATCGCGTTCAGGATAATAGCTAAAAACATCGAATGAAACAGGGGTCCCGGCTTTTTGAAAGACATCCCTCAGGCCTAAAAACATGCTGACAGAGCCTTTGTTGCCGGACAGCGGTACGGCAAAAGTAGCGAAACGCATTTGTTTATTCATCACGATTTTTACAACCCAGTGTATTGTTTAATAACTTGATGAACGCAATATAAAAGTAGAGGAGCGGCCTTGGAATTAAAAGAAAGAAACGCCGGCCCCAACCGGTTTGACTTAAGCGGTTGTTGGCCAATAGTAGAAAATATGTCAGAAAACTTCGCAGCCGGAATGTTGCTTCTTTCATTCCCGTTTCCTTGACGGGATAGCCGGCGAGTTTGCAGGCGTAATAACGGCTTTTCAGATCCCTGGACGGCACCAAGATTCGTTTTTGTGCCTGAAAAATAGACAGCGGATCAATTTTTTCGCAAATGATTGTTCTTTCGCGCATGGCTCCGGAAAACAAGTCTTCACCGGCCTGTGTCCGGACCAACACGGCCGAATGCTTGATCGGATTTCCGCGGTATGGTGGTATAAAAATATCGCCAATGCTGATATCGCTTAAGGCACCCAAATGATCATCGCAGTAGCGGCACATGGCCTTGCCGAATAATCCCAAGCTCCGATAAACATTGAAATCGCGAAAAGGGAGCAGACGCTCTTTGCCGTCGCGCATTAAAAATCGAACATTGCCTCCGAGATAGCCGCGATCGACCTTCATCGAGCAGATTTCTGATTCCGGAATTTTCGATTTTCTGAGAACAAACGGAAATAATTCTCTTTCGTTATTATGGCCGCAAAAAAGGCTGATGAGAAGTTTGACGTTTCGGAACCGGGCATCCTTTTCCATTCGGCTTCGAAGAATGCTGGTATGGCAGGGGAGCGCACAAATTGCCAGACGTCCCTTGAATGCCGCTATTTCTGACGCGTATTTCTCGAGCGGGATATTAAAGTAAGCGCTTGATGCAAAATCGTCAACCTCGCGCGGACTGGTCACGATTTTAATTTCGTAATCGAGTTTTTGCTTTGAAAAATCAGATCGCGCCAGGACTGCGCCGTCGATTATTTTCCGTTCAAGCGCGAACTTGATCAGCGCGGAAGCAACACCGCCCGAAGCTGCTTTTTGTCTTTTGGATGCATCGGCTGCGTAGCCGGCGTAAGCATTCCGAAACGGGCCGAGATAGCTTAGGCGGACGTCACTGCTTTCTCTGAACCCCGACGAAAAGAAGCCTTCTTCATTGGCTTGAATTTGTTCCATATCAATCCGGTAAGAATACGAACTTGAAATAAGCAATAATTCTAAGCACGAAAATCACGGCAGTTGTCAGACAAACCGACACGATAGGATTGACCCCGGCCGCATATACGAAAACGTTAAAAAGGACATTGTCAAAAATTTTAAAGAAAGCAGCTTGCTGGATGTAGCGCGAAAAAGTTTTGCGGCTAAGCGGGATTCTGAAAGAAATTTTTGAATTAAAAATCCATGCGCCGGGCAGCATGACGATCGTCACAATTGCATAGTTTGCCCAGTTCGCCAAAGGCGTCCATTGATGAATCAGCGCTACGAGCAGTGTTTTGAGCAAGAAAAAAAGAACGGAGCCGCTCGTGATTAACAGCAGTGTTTTTCCACGTGCCTGATCGGGGGTGTTATGGGGCATCATGAGGTTTTGTGCCAGCCTTTTTGAACAGCTTCTTGGCCCAACGGATCAGAGCCGGATGTGTCAGGCTTTTGATAATCCAAAAAATGGAAGAAACCAGGCGGTTTGAGCGCCACGGATCGGTTGGCCGAGGTTTAAAAACAGTCCCGTGGGGGATAAAAATCTTCGTCTGCTCCGGTTTTTCTTTGGTGAAGTAATAAAGCTGTATCGATTTCCGGGTCATGGAGTCGGGGCAGTTGAGCGGATCGGGCACGCCATGGTAACCGGTTTCGGTTGATGTAAAAATAACACATCGGTTAAAAACGGGTAAAATTTTTTGGATGCGCTCGGTGGCTGTTTCGTTCCATAGTTCAAGCGCGCCTCCGTATTCATCTTTCCAGTCCTTATTCAGGTAGAACAAAAAGTTAATTCTCCGGTACAACTTAAGTTCTGCATGCCAGTTGAAATCCGCATGAAGCGCTAATCGGCCGTCGCGCTTAAAGTGACGAAGCGCTTGCCCGATATCCGGATCCGGAATCAAATGAGGAATGCCGCTTAATGTTTCCACAAACCGGATAAACTCGGGTTTGTTGAGATATTCGAGAAGCGAGCGTATGAAAGGGCTCATTTGCGTTTCGGACAGCGATTGATATTTTTGTGTCCTCACGGCAGAGGCGTCGTAATTGATCCACATGTCTTGCTGAAGGCTTGGGAATTCGGCATGAATTTGCTCTGCTACCGCCGGCGGGAAAAAATCATCAAATATAGCGTGCGGAAACGGTTTTGCCGTTTGGTATGGACCGGCATTTTCTTTGGCCAGTTGGTCCAAACGATTTGGGTCGCAAAAAGCTAGCGAAGAAGGTGAGTTCACGTTGCAACGCCCCCCTCGCTTCTCTCGAGGCGTTTCAAAATTCCATAACGTCCCCAGTTTTTGACAACTCTATATTGCGACAAAAATTCAGGCGGAAGATGAAGGTAGGCGATTAATTCGTTAATTTTTTCAGGCGGAAACTGCGGCTCGCGCTCTGTCAGAATCCAAACCGGTGGATCCTTAACCACAATCTGCTCCCAAACGCTTTCCAACTGTTTGCCCGGAGCGGGGACGATTTCTAGGCGTAAATCCCACAAAAATGGAACGCCCCGATAGCTGTCGCGGCCCGTTAAGGCGTTGATGATCTGCAGATTGGTTAGAATCAAAAGAGAATCTTCTTTTGGAATTTCGGTTTTAACAAATTCGATCATTGGATTGAGAGCGCGGTCGGGATCCTCGCCGACCAACCAGCCTTCGAAAGGGCCCTTTGTAAAACTATAAGAAGCAACCGGAAAAAATGCAAATTTCCCCTGAGCTCTGCCAAAAGAGTAGGTTGAAACATAGACGATCTGCCAAACCGAGATACCGATTAAACAAGTTATGGAAACCGCGTAGAATGTTTTTTCAAAAACATTTCGGTAGTACGCTTTTGATTGATAGAGCAGCATGAAAGCTAGCGCCATCGCGACGCCATACAGCGAAATATTGCTCGCCTCGCGAAGAGATCCGGTATTCAGTGTAAAAATGGCTGTTGCGATGATTCCGAAGAAAAGAAAAACAATCCGGAGCCCGGATTTTCTCAGGTAGAAAAGATTGAGCAGAACAACCAGGAAAGGGACCCAGTAGTGGCTCTTCAGGAAGGTTTCGAAAACAACAAAACGGAGAAGGCGTTGGGAAGCGCTGGCGCCATACGTCGTGAAAACATTTTCAATCAAAGCAGCCGGTGCCGGAATTAATAGAAATATCAACCCTAACGCGGCAAAAATGCCTGATGCGTAACCCAATAAGAGCTTCCCGCTTCGAAAGGAGAGGGCATATAACCCAAACACAAGCAAAAAACATGCTCCGATATTGGTTTTGGTCATAAAAGAAAGAAGCGCCATCGCGCCGCACCAAAACGTAATCCAAAAAGCCCTGCCGCCTAAATGACCTGCGTCAATTTGGATCAGCAGCCAAACAGCCATAACGCCGAACAGAAAAGCGGAGTGGTCATACCAAGGATGCGGAAACCACCAATAAAATCCCACAACGCTCAAAAGAGTGGCGATCAACGTGAGTATCAAAGGCATCCTGCGCTGCGCTATGAAAAAAGTTGCCGCAGCTACGAGCGAGCTGACAGTGATTAAGTGAGTTAAAATCGCAGATTTTCCGAAACCAAGTAAAAAAAAGAAAAAGGCATTCATGTAAAGATGAATTGGGCCCGTTGTGTAGATAAAATCAATATAAGGTTTTTGGCCCTTGTAGATTCTCCAGCTGGCGTCTAGAAATGCGCCATGATCGACCAAATTAAAACCTCGAAATGCAAAATACGCCAGAACGAAAGCGTTGCCCAGAAGGATGAAAGCGAGAATTAGCTTGGCCCTGTTAAGCCGCGTCGGGTCGTTTTTGGGGGAACCGGCAAGAAAATCAATCGTTTCTGTCAGTTTATTTGCTAAAATATTTATCAATTTTGGCCGTTACTTTCTAAAGGTTTTTAGTTTCAAATATCACAAATAGTGTATCGACATTTACAGCTAAAAGATTACCTGATTCTATGATAGTATTTTATACAATCGTCCATTTATGAAAATCACCCTCCTGATTATGACCTGGAACGAAATCGATGGAATGCGTGTGATCATGCCTCAGATCAAGAAAGAGTGGTATGACCAGCTCATCGTGGTTGATGGCGGGTCGACGGACGGAACAATTGAATACGCAAAAGAATGTGGTTACGAAGTATATGTACAGAAACAAAAAGGGTTTCGGCACGCGTATACGGAAGTGATGCCTTATGTTAAAGGTGATGTCATTGTTACTTTTAGCCCGGACGGTAATTCAATTGCCGAGCTGATTCCGGAGCTTAATAAAAAAATGCGCGAAGGCTACGATATGGTCATCGTTTCGCGGTATTTGGGGAAAGCAAAAAGCAAGGATGATGATTTGGTGACGGGATTTGGCAATCGGTTATTTACAGGAACCGTAAATTTGCTTCATGGCGGGCATTATACGGATGCCATGGTGATCTTTCGCGCTTACCGGAAACAGATCGTTTACGATTTAGATTTAGACAAAGAAGAAAGCTATTCGTTTCCGGAAAAATTATTCAACACCAAAATCAGCTGGGAGCCGCTTTTGTCTGTTCGCGCTGCGAAGCGTAAATTAAAGGTCTCAGAAATTCCGGGCGACGAGCCGCCGCGAATCGGCGGCGAGAGAAAACTACAAGTACTTAAGTGGGGCGCGGCCTACTATTACCAATTCATCAGCGAAGTGTTTTGTTGGCGTTAAATTAACATTGAAGAAAGGAAAAGAATGGCAAAAATCTTGGTAACCGGAGGAGCAGGGTATATCGGATCTGTTTTAGTGCCTACGCTTCTCAAAGAAAAGCATGAAGTAACCGTGCTTGATAATCTCATGTACCAGCAATCCTCGCTGTTGGATGTTTGTTACGATTCTAATCTCACGGTAGTGCGCGGAGATGCCCGCGATGAAAAACTGATCGCAGGTCTGGTCAAAACCGTCGATTATATTTTCCCGCTCGCATGTTTGACGGGAGCGCCCCTTTGCGACAAAGATCCTTTCGCGGCCAAAGAAGTGAACTTAGATGCTATTTTGTTAATTTTAAAACACCGCAGTAAGAATCAGCGCGTAATCTATCCGACGACCAACAGCGGCTACGGAATCGGCCAAAAAGGAATCCATTGCGATGAAAAAACGCCGCTCAATCCGATTTCGCTCTATGGCAAATTAAAAGTTGAGGCTGAAAAGGCGATTTTGGATTCCGGAAATGCGGTTACCTTTCGTCTCGCAACGGCGTTCGGCATCAGTCCGCGGATGCGGCTTGATTTGTTGGTGAACGATTTTGTCTACCGAGCGATTAATGACCGTGCTGTGATTCTTTTTGAAAGTCATTTCAAGCGTAACTATGTCCACGTTCGCGATATTTCGCGAGCATTTGTGCATGCGGTGAATCATTTCGATAAAATGAAAAACGAACCGTACAATGTCGGTTTAAGCGACTGCAATTTAAGCAAAAAAGAATTGTGCGATGAAATCAAAAAGCAGGTTCCCAAATTTTATTATGTTGAGTCGGCAATTGGCGAAGACCCGGATAAACGCGATTACATCGTGAGCAACGAAAAAATCGAGAAAACAGGGTTCAAAACCGAGCATCCGTTGACGGTTGGGATACGAGAGCTGATCAAGGGGTATCAAGTTATCAAACGGAGTCAATACGGAAACGTTTAAATGGCGAAATCAACTTCACCAAAAAATAAAGAAATTCTAATCTCGCTTTATAAAGCGATGCTGAAAATCCGCCGTGCGGAGGAAAAAGTGGCGGAACTTTATCCGTCCGACAAAATCCAAAGCCCGATTCATCTATGCATCGGACAGGAGGCTATTTCAGCGGGCGTTTGCCTTGCCATGAAACAGTCAGATCATCTTTATGGAACTTATCGCGGCCACGGTGTTTATTTGGCAAAGGGCGGCAGCATGAAACAAATGTTTGCCGAGTTGTATGCGAAAGACACGGGTTGTGCGGGCGGTCGCGGCGGCTCCATGCATTTGATTGCGCCCGAAGTTGGCTTGATGGGATGTTCAGCGATTGTGGCCAGTACGATTCCGCTGGCGGTGGGCGATGCGCTTGCCACAAAGATGCGGAAGAAAAATGATGTAACCGTGACTTTTTTTGGCGACGGTGCTATCGGCGAAGGCGTTTTCTTTGAAAGTTTGAATTTCGCGGCGTTGAAAAAGCTGCCCGTGGTCTTTGTCTGTGAAAATAACAATTACGCGGTTCATTCGCGCGTCTCAGACCGCCATAAACAAACCGATCTTTATAAGTACGCGCAGCCTTTCGGAGTTCCGTCTAAACGTTTAGATGGCAATGATGCCTTGTTAGTTTATGAATCAATGTCGGATGCGATTGCAAAAGCACGGAAGGGCAGCGGTCCTATCTTTATTGAATATATGACCTACCGCATTTATGAACATGTGGGCCCGTCCAAGGATCATAAAGAGGTGTACCGCGAGACAAAAAAGTTAAAAAATGCCGAAAAAAACGATCCTGTCATTCGATTGGGAAAAGAGCTGCGTCAAAAATACAAGATTCCTGAATCTGTATTTGCTGAATGGGAATCTGAATTACAGAAAGAGGTCGAGAGCGCGGTCCAGTTCGCAGAAAAAAGTCCGGAGCCCCCAGCTAGCCGTTTGTACGAGCACATCTATTTGGAGAGATCATGAGCATTATCAGCTACGGCGAAGCCAATAAACAGGCGCTGACACTGGCGATGGAACGCGACCCGAGCGTTTTCTTGATGGGAATCGGTGTAGATGACCACAAGGCCATTTTCGGTAGCGTGCGCGGCATGGTCGAACAGTTCGGCAAAGAGCGTATTTTTGATACGCCGATTGCGGAGAGCGGGATGACGGGAATCGCGATTGGCGCCGCGCTAAACGGTATGCGGCCTGTCCATATTCATATCCGCGCCGACTTTTTATATTTGGCGATGGACCAGCTTTTTAATATTGCAGCGAAGTGGCATGCGATGTTTGGCGGAAAAATGAGCGTTCCGATTGTGATTCGCGCCGTGATCGGCCGCAGCTGGGGGCAGGGTGCGCAGCATTCCCAAAGCCCTCAGGCCATGATTGCCCACGTTCCGGGTATTAAATTAGTAATGCCGACCACAGCGTATGACGTGAAGGGCTTGCTGCTCAAAGCAATTACCGATCCAAATCCGGTGGTGATGATTGAACATCGCCTGCTTTACGACATTAAAGGAGAGGTGCCGGATGGTTATTATGAAATTCCATTCGGAAAGGGTGTTGTAAGACGAACCGGAAAGGATGTTACGATTGTCGCAACTTCCTATATGGTTGTTGAGGCATTGAAAGCTGCCGAATTTTTAACGAATCAGGGAATTGAGGTCGAGATCATTGACCCGCTTACACTGGTTCCGCTGGATGAAGAATTGATTCTGCGATCAGTTCAAAAAACCGGCAGAATGCTGGTTGCGGATACCGGCTGGACCAATTGTGGCGTGAGCGCTGAAATTTCCGCGCGTGTTGCAGATCTCGGTTTTTCGTCACTCAAAGGCCCGATTCGCCGGCTCGGCATGGCGCCCACTGCTTGTCCGGTCAGCAAAGCCCTTGAAAACGCCTTTTATCCAAACGCTAAAACGATTGTCCAGCAAGTTTGCGAAATGTTGGGCGAGGCGGTTCCAAATGTAGAAGTCCCGCTTTTGGAAAGCAAATTCAAAGGGCCGTTTTAATGATTAAATATCATTTAGCTAAAGACACAATTGATGAAAAAGATATTCAGGCACTGATTGAGTGGCTTAAATCCTACCCACGGCTCACGAAAGCAAATCTCACGCTTCAATTTGAAGAGCGGTGGAGCAAATGGCTTGGAAAGAAATATTCAACCTTCTGCAATTCCGGCTCATCCGCAAATTTGTTGATGTATTACGCGCTGCTAAGTTCCAAAAAGCTTAAAAATAAAAAAGTCGTCGTACCGACTGTTGGATGGGTGACCACCATTGCGCCTGCCATTCAATTCGGCTTTGAGCCGATCATGTGTGAAGCTGATCCCGACACTTTTGGCCTTGATTTGGGTCATCTGGAAAAACTTCTCAAGAAGCACAATCCCGGCACGGTAGTGTTGGTACAGGTGCTCGGCGTTCCTCATAAAATGGACGAAATTTTGGCGCTTAAGAAAAAATACGACTTCTATTTGTTGGAAGATGCCTGCGCTTCAATCGGTTCCACATATCACGGTAAAAAAATTGGGCAGTTCGGTGATATGGCAAGCTTTTCGTTCTATTTTGGACATCAAATGTCAACCATCGAAGGCGGTATGGTATCGACGGACAATAAAGAGTTTCAGGATTTATTATTGATGCTTCGAAGCCATGGCTGGAGCAAGGATTTAGACGCAAAGACTCATGATGCGCTCGTTGAGCAATATAAAATTGATGACTTTCATACGCCCTTTGTTTTTTATGAGCCGGGGTTCAATTTGCGCTCAACCGACCTCAACGCATTTCTGGGGCTTCGGCAATTGGACAAGCTCGATTGGATGATTTCGCGGCGTGATGAAAATCATAAGCTCTATTATAAACTCTTGGCAAATCAGTTTTACGCTCAGAAATATGCGGATCCAAAAGCAAATGTTTCAAGTATCTCATTTGGTGCTTTGGCCGCTGATCCGGAAGAGCGGCGCAAGGTCGTGAAGGCTTTGGTGCAGAACGGGATTGAAACCCGGATTTTTTCGGCAGGAAATCTAGGTTTGCATCCGTTTTGGTATAACCGATACGGAAAAGCGAGCTTTCCGGTTGCCGATAAAGTACACCATTGCGGATTTTTCCTTCCAAATCATCCGTCGCTTGCGACGAAAGATGTTGAATTTGTGGCGCAGGTAACCTTGGATGCGGTATGCACGGGAAAATCCTCGTAACCGGCGGCACAGGTCTTTTGGGATCAGCGCTTCAAAAGCAGTGTCCGGATGCGGTTTATGTTGGAAGTAAAGATTATGACTTGAGACGGTTTGATGAGGCTGAGAGGATGTTTGGCGAAATAAAACCAACCCGCGTGATTCATCTTGCGGCCAATGTGGGTGGGGTGAAGAAAAACGCGGAGCAAAATGCCACACTTTTCTCGGACAATGTTTTAATCAACACCAATGTGATTGAGGCTGCAATTCAAGGCGGTGTTAAGCGGTTGATTTCAATTTTATCCAGCTGTTGTTTTAAAATTTATCCGGACAAGCCGTCAACAGAGAGCGATTTGCATGAAGGTGCGCCGTTTGCCGGCAATTTGGGCTATGGTTATGCAAAGCGAATGCTGGACATCCATAGCCGCTTAGCGTGGGAGCAGCATCGGCTGCAGTTTTCATCGATCACTCCAGCGACAATGTATGGGCTTAACGATAACTGGGATCTAGAAAGCGGACATGTGGTGGCTGCGTTAATCCGCCGGACGTTTATAGCGAAAGAAAGGGGCGAGCCGTTGACTGTTTGGGGAAGTGGAAATGCTGTCCGCCAATTTGTCTTAGCAGATGATGTCGCGAGGCTGCTTTTAGAGGAGATTGATACGTTTGATGGCCCCGACAATATGATCGTAGCACCGGATTCGGGTGTCTCGATACGCGATTTAACAAGCATGATCGCGGAGCTGATGAATTTTAAAGGAGAAATTATTTTTGACCAGTCGAAACCGGAGGGACAATTAAAGAGAGTGTTGATCAGTGAGAAATTTAAAAAGCGGTATCCCGAATTTAGCTTTACACCGCTTCGCAGCGGCTTAAAAATGACCATTGATTGGTTTCTCAAAAACTATAAAACAGCAAGGGTTTTGAAGGTGTGACATGATTATTAGCCGAACCCCTTTTCGTGTTTCTTTTTTAGGCGGCGGAACCGATTACCCCGGTTGGTACCGTGAGCATGGCGGAGCCGTGTTGGCGACAACCATTGATAAGTACTGCTATATTACTTGCCGCTATCTACCCCCATTTTTTGAGCATAAAAGCCGCATCATGTATTCCAAAATCGAGTGCGTTCAGTCCAATAAAGACATCGAACATCCCTCTGTGCGGGAAACTTTGAAATATATGAATATCCAAGAGGGGATTGAGATTCATCACGACGGCGATTTGCCTGCCCGCGCCGGTTTGGGATCAAGCTCTGCTTTTACAGTGGGATTATTGAACGCGCTTTATGGCCTTAAGCGTAAAATGTCGTCTAAAGAAGATTTGGCAAAGGAAGCGATTCATGTGGAAAGAGATCTCCTGAGCGAGAATGTGGGATCTCAAGATCAGGTACAGTCGTCGTTTGGCGGTTTGAATCACATTGAATTCCTCAAAAACGGACAATTTAACGTTTTTCCGATTGTTTTGAAGCATGAGCGCCTTCAAAGTTTTCAAGATCATCTTTTGCTGTATTTTACGGGTTTCTCGCGTTTTGCTTCAGACATTGCAAAAGAGCAAATTGATTCGATTGCGAAAAAACAAAATGAGCTTAAAGCGATGGGGCAAATGGTTGGTGAAGGCCTCAAGATTCTTACGGGTGACGCAAGCTTGTTGGAATTTGGAAAATTGCTGCATGAAAGCTGGACATTGAAGCGGAATTTGACTAACCGGATTTCAACACCTGCCATTGATCAAATTTATGAAGAAGCGCGGAGGGCAGGCGCCGTGGGCGGAAAGCTGCTCGGGGCCGGCGGGGGCGGTTTCGTTCTTTTGCTGGTTGAGCCCGGTAAACAGCAAAAAGTAAAGGATGTGCTGCAAAAATTATTGCTGGTCCCGTTTCAATTCGAAAACACGGGAACGCAGGTTGTTTTTTACCGCCCTCCCAAGGAAAGTACCGAAATGAGTTGGTTTAAGTTCCAAAAGGAGCGGGAAGCTTCGCAAAAGTGAACAAACGCCTGACCGATCCAGCACACATTGACGTGTTAATTATTTGCGGAGGGCTGGGGACGCGCCTCCGTTCTGTCGAGCCCGATGCGCCCAAAGGCATGGTTGTTATTGAAGGAAAACCGTTTCTTGAAATTCTGATTGATCATTTGCGTCATTCCGGTTTTCGGCGTTTTATTCTCTGCACCGGTTACGGCGCCAAACGTTTTCGGCAGCATTTTGAAGCGGCCAAACAGTCAGAAATTATATTTTCCGAAGAAGTAAAGCCGCTGGGCACGGCCGGAGCTGTCAAGCAAGCCGAAAAACTCATAAGCAGCGATCAGCAGTTGGTGTTAAATGGCGATTCTTTGTGCTTGGCGGATTGGCAGGAGCTATTACGCTTTCATGCATCGCATCAGGGGTTGGCAACGCTTTTGGTAACTCAGGACCGAGAGCGAACGGATGTGGGCGGAATCAAGTTTGATCACAACTTCGGCGTAACGCAATTTAAAGAAAAGGAAAAAGAATCGACCCCATATATTAATGCGGGTATTTATATTTTTGAGCGCCGGTTATTGGAATTGATTCCGAAAAATCAAAAAATTTCTTTGGAGGAACAAATTTTTCCAAAGCTGAACGAAACCCAACTGTTTGCTTGCGTATCATTAGCAACTGTGTATGATATTGGAACGCCCGAACGTTTAGAGAAATTTAAACAACTTTATTCTGCAGGAAAATTCAATTAAACGATATGGTTAATACAAAAAATAAACTTGATGTCTTGCTCATTAATCCTGGCAATTTGATCCAGGTTTACCAAACGCTGGGACTCAATATTTCTGCTATCGAGCCGCCGGTTTGGTCCGGGTTGATGGCCACTTTCGTTCGGCGCAAAGGCTGTTCCGTTCAAATTCTGGATGCTAACGCCGAGAATCTGACCCCTGCTCAAACTGCGCAAAAAGCGCTTGAGTTGAAGCCGCTTCTGATCGCTGTTGTTGTTTACGGACATCAACCGTCGGCTTCGACGCAAATTATGCCGGCGGCAAGTTCAATTTGCTCCGCGATTAAGGCGCAAGACCCAAGCCAAAAGGTGTTTTTGGTTGGCGGGCATGTCTCGGCGCTGCCTGATCGGACGCTGAGCGAGGAAAGTGCAGATTTTGTGTCGAGCGGCGAGGGGCCGCACACGCTTTTAGAGTTAATTGAGGCGCTGAAAGCCGGCGGCTCCGAAAATTTAAAGAAGGTTCGCGGATTACTTTATAAAGAAAACGGGAAAATTCAGTTCAACGCACCGGCACCACTCGTCAAAAACTTGGATGAAGAAATGCCTGAAATGGCCTGGGATCTTTTGCCTATGGAAAAATACCGGGCGCACAACTGGCATTGTTTCGGTCATTTAGATAAACGCGCGCCTTATGCTTCGTTTTATACCACGCTCGGGTGTCCGTATCACTGCACTTTTTGTTGTATTCAGTCGCCTTACAAAACCGGAGAAAAAGAGTCTGGTTTGAAGGAGGAGATTAACAGCTATCGCTTCTGGAATCCCAAAACGGTTGTCGATCAAATCGGAAAATTAGTCAACGAATACGGAGTCCGCAATATTAAGATCGCAGACGAGATGTTTGTTCTCAATGCGCGTCATGTATTTGGTATTTGCGATTTGATCATTGAGCGCGGTTATGATTTGAATATTTGGGCGTATGCACGCATTGACACAATTAAGGACAATATGCTGGACAAATTAAAGCGTGCGGGTGTGAACTGGCTCGCGTTTGGCATCGAGTCGGGTAGCGAGCGTGTCCGAGATAATGTGGACAAAGCGTTTGACCAAGAGGACATTCGCAAAGTAATTCAAAAAGTGAAAGATGCTGGTATTAACATCATCGGAAATTATATCTTCGGGCTACCGGAAGATGATATGAATTCAATGAAAGCCACTCTGGATTTAGCGCTCGAACTTAATTGCGAATTTACCAACTTTTATTGCGCGATGGCGTATCCCGGGTCTCCTTTGTATCAGCAGGCTATCCGTGAAAAATGGGCATTACCAAAAGCCTGGAGCGGTTATTCTCAGCATTCGGTCGATATGCTTCCGCTTGCCACAAAACACCTCCCGGCTTCTGACGTTATTCGGTTTAGAGACCAGGCATTTGAGGTTTATTTTAAATCACCTAAATATTTAGAGATGGTGCGCCAAAAATTCGGCGAAGAAACTTTAAAACATATCCAGGCAATGCTTTCACATCAGCTTAAACGACAATTCGTTTCTTCAAGCACGTCAAAAACCTCATCGCAAAAGAGTTGACTCAGTCGCGATCAACGCAGAAGCAATGGATAGTTATCGGCGGCGGCATTATTGGCACCGCGGTTGCCCTGGCTCTTGCTAAGCGCAAAGCTGGCTCAATCTTAATTCTAGAGAAAGAATCTTCGCTCGGGCTTCATCAAAGCGGTCGCAACAGCGGTGTCATTCATTCCGGGATTAATCAAAAACCCGGAAGTTTGAAAGCAAAAATGTGCGTTGAGGGCAGCCGGCGCTTGCGAGAATATTGCAGACAGCGGCGGATTGTGATGAATGAATGTGGGACTTTAGTGATTGCGCGTCATGCCGAAGAGCTGGCAACCCTAGACCGTCTTTTAAAAATGGGTGTCGAGTGCGGCGTTGAGGGGTTGATGTTAATCGGCCGCGATGAATTGATTGAGCGGGAACCGATTGCCAAAGGCGATAGTGCTCTTCTGTCTCCCTCAGGCGCAACCGTTGATTCTGAAATGCTCCTCAAATCTCTTGCGCAAGATGCGCGCGAGGTCGGTGTTGAGTATAAAATGGTCCATCGCGTTTTAAAAATCGAAGGAAATACGGTCTATACCAACCAAGGGAGTTTCAACGCCGAATACATCATTAATTGTGCGGGGCTTTATGCAGATGAAATTGCGCATATGATGAACGCAGGGAGAGGTTATCGGATTATTCCATTTCGCGGCGAGTATATGGAAGTCAAAAATTGCGATGTGAAATCAATGGTTTATCAGGCTCCTGATCTCCGGTTTCCGTTTTTGAGCATTCATTTAACCCGGGAAACGGACGGAAGAGTGCTTGCCGGGCCTAGCGCAGTTTTGGCGTTTGGCAGGGAAGCATATGAGAAGGAATGGGATTGGCGTGAAATGGGCCGCATGTTTACTAGTATGCAATTTTTACGGATGGTTATCAGACCAGAGTTTGTGCAGCTAGCTTCCGAGAATTTGAAAACATCGCTATCAGCAAATAGTTTTTTGGAGCAGATTCAGTCTCTGGTTGCAGGTGTAACGCAAGAACAGATTGTGCCGCATCGGGCCGGAATCCGAGCTCAGATGGTGGATCAAAGCGGTAAATTGGTTGATGATATTTTGGTGGAACATCAACCGTCGGCAACGCATGTGCTGAATGCAGTATCTCCCGGAATGACGTGCAGTCTGGCATTTGCAGACTATTTAGCGGGGCAAATTTTAAATTAGTGAGATAGTTAACGAGTGGCTTGTATGAAAAAAATTTTAATCTGCGGCGGAACTGGTTTTATCGGCAGGAATTTGGTTGAGTATTTTGTCAAAAAACCAGATTTTGAAGTTTACGCAACTTGTTACAAGCGTCGTTCTCCCTTAATTCCAAAGGCTAAATTTAAGCGTATTGATTTAACAAATGTTGTGCAAGTTCAAGAAATTGTGAAGGGGATGGATGTTGTGGTTCAAGCCGCTGCCACAACCTCCGGCGTAAAGGATACGATTGAGGCGCCTTATGTGCACGTTACAGATAACGCCGTAATGAACTCCTTGATTTTTCGAGCGTGTTTCGAGCAAAAGGTGAAACACGTGATCTTTTTAAGCTGTACCGTGATGTATCCGAATCAGGAGGCGCCAGTTTCGGAAGAAGATATGAATTATCAAATTACGGATAATTATTTTGGTGTCGGTTGGACAAAAGTTTACCTCGAGAAAATGAGCCAATTTTATTCGCGAATCGGAAGTGCTAAATATACCGCGATTCGGCATTCCAATATTTACGGCCCTTATGATAAGTATGATCTTGAAAAATCACACGTTTTTGGCGCAACGGTTGCGAAAGTTGAAACTGCCAAGGACGGCAAAGTTGTGGTCTGGGGCACGGGCGCCCAAGAGCGCGATCTTTTATATGTGGATGACCTGTCCCGGTTTATTGATTTGGCAATTGAAAAGCAAACTGAAAAGTTTGAGCTGGTTAATGTTGGTTACGGAAAAAGCATTTCAATTGCTAATCTGGTCCAGTTGATTATTGACCGCTCCAAAAAGAATTTAAAGATTGAGTATGATCATTTAAAGCCTTCGGTTAACTTCAAGTTGGTTCTGAATATCGACCGCGCAAAGCGCATTTTTGGCTGGGAGCCGCAGGTGCCGCTTGAAGAAGGAATTGAAAGGAGTCTTGCGTGGTATCGAAAACATATTCAACCAATGTCTGCCGAAAAGATTAAATGAAAAGCAAATTAATTTGCGCTGCCGTATTAGTGGCGCTGATTGTGATTTCATTTTACACCTACCGCTCCGGTGTCATTTCCGTGCCTCGCTCCGATCACTATGGGTTTATGGCGGAGAGGGAATACGCAGTTTCGGATACCGAGTTTTTGTTGAAGCAGTTGGTCTATAACCGGACCCGCGTCATCGCAAAGGGTGATTCTTTTTTGTTCAGGCCCGGAATGACCGGCACGCTCGCGCTTTTGGATATTTTTTTTCGGCATAATTTGTATGCGCTTGGCGCTTTCAGTATCCTCGCGCATGCTTTGACGGCTTTTTCATTGTTCTTATTGCTGAGTTTGTTTTTAAGGCGCTCTTTTGCGTTTATCCTATCCGTTGTATTTGCCACGCATCTGGCAGGTTTTGAAATGGTTTTTTGGCGCCATATCAGTCCTTACATGTTTTGCCTGGTTTTTGTAGGATTGGCATTGTACGCGCTTGGCCGCTGGCTTCAGCCGCCCGAAAATCGAAATTGGCTTTTATTATTTTCATTCTGCCTTTTTTTATCTTCACTATTTCACGAAGTTGTTTTGCCGGCGATGGTTATCTTCTGTCTTTTATTTTTAGTTCTGCATTTTCAAAATCAATCAACGAATCCATCTTATTTTAAATCATTGTCAATCGCGTGCCTGGTCCCGCTGGCTGCTAATTTGCTGCTCAACGTCGCTGGCCGGATCGCTTTTAGCAGCCAGGCCAACCTGTTATTGAGTGATGCGGCGCAACCGGCAAGCGTTGCTTACGCCTCAAAATTTTTAAGCCACGCGGTTTACGTCGGGGGCCTGATTATCACTGCCTTTTTGGCGCCGAGCATCATTCGTTTCTCATTTATTAATTTGGATTTTCGGGCGGAGTGGGACTTTCTCAAAATTCCAGCGCCTGTTTTTTACACCGCCGGTTTTATTTTTCTTACATTGATCGCAGGGGCGTTAATTTATCTATATATTTTCAGAAAAAAGCTCGGTCAGCGACAGCTTTTTCCGATTTTTGCATTCGCGGGAATATTTTTGATTGTCACTTTTTTGGGACTAACGGTCGGGAGGGCCATTCCGCGCTCAATCGGTTATTTGAAAAACTCCACCTATTATTTCTATCTAACCAATTACGCCCTTACAATCATCGTTGCTATGGGCTTGAGAAAAATCAGCAGCTTACCGTATAAAAATTTAAAAATCGGATTAGTGTTTTTCCTGCTCTGTGTTGCCGGTTATCAGATTAAAAGCGGTATTGCGGGAATCGAAAAGGCAATCAATGCTCGAGGTGATTACGATAAACAAATCGCTTCCAAAACACTCCGGGTTTGGTCAGAATTAAGCAAGCATCCGGAATATTGCTATGGTGGGACCGGGGCCGAAAGAGTTTCAAGCTTTGTGCCCAATGTTCTGCTGTACCGAAGGTCATGCAATGCTTTCCCGGACAAAATCCCGCTCTATTTGCTCGAAAACGAAAAACGCGAACTTTGGTTTATGCAGTTGATTCCTGAGCAGATTGATCAGCAGGCCTATCGTTATGGGCAGATCAATAATGAGGGGCAAGCCGAGTTTTCCGCTCAATCAACCGATAACCAGCTCAGTTTTAGCGGTTTTTCTCTTAGCAATGCCGTCCATCATCCTATTTATTACGGCGCCCGGCTTCATGGGGGATTTGTCGGAGGTTTGGTATTTAACTATCACGACCCCGCCAATTTTTCAATCTTAGTGGCAAATGAACGTTACACTTATGTGCAATTTAACGAGAATGGAAACCCCTCGGAACCGTCGTATGTGGCGCAGCAGATTTTAGATCCGATCGCTTTTGATTTGTCGATTCGGAGAATCGGCGGCAGGTATGTTGTATTCTATAACCGGACTTTGCTTGCAGTGATCAATGATGCTGTTTCCGAGGGACGAGTGGGGCTTTATCGGAAGCCCCGTCATTCAGCAGGCGAGTATTTTACCGACGTGGTCTTGATTGATGCTTCAGAGGCCAAACAATCGCAGATGGGTGCTTTTGAACCTGTTTTTCAATTTCAATTTTAGTTATGCGGTAGTGAGGTGTGTGTGATGATTTTGTTTCCGGTTTTATTATTTGCGGCTTTGGTTCTGATTTTAAACGGCCATCCGCAATTTCGAGTCAATGAACGCGATGATTGGCGTTATCAAACGGGTCTTGCATTTGTTGTGACGGGCGTCATCGCGGTTGCTGCGATTGAAGTGTTGAGCGTTTTTTCTGCGCTTACACAAAAAACCGTTGGCGTGACATGGGGAGCGCTGCTGTGCGTTGCTCTGTCTGTTTGGTTTTTTGGTTATCGAAAAACTCAGATCCTGCCTTCGATTTCCGGTTTTTCAGGTTTATTCTTAGGGCTTTTGTCCGGGATTTTTTTCCTCGTAATTATTACGAGCGTTGTTGCTCTTTTGGCTCCGCCCAATACATGGGATTCGCTGACGTATCACATGAGCCGGGTCGCGCATTGGGTCCAAAATAGAAGTGTCGGACACTATCCAACCAACATTTTAAGGCAATTGTATCATGCGCCAGGAGCCGAATTTATGATCTTGCAAGCCCAGCTCTTGAGCGGAGGCGACCGCTTTGCCAATATGATTCAATGGAGTTTTTATATCGGCTGTGTTCTCACCAGTTCTTTGCTGACAAAGCAATTTGGATTTGACCGGTGGGCACAGCTGCTGACCGCGGTTTTTGCGTCAACGCTCCCGATGGCGATTTTACAGGCTTCAAGCACGCAAAACGATCTGGCAGCCTCGTTCTGGCTTCTTGCAGCAGTTGTGTTTCTTCTGAGGCTGCAGAATCAATTTAATTGGACAGATGCGTGCGGTGCCGGTGCCGGTATTGGGCTTGCGTTTCTGACAAAATCACTATCCTATGTTTACATTATTCCGTTCATAGCGTGGTTTGCTTGGGCTTGCGTCAGAAACAGGCAGTGGGGAAAGTTGTCAAAAACTGCGGCGTTAATTGCTGCGCTGGTTATCGTGATTAATCTGGGCCACTGGTCGCGCAATTTCGTACTTTTCCATCATCCGCTAGGGCCAATAAAAACAATAGATTTAACCAACGAGAAATTCGGCGTCCGGCCCGTGTTGTCTAACATAATTCGGGGCGCTGCCTCGCACGCGAGCTTTCCGATCATTGGTATTAACCACGAGCTGACCAAATGGATTTATGCGTTCCACCGTTCGCTTGGCATGGATGCCAATGATCCGAAGACAACCTATGATCCTAATTTTGGAAAATTTCAAATCCGTCCGCTTCACGCCCATGAAGATTCAGCGAGCAACCCCATTCATTTTTGGCTGATTGTGATTTGCGGGATTATTGCGCTGCGCAGGCGCGAGACTCGAAAAGAGCCAAAATTTATATTTTATCTTGCATCGGTCATTGCTGCCTTCCTGCTAATTTGCATTATTTTCAAGTGGCAAGTGTGGATCAGCCGTTTGCAGCTGCCTCTTTTCTTTTTTTGGGCACCTGTGGCGGGTTCAGTGCTGTCTTTGATGAAAGCAAAAAGCGTATCTGGCGCAGTTGCCGTTTTTTTGCTGGTCAGCTCACTTTATTCAGCTTTCTTTAATTTTTCTCGGAGTTTTTTTAAGTGGCCTTTTGTTGACAATATGCCGCCCACTGTTTTTGAAGCAGGACGTGACATGCTGTATATGAATAACGGGGCTAACATTGTGAAGCTTTCATATTTACTTGCAACAAAACATATTGAATCGAAGCGCTATAAGAATGTCGGACTTATTGTTCATGAGGATGACTGGGAATATCCGTACTGGGCGATACTGCAAGCCAATCGGAATGCGATCCGGATTGAACATATAGAAGTGGCGAATATATCGAGTAAAATAAAAAGAAAGCCTTTTCGGCCGGATGTTGTTATTGCATCAAAGCCAACGGATGGGCAAATCCGACGCTATGAAGCCGAGTATGGTTCCGGCGAACAGATGGGAATTTTGTGGGTTTTTGGCCGGTAGGTAGCTTTTTGCCTTTACCGGAGCAGTGAAATTGCCGATAAAAATAGCTAAATTTAAGGAGTTTTTTCATGATTCAAATCGGTGTAATCGGATGCGGGCAATGGGGGCCTAACCATATCCGCAATTTTACCAACTTAGAAGATAGCCGCGTGGCTGCCTGTTCCGATTTAGACTCAGTACGTTTAACCGCCATGTCAAAGCTTGTGAAGGGTATTGAAACCACGCGGAATTACCGAGACATTCTCCACAACCCGCGCATTGACGCAGTGGTGATCTCCACTCCGGCTGCGCTTCATTACAAGATTGCGAAAGAAAGCCTATTAGCGGGCAAGGACGTGCTCTGCGAAAAACCGCTTTGCACCAAAGTTAGCGATGCGATCAAGCTGACGGAGCTTGCAAAAAAGCTCAAAAGAGTGTTGATGGTCGGGCATGTTTTTGTATTCAATCCGGGTATCCGAAAGTTAAAAGAACTGATTCAGAAGAAAAAATGCGGGCGCGTATATTATTTACATTCTGAACGGACCAACCTTGGGCCGTTCCGGCGCGATGTGAATGCAGTGTGGGATTTGGCCTGCCACGACGTTTATATTTTTAATTACTTACTGAATAGTTTTCCGATCGAGGTTACCGCGCGCGGAGGAAAGTATCTTCAGAGCAAAATCGAAGACGTTGCCTTTATATCGATGACTTATCCGAGCGGTGTTTTGGTGAACATCCATGTCAGCTGGCTGGATCCCAAAAAAATCAGGCAAATTACCGTCGTTGGAAATAAATCCATGATTACCTGGGATGATTTGGACAATGTCGGCCCGATTAAAATTTACGATAGCCAGGTTGTGCACAAGTATTACTACGAAACTTTCGGTGAATTTGCGCTGTTGGCGAGGGAAGGTGATATCACGATTCCTAAAATCGCGCTGCAGGAACCTTTAAAGATCCAAGATTCCCATTTTTTGGAATGCGTTCAGAAAAGAAAGCAGCCCGCGGCGGATGGTGTTGCCGGTATCCAAACGGTAAAGGTGCTTACGGCCATTCAGAAATCTCTGGCAAAGCGGGGCAATCCGGTACGCGTCGGATGAAAGCGCTCATCATTGCGTGTGCCTATAATGAAGGTGTCAAATTTGAAGCCACGTGCGATCGAATCGCGGCTTTTCTGAAAAAACGTGATAAAAGCCGTGTCGTAATTGACGTTCTTGTTATCGATGATGCTTCGAGCGATTCCGCGCCTAAGCAATCGGCATCCAAGCACGGATTCCCGTATTTACGAAATGAAAAGAGAAGCGGTATCGGTTTCTCAATTCGGCGCGGCTATGAATTTGGTATTCAAAAACAGTACGATATCTTGATCACAATCGCGGGAAACAACAAGGACAATCCCGATGAATTGGATCAATTGATTGAACCCATTGTCAGCGGGAAAGCGGATTTTGTCCAAGGATCCCGGTATTTGGCGGGCGGAAATTATGGTAACATGCCGTTTTATCGGCTTATTACGACACGCTATGTCCATCCTTGGCTATTTTCTTTGGTGGCGGGCAGGCGGATTACGGATACAACTAACGGTTTCCGGGCCGTGAAAAACTCAGTTTTGAAAGATGTTCGGATTGATTTGCGGCAAGACTGGTTGGATCATTACGAACTGGAACCCTATTTATTCTGCCGTGCAATACGGTTGGGTTTTCGTATTGCAGAGGTTCCGGTGACCAAGATTTATCCTGACAGAAAGTTAGGTTATTCTAAAATGGCTCCCATCACGGGTTGGTGGAGTATTTTGAGGCCTCTGGTGTATCTATTTTTTAATTTAAAAAAATAAATGATTTCCGAAACTACTTCGCCTTTACCTAATATTAAAACATCGATGAGACCTCGCACGCTGAGCTTGCTCGTCCTATCATTTTTCTTTGTGTCCGGCGCCTGCGGCTTAATGTATCAAGTCGTGTGGCTTCGGGTGATGGGCCTCGTTTTTGGAAACACGACCTATGCCACCAGTGCGGTACTGTCGGGTTACATGGCGGGATTGGGGCTGGGAGCGCTGTGCTTCGGCAAGTGGATTGACAAGCCGTCAGCAGGAGATCCGGTTAAGCTTTATGGAATTATGGAGGGCGGAGTCGGAGCTTACGCGCTTTTGACGCCGTTTATTTGGTATTTCATCGATTGGATCAACATCGTTTTTTACCGCGCCTTTAATCCCGAATTTCTTCAATTCAGTCTATTCAAATTTGCAGTGTCATTTGTGTTTTTGTTCATTCCGACATTTTTGATGGGCGGCACGCTGCCGGTGTTAAGCAAATTTTATATAGAGCATCGCGATCAGATTGCGCACAAGGTGGGGATTTTATATGCGCTCAATACGGCAGGCGCCGTGCTAGGCGTGATTTTCAGCGGTTTTTTTTGTTTGTATTATTTTGGCGTATGGCAAACCACGGTTTTGACAGCCGTTCTTAACCTTTTGATTTTTGCCGCATGCTGGTTCTGGATTAAGGGGAATGCTGCGGGCGCTAGCGCTTTGCCGCCCGAAATCGCCGTTCAAGAACTGCCGGCTCCATCAAAATCGCAGCCAAATGCGTACTATACGACGCTGCTTGTTTTATTTGGGATTTCCGGCGGCGTTTCCATGATGTATGAAATCGGATGGACGCGCATACTCGCCATTGTCGTCGGAAGCTCTATCTACGCATTTTCGGTAATGCTGTCGACGTTTCTATT
Source organism: uncultured bacterium (assembly GCA_964387845.1). GTDB lineage: Bacteria > Omnitrophota > Omnitrophia > Omnitrophales > Abzuiibacteriaceae > CAYLXA01. The sequence continues at coordinate 50,670 of CAYLXA010000002.1, forward strand.
GGGCATCGCCCTCGGCAGCTTTTTGTTCAGCTGGCTCTCCAAGCGGATCAAAATCGACCTATCCATTTTTGCCACCTTGCAAGCCGCCACTGCATTATTTGCTTTTTTGGGCATGAATCAATTTGAAGAAATGCCATACCGCTTTTTAAAGCTCTATCACTGGTCTAAGCACACACCGTTTTTAATCGAGCTTGGAAGATTCGCGCTTTGTACAATCGTTATGCTGGGCCCGACCATTTGCATCGGCGCCATGTTTGCTTGCTTTATTCATTTGTATCATCAGCAAGAGCGTTTGGGGGGCGATATTGGCACGGCTTATTTTGCGAATACTGTGGGGACTATTTTTGGTTCGGCGCTGACCGGCTTTTTGATTATCCCAATCCTGGGAATTTACAAAACACTCATGGCCGCCGCCGGATTAAATGCCGCGATCGGCGCGATTGCGTTTATGATGAGTTTGCCTAACCGGCAACTCAGGCGGACAATTGCTTTTTCCGTCGTGTTTGTTTTTACTTGGGTTGGTGCTAGCCTAGCGCGCCCGTGGAATAAATCAGTAATCACAAGCGGGGCGGTGGTTCGTCCGAACATGCATAACGCCAATTCGCAAGAAGAGTTTATCCGGTCTATGGAAAACCGGCTTAATCTGTTCTATAAGGAAGGGACGAGCGCAACGGTCAGCGTTAACCGAGTGCGCGATGTTATTTCACTCGCAGTGAATGGAAAAACAGATGCCTCTAACGGAACCGACGCGTTCAATCAATTTTTGCTTGGCCACTTGCCGATGCTGTTAAATCCGGATGCGCAAAAGGTACTTACCATCGGCCTGGGAAGCGGTTCGACGGTTGCCGCAGTCGCGTCTTACGCGGTCAAACAGATTGATTGCGTCGAACTGGAAGCTGCCGTGGTTGAGGGCGCCAGATTTTTTTCGGAACTGAATCGAAATGTGCTAAACGACCCCAGGCTTCGCATGATTGTGAATGACGGCCGCAATTACTTAAAAATCAATCCTACGCTGTATGATGTCATCATTTCCGAACCTTCAAATCCATGGATGGCCGGTGTCGCTAATTTGTTTTCGCGCGAGCATTACGAAACAATGAAAGCGCGTCTCGCGCCGCAGGGGATCGTGTGCCAATGGCTTCACGCTTACAGCATGTCCGATCAGGATATGCGTATGATTATTCGAACATTCACGCTGGTATTTCCAAATACAAGTCTATGGACATCGAATTATCCTGACCTGCTTCTGCTCGGGTCGAATGAACCGATTGAAATAGATTATCTCGAATTAAAAAAATCCTTTAACCGTCCGGAGGTTTTACAGGATTTTGAACCCTACGGAATTAAAACAGCGGATGGTTTTCTAGGCGCTTTTTGGCTGGATGACGAAGCGTTGCGTAGTTTTTCCGAAGGAGCCCGAATCAACAGCGATAATTACCCCTACCTAGAATTTTCGGCACCGCGCCATTTGTATGACGATACGGTGAGCAGTAATTATCATTTAATCAACGCTTTTGCGTCGAAGCAGTATCCAAAAATTAAAAACCTGAATCCTCCGATTGATCAAAATATTGAGTTTCATGTCAATATTGCCAGAAGCAACTTTTACCGGAAAATATACGGGAGGGTCCAAAGCGAACTTGACTTCATCAAAGAGCTGGATCCTAAAAACCCGGACTTGATCGAAATTTTGGGAATGGTTCAGTATGAGATGGGGAACTTTACAGACGCAGAGCGGCTGTTATCTGAATCTTTGATTCAAAATCCTGATTCACCCGAAACCCACTTCTACTTTGGATTGATCCAGCAAAGGAAGAAGCGCCACGAAAATGCGATATTTTCTTTTGGTGAAGCGATACAGCTCGATTCGCGTGCCGCTAAGTATTACATAGCGCTGGGTGATTCATTGATGGAAATGAATGCGTTTGTCTCTGCGGTTGATGCTTTTGATCAGGCTTTGATTTATTCGCCTGCCAAGTTTGACTTATTGATTCGGAAGGCTTCCGCTCTCAGCCGTATTGTGCCGATCAACGAGCAAATCAGATTTACGGAAGAGTTGCTTGAAATGTACCCGAAACATGTGGCGCTTTATGAAATGTTGGGAAATCTTTATCAAAATAACCATCAGCGCGATGACGCGGAAAAAATTTATTTAAGGATGATTCAAGAGTTTCCCCTGGAGCCCAACAGTTATTTGCAGCTCGGCATTTTATACGGCAAGACGGGCTCAATGATGAAAGCAAAAGAGCAGCTCAAGAAGGCTGTACGCTATGATCCGGAACTGTTAAAAAACCCTGAAATTCAAAAAGTACTTCAGTATAAAGGTGCCTAATGGAAAAGTTTAACTATGCGCTGAGTGTTATCGTCCCATTTTTCAATGAAGAACAATCATTGCCGGGAATTATAAAAGGTGCGCAAGCAGTTTTGAGCCATTTTTCACAGCAAAGCGAAATCATTTTTGTAGATGACGGCAGTGCGGATGCGGGTATTCAGATTGTCAAAAATGAGGCCAAATCAGATAAGCGTATTAAATTGGTAGCGTTCAAAAAAAATTTCGGGCAGACCGCTGCCTGGGCTGCCGGTATTGATCATGCCAAGGGTGACGTTATTGCATTTTTGGATGCGGATTTACAAAATGACCCGGCAGACATTCTGATGCTTGCAAAAAAACTTGGCGAAGGTTTTGATGTTATCAGTGGCTGGCGGAAGGACAGAAAGGATAGTCTCTTAACGAGGCGCATTCCGTCACAGATCGCAAACTGGCTGATTTCAACCGTTACGGGTGTGCATTTGCATGACTACGGATGCTCTTTGAAGCTCTATCGCGCCGAAATTTTACGCGGCGTAAAGCTTTATGGAGAAATGCACCGCTTTCTGCCTGCTTACGCGGCTTGGGAAGGTGCGCGGATCACTGAAGTAATCGTCAATCACCAAGAGCGGCGGCACGGTGTAAGTAAATACGGATTAGGAAGAATTTCAAAAGTAATCCTGGATCTCACGACCGTTTCTTTTCTGGGCGGTTTTGCGACAAAGCCTATTTATTTCTTCGGGCGGCTCGGTTTTGTGCTATTCCTTCTTGGTTTGGCGACCTTAGGCCTAGTGGCTTATCGTGTTTTGATTTTACAAAATAAAGAAGCAACGCCTGCGGTCTTTATGATGGTCGTATTTTTCATCTCTTCAATTCAGCTGATTTTAATGGGGTTGCTTGCTGAAATGGTGATGCGGGTTTATCACCAAGGCCAGGAGAGGCCGGTTTATCGGATTTCAGAAAAAATCAATTTTTAATTATCGCTAGGGCTTCACCGTGTGCGGAATCTACGGTTTTATCCACCTGTCACAAAATTCCAAAATAGACGCAGGAATCTTAAATCAAATGAGCGGCTCGCTCAGGCATCGCGGGCCAGACGGGGAAGGCGCCTGGGTTGATGGTGCTGTCGCGTTTGGTCACCGGCGTCTGAAAATCATCGATTTAAGCGATAATGCCCGTCAGCCCATGTCTAACCGGGACGGCAGTATATGGATAACGTTTAACGGAGAGATTTATAATTATCAAGATCATATTTCAGCGTTAAAGCAGAAGGGGTATCAATTTAAATCTACCTCAGACACTGAGATTATTTTGCACCTCTACGAAGAGCATGGAATTGATTGCTTGAAGCACCTAAACGGGATGTTTGCGTTCGCGATTTGGGACAAGCGCAAAAACGAAGGGTATTTGGTCCGGGACCGTTTGGGTATTAAACCCCTCCATTATATCGAAGTGAACCGTAAGCTCATTTTTGCATCCGAAATCAAAGCAATTCTGAAGCATCCGGATGTAAGCCGTGAAGTTGATTTTCAATCGCTCGGTCAATATCTCAGTTTTGACTATGTTCCCGCGCCGAATACGATTTTGAGAAACGTTAAAAAGTTGGAGCCGGGACACTGCCTTAAGATCAAGCAAGGTTCCGTAGAGAGCATTCAATATTGGTCAGTTTCATATTCCGATCCAATAGAAAAAAAATCCGCAGCTGAATACGCGGAAGCCTTGCTGGATGTATTAAAAAGATCGGTGCGCCGTCATTTGATCTCCGATGTGCCGCTGGGGGCTTTTTTGAGCGGCGGAATTGACTCAAGTTCAATTTGTGTGCTGATGCGCGAACTTGGTGTTTCGAAAATCAAAACTTTTCATATCGGATTTGAAGAAGAATCCTTTGACGAAACGAAGTATGCGCGGCAAGTAGCGGCATACCTGGGCACGGAGCATCATTCTGAAATTTTATCGGTCACAAAAGCGCGGGATTTGATTCCCGATATGATGGACTTTTTGGATGAGCCTTTTGGGGACGCTTCGTTTCTTCCAACCCTGCTACTATCCCAATTTACAAAAAAGCATGTGACAGTTTCGCTTAGCGGTGATGGTGGCGATGAAATTTTTGCCGGGTACCCAACTTACCAAGCGCATTCGGTTGCTCGTAGTCTTGGCTGGATCCCGAAGTCCGTCTGGCAGCTGATGCGCGGCCTGACATCGCAGCTGCCTGTTTCAGACGAGAATTTAAGCACCGATTATAAGCTAAAAAAGTTTATCGATGGGATGGAGGAAGAGAATATGATTGCACGGCATTATCGGTGGTTGGGATCTTTTGATCCGAAAAGCCAGGCCGACTTGCTGTCAGCAGATGTTTGCGCTGCTTTGGGCGCTTTTGATCCGTATCAAATTGCAAAGGAATACGGTAGTGTAACTCGTCCGGAAGATTGGCTGGGCCGCCTTTTACATTGTGATCAAAGGTTTTATTTACAGGACAATATGCTGGTCAAGATTGACCGCGCAACGATGGCTGCGTCTCTGGAGGGAAGGGTCCCGTTTTTGGATCATGAAGTGGTTGAATTTGCAACCAAACTGCCGTCAAATTTGAAGTTGAACGGCCTGATAACCAAATACATTCTGAAGAAAACCATGAAACATCATCTTCCGGATGCCATCATCAACCGGAAGAAAAAGGGTTTTGGAATTCCTGTCGCCAAGTGGTTCAAAGCCGAGTTGAAGCCATTTTTGAAAGCAATATTTGAGCCGGCCAAAATTAAGCGTGAGGGATTCTTAAATCCGGCAGCCGTATCAAAATTATTAAGCGAGCATTTTGAAGGGAAGTTCGATCATAGAAAACAAATCTATACACTGCTTAATTTTGAACTTTGGCTTGAGCGGTATATTAGAAAATCGGACTAAGTTTTCCGAAACGAAGCTGTTGTAACGGAATCGTAAAACACCATCAAGATCTCATCAATCGGGATATCGGCCGTCAACTTAGGGTTCAAAATTTCAAATCGACCGTCCGTAACATTAACGAAACCAAAAGGCGCGATTTCACGGCTTGGCGCGGCAACCTGAACATAAACTTCGTAAATTCCGTCCGGAAATCCATCCCCTTGAATCAAATACCCCTCCTGCGTTAAACCGCTTTTTGCCGCTGCCTTTGGAAGCGATTCAGAGAAAAATTCATAACCAGTTTCATCTGCTATTCGGGGTTTTGCTGATAGCCGATAGGTATTAACCTGCTCAATCAAAAGAGGTGCCTGTGTTTTGGGAATAGATTCCGTGATATAGAGCGTCGGATCACGATTAATAATAATCACATCGCCTTTTTTAATGAATTGGTAAGAGCCGGGCCCTAAAACCAGTGGCTCGCTGGGGTTGTTGGCACGTTGCGGTAAATACGTCGTGATGGGCAGGTGATAGACTGGTTTTCCGGTATAAAATTCGATCGCGTTACCGTAGAAGTGGTAGATGTATGTGACTTTATCGTTGATGTCAAAAACATAATCTTTGGGATGAATGGTATAGTAAGGCCCGACCCAAAAAATACTAGAATTTTGAGACAAGCTTTTTGCGGCCTTGCTGATCTTGCCTGAAAAATCGTTCGAATAAACGGGATCGGCGAATTTTATGCACTCTGAAAATCCTTTCTGAAGAGGCGAGAAGGCAAACACAAAGCACAGCATGCCCGCAAAAGCATTCTTGATTTGATCCGATTTGATTCTGAGAGCTATAAATTGAATAATTGCCAATGCGCCTTTCAGCGTGAAATAAAACACGGGCGGAAAGAGCGGAAACAAATAACGAGCTTCTCTGACGGCAATTACATAAGTTTGAAATAGAAAAAAGGCAAAAAACCAAATGATGAAAAATAGTGACAATGGCCGCCTGTCCTTCGCTGACAGAAAAATCCCACCAACAAAAAGGAGATGGAGCGGAAAAGGAATCGATTTTAATAAAAATACATAGTTCCAGTTCGGGTTTTCCCAGCCTGTATTTTTTTGATACTGCGCAATCAGGTCTTGGACGAATTTCAGAATTGACGAGTGCCATGGTGCTAAATCCAAAAGCGTATAGAGCAGGCCGGCCAGTAAGAAATAAACCGTAACCGGCACGATGAATAAAGCGATTAATTTCACAAGCAAACCTACTTGTCGAGGCTTGCCCGTGCTCTTGATTTGAAAAACACGGTTAATGATTTCGTAGATAAGAAAAACGCCGAATAGAAACGGAATTAAGTTGTAGCGGATCCCGATTGCAAACATAGTCAAAATTCCAGCACTCCACAAAAAACCGGCATTTCCGGAGTTTTGACTCTTCCAATATAAATAAAATGCAGCCGAAGTGAATAAGGTGGCCGCAATGTCTTCTTTGGCAAACGGAGCATAGTGAATTAAGAGCGTATTGCCGGCCAGAAATAGAGTTCCGAGCAGCGCTTCGGTTTTACCAAATTCAAACCGCAAGAACTTGAAAAACACGAAAAGCAAAAGCAAGAACAAAGCAACGCAGGTCAGATGGACGGTTATCAGCGAGAAGTCGGGGCTTTGTGCCCATTGCTCTAAAATAAAGATCGGAGAAAGAAGGATCGGAAAAATAAAAGGTCTTTTCCAATAATAAGTCAGCGATTCATCCAATGTCGCAATTTTTCGGGCGTTGACCAGGGTTTCATAGGCGTCAAAAAAGTCAATTCTAAGGTGAAGCGCAACCCAAAATAGGTATAAGCCGAGAGCGACCAATAAGGAAACGATAATGAAGTTGATTTTGCTTCGAATGCGGTCTGTAAACGGGAGTGTTGCTTCAGGCAAGTTCAATCGGTGTACCTTTGCTGTTTTCGAAGCGCTAATCGACAACGACGACTTTTGCCGGAGGGAACCCGTTAAATGCGGCTACGGCACTGGCAGCCGAATAAGCTCCGATATTCTTGACGTAAATCACATTACCGACGTCAAGCTCCGGAAGTTCCTCGCTGGCTGAAATCGTATCAAATGAATCGCAAGTCGGGCCGGCAAGCGTGCTTAAAAACCTTTGACCGCGGCGGAGAGTTTTGAATTCGTACTTGCAGTGATCAAAAACAATGCCCGAGAAATCCTGATAAATCCCATCATTCAAATAATAGTAATTTTTGTTATTCCGGAATGTGCGCCCCACGACTTCAGTCACTAAAATTCCTGCGGGGCCCACCAAAAAACGGCCCGGCTCAGCCATGAATTTCACGTCTTTATCAAACAAACGCTTCATTTCGGTTTTGATGGCGCGCGCCATATTTTCGAATGTTGCGTGCTGGTCGTTGTCAAAGTGGCGGATCGGAAAACCGCCGCCGATATCAACCGTATTAAGATAGATTCCTTCACGTTTTAATTCCTTGAAAATCGCCGACGTGACTTCGAGGGCTTGGACGTAGTTGCCGGTATTGGTGCACTGAGAGCCGACGTGAAAACAGATGCCGGCTGGTGTTAAGCCGAGCTGTTTCGCTTTTTTCAGCAGGAAAGTGGCCTGATCGGGATCGGCGCCGAATTTGAGCGATAATTCGACTATGCTGCCCAAATTCGCGACCTTGATTCTTAGTAATACTTTGGCTCGCGGGCAATATTTGGCAATTTTGTATAGCTCGGGCTCATTGTCGAAAACGGTAAATTTTACGCGGCAGGCACGCGCAAGCTTTAAATCCTCGGCAGATTTAATCGGATTGGCGAAGATGACTTGATCGGGCGAAGCGCCGAGGTCAATCACAGTCTTCATTTCGGCTGCGCTCGCAACGTCAAATTTGGTGTTCAGCCGCAAAAATGTTTTGATGATTTCGGGGTTTGGATTGGCTTTGATCGCGTAATAAATCTGGACCTGCGGCAGGTGTTTCTTGAAAAGCTGGTATTGCCTAATCAAAATACTGCGCTTGATCAGCATAAAAGGTGTCGAATGCTTCTTCAGAGATTTTCGGATCAGCGTTTCGACACCGTTCCCGGAAATTTGAGCTGTCTTGGTTAGGGTAGCGGGCATCTAGGGATCAACGGACCAAAAAGGTGTTGAACTGCCATGTCTCATGCTCGGTCGGAATGTGGCCGTTTGTGTTTCGGAAAAGGCGAAATAAATTTTTCACAGGTGTCCAATCAACCGGCTGAGAAATAAAAGGCCCCAAGTAAGGCCTTGCGACTTTCATGATTTCATCATGGGGCAGGTCATCCGGAACGCAAACGCCTTCAGACGGATTCGCCATCATCCACATCACCGCCGCAAGCACCGAGCAAGCGACTTGAAGGGTGGTTGCATTTTGATGGGGTGCCAAGCGGCGAGCCTCTTCGATATCCAGCAAGCTTCCGGTCCACCAGGATTTGAAATCATGGCCCATGAGCAATACACCGAGTTCGTCGCGCCCGCTCACGATGTCGTCATTCAGGATGCGCTGCTTGCTTTGCAGGTCGAACTGGCGCATTTCAAGCTCAATCAATGAATTCATCGCTGCATCGCAAGGACAGTAGGCATAGTGGACGGTAGGGCGGTAAACCGGCTTATCATCCTCCCAAACGGTTAAATAATCGGAAATGGTGAATGCTTCACCGTGACGCACAACCATTCCCACAATCTCACCGCTCGGAACCCAGGAGCGAACCCACGTTTTAATACCGGGGCGGGCAAGGCAAATTTGATTACCGGGGCCTGATAAATGATAGTGCGCATCGGGCGGGAGGTTCATTTCGTGGGTTCCCCAGCCCATTTCGGCGGGTGCAATACCTTCTTCGCGAAAGCCTTCGACGCTCCAGGTGTTTACAAATTCATTCACTTCTTTTGGTTTGCGCGTAATCTGCGAATCGCGTTCACTGATATGAATGGTTTTCACGCCGCAAAGCTGCGCTAGCTTGGCGTATTGTTTATGGCGAAGGGCTTTTTGAATGTCCTTCAGCCGTGTTCGGGATTCCTTGGCTTTTGTTTTAAGGATTTTTTCAGCAATATCCTGAAGCGCTATTTTCGTGAAATGGGAAACGAGTCCGGGATTGGCGCCGTGATCCACAACCGCGCTCGGGCCCTTGTTGTTTTCCCAGCTATTGATCAGCTTTCGGATCGCCATTTGGCGGACATAAAGGGTAAGCTCGGTCGGGTGCTGTTCTGTGCCTCCAAAATAAGGGTCCCAAAGCTCAACGGAAGTGTTGATGTAATTGACGCCGTTTTGATGGCACCAATTGAGAATTTCGACCGTGTCGATGTTGTAGGCCAAATCAACGATCATATCGCCCTGGCCGACAAATTGTTTCAGGATCTTGGCGTAATTATCTTTTGTAATTTCTTTTTGTGTGTACTTAACGCCTTTGGCGAGAACGTCTTTTACGTGGCGCCGATTGTCGATCATGTCCATGATCGTGATTTTTTCGGTCGGCATTTCGATGTGTTTCAAAAACAAAGGCAGTGTGCATTGCGAAACAGAGCCGCAGCCAATCACTAATAATTTTCCGTTAAATTTCATTATGTTCTCCGGTTTTGCTTACAGAAATGTATTCTATACAAGTTGCTGTGCACTGCAAGAAAAAAATGAGGTTTTTACGCATATTTTGCTTTTTGGGAAATCTAGATGTTTGATTGAACAGGGAATCAAATTTTGATAAGATTTTGGTCATGAAAATAAATCAAAATATCCGAATCGGTATCGGACAGATCAATCCGACAGTAGGCGACTTTGACGGCAACCGCGAAAAAATTATCGCGCAGATCAAAAAAGCAAATGCCGAAGGCGTTGACCTGCTTGTTTTTCCCGAATTGTCGGTCTGCGGTTATCCGGTTTGGGATTTGGCAAACAAAAAACAATTTATTGATGCCGGCAAAGACTCTCTGAAAAAAATTACGCAAGCAACGAAGGGAATGCGTTTGCATGCGGTGGTTGGCTTTATTGATGACGGGAGCGCCAAAAGCGGAAAATCGCGCAACGCGCTTGCCGTGATTTCAAACGGTAAAATCATTCAGACGCATGACAAAGTTTTGCTTCCGACCTATGACGTTTTTTTGGAGCAGATTTATTTCGAATCCGGCGAATCCTACCATCTTTTTAAGTTGAAAAATATGAAGGCCGGAACGAGTATTTGCGAAGATCTCTGGGACGATTTGTATCCTTTAAAACCCACTCGACAAATTAAGAGAAAAGGCGCAGACCTTCTTATTAATATATCTGCGTCGCCTTTTCACCGGAATGTGGCACGGATTCGTCATGATTTAATCGCCCGCAAAGCAAAAAAGAATAAGCTCTGGATTATCTATGCAAATCAAGTTGGGAGCCAGGATGACCTGGTTTTTGATGGCCGGAGTTTAATCGCAAATCCAAAAGGCGAAATTGTATTTCAGGCACCAGCATTCCAGGAGGGCCTTTTTATCGCTGAAATAGGCCCAGAATCGAAAAAGCAGGCCAAATCTGACCCGAACCAGGTTGATGACATGTATCGGGCGCTAGTGCTCGGAATTCGCGATTATATGCGGAAGAACCGGTTTGCGAAGGCAGTGATCGGTATGAGCGGAGGCATTGATTCAGCGCTCGTAGCAACGCTCGCGTGCGATGCAATCGGAGCGTCAAACGTTTTAGGCGTCACCATGCCGGGCGAATATTCCAGCACCGGAAGCTACGAAGATTCCGAGAAATTGGCAAAGAACCTCGGATTTGAAATCCGGAAGCAGCCGATCACGCCGATGTACAAAAATTTTATCGAAACAGCGATCGAGCAAAAAAATAAGCGCGGCATCTCGGCGGTCGAAAAAGACAAAATTACATTGGCCATGGAAAATTTGCAGGCGCGCCTCCGGGCGCTGCAGCTCATGTACATTTCAAATGATGAGAACCGGCTTTTACTTTCGACCGGCAACAAGTCTGAGCTTGCGATGGGTTATTGCACGCTCTATGGTGACATGTGCGGCGGTTTGTGTGTTTTGGGCGATGTTTACAAAACCGATGTGTACAAAATTGCGCGCTACCGGAATTCGGTATCTCGCGTGATTCCGGACGCTATTTTGGATAAGGCGCCGTCGGCTGAATTGCGTCCAAACCAAAAAGATCAGGATTCTTTGCCGCCCTACGAGGCATTAGACAAAATTCTGGAGTTTTATATTGAAAAAAATTTAAGCAAGACGCAAATTGCGCAAAAGTTGAAAGCCGAAAAGGTTTCTCTTGAATTTATTGCCGACATTTTACAAAAAGTGAACCGTAATGAATATAAACGCCGGCAAACGCCGCCGCTGATCCGCGTAACCGAAAAAGCGTGGTTTGGGAGGCGAATGCCGATTACCAACCAATTTGGGTGACCCATGAGCGAAAACTTTGTCTACTTTGCCGATACGAGAGCCGGAACATTCAAACTGGTTGCTACAAACCGAGGATTGCTGTCGATTGATTTTCCAAAAAAAGGCACGGAACGCCGCACTCGAAAACTTCCGGTTGCAGTGAAGAAAAATTGCAAAATAGCCGAAAAGTGGCTCATACAGTACTTTCGGTCAAGCGCGCGCGCAGCTAGGTTGCCCAAGATCGATGACGAACGTTGGTCGACGGCACGTAAGCGTATGACAAAAGAACTTTTCAAAATTAAAAGCGGCAAAACGCATTCATATCAGGAGCTCGCAAAATCTTGCGGGATTCCCAAAGGCCCGCGCGCTATCGGGCAGCTTTTAGGTTCAAATCCGCTACCGGTTCTCGTTCCGTGCCACAGAATATTAAGATCGGACGGGCAGTTGGGCGGATTCAGCGGCGGACTTGAGTGGAAAAAGAAGTTGCTGCGGCACGAGCGTGTATTAAAATAAGCTTTCATAGTTAACCCTAAACTTACGCGAGGAAGTTTTTGAGACCCCAGCAGTTGGTTTTGGCAGCCGAGCAGGCCGCTGACGATAAAAAGGCCGAAAATCCGGTTGTCTTAGACCTTCGGAAATCAACGGCCGCTGCCTCCTATTTTTTGATCGTCAATGGTACCTCCGATCGTCATGCGCGTACGATTGCCGAAAATGTGATCGACGAGCTCGGCAAGAAGGGCGTCAAAGCCTGGCATACAGAAGGTATGCGGGAAGGCCGTTGGATTTTGATCGATTTCGTGGATTTGGTGGTGCATGTGTTTCATCACGAAACAAGACGGTTTTATGACCTCGAACGGCTTTGGGGAAAACCTGTAAAACCTGCGGCCCCGAAAAGGAAAAAGAGAAGTGCGAGAAAGCGTTAAATCCCTCGTTGATTCGATTTTACCGGCCCTAGCTCAGAAAATCGATTACGCCATTCCGCCCGGCTTCGCTTACGATATCGAAGTTCCCAAAAACAAAGCGTTCGGCGATTTTTCCGTTAATTCTGCAATGAAGCTAGCAAAACTTGCCGGCAAAAATCCGCGCCAAATCGCAACAGCCACAAAAGAGATTATCGATGCGCAGGCATCTTCGTTTCCTTTCCTGAAAAAAGTGCAAGTGGATGGGCCCGGCTTTATTAATTTTTTCCTCACCGAAGTTTCCCGTGCAGACATTCTGACGCAGATCCAAAAACTGAATGAACATTTCGGCGAATCTGATTTCGGAAAAGGCGAGAAAGTCATTATCGAATTCGTGAGCGCCAATCCCACGGGGCCTCTCACGATTGCTCACGGCCGGCAAGCCGCGGTTGGCGATACGCTTGCCAATATCATGAAAGCTGCCGGGTTTAAAGTCCATAAAGAGTTTTATTTAAACGACGCCGGCCGGCAGGTTGATCTTTTGGGACAAAGCGTGATCGCGCGCTTGGCACAAAAGGACGTACCGGAGGACGGTTATCACGGCCATTACGTCATCGATTTAGCCAAGGAAGCGGCGGCGGCCGTCAAAAATCAAGAGCCTGCAAAAATCAAGGATTTCGCGGTTGAGCGGATGCTTACGCAAATTAAAAATGATCTGAAGGCGCTTGGGGTTCAATTTGACGAATATTTCAGGGAATCTTCGCTTTATCAAAAATCAATCGACGCAGCGCTTGCCAAATTAAAGAAGGCGAATCATTTATTTGATGCAGAGGGCGCCACGTGGTTTCGTTCGACCGATTTTGGCGATGATAAAGACCGGGTTTTGAAGCGCTCAAACGGCGAATATACGTACTTTACGCCGGATATTGCGTATCACGAAACCAAATTCGTGCGCGGCTTTCATTCATTGATTAATTTATGGGGCCCCGATCATCACGGCTACATTCCGCGCGTCAAAGCCGCTTGCCAAGCGCTGGGCCATGACCCGGAGAAGTTGATCGTGTTGATTGTGCAGCTCGTGACGCTTTACAGGCGCGGCGAGCAAGTCCGGATGTCGAAGCGGGCGGGGGAATACGTAACGCTTCGGGAATTAATGGATGAAGTCGGTGCTGATGCGACCCGGTTTTTCTTCTTGATGCGCCGCGTCGAAAGCCCGCTTGATTTTGACTTAGAGCTTGCGAAAGAAAAATCGCAGGATAATCCCGTTTATTATTTGCAATACGCACATGCCCGGATTTGTAGTTTGATTGCACTTTCCAAACAAAAACCGGATCCGCAAGCGGACGCCAGCATCCTGACTACGAAAGAAGAGACCGCCGTGCTGCAGCTTTTGGGAGAATGTCCGGAAGCGATCAAGCAAGCCGCGCGGCTAAGGGAGCCTTACCGGCTGGTCGAATATCTGCGGGAGCTAGCAGCTGCTTTCCATAGTTTTTATGGCGCTTGCCGCGTGATCAGCGAAGACCAGAGAATGACGGAAGCGAGACTTCTTCTCACCGATTGCGTTCGAATCGCGATGCGCAACGGACTCAGAATTCTAGGCATTTCCCAGCCCGAATCGATGTAATCCATGAGAAAGCCGAAGCTTTTATTTTTAATCGGCCCCACCGGATCCGGAAAATCAGAGCTTGCGGTTGAGATCGCAAAATCTCTTAAAGGCGAAATCATTTCTTGTGATTCCATGCTGGTTTACAAAGGGATGAATATCGGAACGGCAAAGCCGACGAAGCTTGAGCAAAAGGGCATTCGGCATCACTGTATGAACTTAATCACGCCGAGGCAAAAAATCTCAGTTTATCAATACCGAAAATCTGCTCTCAAAGCTATTGAGCAGATCATCGCTCGAAAGCGCTTGCCGATCATCGTTGGCGGTTCCGGGCTTTATGTGAAAGCGATTACGGATGGCATTGCATCGCAATCTGGAAAAACGGCGCAACACCGGCGAAAATTAGAAAAACTCGAAGCCAAATACGGTTGGGCTTATTTGTATAAACGGCTTCAAAAAATTGATCCAAAGCGGGCATCTGAGATATTGCCAAATGACAAACGGCGCACGATCCGTGCACTCGAAATATATGAAACCTTTGGTAAAAAGCCAAGCGAATGGCGTGAGGAAACAGAAACTTTGGAGGATTTGGGTTATTCATATCAAATATTCGGCCTTGCGCGGGACAGAGCGAAATTGTACGAACGGATCAATGCGCGCGTGCTTCGGATGATCGAAAACGGCTTGATTGAGGAAGTCAAACGCCTGCGAAAAACCGGCTTTTCGATGACGTCAAAACAGGCGATCGGTTACTGTGAAATTTTGGCGTATTTGAATCAACAATTGACGTTGGAGCAAGCGGTGGAGTTAATTCAAAAACGTTCGCGTCATCTGGCAAAAAAACAACTTACGTGGTTCCGCCGGAATGATAGAATCGAGTGGATCGAAGTTTTGGATAATAAAAACGCACTTCAAAAAGCGAAACAATCGATTTTGAGCAAATTATGAGCGAAAGAATTTTATTGGTGCAGGTGGATTGGCGGCGGGCCAATCGGTTTCATCAGGAAGATGAAAGGGAAATGACAGAACTCGTCCGTTCAGCCGGCGGTTCGCTCCTTTCCGTGATTCGGGCATCGATCGATAAGCCGGCACCGTCTCACTTCATTCGATCTGGAAAAGTCGAGGAACTGAAGCAAAAACGAATTGCGAGCAGCGCGACGCTTGCTATTTTCAATATTGATCTGACGCCGGTTCAGGCGCGCAATATTGAACAGGATTGCGGGCTGAGAGTTGTCGACCGGACCGGTTTGATTTTGGATATTTTTGCGCTTCGTGCACAATCCCGCGAAGGAAGATTGCAGGTCGAGCTTGCTCAGCTTAATTATTTATTGCCGCGCCTCGTCGGAAAAGGTGTTTTGATGTCGCGTTTGGGCGGCGGTATCGGCACCCGCGGACCCGGTGAACAAAAACTGGAAATCGACCGCCGTAAAATCAGAGCTCGGATTTCTCGGATCAAAAATGATTTGAAGAAAGTCGCCAAACACAGAGAGCTTCTCCGAAAATCCCGAAAGCGCAAAGCATTCGCGCTCGTGTCTGTCGTGGGTTATACGAATGCAGGAAAAAGCACGCTTTTGAATGCGCTCACCGGATCACACGTTTTAGCTGAGAATAAATTATTCGCAACGCTCGATCCCACGACGCGGATTTATGAAACAAAAAACGGTGCAAAGTTTTTGCTGACGGATACGGTCGGATTTATTCAAAATCTGCCGCATAACCTGGTGGAAGCATTTAAAGCCACACTGGAAGAAGTGACGGAGGCCGATATTTTGATTCATGTATTGGATGTTTCGAATCCGTTTGTCGAGCATCAGTACGACACGGTAAACAAAGTTCTCGAAGATTTAAAAGCGCAGGAGAAGCCCGTGGTGCTGGCGCTTAATAAAATTGACCAGCTGCTCGCGCCCGAAATCGACCGGTTTGTTTCAAAATTTCAGGGCTCGATCCCCGTTTCGGCAAAAAACAAAAGCAATCTTGATGAGCTCATCAGCCGGCTTGAAGAAATGATGGCTGGACAAAACATTCTCCACAATACCGAAAAGTTTGATCAGGGGCTCGTGACGTGAAGAAAACACTGCCCACCGTCGGTCAAAAATTGATTTATCAAGGGTGTGTTGTGCGCCTAGAGGAATTAAAACTTAAAGCGCCGGACGGAACGCACATTAAACGCGAACTGATCCGACATTACGGCTCGGCCGTGATTGTGCCACTTTTAGATCGCGACCACTTTGTGCTGGTCTATCAATACCGCGTGGCCTCCAACAGCTACATGCTCGAGTTTCCCGCTGGGACCAAAGAGCGCAATGAATCGCCTCTCGCCTGTGCAAAGCGCGAAATTGTTGAGGAAATTAATTATTCAGCCGGGAAGTGGGTAAAGCTCGGCAAATTTTATCCGGCACCGGGTGTTTCTACGGAACTCATGCATATGTATTTGGCCATGAATTTAAAGCCGCAAGTCGGCAAAATGGACGATGATGAATGGCTGGAGACACGCGTGCTCACGCGGCGTGAGCTGAGGCGCCAAATTGACCAAGGCAAAATCGTCGACGCCAAAACCGTCATCGGGTTCTTCTTGCTATTGGAATATGAGAAGGGCCTTGGGCGGCGGTAGTCTTTGCTTGCTTTTGAAGCCGAATCCCGCTAAAATTACTCACTTTTACCTGAAACTCCGGTTAAATCCCATAAAATACCAAGGTTATGAGCGAACCTTTACAGCTTAAATTAAGCGACAAAGAATTAATTCAGAGAAAGGCCGAAGTATTGGCAAAGCCCATTGCTTCGATTGATTTAGAGAAAATCACCAGCCTGTCGGACTTGGTCGATTCCTTCAAAAATACATCCATTCAAGCCCGGAATGTCGGAGCCTGTGCGGATATTTTTGGCCGGATGCTGCAGGACTCAGAACGCCCGACGATTTTGCTCGGATTGGCGGGGCCTTTGATTGCGGCAGGCCTCCGCAAAGTGATCCGGGACATGATCGAATACAACATGGTGGACGTGGTTGTTTCAACTGGTGCTATTTTGTATCAAGATTATTATCAGGCGCGCGGCGGCAGGCATTTCCGAGGAACGCCGGATGCGGACGATTCGGAGCTTCGTGATCTTTACATCGACCGGATTTACGATACCTACGTAGATGAAGAAAAATTTTGGAGCTTTGACATTGAAATCGGCCGCTTCGCTGATCAGCTGCATCCGGGGGAATATTCCACGCGCGAATTTTTGCATTTGCTCGGAAGCACGATTACGGACAATGACTCCATTCTGGGAACGGCGAGCAAGCACGGTATTCCGGTGTTTTGCCCCGCGATCAATGATTCCAGTATCGGAATCGGACTAACCGAACATTATCACCGCGCAAAGAAACAAAATAAAAAGGGAATTACGATCAGTTCAATCCGCGATAATTATGAGCTGACCCAAATTGTTGTTAATTCCAAACGCACCGCAGCTTTTTATGTGGCGGGCGGTGTTCCAAAAAATTACATTAATGACTCGGTCGTGATGAGCTACATCTTCGGAAAAGATACGGGCGGCCACAAATACGCAATTCAACTCACGACCGATTCGCCGCACTGGGGCGGATTAAGCGGCAGTACGTTATCTGAGGCAAAATCGTGGGGCAAAGTGAACACCGAAGCCAACACCAGCATGGCGTTTGTGGAGCCATCGGTATCGCTTCCGCTGGTGGTGGGCTCAGCGCTCCATAAAAAGTTGTATCAAGGCCGCAAACGGCTCCAATTTCAATGGGATCATGACGAATTAACGCAAATCTCGTCGGAATTGAATACTCAAAAGAAGGCGGCAGCACTCAAATGAAAGCACTGGTAACGGGCGGCGCGGGTTTTATCGGATCCAACTTGGCAATCACTTTAGAATCGCAAGGGATCG
Source organism: uncultured bacterium (assembly GCA_964387845.1). Classification (GTDB taxonomy): domain Bacteria; phylum Omnitrophota; class Omnitrophia; order Omnitrophales; family Abzuiibacteriaceae; genus CAYLXA01. The sequence continues at coordinate 68,605 of CAYLXA010000002.1, forward strand.
ATGTGACGGTTCTGGATAATTTCAAGTCCGGCGATTTCCGGAATCTGAGTGATTTCAAAGGCGATGTCACTGCGCAGGATGCAGCAGAAACGGATTGGAATGTGCTTCCGAAGTTTGACGTCATTTTCCATCAACAGGCCATCACCGACACGACAGTGCTTGATCAAAAATGGATGCTCGCGCAAAATGTGGAAGCTTTTCGCGGTTTGGTTGACTATTGTACCGGTAAGAAAATTCCTCTGATTTATGCTTCATCTGCAGGGGTTTACGGTAACGAGCCGCCGCCGCAGTGTGAAAATGGGCCGTTAAAACCGCTCAATATCTATGGCTTTTCGAAATTGTTAATGGATCGTCTGACGTTCAAGACAATCAAAACTGCCAAAAGCCCAATCGTGGGCTTGCGTTATTTCAACGTGTTCGGGCCGCGCGAGCAGTACAAAGGAAAAGCGGCGAGCATGATCTATCAACTGTCGGAGCAGATCCGCGCTGGAAAAAAGCCCCGGATTTTTGAATTTGGCGAGCAGGAACGCGATCATATTTATGTCAAAGATGTTGTGAGCGCTAATTTGTGCGCCTGGAAATCCGGGAAAAGTGGTGTTGTGAATGTGGGAACCGGCAAGCCGACTTCCTTCAACCGGCTGCTCGAAATTATTAAAGAATTTTTTGGAACAAACGTTGAAACCGAATATTTCAAAAATCCGTATGATTTTTATCAAAATCATACATGCGCGGATGCTTCAAGTGCGCAAAAGTTGATCGGCTTTAAAGCCGAATGGAGTATCGAAAAGGGAATTAAGGATTATTTGGGTATATTGTATTCAGAAAAGAAATCAAGCTCTCTCAATCAATCTGCTAAGAAAACTCGCCAAAAAGTCACGTCTTAAGCCCATGTAGCTCAGCTGGTAGAGCGGCGCTTTCGTAAAGCGTAGGTCGTCAGTTCAATCCTGACCGTGGGCTGTTTTATTTTGATTTACGAAGATGAGAGGGAAGGATCCGCAGAATATCGCGGTATTTGGCGATGGTGCGCCGCGCGACTTGAACACCGTCCGCTTTCAACAAACTCACAATTTTTGCATCACTAAAAGGTTTCTTCGGGTCTTCTGAATCAACCAGGTTTTTGATTTTTTCCATCACGCTTTTTTGCGATTCCATCTCACCATTATCGGCTGCCAATGCATTCGAGAAAAAGCTCTTCAAAGGAATCGTGCCTTGCGGCGAGCGGACGTATTTCCCCTGAATCGCACGGCTGATGGTGGATTCGTGAATTCCGACTTTATCGGCAATGTCGCGCAGGCGGAGCGGCTTAAGCTGCGCAAACCCATTATCTAAAAAATCTTTCTGTGCCTTCACGATTTCTTCGGCAATCCGCCGCAAAGTAGATTTTCGCTCGCTTAAGGCGCGGATGTACATCAAAGCCGCCTGCATTTTTTCGCGTAAAAAGGCTTTCGTTTTCGGATCGACATCTTTTTGTTTGATCATTTTCCGGTACATCGGGTTGATGCGAAGTTCCGGAATTGTTTCGTTGTGGATTTCGATATCGTATTCGTTTTCGTTGTCATCCGACGGCATGATCGTAATGTCGGGAATTACGGAGATAGCCTCATCTTGATAAAAAATCCGCCCCGGTTTCGGCTCAAGTGATGCGATTAATTTGCAGGCTTGTGAAATATGATCCGGCGAAGCGGCGAGAGCTTTTGCAATCTGATCGATCTGCCTTCGCTCAAGCAATTGAAAGTGTGACTCCACAATCTTAATCGGCAGCGCGCCGCTTTTGCGCCGTTTCAACTGCAGGATTAAAACCTCTTGAATGTTGCGTCCGCCCACGCCCGGCGGATCGAGCGTTTGAATCGCTTCTAAAATTTTCTCAACCGTATCTTTTTCCGTTTGTGCGGCGGCGGCAATTTCGTCAACGGAGCCCGCGAAATAGCCGTCTTCATTGATGCTGCCGATAATTTCCTGGGCAATTTTCTCTTTCTCCTCATCAAGACCCAAAAGGCCCAGCTGCCATTCAAGATAATCGGTTAGGGTGGGCGCTTTTGAGAGAATCGACTCCTGGTAGTCCTTCTTCTTTTGGAGATCGGAAGCAAGCCCTTCGGTAAGGTCGGTTTGCCTGAATAGATTTTCGCGCATGTCATCATCTAGCGCGCTCATTTGGTCTAACTTTTCGTCGAATTCCAGTTCGGATTCCGACGTTCCGGAATCATTTAAATCATCCGTTATTTCGCCGTCTTCAGATTCATCTTTGACTTCTTCCAGTACCGGATTTTGCGCGAGTTCCTGCTCGACCGACAATTGCAAATCGGTGATGGGAAGCTGCAGCAATTTTAAAAATTGACGAAGCTGCGGCGACAGGATGAGCTGCTGTGATTGTGACTGCGAAAGTTGAGGTTGCAGGTTCGGGGAAGACATTTTTTATCTATTTTGAATGCCAACGAAAGCCTATCACCTTTTAGGGGTCGTGTCAAAGCGCATTCCGGCTGTAAAAACGTTTATAAACCGCGTTTTCACAATTACTTATGGAATGAATTGACACCCCTCTTTTGTCTGCTATAATTTTCACTTTACATGAGGATATTGTGACAGCAGCCAATAACGCTCCGCCAACCGAAAATTCGCCCAAGAAGCCTGTTACGGGCCCAATCCGGAAAAAAAATGTTCCGGAAGGTTTATGGGTTAAATGCCCGAGCTGCAATCACACCCTTTACAGTAAGGCCCTGCAGGAAAACGAGTCCGTTTGTACCAAGTGCGATTACCATTTCATCATTGGAGCAAAAGAGCGCATTGCGCAGTTGATTGACGAAGGTACTTTCCGCGAGCTAGATGCCAATCTCAGGGCGGCTGATCCGCTGGGCTTTACCGGAAGTAAATCATACTTAGATAAAGTTAAACAGGATCAAAAGAAAACAGGCCTGGCCGAAGCCGTGATTGTCGGGCATGGAAAATTGGAAGGATCGGACGTTGCGCTCGCAGCAACCGATTCCCGTTTTATCATGGGTTCGATGGGTTCTGTGGTGGGCGAGAAAATCACGCGGCTGATCGAATCTGCGATGCAGAAAAAGGTTCCGCTTATTATTGTGTCCGGCTCAGGCGGCGGCGCGCGGATGTATGAGGGTGCTTTGAGTCTCATGCAAATGGCAAAAACCTCGGCTGCACTTGCGCAATTTTCCAAAACCAAAATGCCTTATATTTCGGTTTTGACGAATCCGACCATGGGCGGCGTAATGGCAAGTTTTGCGTCGTTGGGCGACATTATCGTTGCCGAGCCCAAGGCGCTGATCGGTTTTGCCGGCCCGCGCGTAATCGAACAAACAATTCGCCAAAAATTGCCGCCGGATTTTCAAACTTCGGAATTTTTGCTCAAGCATGGCATGATCGACTTGGTTGTGGAACGGAAAGAATTAAAACAAACTTTACATCGCTTGGTTCAACTGTGTGCCGGAGGAGAAAATGGCTCGCGTCTCGCTAAAAGACGTCACGAAACTGTATAACAACTCGGTTGTGGCAGTCGATAAAGTATCGCTCGACATTGAGGACAAAGAGTTTGTTGTGTTAGTCGGTCCGTCGGGTTGCGGAAAGTCTACCACACTACGGATGGTCGCAGGACTCGAAGAAATTTCATCCGGCGAAATTTTTATCGATAACCAAGTCGTCAACGACATTCCCGCAAAAAACCGCGATATTGCCATGGTTTTTCAAAATTATGCGCTATACCCTCACATGACTGTTTACGAGAACATGGCATTTGGCCTTAAACTCAGACATTATCCAAAGAAGGAAATTGACAGGCGGGTTCATGAGGCAGCCGAAATTTTAGGGTTGGCTGATCGTATCAAGCGGAAACCAAAAGAACTCTCTGGAGGCGAGCGGCAGCGTGTAGCGCTGGGCCGTGCGATCGTGCGGAAACCAAAAGTGTTTCTGTTCGATGAGCCTCTGAGTAACCTTGATGCTAAATTGCGCGTTCAAATGCGTTCAGAAATCAAAAAACTACACAATCGTCTTCAGTCGACCATGATCTATGTGACCCATGACCAAGTTGAAGCGCTCACGCTCGGTGATCGTATTGTTGTCATGAAGGACGGGTTGGTCCAGCAAGTTGATAAACCGATCAATTTATACGAAAACCCCAACAACCGGTTTATCGCAGGCTTTATTGGTTCGCCGCCCATGAATTTTCTGAAAGGAAATATCGTGCCGCATAACGGCGGGTTGGCTTTTGCGGATAAGGCTATCCGGCTTAAAATCCTTAAGCAGCACGAAAAACATCTTTCAGAATACGTAAACCGGGAGGTTTATTTTGGGATCCGGCCCGAAGACATTTATGACAAATTGTTTGCCCAGGATGCTTCAGAAGAATTTACGATTACCGCAACGGTTGATATTGTTGAACCGATGGGTGCCGAAATTTTTATTTATTTCACAGTCGGACGAAACAGCTTTATCGCCCGCGTCGACAATCAGGACACCGCGTCTGCCCGGCAAGATCTCCAAGTTGTTTTTGATATGTCGAAAGCGCATTTTTTTGACATCGAATCCGAGAAAGCAATCGTATAACGTTGTTCGGTAAAACGGATTTGCCAGCCGTACGTCGTTTTGAACATTTGAGGTGGCGGAAAATATGCCAAGCATAGCGGCACGACTTGATCGGGTCGAATTGCGAATCCTGGCTTTTTTATCCGCACAACTCCTGCTTGCCTTCTGCATTTACCAATCGATCCTCAAGCTCCGGGAAGCCTACTACCGACTCCTTGCATTACATCACATTTCCTTTTATTGCTCTGTCGCGCTGATTGCAATTCTTTTGGGGTGGTTTGGGTTGAAAAAAATCGGTGCATTTATTACCGGAATGATTGCATCCTGCGCCGCCATTTTGTGCGCCATCGTAATGAGTGAAAGCTGGCTTATTATTTTTCCTCTCAGTTATTTGTTTCTCTTTTTATTAATCCAAATTGTTGAGAAACGGTATTCGGATGAGTGCGTGGTCCGCGAGGTTGAAATCGATAAATATTTGGCAGGAAAAAATGATCTAGAGCTTGCCTTCATTGAAAAAGGGCGGGGTATCAGCGTTTGCTTTGAAAAGTATTCAACTTACTATAACTTGCGCCGCTTGGCAGATGAATTTTCAACCACCTTCCAGCTTTCGGAGCTTGGAACAATCGTGGTGAATCGCACAATCGAATTTATTCAGCGCGGCAGTTCGTGCTTGTTATTTTTAGCGTCGCATGAGCACGATCAAATTTCTTTAATTGCATCAAAATACAGCACGCCGAACCAAAAGAGGCCGCTTCGAAAGCTGGGAGATATTCTAGATTTTTGGGTACTGCGCAACCGCCAGCATCTGCTCGTGAATGATTTACAAAATGATTTTCGTTTTGACCTTAGAAAAGCCACAGCGCTTGAAAATTTGGCGAGTGCTATTTTGGCGCCGATCACGCACGAGGGAAAGGTGGTGGGTACGCTGCGAATTAATTCAGAGAAGCCGGACTCATTCACAACCGACCACTTGCGGCTTCTGGATGCGATCGCCACTCTGGCATCGTCGGCTTTGTCGAATGCGCTTTTGTATCAAAAAACAGAAGAGCTTGCAATTCGCGACTCACTGACCGGCCTGTATGTGCACCGCTATTTTCTGGATCGCTTGAAGGATGAGCATCAACGAGCATTGTTAAATCATGAAAATTTGTCTCTTCTGATGTGCGACTTGGATCATTTTAAAAATATCAATGACCACTACGGGCATGCGATCGGTGATTTGGCTTTGCAGCGCTTGGCGCGAGTGCTTCGAACGCACTGCGAGCATGCGATTGTTGCCCGGTACGGCGGTGAGGAGTTTGCCGTTTTACTTCCGCAGATTACAAAAGTCGAAGCCAAAAAATTAGCCGAGAAGATTCGTCAGCAGGTAGAAACGGAACGCATTGAGATCAGGCGCGATGTTTTGCCGGTCACAGTATCAATCGGTGTTGCCAACATCCCCGACGATACGCTCGATTCGGAGGAGCTCATCCGGCTTGCCGATACGCGCCTTTATCAGGCCAAGCATGAAGGACGAAACCGCGTATGTTGAAAACATTCAGCGCATTTTTAACAGCAATCGTTTTTTTGATAGCGGCATTCCTTCAGTCAAATAACCAAATTGATCACCTTGCTGCGTATACCACCGTTTCATTGGTGGCCACTTTGTACTTGCTGAGCCTGGAAAAGCGCTGGATGGCAAAAATAATCGGAGGATGGTTTTTGATCGGGCTTGTTATTAAATCAAAAGTGATCGGACCTGTTTATTCGGCCATGCTTTCATTTAGTTTTGCTTCAATTGTACTTCTTTGGCTGTATTTTCTGACGACTTGGAAAGAAAAATTAGCATTTGTTGATCTTCAACGGAAGCGAGTAGATGACGATACGCGCATTCTAAAGGATAAATATGATGCGCGCGACGAAAGCCTGTCGCATTTGGAGCGGCAAGTTACCGGCCTGCAAAACTTGTTTGAGGTTGCTCGCGACTTCAATGAATGCCTTACGTATGACGAATTGATCTTAACGTTAAGCCAGAAAGTGCGCTCAGAGATTCCTTATCGAAAATTGGCGTTGTCCGTGTTGGATTCTAAAGGGGCAAACAGCAGGGAGATTGTTAAAGTTTTTGCGGTTAGTGATGTCAAAGAGAATATCGGCGATTCACAGCCTCCAACCGACTTTGATAAATTTTGTTTTAGCCAGGTCCAGGATGGTAAGAAAGTGGTGCAAATCTCTGCTGCGCAGGCTAAGTCGTTTGACTATCTCCGGGAGGTTTCGGTTGATTTTCCGCTCTGGATTTTCTCGATTTACTCAAAGGAAAAAATGATCGCAACCCTCTCGGTTCAGGGGGCTATGGATGACGATTTCCCAAAGTATGAGTTGTTGGTTTCGCAATTGGCTCTCCAAGTCAAAAAAATCGAACTTTACGAAACAGTGAAGGAATTGTCGATTGTGGATGGGTTGACAAAGGTTTTTGTCAGGCGCCACTTTTTGGAGCGCTTTGAGGAAGAATTAAAGCGTGCCATCAAACGTCGTAACCCATTGACTGTTTTATTATTAGACATCGATAACTTCAAAAGTTATAATGACACCTTCGGACATCTGGTGGGGGATGGTACGTTACGTGAAGTGGCGGCAGTTATTCGCGAGCACGTAAGAAAAGTGGATTTGGTGGCGCGTTACGGAGGGGAAGAATTTGTGATTGTCATGCCTGAAATTACCAATCCCTTCAATATCGAATCTGCGGAAAGAATCCGGTCTGCAGTTGCTCAGAGAAAATTCCGGATTTATGATGAGGAAACGCGCGTAACCGTCAGCATTGGTTTAGCATCGTTTCCGTCAGATTTGGATGAACCGCGAGTTTCCGAGTTTCAAGAACCGCTAATGCTGGAATTGATTCAAAAGGCCGACAAAGCTCTTTATCGCGCAAAGGAAGACGGTCGTAATCGAGTGGTCAGTTATCATTCAATTCAAAATAAGGGGTAAGACATGAAATTTTTTGTGGACTCTGCAAATGTTGCTGAAATACGCGAAGCGGCAAGCTGGGGTGTTTTGGATGGCGTTACAACCAATCCATCGCTTGTCAGCAAGGAAAAGAAAGATTTTCATAAGCTAGTCCATGAGATTTGTGAAATTGCAAACGGACCGGTAAGTGCTGAAGTGGTGTCGACCAAATGTGCAGATATGGTCATTGAAGGCAAGGCGCTTGCTAAGATACATCCCCACGTTGTTGTTAAAATCCCTCTCATCGTTGAAGGCTTAAAAGCCGTTAAAATATTAAGCAGCGAAGGCATCAAAACCAACGTAACGCTTTGTTTCTCGGCGACCCAAGCGCTTTTGGCGGCCAAAGCCGGCGCAACGTATATTAGCCCGTTTGTCGGGAGGCTCGATGACATCGCTCATGACGGGATGCAGCTCATACGGGATATTCGCGTGATCTACGACAATTACAGCTTTAAAACTCAAATTTTAACCGCCAGCACGCGCGGGCCTTTACACATCCTGGAAGCTGCGCGAGTTGGTTCTGACGTGGTCACGATGCCGTTTAAAGTACTTGAACAAATCGTGAAACATCCATTGACCGACATCGGTTTAGAAAAATTTCTGGCCGACTGGGCTTCGGTAGCATCCGTTAAACAAACTAAATAAATCTCAATTCCGGCGCATGGGTTTCTTACACAATCGTTTCATGAAACAAGCTGCCTGTATATTATGGGTGTGTTTCCTTGTCTTTTTATTTCAGCCGCATCTCAAAGCCGAAGAAAGCAACGCGGCATCACAAGAACGTTCAATAGTTGAGCCGGATGATTCCGGAGATATTCCCGTCGAAGTAGTCGCCGATGATGTCGACTATTTTAAAGACGAACAAAAAACGATTGGGCGCGGCAATGTGGTGGTGACTCGGGATGATGTCAAGCTGCTTGCGGATTATGTGGAAGTTTACACGGATACCAAAAAGGCATTTGCAGAAGGGCATGTAACGGTTATTCGCGCCGGTAAAACTCAAATTTCTGGCGATAAGGGCTTTTACGATTTCAAAAACCACCAGGGGTCTTTCCCGAATTCCCAAATGATCTCGTCGCCGTGGTATATCACCGGCGAGCAAGCCGAACAGGTCGCAAAAGATCAAATCAATTTATACCAGGCCATCGTCACAACTTGTCCCTATCAAGATTCGCATTGGGATATTAAAGCAAAGCAAGTAGTTGTGTATCCGGGCGACAAAATGATTGCCTGGAATATTAAGCTCCGCATTTTAAAAGTTCCTGTTTTCTGGTGGCCGTACATGATTATCCCGCTTGATCAGGATACCGGCCCATTTGAATTGCATCTGGGTCAATCCAAGTCTCATGGCAACTACGCTTTGATTGGCAAAACTTATTCGATCATTCCTCAGTCAGAAGGCCGAGAGCTTAAGACAAAAGTTCATGTCGATTTGCGCAAAAAACGCGGAACAGCCGTTGGCAATCAACTGTGGTATCACTTTGATAAAATCGGAGACGGGCATGCAAAATTATATTGGATAAAAGATGCCCGAGCGCCGGATCCCGCCTATTATTCTCCCGGCGATGGGTTTCGTAAAAAGCAGCGTTATCGTGTTACCTGGAAGCACAGAACTGATTTTGGTCCGTTTACTAATTTAATAGCGCAGTGGAACAAGTTTAGCGACCGCGAAATCTTGCACGATTTCTTTGAGCGAGAGTTTGATGAAGAGCCAATTCCTCAATCGTTTGCCACATTTACACATAACAGTGACAGATATGGCTTCTTGATTGATATTCAACGACAGGCGAATTCATTTGATAATGTGCTTCAAAGGCTTCCCGAAATACGCTTTAACTGGCGGGATCAGGAAATTAAGCAAACAGGCGTCTACTATAATTCACAGACTCAATACGTGAATTATCATTACATCACACACGCAAACCGGACTGACCCTTCAGACGAATCTGGCCGCAAACGCTTGGTAACTGACGTGGAGTCTGACATTTCCAGGGCTGACACCTTTCATGAGATTTCTTATCCGAAACGATATTTAAGATATTATGATTTTACGCCGCGAGCAAATATGAGGGTCACTCATTTTAGTGAGAATTTGGCTAATGAGAAACGTGATTTTAGAAGAGTTTTTGGGCTTGGCGGAGAAGCTAGTACGCGTTTTTATCGGTTCTTTGAAGTGCCGAAGGGCAATTTTTTAGGTATCCAAGCGGACCGAATTCGGCATGTTCTTAAACCCACGGTTTCATATTTTGCCAACCGCCTTGTTTCAACGCGCCCATCTTTGCTGAAACAATTTGACGGAATTGATGGCATTGCAGTTTCTGACACCATTCGTTTTGGGCTTGAGAATAGAATCCAAACCAAATCTAAAGGCAAACGAGTAGATATCGTAAGCTTAAATGCCTATGTGGATTACGTTTTTAATAACTCAGAGCGCGATACCCGGTTTCAAACGGGTGCGGCGGAAGTGATTCTCCGGCCTTATCCGTGGTTCCAACTACAAAGCAAGGCATTGTTCGACATGAAAGCCCATCGCAGAACCGAACAGGTAACGGACGCCGTTGTGAGAACCAAATATATTGATTTCTCGGTTTACCATCGCTATGTGATGACGACCTCAGAAGCGCTTGCCGCTGACAATAATTTTAGCAAGGAAACCAACGTGGTTGCCTTTAAAGGCGAAACAAGAATGAATGAAAGATGGAAAATCGCCGGTTATTTCAGATTTGATGCACGGCGGCATTCTTGGAGAGAGTATGAGTGGGAAATTATCCGTGATTTGCATGACTGGACAGTATCTTTTGGACAAAATATTCGTCATTCCGAAATTAATTATTTGGATCATGAGCTTTTCTTCGAGCTTCAGCTAAAAGCACTTCCGGGTGTTAAGTTTTCAACCGGCCAGCGTGCAAATTTCTCGGATGCTCGAATTGGCGAAACAGTATCGGGCGCCAATCAGTCGCCGGCCCCCAATTCACTTTTGCCATCGCCTAGCACGGGTTAATCAAATTGTTAACGATGGCAGAATCCAAAATTCATTTTTCTTCTAATTACTACAGCGTCATTAACAATCAAACTTCGATAAGCCAAAAATGAAACTATCAATCATAGGATCGGGGCATGTGGGGTTGGTTACCGGAGCTTGTTTTGCCGAGCTTGGGCACCGTGTTATTTGTGTGGATTCTGATCCAAAAAAGATCAAATTGCTGAAACAGGGCGGTTGCCCGATTTTTGAACCCGAACTTCATGAGTTGGTCAAACGCAATGTTGCACAGGGGCGCCTGTCATTTACGGGTGAAATTCATACGGCTGTCAAAGAAACAGAAATTCTATTCATCTGCGTCGGAACGCCGCCGCTTGAAGATGGCGGTACGGATTTATCATCTGTAGTTGCAGTCGCAAAAGCGATTGCGAAAAGCATGAAATCCTACAGGCTGATTGTGGAAAAAAGCACAGTGCCCGTTGAAACCGGCGAAGAGGTGAAGCGCACCATTCGGCAGTATAAGGCAAAGGGCGTATCCTTTGATGTCGCATCAAACCCCGAATTTTTAAGGGAAGGAACCGCGGTACGGGATTTTTTGGAACCGGACAGGATTGTGGTGGGGGTTGAAAGTAAGCGTGCCGAAAAAATGTTGCGCGAACTTTACCGTCAATTTCAGGCGCCGCTTATTGTTACGGATATTAAAAGCGCCGAAATCATTAAACACGCATCAAACTCATTCTTATCGATGAAAATTTCCTTTATCAATTTAATTGCCCGGCTTTGCGATAAGGTGGGCGCTAATGTCGCGGAAGTTGCTGAAGGAATGGGCTCAGATCCACGGATACGAAGAAATTTCCTGAATGCCGGAATTGGATTTGGCGGTTTTTGTTTCCCGAAGGATTTATCGGCCTTTATTCATATTGCAGAAAAAAACGGTGTTGATTTTGGGTTGCTCCGTGAAGTTTTGGAGATTAACCAAACTCAGAAAGATTATTTTGTATCGCTGGTCAAAAAAGCACTTAAAAATTTGGCCAAAAAGCGGCTGGCGGTCTTGGGGCTCTCCTTCAAACCTGACACGGATGATATGCGGTTTGCGCCTTCCTTAGATATTATTCCAGAGCTTCAGAAATTAGGTGCTTCTATTTGCGCATACGATCCGGTCGCCATGCCCGAATCGAAAGAGATTTTCAAAGGAATTTCATTTGCCAAAACTGCCTACGAAGCGTGTGATAAGGCGGATGCGGTTTTGATCTTGACCGAATGGCGGGAATTTCAAGAGATTGATTTAAATCAAATTAAAAAGCGCTTGCGGAGCGCTGTGATGATTGACGGGCGGAATATTTATGATCCGGCGGTTATGAAGAAGAACGGCTTTAAGTATTTCGGGATCGGAAGACGCTGATTCGTGATGAGTTGTTATTTATGAAAAGACTTTTGGTGACAGGCGGATGCGGATTCATCGGCTCGAATTTTATCCGTCACGTATTGGCAAATAGACCTGATTGCTTGATCACAAATCTTGATTTACTGACTTATGCTGGAAATCTTCAGAATTTAAGCGGAATTGATCAACACCCTAACTATAAATTTATTCAGGGTGATATTGCTGATGAAGCGCTTGCCGGCATGCTTATGAAAAGCGCGGATGCCGTTGTTCATTTTGCGGCCGAAAGCCACGTGGATCGTTCGATTGCTTCGTCACACGATTTTATTCGAACCAACGTGATCGGGACCCAGGTCTTATTGGATGCCGCAAGGGAAGCGGGCCGAATTGAAAAGTTCATTCATTTTTCGACCGATGAGGTTTACGGTTGCGCTGAACAAGGTGCTTTTCGAGAAGATGGCCTGGTCAATCCAACCAGCCCCTACGCGGCGTCCAAGGCAAGTTCAGACTTGCTTGCGATGTCGTACTACAAGACGCACAAGCTTCCGGTGATTGTCATGCGTGCATCGAACAATTACGGGCCTTATCAGTATCCGGAAAAAGTAATTCCGCTTTTTGTGACTAATTTAATCGAGAAAAAAAAGGTTCCGCTGTATTCTCGCGGGGAGAATGTCCGGGAATGGATGTATGTTGAGGATACTTGCCGGGCTGTTTCGTTTATTTTAGACAACGGACAGGCGGGTAATATTTATAATGTCGGGTCCGGCGTCGAGATCAGCAATATCACATTGGTGAACACGATTTTAAAAGCCTTTGGACTGGATGAGGGCTGGATTTCATATGTAAAAGACAGGCCCGCACACGACATTCGCTATAGATTGAATTCAAGTAAAATCTCTATGCTTGGGTTCCAAATTTCAAGCAAATTTGATGAAAGATTGCAATATACAATAGATTGGTACCGCCAAAATGAGGCTTGGTGGAAACCGCTTAAAAACAATCAATATACGGTGAAGTGACATGTCTTTCAAAATATTGGTAACAGGCGCACGCGGGATGCTTGGAAGCGATTTGGTGGCCCTGCTCAGCAAGCACTACTCGGTTTATGGCCTCACGCGAAAACAAGATGATCGGCCCACGTTTGCGGTTTGTGATATTACCGACCGCGCGGATACGATTAAAGCAATCGAGCGAATCAATCCGAAAGTCGTTATTCATGCAGCGGCGTGGGCGGATGTAGACGCTTGTGAAATTAACCGCGCAAAAGCAATGAAGGTTAATTTTGAGGGAACCAAAAATGTTGTGGATGGCTGCCGGCATGTAAAGGGGCTGCTTATTTACATCAGCACCGACTTCGTGTTCAGCGGCAATCAGAAAGACGCTTACAAAGAAACCAACATGACGCATCCGGTCAATGTTTACGGAGAATCGAAATTGCTTGGAGAATTTTACACACGATCTCAAAGTCTTGATTATTGGATCGTGCGAACATCGTGGCTGTTTGGTAAGAATGGCAATAATTTCATGTCGAAGATATTGGAAAAGGCAAAATCCGGCGAACGGCTCAATGTTGTTCATGACCAAAAAGGTTGCCCGACTTACACCAAAGATCTTGCTAAAGCGATTTTACGTATGATTGACCGCCGCTTTGAATCCGAAAAACAACCCATGCTGAATGGGATTTACCACGTCTGTAATCGGGAACCCGCAACACGGTATGAAGTAGCTTTAGAAATTGTGGGCCGCAAAGGGCTCAAAGACGTCAAAGTTGATCCTGTGGGATCAGATGAAGTTAAAACCCTGGCTGCTCGGCCGAAGAATTCAACGCTCGATATGAGTAAATTTGAGAAATCGTTTGATTTTGCCATGCGGTCATGGAAAGACGCGTTGGTTGATTATATAAAGGAATTGAATTGAGATGTCACCGAAGCGTAAATTGCCAAACCTAGTGAAGAACTTAACAAAACGTATTCAAACCCGGCAAATTAGTGTTGCCGTGATCGGTCTTGGGTATGTCGGGTTGCCGCTTGCGGTTCACTTTGCGGAACGCAAGGTCAAAGTATTTGGTATTGATTTAGATGCAAAAAAAATTGCCGCTCTGAATAAAGGCGGTTCATATATTCAAGATGTATCTGCGGCCAAAGTTCAGCGTGCGGTGCGTCAGAATCGCTTAAAAGCCACTAGCGATTATCAAGTTCTTAAAAAGGCGGACGCAGTTATTATTTGTGTGCCGACCCCGCTCAATCGAGCCAAAGATCCCGATTTGTCGTTTATCATCAAAGCAACCGACGAAGTTGTTAAACACCTCCACAAGGGCCAAATCATTATCCTGGAGAGCACCACTTATCCGGGCACAACCGATGAAGTGATCTTGCCAAAGCTGGAAGCGAGCGGTCTTAAAGCAGGAAAGGACTTTTTTCTTTGTTTTTCGCCGGAGCGAATTGATCCCGGCCGTAAAGATTTGCCGATATCCCTGATTCCAAAAGTGGTCGGCGGTATCAGTAAGAACTGCACAAAACTCGGAAGCTTGCTTTACGGCGTTGTGTTTGAGAAAGTGGTGCCGGTGTCATCCGCGCGGACAGCTGAAATGGCCAAGCTGCTTGAAAACACGTTCCGCATTGTTAATATCGGCATGATCAATGAACTGGCGACGATTGCGGGCGCGCTTGGTATCGATATTTGGGAAGTGATCGAAGCTGCCAAAACGAAACCCTTCGGTTTTATGCCGTTTTATCCCGGCCCCGGCGTTGGCGGACACTGCATCGGGATCGATCCCATATATTTATCGTGGAAAGCGAAAACGCACGGGTTTAACATCAAATTTATCGATCTGGCACGTGACGTAAATGCGCACATGCCGCATTATGTGGTTGAAAAAACTCAAGAGCTTTTACTGCGTAATACAAAAAAATCAATCAATCAAATGAGAATTTTAATCTCCGGAATTACTTACAAGCGCGATGTTGTGGATACCAGAGAATCGCCCGCGCTTGAGGTTATTGAGGAGCTTGCTCGTCTGGGCATTAAGGTTTCTTACCATGATCCGTTTGTTCCAAAACTTAGATACGAAAGCATTTCTTTAAAATCAGTTTCGCTTACGCCAAAAATTTTGAAAAGACAGGACTTGGTATTGATTCTAACCGATCATTCTAAAATTGATTACAAGCTCATCGCAAAAAATTCAAAATTGGTTTTTGATACGCGCAATGTATTCAAAAATATGAAAATGGAGCATATCGTTAAAATTTGAAAATTGGGGGAAGTGTATGAAACGTTGTTTGGTAACGGGCGGTGCAGGATTTATCGGATCAAATATCGTAGAAACTCTTGTAAAAAAGGGTTTTCGGGTCCGCGTTCTGGATAATTTCTCGACTGGCTTCAAGCAAAATCTGAAATTTCTAGAATCAAAAATAGAAATTCACACAGGCGATATCCGAAATTTGAGGCATGCGCAGCGCGCAGCCAAGGGAATGGATTACGTGATCCATACGGCAGCGAATCGTGCAGTTTTGAGATCGGTGGATGACCCGCTAGAGACCAATGAAGCCAATGTCAACGGAACGCTTAATATCTTAATTGCAGCGCGTGACGCCAAGGTGAAAAGAGTCGTCTATTCTTCATCGTCATCGGTTTACGGTGAAACAAATCAATTTCCGCTCAATGAAACCGCCAAGCCGAACCCGCAATCGCCCTATGCTGCACAGAAACTGATGGGTGAATATTATTGCCGGCTGTTTTATCAATTGTACGGGCTCGAGACCGTTTCGCTCCGCTATTTTAATGTATTCGGACCCAGGCAAAATCCGGAGTCAAAATATTCAGCCGTGATTCCGATTTTCATCGACCAGCTTTTAAAAGGCGAACGTCCGGTTTTGCATTGGGATGGAAAACAATCTCGTGATTTTTCTTATGTCGATAATGTCGTGTACGGCAATTTGTGCGCGATGCATGCAGGCAAACAAGCTGCCGGGCAAGTTTATAATATTGCCTGTCATGAAGAGTACAGCGTGCTGGATATTTTTAATGAACTGAAAAGAATTCTTCGAAAACCTTCTGTTCAGCCCATTTTCAAACCGAAGCGGGCGGGGGATGTTAGGCGGACATTTGCCGATATTCGAAAAGCAAAGCGAGAGTTAGGCTTTCGAGTTCAGACGAGATTTCGCGCAGGCCTGCAAAAAACCGTCGATTGGTTTCTCGAGAGCAAAGTTCTAGAGCGCCGCTCATGAAAACCGTGGTTGTCACCGGCGGGGCCGGCTTTATCGGCTCACACCTTTCTGAACATTTTCTTCAAAACGGTTTTAAGGTCATCTGCCTTGATAATTTATTGACCGGATCAGCTCAAAATATCAAGACTTTTAAGAATCATCCTCATTATGAATTCGTCGAGCATAATATCTGCGATTACATCGATGTGCCCGGATCTGTCGACTATGTTCTCCATTTTGCATCACCGGCAAGTCCGATTGATTATTTAAAATTACCGATTCAAACTTTAAAAGTCGGATCGCTGGGCACGCACAACGCGCTCGGCTTTGCGAAAGCAAAAAAAGCGGTTTTTTTACTGGCGTCAACCTCTGAAGTATACGGAGACCCCTTGGTCCATCCGCAGCCGGAAGATTATTGGGGGAATGTGAATCCCATCGGTCCGCGCGGAGTTTACGATGAAGCAAAGCGTTTTGCGGAAGCCATTACGCTGGCATATCATCGGTCACACGAAATGGATGTCAAGATCGTCCGTATTTTTAATACCTATGGGCCCCGGATGCGCAAAGAAGACGGGCGGGCGATTCCGGCATTCATCAGCCAGGCGTTAAATGGTGAAGCGGTGACCGTGTTCGGCGACGGGTCCCAAACCCGCAGTTTTTGTTACATCAGCGATCTTGTTGACGGAATTGTGAAGCTTTTGCTGTCGCCTCAGCACGGCCCTATCAATATCGGAAACCCGAATGAGATGTCGCTTTTGGATTTAGCAAAGGAAATCATCCGCCTTACCAAAAGCAAAAGCGAGATCAAATTCATGAAACTTCCGCAGGATGATCCCAAGGTGCGCCAGCCGGATATTACAAAGGCAAAGACATTGTTGAAGTGGGGGCCAAAAGTACAGCTCGAGGACGGCCTTCGAAAAACAATTGAGTATTTTAAATTGGTAGGCAAATGACGCGAATTTTGGTAACAGGCGCATCCGGTTTCGTGGGCGGCCACATGGTTGATTTCTTAAGCCAAAAGCGGGTCGAAGTTTTCGGCACATATTTCCAGCACAAACCCGATTCTCAACCGGGAGTGTCTTATTTGGCGTGCGATTTCATGAATCGCGAGGCCGTTGTTAAGCTTTTTCAGAAAACAAAACCCACGCACGTGATTCATTTGGTGGGCCAGAGTTCGCCGTCGCTGTCTTGGAAGATTCCGTACGAAACAGTTCAGGGAAATGTTTTTTCGGCAATCCATTTGGTGGATGCGTGCCGTAGGCTTAGCTTGCAGCCTAAAATTCTTTATATTTCTTCCGCGCATGTGTATGGACAGACTTTTTATGAAAAGAGAAATGTGTCAGAAACTGATTTGCCTAAACCGATGGACCCTTACGGCGCTTCCAAGATTCAGGGTGAATATTTTGTCATGCAGTATCATTACCAATTTAAAATTCCTTACGTCATTATGCGCGCCTCGGCGCATATCGGCGTAAATCAGCCCCCGTTCTTTTCGATTTCGAATTTTGCAAAGCAGATTGCTGAGATCGAGAAAAGGAAAAAGCCGCCTGTTATACTGGTCGGAAATTTGAATGTTGAGCGCGGTTTTGTTGCCGTCGAAGACATTGTGAAAGCATATTGGCTGGCACTTACAAAGGCAAAAGCGGGCGAGATCTACAATATAGGCGCCAAAGGCGTCAAAAGCATGGGTAGTTGGCTTGATGATCTGCTGAATTTAACCGACGTCAAAATCAAAATCCAGCAGGATCCCAACCGGAAAAGACTGAAAGAACCGGCCCGCATTTCCATCAATAGTAAGAAATTTCGACAAATGACCGGATGGAAGGAAGCGAAGCCGATTTTGGAATCATTTGAAAACATCCTCAATTGGTGGCGCGCTCGTGTCTAGCGTTGATTTCATCGTTGTTTCGAAAAACCAACTCCATTTTACCCGCCAGTGCATTGAAAGCCTCTTCAAAAATGTTTCAGTGCCGTCCCATTTGATTTGGGTGGATAACGCAAGTGATGATGGTACACGGGAATATCTTGAGAAAATCAAGACGAACAAGCCGTCTCATTTTGAAGTAACGGTAATTTTGAGCGCTGAGAATCTGGGTTATGGCTTGGGGTTGAACAAAGGCCTGACGGTTTCGAAATCGCCGTATGTGTTTTTCTGCAATAACGACATCAAATTTTATCCGGATTCCGTTGAGGAAGTAGTCCGCATTGCCAAAACCAATCCAAAATTTGGTTTAGTGAACCCAAACTCGAACGAGTTTGATCAAATTAAATCTTATGACCCGGCGATACTAAAAGCGTTGCGCGGAAGCGTGATTGAACGAACGCATACCTCCGGATTTTGTGTTTTAGTCAGGCGGGAAGTCATTGATAAAATCGGCGGCATTGACCCTGATTTCAACCCCGCCTATTTTGAAGACATGGACTATGCTGAACGTGCCAAAAAAGCCGGATTTTTATGCGTGGTAGCCCGCGGCGCTTTTGTTGAACATTTTGGGACTAGGACTTTTCTTCCGAAGGAAAAACAGGATTTGTGGGACAAGCATAAGGAAAGGTTTGCCAAGCGGTGGGGTGGGACCAAATGGTTTGCTGTTTACGGTGATGATGATTTGGCAAATTCGGAAACCTTAGAGCGGTTCAAAAATGCCGCGCTCAGCCTTGCGCGAAAAGAGACCGCGATTGTTCATTTGTTTGTTCCGCCTGGAACTAAACAAGGCTTAACCGGCCTTCATGAGAGTTTTCGCATTGCAGAATCACCAAAAGTCTTGCGGGGATTTTTGATTTTGATGAAAGCGTGGCGATCAGGCTCAAAACCGATTAGCAGGATTTATGTTCCAAATACCGGAACAAAAAAAATATTTGAATCTTTAAAAGCGTTTCACCGCGCCGAAGTTTGTAATTTGGAAAACTTGCTGCAAACAGCAGTATAGAGTTGATTGACAAGCCGCATGTGCGGCTCTTCCGTAAACAATTCATCCGAACGTCGCTTTCCCTCGAGACCCATTGCTTCGGCGGTGTCGGGATGGGTGAGTAGATAATCCATTTTCTCGGATAACGAATCGACGTCTTGCGTTTTGGTCAAAAAGCCGGTTTTGTTATCCAAGAGCCATTCCGGAATTCCACCAATCGAAAAACCGATCACAGGCCGTGCCCGCGCCATGGCCTCAAGCCCTACGGTTGGAAATGAGTCGGGATAAACGGACGGCACAACCAACATAGCGCACCGGTCCAGATATTCGTTCATTTTTTCATGCGGTTGATTACCGAGAAAACGGACACGCTCTTCGATTTTTAACTCACGAGCAAGTTTCTCTAAATTTTTGCGCTCCTCGCCGTCGCCCACAATCTCAAGCGCCGTTTTTTGTTTCATTTTTTGGAAAGCACGCAAAAGATAAGAAACGCCTTTGTAAGCACGCAAGCGGCCTAGAAATAGAATAGGAGGCGCATTTTTGGGGTATGGGGCAGGCGGTTGATTGGATTTAAATGCAAAGAGCGGGATGACCGAGATTTTATCGCTTGGAACGCCTTCGTGGGTCAAAATTTCTTGCGACCTGTGGCTAGGCACAACGGCGCGCGAAATTGAACGGAGCGCTTCCAGCGATTGCTTTTTAATTGAAATAATTTCAAGCGAACGTTTGGGGTGCCGGCTCATGCAATTTTGATAGTAAGCAATCGGTAGGCAGCCGAAGCCGAGGCGGAACCGGCATTCTTTGCCGGATGTGTAAAGGTATTTATCGGTGCCGCCGCAGTAGGCATCGGCATTGAGCGTTGTTTTGATGGTCGGATAATTTTCGCCGCAATAGCGAATGACATACGGATTATTAAGATCATGAATATGGATCAGGTCAGGCTTAATTGCTTGAAGCGCTTCTGAAATTGCAGCGATCGATTCTTTAGCGGTTTTGTGCTCATAAGATGATATTTGAGGAATTGTCGTAATGGGGCATTCTGTAAACTCTTTCGGTGCATGGGCTGTGAGTAAGTGAATCTGATAGCCGTGCCTGAGCGATATTTTAATCAGGTTTTGGATGTAGATTTCACATCCACCGACCGGATCGATGCTTCTGGTGATGTGTAAAACAAGAGGAGGCATAGCGCATTATAGCTGCCATGCCTTAAAGTGCAATTCATAAGGCGTTGATTGACAATTTGAGGAATTGCTTTAAAATGGATGTTTCCAATTTGTAAATATCATAACCTATTGTAATACAATAACTTATGAAAATAGCAACCCCGCATTGCGGTTTTTCGCCCGAGACAAATTCCGGCGGCGAAACCTACGAACGTGAAATTCTGAAAAATTTGGCCAAATTGGGCGCGGAATTTGAAGTTATTCTGGCCAAAGGAAAACGATACCCGGAAGGCTTCCCGCAGTTTCACGTTCATCATTTGCCGGTTGAAAAGGGGCTGCGCTGGTATGTTTCGAATTGGATTTGGCCTCATTATTTAAAAAGGATCGAAAAATCCTGCGGATTTGACCTGCTCCGCATTCATTCCTTGCGCTTCACGGGCCCGGGCGTGCTGTGGTTTAACCGAATGTCACAGAAGAAGTATCCCGTTGTATGTCACCATCATCACATCGATCCGGATCCGTTGAATCCGTTCATTGAAAAAAAGGTGATTGAAAAGTCAGACCTTTTGATCACGGGCAGTGAATTTTCAAAACGCCAACTGGTAGAAACTTTCAAAACCAATCCTACAAAAATCAAAGTAGTTCCGTACGGTATCGATGAAACATTTGCACCGCAAGAGAAAGATGAAGCATACAAAAAAGAACTCGGGCTCAAAAATGAAAAAATCCTGCTGTTTCTTGCCGGACTTAAGAAAAGAAAAAAAGTTTTTTTTCTAATCGATACATTTCAAGAATTGTTAAGGCATTACCGGGACCCTGTTAAGTTGATAATCGCAGGCTCCGGGCCTCTCAAAAAGAAACTGCAGGAATATGCACTGTCAAAAAACCTAGGCGGTAAAATTTTATTTACAGGATTTGTACCCGAAGACCGAAAGCTTACGCTTTACAATCTTTGCGATACTTTTGTATTTCCATCCGACATGGAAGGTTTTGGCTTCAGCCCTGCAGAAGCCATGGCTTGCGGCAAACCGGTTGTATGTTCTGATGCAGGATCACTGCCTGAAATTGTAGAAGACGGACAAAGCGGTTTTTGCGTACCCAACAAAGTGCCGGCATTTGTCGAAAAAATACTCACCTTGCTCAATGACGGTGAAATGAGACGGCGTTTTGGAAGTGCCGGTGAAATGCGGGCCCGAACCATTTTTCAGTGGCCTATTGTTGCGCAACGAACTTTAGAAGCTTATCAAGCATTGCTAGACAACCGCCGCGAGTCTTGATCAATGATGAATGCGTGGTTTCAGTTTGTTTGCTGGTTTAATCAGAAGGCGAAAAGTTTGGCTATCCGATTGGTGAAATGGACCGGAAAAAGCACGCAATACATTCACCCAAAACATCTGATCAAGGACGATCATCATCATTGGTTTGTCAAATTTTTGCGTGCAGGTGACCAGGTTTTGGATTTGGGCTGCGGCGGAGGCGCTCATAGTTTTGTGGCGGCAGAGCATGTAAAAGCGGTAAAGGGAATCGATCATTCCAGCCGGAACCTTGAAATCGCGAAGCGATTGGCGTCCGAAAAAAAACTAACAAATGTGCAATTCGCAGAAGGAGATTTGGAAAAGCCGCTGGATGAGAAAGATCAAACCTACGATGTCGTGATCGCGCTGGACATTTTAGAGCACCTGCACAACCGGGAACAATTTTTAAATGAAGCAGCTCGTGTTTTGAAACCTGCCGGCCGGCTGGTTGTTGCAATCCCAAACCGTGACACGCAGTGGAAGAAAGCTTTAAAGCGCCACGGACTTTTCTATTATTCAGACTTGGACCATAAATACGAATATGAACAGAGCGAGCTTGATGCGGTATTCAAAAGGGGCCATTTTTCGATCCGGTCGATCGAACCGGCCGTCTACGATACGCCGTGGGTTGGGTTAATCGATTTAATCGGCGGTGTGTCGATTGGCTGGTACAGAAAGTTGGCCGACTGGAAGCGCAGTATGGCACTTAAATATCCTTCGGAATCAACCGGATTTCGAATCGAGGCGGTTAAAAATTAATGAAAATTGGGCTCATCAACGAATTTTTCCCTCCATTTGCACCGGGCGGCGCCGAATGGAGCATGTCGGCGCTTGCCAATGCCATGGCGGCCAAGGGGCATCAGGTGGTTGTCATGACACCGAATTACGGCGCCCAGCCATTTGAGCAATCTGGGCGGGTACGGATCTACCGGTACCCGTTCGCCAAAAAAATGAAGCAGGGCAGCCGGCTGCCGGGTTTTTTGTGGCATGCAAACCCATTTTTTTATTTGCACAGCGCTTATCAAATTTGGAAAATTGCTCAAAAAGAAAAGCTGGATTTGTTACATGTCCAGAATAAATATTCGCTGATCGGCACAAGTTGGGCGGCTCGATTTTTGAACATCCCGGTCGTGGCAACGATTCGCGATACAAGTTATATCTGCCGGATCAGCGTTTGCTTGCAGCATCATGACACAGTTCCTAATGACTGCAGTCTTAAAAAACTTTTAGCGGAATGTTCGGAAGAATATTATGAGCATTATTACGAACAAAAAAACATTTGGGTTCACGCAAAGGATAAGCTGGCTCAAACGTATCATTGGTTTGACGTTCATTGGCGCCGTTGGCATTTGAATCGGGCCGATGCGGTGATCGGTGTTAGCAACGGAATTTTAGAAACACACGGGCGCTCCGGAATTTTTAGAAATCAAAAGAGCATTCGAAGGGCGGTTTACAATTTGCAGGATGAGATCAAGCCTCTCGCGAACGGTTTGGGCGATCAGCTGCGCCAGAAATATGGCTTGGGCCGCAATAGAATCGTGCTTTATGTCGGCAAATTTTCAAGAGGAAAAGGAACGAGGGATTTTGTAGAATCTTTTGAGATAGTGAGCAAGCAGTGTCCGAACACGGTTTATGTCATGGCGGGGTCCGGGATGAAAATAGCCGGCTCTGATCAAATTAAAGTTCTGAACCAGCTTCCGCATGCCGAGGTGCTGGATCTTATGGCGATTGCCGACTTAATTGTGGTGCCGAGTGTATGGCCTGAACCTTTGAGCCGCGTTCTGTTGGAAGCGCTTTATTTATCAAAACCGATTGTCGGGACGCGTGTCGGCGGTACGCCTGAGGTTGTAGCGGACGGTGAAAACGGCTTTTTGGTTCCGAGAAGCCAGCCCGAAAAGCTTGCGGAAGCGATTTCGAGAATTCTTTCGGATGATTCACTTGCAAAAAGAATGGGCAAGCGCTCGCGTGAAATTGCGCTGACAAAATTCGAAAAATCCGCCTTAGTGAGGCAATATGAAATTGTGTATCAAGACTGCATGAATCAAACCCAGGGTGGACGATTATGATTGAAGGGCTGAAAGTTGTGGTGGTGCTTCCTGCTTATAATGCAGAAAAGACGCTTGAAATGACAGTGAACGAAATTCCAAATTCAATCGTTGATGAAATCATTCTGGTTGACGATTTTAGTACAGACCGAACCACCGAAGTCGCAAAAAAGATAGGGTTAAAGCACGTTATTCGGCATGAAAAAAATCTGGGTTACGGTGGAAACCAGAAAACCTGCTATCGCAAAGCGCTGGAGTTGGGTGCCGATATTGTGTTGATGCTTCATCCGGATTATCAATACACACCAAAATTGATTTTGCCGATGGTGTCTCTGATCGCTTCGGGACAGTTTGATGTTGTGCTTGGTTCGCGTATTTTGGGAATCGGCGCCTTGAAGGGCGGGATGCCGTTTTATAAATATGTGGCAAACCGTTTTCTGACAGCATTTGAAAATATTCTGCTTTCGCACAAATTATCGGAATATCACACGGGCTACCGCGCATTTTCCAGAAAAGTACTGGAAACAGTAAAATTTGAAAAGAATTCGAATGATTTTGTGTTTGATAACCAAATGTTAGCCCAAGTGATTTATCACGGATTCCAAATCGGTGAAATCACATGCCCGACCAAGTATTTTCCCGAAGCTTCTTCAATCAACTTTTCTAGAAGTGTTGCGTATGGCTTAGGCGTGTTAAAAACCGCGCTTGCATTTCGCCTGCACAAAGCCGGCATTCTCCGCAGCGCACTCTTTTCCTGATATATGAAGTCAAAAACAGACAATCAAGACAAATGGTTTGGATTGGCGATTCTTATTGCTTTAGCGGTCGCTTTTTTATATCAATCCACTTATTCTTCGGCACCGACCAGCGACGCTCCTTCATGGATACGCGCTGCTAAGAACATGGACTGGCGGTTGATTTTTGTTCCAACACACTTATTGCCTCTGGGGCTTATTATGCTGGTGCAAAATTTATTTGGAATTGCATCGGTTTTGCCTGTAATCAATTTCGCAAATACCGTTCTCTCATTTTTAATTATTTTAAATGTCTATCGCTTGACTAAATTTGCCAATCTAAATCCCTTTACAAGGCTGACGGCCGCCGGCTTATTCGGCGTATCATACGGGCTGTGGTATTTTGCAAACGGGGAATTGCACCATTTTGGAATTCTCTTCGTCATTTTAATTTTTATTAAACTCATTCAGTATCGCGAACAGCCCTCTATCCGCGGCGTAATCTTTATCGCCGTTTTGCATGTGCTGGCTGTTTTATTGCATCAAGAGCATGCCTTCATGTTGTTTCCGATCGCCTGGATGATGCTGTATGGACGTTTCAACAAAAACTCAATAAAAAATTTTACCGCCTATTTTTTGAGCGCATTGCTTTTTGGAGGATTCTCGGTTTTTTTGATAGGCGTATTTGTCAACCGCACCATGCATCCCGCCGAACTTTTTCGATGGTTTTTTTATATCTATGACACCGGGCTGTCGAAGGAAGGCTACATGTTATTGCGCTGGCACGACTGGTTTCTTCTGCGTGTTGTAAAAGGGATGCTGATGGCAATCAGTTACGGATCGCAAATCGTGATTGATATCCTGAGATATCCGGACATTCGCATGATTCCGAGCGTGGTTTTCTATACGCTTTTTTCGCTAGTCGCATTTGCTGGAATAGGGTTTGGCGTATTTCGGTTTTGCGCTCATTTCGTTTCGCTTAAATCATCCGAGTCTAAAGCCGTGTTAAGTGGTTTGATCGTTTGGTTTGCTTGTTACAAATTATTTTTTAACCTGACGTATATGCCAGAATCTCCCGAATACCACATCAGCGCCAATATTCCCTTGCTTATTTTTGTGTCAATCGGCTTAGCGTCAGTTTCATCGCGATTTGCTCGAATCGGGGCGTCGGTTACTTTGATCGGTTTAATATTTTCAGTCAACCTATGGGCTTCGATTTTGCCGTGGAGATCGCATGGTATCGAGATGGCAAAGTTTGATCGGTACGTGACCGCCCATTTCAAAGACACTGATTTCTTTGTTTCCATGGAATCTTCTTTGGATCCGGTCATTAGCCGTTACTGGAAACCTTATTCGTTGAAAGCAATGTTTATGCTGAATCCTCCCGAAAAAGTTTTTGAGGTCGTGACCGGTGAAATTGACGGCCAGCTTTCACAGGGCAAACGCGTTTTTTTATACAACCCTATTCCGAGCACTTATGCGCTTAAGTCGATCAATTTTTATAATCCGGGCAATCGTCTCACTGAAGATTTTTTTGAAGATTTTTTTGAACGTATTAAATTGCGATATGCACTGATCCCCATTTTTGAATACAGCGAAACGGCAAACTCTCGAGATTATTTGCTTAACACAGTCAGTAAAAAAGATAACTTTTGGGAAGTAAAGCGAAAATGATCCTCGGCATTCTTCCGTCTTTAGGAGGCAGCATTGAATCGCAAAAAAAAGATCAACGGGAAGGGCTTTTTCTCGGGTACTACATACCAAAATACCTTGAGCAATTCAAAAAAGTTCATTATTTTTCGTACGCAGATACAGAAACCAAAGCCCTGCCGAATGTTGCCATCGTAGCGAATCAGCTGAGGTGGCATCGCTATTTGTACGCCTTTTTGATGCCGCTTCTTCATCGAGATGCGATATGCGCGTGCGGCATTCTGCGTGTTATGCATCTGAACGGAACAGTTCCTGCAATTATTGCGAAATGGTTTTATCGAATTCCTTTTGTCACAACTTATGGGTACGATTATGTAAAATTTGCCAAATTAGAAGGACACTGGCTAAAGGCAAAACTCCTCAAACTATTTATTCCATTTGCGCTGAAGTGCGCAAATGGTGTTATCGTAACAACCCCCGCACTTCAACTCGAAGTTGAAAGCTATATAGGACGCTCTGACAAGATCCAACTGATCCCAAATGCTGTTGATATCAACAGGTTTTCTCCTGCGCATACCGGCAACCCCTCCAATCGAGAGCCATTTCGCTTTCTATTCATCGGACGTTTTGAAAGACAGAAAAACATCGATTTTCTTTTCGATGTGATTGATGAATTAAAGGAGCAAAAACCAATCATTCTCAACATGATCGGAACCGGGTCGCTGTTGGAGCAATTTAAGCAAAAGGCAAAACAGAGAAAATTACCCATTCAATTTTCCGGCAGTGTGGCATATGAGTCAATTCCGCAGCGCCACCGCGATTCTGATTGCTATATTTCAACCTCGCTTGCGGAAGGGCACCCCAAAGCCTTGATCGAAGCTATGAGTTCCGGCCTTTTCTGTGTGGTTTCCGATTGCCCGGGTCACAAGGATTTGATTCAGGAAGGCCGGAATGGCTTATTGCTTGGAATGGATCACGTGTCGCATTGGGTTCGAGCGCTGGTTGATCTAATAGAGGATCCTCGGAGGCGCCAGGCCTTGTCTGAACAAGCGCGCCAGTCTGTTGTTGAGAAATTTTCGATTCACAATACCCTGACTCAAGAAACACTGTTTTTAACTCGAACGCAGGCCCTGCATGGAAAAACAAGTTAATCATTTCTCAAATCGAGATGCGCTCATTATTAAAATTGCAACCATATTTGCGTTTGCCTGCATCATTGCGGGCTTTGTGCTGAACGAATGGGTTCTGGTAAGGCTGCTTAGTTCGGATGGAGCGCTGGAAGTTGGGACTAAATATCTGATTCGTGCATTTGATTTTTTTGCCATCTGCCTTGGGATTTGGCTTTTGCGCAACAGGCACAATATGCAGCTCCATTTAAATTTGATTACATTTTTAGTCACTTTGTCTGTCATGATGCTGTTGGTTGAGGTTGGATTGCGAACAGAAAAGATCGTGAGAGCTCATAAGCAAGCAAACGAACTTCAAGCACATCCGGGGCCTTTTCAAGAAAATCCGAGCGGAGCTGGCTCTTACCGGATCCGTCCCAATTTATCCATGGTCCTTGGAGGAGGGGAAACTGTCCAAACCAATTCTTTTGGAATGAGATGGCGCGAGGTTTCTCCGGATAATCCTCAAAAAAAGCAAAGAATCGCATTTGTGGGCGATTCTTTTACTTTTGGAATGGCGGCCTCAAGTGTTGAAAAAACTTTTGTAGGCGTATTTGATTCGCTTATCGACCAATCGCGCTATGAAGTTTTGAATTTCGGTGTTCCCGGCTATGGTTTTCCGGATATGGAACTTGTGCTGCATGAAAAAGTGCTCCAATTCAAACCCCGCTACGTCATTTTGATGTCGTACAACGGGAATGACTTCTCGGACACATTTTTCGGGCTGAATCGCTTCAAGATTAAAAACGGCTACCTGGGCCAGGGCCTTATTCAGGAGTGTGTGGATAAATTGCCAAAGCAGTACCGCACGCCGCCGCCGCAACAGTCTTTTCTGGAACGCATTGAGCTCCATAATCGCATCGCGGGATTGATGGCGAAGGTTCACGAGCGATTTTTTTGGAATGCGCCGCCTCGCATTGATTTTTGGATTGATGATAATTTTATGGGGAGCAATGTTTTTTGGAGCCGGACCGATTACCCGCCGGTGGCGGTTGAGTCTAAAGACTTATCGTTGAAAACATTGGAGCGCATCAAAGCTTTTTGTGACAAGAATCAAATCGAATTAATCATCATGACTATTCCTTTTAAGGAGCAGATTTATGCAATGTCCGAAAAGGGAGAGGGTTATGACATTCAATACCCGCAAAAATATATCGCAGATTTCGCAGACGGCCGAGAAATTCCTTTTTTTGACCTGCTCCCGCTCTTAAGGGCTGAACCGTTGGTTAAATCTAAAAATATATTTTCACCGGAAAGCCACTTTAGCGATGAAGGCTACGAGTTGGTCGGCAAAATTATATTTGATCTTTTTCAAAGTGAAGTTTTGCGCAAACATGCAGACAACTGATTTTAAAAGCAAGCTTCTTCTGTGGATTTTGTTACTACCGGCTTTGCTGCACGGCGTTCTAGCTGCCTATGCTGCTATCGTGAATGGTTACATGCCTTTCGGCCGATTTGACTGCGTCATATACCTTCTTATTTTTGTGTATCTAACGGCCATTCTAATGTTGAGAAAAGACTTTGCGAAATTAACCAACCTCGCGTTGTTGATTTATTCCATTTTAATTTCTATTTTAATTTTTGAGGCTGTGATCCGATTCGTTAAAAAAAGTGATTATTTACCGTGGGAGCCCATGCGCCGGGTGAGCGATGCGGCACAGGGCGTTATGCCTGGCATCGAAGGTAAAATAGAGTTTTCGGTTAATCGGTATGGTGTCCGAGGCAGGGAGACAAGCTTGGATGAAGAAATTCGAATTTTGGTCATCGGCGGGAGTACGGCTGAATGTCTCTACGTGACCGATCATGCGAGTTGGCCATGGCAATTGGAAGAAAAATTAGCCCGCCGGACTGGCAAAAGTGTCTTTGTTGGAAACTCCGGAAAAGCAGGAGCTTTTACGGTTGATCATTTGCATCTCTTAAAAAATTATCATCATATCAATCAGTTCAAAACTATTTTAGTATTAAGTGGCGTCAATGATCTGGGCGCTTTTTTGAGAGGAACTTACGAGGAAAGAAAGCGCCAGGCAGCTGCCTCGGATTTTGTGCCGATTTATTATCAACATCTTCGGCTATACAAAATTCTTAAGCGTGCACTTCCGTTAGATTTGAACAACCCCAATATCGCCTATCAGGATCCGGAAGGGTTGTGGTACGAAGAGGAAAGAAGAATTCGTAAAGCAGCAACCAAGCGAACATCGATTCCTAATGGATTTGAAGACGCCTTGACTGAGTATGGAATTAACTTAAGGGAAATGGTAACGATCGCCAAAGCCAGGGGTCAGCAAATTATTTTTCTGACACAGCCTAGCATGTGGCAAGCAAGCATGGAC
Organism: uncultured bacterium; assembly: GCA_964387845.1. Classification (GTDB taxonomy): domain Bacteria; phylum Omnitrophota; class Omnitrophia; order Omnitrophales; family Abzuiibacteriaceae; genus CAYLXA01. The sequence goes on from CAYLXA010000002.1 coordinate 97,972, forward strand.
CCCCTATTTAGAAAGTTTATTATGGGAGCATACTTCAGACTCTAAAGCATACGATGCTAAAACCTTGGCGCAAATGATGGATGCTTACAATCAAGTCGTGCTGGAGATTTGTAAAACGGAAAACGTGCCATGTATCGATATCGCTTCAAAGCTTCCAAAAGACACTCGAGTTTTTTATGATGATATTCATTTCAATATTTCAGGCTGTGCGATGGTTGCCGATTTGGTTGTCGCAGGCCTTATGAATCACTACGAAAAGCATCCGGAAATCTTTGAATCGCGCATGCCGATTAATCGATAAGGGGATTTAAGAGCAGATAATGAGCAACGAATCGAGCATTGATTTATTTGAATTTTATTTGCAGCGGTTTTTTATGATCGCGTATGCTCTTTTTATTTGCGTTCATTTTTATGTCATTGCTGCAAATCAATTCATAGGATCATCGGATTCCGCGATTTACGCATCAACCTTACGGAATTGGGTAGAGGGAAGGGGTTTTACGGTCGATTTTATCTCCCATTTTTTTAGAGCGTATCCTCAAATTAATCACGCGCAAGATCAATACCCCGTGTTTCCCGTTATTTTGTCCGCTCCGTTTTATATCTTGTTTGGAAAATCTGTTTTTGGAGCAAAGATTTTAAATCTGTTGTTCTACCACGGTATTTTATGGATTGGTTATTGGTTTTGGCTTAAGTGGTTTAACAAAAAAGTTGCGATTCTCTCGGCTTTGATCTACATGACCTGCGTCCCGGCTTGGCAATTATCGATTTACTGCATGGCTGATTTGGGGTCCTGCTTCTTCATTTTTTTATTCATTGCAACGCTCGTGAAATTGCGTGTTATGGAAGGTTTGCAGCGCTCTGATTTATTGACGCTTATTCTGTGCGGGCTGTTCGGTGGAATGGTTGTTTTATATAAAACAGTGAACCATATCGTCTTGTTTGCACTCCTATCATTCGTTCTTTTCCAGCCTCACGGGAAACTGTCGGAACGATTTCGCGCAGTGTTTGCAATCGGCTTGATCGCATTGTTGATCAACCTCCCGGATTACATTCGGAACTGGCAGCTTTTTGGCTCTCCAATTTTTTCTTACGCAAGCTCTATTGCAGTTGCTGAGAAAATGGATCCCGGGCCCAACGGCGCCTATCATATTTACTTTGATAAACCTTTATCGTTTCTGACCTTGATAACCGAATTCGGTTGGGCGCACCTCATAAAACTAACCTTGTATAATTTTGAACAGTTTTTTCTTGGTTTATTTATCAAAGGCAATTTATTGCATCCGCTGGTAATGATTGCAGGTATTTGGGGAATTGCGGCAGGGTGTTTGCGGGCGCGGCTCCGATGGCTGCTTGGGTGGTGGTTTTTTGTATTTGCGGTATTGATGTGTTTTGTGCAGAGTTATCAAGTTCGTTATTACGTTGCTTTTGCACCTTTTCTAGCCGGTGGCAGTGCTTATTTGATAGTTGAGCGAGTTCTGCCGGTATTTAAAAATATACGAGGCAAGTTGCTAGTGGTTGGAATTATCGGTATAATTTCTTCATTTTCATTAGTCTTGGGGATGCTTCCCGAGGTCTTTGGCGAAAAAAAGGCCGGGTTTCTGCGTTTGGCGAGCTGGATTGCGGCCAACACTCCTCCGGAGGCAGTCTTGATTACAAGAAGCCCTTGGGAGGTTGGCTTTCACACAAAGCGCGGAACAGTGATTACCCCAAAAGGGAGTAAGAGAGAATTTGATCAAATAATAGAAAGATATGGCGCTTCTTATTTTGTCATTGATGGGTACCGGGAGACTTATCATCAGATTCAAGATTTAAGACCGCTTTATTCCGGAGTTGAAATGCCTGGTTTTCAGAAAGTATTTGAGCAAAAGTGGCGTTCAAAGGAGGCCTATGTTTATAAAATCATCCATTAAATTAATCGGCAGGAGCTCGAAATGAACTGGATGCATAGAATTATCCGCGGCATTGGTTTGCGTTTGCAGAATATTTTTATACTTCGAGATGCCAAGAGCGAAATTAATAAAAAGCAGTATTTAAAAGGCGGGGAGTATGACGCCTACATTCAGAATCAATTGACTCACACGATTGGTCTCCGAACCAAGGACGCGGCGTTCCGATATAATAAATTTATTACAACATTTTTAGAAAAAGTACCCGGCGTTGATCGTTCGAGCAAAGTCCTGTGCGTCGGTTGCCGTAACGTGCATGAACTTGACGCTTTTAGAGACGCAGGGTTTAAAAATATAGTCGGGGTTGATTTATTTTCGACCAATCCTCAAATTTTAGTCATGGATATGCATGATTTGAAATTTGATAATGATTCTTTTGATATTTTATACAGCGCGGCAACCTTTGAAAAAGCGTATGACCCTCAAAGAGTTGCGAATGAGTTTTTAAGAGTCGTCAAATCTTCCGGTTATATTATTTTGGAAGTGGGCGCGCACTACAAAACAGGCGAAGTAGATCGCCATGATTTCGAAAATCTCCCAAATCTTTACCAGTTTTTTAAATCGTCAATGGGCTCAATATTTTACGAAGCAGACACGGAGGATAGTTTGGTGACTATTTTCCAAGTTCAAAAATCAACCGCAAAAAGTTTTAGCGACACCCACCCATAAGCACGTCAAATAGTTGACATGAATACACTTTTAATTCTTGATGATTTGGCGGAGCTTCTATCATCTAAAAATAAAACCATACAAAAGCTGCTTTCGGCGTACTTGCAGCATTTGGCGCGTTCAGCCGATGGCGCGGCTGAGGAGTTGTTGCGTGACGGTGATACGGTTTTTGCGGCAGGTCCGCAGGAGGTTTTAAGCCGTGTCACAGGACCTTGCGAAAAGCTGGATTACGGAATCTGGTTCGATACAATCCCGTTTGCGCGCGGCGGGGAGATTGCAGGAAAGATAGTGGAGCAGATTCGGGTTTCCGAAGAGCTTAAGTCGATCTGCCCGTTTCTGTATCGGAACACGATTTCAATTCCAAAAATCGCCGCGATGCGGCTGATCATTACATTCTGCTACCACGCGGTCAATAATTATCTTTTACTTGAAAGCATCATTCGAAAAAAGCAAATTCAGAAAATCGTGGTTTTGGGGTCTGGTGCTGAAATTGAAATTTTAGGAAAAGAATTGTCAAAGAAGCATCGCTTACAGTTTCAAGTCATGCGCCCTCATGATGTAATTTTAAAATTAAAAGTTAGGTTTGCTGATTATCTTTTTTATCGAGACAGAAAACTTCATGCCCTTCAATCGTTTCAAAACTGCGACAGCTTGCCTAAGCAAGAAATCAAGAAGAGGAACCATAAAAAATTGATCGCCATGCTTCCGGCGCATTCCCTTCATTTTAAAATCATGGACTCGCTCATGGGCGCGCTTCGCCAATCGCGCAATTATGAGCCATGCGTGCTGCTTCAAGATGCTTTTGAGCCGTATCAAGGGGCATTGAAAAATTCGGGAATAGCATTCCGATTTCTTCATGATTTTTCGAGCAGGGAACTTATGGGAAAATTTCAAAATTATTTTAAAAATCTCAAATCTGCTTGGAAGAAATTAAGAAATTCGGATACATTTAAATCTGCGTTTGACTGCGATGGGCTCAATTGGTTCGATATTCTGAGAGTCGAAATGGAGTGGTTTTTTAAATTCAGCTATGCTGAAACGCTGGTCTTGCAGGAGCGCTTACGAAAAGCGATGGCAGATGTGCCGATAGATTCCGTTTTTACTTTTAGCGATTCACGGTTTTTTGAAGCGGGAGGTGCGGCAATTGCACGGGAGATGAAAAAGCCCTCGTTTTTATATTCTCCTAATTTTTTATACGATACAGACGGTATTAACGACTACGATACGGCGGAATTTGTTTTGACCGTGGGCAATCAAATGAAAGATTATATTGCGGCGCGCGGCAAGGTGAATCCGAGTCAAATTTTCACCGTTGGCGATATCCGTTTTGACGGAAGCGAAAAATGGCGAAGCAGCGATCAGGCCGAGAAAACTCGTGTACAGCTTCAAATTCCATCGGACAAAAAGGTATTTATTCTAACCTCGTTTTACACTTGCTTTGGCTATAATGCATACGACAAGAAACGCTTCTTTGAAATGATTCGAGATGCCGCCAAAGCCAATCCGGACGTTGCGATTGTGATCAAGGCACATCCGAACGAGAGCGAAGAAGTTCTGCGGCAATTTGTTAAAAGTTTGGGCATGAGTGATTTTCCGTTAACAAAAACAATGCCGCTTTATTCGCTGTTTGGAATATCCAGCGGGCTTATTTCGTTGACGTCTCTTGCGGCAGTCGAAGCCATGGCATTGGATTTACCGGTTATCATTGCGACGCTGCCGGATCGAAATTACGATTACTATATCCCATTTCGCCAATCCGATTCGGCAGCGTATGCTGCAAGCGCCGAAGAGCTCTCCTTGATTTTTAGAAAATTAATTGATGAATCGAACTACAAAAAAAATTTGTTGGAACGGCATCGACAATTTGTTTCGCGTTATGTGGACCGAGGCGGGCAGAGCGCCGGCCAACGGGTTATTCAGGTTCTAGATAAAATTGTGAATTCCGAACGTGAGAATTTGGGGCAGCTCTAATCACATGGCAAAAAAAATATTACTAACCATTGCTGCCCGCGGCGGTTCAAAAGGTGTTAAGAATAAAAACATTCGAATGCTTCACGGAAAGCCGTTGATTGCCCACACAATTCATGCTGCGTTGAAATGGGGAAAGGCAGATCGTGTAGTGGTCAGCACTGACTCGGCTGCAATTGCACGAGCAGCGCGGAAATATGGCGCTGAAGTCCCGTTCTTGCGGCCCGCTGCGTTTGCTCGGGATTCTTCCCCAAAATGGCATGCATTAAAGCATGTATTGGAACAATCTGAGAAATTCTTCAACGAACGCTATGATTTGGTGATTGACCTGGATGTAACGGCGCCAATTCGCAGCGGGCAGGATATTGATGTGTGTCTTCAAAAGTTTTTACGCTTCAAACCCAAAACGCTTTTCAGCGTAACGCTCGCCCATAAGAATCCGTATTTTAATATGGTGGAAGAAACAAAAAATGGTCGCGTGCGGGTCTCAAAGAAGTTGAGGACAAGCATTGTCCGGCGTCAGGATGCGCCCAAGGTTTACGCAATCAATGGTTCGATTTATGTTTATTCGCGTAATTACCTGCTCAAGTCTAAAAATCCTATTGCGACGAGCGATGATTCAATTATTCACGTGATGGATGAACTAAGCGGTATCGACATAGACCGTGAAATCGATTTCAAATTCGTTGAATTCTTAATTCGCGAAGGCATGGTAAAGTTTTGAAAACCACTCGCATTATTCCTCGCCTCGATATTAAAGGCCCTAACCTGGTGAAGGGAATTCACCTTGAGGGCTTACGTGTTCTTGGTAAGCCTGAAAAATTTGCTCGCTATTACTACGAAACAGGTGCTGACGAACTTCTCTACATGGATGTTGTTGCTAGTCTGTATGGGCGAAATAGTTTGCTCGATATTATTTCCAAAACTTCAAAAGAGATTTTTATTCCGTTAACGGTTGGCGGCGGCCTCAGATCTTTGGTTGATATGCAGGCTGTTCTTCATGCGGGTGCTGATAAGGTCGCGATCAATACTGCCGCAACGCAAAACCCGGAGATTATTCGCGAAGCCTCTAAACGCTTCGGATCTTCAACCATTGTCGTCTCGATTGAGGCCATTAAGCAACCCGACGGCACTTATCATGCTTTCATCGACAACGGACGTCAGGAAACCGGCTTGGATGTGTTCGATTGGGTTCAAAAAGTTGTCGAGTTGGGTGCTGGTGAAATTTTGCTGACCTCTGTCAATCAAGAGGGAACGGGAAAGGGTTACGATCTTGACCTCATCAAAAAAGTTTCCGAAATGATTCCGATTCCCGTGATTGCTTGCGGCGGAGCGAAAAATAAATCCGATGTGGCGAAAGTAATTATGGAAGGATGTGCGGATGCTGTGAGCGCTGCATCGATCTTTCATTATCATTATATTCGTGAAAACAGGTCAACCTCAGATTTTGAAACCGAAGGCAACGTTGAATTCTTAAAAAGCGGCAAGGGATTCAGCCAGTTTGACACAGTGACAGTTCGCGATGTTAAAAAGCATTTAACAGATTTAGGGATCGAATGTCGTTATGAAAAAGGTTTGGTGGAACATGGCTAAATCCAAACCGCGAGTCGCTATTGTCAATTACGGCATGGGAAATCTGTTCAGCGTGCAGCAAACCTGTGCTCATGTTGGCCTTGAAGCCGTGGTTACAAACCAAAAAAGGGATCTCCAAACGGCTGACGGAATCATTTTGCCTGGCGTTGGGGCATTTGGAGATGCTATGGACAACCTAAACCGTTTAGATATTACAGAAACCCTCCAGAAGGCCATTTTATCTGAAAAAAAGCCTTTTCTAGGGGTCTGCCTGGGCCTGCAATTACTTATGGAGGAAAGTGAGGAATTTGGGTATCATAGAGGCCTTGGTGTAGTCAAGGGGAAGGTAATTCGCTTTGGCGATCAGATAAAGGGCAGGGATGGCAGGGCAGCGAAAGTCCCTCAAGTCGGTTGGAATCAGATATATCCTACGCCAAGCGGAAGTGAATGGAGCCAGTCGCTTTTGTCCGGAGTTTCAGAGGGCGATTTCATGTATTTTGTGCATTCATACCACATTGAGCCAGAAGATAGAGGCGTTCGTTTGTCAATGACGCGCTATGGTAATTTTGAATTTTGCTCCAGTGTACAGAAGGGAAATATCTTTGGCTGTCAGTTTCATCCGGAACGAAGCGGTGCCAAGGGCGTTACGGTTTACCAAAATTTTTTGAAATTATTTTCTAAATCTTAGGAGCAATAATGAGTGTACTTTCAGCAAGTGTTTCATTAATGCGGCGATTTACTTTATCGCTTCCCAAACCCATTTCAAACCATGCCGCAAAAGCATACGAAAAGATTGGATCAACATTCATTGGGCTTTCAGATCAAATGAATTTTGTTCAAAGCGCATCGGGAATACGAAATGATACAGAATCTTTTCGACGTGATCTGTTGTGCAAGTTTAACCGTATTCAAAATAATATGATCTGCGCACATCAACCAAATGAGCTTCTCATATTGTCAGACACGATTTTAAAACTCTCAATTCCCGGCGATATTGTAGAGCTGGGTTGTTATAAAGGAGGTTCATCTGCCAAATTAAGCTGGATAGCGGCGACTACGGGTCGAAAATTGTATGTTTGCGATTCATTCGAGGGGTTGCCACAGCCTAACGAGCACGATCAATTCCACAAATCGCTCATTGGGCGAGATAAGCATTACAATCAGGGAGATTATTGTGGTCAGCTAGACGAAGTAAAGGATAATATTAACCGTTATGGCAGCATGGCGTCTTGCGAATTTATAAAAGGTTTTTTCTCAAATTCGTTAAAAGATCTAAAAGTAAAACCAGCACTCATTTTTATGGATGTGGACCTTATTGATTCAGCGCGTGATTGCCTCATTCATTTATGGAATAAGCTGGAAAAGGGCGGAAAATATTTTACTCACGAAGCCACGATGTTAAATTTTATAACTGAACTTACGAATCATGATTGGTGGCAAAGAAATTTTGGGCATCCAGCTCCTATTCTAATGGGAGTCGGATTTGGCATGTCAGATCAAGCAAAAAATCTTGCTTTTTTCCAAAAATAATTATGACCAAAACAATGCCATCGATAATGATAAATTTAAATAAAAAAGCATTGCTCGATATCGCTGAGCAAAAACACCATGAATATGTGACTGCAAGTCCGTTCCCGCATATAGTGATTGATGATTTTCTTCCTCCAGATATTTTAGATGTTGTTTTAGAAGAATTTCCAAACCCAGGCGATCCTGTTTGGCTTCAGCATGTTCACGCGAATAGTAAAAAAATGGCATGTAACGATGTTGATAAAATGGGACAAATCACTCAACAACTTTTTTATCAATTTAATTCTGCGCTTATCATTGAGTTTCTAGAGAAGCTAACCGGCATTTCGGGACTAATTCCAGACACAAATTTTACAGGTGGAGGACTTCATTGTATTGGAGAAGGGGGATTTCTAAAAATCCATGCGGATTTTAATTTTCATGAAAAATTAAAATTAGACCGACGTCTCAATCTACTTGTTTACCTCAACAAAAATTGGAAAGAAGATTACGGCGGCCATTTGGAATTATGGGACAAGAAAATGACTCATAGCGTTAAAAAAATTCTCCCCATTTTTAATCGTTGTGTTGTATTTGATACCACCGATTTTTCGTTTCATGGCCATCCCGATCCTTTGCAATGCCCTAATAACGTCTATCGAAAGTCATTAGCTCTCTATTATTATTCCAATGGACGTCCCCTGGAAGAGAAGTCAGATTCGCACTCTACTCTCTATCAGGCGCGGCCACATGAAATTCGGATGAAGCACGTTGTTAAAAAGCTATTACCTCCGATTATTTTTGATTTTCTTGTGGATGCAAAAACAAATTTAAAGAAAAAATCTAAAAAAGCATGAAGCTATGACGCAATCTGAAACTCAAAATAAATTTAAAACCAAGTACGGTTTGCCGTCAGAAGTAATTTTCTGCAAGCGTTGCGTCATGTCAAACCAGCGGCCCGCTTCAAGTAAAGAATTCAAGCATACCAAATCTCAAAAACACACAACGCTTAATATTCCAAACGATGGTATCTGCGATGCGTGCCGTTACGCGGATAAAAAAGAAGAAATCAATTGGAAAAGCCGAGAAGCCGAACTTTTGAAACTGCTCGACCGCCACCGCAAAACGGACGGAACTTACGATTGCATTGTTCCTGGAAGCGGCGGAAAAGACAGTGTTTATGCAGCGCACTTGCTCAAATACAAATACGGTATGCATCCTTTGACGGTCACTTGGCCGCCAATTCTTTACACCGATATTGGTTACGCGAATTTTAGAAATTGGCTCTACAAAGGCGGTTTCGATAACATTTCGTTTAATTACAACGCCAAAGTTCATGCACTATTAACAAGACTCGCCATCGAAAACCTTCTTCATCCTTTTCAACCTTTTATTCTTGGACAAAAAAACCTCGCGCCCAAGCTCGCTTTAAAATATGAAGTGCCTTTGATTTTCTACGGTGAAAGTGAAGCAGAATATGGAAATCCGCTTGCAGAGACCGCAACCTCGCTCCGCGATAAATCTTATTTCACGATGGAAAATCTTTCCGATATTCATTTGGGCGGCGTAAGCGTGAAAGAACTTCAGGAAAAATACAAACTCACAATCAACGACATTATGACTTATTTGCCGCCGACGGCATCCGAGGTCGCCAAAATGAATATGGAAGTTCATTACCTTGGTTATTATTTAAAATGGACACCGCAGGAAGCCTATTATTACTCGGTTGAAAATGTGGGTTTTCAGGCAAATCCATTCCGCACCGAAGGCACTTACAGCAAATACAACAGTTTGGATGATAAAATAGACGGCTTCCACTATTACACCACTTTCATTAAATTTGGCTTAGGTCGCGCAAGTTACGATGCATCACAAGAAATTCGCAACAAACATTTGACGCGGGAAGAAGGTATAGCGCTTGTCCGCAAGTTTGACGGGGAGTTTCCTCAAAAATATTTTCAGGAAATCATGGACTATATCGGCATGAAGCCCGATCATTTTCTGGATCTTTGCGACCAATTCCGGTCTCCGCATTTATGGAAAAAAGAAAATGGGAAGTGGATCTTGCGCTATCCGGTCAATTAAGCCGGTATTTACCGAGCGATTTTTATGACACAGCCGCAAGCAATCAAATACAGCTCTCTGCTTTATTTTATATTGCAGTATAAAAAAAATTTTTTTGTTTTATTAACTGCAACTCTCGCCGTATCATTTTTTGAAATTTGTCAATTGGCCGCAATGCTGCCAATTTTGAACCGTTTAATTCCTGCCACGTCACCCAACGTGCCTGTGCCCGGGTTAAAATTTTTTGAAGGTGCCATTGCAATGGCTCCCTTCAAAGAAACACTAATCTCGGCCGTGGCTGTGTTTGCTGTTGTTGTGATTGTGCGTTTTTTTATTGTATTCACCGCCGAGCTTTTAAATCATCGAACAACCCAGGAAATCATCTATCAAACAAAAAGAAAAATTCTCAAAAAAACCTTGGCATCCAAGTACCAATTTTTCCTCGACAGTAAGCACGGAGACCTTTTTTTTATTTGCATTACGGCGCCCGAGAATGCCGGCGCTTATTTGTCTATTTTCGTTTCAGCTGTGATTTACTTTTTTACCACCATTGCAATTCTAGGGTTTTTGCTATCGATCAATTTTGTTGTCACTTGTTCCATTATTTTACTCGGGCTTTTGTATTATTTAGGTACGCGGAAGATTTCCGTGCGCGTTTCGTATGTAGGTGGCCAAAAAAGGATCGGTTTGATCAAAGAACAACATGGTCTGATTCAAGAATCTCTGCAAGGCATTAAATACATCATTACTTATGGAAAACAGGAGCCTTTGCAGCGAGTGTTTGACCGATCAAGCCGTGCATTTTGCGATCAAGTCCATCGAGACACTTTCTGGCAGACTCTATTGCAAAAAGTACCAGAGCCAGCACTTTTACTTCTCGCTTCTTCAGGCATCATTCTGTTGGTAACGTCTATCGGTCAACAAGCCGTCGGAAGTTATCTCAACATCATCGGCGTTTACTTTTTTGCAATCCAAAGAATTATTCCCGCCTTAAATAAATTCAGCACCTCTGCTTTTCAAGTGCTGGCCGGCATGCCCAACTTAGAGGCGTGTCAGAATTTTTTGGAAGCTCCTATTGAAAAACAGGCTGACGGCAGCATCGCCGTTGATCAGCTTAAGGATGCGATCAGATTTGAGAATGTCAGTTTGACATATCCAAACGGTAAGCATGTCTTGAAAAGTGTGAGTATGATTTTTAGGAAGGGGAAAACAACCGCAATTGTCGGGGAATCCGGATCCGGTAAGACTTCGGTGGTTAATTTAATTTTGGGCCTGCACCATGCGAGTAACGGCTCTATCCTCATTGACGAACATTCGCTGAGCGATGTCAGAATGAGTACTTTGCTGAGCAAAATCGGCTATGTTGGGCAGGAGACATTTCTACTCCACGCCAGCGTTAAAGATAACATTGCTTTTTACGATCAGTACTCGGATGAAAAAATCATGGAAGCTGCCAAAATGGCGGACGCGGCTGAATTTATCGAAGAACTGCCAGATCGATATGACACCATTGTGGGGTCCGGAGGTATGAAGCTTTCGGGCGGCCAGCGTCAACGGCTTGCGATTGCGCGCGCATTGTTGCGGCGGCCGGAGATTTTAGTGTTAGATGAGGCAACCAGTAACTTGGATAGCATTTCAGAAGGCGTTGTGCAGCAAACCATCAATCACATTGCTCAGTATTATACGGTTATTGTCGTTGCGCACAAATTATCAACGGTGAAAAGTGCCGATCAGATCTACGTACTGCACGATGGTCAAATAGCAGAATCCGGTACGCATGAAGCATTGATGGAAAGACGCGGAAAATATTACCAGCTGCATTTTATTTCCAGCGGTTCTGATTAAGCTATGAAGTCCGTTTTATTTATCAAGCCGCCGATGCGGTACGGTAAGTTTTATTTTCGGATCGCGCAATACATCGAGTATTTCAAGAAAAATGATTGGGAAATTAACGTTTTATATCCGGCTCCGGACGGCGCGACACTGGTTCAAAAGCTTTCAGCGGCGGACATTTTTTATAAAGCATGTCATTTGCTGGCGCAATTTCCAAAGTTTTTGGTAGATCTGGCAAAGTGCGACCTGGTTATTGTATTTCCTTCGCCCACGATGGTACTTTATGCGGTTTGGGTTGGCTTGTTTCAGAAAAAAATGCTAATTGAACACACGGTTTCTTACATCTCTCACCGGGATGTGTGGCCTTGGTATCCTGTTTGGCTGGACAGGTTGCTATATCGGCAGTCAGCCGCGGTCATGACTCATACCGAAAGTATGCGCGAAAGCTTGGTGAAGCAGTTTAAGCTTCCTGGCCGTCAAGTTGTTGCGTCGTACTGTAATGTGGATCTGGAGAAATTTTCTCCCCGATACGATAATGAGGTTTTGTCGTTAAAGAAAAAGTTAGGCATTCTTTCGAAGAAAGTAGTGTTTTATCATGGGCTGATGCATGAGTGGCATGGCGTGGACTTGATTTTAGAGGCGGCAAATCGAGTATCCCAAAAACATTCGGATGTTGTATTCGTGTTCATGACAGGCGTATCGGATATTTTTAACGGATTACCGGATTATATTTTGCATCTAAACGAACGCGATTACTATACGTGGGAAACGTTGCCGGTTTTTATTCAATTGGCGGATATTTGGGTTAGTGGATTTCGAAATGTTCAGCGCGGCGATCAAACGTTTGGATCTACTTTAATTCAGGCGCTGGCCATGGGTCGAACCGTTATTACATCCGACAGCCCGGAAAAAAGAAAATTCTTAAGAAATCAAGAAAATGCATTGCTGGTAAAGTCCGAATCCGCTTCGGCGATCGAGGAAGGTATTTTGTATTGCTTGAGTCATGAATCAGAGAGTAAAAGACTGGGCGCCGAAGCCAGAAAGATAGCGGAGCGTTCTTTCTCGATTCAAGCACTCGAGGAAAAGCTTGATCAACTGAGCGCGCATAATTCCGACCGTGCAATTAAAGAATCGCAGCAGAAAGTTTTTGCGCCATGAAACCGGCAATGGATTCATTGTCATATACTTTCCGAAGGCGGTTGTTGGATAATTCTTTAAATCGCCACTGTGCTCATTTGGAAGAGCCGGTCGTTGAGATTGGGAACGGCACCCGCGACCGGCGCGGGCGGTATCAACCGCGGCAATCTAAATGGTTTGTTGTTGATATCGAAAATAGCAAACGCCCTAATTTGCTCGCTGATGGAGAGCAGCTGCCGTTTCACGACCAATCAGTAGCAACCGTAGTTGCGCTTGAAGTTTTAGAACATGTAAAAAGGCCCGAGCATTTCTTAAAAGAAATTCACAGGGCGTTAAAACCAAACGGAGAATTTCTTTTAAGCATGCCTTTTTTGTACCGATATCACGCGGCTCCTCATGATTTTCAGCGGTATACGGAACCTAAATTGAGAACGATTCTGGCGGAATCCGGTTTTTCGATTGAGCAACTTGAATATCACGGATTTTATTTTACGGTGATGAGCGAGCAGATTAAATCGCTGCTGGCTAGAATTGCACCCAAGTGGTTGCGGCAGTTGTTGGGCATTATGGTGTTGCCGTTTTTATGGTTTCTTGTTTTTCTTGATCGCACATCATGGGTTGCAAAATCTGATTTTTTGACGAGTTATACAACAGGTTTTTTTGTCGTAGCACGCAAAGCCTAGAACGGAGAAACAAATGAATCTTAAAGGCAAAAGAGTTCTGGTTACCGGAGCCGATGGTTTTATCGGTTCTCATTTGACCGAAGCGCTGGTGAGGCGTGGATGTAACGTACGCGCGTTCGTATTTTACAATTCGTTCAATTCATGGGGCTGGCTGGATGAGTCGCCAAAGGATATCAGAAAGTCTTTGGACGTGGTTGCTGGAGATGTCCGCGATCCGCACGGTGTCCGAGAAGCCGTAAAGGGATGTGACGTTGTCATGCACCTGGCAGCGCTTATTTCAATTCCGTTTTCGTATCATTCGCCGGATGCTTTTGTTGATACAAACATAAAGGGGACTCTCAACGTGTTGCAGGCATCTCGAGATTCAAAAGTAAGCAAAATTATTCATACCTCCACGAGCGAAGTTTACGGAACCGCGCAGTTTGTGCCCATTACGGAAGAGCACCCATTGCAGGGCCAATCACCCTATTCGGCCTCAAAAATTGGGGCTGATCAGATGGCTACGGCTTTTCACTCAGCGTTCCAAACACCGGTTTGTATTTTTCGGCCGTTCAATACATATGGTCCAAGGCAGTCAGCGCGCGCGGTTATTCCTTCTATTATTATTCAAATCGCAACGGGAAAGAGTGAGATCAAGCTTGGATCTGTCCATCCAACTCGAGATTTTACCTATGTATCCGACACGGTCGAAGGTTTTATCAAAGCCGCGGAATCAGAAAAGTCGGTTGGCGAGGTGATTAACGGGGGTAGTAATTTTGAGATCTCAATTTCGGATACCGTAAAATTGATTAGCAAAATCTTAAACCGAAAAATTGCGGTCATAAGCGATAATCAAAGAATTCGCCCGAAAGCAAGCGAGGTGGAGCGATTGTGGGCTGACAATAAGAAGGCAAAAAAACTACTTAACTGGAAGCCTGCGCATAGCGGTTTAGAAGGTTTTGAAAAGGGGCTAAGAAAAACCGTGGACTGGATCTCGCAAGCGGATATTTTAAAGCGATACAAAGAAGAGATTTATAACATTTAACAATGAAGCGAATAAAATCCAACATAGACGCCACAAGTGTTCTGAAGGCTGTTAGGAAGTGCTTGCCCGGGGACAGTCGCCCCATCCAACTTCACGAGCCCTGGTTTGCCGGCAACGAGCAGAAGTATGTCAGTGCGTGCATTAAGAGCGGGATTGTTTCATCGATCGGGCCTTATGTTGAACAGTTTGAGAAACAATTGATCCGATTGACAGGCTCAAAATTTGCAATTGCCACGATCAACGGAACAGCTGGGCTTCATACGGCACTCCGAATGGCCGGAGTAGAGGCAAATGATGAGGTTTTAGTGCCGTCATTGTCATTCGTTGCAACATCAAATGCGATCGCGTATTGCGGCGCTATTCCTCATTTTATTGACAGTGAGATGCGGGCGCTTGGCGTTGATCCGCACAAGCTTCAGGATTATTTGGTAAAAATATCCAAACGGCGAAATAGCGGCTTCATCAATAAAACAACAGGCCGGAGAATAAGAGCGGCGGTTGTGGTGCATACATTCGGCCACCCGGCGGATCTTGACGCTATCCAGGCAGTTTGCAAAAAATTTAAACTTCCACTAATTGAAGATGCTGCAGAATCGATCGGATCCTATTACAAAGGGAAGCACACCGGTACAATCGGAGACTTTGGTGTTTTAAGCTTTAACGGCAACAAAACAATCACGTCAGGCGGCGGAGGCGCGATTTTAGTACAGAATCAAAAACTGGCAAAACATCTCCGGCACATTACAACCACCGCTAAAATACCTCATGCTTGGCGTTATTATCATGATGAAATCGGATATAATTATCGGCTTCCCAATCTAAACGCTGCGCTTGGCTGTGCGCAATTGGAGTCGCTGCCGATGTTTATCAAGCGCAAACGGGCCTTAGCCAAACGTTACGAGAAGGCTTTCTCCCATATTAATGGAGTTAGTTTTATTAAGGAACCTCCTTTTGCAAAAAGCAACTACTGGCTAAATGCTGTCAGGCTGGAAGGTGTTGGATTGCGGGAAAGAGATCGGTTTTTAACGCTTATGCACACGCACAACATTAAAACAAGGCCGGTGTGGACACTGACGCATCGTCTTCCTATGTATCGAAATTGCCCGCGAATGGATATGTCCGTATCAGAGAAAATTGAAAAAGAAACTATTAACCTGCCCAGCAGCCCAGCGTTATGAAGCGAAGAATTTGTGTAGTTACTAGTTCGCGCGCCGATTTTGGTCATCTGCAGTGGGTCATGACCTATCTGAAAAAAGATCCGAGAGTTCGCTTGCAAGTTGTGGTGACCGGCTCACACTTATCTCGCGCGCATGGAACCACCTTGCGCGAAATTCAGGACGCGGGAATTTCTGAATCTGCTCGGATTCCAATCATTGCAAAAGGGGATTCTGTTGTTGCGATAACGCAAGCGGCTGGAATGGCATTGAGCAGATTTGCAAAGGTCTTTGACAGGCTCAAACCCGAATTGCTGCTGGTTGTGGGAGATCGTTATGAAATTCATTCGGCCGTAACGGCGGCGCTTCTCGCTAAAATTCCGGTTGCACATATTGCCGGTGGCGACATTACGGAAGGGGCATTCGATGACGCGTTGCGGCACAGTATCACCAAAATGGCTCATTTGCACTTTGTGACAAATGCCGTGTCGGCGAAACGAATTCGGCACATGGGAGAAAACCCTTCGCATATTTTTAACGTTGGAAATCCTGCGCTTGACCATGTAACGAAATCAAAATTATTCACTAAAAACGAAATTGAGGAGAAGCTTGCTTTCAAAATGCGCTCACGCAATATCTTGATTACGTTTCATCCGGTTACGCTGGACACCGAACCATCTGACCGGCAATTTAAACAGTTGCTGAGCTCGCTGAATCGGTTGGGAGACGAATATGGCCTTATTTTTACTAGGCCCAACGCGGATCCGGCAGGACAAAAGATATCTAAATTGATCGATCATTTTGTCAAAACGCATTCAAACGCTATTGTA
This sequence comes from uncultured bacterium, assembly GCA_964387845.1. Lineage (GTDB taxonomy): Bacteria > Omnitrophota > Omnitrophia > Omnitrophales > Abzuiibacteriaceae > CAYLXA01. Next base: position 114,364 of record CAYLXA010000002.1, read on the forward strand.
AAAGCCTCGCTAGGTCATTTGTTATACTTAAGCATCATGAATGAAGTTGATTTGGTTGTCGGAAATTCATCAAGCGGGATTTATGAGGCGCCAACATTTAAAATTCCCACAGTTAACATCGGAAACCGGCAAAAAGGCCGCTTGCGAGCGGCTTCTGTGATTGATTGCGCGCCGAGCAGGGCGGCAATTAGCCGAGCAATTCGGTCAGCTCTAGCAAAGGATTGCTCGCAGGTTGAAAATCCTTACGGACGGGGAAATAGTTCCGAGCAAATTTATAAGATTATTCGCTCTGTCCAGAACCCAAAAACACTAATTCAAAAGAAATTTTATGATGCCGGCGTGCCCACTAAAACTGGGCCGGTTTATGTGATCGCCGAAGCGGGGGTGAATCATGGCGGCTCGCTGAAACTTGCAAAAAAACTGATCGACGCAGCTTCGCAAGCCGGCGCTAATGCGGTCAAGTTTCAAACTTTTGATTCGGATATGCTGGTAACGCGACAAGCTAAAAAAGCAAAATACCAGCAAGACACAACCGGCAAAAATGGGTCTCAATATGAAATGCTCAAAAAATTAGAACTCAGCCAGAAAGATCATTTTGCGCTGAAAGCTCACTGCAAAAAAAGAAAAATTGATTTTTTATCGACCCCTTTTGATTTAAAAAGCCTTGATTTCTTAATCAACAATCTGCAGGTCCGGAAAATTAAAATATCTTCAGGCGATATTACCAACGGGCCGCTACTGTTGAAAGCTGCGGAATCAAAACTTCCGATTATTTTATCAACCGGAATGTCAACGCTTGACGAAATTGAAGCTGCCGTAAGATTGATCGAGAAAGGATATCGATCCAGCGCCTCTCTTTTAAAATCAAACTTAAAACTGCTTCATTGTACAAGCGAATATCCGGCCTCATTTTCTGATATGAATTTGTTATCGATCGATTTTTTAAGAAATTATTTTCAATTGGATGCCGGGCTGTCAGATCATTCGAGCGGGATAGCAGCTGCAATTGCAGCCGTAGGGCGCGGCGCATCCATTATTGAAAAACACATTACTTTGAATAAAAGCATGGCAGGCCCCGATCACCGCGCATCGCTTGATCCGAATGAGTTTCGAGAACTGGTTCGATCAATTCGCCAAGTCGAAGAAGCTATGGGATCCTACGTAAAAAGGCCGGCAGCGTCAGAATTAAAAAACCGAAGCGCAGCCAGAAAGAGCATCGTCGCTTCCAAGCCGATTAAACGCGGAGAAAGGCTGACCCGTCACAATCTGGCGCTGAAGCGTCCCGGTGTCGGGATCAGCCCCATGAATCTTTCGGAAGTCATAGGACGACTATCAACCAAAAATTATAAAAAAGACGATATCATTGTTATCTAAAGACGCGTCATGAGAGAAGAGATTGATAAACCCATTATTGTGATTGGGGCTGGAGGGCATGCCAAAGTCCTGATCGACGCACTGCGGTTAATGGGATGCCAGGTGTTGGGCGCAACCGAAAAAAAACCGGAAATAATTGATCAGGCAAAACTTCCGGTGAAGCTTTTGGGAAACGACGATGAAATATTAAAGCATTCACCCGACAGCATACTGCTCGTTAACGGTGTAGGCCAAGTTGGGGTAGGGCCAAGTCGCTCTCAGATATTTGATAGATATAAATCAAAAGGCTATCGGTTTGCAATCATCCAACATCCCCGAGCCGTTGTCGCGGCTGATGTTGAATTGCATGAGGGCGCACAAATTATGGCTGGTGCAATCATTCAAACTGCTTCCAAAATTGGCTGTAACACCATTGTGAATACAGGCGCATCGATTGACCATGATTGCCAAATTGAAAGCCATGTCCATATTGCGCCTGGAGCCATTTTGTGCGGGATGGTTGAAGTGGGAGAGGGATCTCATATTGGCGTTGGTGCTATTCTCATTAACAATACAAAAGTGCCGCGAAACAGTTTTATTAAGTCCGGTACTCTGGTGAAGTAAGGAGTTTGTTATGGAAATTTGGAAAAAAACGCTCGTATCAAAGTTAACGCCGATCAAAGAAGTGATTAAAGTAATCGATGCGGGATCTTTGCAAATTGCTTTGGTCGTTGATGAAAATTATAAGCTTTTAGGAACCGTTACCGACGGTGATGTTCGCCGCGGCATTTTAAAAAACATATCCATGAATGATCCCGTGCACAAAATTATGCAGTCGAAACCAGTCATTGCAAAACTGGGCGAGGAGCGAGAAAAAGTTTTGGTACGCATGAAAGAAAAGCAGATCAATCAAATTCCATATCTTGATCAAGCGGGGCGTGTCAAAGGACTTGAAGTTATCCATGATTTGCTTAACGGATCCGCAAAAGATAATCCTGTATTATTGATGGTGGGCGGCCTGGGAAGCCGGCTGCAACCAATCACAAACGATCTTCCGAAGCCGCTCATTAAAGTCGGTGGCAAGCCGATTTTGGAACGCATTTTAGAGGATTTGATTGAATACGGCTTCCGGAAGTTTTACTTTTCCGTATTTTATAAATCCGAAATGATTCAAGAATATTTCGGTGATGGCAGCCGCTGGGATGTGGAAATTCGGTATATTCGCGAGCAAAAGAGAATGGGCACTGCCGGCGCCTTGAGCCTTCTTCCTGAAAAGCCTTCGGCACCAATTTTAATTATGAACGGAGATTTGGTTACAAAAGTTAATTTTCAGCATCTTTTTGATTTTCATCAGCAGCAATCCGGCGATTTGACCGTGTGCGTCCGTGAGTATGATTTTCAAGTGCCTTACGGCGTTATTAAAATGAACGGTCATCTTATTTCAGGCATCGACGAAAAACCGGTGCATAAGTTTTTTGTAAACGCCGGAATTTATTTGATGGAGCCTGCGCTTTTGCGAAACATATCCAAAAACCGTTTTTTAGACATGACCCAGCTGATTGAAAAATTGAAGTCCAAAAAGAAAATTCTCGCATTTCCGATCCGTGAATATTGGCTCGATATCGGCCGGCACGACGACTTAAAGCGTGCAACCGAAGAAATCGAGTCGTTGTTTAAATAAGCCGTCGTGGCTCCTCAAGATTTATGAACTCATCAACCGTACCCCAAATCAGCATTTTACTTTGTGTTCACAACGGTGAACGAACAGTTGAGCAAGCGATCAACAGTCTTCTTGCTCAGACGTTTAAGGATTTTGAGCTCATCGTGATCAATGATGGGTCAACCGATTCTACTCTCGCTCAGTTAGAGAAATTTCAAGACCCAAGAATCTTCATTCAAAGCATCCCCCGGCGCGGACTCACGAAAGCGCTCAATGTGGGGCTTGCTCAATGCCGCGGTGAATTCATTGCGCGCGTCGATGCTGATGATGTTGCGCTGCCTAATCGGCTTGAGCGCCAGGCTGTATTCTTAAATAAGCATCGAAGCGTGGGCGTGATTGGGACCGGGTATGAAATTTTAACTGAAAACGGTTCGCGAAAACGGGCGACCGTCCCTCTCCTGGAAACCGATTATGAAATCAAGCAAGCTCTTCCGAAATTTAACCCGTTTCACCACGGGTCAGTCATGATTCGCCGGCAAATTTTGATCGAAGAGGGCGGCTATGATGAAAATTTTAAACTGGCTCAGGATTATGAACTGTGGCTCAGGCTATCAGGACGTTGCCAAATGGCTAATATCGGGGAAGTTCTGATGGTGCGCAGAGAGGGCCGAGAAACACTCAAAAAAGAACGCGAACAAAATTGGTACGGAATCAAGGCCAGATTGAAAGCAATTCAGCGAGGGAATTTAAGTTTTTGGAACGTGATCTACATTCTTCGCCCATTTTTAGTTGTGCTAACACCGGACTGGATAAAATCCGTTATTCGAAAATTGATCCGAAATGCCTAAAATTAAAATCCTATTCATTGATTCTCGCGGAGACTTTGGCGGGGGATCGAACCATCTGCTGTCCATTTTGGAATCTCTGGATCCGAATAAATTCGACGCATTTGTTGCAGCGCCGTCCGGTCAAGGCAATTCGGAGAAATACCGGAAACTTTGCCGTGCATTCTGTGATATTCCATTCCGGAAATTTTCACTCGATGCTTTTCGTGATTTAGTTGAGTTTGCCGAAACCCACCAAGTTCATTTTGTCCATTCCCACGGCCGCGGGGCTGGCATCTATAGCCGCTTTATTTTTTGGAAAACCAAAATTCCGGCCATTCATACTTTTCACGGAATTTCTTATGGATTCTTCGGAGCATTCATCGACCGCTTTTTAAAAAAATGGACAGCCAGGTTTATCCATGTTTCTGATTCTGAGCGGGAAGCCGCGGCTAATCTTGGGGTTTCCGATCCGCGCAGGGCAGTGACCATCTACAACGGGATCGACTACAGGTGTTTTCAATCGGGTAAAAGCAGAAAAGATGCAAAAGCATCGCTTGGGTTAAGTTTAGATCATTTTGTCATTGGATGCGTGGCTAGATTTGATGCTTGCAAGCGCCACCAAGATTTAATCGAAGCCTTGGCTTTATTGACTACTCGCTATCCCAATCTGCGTTTAGTGCTGGCTGGTGACGGCGAAACGCGTATAAAGATCGAGCAATTGGCAAATGAATGTGGTGTCTTGGGTAAAGTTTTATTTTTGGGAGAACAAAAAAATCCTCAAATCGTTTATGCGGCATCTGATGTATTCGTGCTCGCATCCGAATTTGAGGGCCTTCCTTTAGCGCCTCTGGAGGCGATGGCAGCGGGTTGTGCGGTTGTGTTATCGAATGTGCGCGGCAACCGGGATGTGGTTCAGGATGAAAAAGACGGCCTGCTATTCGAAGCAAAAAATCCGGAAGCGCTTGCTGCTGCCATTGCGCGGTTAATCGGCAGCCAGGAGCTGCAGTCAAGACTTATCGAATCGGCCCACAGGACCGTGATTGAGCGATTTTCCATCGATCGCATGCGTGCACAAATTTATGCTTTTTATGAAACCCTTGTTCCGGTTCCGAAATTCCGGAAAGCCGCGTTGACGCACGACTGGCTTTTTCATATGCGCGGAGGGGAAAAAGTTTTGGAGTCCATCGGAGAACTTTTTCCGCTTGCGCCCATCTACACGCTTTTTCTCGATCAGAAAAAACTGTCTGAATCCATTAACCGGCACCAGATAATTGCCTCGTGGCTGAACCAGATCCCTCTCATTGCCGGGTTTTACCGGTATCTACTCCCCCTATTTCCGTTGGTGATGAAGCAATTTGATATCAAAGATCATCTTTTAATCGTTAGCAGCAATCACTGCGCTGCTAAATCTATCTCGAAGGGGAGGCGCGCGCTACACATTTGCTATTGTCACGCACCAATGCGCTACGCATGGGGTTTTGAATCAGAATATTTTGGCCGGTTTCCGTTTTTTCTCCGCAGTCTGATCAGGACAGTTCTGAGCTGGCTTCGTTATCGCGATCTCGGATCTAATCCCGGCGTCGATCACTTTATTGCAAACTCTCAGAATATTAGAAAACGCATCAACCAATACTATGCAAGAGAAGCTGATGTGATTTACCCGCCGATTCAGAAGCGGTTGAAACAGTGTGAGCCTGCCCAATCGAGCGAGTACTTGATTGTCTCGGCGCTCGTTCCTTACAAACGGATCGATATAGCCGTGCAGGCATTCAACGAATTACAGCTTCCGCTAACAATCATCGGGTCCGGCCCCTTATTGCCATCTCTGCAAAAGCAAGCGAAATCGAATATCCGGTTTTTGGGTTGGCAGCCTGATCATGAAGTCGCAAAATATTATGCCAGCTGCAAAGCGCTCATTTTTCCGACCGAAGAAGACTTTGGCATGGTTCCGGTTGAGGCAATGATGTACGGAAAGCCGGTGATTGCGTTTGCGTGCGGCGGCGCGCTTGAAACCGTGATTCCCGGAAAAACAGGACTGCTTTTTGATGCACAAACACCGGAAGCGCTAACCAACGCCGTAAAACAGTTTTCCATTAATCAGTTTGACTCTAAAGCCATTACAGCCTATGCTCAGAAATTTAGCGCCGAGCACTTTAATGATGCCGTTATAAAACTTTTGTCGGAATTTACCAATGGTCAAGCAAACTAAAGCAGTTCTTATTTTGGATCAAATAGTACATATTGCGGTAGCGCTTGCTATCATGTCTTATATTTTTTCACGTGGGCTCTTGCTTGTCGGTATTTATACAGCGCTGATTGCTTGGCTGCTTGGCCGAATCTTAAAGCGAAAGACCATGCTTCCGCACACAGAGTGGAATATTTATCTGGGAATTATTTTGACTGCACTCATAGCTTCGGTGATCGTAAACGGAAATTGGTACGAAGGAGCGCGGGGCCTGCACAAGTGGCTAAGAGCTCTATTGCTATTTCTATTTGCCGCTGATTACCTGAGAGATAAGGAAAGCAAAAAAAACGTTTTACTGGCCCTTGGCACCGCGTTTTTGGTTGCTGTACTAGACGGGATTGCGCAGTATTTTACTGGCAGAGACTGGATCCGCGGATTTGAGCTTGGGTATGCCGATTTTGTACCGCGCGTGACTTCATCGTTTGGTTATTTTGGCATGTTCGCTTCGTTCCTGGTCATGGCAGGGCCTATTGTATTTTGGTTTTTTTGGAAAAATTCTTCAAAACTAATCCGTTACGGACTTCTAGGAATTTCAATGTCTTTGGGTCTTCTAAATCTTTATCTGACTCGGGCGCGCGGTGCGTGGATTTCGCTGGCAGCAATGTTCGTTGCTTATTTGGTAATTACAAAGCGATGGGTCATGATTACGGTGCTGGCAGTAGCAACCGCTGCATTTTTGTTTTTACTGCCTCGCGACATTGTGCTGCACAGTCCAAAGGAAGTGGGAATCGACAAAACAATTCACCACCGCATAATCTTATCCAACGAAGCCCTGACGATTTGGAGAGCGAACCCGCTTTTTGGATGCGGGCTTAATACGTATGTGCAGAATGTGGAAAAATATAATTTACCAAATTCACATGAGGTTAGAAATTATTACGCTCACAATGGCTACCTTCAATATGGCGCAGAGACCGGTATTGTTGGTTTTTTAGCGCTCGTATTCTTTTTATTTCGGTATGGGATGGTGGCTATCTATAAATGCATTACTGAGCGCGCCGCTAGATTTTCTTTGAATCACGCATTATTAGTTTCAAACGGCAGTTTCCTCTTTTACATGTTTTTTGATACAATTTTTCACAATTTACAGCCATTTTTACTTTTTTGGTTTTTGCTTGGTTGGCATGCGTCTGTATTGCGGTATTCCCATGAAAACATTACGTCATAGACGGAAGCGGAAAGGCGACTTTTTATCTTCTGTTATATTCCTAGCGTCCGATATTGCATCAATCTCAGCCGCGTTTGTTGTAGCTTATTTGGCGCGGTTCGACTGGCTCCAAAATTTCTTTCAAAAAGAGCCGCCCGACTTTAACCGGTACTTGTATGTGCTACCGGTAGTGATTGCCATCTTTATCGCCACATTCCGGCAAAAGCAAATTTACGTTTTTGATACGCTTCGGAGGCGCCTCGATGAGATCGGTATTCTTTTTGCTTCGGTCGTTATTGCCGGCATCCTGCTGATGGCACTCACGTTCTTGTACCGTGATTTTTCATATTCAAGAACATTTTTTGCCCTTCATTTAATCTTGTCATTTGTATTAATTTGTTTTTTTAGACATTTAGCCTATTGGCTGGATGGTGCAGTTAGATTAGCGACCGGAACCCGGATTCGGATTCTGGTAATGGGCGCTAACCGCAGCGCGCGTCAAATTATTCGCCGAATTAACAAGAGCTACCGGAATCGATATGAGGTTGTCGGTGTATTGACAGGAGGGAAATCTCACGGTGAAAAGCATTTTGAACAGGCGCCGATTGTCGGAAGTCTTGAGGATGTCTTTAAAAAAATGCCGCAGCTAAACGCCGATGAAGTGATTTTGACGGTTTCCGATTTTCCGGATGAAAAACTAACCGAGCTTTTCCTGAAATGCGAGAATGAAATGGTTTCATTTCTTAAAATTCCAGATTTATTCGGCATTTTCACAAGCGGAGTGGATATTCATTATATTGACAACGTCCCTTTGATCGGGATTAAAAAATCGCCGCTCGATAAATTTGTGAACCGGCTTTTTAAGAGGTCTTTTGACCTTGCCACATCCCTGGTCGGCGTTGTTTTGCTCTCACCGGTTTATGTGGTGATTGCCATATTGGTAAAATGCACGGACGGCGGGCCGATTTTGTATCGCCAGGACCGGACCGGGATGGACGGGCGGAGTTTTTTTATGTATAAATTCAGAACCATGCGCGTAGATGCCGAATCGAAGTCAGGGCCCGTATGGGCAGTGGCTGACGATCAGCGGGTGACATCGGTCGGGAAATTTTTACGCCGCTTTAATCTCGATGAATTGCCGCAGTTTTTTAACGTTTTGCGCGGAGAAATGAGTATCGTGGGGCCCCGTCCGGAGCGCCCTCACTTTGTAGGGAAATTCCGCGACCAAGTGCCTCGATACATGGCGCGTCACAAAATCAAATCCGGAATCACAGGATGGGCACAAGTAAACGGCTTTCGCGGTAACACGTCTATCGCGGAGCGCACCAAATACGACCTCTATTATTATGAAAATTGGTCGTTATTCTTAGACATTAAAATCATTCTCCTAACTTTGTTTTCACCGAAAGGTTTTCAAAACGCGTATTGATATGTCCAAAACCCCGATCACCATTGCTGTCATGGCAAAAAACGAAGAAAAAAGATTGCCGGCATGCCTCGAGTCTGTGCGCTGGGCAGATGAAATTCTGATTCTGGATGACGAAAGTACGGACCGTACCGTTCAAATTGCAGAATCTTTCGGTGCTCGCGTGATCAAGCGAAAATTGGATGTTGAGGGCCGTCACCGCAATTTTCTATATGCACACGCCAAAAACGAATGGGTCTTGAGTTTGGATGCCGATGAGCACGTAACGCCCGAGCTCGCTAAAGAAATTGACGAAGTAATCAAGAAAAACGACCCGGGATTCGCCGGTTATTCCATGCCGATGCAGATTTTTATCGGAACCCGATGGATCCGAGGAGCGGGTTATTACCCATCCGCGCGCTTAAAAATGTTTCGCCGCGATAAATTCAAATACGAGGAAACCGGTGTTCATCCGCGCGTTTTTCTCGATGGGAAGTGTGGACGCTTAAAAGGAGAGCTGCTTCATTATTCTTTCCGGGATTTCTCGCATTTTATTGCCAAATTCAACCGGGAAACCGATTTGGAAGCCGTGAAATGGCTTGAAGATAAGCGTAAAATGAGTTTTGGGCTTGCGTTTTACAAGTCGACCGACCGTTTTTTCCGCGCATTCATTACAAAAAAGGGTTACCGCGATGGTTTTCTCGGATTTATTCTGTCTTGTTTTTCATCCTGGTATCAACTTGTGACTTATGCCAAATACTGGTTCGCAAAGCAAAACCAAGCGCCCCAATAATTTTCAAAATGTTGTCTTCGTTGACCGCGACGGCGTCATTAATTATGACAATCTTGCCGGTTACATTACGCAATGGAAATATTTTAAGTTCATTCCGGGGTCGCTCAAGGCTCTCGCTCAGTTAACGAAAGCAGGGTTCAAGATCGTGATCATCTCCAACCAAGCCGGAATCGGTGACGGTGTTTACCCTAAAAAAGCACTGATCGATATCACGTGGAGAATGAAACGCAAGATGAAGCAATCGGGAGTTGAAGTCGTTGGAATTTATTACTGTTTACATGGCAAAAAAGCCGGCTGCAAATGCCGCAAACCCGAAACCGGGCTTTTCAAAAAAGCCGCGCGGGATTTTCGTTTTAACAAAAAGAAAACTTATTTTATCGGTGATAAAATTTCTGATTTATTGGCAGGAAAGCGTTTTGGTCTGCGGACCGGTTTTGTGTTAACCGGTCACGGAAAACATGAAGCTCCGAAAATTCCCGTGCGCCTCAAACCGGATGTTCGCGGCGCTAATTTACTCCAGTTAACCCGCCGTTTATTGAAATCTTTATGAAGATTTTTGTTTTGTATTCCTGCGCCGGTGAAGGACATAAAAAAATTGCGGAAGCGGCGATCCAAGAATTAGAAAGGCAGAATCTCGGCGCCATTCATGGATTCGATGCTTTTGAAAAAACATTGCCTGTATTTCGGGACGCCTATCCGGCTGTTTATTTCTATCTGGTTAAATATGCCACGCAGTTTTGGAGTTTTCTTTATCATGCATCAGACTATCCGCTGGTAGCGCGCCTTTTAGTGCCGTTCCGGCGGCTGTGGAACCGGTTTCATTCGATCGGATTACGGAAATACTTACGGGAAGAAAAACCGGATATTATGATTGTGACGCATTTTTATGCTGCAGAAGTCATTGCTTCCGCAAAATTATGCGGTGAAATCTCCGGCAAATTAATTACTATTATTACCGACGCAATGCCGCATGCGTTTTGGATCAATGACGGCACGGATTATTATTGGGTCATGTGTGAGGAAAATAAAAAAGTTCTCATGCAGCGGGGCGTTTCGGAAAATTGTATCCGAGTCGGCGGCATTCCGGTCCGCCACGAATTTGCGGAGCCTGCGGATCGCCGCGCATTAAGGCAAAAACACGGACTTCAGCCGGATCGGTTTACGATATTGTTTACGAGCGGTAGTTTTGGATTAGGCCCGACCGAAGAGCTCTTAAAAGCTCTGGAAGATTTTAAAGACCGCATTCAAGCGGCGGTTGTTTGCGGTAGAAATCAGGCGCTCTATGATCATCTGACAAAGCAAACCTGGCAATATCCTGTCATTGTAACGGGTTTTACCGATGTGATGCACGAATGGATGAGCGTGGCGGATATCATGATCGCAAAGTCGGGCGGTTCGACGATGTGCGAGGGGCTTGCCAAAACTCTGCCGATGCTGATTAGTGCGCCAATTCCGGGACAAGAGACCCGAAATCGCGATTGGCTTTTTGCGCACCAGGCTGCTGTCGGAATTGAATCGGCAGATGATGTGAAGAATTTAGTGCGGACACTTTTGTCGGATCCTAAAAAATTAACCGAATTGCACAACAATATACAAAAAATTGCAAAACCAGCCGCTGCAGCGGATTTGACAGCGTTTGTCTCCCAAATTTCCAAATCATGACAGATCCAAGATTGAGCAAGCTGATTAAATCCATCGAATCTAAGTTTGAAGCCATGCGCACCGATGGCGTTCAAATATTAACACTGCCGAAAGTAGGCACTGGGCCAGTTGCTGAGAAATCGGAGTCAGTCCAAACCGCCTCGGCCACATCACCAAAAAATATTTTGATTCAATTCAAGAATGAAGTCAGTCAATGCACAAAGTGCGGTGAGCTGGCATCGAGCCGCCAAAACGTTGTTTTTGGTGCGGGGAATGCAAAAGCAAAATTAGTTTTTGTCGGCGAAGCCCCCGGACGGGATGAAGATGAGCAAGGCTTGCCATTTGTGGGGCTTGCGGGCCAGCTTTTAACCAAAATGATCGAAGCGATCGGGATGAGCCGCAACGAAGTCTTTATTTGCAATGTATTGAAATGCCGGCCTCCGCAAAACCGGAACCCGATGCCGGAAGAAATCATTAATTGCTCGCCTTATCTGTGGCGCCAACTTGAATTAATTCAGCCGAAAATGATTTGCGCGCTGGGTAAATTTGCCGCACAAACCTTACTTAATTCCACTGCGTCAATTTCACAGCTGCGCGGCACGATTCACGACTGCCGCGGGTTTAGATTGATTTGCACGTTTCATCCCGCTTACTTACTGCGCAATCCGGCTGACAAAAGGAAGGCGTGGGAAGATTTGAAGCGGGTCAAAGCCGAATTGGTTGAAGCTTAAAGAAAGATTCCGCGGTGAACACACTTTTCGAAGAAGCAAAAAAAACCGACCTACAACTGATCCAAGTTGCCATTCCACTGGCTGTCGATGACCCGTTTACCTATGCGGTGCCTCATGAATTCTCCGGAAAAATAAAACCCGGCGTCCGCGTCCGAATTCCGTTTAAAAACCGCGACATCGTCGGCTATGTGGTTGGAATTTCAGAATCCGAACCTACAGCCAAGATTAAAAATGTCCTTGAGGTTTTAGATGAATCTCCTGTGATTTCCGAACATTTTCTTGAGTTGTCAAAGTGGATCAAAAATTATTATTTTTCCAGTTGGGGAGAAGCCATTCAAACCTGCATTCCGAAACAATACCGGCAAGCCAAGACATTAAAAGAAAAGAAGAGCAAAGCAGAAATCGCAAAAGATTCTGCGGTGGCCTTTAAAGATTTTTCACTCACCAGCGAGCAGAAGAATGCATTGGAGAAGATTTTGTCGCTTGTGCGTTCAGAAAAGTTTTCCGAGATTGTTCTTCTGGGCGTGACCGGGAGCGGAAAAAGTGAAATTTACATTCGCGCAATGAAGGAGGCAATTGCGAGCGGAAAATCGGCGATTTGTCTGGTTCCCGAAATTGCGCTCACCGAACAAATCGAGCGGTTTTTTGAAGGCCATTTTGGCGATCAATTGGAAATTATTCACAGCAAATTGTCAGACGGTGAACGTTGGCAAGCCTGGGAACGCATCCGCCGCGGTGAGAAAAAAGTCGTATTGGGTGTTCGCTCTGCGATTTTTGCGCCCATTCATCACTTAGGCCTGATTATTATTGATGAGGAGCAGGAGCCTTCGTACAAACAAGATCAAACACCACGTTACCATGCGCGTGAAGTGGCAAGGTGGCGCGCTGAGCATCTCGGAGCAACGCTCGTCATGGGCAGCGCAACGCCTTCGATGGAAGTACTGCATGAAGCGCAAACCGGCCGCATTCACATGATGGAACTTTCCGGGCGAATCGGAAACCGGCCCATGCCCGAAATCCAAATTATTGACCTCAAACAAGCGCAGCAAATTTCACGCGAGAAGGTTATTGTTTCATCAACGCTTGCACAAGCCGTTCAATCAGCGCTTGAGAAAAAAGAAGGCGTTATGCTGATGCTGAATCGGCGTGGCTTTTCAACACAGGCGCAGTGCCTGCAGTGCGGAAAAGCGATTATGTGCCGGCATTGCGATGTCGCGCTCACATTTCATCAAGCTGATCAGAGGCTCTTGTGCCATTACTGTAATTACGCGATCGGCGAGTCGGATAAGTGCGTATATTGCCAACACCCGCTTTTCCGGTATATGGGTGCCGGCACGGAAAAAGTAGAGAGCGAAGTCGCACGCCTCTTTCCGCAGGCAAGAGTCGCGCGGCTCGATTCGGATACCGCCCGCAAAAAGGGAAGCCATCAGGCGATTTTGGCCAAATTTAGAGCGCGCGAAATCGATATCTTGGTCGGCACGCAGATGATTGCCAAAGGCTTCGATTTTCCGCACGTCAGTCTCGTGGGCGTCATTTTGGCGGACACGGCACTTTTACTGCCGGATTACCGCTCCAGCGAAAAAACATTTCAACTGGTCACGCAGGTGGCGGGCCGTTCAGGCCGGGGCGAGCAAGCCGGTAAGGTAATGGTCCAAACGTTCTCACCTTTTCATTACAGCATCCAATGCGCTAAAAATCACGACACCAAAGGTTTTTACACTGAAGAACTTAAGCATCGGCAGGAGTTTTCTTATCCGCCGTTTGTTAAATTAATCAACATCATTATCCGGTCAAAGACTGAAAAGAAAGTTATAGAACAGGCAGAAATTTTGAAATCAGAAATCTCCAAGTCTTTGTCCAATGCTCAAACTGAGATTTTGGGCCCGGCGCCGCTGCCGTTCTATAGGTTAAGAGGCCATTTTCGCTGGCATCTAATGATAAAAGTCAAAAACCAGACCGAGCATCCGCTGCTCGCAATTCGCCAGGCGATTCAATCAGCTAAAAAAGTCAGCAAAGTCTTTATGGCGGTTGATACGGACCCGGTCTCCATTCTCTAGAGCTATTTTCACATCTTTTCCGCTTTTCTGAATCGTGCTAAAATATGCCGCTATGGCGATTCTAAAAGTGCTGACATATCCCGATCCGATCCTCAAAAAGAAGGCAGAGCCTGTTCAAACAATCGGCCCCATAGAGAAAAAACTCATCCGCGACATGATCGAGACCATGTATACCGATGACGGAGTCGGCCTTGCAGCGCCGCAGGTCGGTGTATCGAAACGCATTTTTGTAGCCAGCCCGCACGCAAAGCCCGGAGAAGAAATGGTTTTCATTAATCTTGAGATTCTAGAATCCTCCGGAACTCAAACCGGGCCGGAAGGGTGCTTGAGTCTTCCCGGCGTATCCGGACAAGTTCAGCGCGCCAGGAAAATTAAATACAAAATGATGACTGAGGACGGCAAATGGGTCGAGGGTGAAGCCGCTGATTTCTTGGCACGAGTTATTCAGCATGAATTAGACCATTTGGACGGAAAATTACTGATTGATCGCGTTGATTTTACGCAGCGCCAGGAAATCCTCAGCGAGTACCAGCTCATATAAATACCCGATGAAACTTGTTTTTTTTGGCTCTTCCGATTTTTCCATTTCTGTATTAAACGTGCTCACGGACTCTGATCATCAAGTCGTGTGCATCGTCACAACGCCGCCCCGCAAAAAAGGCAGGGGACAAAAAGAATCTCCGACGGTCGTGCAAAGCTGGGCCGAAAATAAATCAATTCCCGTTTTAGCGCCTGAAAAAATTAATACGCCGGAATTTGTCGAAAAAATAAAATCCTTACAACCGGATTGTTTGGTAGTGGCTTCGTATGGAAAAATGATTCCTGATGCGGTGTTAAAAATCCCCGCACAGCAGCCGCTGAATGTACACCCCTCCTTGCTTCCAAGGTATCGAGGTGCAGCGCCCATCGCGCGGCAGCTTTTAAACGGAGAAGCGATCAGCGGCGTCACAATTGCACGCATCACATCAAAATTGGATGCCGGTGAAATCATTGCCCAGCAGCAAGTTAAGATTCTGCCGGATGATAATGGTATTTCGCTCGCCCTTCGGCTGGCAAAATTGGGCGGAGATCTAGCGCTTAAAGTACTTGGTGAAATTGCCAAAAATAAAATCAAACTTACACCCCAAGATGAATCAAACTCCAGTTATGCCGAGAAGCTCAGGCCTGAAGAGGGGCGAATTGATTGGAGCCAATCGGCTGATCAAATAAATCGGCAAGTACAGGCCTTGGTTCCGTGGCCATGCGCTTACGCATTTTTCAATAAAATCCGCATCAAGGTCCTGGAGGCCGGCGTGGGGCAAAAAATCTCGGAAGATTTACAACCTGGAAGCATTGTTAAAATTGACCCGAAAGGTACCCTTGCCATTCAAACGGGATCGGGAATCTTAAATCTTAAGACAATTCATCCGGAATCAGGAAAAGCAATGAATGCTTATCAATTCGCGCTCGGGCGGCATCTGAAAGCGGGCGATCTTTTCTTATGAACAAAACAAAAATACTACATCTAACGACCCATTTGAATATTGGCGGTATCACAACCTATATTTATTTATTGGGCAAGGGACTTGACTCGGCTCATTATGAGACCTCTGTTTTTTCAAGCGGCGGTGAAATGGAAAAACAATTCAACAAGTCCGGAATTCGTACTTACGCGTCACCATTCAGAACCAAGAGCGAATTAAGCCCGAAGCTTTATTTCGCCATTCCGGAAGTAATTCGCATTATTAAAAACGAAAATATTAATTTATTGCATGCACACACCCGCGTTACGCAAGTCATGGCGTGGTGGATCCAGAAAATCACCGGGATTCCTTATGTCTCAACCTGTCATGGTTTCTATAAAAGACGGCTAGGCAGGCGTTTGCTGCCGGCTTGGGGCAATAAAGTAATCGCGATTAGCCCGCCGGTGGCTGACTCTCTGGTAAACGAATTTAAGGTTCCTGCTGAAAAAGTTAAAACCATTTTGAATGCTATCGATATTGATACTTTAGAGGATTTGGTTCGACAAAAAAATCAGTCAAGCATTACCATCGAATATGATTTGCAATCCACAAAACCTATTTTGGGAATAGTGGCTCGGATTGTAAAAGATAAGGGGCATGAATATTTGCTTAAGGCCTTCGCGCAGCTGCTGCCTCAATATCCGGACTTGAAATTATTGGTGGTTGGAACCGGCAGTTATTTGTCCGACGTTAAAAAGCTGGCTGATCAGTTAAGCCTCACTAAAAATTTAACATTTGTGGGCAATCTTAATGATGTTACGAAAGCGCTGGCAGTGATTGATATTTTTATATTACCCGCTGTCTGGCGCGAGGGTTTTGGCTTGTCGATTGTCGAGGCGATGGCATTAAAGAAACCAGTTATTGCAACCAATATCTGGGCTCTCAATTCATTGGTCCAAAACAAAGTGAACGGACTTTTGATTCAACCCAAAAACGTTACAGAGCTGGCTAGTGCGATTACGGAGCTGATTGAAAATCAAGACCTGAGAAGAGCGGTAGGTGAAAAAGCTTACAAAACCGTGCAGGAACAATTCTCAATCAAGCGAATGACACGGGATTTCGATCGCCTATATCAACAAATACTGCAATCTGACAGCAGATTAGCCGGCAAGAAATCTTCAGCGATGGCGCGTTGACAGTCTTTTCAGTATCTGTATAATACCGAGATTGCGTCTTTTTAAAATGTTTAGTCATTTAGTGTCATTAGGAGGAAAATCAGATGAAAGTTAAGGTTGGCATTAACGGGTTCGGGCGTATCGGTAGAATGGTATTCCAGGCAATTTGCGATCAGGGTTTGCTTGGCAAAGAAATTGATGTGGTCGCAGTCGTGGACGTGGCACCCGATGCGAAATATTTCGCCTATCAGATGAAATATGATTCCATTCACGGCAAGTTTAAGCATCCGGTATCAACCGCTAAAAGCAGTCCGGACAAAGCTGAAGATGACATCTTGATCGTAAATAACCACAAAATTCAATGCGTTGCAGCAACGCGTAACCCATCAGAGCTTCCGTGGAAAAGCCTCGGCGTTGATCTTGTGATTGAATCTACGGGTCTTTTTACCGACAGTGAAAAAGCGGCAGGGCATTTGCAAGCCGGTGCTAAAAAGGTAATTATCAGCGCCCCGGCAAAAGGTGATGTGAAAACGCTCGTCATGGGTGTGAATGAAAAAGAATACGATCCCGCAAAGCATCATATTCTGTCGAATGCTAGCTGCACAACCAATTGTTTAGCACCTCTTGTTCATGTGCTTTTAAAGGAAGGGATCGGAATTGAGACAGGTCTTATGACCACCATTCATTCCTATACCGCGACCCAAAAACCCGTCGATGGTCCATCCAAAAAAGATTGGCGCGGCGGCCGTGCGGCGGCAATCAACATCATTCCTTCGACAACCGGCGCGGCAAAAGCCGTCGGCGAAGTTCTTCCGGCTGTAAAAGGGAAACTGACGGGCATGTCATTCCGGATCCCAACCCCGGATGTTTCAGTGGTGGATTTGACGTTCAGGAGCATCAAAGACACATCCATCGAAGAGATTGATTCCTTGCTGAAGAAAGCTTCCGAGTCTTATCTTAAAAACTATCTCGGTGTGACGAATGAAGAGTTGGTGTCGACAGATTTTATTCACGACAACCGCTCGTCTATTTATGATTCGCTGGCAACACTTCAGAATAATTTAAAAGGCGAGAAGCGTTTCTTTAAAATTATTTCGTGGTATGACAACGAATGGGGCTATTCCAACCGTTGCGTCGACTTAACGATGCTGGTCGGCAAACAACTTCAAGGTGCGGGTAGCACTGAAAAAGTCGGCGCCAAAGCCTAACCCGGACTACTTTTCTTAAATTCCTAAAGGTGGGGAAATGCTGAAGTTCCGCCTTCAAGTAATGAGCCTGAAAAGAATCTTGTTTGACGCTGACGTCGAACAAGTTCATATTTTCGGCGATGAGGGCGAGTACGATCTTTTGGCCTATCACTACCCTATTATTGGCGCCTTGCCGGAAGGCGAGGTCCACATCAAAGACCACAAAAACATCCCGCTTCGGGCAGGTGTGGCGCTTTTTCGTCAGAACCGCTGCCTGATTATTATCGAAGAAAAGGATGCGGAAGGCGCACCAACCGACAAGCCTTCCATCAACCCAATAGGCAAGAAAGACTAGATGTGGCTTTCAGCGTTTGCTTTTATTGTTTCCATCGTTTTTCTGATCCGCAGTCTTGAAATAATTCCCGGCGGCCAGCCGCTTTTAAATGCATTGGTGTGCCTATTTTCACTGTTAGCAGCCCTCTTCTTTCTTCCTGGCGAGTTGATTAGTTCGGCAATTTTAGAGGGTTTCGGGTGGTTTGTTGCAATCTTTGCCGGCAGTCTTGTTTTGATTGAATTTGTTCAATTGATTTTTAAAAGACTTTTGCGGTGGGGATCGCTCCGATTGCAAACCACGGCCGGTCTTTCTCCGGAACATGACGAAATTTGCAAAGCGCTTGATCACATGGCAAAGCAGAAAACCGGCGCCCTTATCGTCCTTGAACGTAAAGGATCATTGAAGCATTTGTATGAAAATGGGTTTCAATTCGATAGTGATGTTCGAGCTGAAGTCATCATCTCGCTTTTCGACAAAAATTCGCCGTTGCATGACGGCGCAATGATTATCAGCCAAAACCGGATCAAAGCATTAAAAATCATCCTTCCATTAACTACGCGTTCTGATGTACCGCTCGGGATCGGGACCCGCCACCGTTCGGCAATCGGCCTGACTGAGACAACGGATGCCATTGCGCTTATCTCATCGGAAGAGCGGGGCATGCTAAGCATTTCTTACCAAGGCGCTTTGGTAGTAGCCAACTCTAAAAACCAGTTCGCAGAACTCTTAAAACGAGCACTGAAGGGCTTTCCGATCATTGAGCCTGTGCAAGAGTCTGACTAATTTTGTCATATTTTCTTGATTTTCCGCTAAACTCGCGTATAATTACATTACTTTTTGGAAAACTCGATGGAAAACACTCTGAACCTAAAACACTTTAAAAGCAGTGTAAAACCCGCGACAGGCGCCGTGTCGATGGCGTGGTCTATTATGGGCCACGGCTATTGTCATCGCCGCAAGCTCGTGGGCTTGAAGGAGGTTCAAGCGTTACTATCGTAAAGTAGTTTAAAGTAGTAAAAGCAAAATCAACTTAAGCCCATGGCTGAAATTCAGTCATGGGTTTTTTTATTTTCAGGAGGTTTCAGATGAGACAGACAGCAAAGCTGGTCCCAAAAGCCGGCTTCTTTACGGTCAACAAGGACCCGGTAAAATTGACGGCCCTTTTATACCTGCGGGAAGCGCTTTTGGCGGAGCAGTATGAAGAGTGCGCCGAATTTGTGCGGATCGCGGAAGAATTCGGTGCGCACGGGTTTGAAATCCAGAATTTACTGGAAGACCCGAGGCGCATGCCGAAGGCGTGATTTTGGTGCCGGTGTTATGACTTTAACTAATCGCAACTTGAGATTCCTTGTTCGCCATTGGTTTTTGAAGGGGACGGGTGTGTTCGGGTTTTGTAAAATAGCGCTAGTGTTTATCGGAAGTGAACTATATAATCAAAAACAGAAATTATTTTTTACCATTTATTCTATTGACTGCACGATGCCGTATGAATCAAAAAATCGCTCTTTTCCTTTTATTGTCTGTGATTACAAGCTGTTCTGGAGGGCATGTTCTCGCTAAATGGGCGGTCGTTCAAGCGGAAGACACGTTTGCAAAAGCGTCCGATATGCGCCATGATAAGAACAAGCACGCTGGGCGCATCCGCCTTTACGAACGTGCCTGCGCGCAGTTTGTTAAGGCTTATGAATTAGATCCGGGCGTATTTACGCTTTACCGCATTGAAAACGCAATCACCGCCTGTGCGTGGGCAGAAAACTATGCCGCAAAAGAAATCATGCAGAATTTTGAATTTGATTACATTGATCAACATCCGACCGAAGCCGAATACGGCGATGCCATGCCGCCCATAAGTTTTGAGTAATTATGCCGCCAACGACTCAGAAAAACTTCAAATTATCACCCTCAACGCTAAATTTATTTCTAGACTGTCCAAGGTGTTTTTGGCTCGAGAAAGTGAAGGGGATCAAGCGGCCGCGCGGCATTTTTCCGTCGCTTCCGGGCGGCATGGACCGCGAAATCAAAAATCATTTTGATATTTTCCGCGCAAAAAAGAAACTCCCGCCGGAATTGTCATCACCGGTTTTTACGGGCATAAACCTTTTTGATGCTCAAAAACAGCTCGACTTGTGGCGCAATTGGCGCACCGGTTTGGAATATCATGACGAAGGCGGTAATGTGTTGAGCGGTGCGCTCGATGATCTGCTCGTCCAAGGCGATCTCTACATTCCGTTTGATTACAAAACGAAAGGCTCGCCGACGACCGAAGAAGATGCGGTCAAATATTATCAAAATCAATTAGACTGTTACACGCTCATGCTGGAAGCCAATGGAATGAAAAGTGCCGGATTCGGAATTCTTTTGTATTATTCGCCAAAATTAGTTTCAGAAAACGGAAGTGTTGCATTTCAAACACAACCGATTAAAATAGAAACAAAGTCGGAGCGCGCCAAATCAACCTTTGCGCGCGCCCTTAATTTAGTGAAAGGTCCAATCCCTTCGGTTAATTTTAATTGCGAGTACTGCACCTGGAACAACAAGCTGCGTGCCGCCAACTGAGTAAAGGTGTTTTATGAAACCCAATTTTGTTCCGTTTATTATTGCATTCATTGTCATCACATTTATCGCTTCGGGCTGCTCGGTCAAAGTGATCGAGGACGGCGAAGCGGGCGTCAAGGCAACTCTCGGAAAAATCGAAGACAAGCCACTGGGGCCGGGGTGGTACATTTTCTTTCCGATTGTTTCTTGGATTGAAAAATGGAACGTAAAAACACAAGAAATAAAAGAAACCGCCAGCGTTCCTTCATCGGAAGGCCTCATTTCCACGCTGGACGTTTCGGTGCTTTACAATACATCGATTGATAAGGTCGTGTCTGTCCGCACAACAACAGGCTACAATTATAAAGAAATCATCTTGGAGCCCTTTGTCCGCGAGTCAATCCGCAATGTCGTGAGCGGCTATGAAGTGAAAGCGCTTTTTAGCGAAAAAAGCAGGAAGGAAATCGGAGAAAAAATTCTTCAGTTTCTGAGAGAAAAATTAGAAAGCCGCGGCATCACGGTCCAGGACGTTCTGTTGCGTGATGTGCGCCTGCCGCAAGCGTTTAGCCAAAGCATCGAAATCAAGCTCAAAACCGAGCAAGAGGCCCTTCAAAAGGAATTTGAGCTGCAAAAAGCCAAGAAAGACGCTGAAATTGAAGTTGCGCGCGCAGAAGGCGTTGCCAAAAGCAACCGAATCATTGCCGACAGCATCAATGAAAACTATCTTCGGTATAAATGGATTCAAGGCCTTCAAAACACGAGCTCTCAAGTGGTTTATGTGCCGACCGAAGCAAACCTTCCGATTTTAGAGGCAAATCGGTGGAAAGCCGCGGCTGAAAAGAAATAATATCAATGAACAAAAAAGCTTTGGTGATACTGGCAAATGGTTGCGAAGAAATCGAAGCCGTTACTCCGATCGACGTCCTGCGCCGTGCAGGCGTTGAAGTAACGGTTGCAGGCCTGGATAGCAAGGTCATTACGGGCGCTCAAGGTATTAAATTCGAGACAGATTTATTGTTGAAAGATTACAAAGTAACGCCGGATGCCATTATTTTACCCGGCGGTGCCCAGGGTGCGCGGAATTTAAGCCAATCCAAAGAAGTTTTGGAAGTCGTAAAATACTTGCACGATCAAAAGCGGCTCGTGGCTGCCATTTGCGCGTCTCCGGCTGTTGCATTATCGCCGACTGGGATTTTGGCAAACCGCCAGGCCACTTGCTATCCCGGCTTCGAGAAGGAATTCCCGAGAAATGTTATTTTTAAAGAAGACCGCGTCGTGATTGATCAAAATATCATTACGAGCCGCGGCCCCGGATCAGCGCTTGAGTTTGCACTTAAAATTGTCGAAGAATTGGTATCCAAAGAAAAGGCGCAGACACTCAGGGAAGGGATGCTTGTGAAGGTATGATTACCGAGAGCAAATGTCCGGCCTGCAATTCGGAGTTGGTGATAAAAAAAGCAAAATTCATCTGCTCGGTCTGTCATTTAATTGTTGAAACTTGCTGCGACGGCGGAAAGTGTGATTAATGGCTAAATTTTTTGACCGGCACTTCAAAACAGCGCTTGTGGTCCTTGCCGCGGTTTTTCTGTGGATTTATTACGTAAGCAGCCAAAACGGGCGTTATCAGGTAGAGCGCTACGATACGGATATTCATATTTTTGACACTCAGCGCGGCATTTACTATAAAACCACTTCCAGCGGTTCTGTTGATGTCATCGATCCGATCGGCGGGTCTGTTAAGTTCAAAAAACTTCCCTTTATGATTAAAGAGCGGAAATTCATTGCCCGCGAATAGTTTGATAAACCCCCTGGAAAGCCCTCTTTTTATCTGACCCAAATCCTCCGAACGGCTTGTAACTTCGCGCAGTCAGCGCTATAATAAAAGCCTTTTCCTAACTATAATCAAGAGAGGGACTTGGGATGGCAGTAAAAAAATCACTGCAAAAAACCTCGCACCTGTCCAACGAACGCGATAAACGCATCGAACTCATCGCGCGATTCGAAGACGATCAACCGGCGCTTACTTTAGGAGCCCATCTTTTATCCGATCCCGATAAAAGAATCATTATCAGCGCTTATTTGCCGCGCGCTGCCGAAGCTTGGGTAAAACCGCTCAACGGCAAACAAAAAAAGCAGCCGATGAAAAAAATTCATCCCTCCGGGCTGTTTCAAACCGTTTATACCGATGAAAAGAGCTTGTTTCCGTATCGTTTCGAATCCGTTGATGATTCCGGTTATCGCACGGAATTTGATGATCCGTATGTCTATTCAACCGATATTACGGACTATGATCTGCATTTGATGGGTGAGGGAAACCATTTCAAAAGCTATGAAAAGTTGGGCGCAAGAGTCAAAACATTCAACGGAGTAAGCGGCGTTCATTTTTCCGTCTGGGCACCGAATGCCAAAAGCGTTAGCGTTATCGGCAACTTTAATCATTGGCAGCCGGGCGTGCACCCGATGAATCGACTGCAATCCAGCGGTGTCTGGGCATTATTTATTCCCGGGCTTAAATCCGGAGAAGTCTATAAATATGCGATTAAATCCTGGGTGGATGGTAAAATTCGGGAAAAATCAGACCCCTACGCATTTCAAACCGAACTCAGGCCGCGCTCGGCTTCAGTGGTCCCCTCAACAATTCCATACAACTGGCACGACTCCGGCTGGCTTAAAGAACGTGCGCAAACCGATATTTTCCGCAAGCCAATCGCAATTTACGAAGTGCATCTGGGCTCTTGGAAACGTGACGAAAAGAAAAATTGTGGGTTTCTGAATTACAGAGAGCTGGCGCACCAGTTGGTGGAATATGTGAAGTGGATGGGATATACCCA
The DNA here is from genome assembly GCA_964387845.1 of uncultured bacterium. Taxonomy (GTDB): domain Bacteria; phylum Omnitrophota; class Omnitrophia; order Omnitrophales; family Abzuiibacteriaceae; genus CAYLXA01. The sequence goes on from CAYLXA010000002.1 coordinate 137,727, forward strand.
TATCGAATTATTGCCGATCGCGGAACATCCGCTCGATGAATCGTGGGGCTATCAGGTCATTAATTATTTTGCACCGACCAGCCGGTTCGGAACGCCGGATGATTTTCGTTACTTTATTGATCATTGCCATCAAAACCAAATCGGCATCATTTTAGATTGGGTACCCGCACATTTTCCGAAAGATGATCATGGGCTTGCCGATTTCGACGGAAAACAAATTTACGCATATGAAAATTGGAAAAAGGGCGAACACAAAGAATGGGGAACTTACGTTTTTGACTACGGGCGCAACGAAGTCCGGAACTTTTTAATCTCGAACGCTCTTTTCTGGCTCAGCGAGTATCACATTGACGGGCTCCGGATTGATGCGGTTGCTTCAATGCTTTACTTGGATTATTCGCGCGCAGAAGGAGAATGGGAACCAAATGAGCACGGCGGCAGGGACAATCCCGAGGCGGTACAATTCCTCAAGCAATTAAATGAAGTGGTGCATTCAAATTATCCCGGCGTTTTGACCATCGCCGAAGAATCAACCGCGTGGCCCGCAGTTTCCAGGCCGACCTATATGAATGGCCTTGGCTTCAGCATGAAATGGAACATGGGTTGGATGCACGACATGCTGGACTACTTTTCAAAAGAACCGGTTCACCGGAAATTCCATCAAAACATGCTTACATTTTCAATGCTCTATGCATTCACAGAAAATTTTATCCTTCCGATTTCGCATGATGAGGTTGTGTATGGAAAGCGTTCTCTTTTTGAAAAAATGCCTGGCGATGACTGGCAGAAATTTGCAAATACACGGCTCTTTTTGGCTTACATGTACGCACATCCGGGTAAAAAACTGCTGTTTATGAGCAGTGATTTTGGCCAGCGATCTGAATGGGATGCGTCGCGATCTATTGACTGGCACTTCATGGACTACGAACCGCACAGACGGCTGAGCCAGTGCGTGCGTGATTTAAATCAAATTTACAAAAACCACCGGGCGCTCTACGAAGTTGATTTTGACTGGCCCGGTTTCGAGTGGATCGATTTTTCAGATGCTGATACCAGTTTGATTAGTTTTGCGCGATGGTCGCTGGATAAAAAGCAACTCGTCATTTGCGCATTTAATATGACACCCGTGCCGCGCATGCAATACCGAGTCGGGGTTCCGCGAGATGGATACTATCAGGAAATTTTTAACAGTGATGCAAAAGAATACGGCGGCAGCGGAATTGGTAATTGCGGCGGGTTTCATTCCGAGAGCATCCCGTGGCACGGCCAGTCACACTCGCTTCATTTAAATCTACCGCCTTTAGGCGCCGTTATATTTTGCTTAAACCAAACGTAAATTGAGCGGAGCCGTATGTCAAAAAATGTTTTTATTGCAGTTCATGGACATTTTTACCAACCGCCGCGGGAAAACCCTTGGCTGGAAGAGATCGAGGCGCAGGATACGGCAGCTCCGTTTCATGATTGGAATGAGCGGATTTATCATGAGTGCTATTTGCCCAATGCTACTGCGCGCGTTCTGGATGAGCATGGGAAAATCATCGATATCGTAAACAATTACGAATCGATCAGCTTTAATTTTGGCCCGACACTCCTGACTTGGCTCCAGCACAAACATCCTGAAATTTATCAAAGAATAATTGAAGCCGACAAAAAGAGCTTGTCAGCCCAAAACGGCCATGGCAATGCAATTGCGCAAGCCTATAGCCACCTCATTATGCCGCTCGCTAATACAAGGGATAAAGAAACGCAGGTGCGGTGGGGGATTGAAGAATTCAAATTCCGGTTTAATCGAGCGCCAGAATCTATGTGGCTTCCGGAAACGGCCTGCAATGAGCAAACGCTTGAGGTTTTGGTTGCTCACGGCATCCGGTTTATCATCCTAGAACCCAATCAAGCAGAAGCTGTCCGGCCGCTGGGCCATCATGATTGGCAGGATGTTTCATCCGGTACAATTGACCCGAAACACCCATACCGGTGTTTTCTAAAGAATAATCCTCACCAATTCATCGATATTTTCTTTTATGATGGCCCGATCTCAAAAGATATTGGTTTTGCAAATTTGGCTTTTGATGCAAAAATTTTTGTAGATCGCTTGATCCACTCGATCGATCACCACAACACTCAAAACCAAATTATTCATACGGCAACGGATGGTGAAACTTACGGTCATCACAAGGCATTTGGTGAGCGGGCGCTGGCGTATTTATTGCAAAGGGAAATTCACAATCATAACATTCAGCTCACCAATTACGGCGAATACCTGTCCAAAAATCTGCCGCAACACGAAGTGAAGTTAAAAGAAGGAATTAACGGGCTCGGTACCAGCTGGAGCTGTGCGCATGGCGTGGGCCGTTGGATGGAAAATTGCGGATGCCGCGGCGGCGGGCCCGCGTCTTGGACGCAGCATTGGCGCAAACCGCTTCGGGAAGCGTTGGACTGGCTGCGCGATGAACTGTCAAAAGTTTATGAAGAGTTTGGCGGTAAATATTTGAAGAATCCCTGGGAAGCGCGCAATCAATATATCCGCGTCGTGCTCGACCGCAGCGATCAAAATGTCAAAAATTTCTTATCGGAGCAGGCGCATTCGCTTAATGATATCCCGGCCTGCTTGAAACTGCTTGAGATGCAGCGCCATGCAATGCAGATGTATACCAGTTGCGGCTGGTTTTTTACGGAACTTTCCGGAATTGAAACCGTTCAAATCATGCAATATGCAGCGCGAGCCATTCAGCTTGCCCGCGAATTGACCGGAAAATCTCTCGAGGAAGAATTTGTGGAACGGCTTTTCCATGCCAAAAGCAACGTAGCGGAATTTAAAGACGGACGGGGTGTTTATGAAAAACTAATCCGGCCGAAAGAGATCACGCTAAATCATATTGCGGCTTATTACGCAATCACGTCGCTTTTTGACGACGACGAGACGCACCGCGATGAAGTCGACCTTTATTGCTTCAAGCTTAAAATTCATCATTATCACAGCGAATCGTTCGGTAATTTAAAACTGACCTACGGCCGCGCTTCAGTCAAATCTCAACTGACCTGGGAAGAAAAAGATCTGGCCTTTACCGTTTTGCAGTTTGGGCTTTACGATTTCCGGTGTTGCGTCAAAGATTTCACCGAAGAACAAAAATTCGAATCGGAAGGGAGGGTCCTGTCAGAGGCCCTCCATTCACTTGATTTGGTGGGATTGCTCCGGAAAATCGATTCCTTTTTCGGCGATGTTAATTTTTCGCTCCGCGATTTGCCTTATCCCGAGCGGCACAAAATCGTTTCAACGCTGTCTAAAGAGGCCATCGAAAAAATCAGCGCTGCTTACGAAACGCTTTATGCAGAAAACAGTAAAATGAATAAAATTTACCGAGACATCAACTTGCCGATTCCGGCCGAGATACGCTTTGCCGTTCAGCACACACTCGGGAAGCAGTTGGAATTACAGCTTAAGAAATTATCCGCTGCCGGTTTTCAGGCTAAAAAAGCCCAAAGCGTTTCACGCACCATCGAAACAGCAAGATCTCTGGGCGTTGAAATTAAAACGGAAGCGATCACGCACATGCTCAGCCACGAACTCGCTCAGAAAGCGCGGCTATTGGCGGTTGAAATGAAGGCTGAGTTTATCTCCGAATGCCTTTATATTTTGCGGATTGCGAAAAAATTGGGCACAGAATTGGAAATCCGGGAGGCGCAGGATTATTTGTTTAATTTCCTCCAAAAATCAAAACAAGGCGTCAATGCTGCGGCTGAAATCATTAATAACCCGGCGAATCATCTCGCTCAATTGGTGACCAATTTAAACATGCATCCTCATTTAATTCCGAAGTCAGCCTCAAAACAGGAGCAGGCGTGTTGATCGACTCTGAATCAAACAAACTCGGAGCCGGGCATGCCGATGAGCGTTACGCTTACTTTTTGTCGGCTCCCAGCGCCGAACATTGGAAACGCATCGGCCTGCGCCGGCGCGGTGGAATTTTGGCGCCTCTTTTTTCGATTTATTCTGAAAGCAGTATCGGAATCGGGGAATTTCCGGATCTTCGACTGCTGGCAGACTGGTGCAGAGACACGGGTCTTTCCATCATCCAGTTATTACCGCTCAACGATGTCGGATTTACTTTCCGTCCTTACGATGCCGACAGCACCTTCGCAATTGATCCGATGTATTTATCGCTTGATCGCTTAGTCGGAGTTGACCCAAGGCCCCTTCGGATGCGGTCGGCGGTTCTGCGTGCGCGCTATCCTCGCAATCATTCGAGAGTCGATTATGGAATCAAGCGTGCTAAACTGGATTTTTTATGGGAAGCTTTCGCCAAATCCGAGCACAAACAAAATTCCAGATTTCTCGAGTTTGTGCGCCAAAACGCTTATTGGCTCAGCGATTACGCCATGTTCCGCGTTCTAAAAACTCTCCACAAAGAAAAATCCTGGGAAGCTTGGCCTGAAAAATTCAAAAGCCGAAACAAATCGGCCCTGCGAGAAGCAGAGAACGAACACAGAGAGAAAATTGAATTTCACAAGTGGGTTCAGTGGCAGGTTTTTGAACAATTTCGCGGAGCCAAAAACGATTTAGCGCAAAGAAATATTTTGCTGATGGGTGATTTGCCTTTCTTGGTTTCGCGCGATAGTGCCGATGTGTGGTCTCATCCGAATTTATTTAAACTCGACCGCCTGGCCGGCGCGCCTCCCGATCTTTACTTTGCGTTGGGGCAGCGCTGGGGAATGCCGCCTTACAATTGGGAGAATATTGAAAGCGAAAATTTTTCTTATTTAATTGAACGGCTTCGCTACGCGGAAAATTTTTATGACTGCTTCCGTATTGATCATTTTGTCGGGCTTTTCCGAATCTGGACAATCGCAGCTGATGAACCACTTGAAAACGGCGGTTTAAACGGCGCATTTGATCCGCCGGAAGAAACGAAGTGGGAAGAACACGGAAGACGCATTTTGTCGGTCATAACTCGGAATACAAAAATGCTCCCGTGCGCCGAAGACCTCGGCGTTGTGCCGCCGTGTTCGTTTAAAGTCCTTGAAGAGTTCGGCCTGCCCGGTATGGACATCCAGCGCTGGATGCGCGACTGGGGAAAAACGTACGAATTTTTGAATGCCGAACGTTACCGGAAAAATTCCTTGTCTACCATTTCGACGCACGATATGTCTATCTTCGCTGCCTGGTGGCAATTTGAGGCCGGAACCGTCGACGAGGAGCTGTATCGGCGCGCTTTAAAAAAGGCCGGGCTTGATTTCGAAAAACTCAAAAATCACTTATTTGATATCAAGCATTCGATGCACAAAAAATTACGGTGGAAAAAAGACATCAAAACTGTTTCAAAGTATCTTCAGATATTGCAAATTCCCGAAACTGCGGCCGGAGAGTTAATTTATTTGTTTGTGTCATCGTTTGATGAAAAGGAAAAAGCGCTCAGGTTTTTTGATTTTGAGAACGGAGCAAAATCGCCGGAAGTCCGCGAGCTCCTGAAAACCGCGATCCGTAAAAATTTGGAAACCGATTCCATTTTCAATATCCAATTAATCCAGGATTGGCTGTGCCTTTCGGAAAATTGCTTCGCCGACGCTTGGAATGCACGGGTTAATTTTCCGGGTATAATGAGCGACCAAAATTGGTCAATCGTGATGCCGATATCGCTGGAAGAAATGCGGCAGCTGGAAATCAATCCTTTCATCAAGTCTATGGCCGAGGCTTCTTACCGCACAGAATAACCGTTTGACAAGTCGTCGGAATCTCCTAAAATACAGTTTTCGCTACCCATCCGGAACAGATTATGAATAAGCAGACCATTTCAGATATCGATGTCAAAGGCAAGCGCGTTATTATCCGTGCCGATTTCAATGTGCCTCTTGATAAGTCGGGAAACATTACAGATGATGCCCGCATTGCCAAAACCATTCCAACAATCAAAAATTTGCTCGAGCGGAAAGCAAAAGTTGTTTTAATGTCTCACTTGGGTCGCCCAAAAGGGAAGCCGGAGGCAGAGTTCAGCCTGGCGCCCGTCGCCAAACGGTTAACCGAACTTTTGAAGCAACCTATCGAACTAACGCCGGACTGCGTCGGGCCGGAAGTCGAATCAAAAGTGAAAAACCTGAAAGATGGCCAAGCGCTTCTGCTTGAAAATTTGAGATTTCACAAAGAAGAAGAAAAGAACGATCCCGCATTCTCCAAACAACTCGCTTCGCTTGCTGATATTTATGTCAATGACGCATTTGGCGCCGCGCACAGGGCACATGCATCAACGGAAGGTATCGCGAAGCATTTGCCGGCTGTTGCAGGCTTTTTACTTGCAAAGGAAATTGAATATTTCAGTAAGGCGCTCGAAAACCCCGACCGGCCGTTTGTAACGATCCTGGGCGGAGCCAAAGTTTCGGACAAGATTAAAGTCATTGAAAACCTGCTTTCAAAAGTAGACGGGTTGTTGATCGGCGGCGCCATGGCATACACGTTTTTAAAATCGCAGGGACTGGCAATCGGAAAATCCAAACTCGATGAGCCCGGCATCGATATTGCCAAACAGATTTTAGCGAAGGCAAAGCAAGAAAAAATAGAAATTCTGCTTCCTGTCGATCATGTCGTGTCGCAGGAGATTTCTGAAAATGCCCCTACTAAAGTTGTCGACGAGATTCCTGAGGGCTGGATGGCGGTCGATATCGGTCCTAAAACCGTTCAGGAATTTTCAAAGCGTTTATCCGCCTCCAAAATGGTGATTTGGAACGGCCCGGTGGGCATATTTGAAATGAAACCATTCGCTAACGGAACCAAACAACTTGCCGATACATTAAGCAAGTTAAAAGCAACTACCATTATCGGCGGCGGAGACACGGCTGCAGCGGTTAAAGAATTTGGATACGAAGAAAAAATGTCGCACGTCTCAACCGGCGGCGGCGCATCGCTTGAATTTCTAGAAGGAATTGAACTTCCGGGCGTTCGTGCGCTGAACAACAAATCGAAAGCAAAGGTTTAATATGAATCGTCCTCTGATTGTCGGAAATTGGAAAATGTACAAGAACATTCCGGAAACGGTTTCGCTCATTAACAGCATCAAAGCCGGCGTTCATTCCGTGACGAATGTCGATATTGTCGTCTGTCCGCCGTTCACCGCGCTCGCATCAGCGTCTACGGCCTTAAAAGATAGCAAGATTGATTTGGGTGCTCAGGATATGTATCACGAAACGGAAGGCGCATTTACGGGCGAGGTTTCGCCGTTGATGCTAAAAGATGTGGGTTGTCGGTATGTCATCTTAGGCCATTCGGAACGCCGCACGATTTTCAAAGAACCGGACGAGCTGATTGAAAAGAAGCTGCTCGCTGCAATGAAGTACAGTTTTATTCCGATTTTATGCATTGGTGAAACCTTGGAAGAGCGGGAAGCCCGCAAAGCGTTCGAAGTCGTGAAGCGTCAGTTTGACATCGCCATGGTCCACATTGATCCCAGCGAAATGGAAAGGATCGTCATTGCCTATGAACCCGTGTGGGCGATTGGTACCGGGCGCACAGCAACGCCGGAACAGGCTGAACAGATGCATTCTTATATCCGAAGATTGCTGCATGAAAAGCACGGTGACGACATCGCGCAAAAAGTAAAAATTCTTTACGGCGGCAGCGTGAAGCCGGATAATATTGCACAGCTCATGGAACGTCCGAATTTGGACGGCGCTCTTGTCGGCGGCGCTTCCTTGAAAGCCGAATCATTCATTCAAATCGTTAAAAATTCCGTTGCGCTTGAAACCCAGGAGAAATCCTCATCATGACCGTTCTTATTACAGCGATTCATATTCTCGTTTGCTTGGTTTTAATTTTAGTAATTCTATTGCAAGCCGGGCGCGGAGCTGGTTTGAGCTGGGGTTCTTTCGGCGGCGACCCGCAATCCGTATTCGGAACCAAGTCAGCTACATTCTTAAAAAAAGCAACCACCGTGTCTGCGATTTTATTTTTATTAACCTGCATCGGGCTTAATATTATCGAGACGCATAAGTCAAAATCACTTTTTTCGACCGGTAATACGCAAGTCGACATCGAAAAAATCAAGCAGGCATTAGAGCAAGTGAAAGCCGAAGAAGCGAAAAACCCCCAGACCGCTACGCCGGCAGCCGGCGCGACAACGGAAACACCGGCCGCTGAAACCAAATCCGAAAACTAAACCAGCATTGACTGGTTTTTGAGTCGGCCGATGATTCAATCTCAGACTCACGCAGCCAGCAAGCCTGTCCGATATTTAAAGGGGATTGGCCCTAAACGCTCGGAAGCATTGGAGCGCTTGGGAATCAAAACCATCTACGATCTCTGTTTTTTCCTTCCGCGCCAATACCAAGACCGCAGCAACTTTGCCCAAATTGCGGATATACGCCCAAATACTTATGTAACCTTAAAAGGAAAGGTGTCTGCCGTGACGTGGCGCCCCATGAAACGGATCGGGGTTCTAGAATTGTGGCTTCAGGACAAAAGCGGGGCTATTCTTGCTATTTGGTTCAACCAGCCGTTTCTTAAGAAAAATTTTCAGGAAGGCGCGGAGCTTATTTTAAGCGGAAAAGCAGAAGTTTATAAAAACCGGCTGCAAATTGTATCACCGGAATACGAGATCGTGGATGCGCAAGATGACGATACGGTCCATACCGGCAGGATTACACCCATCTATCCGCTGAGCGAAGGACTTTTTCAGCGTTCAGTACGCCTGGCGATGAAAGAGCTGGTTGATCATCATTTGGCCGAAGAGGTGAGTGACTACATGCCAGATGCTATCAAAAAAGAACACAAGCTTTTGAATTTGATTGAAGCAGTCCGAGAACTTCATTTCCCATCCGAATTTGACGCGTTAAAAAAAGCACAAGACCGGATCATTTTTGATGATTTCTTTTTATTCGAGCTTCAGTTGCTTAAAAAAATGCAGCAGATCAAAGAAAAATATAAAAGCGCCTCGATTCCATTTTCGGAAAGTGACCTAGAGCAGTTTGAAAAAACTTTGCCGTTCCGATTAACCCAAGGACAGCGAAAAGCCATCCAAGAAATCGGTGCCGAGATTGCATCGCCGATGCCGATGAGCCGGCTGCTGCAAGGCGAGGTCGGATCCGGAAAGACGGTGGTTGCGGCATTCTTTTTTCAACTCGCCGCCAAATGTAAAATACAGTCTGCCTTTTTAATCCCAACCGAGGTGTTGGCAGAGCAGCATGAAGCAACGCTTAAAAAAACACTCGAGCAATATCCGGTCCGGGTTGAGCTGCTCACAGCAAGCGTTGATGATCAAAAGCGCGGTGAAATTTTACGCGATTTGCAGCTTGGAAAAGTCGATGTCCTGGTCGGAACGCACGCCATGCTTCAGGAGTCGGTTTCTTTCCGAAAGTTGGGCTTTGTTGTGATTGACGAACAGCACAAGTTCGGCGTCCGGCAGCGAGCCCAACTCTTGAGCCGAGATCCGCGGCCGCATCTTTTGGTGATGTCTGCAACGCCGATTCCCAGGACTTTGGGGCTGACGTTATACGGCGACCTCAGTATTTCAACCATTCGCGAACTTCCCAAAAACAGAAAGCCGATTAAAACCGAATGGATGCCTGAAGCAAGGCGGACTGATGTCTATAAGCAAGTCAAAACCCGTATTGCAAAAGGCGAGCAGGCTTACATGATGTTCCCGATTATCGAAGAAACCGAAAGATTAGATTTGCAGGCCGCTTCACAGGAATTTGAAAAATTAAAACGCGGCGAATTTAAGGATTTCCGTTTGGGACTGATTCACGGCAGAATGTCGAAAGACGAGCGCAATAAAGCGATGAGTGATTTTAAATCGGGCAAATTGCATATGTTGGTCAGCACATCCGTCATCGAGGTCGGCGTCGATAATCCAAATGCCACAATGATGATCATTCAACACGCGGACCGGTTTGGCCTTTCGCAGCTCCACCAAATCCGGGGCCGGATCGGCCGGGGAGAGCTAGAGTCAATTTGTTTTTTAATCGCCGATCCCAAAACGGAGAATGCCAAAATCAGGCTTGAAGCGCTTGTCAAAACAAACAACGGCTTTGAAATTGCGGAGGAAGATTTAAAATTGCGCGGGCCCGGTGAATTTTTCGGGCTTCGGCAGAGCGGCGCACCTATGTTTCGGCTGGCCGATATTACGCGCGACTATCAAGTGCTGGAAACTACTCGGGAAAGTGCAAAGCGAGTTTTAAAATCAGACCCAAGCCTCTCCCGCGAGGACCATCGTCTTCTTGCTCGGGAATTAATAAAGCAATACGGCGGAGGCTCGGCTCAAGAATGAGAATCATCGGAGGAGAATTCAAAAGCCGTAAAATCAAGTTCCCAAAGTCAAAAAAAACACGTCCTGCCACCGACCGGAGCAAGGAAACGATTTTTAACATTCTCGGAGAAACAGTCCAAGACAGCCGTGTTTTGGACCTTTTTGCCGGAAGCGGAAGCTTAGGTCTCGAAGCGCTGAGCCGCGGAGCAAAAATGGTTTATTTTGTCGATTCCGGCGATTTTGCCTGCAAAGTCATTAAAAACAACCTCAAAACGTTCAAACTTTGGGACAAAAGCCGTGTTCACTGCATGCCGGTTGAGCGGGCCATTAAAATTTTGGCGAAGCGCAAGGAAATGATGAATCTCGTGTTTCTGGATCCCCCTTATAATAAAGGACTTATAAAAAAAATATTGCGCCTTCTGAACCGTTTTGATATAGTGGCTCCCTTTGGAAAAGTGGTGATTGGGAGGTCTCGTTTAGAGGATTTGCCGTTAGAATTAGGTAAATTTAAGGTGGAGCGGGATCAAGCGATCGGGCAAGCATTTTTAAGTATTTTATATTTTGATCCGAAATTATCTGTCATTCAATCTGAAGGCGCTTGAGCAGTTAAAAAAATGCCAGCTTCAAAACGCATCGCTCTATATCCCGGCAGTTTCGATCCACTGACCTACGGCCACCTTGATCTTATTGAGCGCGCACTTGAACTTTTTGATCAAGTACATGTCGCGATTGCGAGAAATCAGGATAAAACAGCGCTCTTTAGCACCGAGGAACGTCTGGAAATGGCCGGGAAAGTGTTGAAAGGCAAGCGAGTTGTCGTAGAAACCTTCGACGGCTTGGTGGTGGATCATGCGAAGCGGAAAAAAATCAGGACAATTATTCGCGGCCTGAGAGCAACCTCAGATTTTGATTATGAATTTCAGATGGCGCTCACGAATCGCGGTTTGGCGGCCAATATCAACACGATTTTTCTAATGCCGTCAGAGAATCATTTTTATTTATCGTCTCGATTAGTCAAAGAGATTGCACAGCTCGGCGGGAACGTCCGGAAGTTCGTACCCGCACTGGTTGAAAAAGCGTTGAAAGAAAAGCTCTCGTTTTAATTTTGATTTATTTTTTGAATTAGGATTTGATATGATCATCCTCGTCGCTTCTTTGAAAGAAGGAAAGCCGGAACCGGTTGTCGAAGAGCTTGATGCGAAAGAAATCGACGTTGAATTCAGTGATTTACAGTATCTGGGTAAAATAAAGGTCGATGGCACGGTTGAGAAAAGCATGAGCATGGTTACTTTTAAAGCCACGCTCAATCGCAATGTCAGACACTCTTGCGCCCGGTGCTTGTCGGAAGTAGACGAAAGTCTTTCTGGGCCGGTTGAATTTAATTACGATGCTTCGAACATCGAAGAGATTGACACGCTGCCGGATATCCGGGACGAACTGATTTTGTCGCATCCGGACCGGTTTTTGTGCAAAGAAGATTGCAAAGGGCTGTGCCCGAATTGCGGAACCAATTTGAACACTTCAAAGTGTAAGTGTTCTGTAAATCCGTCGCAGAATGCTTTTTCAAAGTTGTCAAAATTAAAAAAAGAAAAAAATAAAAGTAACGAGTAGAATCACAAGGAGTTGTCATGGGTCTTCCTAAAAGGCGCCACTCAAACGAAAGAACGCGCACGCGCCGCGCGCATGATTTTCTGACGGCGACTGCACTGGCGAAGTGTGCCAATTGCGGAGCGCCGAAACTATCGCACAGAATTTGCCCGTCCTGCGGCTACTACCGGGGCAAGCAAGTCATCACCATTAAAGTTAAATCCAAGAAAGAAGACAAGGCATCATGATCCGAATCGCGGTCGACGGGATGGGCGGTGATTTTGCCCCTCAAACCGTAGTAGACGGCGCTGTGGACGCTGCGATCAGCTTTCCCGAAATCGATGAAATCGTCATCGTGGGAAAAGAAGACGCGATTAAGCGCGAACTTAACCGGCACAAAATTCCGGGCGGTCGAATCTCAATTCACCATGCTTCAGAGGTGGTGGAAATGGGGGAATCACCGGTTCAAGCAATTCGTAGGAAAAAAGATTCTTCGCTGGCGGTCTGCATTAATTTACTCAAAAATAAAAAAGTCGATGCCGTCATTACAGCGGGAAACACAGGCGCTGCGGTAGCTGCCTCAACTTTGAATCTGGGCTTACTCGCAGGTGTTAAACGGCCCGGTATCGCCATCACATATCCGACCACCCATGGCGTTTCGCTCGTAATCGACGTCGGCGCCAATATTGACCCCCACCCGGAGCACTTACTGCAGTATGCGGTCATGGCTGAAGTTTTTTCGCGTTATCTTTTAAAGAAAAAGCGTCCGACCGTCGGACTCCTCAATATCGGCGAAGAAGAATCAAAGGGAACGGAAGTGCTGCAGGAAGCTTACAAACTCATCCGGGATTCCGGCCTTAATTTTGTCGGCAATATCGAGGGCAGGGATTTCTTTACCGGCAAAGGCGACTGTATCGTGACCGACGGCTTCGTGGGAAATGTTGTCTTGAAGATGGTGGAGAGCGTGATCGAAATTTTTGTCAGCCTCATTCGAACGGAAATCAAAAAGGATGTTTTGGCGCAGATCGGTGCGCTTTTCATGAAGAATACGTTTGACTCCATCCGCAAGCAAACCAATTACGAAGAAGCGGGCGGTGCACCGCTCTTAGGGGTCGACGGAGTTGTGATGATCGGCCACGGCATTTCATCCGCGCGCGCGATCCGGAATGCAATTCGCGCCGGTTATAAAATGGTCGATTGCCAAATCAACGAGCATATCGTCGAAGAAATTAAAAAGAAAAGTTTGAAAAACGGTTCCGCTGCTAACGGCGACGAGCATAGCCGATTTAACATTGACTCGATGGACATCCCCGCATGAGCCAAGACCCTGTTTGCATTCTCGGGGTCGGCGCAAGCCTTCCTCCGAAAATCCTTACCAATGCCGATCTCGAAAAAATAGTCGATACGACTGATGAGTGGATCCAGACCCGCACCGGCATCAAAGAACGCCGGATCGTTGAAAAAGGGGTCGGCGCCAGCGACCTCGGTTCGGAGGCAGCTCAAATCGCGCTCAAGCAAGCCGGAATTTCTGCGACTGATTTGGATTTAATTATTGTCGGCACTGTCACAGCCGACATGATTTTTCCCTCCGCTGCATGTCTCATCCAGAAAAAGATCGGCGCCAAATGCCCGGCTTTTGACGTATCGGCCGCCTGTTCGGGTTTTGCTTACGCACTTGGAACCGGCGAAGCTTTCATCAAAGCCGGAGTGCATCGGTATGTCCTGATCGTTGGCGCCGAAATTACATCATCATTCGTAAACTGGAAAGACCGATCGACCTGCGTTTTGTTTGGGGACGGCGCGGGCGCTGCTGTTCTCGGCCGTAAAAGCGACGATGGCCACGAGGTTCTTGCAAATTTGCTTGGAGCCGATGGCAATGAGGCAGACATTCTCAAAATCCCTGCCGGCGGATCGATATGCCCGATCAATGAACAAGTTATGAAAGATGGGTTGCAGTATCTTAAAATGGACGGCGCAGAGGTTTTTAAAATTGCTATCAAAACGATGGGTGATGCAATTCAGCAAGTCTGCAAAAAAGCCGGGTTGACGTTAAACGATATTGATTGCCTGATTCCACACCAAGCCAATATGCGGATTTTGAATGCAGTTGCCGATCGCGTTAAAATCCCTGCAGAGAAAGTATTTATCAATGTAGACCGTTACGGTAATATGTCGGCCGCATCAACCATTGTCGCGCTTTACGAAGCAGCCGAGCAAAAGGTCATTAAGAAAGGGTCTATCGTGGTTTTGGTCGCTTTCGGCGGCGGTCTAACCTGGGGCGCTAGTGTGATTCGGTGGTAATACTATGAAATCTTACGCGTTTTTATTTCCCGGGCAAGGCGCTCAATATGCGGGAATGGGGAAAAATGTCTACGAATCGTTTTCAGAGGCGAAACAAACTTTTGATCAAGCCGATCAAATTCTCGGTTTCCCGCTTTCGAAATTGTGTTTTGAGGGCCCGGAAGACGAGCTGACTAAAACAGTCAACGCGCAAATCGCAATTTTCGTAACCAGCATCGCAACACTTCGCGCTCTTCAAGCGCGTCGGCCGGATTTAAAGCCTGCTGCGACTTGCGGCCTGAGTCTCGGTGAATTTAGCGCGCTCGTTGCGTGCGAATCGCTTTCATTTGAAGATGGTGTAAAACTCGTCAAGCGGCGCGGCGAACTAATGCAGGAAGCGGGCAAAAAAAATCCGGGCTCTATGGTGTCCGTGATTGGCTTACCGCAAGCAGATTGCCAGACAGTTTGCGAGGAAGCGGGTGTCCAGATCGCCAACATCAATTCCTCGGAGCAGATTGTTCTGTCGGGTACCGTGCAGGGCATCGAAAAAGCAGCTGCTTTAGCAACACAAAAGGGAGCTAAGAAAGCCATTATATTGAAGGTGAGCGGCGCGTTCCATTCTCGCCTCATGCAAGACGCCATGAACGGGCTTGTAGAATACCTAAAAAACATTCAACTTAAAGACCCAAAGGCCGTATTTATTCCCAATGTAACCGGGTCTCCGGCAGGCACAGCCGATGAAATTCGCAAGCTCCTCGGAGAGCAAGTTACTCAATCGGTTCTCTGGACAAAGACGATCAGCTATTTGAAAACAAAAAATTTTTTAGATGCATTTGAAATCGGCCCCGGTAAGGTTTTAAAAGGTCTTGCGCGGCGCATCGAGCCAACGATCCAAGTGGTCAATCTTGAGTCCAAAGATGATATCGAGCAGACGGTTAAAATTTTGGAAACGGTTTAATGAAACTCGCGGGTAAAGTCGCTATCATTACGGGGGCGGGGCAAGGAATCGGACGTGCGATTGCCGTTCAATTCGCAAAAAATGGAGCATCTACCGTTTTGGTTGGCCGGAGACCGGAGCCGCTTCAGCAGGTAGCGGATGAAATTTCAAAGAATTTCAACCAAAAATCAATTTGTTTGACATGCGATGTGTCTGATGTTAAACAAGTTGACGAAGTTATCAAGAAAACGCTTGACACCCTAGGTCGCATCGATATACTTGTCAACAACGCGGGGGTCACGCGCGATCAATTGCTTGCGCTGATGACCGAAAGCGATTGGGACTCTGTTCTTTCGACAAACTTGAAAGGCTGTTTCTTATTCACGAAAGCGGTGTCGCGTCAAATGATCCGCCAGAGATGGGGCAGGGTTATTAACATGTCATCCGTGATCGGCGTAATGGGAAATGCCGGACAAGCCAACTATGCAGCATCGAAGGGCGGCATTATCGCCTTCACGAAAAGTGTCGCAAGGGAACTAGCCAAGCGAAGTATCACCGTGAATGCAATTGCGCCTGGGTTTATTGATACAGCAATGACTGCAGAGTTAAAAGAAGAAGCAAAAAAAGAACTCTTAAATCAAATTCCTTTGGGAAGATTTGGAGTCCCTGATGATGTGGCCCATTCAGCTGTTTTTTTAGCGTCAGATGAAGCGGGTTATATCACCGGTCAGGTACTGCAAGTTTGTGGTGGAATGTTGACTTAACGCTACTAACGAGGGAGAGACTAAATGGCAATTCAAGACAAAATTACAGATATCATCGTCGAGCAGCTTGGCGTCAAGCGGGAAGAAGTAACCCCGGAAGCATCCTTTGTGGATGATCTTGGTGCAGATTCTCTCGATACGGTTGAGTTAGTCATGGCGCTCGAAGAGGAATTTGGGATTGAAATTCCTGACGAAGACGCTGAAAAAATTCAAACTGTCGGAGACGCGATTCGTTACATCGACGAAAAGTGCGCTAATAAGTAAGTGAGCGCATTCGCACTTCAAGTTGTCCAATTAATTAGTCTTCCTCTCATATGAAATCACGTGTCGTTGTCACCGGCGTTGGAGCCTTAACGCCGGTCGGCAACACAACTCAACTCACATGGCAAAACATCGTCCAGGGCAAAAGCGGTACCGGACGGCTTACGCAGATTCCCCAAGAAATCGCGTCACACTTTAACTCCCAGGTTGCCGCCGAAATCAACAGCTTCGATCCGGCGCTTTACGTCACGCCGAAGCAAATCAAAAAAACCGACCGTTTTGTGCAATTTGCGCTCGCCGGTGCCAAAATGGCCATCGAAAACGCCAAGCTTGATTTTTCGAAAGAAGATCCGTCTCAAGTCGGAGTTTTAGTCGGTTCGGGAATTGGCGGGCTTCGAACAATCGAAGAGCAATACCAAACCATGCTGGAACGCGGGCCCGAAAAAATTTCGCCGTTTTTGATTCCCATGTTAATCGTTAATATGGCTCCGGGCCAAATTTCGATTCAGTATGGGCTAAAAGGGCCTAATAACTGCGTTGCAACCGCCTGCGCAACGGGCGCACATGCCATCGGCGATGCGTTCAAAATCATTCAGCGCGGTGAGGCAACCATTATGCTTACGGGCGGCACCGAATCCTGCATTACGCCGCTTGGTTTCGGCGGATTTGATTCTATGAAAGCTTTGAGCACACACAATGAAGCGCCGGAAACGGCGTCGCGCCCCTTTGACAAAACCCGGAATGGTTTTGTGATGGGTGAAGGCTGCGGCGTTTTGGTTCTTGAAGAGCTGGAGCATGCGTTAAAGCGCAACGCTACTATATATGCTGAAATTGTGGGTTATGGCATGACGTCTGATGCATCCCATATGACAGCCCCCGATCCGACGGGCGACGGAGCTTCCCGGTGCATGATCCGCGCCATGACCGATGCGGGTTTGAAGCCGGATGACATTGATTACATCAATGCGCACGGCACTTCCACAAGTTTAAATGACAAGGTCGAAACTTTGGCAATTAAGAACGCGCTTGGCCACGAGAGGGCTAAAAAAGTCATGGTCAGCTCCACCAAATCAATGACCGGGCATTTGCTAGGTGCGGCGGGCGGGGTAGAAGCCGTGTTTTGCGTTTTGGCTATCAAAGAAGGGATTGTGCCGCCCACCATTAACTATAAAAATCCGGACCCGGATTGCGACTTGGATTATGTGCCCAATGAAGCCAGAAAGTTTCAAATCCGTGCTGCGTTGTCGAATTCTCTCGGATTTGGCGGCCACAATGCCTCGCTTTGTTTCAAGAAGTACGCGTAAAACCATCGCCTCATAAACCACACCTTACATTTATCTGATATTTCTGCTAAACTTCTCCTTCTGACGGACGATAAATAAGTAATCAAATAACGTTGATTGGCATTTAGATTATGCACCTTAAAAAATTAGAACTTTCTGGATTTAAATCCTTCTGCGATCCCACCGAAGTCGTTTTCGAAAAAGGTGTCACTTGCGTTGTCGGCCCAAACGGCTGCGGTAAGAGCAATATCTCAGACTCCATTCGCTGGGTTCTCGGCGAGCGTAGCGCTAAACTGCTCCGTGGTTCTAAAATGGAAGACGTGATTTTCCAGGGAACCGATTCGCGAAAGCCCGTCAATTTCGCCGAAGTATCACTCACGATCGATAACTCCGACCATTCGCTTCCGATCCAATATGAAGAAGTCGTCATTACGCGCCGCTTGCACCGCTCCGGCGAAAGCGAATATTTGATTAATAAAACCGCATGCCGCTTGAAGGACGTTCAGAATTTGATTCTCGACACCGGGCTCGGCTCCAACACTTATTCAATGATCGAGCAGGGCCGCATTGATTACATTTTAAATGCCGAAGCCGAAGAGCGCCGCTTTTTGATTGAAGAAGCGGCGGGGATTTCGAAATTCAAAGTCAAAAAGGAAGAGGCGCTTCGAAAGCTAGACCACACCGAACAAAATTTGCTCCGCTTAAACGATATCATTGCCGAGGTTGAGCGGAATATTAAATACGCCGAACGTCAGGCGCGGCGCGCTGAGAAATACAAAGAACATTTTGAAAAATTAAAAACACTCGAACTCACACGCCTTGCTCATACGGTTTCAAGGTTCAAAGAGCAGCTCGGTGCTTATTCCGGTGACCACGCATCGCTTCAAAAACTTACCGCCGAAGCCACGCAACAACTAAACGCATTGACCGAAACGCTCCGTTCGGTTGAATCGGATTACAACACAGCTGAAAGCGCCTATCTAGAAGCAGAGCAAAACCGAATCAACGCCGAACATCAATTGACGTCAACATCGCGTGAAAGAGAAACGGTTCAGGAGCGCTATCATGAAACCAGAGCGCAAATCACTAAAACCGAGCAGGAAATCCAGAGCTTGATTGAAACCCTGGGTCAACTCACGCAAGATTTAAAAGTAAAAGAATCCGAAATTGCCGTTTTTGAAGACAAAAAGCAGGCGCTTGAGCATGAAAAATCTGCTTTCGATACCCGATTGTCTCAACTTCTCGCCGAACTCAATCAGCGCAATGCGCAGTCTGTTGAATATCGTAACCAAAATTTTGAAATCGCAAGCCATATCGCGCAGGCTAAAAGCGAGCTCGGAAAATTGACGCTTGCGAGCGCAAACCGTTCCGATCAAAAGAATAAAATTTATGAATCAGCAGGCAAAACCACGGAAGAAATTAAATCTCTTCAAGCAACCCTTAGCAGCGCTGAACGCGCTTTGATTGACCTGAAGTCTGACGCCGGAACTAAAGAGAAAGTTGCGGAGGATTTGTTCCATCAAAAAGAAAATCTGGTTACTGTGCTTTCGCAAACCAGCGAAGAGCTGGTTATGACCAAAGAAAAGCTTTCTCAGACCGTTCACCGGCTCGAGCTCTTGAATGAACTAGACGGTGCAGGCTATGCCTGTGTCAAAGAAATGCTGGAAAAACGCAGCGACCTGGGCGAGCTGGAGCCGGGCAGTGTTAATGCATTCTTGGATTTGCTAGAAATTGAGGAAGGCTACGAAGTCGCTGCCGCTGCAGTGTTGGCCGATGTTTCGAAAGCCGTTGTCGCAGACAACGCCAAAACGGCGATTCAGCTTTTAAAACACATTCAAACAAAAGGCCATCACCAGGCAACCATCCTCATCAAAGAGTTCTCTCAAAATCAATCCGCACCCAATCAGTCGACTGAGATCAAACACGAACTGATTCAGACACGGCTCCTGGACAAAATCAAAATTAAAGAAGGTTACGAGGCAATGTTTCAAAGCCTTTTGGGCGATGTTTATGTGGTGGAGGAAATCACGCATGAAAATTCCGCCCAACTTGCACCTTTGACCGAACAAAACCGGATTGTGTCGAAACGTGGTACCTATCTTAGCAACGGTTTTCATTTAGGGCTTCGCAACGGTTCCATCAAGCCGATTCAAGATTATTTAAATCGTGAACGTGAAAAGGGAGAGCTGATTCAGCTAGCCGATGAATTAAGCGCCGGATTAATCAAACTTAATGAAACAAAAATTAAAGTTGAATCTGATTTAAAAGAGCTGGAAAGCAAAACAAAATCACACAATGCAGAGTTGATGGAAGCGCAAGTAGAGCTGCAGCGCCAAGAGTTGGCAATGCAATCCCTTCAGCAGCAATTGACTCGGTGCAACCAGGAAGTCGAGCTTGGCCAAACCGATTTACACGAACTAACACAGGAAGAAAAAAGTCAGTTGGAGTTGCGTGCCCAGCTAGAACAAACCGTTTCCGAACTAGAAGCAAAAGAACAAGAGGTTCTTGCTCATTTACAAACCAATGAGTCTTGGCAAGAGCAAAAGAAAACTGAAAAAGAAAATCTCATTATTGAAATTACGCGCTTCAAGACTTTGATTGAAGGCCAGACTGCAAGCGAAGCGCAGCTTGTCAAAACCGCGGAATTCCTAAAAACCAGCCAAGCAGACGGTGAAAGACGCCTTGAAAACCTCCGCCAAGAACTTCAAAGCCTTCAAACACGGACGGAATCGCTAAACACAAAATCACAAACCCTTGCATCGCAGGCCGAGCAGCTTCAAGCTGACTTAATTTCTTATTCAACGAAATCCGCACAGAAAAAGGAAGTTAGAGACACTTTGTCGGTTAAAAAGTCGGAAGTCGCACAGCAAAATTTTGACCTTCAGCAGCAGCTCTCAGAAATCAAGACCAAAGTATACGATTCCGAGAAAAAAACGATGGAACTCGAATATCAAAAAAATGCGGCAATTGAAAAAGTAAGAAATGTCTATCAGCTCACGATTTCAGAAGAAGATCTGGCGCGATATTCTCAGGACGGGCTGAATTTAGAGCCGCTCGAAGCTGAACTTGCGGAGCTCAAATCAAAGGTAGAGTCAATCGGCACCGTTAACTTGCTGGCCATCGAAGAATATGAAGAAATGAAACAGCGTTTTGAATTTATGTCCGGCCAACGAAAGGACTTGGAGGACTCAAAGGAGCAATTAATCGAAGCCATTCGTAAAATCAACCGTGAAACCAAAAAGCTTTTCGATGAGACGTTCGTCAAGGTCAGGGAAATGTTCCAGGCTTATTTCAAAATCTTATTTGAGGGCGGCCATGCTGATCTTGTGTTAGTCGATGAAACTAATCCTTTAGATTCCGGAATTGATATCATTGCACGCCCTCCGGGCAAAAAACCGCAGCACATTTCGCTATTATCAGGCGGCGAAAAGGCATTAACGGCCATGGCTCTTTTATTCGCACTCTTCAAAGTCAAGCCGTCGCCTTTCTGCGTTCTGGACGAAGTCGACGCACCGCTTGATGAAGCCAACAATGAGCGCTTTGTCCGCGTCGTGAAAGAATTTATCAACAACACGCAGTTTGTGATTGTGACCCACAGCCGCAAGACCATCGCGATGGGTAACACGCTTTACGGTGTGACCATGGAAGAGCCTGGCGTTTCTAAAATTGTCTCGGTCAAGGTCGGACACGACGGCAGCAGTCTCGAGCACGAAAACTCCAAGATTCAGAAAGAACTCAATACGATTCTGCAATAACACCTATGGATTACGTTTCAATCCGTAATCTGCCTAATTATTTAACCATTTTGAGAATTTTGCTCGTTCCGGCTTTTTATACCATGCTGGTTTACTATCGTCCGGAAAATGATCAATATCGCTGGTACGCGCTAAGTCTTTTTATCTTTGCAAGCCTCACAGACGCCGCGGATGGTTTTATCGCACGCCGCTGGAAATGCAAAACCGAATTCGGGACCTTTTTAGACCCGTTGGCTGACAAACTGCTTCTGGTCTCGGCCTTTATTGGAATCAGTGTTTCTGCGCTTCCTGTCAAGCCGCCGCTTTGGGTTTTGTCTATCGTTATATTCCGGGAAATCATCATCCTGATCGGCTTGGCAGCGATTTTCGCCGCCACACAATCACTTAAAATTCAACCGAACATGCTCGGAAAGGCCACAACTTTTTTTCAAATGCTGGCCATTATCGTATTGCTTGCCCAATACAAAATCGCCCTTTTTTTCTGGTTTCTCACCGCGAGCTTGACCGTCGCTTCGGGAATCGTCTATATTGTGCGCGAAATGAGGCGACTCAATGGTATCTCAATCTCCAAGTGAATCAATTAAATCCCTGACTTCGACGCTGCAAAAGGTGGTTATCGTCGGCCGCCCCAATGCGGGCAAATCAACGCTTTTTAACCGCATTCTAGGCCGCCGCAAGGCCATTGTGCAGCATGAAAGCGGTACCACCCGCGACCGTGTTTATGGGAAAGTTTCCTGGCAGCATCGAAATTTTACCATGATCGATACCGGTGGCTTTAATTTTAAAACCCAAACCGAGCTCGAGAACCTCGTAAACCGGGAAATTGAAAAGGGAATTAGGGAAGCGGCTTTGGTCGTTTTTCTGTGTGATGGCTCTAACGGCCTTAATCCCATGGATGAACGCCTCTCGGAAAAATTACGCCGCCTAAAACACAAGGTCATCGTGTGTGTCAATAAACTGGATGAGCCTAAAAATTTTGCGCAAGGAGACGAATTCTTCAAACTTGGATTTCAAAATCTCGTCAAAATTTCGGCGCTTCACGGAATAGGCGTCGATGATCTACTGGACAGCATCGCCAAGCTTCTTCCCACGGAATCAAGCATCGCGACTTTGCCTGAGGATATCCTTTTCACTTTAAGCATTGTCGGCGAGCCCAACGTCGGAAAATCGACGTTTTTTAATGCGCTTCTTAACGAGGAACGTTCGATTGTTTCCGAAGTGCCTGGCACAACGCGCGACGCCGTGGATGAGATGATCGAATATAAAAATTCCAGGATCCTTTTAGTGGATACAGCCGGTCTTACCAAAAAGCGGATCGAAGAAACGCCCACGGCTTTTTTCAGCATGTCGCGCACCAAAGAGTCGATCCGAAATTCTCAAGTTATTTTGTTTGTTTTTGACGCTCAAAAAGGGATCGGGTCAACATCAAAGCAGATTCTGAATTTCATTTTTGAAAATAAAAAATGCTGCATTCTAATCGCCAACAAATGGGACAAGGTAAAAGGTGTTGAACAGGGAAAATATCGCGTTGTACTTGCCAAAAAAATGCCCTTCATTTCGGCTTACCCGGTCGCATTCATATCAGCGGCTACCAAACGAAACATGCTGGAACCGCTGACATTGGCGCTCGAGGGCTACGAACGGTACAACACATGGGTGAAAACTTCCGAGTTGAACCGATTTCTATTAAATGTAAAGCAAGCACATGCAATCAAAGGAAATGTGCGGCTTAAATTTTTGACCCAAATTAAAACACAACCGCCGGGCTTTCTTTTGTTTGTCCGGCACAGTAAATCACTGAAAGTTGACGCGATTCGTTTTCTGCGCAATCAAATTCAGGAGCATTTTAATTTATGGGGCTTTCCGGTTGATTTATCGATTAAGGAGGATGAATGATGTTGATTGCTTTTGTGCTGGCTTACTTGACGGGATCTATTCCAAACGCATATCTCATCGGTAAGCTGGTGCGCGGAATTGATATCAGGCAGCATGGCAGCGGCAATGTGGGCGCAACGAACGTGTTTCGGACCGTTGGAAAGACATGGGGGAGCGTCGCGTTTGGACTGGATGTGCTCAAGGGCTTTATTGCATCTGCGCTTCTCGCCAAATATTTTGCCAATCAAACATCACTTCAATTTGGTATCTTTCAGCTTACTTTGGGCATCACCGCAATCTTAGGCCATGTTTTTCCGATCTGGCTCCGGTTTAAAGGCGGTAAAGGCGTCGCCACAAGCTGTGGCGTGTTTCTCGGCATTTTCCCGAAAGCGGTCCTGGCGTCACTTGCTATTTGGATCATCGTTGCTTTTCTGAGCCGCTACGTATCGCTTGCATCGCTCATCGCGGTTAGCTCGTTTGTGGTCTGGGTCATTTGCTTTTACCGCGAGAGCGATATTTTTTATATGGCGATAGCCTTGTCGGTTTTGCTCCTATGTTTTATTTTTTATACCCATCGCTCAAACATTGCGCGGTTAATCCAAGGCACCGAAAATAAGATCGGATCCCGTCAAAAATAAAGTTCTTGACATTTTTTAATTTAGTCATATAATTCTTGTGTTTTTAGTAATACCTTCCACGCACACCTCACGCGCAGTGCAAAAATCAAAACCAACCATCAAGAGGAGTGTGTCATGGACAAACAAGTGGTTTATCAGTTTGACCGCAATCAAAATGAAAAAGTGGTAGTCTCCATAGGTGCTTATAAAGAGAAGACTTACGTCGATTTTAGGGTCTTCTTTGAGGACCCAGGCTCGGGTGATTTAAAGCCCACCAAAAAAGGGATTACGATTGCAGAAAACCTGCTTCCGCATTTGAAAAGAGCGATTGGGGCCTGTGAGAAAACAAAGGTCCCGGCTGCGTCATTTAAGAGCTGATTTTTAGTTAAAACGCACCCTATCTTCAACTTTACAAACATGTGGTAAGTGTGTATAATGCCGACATTTAGAACAAATCACGAGACCATCCAGAACGGGGAAGACGACATGAAAAAGAAACCATCATCCAAGAAAGAACATTCAGAAGAACCTCAAGGGAAAGCTGCTCAAGAAAAGAAGAAAGCATTAGAGTTAACACTTTTACATATCGAAAAGCAGTTTGGAAAAGGTTCCATCATGAAACTGGGTGATGAACACCAGCGCCGCATGCAGGTTGATGTCATTCCAACCGGCGCCTTTACACTGGATCTTGCAACCGGCATCGGCGGCGTTCCGCGCGGCCGCGTCATTGAGATCTTCGGGCCGGAGTCCAGCGGAAAAACCACGCTGACGCTAAGCATTGTCGCCCGCGCTCAAAAGATGGGCGGAACTGCCGCGTTTATTGATGCAGAGCACGCATTAGACCCTGCTTATGCAACCAAGCTTGGCGTGAACCTGAATGACCTTCTGATTTCTCAGCCGGATTCCGGCGAGCAGGCACTTCAGATCGTTGAAATGCTGATTCGCTCAAACGCGATTGATGTTTTGGTGGTCGATTCTGTCGCGGCGCTCGTACCGAAGTCTGAAATTGAAGGCGAAATGGGCGCTTCCTCGATGGGCGTTCAAGCGCGCCTGATGTCGCAGGCATTGCGGAAACTCACGGCAATTATCAGCAAATCAAAAACATCGCTCATCTTCATCAATCAAATCCGCGATAAAATCGGTGTCATGTTCGGCAATCCCGAAACAACACCGGGCGGAAAAGCGCTGAAGTTCTTCTCATCGATGCGGCTCGATATCCGCCGGATTGGTTCAATTAAGAAAGGTGAAGAAGTGGTCGGTAACCGCGTGCGCGTTAAAGTCGTCAAAAATAAGTGCGCGGCACCTTTCAAACTCGCCGAATTCGACATCATGTTCGATGAAGGCATCTCGCGCTCAGCTTCGGTGATTGATATCGCGATCGAAAACGAGATTCTCGAGAAATCGGGCAGCTGGATTGCCTACAATAACGAAAAAATCGGACAAGGGCGCGATGCTGTCAGGCTTTTCCTTCGCGAAAACCCGAATCTCCTGGAAGAAATTGAAGGCAAAGTCAGGGAAAAACTCACAGCGGTTGCCGCAGAGCATCCGCAGAAGCCTGGCTCCCAGGATGAGGAGAAAGACAGCGAATAATCTCGCCTGAACTTCTAAATCTCTTGAGGGTGAAACGCGGCGGATTGATTCCGCCGTGTTTTTTTCTAATCCATGACAGACAATCAACAGAATTTGACGGACGTTAAGGCGCTCGAAGACGGGCAGGAGAAAAACGGCTACATTTACGCAATCCGCCTGTTGTCGGTAACAAAACGCAGTGAGCGGGAATTAAAAAAACGCCTCAAAGAAAAAGGGTACGGCGAACAAGCGATTGAGAAAATCGCACAGGTGCTTAAAAATCAGAAATATTTAAACGATCTGTCGCTCGCCAAGCAGCAGGTTGAATATTCGGTTTTCGGAAATCCGAAGGGCCGGAAGCGCATTCGGTTTGAATTAAAACACAAAGGCGTATCGGACAGCGTGATCGACTCGGCGCTTGAAAGTTACGATCAAGCCAAAGAAACCGAAATTGCGGCGGAAATTGCCGAGCGTAAGTTCGAGCAAATGACAGATCCTGATGCGGCGAAAAAATTGAAGCGCATTTTTGATTATTTATCCAGGCGCGGTTTTGATTATGAAATTTGCAGGTCGGTGGTTTCGGAACTAAAAAAGAAAACATGAAAACGAGTGAAATCAGAAAACGGTTTTTGGATTTTTTCGCCAAGCGCGGTCATACGGTCGTCAAAAGCGATTCCCTGATCCCGGCAGGCGATCCGACCCTGCTGTTCACGGGCGCAGGGATGAACCAATTTAAAGACTATTTTCTGAGCGTCAAAAAAGATTTGAAGCGTGCAACGTCGTCTCAAAAGTGCCTCCGAGCAGGCGATTTGGACTCTGTCGGCCAAACGCCGTATCACCACACATTTTTTGAAATGCTGGGCAACTTCTCATTCGGCGATTACTTCAAACGCGAAGCGATTGAATGGGCTTGGGAACTTCTGACAAAAGAATTTAAACTGCCGCCTGAACGTTTGCGCATCAGCGTCCATAAAAAGGATGATGAAGCGTTTAAAATCTGGCGCGAGGTCGTGAAAGTGCCGGAAAATTGGATCGATAAACGGGACGACGACTCTAATTTTTGGCCGGCCAACGCACCTGCAGATGGTCCAAACGGGCCCTGCGGACCGTGTTCTGAGATTTATTATGATCAAGGCGAAAATTATCCAAGTGCCGGCAAAAATGCAAAATGGGCGGATGATTCATCCGGCCGGTACGCTGAAATTTGGAACCTGGTGTTTACACAATTTGACCGTCAAGACGGCGGAGGCTTGAAACCGCTTGCGGCGAAAAATATTGATACCGGCGCAGGGCTTGAGCGCCTGGCGTGTATGATTCAAGGCAAGAAAGTAAATTACGAAATCGACCTCTTTGAACCCATGCTCAAAACTATGCAGCAAATTTTTAAAGGCAAAATTGGTGCCGATAGCATCAAAACACTTTACACGTTTGTGGATCACGGCCGCGCTGCCGTATTTTCCATTACCGACGGCATTTTCCCGTCGAATGAAGGCCGTGGATATGTTATCCGAAAATTGATTCGCCGAAGCGTCTGGCGCGGAAGCGCTGCCGGTGTTCATCAGCCCTTTTTGCACAAAATCGTTCCGGCCGTCATTGAAGCGATGGGCGATCAATATCCGGAAATCGCACAATCGCAAAAAAATGTGACGCAAGTGATCGAGCAAGAAGAAAAAAGATTTTTGGAAACCATTGAAAGCGGCGGTGAGTCACTTACAAAAACAATTTCGACAGTCAAAAATGCAAAACTTAAACAAATTCCGGGCGAGGAAGTATTTAAATTGTATGACACGTACGGATTTCCAGACGAATTAACTAAACTGATTGCGACGAAAGAAGGTCTTTCCATCGACCAAAAAGGTTTCGATAAATTGATGAACGAACAGCGAGAACGCGCAAAATCAAAAAGCAAAATTGCGGACTCCATTTTCGTGGTCGACAGCAGCAAGCAGGAAATCGCAGCCCTTCCAGCAACTCAATTCGTGGGTTACGAAAAACTCGAATCGGATGCGAAAGTGCTTTGGTCGAAAGTTGCCGACACTGGGGAGGTTCTTGCGCTTGACCGGACGCCGTTTTATCCTGAAGGCGGCGGCCAGGTTGGCGATAAAGGCAAAATCGCTGGTGACGGATTTGAGTTTGACGTCATAAATACTCAAAAAAAGGAAAAAATCATTCTGCATATCGGAAAAACCGTACGCGGAAAAATCAAGATCGGACAAACTGTAAAAGCAAGCGTGAACGCAGAGCTGCGCCACGCGACAAAACGCAATCACACGGCAACGCATTTGCTGCAGGCGGCCTTGAAACGTGTTTTGGGCGACCATGTCCGGCAACTAGGTTCACTGGTTAACCCTGAGAAACTCCGGTTCGATTTTTCGCATCCGAAAGCCTTAACGCAAGATGAAATCAAGAAAGTCGAAGTCGAGGTGAATCAAGTCATTCTTCAAAATTCAGTGGTCCAGCACAAAACCGAATCTTATCAAGACGCAACGAAAGGCGGCGCATTGGCGTTCTTCGGTGAAAAGTACGAAGATGAAGTGCGCGTCATCGACGTACCGGGCTTCAGCAAAGAACTGTGCGGCGGAACGCATTGCGCACGCACGGGTGATATTGGCCTTTTTGTCATTACGAACGAAAGCTCGGTGGCAAGCGGCACGCGCCGGATTGAAGCCAAAACGGGGTTGGGTGCTTTGAATTACTTGCAATCACTTCAGAAAACAATCCTGGACGCTGCTCAGGCGATCAAATCATCGCCCGATCGCTTGGTGGAAGACGTGCAAAAAATACAGCAGAATTTGAAAAAAGCAGGCCAGCAAAAGTCCGTATCCGTCTCGCTACCAAGCGCAAGCGATTTGATTCAAAAAAGCAAGCCGGCGGGCAGTGTTAGTTTAATTGCACAAAACATACAAAACGCGCAATTGGACGATCTGCGCAATATCGGAGACGCATTGCGCCAGTCGGCCAAGCAAAGCGTTATTGCTTTATTTTCATCGCAAGACGACAAAGTGTCTTTGATTGTGGGCCTCTCGAAAGACTTGGCGCAATCCAAGTTGGATGCATCACAAATCGCAAAAAAAATTGCCGAAACACTCGACGGCTCTGCGGGCGGGCGCAAAGACCTGGCGCAGGGCGGCGGCAAAAATCCGGCGGCCATTCAAAAAGCAATTGATGAATTGCCGGCTATTTTGAAAGAAGCGGGAAAATAGTCCATGCAGCTCCTCCATTGGGAAAAAAACGCATTTCGAAAACTGGAAAAGGGAATCGACGGCACGATCGATAAGGATCTGTACCGCAAAGTTGAGCGCATCCTGTCCGAAGTCCGCTCAAAAGGCGATGCGGCCATCCGCCGTTTCACAAAAGAGTTTGATCGTCTTGAGCTTCCACTGAAGCGGATTCAGGTCACAGAAGGCGATATTAACCGTGCGTTTGAAAAAATTCAGGTTCAATTCGTACCGATTTTGAAACAAATCACCGACAACGTGACAGCTTACTATGAATCTGAGCTGAAAAAATCCTTTGAAATCAAATCTGAAAGCGGCGCTTATTTGGCAAAACGGTATCGTCCGATTGAACGGGTCGGCATCTATATTCCGGGCGGCACAGCACCGCTCGTTTCAACCGTTTACATGACAGTCATTCCAGCCAAAGTCGCGGGCGTTAAAGAAATCGTGATTTGCACGCCGCCAAACCGAGAAACCGGTGAAGTTAACCCGAATATTCTGGCGGTTGCTAATTTGCTGGGCGTGAAAGAAATTTACCGAGTCGGCGGCGCGCAGGCAATTGCCGCGATGGCATTCGGCACGCGGACAATCAAAAAAGTAGATAAAATCGTCGGTCCCGGAAATCCTTACGTCACGGAAGCCAAGCGGCAAGTGTTCGGCTATGTTGATATTGATATGATCGCAGGGCCCAGTGAAGTGGCCATCATTGCAGACGGCGAAGCAAACGAAGACTATGTGACTTGCGATTTACTCGCACAGTCTGAGCATTTTGGTGGAATCTCGTATCTCGTCACCAATTCCAAAAAGCTAGCAGAATCGATCCGTAAGCGCGTCGACAGCGGCTTTGTATTTTTGGTTAAAAATATGAACGAAGCCTGTGAAGCCATTAACGAAATCGCGCCGGAACATTTACAAATCATGACCGCAGATGCGGAATCCCTGGCGAAAAAAATAGAGCATGCGGGTGCAATATTTTTAGGCGCCTACTCGCCGGCTGTGTT
This sequence comes from uncultured bacterium, assembly GCA_964387845.1. Taxonomy (GTDB): domain Bacteria; phylum Omnitrophota; class Omnitrophia; order Omnitrophales; family Abzuiibacteriaceae; genus CAYLXA01. The sequence continues at coordinate 167,103 of CAYLXA010000002.1, forward strand.
GGGCGACTATATCGCAGGCCCGAGCCACGTACTGCCGACCGGTGGAACCGCGCGGTTTTTCTCACCGCTCAGCGCGTCCAGCTTTGTCAAAAGCACGCAGATTATTTCGTATACGCGGGAAGCGCTCGAAAAAGTCCGCCAGCACGTACACCAGCTCACGGAATTGGAAGGTTTGATTCTTCATAAAATATCGCTCGAAGCCCGGTTTGTGAATGGCTCTCCGGCCAAATCAGAAACCAGGGAATCGTCACAATCAGGAGGCAAATAAATTGGCTGCACAAAAAAGAATCGGAAAAGTTGGCCGAGAAACCAAAGAAACATCGATCCAGATTGAACTCAATTTGGACGGCTCCGGATCGTCATCCATTGCGACCGGAATTCCGTTTTTAGATCACATGCTCACGAGCCTGACAAAACACGGTCTATTTGACTTGAAAGTCAAAGCGAAAGGTGATTTGGAAATCGACATTCACCACACGAACGAAGACGTCGGAATCGTGCTGGGCCAGGCACTGTCGAAAGCGCTCGGAAACAAAGCCGGTATCCGCCGGTTTGGGTTTTTCAGCATTCCGATGGATGAGGCACTGGTCCGAGTCAGCATTGATATTTCAGGGCGGCCGTCGTTTCACTTGATTAAATCAAAAACTGCAAAATTTCACCGCTCAACCAAATATTCATTTCACGACGCGTGTGAATTTATGCGTGCCTTCACGCTCAATTCCGGCATCAACATGATCGCGGAAGTCATGCAGGGCGAAGACTCTCACCACATTACGGAAGCCATGTTTAAGGCTTTGGCTAAATCACTCGATACTGCCACACAAATCGATCCGCGAGTGAAGGGTGTTCCGTCTACAAAGGGAAAACTTGCCTAATGATTTGCGTTGTTGATTATGGAATGGGAAATCTGCGCAGTGTCAGCAAAGCATTGGAAATGCTGGGTGGGCGCGTCCGTGTTTCGGATCAACCAAAAACGCTTGAACAAGCGAGCAAGTTGATTTTGCCCGGGGTTGGCGAATTTGGCGCTGCAATGCGGGAATTAAGAAAAAGGCGCCTTGCCGGCCCGATTTTACGCCACATAGGCCGCCAGAAGCCTTTTCTCGGGATTTGCTTGGGCTTACAGCTTTTGTTTGAAAAAAGCGAAGAGAGTCCCGGTGTCAAAGGCCTTTCCGTGATCCCCGGAAGCGTCATTCGTCTGGGTAAGAAGACGAAACAAAAATTGAAAATTCCGCAAATGGGCTGGAACCGGGTTGATTTCACGAAACGGTCCGAATTGGTGAAGAAAATCCCGGATAATAGTTATTTTTATTTCGTACATTCATTTATCGGATCGCCAAAAAGCAAGGCGGTTGTGGCCGGCGAAACCAGTTACGGATCAAAATTTATTTCCATGCTCCAGAAAGACTCTGTTTTTGCCGTACAATTTCATCCGGAAAAAAGCCAGGCAGCCGGGCTTCAGTTGTTAAAAAATTTTATCCAATATTAAAAAGGTAATCGCATGATCTTAATTCCTGCAATTGATATCCGCGGCGGACGCGTCGTGCGCTTAACACGCGGTGATTTCGCCAAAGAGAAAGTGTATTCCGATTCACCGGAAGCCGTTGCGCTCAAATGGCAGCGTGAGGGAGCTAAAATGATTCACGTCGTCGACCTGGACGGTGCTGCGACCGGCCGGCGGAAAAATTTGGGCTCGCTAAAAAATATCTGCCAAGCCGTTCGGGTTCCAATTCAATTCGGAGGCGGGCTCAGATCCGTTCAAGCGATCGAGGAAGTATTTTCTGTCGGAGTTTCGCGCGCCGTTATCGGAACCAAAGTGTTCGATTTAAAAATGCTCAAACAGCTTGTGAAAAAATTCAGCGACCGGATTGTGGTGAGCTTGGACGTCAGAGGCGATGCGCTTCAAATCGGAGGCTGGAAATCACAGGTCAAGCTGATGAAAATTGATTCGCTGTGCAAGGAGCTTGAAAAATTGGGTGTTCAAAATGCGATCTATACCGATGTCGTCCGCGACGGAACTTTGTCGGGGCCTAATTTTGAAAAGACAGAACATTTGCTTGAAACCACCGGTTTGAAAATCGTGGTTGCGGGCGGAATTTCGGATTTGAAGGACTTAAAAAAATTAAAAGCCCTGAAACATCCCAACCTGTTCGGCGTTATTATTGGAAAGGCTTTATACGAAAAACGGTTTGAACTTCCGGAGGCGTTGGCGCTGGTCAACGGAAAATCATGAACTATTGGCAAACTTTGATATCTGAAAAAAGCTGGGCGTGGTCGGTGGTCGCGTTGGTGTGGCTGATCGTGATGTTAATCGTGCGCCACATGCTCCTGCGTTATATTTTTGTGGAATTAAAACGCGTTAACAAAGAAATCCGGTCGCAGGTCCAAAGAATTTATTTGCCCAGGTCTATTCTGGGATGGCTGCTCTTTTTGCTTGGTATTGCGCTAGGTACCGTGATTTGTTTAGACCCGGGCTTTATGGGCGGTCATTTGGCGCTTTTCCAGCTTCAGGTGTTGTGCATTGCCATTTTAGCGGCTTCGATTTTCGCGCATACCCACGCCTATACGGACGCTATTTTAAAAGTCGTGGTCGAGCATTTTGGGGTGGAGAAGCCTTCCTGATGCTCGCAAAGCGCATTATTCCGTGCCTGGACGTACGTGACGGGCGAGTAGTGAAAGGCGTTCGCTTTATTGATTTGATTGACGCCGGCGATCCGGTCGCATGCGCGAAAGCCTATGATAAAGCCAAGGCTGACGAGCTGGTTTTTTTGGACATCACCGCCTCGCACGAGCGGCGCTCGACCTTGATTCGAATTGTCGAAAAAGTTGCTGAATCAATCTACATTCCGTTTACGGTAGGTGGCGGCATCCGGAACGTGGAAGATATCCGAGCATTGCTGAAAGCCGGCTGCGATAAGGTATCGCTCAACACAAAAGCAATCGAAAATCCGAATTTGGTACGCCAAGCCAGTAAAAGGTTTGGAAGCCAGTGTATCGTGGTCGCCATTGATGCCAAGCAAAGCGCGCGCAATCGCTGGACGGTTTACACACACGGCGGGCGTAATCCAACCCGGTGGGATGCTGTCAAATGGGCGAAGCATGTTGAAAAGCTCGGCGCAGGCGAAATTTTGCTTACCAGCATGGATTGTGATGGCACAAAAAATGGTTATGATTTGGCATTAACCCGGGCGGTTTCATCCGCCGTTCGAATTCCGGTGATTGCCTCCGGCGGCGCGGGAAAGTTGCAACATCTGCATGACGCATTCACAAAAGGAAAAGCGGATGCGGTTTTAGCGGCTTCGATTTTCCATTTTGGAAAATTTACGATACCGGAAGCCAAACAATATTTGAAAAAGAAAAAAGTAGAAGTCAGGCTTTAATTGGATACTGAGAAAGGATTTCAATGATTAAGTTCAAGTTTAATGAAGACGGTTTAATGCCGGCCATCGTGCAGGAAAAAAAGACGGGGCAAGTCTTGATGCTGGCTTACGTCAACAAAAAGTCCCTCCAAGTTATGATGAAGAAGAAGTATACGTATTTTTATTCACGCTCCCGCAAAAAATTTTGGATGAAAGGTGAAACTTCAGGGCATGTACAAAAAGTGCTTTCAATTAAAACCGATTGCGACCGCGATACGATTCTCATTGAAGTAGAGCAGGTCGGTGCGGCGTGCCACTTGGGCTATCACTCCTGCTTCGTTCACTTGTTAGACGCCAAAGGCAACATCAAACGCGTCACCGAAAAGCGCGAATTTGACCCAAAGTCGATTTATTAATGAACATCCAGCCGGACTACGCTCAATTTACCAAGCTCGCCGCACAGGGAAATCTCATCCCTGTGTTTGCCGAAGAGTTGGCCGATCTTGAAACGCCGGTATCTTTGTTTCTTAAAATTGCCGGAAAAGATCCCCACGCTTTTCTGCTTGAATCCGCCGAATATGAGGAAAGTATCGGGCGCTACTCCTTGGTTGGCGCTCAGCCCGGCTCCGTGATTGAATTAAAGAAAAACCTCTTCACGGTCAAGAGCGCCGGCAGGTTAAAACGGATCAAAATCACATCCAAAGAAGACGCGTTAAGCGCATTTAACAATATTCTCAAATCTTACCGCTTTGTTCGAAATCCGAAACTGCCGTCGTTTGTCGGCGGCTTTGTTGGATTTCTGGGCTATGAATTCGTGACGTTTTGTGATGATATTCGCCTACGGAGCAAACCCGGACTCGGCACGCCGGATGCCTTACTCCTCATGACGCAGAATTTGGCAGTGTATGATCACTTCGAACACAAGATTAAGTTAATCCATCTCGCGGATACCCGCACAAAATCGCCCAAGCAGGCATATACGGACGCAGAATACGCAATCAAAACCATGCAGCATAAAATCAACACGCAGCGAATACCCGCAGCACTGGAAGCAACTCGAAAAAAATCGAAATCTGTTGCAATTAAATCCAATGTTACCAAAAAGACTTTCACCGCGAGTGTCGGAAAGATCAAAGCTTACATACGAGCCGGTGATTGTATTCAAACTGTTCTATCTCAGCGTTTCGAGCTCCCTCGAATCAAAAATGATTTTGCGGTCTACCGGGCGCTTAGGTCGCTTAATCCATCGCCGTACATGTTTTATTTTCGGAGCGGTTCGCTGCGGCTAGTGGGCTCATCCCCGGAAATGCTGGTCAAAAAGCAGGGGAGCACGGTCGAAACGCGTCCGATTGCCGGCACGCGCCCGCGCGGCCACGACGAAACATCCGACAAGCGGCTGGAAGAGAATTTAAAAGCCTCTAAAAAGGAAATGGCGGAACATCTCATGCTGGTTGACCTTGGAAGGAATGATTTGGGCCGCGTCTGCGATTACAAAAGTGTCAAAGTCCGGCACTTTGCCCAAGTCGAGCGTTTTTCTCACGTCATGCATTTGGTCAGCCATGTCGAAGGCAGGGCGCTTAAAAATAAAAGCCCGATGGAAATCATCAGCGCCTGTTATCCGGCCGGGACCGTTTCAGGAGCTCCGAAAATTCGTGCCATGCAGATTATTGATGAACTGGAACCCGAAAAGCGCGGGCCTTATGCGGGTGCCGTCGGTTACATCGGTTTTGACGGCGATTTTGATCTTTGCATCACGATTCGTACAATTCTCATCGATGGCAAAAAAGCGTTTGTGCAGGCAGGTGCGGGAATTGTCAACGATTCAAATCCGGAAAAAGAATACCAAGAAACAATCAACAAAGCCCGGGCGCTCATGCGTGCTGTCGAAATGGCAGGCTAACCATGTTGCTCATGATCGATAACTACGATTCGTTCACGTATAACCTCGTTCAATATTTTGGTGAATTGGGTGTCAAACTCAAAGTATTCCGGAACGACAAAATCTCAATTGCTCAAATCAAGCGCCTAGGCCCTACCAAGATCGTGATTTCGCCGGGACCCTGCTCACCGAAAGAAGCGGGGATTTCCAATGAAGTCATCGCCTCTTTCAGTGGAAAGCTGCCGATTCTGGGTGTCTGTCTTGGGCATCAGTGCATCGGCCACGTTTTTGGCGGAAATGTGATCCGCGCCGCACGGATTATGCACGGCAAAACATCCGAAATTCATCATTCAAAAAAGGGTATCTTCAAAGGAATGCCCGAGCCCTTTCAGGCCACGCGCTACCATTCGCTTCTAGTCGAGCGAAAATCGTTTCCGGAAGCATTGGACATCACGGCGTGGACAAAAGAGAAAGAAGTGATGGGTCTCCAGCACAAAAAGCATGCAACCTTCGGCGTTCAATTTCATCCGGAGTCGATTCTAACCGAGCAGGGAAAACGGCTTCTCGCGAATTTCCTTAAAGTAAAAGGTTGATTGACCGCTCGATATCTGCTGTAAAAAAAATCCCCCATTTTCTCGAATTGTGTTAAAATTACACACTATGGCATTGGACAAAATAATTGATAAGCTATTGCTATATAACGACTTAGAGAATTCAAAGGCCCGCTTTGCCTTTCAGAATCTTCTAAACGGCAAATTGGACCAAAAGACAGCCAAAGCTCTCTTGGTTTTGCTCCGCCGAAAGGGTGAGACCGCCACCGAACTTTTTTCACTCATTCAGGCCGCTCGAATGAAAAACGGCAAACGTGTCACGGTCCGAAGCAAGCAAAAAAATCTTTGCGATGCTTGTGGAACCGGCGGTGATGGGCAAAAAACATTCAATGTGTCGACGATTTCAAGCCTGGTTGCGGCCGGCGCAGGCGCCAAGATCGCTAAACACGGCAACCGTTCGATTACATCCAGCTGTGGGAGCTCGGATTTAATGGAAGCGCTTGGTGTCAAGCTCGACGCAACGCCAAAAGCCATCGCGCGTTCAATTGATCGATCCGGCATCGGTTATTTTCACGCCCCGCTTCACAGCAAAGCCTTTGCCAATGTTCAGGGAATTCGAAAGGAATTGGCGGCGCAAAAAATTAAAACCATTTTTAATATGGCCGGGCCCTTGCTGAATCCATTGCATGTAAAACGTCAAGTTGTTGGTGTTTATCATCCGCGAATGATTCCGATTGTTCTGAATACACTCAAAAAACTTGGCACAGTTCATGCAATCGTACTTTCCGGAAAAAATGGAACCGATGAACTCACAACCTATCAACCGACTTTTACGGGTGAATTAAAAAAGGGCATCGTGCGGTATTTTAAAATCAATCCGAGCGCTTACGGTTTACGCACTGCAAACATCGCGCTCATGCGCGGCGGAAGTGCGGCAAAAAACCTCAAAATCGCCCTTGATCTACTAACCGGCCGTGACAAAAGCGCCCGCCGTGATGTGATTCTCGCAAATGCGGGCCTCATTTTATATGTAAGTCAAAATGCCAAAAATTTACATGATGGAATCCGGAGGGCTGATCGGGCTCTCAAGTCCGGCAGGGCTCTGCGCGTCATCGCTGAAATGAAAAAGGCAACCCATGCTGCTTGATAAAATTGTTGCCAATAAAAAGCGCGAAATTGAAATTTTGAAGCGCCGCCGGCCCGTTTCTGAATTGAAAAGACTTGGTGCCGAACGGCCGCATTCGGTGATTTCATTTCGAAAACAACTCCAATCGAGCGGAAAGCGAGCTAAACTTATCTGCGAGATGAAAAAAGCATCACCTTCGGAAGGCTTGATGCGGCGTGTGTATTTGCCCAGAAAAATTGCGGCGATTTACGAACGTGCCGGCGGCAGCGCCATTTCGGTTCTGACCGATCAAAAATATTTCAAGGGCTCTATTCACACGATTCGTCATATAAAAGCAGTGACAAAGCTTCCGGTTTTACGGAAGGATTTTCTGGTGGATGATTACCAGATTTATGAATCAGCAGCGTTTGGCGCTGATGCGATTTTGTTAATTGTCGCAATTTTATCGGATCAAGAATTGGCCCGGCTCCTTAAGCTTGCAAAAAAACTCCGATTAGACGCACTGGTTGAAGCACACAACGAATCGGAAGTAAAACGCGCGGTTCGCGCCGGAGCAAACTTAATCGGAATTAATAACCGGAATTTGGATACACTCAGCATCAACTCAAAACATGCGGAAACGTTGATGAAGTTGATTCCCAAAAATGTGACCATTGTGGTCGAGAGCGGAATTCACACGCGGAAAGATATCGAACGCTACCAAAAACTGGGCGCTCACGCGTTCCTCGTCGGAACGGCGTTTATGAAAGCGCCGGATATTTCAAAAAAAATGAGAGAGTTGATCGGAAACCATGGAACAGCCGTCTAAAATAAAAATTTGCGGGAATACAAACCTCAAAGATGCGGAGCTGGCCAAACAGCTGGGCGCCGATTTTCTCGGGTTTATTTTCGCCAAAAGTCCGCGCAAAATCGAACCGCGCGATGCCGAGCCTATCATCCGCGCACTCGGTAATTTTGAAAATTTTGTTGGTGTTTTCGCCAATCAACCCAAGCAGGAAGTCGAACAAATCGCATCCCAACTTCAGCTGAAATGGCTCCAGTTCCACGGTGAAGAAACAAGCCGCTATTGCGATTACTTCACGGAAAAGAAATACAAAGTGATTAAATCATTTAGGATCAAAGATAGGCTCAGCCTAAAACGGCTTGACGAATACAACGTCGACGCCTTTTTGTTTGATACCTATTCTGCCAAATCATTGGGCGGGACCGGTGAAACCTTTGACTGGACCATTATTGACGACAAGCCGCATGTCCGTGACAGGTTATTTTTGGCCGGCGGGCTTTCGGTGGATAACGTTCAAGAAGCAATCCGGAAAACGCAGCCCTACGCCATTGATGTCGCAAGCGGCGTTGAAAAAGAGCCGGGCAAAAAAGATCCTGCTTTGCTTCGAAAATTCATGGAACTTGCAAGGGGAGTGAAATAACCCATGGCAAACCGTCATTTCTTGACCAAAGCGATTGAAAAAATCGGAAAAGTCGACAAGCAAAATTTAGAACAGCTTGTCATCAGTCTCCGCCATGAGGCGCATTTTCTGCATGAATTGCTGAGCCGTATCCAGGAAGGCGTCATGGTGGTCAGCTCAAAACTTGAAGTCAGATTTTTAAACCGAAAAGCCCAGCTCATTGTCGGCAGCTCCAGCCTTCTCAGGCATCACGAAACCGTGCGGGACATTGTCGAGGACGAAGGGCTCCGAGCGTTGATTGAAAAAACGGTTGAATCCGGCCAAGAAATTTATGACACCCCGGTCGATTTGTACATTCCGCGGCACGCCCAGCTCAATGTGTCCATTTTAAAATTTGAGCCAAGCCCCGGTGAAGCGCAAACCGAATGGAAAAAATTCTATATCGTCTTATTAACCCGGCAATCGGCTGCCGAAGAGCGGGAGCTTGAAAGAGCGCGCCACGAAAAAATGAATTCAGTCATCAGTCTGGCGGACGGCATTGCGCATGAAATCGGAAACCCGCTCAATTCAATCAATATTCATTTGCAACTGCTTTTAAGCGACATCGAGAAACTTCCGAAAAAAGAGCAGGCCGCGATTCGAAAAACCGCGCAAATCGTAGCGGATGAAACCAAGCGGCTGGATTCAATTATCCGTAATTTCTTAAAAGCAAGCCGCCGAAAACCGATTGAATTCCGATCAACTCAGATCAACGACATTCTGAATCACGTTCTCGAGCTTTTAAAACCCGAAATCGTCAACAATCGGATTCAAGTAAAAACTTCTTTTGATTCTGCGCTGCCCAAATTTTTAATTGATGAAGACCGTTTGAGCCAAGTGTATGTGAATTTGATGCGCAATGCCATTCAGGCCATGCCGAAGGGCGGAAGGCTTGCAGTCTCGACGCAGATGCATAAGCGGCTTTGTATCACACAAATCGCAGACACCGGAGTCGGCATTTCGAAAAAAGACATCCCAAAAATTTTTGACGCGTATTACACCACCAAAGAAGAGGGGAGCGGTTTGGGCTTGATGATTGCTTACCAAATCATCGGGGAGCACGGTGGAAAAATCGAAATTGAAAGCAAATTGGGCAAAGGAACGGTCGTCACGGTCCTTCTACCGATCCGGACTGAAAAGCTGCAGCTCACCGGCCCAAAAAGGAGCAGGGAATAAATGGAACATTTAAACAGCGGTATTTTGATTGTCGACGATGAAAAGAATACGCGTGAAGGGCTTCAGCGATTTTTGGAGCAAAAGGGCTATGAAGCCCATGTTGCAGAAAATGGCGAAGAAGCGCTCAAGCTGGCCAAAGAACTCAATCCGGACATCACGCTGCTGGATCTCCGCATGCCCGGAATGGACGGCATGCACTTGCTTCACCGGCTCAAAGCCGGACATCCAAAAATGGTTGTACTCATGCTGACTGCGTACGGGACCGTTGAAACGGCGGTTCAAGCCATGAAGGCCGGTGCGTATTACTACCTAACAAAACCGGTCAATTTGGATGAGCTGGAACTCATTCTCCGAAAAGCGATTCGCGAGCAATCGCTCGAGCATGAAAATCAGAATTTACGCCAAGATTTAATCCGCGAAAAGTTTGAAGAAGGAAAAATCGTAGGCGAATCGCCTGTGATTAAAAAATTAATCGACATGGCCAAACAAATCGCAGGTTCCGCCGCTACGGTTTTGATTCAAGGCGAAAGCGGAACGGGAAAAGAACTGTTTGCGCATATGATCCATGATCACAGCCCCCGAAAAGGCAAGCCATTCATCACGGTTCATTGCGCGGCGCTCACCGAAACTTTGCTTGCCAGCGAACTCTTCGGACACGAACGCGGTGCATTTACCGGTGCAACGGAGCGAAAAATCGGCCGGTTTGAACGCGCTGACAGCGGGACGCTTTTCCTGGATGAGATCGGCGAAATTTCGGAAGAAACGCAGGTGAAGCTTCTCAGGTTTCTTCAAGAAGGCGAATTTGAACGCGTCGGAAGCTCTAAAACCATGAAAGTTGATGTGCGCCTAATTTGCGCAACCAATAAAGATTTGAAAAGCGAAGTCGCCGCCGGGCGATTTCGTGAAGATTTATTTTACCGGATCAATGTTATTCCGCTGACTATTCCACCGCTTCGAGAACGCGGCCAGGATATTCCGCTTTTAGCGAATTATTACGTCCGTTATTTCAGCCGGCAAAATCAGAAAAAAATCTCAGGCATAGCACCGGAAGCATTGCAAAAACTGCAAAGCTACTCCTGGCCCGGCAACATCCGTGAACTCCGCAATATCATTGAGCGGGCAGTGGTGTTGGCCAAATCGGATAAAATCGAACTTCAAAATATTCCCGATGACTTGGAGGGTTCTTCTGTGATTAAACGGCCTTCGGAATCGCTGCAAAAAGCGGAAACCGATAACGGTGTCCGGCTCACAGCGCTTGAAAAATTGGCCATTGAACGCGCACTGAAAAATGTTAACGGCAACAAATCTTTAGCCGCCAAAGAACTTGGCATTTCACGCCGAACGCTTTATCGCAAGCTTGAAGAATACAACATTGGTGATTCAAAATGACACACTCTCGTTGTGTCATCCCGACAAAATCTGCCAAAAATATTCTCCAATCAAAATCTGACTATACATAAGTCATTTATTAACAATAACTTACATAAATTAATATTTACAATCGATTTGGCATGTAATTTGTTCTAATAGAGATAAGATTTGGGCTGTCAAAATAAGCAAAATTGAAAAGGAGCGGTACTGAAATGGCAAAAATTTTAGGCATTGACCTCGGAACAACAAACTCATGCATGGCCGTGATGGAAGGCGGGGAAGCGAAAGTAATCGCCAACAAAGAAGGGAACCGGACAACACCTTCTGTTGTGGGATTTTCAAAATCAGGCGAACGCTACGTCGGACAAGCCGCCAAGCGCCAGGCAATCACCAATCCTGAAAATACAGTGTTCAGCGCAAAACGGTTCATCGGACGCCGGACCAGTGAAGTCGATCGCGAAGTAAAATTGGTTCCTTACAAAATCGCATCAGGCAAGCACAGCGAAGCAGTGTTCAATATTGCAGGTCGCGAATATACGCCGCCCGAAATTTCGGCGATGGTTTTGCAAAAACTCAAAAGCGACGCGGAAGCTTACTTGGGTGAAAAAATAGAAAAAGCAGTCATCACAGTTCCCGCTTACTTTAACGACTCACAGCGCCAAGCCACCAAAGATGCGGGCCAAATTGCTGGGCTCGAGGTAGTTCGCATTATCAATGAACCTACCGCAGCTGCGCTCGCATACGGACTTGATAAAAAGAAAGACGAGCGCATCGCGGTTTACGATTTGGGCGGCGGCACGTTCGACATTTCTATTTTGGAGCTGGGCGACGGTGTTTTTGAAGTCAAAGCCACGAACGGCGACACACATCTGGGTGGCGACGATTTCGATCAGCGCGTCATCGAATGGCTCATTGCCGAATTCAAGAAGCAGGAAGGAATTGATTTGTCAAAAGACCGCATGGCGCTTCAACGGTTAAAAGAAGCCGCCGAGAAGGCCAAATGCGAACTTTCCACATCACAGACATCCGAAATCAATCTGCCGTTCATTACGGCTGATGCCACAGGCCCCAAACATTTGGTTGTGTCGCTTTCGCGTGCCAAATTAGAGCAGCTGGTTCAGGACTTAATTGAACGCACTGCAGGCCCTTGCGAAAAATGTCTGCGAGATTCCGGAATTTCAGTGGATAAAATCGACGAAGTCATTTTGGTCGGCGGACAAACCCGGATGCCGGCTGTGATCGACATGGTGAAGAAAATTTTCAAAAAAGATCCGCATCAGGGGGTCAATCCCGATGAAGTCGTGGCGGTCGGTGCCGCGATTCAAGGCGGCGTTTTGGCCGGCGAAGTGCGTGACGTGCTGCTTTTAGACGTAACACCGCTTTCTCTTGGCATTGAAACGTTGGGCGGAGTGATGACAAAGTTAATCGAACGAAATACCACAATTCCGACTAAAAAATCCGAAATTTTCTCGACGGCAGCCGACAATCAAACCGCTGTCACAGTGAAAGTGCTGCAAGGGGAGCGGGAAATGGCAAACGATAACCGCGTGCTGGGACTTTTCAATTTAGAAGGCATTCCGCCGGCACCGCGCGGCGTTCCTCAGGTTGAGGTAACGTTTGATATCGACGCCAACGGTATTGTTCATGTTTCGGCAAAAGATCTCGGAACCGGGAAAGAACAAAAAATCCGGATCGAATCATCTTCCGGTCTCAGCAAAGACGAAGTCGAAAAACTCGTCAAAGAAGCGCAAACACATGCCGCGGACGATAAAAAGAAGCACGAACTGATTCAGTCGCGGAACAATCTCGACAATTTGATCTACGCCACCGAAAAGAGCTTGAAAGATTATGGCGACAAGGTAAGCGCAGATGAAAAGTCAAAGATTGAAGAGGCGCTCAAAGAAGCAAAAGAGACATTGAGCAAAGACGACGCGGAACTCCTCAAAAAAGCCGCTGAAAAACTGGCCGCCGCCTCGCACGGAATCGCGCAAAAGATGTATGAGGATGCCGCGAAAAAGCAGGGCGCTAAGGCCGGTGATCAACCTCAGGGAGAAGCGGGTTCTGAGAGCGGTAAAAAAGGTGATGTGGTCGACGCAGATTTTGAAGTCGTCGATGAGGATGAAAAGAAACGCAAATCCTGACTTGTAGAATTTAGGATGGAATATGATGCACAAAGGTCGGCGAATTCAATTGGGCTTGCTGGCCTTTGTGCTTTTTTTCATCATCATAATCAACCCATCTCGGCTTGCCGCGGACGCGGCGCTGAAATCTTCTTTTCAATACGTACCCCAAAACTCATCGCTCGCGATTGACCAAACCGTTACTTTGCAAGTATCGCTTCAGTGGTCGGGCAGCGAAGATCAATACCGGTTCGCGGTGCCTTCCATTTCAGCAAAAAATTTCGAACTCCTGCGCATAGGCCAAACCATCAAGCGGGAAGATGGATTCTTTCGGAAAGAGTTTGAATACGAATTCAAACCACTCAAGACCGGTTCTGCCGAAATTCCGGCCTTTCAAATTCCGTATACTTGCGATCCGAATTGTGATTCCGGCACGATTACCGTCGCCAGTAAAACATTTCAAATTACAGCGCCACGCAAATCTCGTGCACTTTGGTTAATATCGCTTATAATATTTGCTGTTTGTGCGCCGGTTGCGTTTTTTGTTTGGAAGAGACTGAACCGATCAGCGCCGAATGCGTCTAATCCGATTAATGCAGATTCCGATCCGAAAGCCGTATGGATGCAAAAATTGGCAGAAATCGAAAGCGCTGATCAGACTCATCGAGAAAAAATAGCGGCACTTTCAAGGCTGCTGACACGATATAGTAAAGAAAAGCAGATAAGCAATGCAGACAGAGGGTTCAGCGCGCTTTTGTCATCACTAGAACAAATGAAATTTTCAGGTTCCAATCTGAGCGAGTCTGATTTGAAAAATACTGTAAATCGGGTAAAATCATTCATTGAAAGCAATCAAGTAACCATGCCTTCATAATTCAGAATTCAACAAGGAGACAGCAATGGAAGCCGGAATATCCGAACTGAACGAGCGCGTGCGCGGCGAACATCAAACCACTCAAAAGTTGTTTCAAGAAATCGGTAAGATGATTGTCGGTCAAAATTATCTGATCGAGCGGCTCATGGTCGGCCTTTTAACAAACGGCCATATCCTCATTGAAGGCGTGCCCGGTCTTGCGAAAACACTTTCCGTTAAGACGCTGTCCCAGGCCTTACACGCAAAATTCCAGCGAATTCAATTCACGCCCGACCTGCTGCCCGCAGACTTAATCGGAACGCTCGTTTATAGCCCCAAAGAGGGCAATTTCACGACCAAAAAAGGCCCTATTTTCGCCAATATCGTGCTTGCGGATGAAATCAACCGGGCGCCCTCCAAAGTGCAGAGCGCGCTTCTGGAGGCCATGCAGGAGCGTCAGGTGACGATTGGTGAGACCACCTATGAACTTCCGGAACCTTTCTTGGTCTTGGCAACTCAAAATCCGATTGAGCAGGAAGGGACCTATCCGCTTCCCGAAGCGCAGGTCGACCGCTTTATGATGAAGCTGGTGGTGGGTTATCCGACCAAAAAAGAAGAGAAAGAAATTTTGGAACGGATGACCGCACCGTCCGAGGTTCAAATCCAGCCGGTGTTGGATTTGAAAACAATCTCCAAGTTACGCGAACTCGTAAAAAAGATTTATGTCGACGAGAAAATCAAAGATTACATTTTGGATCTCGTGTTCGCAACTCGGAATCCCGAACAATATAAACTTGATGCAATTAAGCCCTTGATTGCTTACGGCGCTTCACCGCGTGCCAGCATCATGCTTGCGCTAGCGGCAAAAGCCCAGGCCTTTCTGAAAGGCCGCGGTTACGTGATTCCGGAAGACATTAAGCAAGTCGGTATTGATATTCTACGGCACCGCGTCATCGTGACCTACGAAGCAGAAGCCGAGGAAATGAAATCCGAAGATGTGATTGGAAAGATTTTTGACCAAATCGAAGTTCCATAAGCGGGATTTGACGCATGATCCCCAAAGATGTTTTAAAGGAAATCAAACGGATCGAGATCCGCACGACCCGGCTCGTCAACGACTTATTCGGCGGTGAATACGAGTCCGTCTTCAAGGGCCGCGGAATCGAGTTTGCGGATGTGCGCGAATATGTGCCGGGCGATGACATCCGGACCATTGATTGGAACGTGACGGCGCGCTCTCAGCATCCCTTCGTCAAAAAATACACCGAAGAACGCGAGCTGACGGTCCTTTTTGTCGTCGACGGTTCGGCCTCTCAGCAATTCGGAACCACTGCCAAAATCAAAGCCCAGATCACGGCGGAAATCTGCGCCCTCCTGGCATTCTCAGCCATCCGGAACCACGATAAAGTCGGCATGGTCATCTATACCGACGAAGTCGAAAAATACGTCCCTATCAAGAAGGGGAGGAGCCATGTTTTAAGGGTTGTCCGGGAAATCCTCTTCTATAAGCCCAAGCGGAAGGGGACCCGGCTCCAGACAGCCTTAGAATACCTTCAAAAGACCCTCAAGCGGCGCGTGGTGATGTTTATCATTTCAGACTTCCAAGATTCCGGCTATGAAAAATCCCTCAAAATCATCAGCCAAAAGCATGATGTCATTGCCATTCATTTAACGGATCCGCTTGAACGGAAATGGCCATCGGGCGGCATTCTTCAGCTTGAAGACGCCGAAACCGGAGAGCCCATTCTTATTAATAACCGCTCTCGGCACGTCCGGGAGTTGTTCGAAAAGCAGGTAAGCGAGGAGCTCGGTGAAATCGACCGGTCTTTTAAGATGATGGGAATCGACAAGGTCAATATTGATACCTCAAAGCCGTACGCTGATCCGCTGATTCGTTTATTTAAACAGCGCGAGCGCCGAAAATGAAACGTGTTTTTGTTCTCCTGTTCGTTTTTGCGATGGCGCTGATTTTTACCCATCCCGCAGCGGTTTGGTGCGATGAAGCGAAAATATCCGTCACCGCCGAAGTGGATCATGCCTTTTTTACAATCGGCGACCGGGTCCGCTTCAAAGTAACCGCCGAACACGATCCGTCGATTCAAATTGCGCGTATCGATACTTCCGAAACATTCAAAGATTTTGAATTAAAAGAAGACAAAAGCTTTAAAACCGAACAAGGCAAAACAATCTCCGAAGGCAGGGAAATCGTATTTACCGGATATGAGCTCGGCGATTATGTCTTAAGCCCTGCGGTGATTTATTATCGCGAAGGCGCCGGTCAGGAATTAAAGAAAATCGAATCCAACAAGCTTTATGTTTCCATTGAGAGCGTGGATAAGGATGGGAAGCCGAGCGATGATATTGCAGGCATCAAAGGCGTCGTCAATCTGTCCCGCAAATGGGTCGGTTGGCTCATCGGAATCCTGTTCGGAGTTATGGCTGCCATCGGGTTCTATTTTTATTACACCAGAAAAAAGCAGTTCGCCGCCGCAATCAACCCTGAAAACCAACTCACGCCGCAGGAAGAGGCTTATCGGGCACTGAACCGGCTCGGAGATTCAGAGCTTCTGCAGCGCGGCCAAATTAAGCTTTATTTCGCCAAATTGTCAGAAATCATCCGTCGATATATGGAACGCCGCTATCAGATTCTTGCGCTGGAATCAACGACTGATGAAATTATGAGCGCCCTAAGGCAGCGCGAATTAGACGGCAAAACACTAACACTGATTAAAAGCCACTTTGAGGTCTGCGATCTGGTGAAATTCGCAAAATTTAAACCCGAGCCGGCAGAAATCATCCGTCAGACTAAACTGGCCAAAGAAATTGTCGACATCACCAAAGCACCGGAGCTGCCTGCAGCAGATGAAGCGGCCGGAGCAAATCAAGCGGTGTCAAAGCCATGATGGAATTCAAGAATCCTGAATTCTTTTTACTCTTACTATTGCTTCCGCTGGTTTTGCTTTGGATATCGAGACGCAAACGAAGCTCGATTCGGTTTTCGGCAATTCAAAAATTCAAACAAATTCGAGACCATTCCGCATCCCGCTTTTTTTTCTATTTGAATTTGCTTAGGATCATCGCGTTTGTGTTTATGGTCATCGCGCTTGCGCGGCCTCAGCACGTTGCCGCAGAGCGTGAATATGAAGCCAGCGGACTTGACATTATGCTCGCACTCGACATTTCGGGTTCGATGCTGGCCGAGGATTTTAAGCCGGTCAACCGGATGACGGTGGCCAAAGAAGAGGCCAAGCGGTTCGTCAAAGGCCGGAAAAGCGACCGGATTGGTTTGGTCGTCTTCGCCAAAAAGAGCTATACACAATGTCCGCTCACGCTAGATTATGACGTTCTGATGAAGTTAATTGACGACGTCGAAATCGGCATGATCAAAGACGGAACCGCCATCGGCCTCGGAGTCGCCAATGCGGTCAACCGGCTTCGGGAAAGCGACGGTAAAAGCCGGGTGGTGATTCTGCTCACAGACGGCGACAACAATGCCGGAAATATTGACCCCATTACCGCCGCAGAGCTTGCGAAAAGCTTCGGCATCCGGATTTACACGATCGGAATCGGAACCGGCGGCATGGTGCCATTTCCGATTGATGACCCGATTTTCGGCAAGCGGTATGTTCAGGCAAAAGTCGACATTGATGAAACAACGCTGAAACGGATCGCCGACATTACCGGCGGATTATTTTTCCCGGCACGTGACGCAAAAATGCTTTCCGAAATTTATCAGCGAATCGGCGAGCTTGAGAAATCCGAATTTAAAATCAAGGAATATTCAAGCTACGGCGAATTATTTCACTATTTTTTAATCCCGGGGTTTTTAATTTTGTTACTTGAAATTGGGCTCCGGCAGTTATTTTTCGTGAAGGTGCCTTGACCATGCAATTTTATCAGCCGGCTCATCTTCAATTTTTATGGCTTATCCCAATCGTGATTGCCTTGTTTTATTTTGCGGCAAAACGAAAAAAGAAAATTCTAGCCGGGCTCGGAAATCTTCAGACCCTGCGTCTATTAACGTCATTTCATTCTGAGTCAAAGCTGAAGTGGAAATCGTTTCTGCTGGTCACAGCATTGATATTTTTGGTTGTGGCGCTTGCGCAACCACAATGGGGCGAGGAAAA
Organism: uncultured bacterium; assembly: GCA_964387845.1. GTDB lineage: Bacteria > Omnitrophota > Omnitrophia > Omnitrophales > Abzuiibacteriaceae > CAYLXA01. The sequence goes on from CAYLXA010000002.1 coordinate 185,104, forward strand.
GAAAAAAATTAAGCGAAAAGGCATCGATTTAATATTTTTGGTCGACACATCCTTGAGCATGCTGGCTGAAGACGTAAAACCGAACCGGCTGGAAAAGGCCCGCTTTGAAATGCGGTCGTTTTTGAGGCATCTCAAAGGAGACCGGGTCGGTATTGTCACGTTTGCAGGATCGGGCTTCCTGCAATCTCCGCTTACACTGGATTATTCGGCGTTTTCTTTGTTTGCCGATTCCATTGAAGTGGGCTACATTCCGGACATGGGGACCAGCATGAGCGAAGGTATTCACACGGCCGTCCGGTCCTTGCCGGGCGACACCAATAAACATCGCGCTGTCGTCATCCTGTCTGATGGTGAAAACATGGAAGAAGATATCCAAAATGCCATCGAATCCGCTAAAAAAGCAGGGGTGCGGCTCTATACGATCGGTATCGGAACCAAAGCGGGGGAGCCCATTCCCCTTAAATCCGAAACCGGCAAAATGAGCGGATATAAGAAAGACAAGTTTGGGGAAGTTGTTATCAGTAAACTGAATGAACCTTTGCTGGGAAAGATTGCAAGCGAAACCGAAGGCTTGTACTTTCCGGCAACGCCGGGCGAAACTGAAACCGGCTTGATTTATCAGCATATTCAGAGCCTGGGTAAGAAAGAATTTAAGGAACAGCTTTTGGTCGAGCGCGAGGATCATTTTCAGAGTTTTCTCTTGATTGGCATACTTTTACTACTGCTTGAAACTATTTTGGGCGACCGGAGCAAGCGCCGTTATGCACAAACGATTTAACTCTTCAATATTACTAAGTTGGTTTTTGATTCTCACATGGCTTGCGCTCTGCGGCTTTTTAGACAGCACTGCATCCCTCAATCAAAAAGCGAACAAACTATACAAAGACAAGCGCTATCAATCCGCTCAAGAGCTTTATCAAAAGGCTCAGGTCAGAAACCCAAAAAATTCCGAAATCGGCTACAACCTGGGCTCAACCTTGTATCAGCTTGATCAATATGAAGACGCGCATAATCAATTCGAAAAATCGATTGCCAACACAAAAGACAAATCACTCTTGGCCCGGTCGCATTACAACTACGGAAATTCGCTTTACCGCTTAGGGCAACTCGAAGAAGCTATCACGGCCTACAAGAAAGCATTGGATTTAGACCCTAAGGATAAGGACGCAAAGCACAATCTCGAATTGCTGCTTAAGAAAAAGAATGATTTCGAGCAGAAACAAGACCAGCGGAACGAGCAAAATAAAAATCAGCAGGAGCAGCAAAAGAAACAAAATCAAAACCAGAGTCAAAATCAGCAGCAACAGCAGCAACAACAAGATCAAAACAACCAAGGCGGAAGCCAAAATCAGAAGCAGCAAAACCAAGGCGGTGGCGGTGGCCAAGATCAAAACCAAAATCAGCCCAAACCGGACCAAGAGCAGCCCGATAAAAATGCCGGCGGCAAAGGCGCGCAAGACCAGCGCAAACCCCAGGAACAGAACCAAAAGGACGAACAAAACCAGAAAAAGGACCAAGAAACCCAAAATCAGCCTAAGCCCGACTCAAAACAGCAGAATGCCGACCTCGACCAACAAAAGGCTGATATGGAGCGTCCTGACAGCTCCGGTGAGCAGGAAAAGCCCTCAGGAGGCCAAGAGAGCGAAGAGAAGCAATACTTTCAGGGTCAGATGTCAAAAGTGGATGCTATGCGCATTTTAGACGCCTTAAAAGACTCCGAAAAGAAGATGCAGATTTTGCGCAGACCAAAGCCTCAGAATGAGAATGAGACGCCGCCCGATATGGATTGGTAGGCGCGTTTTCTTTACCTGTTGTTTTTTTACATAAGATATATTATCGGACGTTATTAAATATAAAGAAAACACCCTCTAAACAGAAACCAGCTTGCCCCCGGGCATAGCGCCAATACTTGCCAACTTCCGTTTCGCTAACTTTCCCGCGCTCGAAGACGGCTGTTTTTTGACAAGATGCTTCAGAACCCGAATTCCAAATTCGCGCAGCTCAAAAAGCTTTTCCGAAAAATGAAACCCAATGTAGTGAAGGTCCTGGGGGCCCACCGTTTTCCGGTCCTTGAGCAAGTTCTTGAAAAATTCATCAGCATTATTCTTAATCAGCGTCTGACATAGATGCAAAGCCTTATCTTGTTCCCGGAAGCCCGTAGAAAGGTCCTTTTTTGAGGTTTTGAGGCTTAAAACCGTCATTTCGTACCGTGCGGCATGGGTATACAAGTAACTGTCCTGCAAAAGCGCCAAATACGCGACTGCATCTGCCCATTTGCCCTTCTTTTTCAATGACTGAGCCTTCGTCATCACATATTTATAAAGGAGGTCTGGGTTAATATTCTTCAGTAATTGAAGGTAATTTCGGTATTTTTCATTCTTCTGCTTAATTAGCTTCTCTAGTGAATTTAGAAGCTTTTTGCAGAGAGCCGGTTTGAATGCCTTTTTATGTGCCCGTAAAACCGAAATGATTTGATCCGCTTTCTCCGGCGTTAAATCGCTTTCGAATATTTTCAGGAGCGGCAACACGGCTTTCGGCATTTTCTCAAGCGACGTTTTGGACGCATCCCGAATCCGGATATCCGGCGAGTTTAAATATTCAATCAATGTAGATACGTTCTCCGAGGAATCAAAACTACCCAGCTTGGAAAGCGCATAGCTTCGAATCGAAGCATGCGGGCTGTCCAAGAGTTTTGAAATGGGAGACTGCATTTTTTTGGACACTTCGAGAGGCTCAACAACCTGTAAAGCGTATTTCCCCACATTCGCAAAGTCCGCATGATTTAAGACGGGCAGCAAAACTTTCAGCGCATCATCGTGCCCCTTCCCTTTGAATCCAAGCCGCGAGAGCGCCATTAATGCATACTTGGCGACGAAAATATCTTTGCTTTGGCTTAATGCCGACATCAGTGCAGACTTTGACCGCGGGTCCTGAAGATAGCCGATTAAAATCAAACATGAAATCATGAAAGAATTGACTTTCTTGATCTGAGGTTTGCGCATCAATTTCAACAAAGACTGATTCAGCCATTTCCGCTCCCGCTTATCCATCCGCTCAATCACGGATCGGAACAAATCACAAACAAACTTCAAATGTTCCACTTCCCTGCTATCCCACAGCGAATCCAAAAGCAATACATAAGCTGCTTTGTTGGGAATCCGTCCAATGGTGGCCAAAATAGCTCTCTTTTCAAACGGCAGTGCTTTCGGATATCGTTTTTTAAGCGCAGGGATGGCCGAAACCCCATTCACAGCAATCGCCCGGATCACTTTCTCGCGGTTAACTGCCATATCGCTTAAAAACGGGATCAAATACGGTAGATAATCTTTGGATGGCGATTTGCTCGGAATTTCAAGCAAAGAATCCTTAATGACAGGATCTTGAATTTGGGAGAAAAGATCCCCAACTGCTTTGGCTAGCAACCGGTCTTTAATGCCGAGTTCTGATAGAACGCGTATAGCGGAAAGCTGTACGTCGCGGTCCTTTGATTTGAGAAGGCCTAAAATTTTCTTGGCAGTAACGTCCATGGGTGGGTATTGTACTCAAAATACTGACTCTACTCAAGAACCATATCGTCAATGTGCCAGCCGCCCGTCAAAACACCCGCGCTGCGGGCGACCGTCATCCGAATTTGCTTCAGCAAGAATTCATTCGGAGGTGAATCTTGGTTCTTCCATAATTCAATGTCGTACTTTTTCCAGAATGTAAAGAAATCGGTTACATCATGCTCGATCATTTCTCCGGAATGCGAAACAAGCTGTATGCGAATGGGCGACATAACCCCTTTGTTATGTTTGAAATCTGCAAGCAATTTAAACGCAAGTTTGTTAAAACCGCTTATATCGATAAGGGGCAGATCAATGACAAGCGTCGCGACCTCCCCGGGCGCGGCCGTAAAATCATAAATAACCGCAAGCGCATTGCCATAGGAACCAAAACGTTTATTCGTATCGAACTCAAGATTTAACAAAGAACCCGCGGTGCTGTTGCGGATGGCGTAGATTTTGGTATTAAAGTTTGTAACAAAATCCGGTCGATTAAAATCCGCAATCATTTGCGGCTTGACTTCACGGACGCTCCCGGCCGGCGTGGCAAGATTAAAATCCTTCATTATATTTTGAATAACTTTTTGCTTTTGGCTTGCGCCGTTAGCTTTCGAAATACCGGCTGATCCAGGCCCGGCGTTTGCCCCGGCTGCGGACTCAACAGTGTTCGGAACAGGTTCGGAATAACTTCGAATCTGGTTGAACATCTTCCATGTCATGATAAATATTACCAGCTGCGCAACAAGAATAACGAACGAAAAAATCACAATCGCAGTCCTTTGTTGATTGCCGGGCTGCGGGCTCCGTTCGGCGGATTGGCCGGACACATTCATGCCTGATTCATTCAAAAAAGGCATCGCTGGAGATTTTTTCACTTTTGGGAATTCGGTCTTTTGCATGGTCATCATAATTATCCGCGCTTGAATTGCTTTAAAACCCACTCCATTGTTTTCTCTTTGTCTTTAAACTTACCTTCCAACTGCATTTCGTAGGCTTGCGCTAAAATTTCTTTAAGTATCGGCCCGGCTATATAGCCCGCCTCAAGCAGATCGTTCCCGTTGATCAGGGGTTTGGGTTTTAAATTTTCTTTTTGGTATTCCTCGGTCTTTTTTTTGAGAAATTGATAATTATCCAGCTTCCCATGACTGGACTCACAATCAATTCGGTGCAGCTCCAATTCGGTCTCAAAATTCTCGCGCCCTACAAACTGTTTGAGTTTGCCGACCCGCATCACCTGCACGTCAGCAAATTTCATATGATTCTCAACGCATGAGAGAATACCATCAATTTCCCGGTTTGAAAACCTTAGGCGCCTTAATATTTTTTCAGCCATTTTGGCGCCAATGTGAGAATGGTTATAAAAGGTGATTTTACCCTTTTCCCTGCTGAAAGTGACAGGCTTCCCCACATCATGCAAAAGCGCGCCGAATGCTAAAATAACAGATGGGTTTTCGAGCTTTTGCAAGAGCAGCTTCGTATGCACAAACACGTCTCCTTCCGGATGAAAATCAGGCTGCTGCTCAACGCCTTTCATAGCTTCTACCTCAGGGAGAATTATCTTTAAAAGGCCGCTTTCAGATAAAAGATCAAGGCCTCGGTTGGCATTCGGTCGCGTTAAAAGCTTGATTAATTCATCACGGATCCGTTCAGGGCTGACGACCTCAATGGCCGGCGCTAAACGCTTAACTTCTTTCCATGTCGCAGGTTCAATTTTAAACCCCAAGTTTGCGGCAAACCGGATAGCCCGCAAAAGCCGGAGCTTGTCTTCCTCAAATCTATCAGCCGGCTTTCCAATGGTCCGGATTATCTGTCTCTGGATGTCTTCCCTGCCGCCCACATGGTCAATTAATTCCTCTTTCAACGGATCATAAAAGAGGCCATTCATCGTAAAATCGCGGCGTTTAGCATCTTCTGCCGGAGAAGTAAACGAAACGCTTGAGGGGTGCCTGCCGTCCAAATAACGGCCTTCAGATCGAAAGGTGGCAACTTCGAACGGAATTTCATCTTCTAAGACAATCACAACACCAAACTGCTTACCCACGGGGATTGTCTTTTTGAACAGTTTCTCGATTTCCTCTGGCCGGGCGGTTGTGGCAATATCGAAATCCTCCGGCTCTTGCTTCATGACAAGATCGCGCACGCAGCCACCCGCGAACAAAGCCGTAAAACCGCTATTTCGCAGCGTTTTAACAATCTCAGTCGCTGTTTTCCGTACAAGGTCTGTACTTTTGGCTGGTTTTTTAGTCATCGAATATCGAATGCTGTTAGTTGTAAATCCGGTGATTCCCTCACAATTTCCACGGAATCAACCCGTGCACCGCTTGGCCCTTTCCGGCACCAGTCGATTAATTGAACGACCATGGCTTCATCGCCTTGAATCCACGCTTCGACACTGCCGTTTGAAAGATTTCGAACATAGCCATGAAGCCCGCGTTTGCGCGCTTCATGAACCGTGCGCGCCCTAAAGAACACGCCTTGCACAAGCCCTTTAATTGAAATTCTTGCCGCCGATATCATACCTCTGCTAAATCGTCTTCAATCGTCTCACTACCAAAAGCCCCGACAATGTAAAAAATGCAATCGCCACGATCATTAAATGCAGTCCGATTTTTTCAAACAAAATACCACCTACGAAAGTACTGACCGCACTTGCCAGATTTTGTATGCTCATCAACACAGCAAACAGCGAACTTTCTACGCCTGTGGAATTCGCTAATTTTGCGGCAGATGAAACAAGCGGCAAAATGCTGATATAGCCTAAAATGCCGCACATGACGAAGATCAAAATTGCCGATGTTTTGTTATGAATCAGGCTGCAGGATAAAATTGCCAAAAAACCCACTGCGATTGCCATCCCGAGCGCATATTTTAGCCGCATTTGCTTCAAAAACTTCAAATAAATAAAACAGCCGATGATCGCCCCGCCCCATGTCACGCTGCTCAAAATTCCGAGAAACTGCTCGCTGAAGCCCAGGGTTTCGCGCATATAAAAGAAAAGCGGCGTGGCGAGCGCTGCCGAACCTGATGCAATCACGATAAATAATGAGAACCAAAGCAAATCACCGGAAAACAGAAATTTGACGCATTGGGCAAGCGGCTGCAGGATGTTGATGGTCGGCTTTGCGCGGGTTTTCTGCTCCAAATAAAATGATAACGCCATGATTGAAACGATGGGAAGCAGCGCGGTCCATAAAAATATAAGCCGGTATTCGTATTTTCCCGCCACATAACCGCCCAAGACACCGCTAATGAGGGCTCCGGCACTGCGCATACCCCAAGCGATACTTTGATAAATTTGAGAGGTTTGCTCGGTTGAATGCTCAACCACAATTCCATCGGTTACCACATCGATTGCCGCAAAACCCAGATTCGCGAGCATCATCGCCAAAACCAAATAAGTCATGGTCGCCGGCAGTAGAAACATCAAAATCCAGCCGGATGACATGATTAAGCAATAAATCACCAAGTACGGTTTACGGCGGTAACCCCGGATTGGAAAAATATCAGAAACGGCGCCGTAAAAAATTTTTAGAAACCAAGGGATCGACGATACCGACATGAAAATGGCGATTTCCTTGATACTAAAGCCAAGCGATCTTAAGAAAAGCGGCAGCGCAACACCGGAAATTCCTATAAAGCCCTGGATGAAATATACGACGCCAATCAACTTTACAACGCCCGAATTAACTTTCTTCATAAAGGCGAACATCAGTAATTGATTCCTTTAAGCCGAAAAGAAATCACGGGCACTTTGATTGCCGGCTGCTTTTTGAAAATCATCGTAGTCGATAAAACTTAAATCGGGCCTCTTTTCAAGAACCCTTTTGGCGATGATAAATCTTTCTGAGGGATGTGAAACTGAGCGTCGGCTTGCGATAAAGGAGAACTTGGTTTTACAATTGGGGCATATGGTTGTTTTCCATGGATCGAGTCCTAATTCGCGGCATGCGGCACAATCAGCAAGGCTGTCACCCAGGATGAGTAAATGATTTTTGACTTCTTCGATTTTAAAACCTCGCCATGTTCGGAGATAGAGACTCATGACTCAGCGTATATTTTTGCGCTTGGGCTTTGTTTCGGAGACCGGCTCTAACCCGATTTTGTGCGCAATTTCATTGAATTCCCGCCGCTCTAACTGATCTAGATTTTTGCGCTTCTTTTTAAGCTCTTCATTCAGCCTGATGGCTTTCTCCTGCATTTCCTCATGTGTCTGCTGAGAACCCCCCATTAACAAAAAATTTTCGCCCTTGGTTACGCGTTTATGCCCGCCCGCGTCATCCAAACCCAAACCCAATAAAATTCTTTTTTTTGGCGCTGCCATGCCGGCTTCCTTTACCTAGTTGAGCCTATAGACCAGATCATGCTCTCGTGCCCGCCCGTGAATCTCGAGCCCGATTTCATCGCCCTTCTTTGCGATCGGGACCGATAAATGATTAACCTGCATCGATTCCACGTTTTGCTCAATGTGAGTCGTGTGACCTTTGATCAGGATTTTATCGCCAACTTTCAGTTGATTGTGCGTTACCTCTACAACCGCCGCTGACACTTTTGGGAAATAATGAGTGACTTTGCCAATCAAAACTCCGTCGACATCAAAAACCGGTTGCTTTACGGCTTTCTTTGTCGCTTTTTTCTTTCCAGGTTTTTTTGCTGTTTTCATTTTTAAAGTTTTGGGCTTTGCCTTTGATTTTTTTGCAGGCTTTTTTGCAGATTTGGATTTTTTCTTTTTAGCCATTTTCTGCCTCCTGATAATTATTGAATAAAAGTGATATTAATATCTTCCATGTGCAAAACAGGGTCTGCCAATACCATCACCCGGCTTTTGGACGTGTTCTCAAGCTCTTGAATCGTCGTTTGCTCTTGGTTGAGCAAGCGCTCCGCCACCTGAGGATGCACGTAGACATTCAAGATTTTGCCTTTTGATGTATTGAGCGCACGGCGGATTTCTTTGACTGTTTGAATGGACATCGTCGCGGCTGATTTGATAACGCCCTTCCCTTTGCAATAGTGACATGAATCGTAAACTGCGCTTTCAAGCGACGGCCGGATGCGCTGCCTGGTCAATTCGATCAATCCCAAGTCAGACATGGGCATAATATTGGTTTTGGCGCGGTCCTTCTTACGAATCGCATCACGAAATGCCCTGTAGAGCCTCCGCCTGTGGTCAGCTTCCATCATGTCGATAAAATCAACCACGATGATGCCGCCGATATCGCGCAAACGCATCTGCCTGGCAATTTCTTGAGCCGCTTCCATGTTGGTTTTGAAAACGGTCTCTTCTAAGTTGCGTCTTCCGGTAAATTTACCCGTATTGACATCAATGGCAACCAGGCCTTCCGTTTGTTCGATCACAATATGGCCGCCCGAAGGAAGTATCACATTGCGCTGAAAAGTCTTGGCAATTTCTTTTTCAATATTGTACTTTTCAAACAGAGGGATCTGCCCGCGGTACCAATCCAGATGCGGTTGGTAGTCCGGAATATAGAGCTTGAAAAAGCGTTTTACCTGGGAATACATGCCGTAATGGTCAACAACAAGGCTATCCATTTCCTCAGTAAAAAAATCTCGAATGATCCGCTCAACCAAATCCAATTCCTCATGAATCAAGCACGGCGCTTTCTGCTTGTCGATCTCACTCTTGATTCGCTCCCACATTTTGAGGAGATATTTGACGTCGCGAACAAACTCTTTTTTACTTTTGCCTTCTCCGGCTGTGCGAACGATAAAACCGATCCCTTCCGGAAAATCGATTTCATCAAATATTTTTCGGATCCGATCGCGCTCAGCGCGCTCTTCAATTCTGCGGGAAATGCCCACACGCCGGTCGCCTGGCATTAAAACGAGATAACGCGCGGGAATGGAAAAATGGGTTGTTAAACGGGCGCCCTTACCGCGGATGGGCTCTTTGACCACCTGAACGATGATTTCCTGTCCGACTTTCAGGACCTCATCAATTCGAGGGATGGGAACTTTTTCTTTTCGTTCGTGTTCTTCTGTCTCTACGTCTTCGTATGTTGATTCGGCTAGCGGAGAATCAACTGCGTCCGCCACATAAAGAAAACCGTCTTTCTTCATACCGAGGTCGATAAACGCTGCTCCAATTCCGCGGACTACGGATTTGACTTTCCCCTTGTAGATATTGCCGAACATCTTCGAGGTGTCGGCCCGCTCGATATAAAATTCGTCGAGCTGTCCGTTCTCTAGAATTGCTACACGTTTTTCGTTTGCTTCCAGTGAAATCAAAATTTCTTTTTTCATGTTGAATGGCCGTTTCGTAGTAATTGGGTTGTGATCTCTTGAGGCAAGCACTCCTCTCCAGCATGTGCTCAGGCTCCTTTTGTTTGGAACAAGCCTTTGGCTGTCCAAGCGTTGTTAAAATGCGAAAGAGATCGGATTGATGTTGATAATTGATGAACATATTGATCCTAAACAGCGGGCTGTGCCGCTTTCTGAGGTGCGATGACCGCTGTCGGGGTCGAACTTGTCACTGTTGTGGCTTTCATCGGCTGACCTTGCGTGTCAACGATGGTTACCGTAATAAAAAACAAAGTCTCAATTTTTGAATTTTTATCTTCTCCTTGGTCTCTAAAGTGACGTCGAAACAATCTGCCTAAAACCGGGATTTTTGATGCGCCAGGCACCGAATCTTCTTGGACTTGCTCGGCATCTCGCGCCAGGCCGCCAATTGCAATTGTTTCTCCGTTATTAATCAATACCTGAGTTTGTGCTGTTGTGGTTGTGAAAGAAGGTGCGACGAAACTTGATGAAAACGTCACGTCATCACCGCGACTGCTCACTTCCGGACTTAGGTCGACTAAAATTTCATTGGCTTGATTGATATGCGGAGTCACGTTTAAAACAACTCCGATATCACGATATGTGAAGCCGGTTACCTCAAAGCTACCGGTTGTTTCGTTGCGTTCAAACGACGGAATCGGGATCTGGCTTCCGACCTGAACTTTTGCGGTTTGATTGTTTAACACAACAATGCGCGGATTGGAAACGATCTTTGTATTATTTTTTGATCGCAAATACTTCAGAGTTGCGTTAAATGAACTAAAATTTAAAGTTCCAAAAGTGAACGTGGGCCTGTGTGACGCAAGCGTTAAATCTGGCGAGCCAATCGGTGCAACGCTGGGATCATTAACAGTATCGGCTACGTTACCTCCATAAAACGCGTTAAAATGCGTTAGCGGGTTCTGGTCGCGGGTACCGCTTCCCGGAGCAGACCACGGAAACGTGACCTGGCGAGACGCTCCCGTTAAGGATCCTTGCGGCGTCCAATTGATACCCAAATCTTCATTCTGATCAAGCTGAGTTCTCACGATTTTTGCATCGATATAGACCTGAGGCGTGCTCTTATCAAGACTGCGGATAACCTGGCCGATTTTATACAAATTAGTAGGAATATCCGTAATGATTACCGTGTTGGCGCGAGGCACCGATTTCACACGACCTCGCTCAGAGAGTATGTCTTTGATAGCCGACTCCACTTCTGCCGCTGTTGTGTAATTTAAAACAAACGTCTCGGTTATCAATTCTTCGGTTGCAAGATTCTCTTTTGTTGTAACTCTGACTATGTTCTGCTCGCGCTCATAAACATACCCATAAGTCCGCAAAACAACCTCGAGCGCCTTTTGCCAAGGCACATCTTGAAGTCTGATCGTTACCGTCCCATGCACCTCAGGCCCGGCAACAATGTTGACGCCGCTTTTCAAACTCAATACCCGCAAAACATTTAAAATGTCAGCATCTTTAAAGTCTAAACTAACATTTCCCGGACTGGTCGTTCCTTCACTGGCTGTTTGAACTGCTTTTGTATCGGCTGAGGGTTCAGCTGACGGAACCTCTTCAGAAGGACTGTATTCGTAATTTTCATTACCCGGTGATAACTCTGTGCTGTTTTGATCCAGGGGCGCACTCGCTTCGTTGGTGGGTTCTTCGGCCGACACTTTGGCGGGCTCGACTCCGATCACCAAAATCATAAGTATAATGATCCAGGCAATTCGTCTAATCATGCTGAAGCCCGGAAGCTGTTGTGGTTGTATCATAGTGCAATTCCTTTATTTTGGATTACTCTTCGGTTCTAATCGCTACCCAAAACTCTTTCTCGCCGTCCGAGAATGATACTCCATCCTTGGTGATCTTCTCAACGCGATATCCGCCAACTTTTTCACCCAACTTGATAATCGTCCCTTCTATAACTGCCATCGATGCACCGCCCGGATCTACTATAACGCCTTCTAGCTTAAAATTGGTCGGTGTTTGAGCTGTGCTTTCAACGTGCTGCGGCCGGTCGGTTGAAACAAAAAAGGGGTCGCGTTTGTCGTGCCTATCATAACGAAATTTATCCGCAAGTGCTATTGAAAAAATCAACTGAGCCGCAACAATGCCAGTAAGCACTTTCATTCCGTGTTTCATCGTCACGCCTTCTGCGGTGCTTGCACAAACGCTACAACCTGGAACGTGCTTTGCAGCTTCTGAGAAACACCGCCCTTTGCAGATTGAATGGTCAGCTCACGTATGACCAGCCATTTACTGTAATTTTCGATATCATTCACAAAACGGCCGAAATTGTGATATCCGCTTTCGGCAGTTAGTTCGTAGGATGCGGTTAGATATTGTTGATTATAGGGAGCGGGCAGCTCGAATTTTGCATCAACCGGACGAGATCCGACAATGTGAACTTTGTTTTTCTCTGCGATTTTTGACAACTCGCTGAGCAGTTGGTCAAGTTCTCGTATTTGAAGAAGCCCCGTCTTGGCAGTCACCAGCTCTTTTTGAAGATCGTCCATCTGTTTCTTTAAATCTGCCATCCGCATGACTTTTGATTTTGCGCCACCGAGCGTTGTTACCATTCGGTTCTTTTCATCTGTTAAGCTCCCGATCTTGACCATCAGCGGTATCAATATCATAAAAACCAGCACACAAAGCCCGCCGTATGTCAAAACTTGCTGAATGATTACTTTTCGATCGGTTTCAAAGCGTTTTTTGATACCCGCCAAAATATTTTTGGGGCTGCTTTTAGTTTTCGCCGGTGCTTGTGCCATTATGTCAACCTAAACGGTTTGAAACGACGCGTTAAACTGCATGACTTCCACACTGCCCATTTGTTCGCGGTTTGTACTCATCACCACTTTAACTTTCCTCGCCTTATCTTTCGGTCCTGCATTGCGATTGATCGTTTCTTCCAGTTTTGCCTTTACCGAATTGACGTACTCTTGAATTTGTGCAAGCGCTACCTGCTTGGAAGTCACTTTTGTGTATCCCTCTAGATCAAAATGAATCGATGCCTTTTCGCGGCGAATGCGAAATTGAGAAAACCACATACTGTCCGGCACCAAATCGCTCAAGTAGTTCATGATTTCCGAAATGTATACTTGCGAGATAACATACTGGTCAAAAAAAGCCTTTTGCGGCTGGAGGTCTTTTTCGACCGTTTCCATAAATTTACCCGCCTGCTCACTGGCAGATTTGATTGATTCGTGTTCATTATTCATTTTGCTCAGTTGGTTCCGAACCGCTATAAAAACAATTGCATGATAAAGAATCGCCAGAACAACTAGCCCATAGACAGTAATCACAATCTTCTGAACCGGGATTTTGGATGTCTTTTTCTCAACTTGCCGTAACTCGATCGGAAGTAAATTGATCAGAATCACGCCCCACCCCGCAGCGCAAGCCCTATGGCAACCGATAAGTAGGGTTGCAAAACTTTCAGCTTTGCATTGTCCGCATCAGATCCGACCTGAATAGTATCAAGCGGATTCCATTGGGAGACTTTAAGTCCCGTTTCTTGCTCTAGAGTATTTGTCAGCAAATCAATTTGTGAAACCCCGCCGCTGACAAACACGGCGCTTGGCGACTCTACATCTTGATGTTGGCTTTGAAAATAGTTAAGCGATAGCTTGATTTCTTGGATGATGGGGCCGAAGCTCGCCTTCAGCGCTTGCTCTTGCGCCGGATCCTCCCAATTTTTTTTAGTCTGAATCTGGTAAGCATCCAACTCATTAAGGCCCAGCTTTTTGGCCAAGGAAGCCGTAATGTCCGATCCGCCCAGCGAAATATCGCGTGAAAACCTAAGGCTGCCATGATCTAAAATATTAATATTCGTATTGCGCGAACCAAAATCAATCAGAACCAAGCTTTTGCTTTTAGCATCCGGAGTTGTTTCGACAAATGCATTGGCAAATGCAATAGCATCTACATCGACTGCCGTAGGCTGCAACTCTGCTGCCTGAACAGCCGTGACCGATTTCATCACTTCCTGCTTGCGCGCAGCGACCAAAATGACATCCATACTTTTCCCGGAGGCGCCTGATGAGCCGCCGCTATTCACGATGTGAAAGTCGAGAATCACCTCCGACATAGAGAATGGGATGTATTTTTCCGCCTCGTACTGAATGGCGCTTTCAAATTCCTCTTTTGCCATCCTGGGAAACGAAATAAATCTAAGGATCACGCCATGGCCCTTCATTGATATACAGACTTTTTTCTCAGTAATTCCGGCCGCTAAAAACAAATTTTTGATTTGAGCAGGTATTGGAATATCAGCTTTGAGCGATTCGTGCTCGGCTTTTTGTAAAATGATTTTATTCTGACTCATTGATAACTGAACGAGCGTGAGGGATGTATTGCCGATATCCAACCCGATGCCGGACCGATTTTGCTGTGATTGGCGGGGGGAATCCTGCTTTTTGGCTAGAGGCGACAAGCGACTCAATTGCGACGACAACGCTTGAGGAATTTTCATTAAACTAGGCTCAATAGTTGCATAGAGATGGCTTTTAATAAACAGCTTATATTATATCAAAGTATATATCGACATCCCTCCCGCTGAAATTGACTACTTTTAAGAGGTTTTTCTTGTGGGTCAAGGCATCTAAAAAACCGTTAAATCATCGGTTTTTTTGAGTTTTCTGCATCTGCCTGGAGATTTTCTGAACTAAAGGATCTTCCGGGTATAAATCGAGCAATTGATTGTAAAACCCATAGGCGCGCTCATAGTTTTGGGTCGATAGGTAGTATTGACACAACTGCGACAGGATCCCGCGGGAATCCGGATCAACCTTCAACCCCTCATTCAAAACAGCAACCGCCTCCTGGTCACGCCCTTGCCGCATCAGAAATTCGGCAAGATGCTGAAATGTCGGGACTGCGGGCTTTGTCTTCACAGATTGCCGGTAAAGCGACTCTGCTTCGGATAAATTTCCTTTTTGGTGATGGTATTGCGCCATCAAGTCCTCATACATGAAAAGCAACTGGCCCGGCCTCCCCGGTTCAATCAGCTTCAAATAACGGTAAGCGTCATCCGGTTTCTGTAGAATTAAATAATTCTGTGCCTGCATCAAAATATCTTTCTCGCTCGCAAACGGAAAGGATAGCACTTTGTCCAGGTATTCAATCGATTTTTGAATATCGCCCTGGATAAAATAAGTCACTGCCGAATTGTAGTAGAATCGAGGGTCGGGAAACTGGGAATTCGCCTGATCCGTTGCCCAAAGGTCTTGATTGTGCTGCCACTGTTTTACACGAAGAACGCTCAACCAAACCAACGAAATTAAAAGCACTACCCCGATAAACGTCGCGATCCGCCAGCCGAATTTTGCACCGCGGCTTGATAGATATTTCTTCGCGATGATTTGCAATCCAGACATCCAAAATGCCGCAAAGCCAATAATGGGAATGTATAAATATCGATCATTCATGAGCGTTGAAATCGGAGTGAAAATGTTAGACACGGGGATCAGGAAAATAAAAAACCACCCGAACCAAAATGCAAGCTTTGGATTTTTTCGCCAACACCAACAAAAAAAGCATGCCAGAATAAAAATTCCGGCTAACGATGCAATAACGGGAAACTCCCAAACCGACTGAAAAACGCGCGTGGTATAGAAAGTTCGCAGATTAAACGGATAAGCAAGATGAGCAAAGTAACGGAATAGAATAGTTGCCATGACCCAAAGATTGCTCCAAAAACCGCCGCCGCGGAATTGAAACTCCGTTGTCACGTGCAGCCCGATAGTCACCGCGGCCGAAAAGAATGCGAGAGCAAAGGTGCTTAGGTAAACAAATAATCTCCTTTTCCCTTCAAACGGTTTCTCAAATGCACGTTCATACGCGAAAAAGATAAGCGGCAAAACAACCACGCTCGGTTTTGATAACACCGCCAGGCCGAAAGAAATCACCGTGAACCAAAAACGCTTTTGTCTGAAACTGATGAAAGAGACAAGCATCCACAAAGTTGATAGCACATTCTTCCTCTCGGCAATCCACACAACCGATTCAATTTGAACCGGATGCAGCGCAAACAGAAACGCGCTTACAACGGCGATAGGCAAACTTCCGATCATGCTCAGGAGAAGGAAATAGACTACGGCGGTATTGATACAATGGATCGCAATATTGGTCCGGCGGTAGCCTTCTGGATTTAATTTTGAAAATTGATAATCAACAGCGTAGCTTGCGATTGTCACAGGAATATAGTTCAGGACATACTCCTTAGAAAACCAATGCTTCATCGACTCCAGGTCAATCCTTCGGATGTCGCCATTTTGGATTACATATTCGTCATCGTCTAGATTTGTAAATTCATAGTGAATGGAAGGTGTGTATACAAACAAAACAAGCGCTACGACTGCCAGAAGCGGTATAACTTTGTGGATGCTTTTGAAGTAGGATGTCATCATGCCTATAAAGCAAACGGCACTTGGATATGATTCCCCAAGTGCCGTCGCCTTTTGTGAAACAGTTGCTCCAATACTGCTGATTAGCCAGAAACCGGGCTACCACCACAGGTAGTAACGCCTGCCGTATAGGCCGTTGTTCCATTGCTTCTAATCACGCCCGTATTATCGACGCAATACGTGGTACCTGATTGGTTCGCAATCGTATTGGCAACCAAGTTATAACCGCTGCCATCCGATGAGAACGTTACGACGTGGCCGCGCTTTGTTGCAGGGCTCGTCCATGTCGCATCCAAATAAGCCGGCGTACCGCTTGTTAAAGCAGTAATCAACGTCGGATAGGCTGGCGGATTTTGAGCTGCGCGATAACTTTCCATCGCAGAACTAAATGTCCTCAAATCGCCACGAACAGCCTGGTCATTTGCGTTCATGCGTGCACGAAGCAAGTTCGGAATCGCGATGGCCGCCAAGAGGCCGATGATCGCGACTACGATCATGATTTCAACGAGCGTAAAACCTTTTTTGTTTATTTTTGTCATCATGTTAGTCACCCCTTTTTAAAGTTTGATGCCTTTGACTGCGGCTATATAACGTCAACTTCCATGCCAAACTTAACCATTAATTCAATTTCTATAACTCATTTATTTTCAATAGGTTATGATATTTATATAAAATCCATGGGATGGAAAAAAGTTAAAAACTGTAAAAATATTTTTACTTTGTCAAAAATATCGGCATCGGCTTACTCTTCGATTTTCAACTTTTTGAGCTTGTACTGCAAGCTTTGCCGAGTTAATCCCAATTGCCGCGCCGCCCTAAACTTGTTACCGCCGGCCTTTTGAATAGCATCAGTGATCATTTTTCGCTCAAGGTTCTCGACTGCCGTATTGAGATTCTCAGTTGAAGCTGATACGCCAGACTCCTGGGCTGGCTTGCTGTGAATTAAGGTCTTCAAGTAACTTAGCGCGATTTTGTCGCTTTCCGATGTGGTCACAATTCTCTCAACCAAGTTTTCTAACTCTCGAATGTTGCCGGGCCACGGGTAACCGCACAAAAAATTCATGGCAGCAGGTTCAATCACAAATTTTGTGCGAATTCCATGCTTGTCCGCATACCCTTGCAGGAAATAATTAAAAAAAACAGGAATATCAATTTGCCTGTCCCGCAAAGGCGGCAACAAAATCGGCACCACATTGAGCCGATAATACAAATCCTCTCGAAATCGTCCGTTTTTCATTTCTTCCGGCAGATTCCGGCTAGTGGCGGTCACAAGACGAATGTTAATCGGAATATCGCGGACGCCGCCGATATGCTTGATGACACGCTCTTGAAGTACACGCAGGAGTTTTGCCTGCAATGCTAACGGAATCTCGCCCACTTCATCCATAAAAAAAGTACCGGACTCCGCTACTTCAAAAAGCCCTTGTTTGGCACTTGAAGCGCCCGTAAACGCTCCTTTCTCATAGCCAAACAATTCACTCTCCAACAAATTTTCGGGAAGCGCAGCGCAATTAACACTAATAAAGGGCTGGTCCGAACGCTTCGAATTGAAGTGAATAGCCCTCGCAACCATTTCCTTTCCCGTACCGCTCTCCCCCATGATGAGTACCGTGCTGTCCGTTTTAGCGATTTTTGATATCAACGCATAAATTTCCTTCATCTTCGGATCTTCACTCAGCAAATTGCGTAACTGATATTTGTGTTTAATCGCATTTTTATTACCGGTCTGAGGGATGAGGCGAGTTTGGCTGCACGCTTTTTGTATGATTGAAATCAACTCGTGAACCCGGAATGGCTTGATCAAGTAGTCCACCGCTCCTAAACGGATTGCCTGAATGGCCGTATCGAGCGAAGCATGGGCAGTCATGACAACGAAATTAATTTCTGGCGCAATTTTACTAACTTCACTAATGAGTTTTAAGCCATCAATTTCGGGCATAACGATATCAGTCACCATGACGCGAGGAGATTTCTTCTTGATTTGGCGCAATGCCTCCTTCGGACTTGTGAACACCTCCACCAAAAACCCCGCTTCCTGAAGAGCCTCGGCTAAGCTTTGAAGCAGGTTTTTTTCATCGTCTACAATAAAAATCAGTTCTTTGGCTTCATTCATTTTTTTGGCAAAAATATGCGGACCTCGGTTCCCTTTTGAGGAACGCTATGGACCGACATTTTTCCTCCGTGCTGGCTGACAATTTTATGGCTCTGGGCAAGCCCGAGACCAGTTCCCATTTTTTTGGTAGTTTTGAAAGGCACAAACAATGACTTGAGGTTTTCTTTACTAATGCCAACTCCGGTGTCGCTTACAATCACCTCAGCCCCACTCTTGACGTCCATGCAATCGATTGTCAGCGAACCCCCTGACTGCATTGCCTCATAAGAATTTCGGATAATATTCGCGATCGCTTCCTGCATTTGAAATACATCGGCTTCGACAAACACTTTCTTGCCTTCATAGCGCCTATTCAGGCGCACTTTGTCAAAATTTCGAATTGAATTCGGGATTAAGATCAGAATCTGGTTTAACAGTTCGGATAGATTAATTCTTTTTAACGCTAGCTCATCCTGCCGGGAATAATCTAGGATTTTACTGAATACCTGCTTTAAACGCTCAGATTCATCAACAACGGCTGTCATGAGGCGTTCGCTCTTTGGCGTTAGTAAGTGTCTGATATCCTTTTGAATCACTTCAATCGTTGTGCTGATTGCCGCTAGTGGATTTCTGATTTCATGCGCGATGCCTGATGTGATTTCACCTAAAAAAGCCAGCCGCTCCTGAATTCTGATTTTTTCTTCCAAGTTAAGCACTAAGCGCGTAATGTGGTTTGTCAAAATAGCGACAATAAAAAAAATAGTCACACGAACGTATGTCGCGTAAAAAAGGTACAGCGGGTCTCTGTCAGGCATTTTAGCCGGGCCCATCGCATTCAAAAAAAGCGATTCGGGAATTAGCCGTGCATAGTTTCCATAAACAAGTCCCGAAAAAAACAGGCTGCTCAGTCCCGCGATTACAAAACTCGCTCCCGGTGCTATCATGATACCCGCACTCAAAATAGACAAAATATAAATCGGCGCAAACAAGCTATCGACACCGCCCGTACAATAAATCAGCAGCGTTTCAATCGCCAAATCAACTACGATTTGCAGCCATGCTAGGAATTTTAGCGCTTGCTTTGTTAGTACCCACAGCAAATAAAACAAGCTGAGCGCCGATACCGCTGCGATAATATAGTAAAAAAGCAGCGTATCGGTTCTAAAAACGACCTGAGCGAGAAATAAAAGAAAGGTAGCGATAAAGAGTCGTAAAATAATAAAAACCCTAAGCCGGTCAATAAAACCCGCCTTATTCATTCGGCCCGCAGCCCTTCTAGTTGAGCACTGATGTTAACGTCAGAATCGGTAAAAACATAGCGATCACGATGCCGCCGATTACAACCGCAAGAAATGCAATCACGAGCGGTTCGATCATAGAGGTTAATCCATCGACAGCCGCGTCAACTTGAGTGTCATAAAAATCGGCCACTTTGGACAACATTTTTTCAAGCTCTCCGGTCTCTTCGCCGACGCCGATCATGCGGATCACCATAGGCGGAAAAACTTTCTTTTTTGCAAGCGGGCCCGAAATGCTCTCACCTTCTCGGATTGAATTTTTAACCTCATTCACGGTCATTTCGATAAGGCGATTGCCGGCTGTTTTGCTCACAATTTCGAGCGACGTCAAGATCGGAACACCGCTGCGGATCAGTGTTGCAAGCGTTCTTGAAAATTTACTGACGGCAACTTTAAGCAAAATAGGACCAAACACTGGAACGCTTAGTTTTTTAGAATCAAACCAAAGACGTCCGTTTTTTGTATTGATCAGGAAATTGAAGAGAAAGATAAAAGCAACGACACCTATCACGATAAGTAGAAAGTTTTGCTGCAGAAAATTGCTGGTTTGAATCAACACAAGTGTCGGTGTGGGCAGTGGCGCATTCAAAGACTCAAAAATACCCGCGAACTTCGGGATCACGAAAGTCAACATCACCATGGTAATGATCAAAGCCATAATACTGACAACGGCCGGATAAACCATTGCAGAGGTAACCTTTTTTTGAAGAGCGCTCGATTTTTCAATATACGTCGCAAGCCGGTCTAGAATTTCATCCAAACTTCCGCTGGACTCGCCCGCTTTGATCATATTAACAAATAGAGGCGAGAAAACTTTTTTATGCTTTTCGAGCGACTCAGATAAACTTTTTCCTCCCTCGACCGAATCGTGCACGTCCATGATAATTTTCTTTAAATTTAAATTTTCACTCTGCTCACCCAAAATATTGAGTGACTGAATGAGCGGCACCCCAGCTTCCACCATAGTTGCCATTTGCCGGGAAAATACCACTAGGTCGTCCAGCTTGACCCTGCCGCGCTTTCCGGCCGTTTTGGCTTCTCCAAAACTGAAGAGACTTGGCGCACTTTTCGCTTCACTGACGCGGATAATGAAATATCCCTTCTCGCGCAATGCCGAAATCAACGTGTTTACGTCCGTCGCCTCCTGGACGCCGCTCATGTTTTTTCCTTCTGCGTCTTTGATCATGTATTCAAATTTTGGCATTACGGCTCTCCTGTGTTGGGATTAACCTTCTGACGTTACGCGCAAAACTTCTTCCAAAGTAGTGCTTCCGCGAATAAAGGATTGTAGTGCGTTTTCAAACAAAGTTTTCATGCCTTTTTTTCGTGCAAGCACTTCAATTTCGTCGCTCGATTTTCTCTCAATAACCATTTGCTGAAACTCTTCATCCATCACAAAAATTTCCATAGTCGCGATTCTGCCTTTATATCCTGTTTGATTGCAAAAAGAACAACCTCTTCCATGATAAGGCGTGACCCCTTTAAATTGCTTGGGGTCAATTTGAAATTGCGTAAAAACACTTTCCGGTATTTCGTAAGGCTCTTTACACTTCTCGCAAGTCTTACGCAAAAGCCGCTGCGCTGTTGCTGCCACCAATGAAGATGCGATTAAAAAAGGTTCGATGCCCATATCGGTCAAACGGGTGATGGCGGTGCAAGCCGTGTTGGTGTGCAGCGTGCTAAAAAGCAAGTGCCCTGTCAGCGCCGCCTTAACAGCGATATCAGCCGTTTCCGAATCGCGGATCTCTCCCACTAAAATGACGTCCGGGCTTTGACGAAGCAACGACCGCAAGCCGCCCGCAAATGTAAGTCCGATGTCGGGATTGACTTGGGTTTGTGTGATGCCCTCGACCTGGTATTCGACAGGGTCTTCGATTGTCATGATGTTGCGGTCTTTTGTGTTGATTTGATTTAATATCGAATACAGAGTTGTTGATTTCCCGCTCCCCGTCGGACCGGTCACTAAGACCATTCCGTACGGCCGCTTGATGATATCTTGAAACGTCTGGACGTTTTCTTCCAAGAAACCAAGCTGGGTCAAGCCGACCTGCAAACTGCGCTTATCCAAAATCCGGAGCACCGCCTTTTCGCCGTGGTATGTAGGCAGCAGTGAAACGCGGAAATCGATTTCACGCTCCTCGAACTTTGCCTTAAATCTGCCGTCTTGCGGCAGTCTTTTTTCTGTAATGTCGAGATCTGAAACTATTTTTAACCTGGCCAAAAGAGAAGCATACATTTGCCGCGGCGGCGAAAATGCTTCTTTCAGAACACCATCGATTCTGTACCGGATTCGAAATTGCCGCTCATAGGGTTCAAAATGAATATCGCTCGCTCGCCGTTTAATAGCTTCCTGTAAAATCAAATTAACCATACGGATGACCGGGGCCTCCTCGGCCATTTTCGGCATCGCGTTCTCTTCCGTTTGCTCCCTATCACGAACAACTTCGATAGAATCAACATCAATGTCTTCGTCTTGGAATAGATCCTCGATGTGGGCTGTATCCGAATAGTAAGTATCAAAAGCAGCTGATATATCTTTTTGCGTTGCGATAACGGGACGAACAATACAGCCTGTGATTTCCTTTAAGTCGTCAACTGCGAATACGTTGGTGGGATCAGCCATGGCAACCGTTAACATGTTTGCAATTTTAGAAACTGGAATTAATTTGTGTCTATCAGCAATCCGCTTAGGTACCAATTTAATAACTGCCGGCGATACTTTGATCAATGAAAGGTTTAAGATCGGAATATTGGATGCTTCGCTGACATAGCCTGCAATATCTTTTTCGCTAACGTAACCGTCTTCAACCAGAATTGCCGAAAAACTTTTGCCGCTTATTTTTCGCGCCTCAAGAACCCTTTTCATTTCTTGCTCAGAAATAATCTTACGCTCCCTCAAGATATCGAGAAGCCGGTTATGCCCCACGGATGTCATGCACTCACCAAATCGCTTTCCAGATCTTGATCGCCGGTCGTTACCCGGTAAATTTCATCAACTGCAGTCTCTCCTTCTACCACTTTCCCGACGGCGCATTCGCGCAAAGTCCGCATCCCAAATTTACGGGCAGCCTGCTTCAATTCATCGCCCGTCACCCGCTTAATAATTAATTCCTTAATTTCGGGCCGTAAGGTCAAAATTTCCGTGATCACCGTACGGCCAAAATAGCCTGTGCCGCGGCACTTGGGGCAACCTTGGGGATGGTAAAAAGTATATTTTTTCTTTGGATCTAGTTTCAACTTCTCGAGAATACTATCCTCCGGATGATAGGGCGATCGGCAGGCCATGCAAATCCGCCGGATTAAGCGTTGTGCGGAAATCATCAAAATGGAGGATGAAATTAAAAATGGCTCGATTCCCATATTGACAATTCTGACGATTGAACTGCATGCATCGTTGGTGTGCAAAGTCGTTAGCACCAAATGGCCGGTTAGAGCTGCTTTAATAGCGATATCCATCGTGTCGGTATCGCGGATTTCGCCGATCAAAATAATGTCCGGGTCTTGCCTCAAAATTGAACGCAGAGCAGACGGAAATGTGAGCCCTATGTTCTCTTTGACATTCACTTGATTAATCCCGTCGACTTGATATTCAACAGGGTCTTCGACAGTCGTGATGTTTTTTTCGGGTGAATCAATGTACTTTAAAATGGAATAGAGCGTGGTTGTTTTTCCGCTTCCGGTCGGACCGGTAACTAAAAGCATTCCGTGCGGTTTTGTGGCGGAGCGCTTCAAGTCATCTAATTCACGGTCCGTGAACCCGAGCCGCTCAATGCTCTGTGACTGCGCTTTTTTATCCAAAATACGCAAACAGACCTTTTCGCCAAATGATGACGGCAAAATAGAGACACGGACGTCGACTTCCCTGTCTTGAACTTTGATTTTAAAGCGTCCGTCTTGAGGAATCCGGCGCTCGGCAATATTCAACTGGCTCATCACCTTGAAGCGCGATACCAGAGCAAGGCCCATCGCTTTCGGCGGCGCCTTGCCTTCTTCTAAAATGCCGTCCACGCGAAAGCGGATGCGGATATGATTTTCCCACGGTTCAATAAACAAATCGCTTGCTTTTCGCTTGATCGCATCCAGCAGCATCAGATTTGCGACTTTGATGACAGGAGTTTCCTGAGCCTGCCGCATCAAATCGAGATCGGCTTGGTCGCCTTCTTCTTTTGAATCCTGGACGATCCGAATCAGCTCCTCGATGGTCTCTTCTTTTGCGGGGACCTGAGGGCCTTCATCCTTTTTATCTTTCGGATAGTAGTAATCAATTGCTTTTTGCAAATCTGTAAATGGGGCAATAACGGCTTTCACGCGCAAATTGGTGCGTGCCCGTAAATCATCCAGCAGCATCACATCGGTGGGATTCCGCATCGCGATCGTCAGGACATCATCGTGTTTCGACACCGGCAACACGCCCAACTTTCGTGCGAGCTGAGCCGGGATAACACGCAAAACGTCATTATCGATTTTAAAATCACCTAAGTGAATCGGAACAAATCCGAACTCTCCGCTTAAGAATAAAACCAAATCACGATCGCTGATGAACTGCCGGCTCACCAAAATTTCACTCATTGATTTACCGGTACTGTGAGCTTCATCAACCACGATTGCCTTTGCAGAAGCTGTAATCTTCTTCTGCTTCACCATTTTATCCAATAGGGCTTCGTTGACGATGTCGTACATGTTTTCTAAATTTTCAGGTTTAAATTTGCAATGCCATGTTGTCCATTAGGATTTATTGCCGGGATTATGGAAAAATTTTTCTATGGTGTTGGAAATTTCGCTTGCCGTTGATACAAACGCCTGCACCTTGCAGTTTGTCACCTTTGCAATTTCGGCGATAGCTTGATCGTCCGACGGATCAGCCATGGCAATCGTCAGAACATTGCCCGCTTTATCCAATGGAACAAATGAGTGTTTACGGGCCAGGTCGGCATTAACAAGCTGAAAAACGTCAGGGTTGATTGAAAAGTGATCAAGGGGCAAATAAGCATAATTGAACTGTGTTGCCAGCGCGACAACGATGTCTTCTTCGGTCACAATCCCCATCTCAATAAGAATCTGACCGATCCGCTTATCCTTTTCGTCTTTTTGTTTGGTAAGCGCTTTTTGCAGCTGTGCCGCATCGATCGTGCCGTGCTCAATCAAGATTTCTCCAAGCCGTCTCATACCCCTCCGTGTTTTGACTAATAAATAAGAAGTCTAACAGCTTTTAGTATCGGCTCGAGCGCGGGGGTTCTTGATAAGGAGAAACGACCCCTAATAAAGCTTAACCTGCTAAAGGTATTTCGGCAAGGCGCGTATGAATAGGTCCGGAAGGCTGTAAGTCACTTTTATAAATACTGACCACATCAATGCGATCGATCGGAAATGATGAGAAGGATTCTCTGAAAAATTTGCCGTCTAAATCCACGATTTTACCCGATTTACTCCTGGCAAGTGTTACATGCGGCTTGAAGGGTTTTGATTCGGGCCTGATTGACACCTCTGAAAGTGCTTGATCAACCAACACCTTCACCGCGCTGCAACCGGCCAAGCCGGAATCAAGTCCGATCCAGAGAATGCGGCACCTTCCCAGGCTTGGAAATCCGCCGAGCCGGCCCAATTTCAAATCAAATACAGGGGCGGACTTGAGTGCTTGACGGAGCGCCTGTTCGAGTGATGGCAGCAAAGCTTCATCGATATCGCCCAAAAAATTGAGAGTCAAATGCGCTTGATCAGTATTCGACCATTTAAAATTTGAAATGTTCGTCTGAAGGTTCTTACTGAGCTGAGAAAGTTGAGTGTGGGTTTTCTTTGAGAGGTTGAGAGCTATGAAAACTCGAATCATTCGGCGCCGTCACCGGAGCACTGAATAAATCATGTGAAACGCACGGACTGCAGACACTTGCCGGATCCGGTCGCGATTTCCGCCGATCAAAAAATGTTTCACAAGAATGCTTTTCTCGGACGCAACTGCAATCCAAACGGTTCCAACCGGTTTTTGCTTACTGCCACCAGACGGGCCCGCGATCCCGGTTACGGCGATTGAATAATCCGTTTTGAGCAATGCGCGGACATTTTTAGCCATCAAAATAGCGGTCTGCTTGGAAACAGCGCCGTGCATTTTTAAAATCTGAGCAGGCACATTCAACACCCCTCTCTTCACAGAATCCGCATAGGCCAGAATACCGCCCCTAAAATACTGAGAGGCGCCGGGGTGATCCGTTAAGCGCTTGGCAAGCAATCCGCCCGTACAGCTTTCGGCAACCGAAATTGTTTTTCTCCGCTTCGTTAAAAGTTTTGAGACAGCCGATTCAATCGGCTCTTCCGTTTCAGTGTAAATAGCCTTTCCCAATCGCGAAAGCATTTCACGCCGCAGCGTTTTAATTAGTTGGCCGCTTTTTGAACGGACCTTGATGCTAATCCAACCGAGTTTTGGGTAAATACCAAATTCAAAGTCGCGCTTTCCGAAAAAACTCTTTCGCAGCTTCTGCATGACTTGAGGCTCGCCGAGACCGGCCAAGCTCACGGTAAATGCCGGCAATCGCAGAAGTGCCTGTTTAAATTTTCTAAGCAGCATTCTTCTTACTTCATGCTCAAACATGTGAATCATTTCACGGGGAACGCCGGGCAGGACGACCAGTATTTTACCGTGATCCTCGACATAAAAACCAAGCGCGATTCCGGCCCGGTTCAGGATCGGATGTGCAATTCTTGGAAAATACGCCTCCCGCCGCGTAATGGGAATATTCTTTTGTTTAGTTCTTCTGAAATAGTTTTGAATGTTGCGGTATTGCTCAGGATTAAATACGAGGTCTGTCCGAAAATACGCTGCCACCGCTTCGCGTGTCACATCGTCCGGTGTTGGCCCAAGACCGCCAGTTGCAATCACAAGATCCGAGCGGTCTAGCGCGAGCCCGAGCGCGTCTTCGATTTTCTCAACCGAATCAACGCAGGCAGTTTGACGATTCACCTGAAAACCAAGGCTGGTCAACTCCTTACCCAAGTACTGCGCATTTGAATTTAGCGTACTTCCCTGCAGCAATTCGGAACCGATGGTCAAAATTTCCGCGGAGTTCATTTGAGCAGAAAATGAGAAGCTAATTGAAGGATAATGTTTGATGCAACACCCGCCGCAAGATCGTCCGTCATAACACCCCATCCTTTCGGCAGTTTTTCTAACTGGCGGATCGGAAACGGCTTTACAATATCAAAAAACCGAAACAAGATAAAACCGCTCACCGCCGTGACCCAACTCACCGGCACCAAGAAAAAAGTAACCAAAATGCCGCATACTTCGTCGATTACAACCTCGCTCGGATCCATTTTTCCGGTTTTTGTGATAACAAAATTGGAAGCTTTCACACCCAAAAAATATACCGCTAAAATTAAAACCAATTGAGTTTGCGGGGTTGAGCGATTTAACAAAAAAAGAAGAGCTGCCAAACTTGCCGCAGTACCGGGAAGGAACTTTAATTTACCGATTCCGAAGAAAGTAGCAAACAATGTCCAAAACTGAGCGTTCATATGTCAGCGAATGGTTTGCTTTAAAAATAAATACCCGGAAAATAACGTCAGTGCATTTGCAATCAAAAGAGAAGCATGTAAAACGATGTTTAAAACCGGGACGATTCCTGACCAGTTTATCCGGAAAGCCCACACCAATAAAAATGCCAACCCAACGGTTGCAAATTGAACCACGGCCTTTACTTTTCCGGAATATTCAGCTGCCAAAATTTTACCGCGCAATATATTCTGCGTCCGGATCCAAGTCACTGCCGCTTCGCGGATAAAGATCGGGATTACCCACCATATCGAATAAATCTTCAAATATGAAAAACTGAACAGAAGGCCAAGCACCAGAATTTTATCGGCAATTGGGTCCGCAATTTTTCCGAAATCGGTGATTAATCCTTTTGCGCGTGCCAGATGGCCATCCCACCAATCCGTCAAACATGCCGCCAGAAATATCAGGAATGAAAATCCAAGAGCTCGCAAATCGTTCGAGCTGGTCAGAATCAAACAGGACAGAACCGCCATGACAATTCTGGCGATGGTCAACATATTGGGCGTAATCATGAAATCAAATCGGCGGTTAAATCGTATTCATTTGCCGCAGCGACCTTGGCTTTTACAAAATCACCGGGTTTGAGATTGAGTTTTTTGGTTTTGCTTGAAGGGCGTAAATAAACAATGCCATCCACGTCCGGAGCATCCATCTGGCTTCTTCCTTGAAACATGTTCGGATAATCTTGGCTGGCCCCGTCTACCAAAATATCCAGTTCCCGTCCGATCCATTTTTGATTATTTTCCAGTGAAATTTTCTGCTGAAGTTGCATGGCTTGCTTAAACCGTTCCTGCTTTACTTTTTCCGGAATTTGATTCTTCATCACACCGGCCGGCGTACCGTCTTCCTGCGAATACTGAAAAACACCCAATCTTTCAAATTTGGTCTCGTGCATAAATTCAAGCAGCTCATTAAAATCTCGGTCGGTTTCTCCGGGAAACCCGACAATGAATGTGGTCCGGATAGCAACGCCCGGAACTTCCTTCCGGATTTGCTCAACCAAACGCAGCGTCCGCTCTTTCGTAACACCGCGCTTCATCGCCAAAAGCATCGGATCGCTGATGTGCTGGAGCGGCATGTCCAAATAATTGCACACTTTTGGAAGTTTTGCGATCGCTTGAATCATTGATAAATTCACGCAAGACGGATACAAATACAAAACGCGGATCCATTTGATTCCGCGGATCGAATTCAGTTCATTTAATAACTCGGGTAAGATATATTTTCCAGTCAAATCACGGCCGTAAAAAGAAGTGTCCTGGCCGGTTAAAATCACTTCCTTAGCACCCTCTGCTGCCAATTTTTCAATTTCTTTTACAATATCCGAAACCGGCCGCGACCGGTGTTTCCCGCGAAATGACGGAATCGAACAGAAAGTACAAATATGATCGCAGCCCTCCGAAATTTTGACATAGCGAAAATGCACTGGCGTTAATGCGACACGCGAATTTTCTGCGCTGTAAACATAACCGGGACTACCCAGGGCAATAATTGGTTTGGTGTTGGTGCGGTATATTTTTTTTCGCCTTGCCAATTCCGAAAAAACGGATTCAATTTTGTCATACTCTCCCGTCCCCACAAATGCGTCCACTTCCTTGAATTCTTTTTGCAGCGTTTTTGAATACCGTTGAAAGAGGCAGCCCAAAACAACCAGCCCTTTGATTTGCCCGGCTTTTTTCAACTCGACCAATTCGATAATTTTATCGATCGACTCCTGCTTTGCCTCTTGAATAAAAGAACAGGTGTTCAAAACGGCAACATCGCAATGAGAAATATCCGAGGTAACGGAAAATCGCGCAGAATCAAGCCTTCCGAGGGCCAATTCACTGTCTACAAGGGTTTTGGGACACCCAAGCGACAATATACCGACCGAGATAGGTTTTTGGGCTTTTGAGGCAGTTTTTAGCATAAATCGGCGTTATTGTAGCATATGGGGTCAGCTATTTCGATTGAGATTTGACTAAGCGATAAGAAATGGAGCGGGCGAAGGGAATCGAACCCTCGTCATGGGCTTGGGAAGCCCAGGTAATGCCATTATACGACGCCCGCATTTTTTAGTGATCAGTGATAAGTTGTAGTAAAGCACAAATTGTTTTTTATCTTTTGTTTATCACTTAACACTTATCACTTATAACTGACTTAAAAGTGGCAGATTTTTTTAAATTCTTGATACCGGTTCTCAATTTCGTCTATGGCAAGAGATCTGAGGCGCTCAAGGCCGAATTGCTCAACCGTAAACGAAGCCACCACACTTCCGTAAGCAACCGCACGCTTCAAAGTCTCAAAATTGAGAACATTTTGCTTTGCCAAATATCCCACCATCCCGCCCGCAAAGGTGTCTCCTGCGCCGGTAGGATCAAATACTTCTTCCAACGGAAATGCCGGCAATGCAAAAAAATTGCTTTCGTAGAACAAAAGCGCGCCATGCTCGCCTTTTTTAATGACGACAATCGACGGGCCGAACTCCTGAATCATGCGCCCGGCCTTGATGAGACTTGGTTGGCCGGTCAATTGACGAGCTTCCCCGTCATTGACCACAATCATATCCACGCGCTTGAGGACTTTGAGCAATTCGTTTTTCTTGCTCGCAATCCAAAAATTCATCGTATCGCAGGCAACCAGCTTGCACTTCGGACGCTTGACCTGATTGAGGACTTCCTGCTGGAGAATCGGATCAATGTTTGCTAAAAATAAGAAATCAGGTTCGACTCCGTGGTTAAGCTTTGGTTTGAAATCAAGCAAAACGTTCAGTTGCGTATCAAGCGTAATCGCCGTGTTTAGATCCGATTCATATTTCCCTTTCCAACGAAATGTTTTTCCGGCGGATAAAACTTCAAGGTGATCTAACCCGATTTTACGTTCTTCTAAAATTTTGCGGTATTCGACAGGAAAATCCGCACCCACCACCGCTACCAGTTCGGCGGGGACAAAAAAACTGGATGCGTATGAAAAATAAGAAGCCGAGCCGCCGAACACTTCTTGCTTGGCACCGAACGGTGTTTCAACCGAGTCAATCGCGACCGTGCCAATGACCATGAGAGGATACTGACTCATTTTAGGCCATCCTTTGTTTTAATTGCTGAGCAGCCGCTTTCGGGTTTGCATCATTAAAAATAGCCCGAACGACCGCAATGCGTTTGGCGCCTGCGCCAACAACTTGTTTTGCATTTAACCGATTGATGCCGCCGATACAGACAAACGGAATTTTAACTCTTTGACTGACTGTGTGAATTGAACGAAGTCCGATTGGTTGATAGTCCGGCTTTGTCGGGGTACCGAAAATCGGCCCAAAGCCGATGTAATCCGCACCGTTTTTTTCGGCTCTAACCGCTTGCTCGACGCTATGAGTCGAAATGCCGATTATTTTTTCTTTTCCCGTAATCTTACGCGCCGCCTGAATCGGCAAATCATCCTGTCCCAAATGCACACCGTCAGCACCTGCCGCCATTGCCAAGTCAATGCGGTCATTGATGATAAAAAGCTTTTTTTGCTTCGCCGTCATCTTCTGAATTTTAACCGCAAGTCTATACAATTCATTATCCAGTAATGATTTGGAGCGAAGCTGAATAATATCAACACCGCCGCAAAGCGCGTCATTGATTTTTTGCAGAATCGCGGAACCGGATTCTTTCAGATCAGTGATTGCGTAAAGCTGAAAATTTTTTAATAATTCCTTTTTCCAGTTCATAAATATCAAACCGAAGCGCTTGAAAGCCGGATACGGCTCGCGGCGCCGCCATTTTTGCGCATTCTTCCAACGTGCGCAAACTTTCTTCAACGCGCTTGAAATTGGCAGCCGCCAGATCGTTCAGGCGAATGTGGTGCTGATCGGCAATCCGGCTTTTTTTACCGACATCCCGTTTTGAATTCCGGGACTCCAGTAAGTGAAGCGAGCTCACTGCCGGGCTTAACAAAATACGGCTGACTTGATGGCGGATGCGCTTAATTTTGGCTGTGCTCTTTTTATCATTTAACACAAAACGCGCAAGATCTTCTAAAACACGCAAGCCTTCCCGCGCCCGGTTAAAATTGGCATCCATTATCCGTTTAATCGAAGTCATGCGCATGCCTAAAGCTTTGAAATCTTTTTCAAAACGGCAGTCGTCGATCTGCCCTTCAAAAGGCGAACTCGTTTTACCCGGCCTCCCCATCCCTTTACTTCTTTGGCGCCGACAATTTTGGAAAGAGGCCAATCGCCCCCTTTCACCAAAACGTGAGGCTTTACAGCCATAATTAAACGAATGGGCGTCGGATCTGAGAAAACAGAGACTGAACCTACAAAAGCTAGAGATGAAAGAATGAGCGCACGGTCACGTTCATTTTGAACCGGACGCGTTTTGCCTTTGATTTTCCGGACCGACAAATCGCTATTGAGACCCACAATCAAATGATCGCCGAATGACTTTGCCTTCTTGAGATACATCACATGGCCGGCATGCAGGATATCAAAGCAGCCGTTGGTGAACACGATTTTTTTGCCCTGCCGGCGAAGTTTCGCGGCTAAAGATTTTAATTGCGGGCGTGATTTAATTTTTAAGTTGTCCATGAAAACTGCTTATTTGGAAAGAACTTCTTCGGCAATTTCAGAAACCGCATGTAAAGCGGTAATGTGCATTTCTTGGATGTGCGAGGTTTCGTTAGACGCTGCAGAAAAGTTCAAATCCGTCATTGGCTTGAGCGCGCCGCCTTTTTCTCCGGTAAACGAAACGGTCTTGAGGCCTATTTGCTGCGCAGCTTTTACGGCTTCAATCACATTTTTTGAGTTTCCGCTCGTTGAAATTGCAATCAAGAGGTCGCCCTTCCGCCCCAAACCCTCCACCTGCCTTTTAAACACACAATCATAATTATAGTCATTGGCAAGCGCAGTTAAAATTGAAGAGTCAGTTGTCAGCGCAATCGCAGGCAGGCTTTTGCGCTCTTTTTTGAACCGGGCGATGAACTCGGCTGCGATGTGCTGCGAATCAGCCGCGCTTCCCCCGTTGCCGCAAATCAAGAGTTTACCGCCCTTTTGAAGTGTTTGAATTATGGCTTCTGCGACTTTTACAAGATCGGCATTCCGGCTTGATTGAAAGGTCTTGCCTGCAATTTCAATGTGGTCGCCCAATATCACTTCTAATTTTGCCTGGATATCCGCACTCGACATTACGCTTCCTCGATTAACCGAAAAATATTTTTGCCATGTCGTAGTACTCTTTTGGGACTACTTTCAGCTCGCCGGTTGCTTGAGAGAGCGGCACCGAAACGATCTTCGTTCCGGCTAAGCTCACCATCTGGCCAAACTGCTTCGCCTTGATTAATTCAACCGCCTTAACGCCAAACCGCGTGCCCAAAACGCGGTCAAAGGCAGTCGGTGTTCCGCCGCGCTGGATGTGGCCCAGTACGGTCACGCGGGTCTCGAATCCCGTGTTTTTTTCGATCATTTCGGCAAGGGTCTGCCCGATACCACCCAGGCGGACGTGGCCAAATTGATCCTTCTTTTCTTCCAAGGTAACGTCTTTTCCCGCAAGCTTGGCACCTTCCGCGACCGCGACAATGCTGAAAGTTTTTCCGCGCGCATGGCGCTTTTTGATCAAACTGCAGACTTCGTTGATATCAACCGGAATTTCAGGGATCAAAATCACGTCCGCGCCGCCCGCAATACCGGACTCCAAAGCAATCCAACCGGCATGCCGGCCCATGATTTCGACAACAATCACGCGATTATGCGATTCTGCGGTCGTGTGAAGCCGGTCAATGCACTCGGTCACAATATTGATTGCCGTGTCAAAGCCGAACGTATAGTCCGTTGCGGAAAGATCGTTATCGATGGTTTTTGGAACACCGACAACCGGTAAGCCGTCCTTGACCAGCTTGCTCGCAACGCCCAGCGTGTCTTCGCCGCCGACTGCAACAAGTGCTGTAAGCTGATTTTTTTCAAACGTTTTTTTGACTTTCTCGAGGCCGTTTGCATCTTTATACGGATTGGTTCGTGAAGTTCCGAGAATCGTTCCACCCTTCGGCAAAATACCTGACACAACCTTTCCATCCACCACCATAAACTCATTTTCCATGACGCCTTTCCAGCCGTACCGAAAACCAAGCACTTGCCAGCCTTCCATGCTGGCTGTTTTTTCTACAGCGCGAATCACTGAATTAAGGCCGGGGCAATCACCGCCGCCCGTTAAAATACCTATTTTCCCCATTGCTTCCTCCGTTTGAATTTATGATGCCATCTGTAAAGGCGATTCTACTATTTTCGAAACATTCATGAAAACGTCAATCAATATTTCATACCCAACGATTTTTAAAATTCTTTCCTTGATTTCGACTTCAATAAGCGGCTTTAGCGCCTGCAAATCTGCCGATGAAAGAACGGTTAAATCAATATTAATTTTAAGCACTTGTTGCTCAAAACTCGACGTCGCTTCGCAGCTCTGCACTGCGTCAAATTTCTTTAAGGCGCGCCTGACAATTTCGTTAATTGCCGAGAAGCGCAACGTGGTCTGCCCGCCATCTCCAAAGACTAAAAACTCGTCTTCGCTACGCACCTTTTTAACAAGCGATTTTGTTAGCGCAAGCCCTGTGATGATAAAAAAAAGCCCTGCGATTCCGATTTGAAAGCGCTGTCCGCCCGAGTCATAAAGATCTTGAAGTTTAATCAGCGCATCCTCCATCGGGAGAACTCTGAGCGCCACAATCATCATTAAACTTCCGAATGTCAAAAGAGCGATAATACAAAAAACATCGACAAAAAAATTAAAAACCCTCATCCTGCTGTTTCTTTCTCGGCGTTGTTGGCGGGCGGTGTCAGCATCGTATCAATGAACGTTGTGGTTACCTTGCCCTGCCGAAAGCGCGGCCTGTTCAAAATCTTCTCAAGCAGCGGGATCGTGGTTTTAATGGGGCCGACAGTCATCTCATGAAGAGCCCGCTGCATCATTGCAATTGCTTCATTCCGGTCATGGCCGTGAACAATTACCTTTGCAATCATCGAGTCATAAAATGGCGGGACACTGTAACCGGAATAAATATGCGTATCTACGCGCACATTCGGCCCGCCGGGAATGATAAGTGTGTCGATTTTGCCCGGTGATGGCATAAAATTCTTTTCGGAATCCTCCGCATTAATCCGGCATTCAATCGCAGCACCTTTGAACTGAATTTGGTCCTGCTTAAACCGCAGTTTGTGGCCGGCCGCAATCCGGATTTGCTCTTTCACCAAATCGATTCCTGTAATGAACTCGGTCACAGGATGCTCAACCTGAAGCCGCGTGTTCATCTCCATGAAATAAAAATTTCCGTCGACATCTAACAAAAATTCAACAGTGCCGACATTTTCATATTTCACCGCTTTCGCCACTTTAATTGCGGCCTCACCCATTTTTTTGCGTAGTTTTGCGTCAACCGATGTTGACGGCGATTCCTCGAGCAATTTCTGGTGGCGCCGTTGAATCGAGCAGTCACGCTCACCCAAATGAATAACATTTCCGTGTGCGTCTGCCATGATTTGAATTTCAATGTGCCGCGGCTCCCGGATATATTTCTCGATATACACTTCGCGGTCTCCGAAAGCAGCCTCGGCTTCGGCTTGTGCAGTTAAAAAAGCATTCACCAACTTGCCGTCATTATGTGCAACTTTCATTCCCTTACCGCCGCCGCCGGCTTTTGCCTTGATAATAACGGGATACCCGAACTTTTTAGCGATTTTGAGCGCTTGCTCTTGATCTTCGACAACGCCTTTACTGCCTGGCGTCGTAGGAACACCTGCCTTGTCCATTGTGATCCGCGCCATGACTTTATCGCCCATCAAACGAACGCTTTCGGGTTTGGGCCCGATAAATTTGATCTGGCAGGATTCACAAATTTCTGCAAAGTGCGGATTCTCGGACAGAAATCCATAACCGGGGTGAATGGCTTCGACGTCCGCAATTTCGGCAGCGCTGATAATCGCGGGAATATTTAAGTAGCTCTCGCTGGAAGGCGCCTCGCCGATGCAAATGGCTTCGTCCGCCATTTTCACGTGGAGCGATTCGCGGTCGGCTTTCGAATAAACGGCGACGGTTTTGATGCCGAGGTCGCGGCACGCCCGGATGACGCGCACCGCAATTTCACCGCGATTGGCAATTAAAATTTTGTTAAACATTGATGATTGCTCTTTCGAGTTGATTGATTCAAAAGCATGAGGAAGCGGTGGGTTATGCTTTTTGAATTTTGAATAAGGGCTGGTCGAACTCGACGGGTTGGCCGTTTTGGACCAAAATATCAATTACACGCCCGCTAAGCTCCGCCTTGATTTCATTCATCAGCTTCATTGCTTCGATAATGCAGAGAGTGTCACCCGAGGCGATGTTTTTACCTTTTGTCACATAAGCCTCTTGGTCAGGCGCCGGCGCTGAGTAAAATGTTCCAACCATGGGTGAGCGGACAATCACAACCCCAACCTCTTCCTTGGCCGCACCCGCATTCACGGATTTCGGCTCTGCTTTCTCTGCTGACTTGATTACCTGAACTTCTCCGGCCTCCTCGCGCTGGATGACAACGCTGCCGCCGGATCCCTTTTTGAGCCGAATCTTAAATCCGTTTTTCTCGATCTCAAGCTCCGTAAGCCCGTATTCCGCCATCAAATTCAGCATTTCCTTAAGTTCCTTAGGATTCATTCGCGTATCTCCGTTATCAGCCCCATGTTGAATAATTAAATCATCATCTTTTTGAGATAATCGGTTGATTAATTAGGAAGGTCTTTCGGCCTCATCGATCAGCATAATAGGAATTCCGTCTTTAATCGGAAATTTCAAGCCGCATTTTGCATTCTGGCAGACGATTTTTTGCCCTTCCAGTCGGATGGCCTGCTTACAGGCCGGGCAAGCTAAAATATCGAGCAATGATTGATCGATCATGATTGATGAGTTGTTGTGTGACGGATTTTACCGCCAAATAC
This sequence comes from uncultured bacterium, assembly GCA_964387845.1. Classification (GTDB taxonomy): domain Bacteria; phylum Omnitrophota; class Omnitrophia; order Omnitrophales; family Abzuiibacteriaceae; genus CAYLXA01. The sequence goes on from CAYLXA010000002.1 coordinate 221,188, forward strand.
GGCATATAGAATACCACAAAGAAGGCCCAATCCATAGAGCAAAATATCATTGGCCAGGGCGAAGGCTGCGGCATGCGCTTTGCTCGTGTATTGGCTAAGAAAATAGATAAGCGACGCCTCGCGGACACCCAAACCGCCAAGCGAAGGTGCCATGGATGCAATTCCGCTTACGGGAATAACTAGAAATAAAACCAGAAATGATATGTCCGCCGAGAGACTCTTAAAAATCATATAGCCGATATAAATGGAAATAATCTGGACTGCGATTGAAATCAAAAAACCTGAGAAAAGTGCGGCGTGTGAATGACGGTATCGCGCAATAGCTTGATAAAGTTCTGATATCTTCTGCTTCCCCATTTCACTGGGAATAAACCGGGTAACAAATTTGAACTTGCGCGCCAGCGGCTCATTCAATAGAAGTGCGATCACGATCACAAACATAATCGCAATGCAAAAAACGATAATCGGAAGCTGCCAATTGTGAAACTGGACAATAAAAAACGGCAGAGAAACAAGCGCAACGAACACGAGCGTGGTTAACCCCACCAGGCGATCGACAAAAATTGCGGAAACGGCCCGAATGGTTGACCCGGAGTCTCTTCCGAGGTAATAGGCTTTCACGAGGTCGCCTCCGAGCGAGGAAGGTAGAAATAAATTAAAGAAAAGCCCCACAAAACTCATGTAAAACACTCGTCCGGCCGGGACAACAATTTTTTCGGCACGCATAATGATGAAAAGCCTTAAAGCAATCAACGCGTTCAGGCCGACAAAAAGCAGGAAGACAAACGCAAAGAGCGCCAAATCGATTTGGCGAACGGCCGCAAGCGCGTGCATCCACCGGTCACGCAAAAAATAGATCACGCCGGCCACAAACGCCAGGCTGACCCCTACCCGGAGGAACTCTTTTAATATTTTTTGACGACTGATTCTGATCACAGCCCGTTATCTTTAGTTAAAAAAAAGAGGTTCACGGCATCCGCGGAATCGGATATTACCGTGAACCTCTTACTGGGTGAGAGAGACGTCCGTCTCTTGAAACGTAAGTGAATTTATATCACAACCATATCAGACTGTCAAATCAAACTTGTTTGGAATCGAGAAATTGAATACCCAGCCCCACCTGGCGCTTCGACAACTCGATTCGCTTAATACAACCTTGAATCTTGACCTCCTCCGGAAAGCTTTCATTGGCCGGAACCAAGATAGTTACCTTGTTGCTCTCCAGGTCTGACATCTGTGAAACCTGAAGCGAACTGTCCAAATCCAGATATTCAGCGAACAAGCCGCCTTGGCTGATGTTGGTCGCAATCGCTTTAGAGTGAACCTTCTTGCCATCCGCGGTTTCGAATTCGATTTCGATCGGAATCGCCACCCGAATACGTTTACTCCGCCTGCGCTCCAGGCCGTATTTGTCATGCAGCAAGCCGAGTTCCTTTGGAACACCGGTATCCTTGTCCTTTTCGAACAAGAACGAACCCACTGAATCGGCAATTTCAGCTTCCGAAATACAGAGTTTGATATTTTTCGGCAGGTAGGTCCCCTTGAAAAACTGGGTGAACCGGTCGTTGGTGCAGAACACCAAACTTTTCTGTGGCCGGATCAGGCTCGCAATAAGCCGCCTAACGATCAGCTCGTCAAGCTCCTGGACCTTCTGCAGGTTCAGGATCACCCGCTTCAGTTTCTTTTTTTGGATGACGTGATCAATTTTATCGATCACCTCCACCGACTGCTCGCCGGTCAGAGTTCCGTACAAGTCGAAGACCTGAACTCTTCCGATCTGTCTTTGCTCAACTTTTGGCATTAATGTTTTCATAACACACCTCTCTCTTTCATCTAGAATTAAAACGCTCGATGCCGCCGTATGCGTTCCAACGCTTGAAACTTGGCATGCATCTTTTCTCCAATATACCCCGTCAAAATCTCATAACCATACACATGCAGCGGAACCGCAAAGCGCCCGCTTTTCTTATGTTTCACTTTTAGCAGCTTATTAAATAACCGTTTCATTGAGAGCCCCTTTACTTTACTTATCCAGATCCGTCAAAAGCTGTCTGATTTTCTTTTTCGCTTCCGCCGCAATTCCGTAAAATTCGATTCCAATTCCGACTTGATCGCCGTCTGCCTTGACGTGAATTACCTTGCCCTCGGCTTCAATCGGCATGTCGTCCGGCCCCGCGATTTCCAGTTTCAACAAACTCAATTCATAAGGATTGATAATCGCTTTTGACTTCTCCGCGTCTTCCAAGTCGATGTACTCCGCAAACAGACCGCCTTCGCTCATATTTGTCACAATCGCCCGAAACTGAATCATCTTCCCCTTTTTATCCTTGCAGTAAAAAAACATCGGTAACGCGGTTTTGATTCTGCGAAAAAGCCTTTTGTCCGTCTTGGCATCCGTTTGCGCCATTTCCCTTCCAAATAGTTTCACAAGCTCCTCTTCTCCGTTAATCACATTCATACTTCGCTTTACCGGATACGCTTTAATCATGCTCATGACCTGTTCACTGCCGCGGATCATTCCGCTTCGTTCCCTTTTGATCAAATTCTCCACCACTGCTTTCGCGCCAAGCGAATCCATCGTTTCGAGCGGCCTTAAATTAAGAACCAGCGCGGATGCCAGATCGTTTTCGGCCATTGAATCTATTTCTTGCTGAACGCGAACTGCCCAAGGCCCCACCAAATCACCTTTAAGGTCCACCAAGTCCAACTTGCCGATTCTCCTTTTTACCACTTGTGGAAATTTAGCTGGCTTCATGCGCTCATACTCCTCGTTGGGTGTCAATAGTACAACAAGCGTGCCAACTTTATTTGATTTCTTCAGTATCTTTAAAGGATTCAAAACAAAGGGGTTACAACTTTCTTAAAAATCGGTAGTTTGAAACTAACAATTTAAACTGTAACAACTTTTTGACAGTTGTCACAAAAAAGAGACAGGATTATGCGAGGTCGATTTGATAGAGTTTCAGTTTGCGGTTTAAATCCTGGCGGGAAATACCCAGCGCTTTTGCGGCTTGTGTTTGATTGCCTTTTGTGCGAAGGAGCGCTTCTTCGATAACCGTTTTTTCAAAACTGGATACCAGATCGCTTTTCCTTTTCTTGAGAGATTGATCCTCCGAAATGGAATCGCCGCCCTTTTTCTTCATTGCGGCTTCAATCAAATGGCGCGACAAATCTTTGGCTTCGACTTTCGGCCCCGAAGCCATGATACAGGCTTTCTCAAGTTCATTCTCAAGTTCTCGGATATTCCCGGGCCAATCATAAGATTGCAAAGCCTTTAAAACTTCCGGCTCCAGCGCTTTGACGGGTTGGCTATTTTTAGCCGATATCTTTTGGACGATGTGCGTGACCAGTTGCGGGATGTCTTCGCGGCGATCGCGCAAGGCGGGTAAATTGATATGCATAACGTTTAATCGATAAAACAAGTCATTTCGAAATTTTCCGGAATCCACCATTTTCTGTAAATCTTGGTTGGTGGCTGCAATAATTCTGACATCCACCTGGATCGGTTTTGTGCCGCCGATTTTAAAAAAAACACCTTCCTGCAGAACCCGCAATAATTTCACCTGAAGCGCCGGGCTCATGTCACCGACTTCATCCAAGAAAAAAGTCCCCTTGTCCGCAATCTCGAAAAGTCCTTTCTTTTCGGCAAGCGCACCAGTGAATGACCCCCGCATGTGGCCAAAAAGCTCGCTTTCCAAAAGCGCATCCGAGAATGCGGAACAATTGATGATCACAAATTCGTTGTTTTTGCGTTTACTGTGATAATGGATGGCGCGCGCCACCAATTCCTTCCCCGTTCCGCTTTCGCCCTGAATCAAAACCGTGACGTCATAGGCCGCAATCCGCTGGAGCAAATCACGGACATACTGAATCGACGCGCTCCCGCCCACCAGCCCGAAATCAGGGCCTGCCGACGCCGCCTTCGGGTTGATGCTACTTTTGGGATTTGTTTTTGCTTTTGAGGTCATTAAATTCCTTCAGTCTCTTTTGAATTTCGCGCTCATAGCCTTGTTCGGTCGGATGATAGTAAGCTTTATCGCCTTTCCGGTACGCTTGGTCAACCACGTGGCCCGGAAAGTTATGAGCATACTGATAACCCTCGCCGCGGCCCATGCGCTTGGCGCCTGAATAACTTTTGTCGCGCAAATGATTCGGAACCTCTTCGGCCGCATCTTCTTTAACATCGCTGGCCGCATTTTCAAGCGCCATGTAAGCCGCATTGCTTTTGGGTGCCGAAGCCATATAGGTCACCAGCTGCGCCAAAATGATTCTCGCTTCAGGCATCCCGACAAATTCAATGGCTTGCAAACCGGCAGAGGCCAAAATCAAGGCCTGCGGATCCGCATTTCCGATGTCTTCAGATGCCAATATGACGATGCGCCGTGCAATGAACCGCGGATCCTCGCCGGCATAAAGCATTTTCGCAAGCCAATAAACCGCCGAATCCGGGTCCGAGCCGCGCATGCTTTTAATAAAAGCACTTGCCGTATCGTAGTGATAATCTTCGTCGTGATCATAATACACGATCCGTTTTTGGCAGGATTCCTGTGCAACCGTCCGATCAAAATGAACGGAACCGTCTTGAGCAGGTTCAGTTGTCAGCACACCGATTTCTAAAGCATTGAGTGCCCTGCGCGCATCGCCTGAAGCATATTTGGCCAGATAATTCAGCGCATCCTCCGTAATTTCAACCCGAATTTTTCCAAAACCCCGTTCCGGATCTTGAAGTGCAGATTTCATCACAGAAATCAGCTCGGCTTCAGTGAGCGGCTTGAGCTCGCAGAGAAGTGAGCGCGAAAGAAGCGGCCCATTAATTGAAAATGAAGGGTTGTGGGTCGTTGCCCCGATCAAAATCAAGTTGCCATTTTCGACATCGGGCATCAAAACGTCCTGCTGCGCTTTGTTAAAGCGGTGAATTTCATCGACAAACAAAATAGTCCGGCGCTCTGTGTGTTCGCGGTTATATTTTGCTTCCTCAATAACTTTACGTAAATCTTGAACGGTGGCCGAGACTGCATTCACGTTCCGGAATACGGATTTTGTAACTCTGGAAATCAGATAAGCCAGCGTGGTTTTGCCGCTTCCCGGCGGCCCGAATAAAATCAAAGAACTGAGCCGGTCAGAAAGAATGACGCGCCGTAGAAGTTTTCCGTCGCCCAACAGATGGCCTTGACCCACAAACTGTTCGAGCGTTTGAGGCCTCATACGGACCGCGAGCGGAGAGGTTGACGGTGTTTCGGTGTTGGAAGCAGGGGCAGAATCAGAGAAAAGATCAATCATACCTTATTGATCTCACGCTAAAGTGAAAACTACCAGTGCAACGCATCGCGGACAGGCCGTGCGAAGCGTCTTGAAAGCGGAATCCGTGTCTGTTTTGAATCGTTCAGGTCAATCGAGAAATTGCCGCTGGATTGCGGTGAAATCCGGGCAATAAAATCAATGTTCACGACATGCGCCTTGTGAACCTGGAAAAATTTCTTGGGGTCCAATTTCGTCAGCAATTCTTTCAAGGTCGACTTCACCAAATACATTTGCTGATCCGTTTGATGCGCATAAATATCCGCCAGGTCCGCATGAAAATAAGTGACTTTGCTGACATCAAAGAAAATACGCTCTTTACTCTCCGGTTTATAACCGCAAATCCGGTCCAGATGATTGCCTTTGCTTGCGGCCCGGTTTAAAACCTGAAATTGATCCTTCAAGACTTCCGTTTGGCCCAGCAATGTTTTGGCCCGGTCCATGGCACGTAAAATCCGGTCCTTTTCGTAGGGCTTGAGCACATAATCAACTGCGCTGAGCTCAAATGCCTTGACGGCATATTCGTCGTAGGCGGTTGCAAAAATCACGACCGGCGGCTTTTCCATTTTTCCGACTTCCGTCGCCACATCAAGCCCGGTCATCTTCGGCATCCGGATATCCAGGAAAACAATCTGGGGGGACAACTCGCGAATCTTGTCGAGCGCTTCCTTTCCGTCTGACGCCTCACCCACAACGCGAACATCGTGGCAAGCGCCCAATAAACGCTTCAACCCTTCGCGGGCCAGCGGTTCGTCATCAACGATTAATGTGGTCGGCATAATGATTACTCCTCTTCCTCTGATGTTAAAGGTATTTTGAATTGTACTGCAGTTCCCTGTCCGATTGCACTAGAAATTTTTAACTCCGAATCACGCCCAAAATGATACCGCAGCCTCTCATTAATGTTCTGAAGGCCGACTCCGGCACCTTCGCCTTCGTGGCTGACTTGCCCTTTCCGGACTTCCTCAAGCCTCTTTTCGTCCATTCCCACGCCGTGATCTTTCACTAATATTTCGACATATTTTCCGTTTTCCCAAGCGGAAATAGAAAGAAGCGCGCCCTCTGATATGGGCGCAATCCCATGCTTAATCGCATTTTCCACAATAGGCTGAATAATCAAAACCGGCAGCTTGGCATTGGCGCCGCGCGGGCCCAGCTTGATGCTTTTCTCAATTTTCAGCCGGTTTTGATACCGGGCTTGTTCGATTGCTAAATACGCGTCGATATGATTAAGCTCTTCCTCAACCGATACCCAATCGCCTTCCTGTTTCACAATCCGGCGGAAAAAGTTTGAGAGTTTGATCACAAGTTCACGGGCATGCTCCGCTTTCTCGCGGCTGCAAATCGCTGCAATGGTGTTTAAAGCGTTAAACAAAAAATGCGGGTTGATTTGCGCCTGCAAAAATTTAAGCTTCATCTGCGGAAGCAGCCGTTCCAAATTTTTCCGGCGCTCATCCTGCACTAAGCCGATGGCCACCGCCATAAAAATATACGCGCTCATGGCTTCTAATACGACCAGTGAAAACAAAATACCGAGAAGCGCAGCCGCGTGAGTCGCTTGCCAGAGCGGCCAATATAAAATAATGCCCTGCAAAATCCCGGCAAACCCTGCAGCAAAAAGCGCGCTCCATCTTTTCGGTGTTTCGTTTCGCCGTAGATCGGACAACGCGCCCCCCAAAAGCCCTGCGCTTATTAAAATCAGAACATGATGTAAATGAAATTCGCCGAGCATTGCTCGAAATAGAATGCCGACGGCAGCACAAATAACGCCTCCGCGAAAACCTGCTAACAAACCGCAGGCAACGGTAAACACGAGATAAAGGTCCAGAAAATACCAATCGGACTCGCCGTAGCGCAAATACCCCATTCCAGAGCCGACGATTCCCAAAATTGAAAAAGCGATGATTAGAAAATAATTATTTCGTGCATTTTGGGATTCGGTGGAATCTGTAGAAAAAAGCGAGCGAAACCATGGAAATCGAACCAGCAAGTAAGAGGAAAGCACCACGAAAGCGAATTTCTGAAAAATATCGCCGTAAATTTCAAGCCAGGCAATCCGGATCTGTTCTGCGTAAGGCATTAATGCAACTTTGCGCTAAATTGCTTTGATAAAGAATCGACAATTGAAAAATGGAGCGCATTCACCTCTTCATTTTGAAGCGTCCGGTTTCCGGCTTGATAAGTGATCCGGAACGAAATGCTTTGCTTTCCTTTTTCGATATTGCCGCCGCGGTAAAGGTCAAAAACATCCACTTGACGAATCATATCTTTCCCCATGGACCGGATAACGCCGATCAATTGATTTGATTGAACCTTTCCTTCCACCAGCAGCGATAAATCACGGACAACACTCGGATGTTTATCAAGCTCCTGAAACGCTGCGAGCGGTCGGCCGATCTTTGCCAGTTGCGATAACGAAATCTCTCCGAAATAAACCGGCTTCTCGATTCCGAGCGGTTCCGATTTTTCCCTGCGGATTGAACCAAATTCACCGATTTTATTATTTTTCGAAACAATTTTAAAACTTTCGCCTGTAATAAAATAGGGTCTATCTTCCGGAAAAAAATGATCCGCGCCAATCTTAAATAACGATAAGCCAGATTCAAAAATACCTTTGAGATGAAAAAAACCATACTCTCTCACTTTATTCATCCAGTGAACCGGCGTTTCACCGGCAAACGCGACGGCAAGCGTTCGGTCTTCGATTGGCAATTCTTTTCCTGAAAACCAATACCGATTTCCAATTTCGAAAATGGCAACGGACGGCACGCCGGTGTTTAAATTATGGCGGATTACTTGCAGCAAGCTCAAAATAAAATTGGGGCGCATCAGCGTCAGATCTTGATTTCTGGGATTATCAATTCTGACATGATTGGTTGTATCATTATCTATTAGGACTGCTAAATCCGGATCTACAACACTGAAGGTCACAACCTCTTGCAACCCTAGACCGGCACAATGATTTCGCACTTTTTCCTGAATTTCAAGCACAGGATCCGATTTGGATTCCACCATGGAAATTGTAGGAAGCGTTTCCGGAATTTTATCGTAACCATTGATGCGTGCGATTTCTTCGATTAAATCGGCCGGCTGCTCAATGTCGCCGCGAAATGCGGGTGCTTCGGTAATGATTTTTTGTCCCTTCTGAACCGCTTTGATTCCGAGACGATTCAAAATGGTTTTGATTTTGCCCACAGAAATCACAACGCCCAGAACCTCGGGCACTTCGTCTAATTCTAAAATCACTTTCTTCCTTCTGACCGGAGCCGATCCGGATTTCAGAATCAATCCAACCGCGGCAGGTTTGCAAAAATCAGCGATCATCGACACTGCGCGCTCGCGTGCCCAATCGACGCCCAACGGATCGACGCCACGCTCAAAGCGGTAGGACGAGTCACTGGCAAGTTTCAGACGTTTCGATGTTTTTCGGATCGCGGCAGGTGAAAAATAAGCCGACTCAATTAAAATATTCTTTGTCTGATCCGAAACTTCCGACTCACGGCCTCCCATCACGCCGCCGATTGCCACCGCTTTCGATTCATCAGCAATCACGCAATCCTCCGGTGTCAATTTGCACATGGCTCCGTTAATTGCCGTCATCTGCTCGCCTGCTTTCGCCCGGCGCGCTAAAATAACCGTACCGCTTAATTTTTCAAGATCAAACGCATGAAGCGGCTGTCCGCATTCCAACAAAACATAATTCGTGACGTCGACAATAAAATTAATCGAACGCAAACCGCACGTTTCAAGTCGTTCGCGCATGCGGTCCGGTGTGCGAACCTGCGACAATCCTTCCAAAACGGTTCCCGTGTAACAAGAACACCATTTTTTATCCGGCGTTTGGACGCTAAACGAAGACGCGGTTTTCGTGCGCTTGATTTTCGGGATTTTTGGGATTTTCAGCGGCTTGTCGTAAAGCGCTGCGATTTCACGGGCCACTCCGATATGCGAAAGCCAATCGGGCCGGTTCGACGTGATTTCGGTTTCGAGGCGGTAATCTGAACCAACCTTTTCAATTTTCTTCACTTCAAGGCCGGCCATGGTCAAACGCTCTGCCACTGCTTCGACTGGCGCAGAAACTGCCACGTAATCTTTAATCCAATTCCAACTTAGCTTCATAATAAGTAGACTTTACCTAAACTGTTCAAGAAACCGCAGATCATTTTCATAAAAAAGACGGATATCCTTTATGCCGTGCCTCAGCATGGCAATGCGTTCAACGCCCAGCCCAAACGCAAATCCTTTTACTCTCTTGGGATCATAACCCACCTGCTCAAATACTTTTGGGTTCACAACGCCCGCGCCCAGCACTTCCAGCCAGCCTTTCCCCCAATTAACATCAATTTCGACGCTGGGTTCTGTGAACGGAAAATAATGGGGCCTGAATCTGGTTTTAATGCCGGAGCCGAATAATTTACGCAGAAAAACATCCAGCACACCTTTCAAATCCGAAAACTTAACATCCTGATCGACCATCAATCCTTCAATTTGATGGAACATGAACGAATGGCTCGCATCCACTTCATCAGGCCGGTACACGCGGCCTGGTGCAATAATTCGAAGCGGCGGTTTGCGGTCTTTCATCACGCGGACCTGAACCGTTGAGGTCTGGCTTCTCAAGAGCGCGCCGCTTTCGGTATAAAACGTATCAAAAGCATCGCGCGAGGGATGATTGAGCGGAATGTTGAGGGCTGTAAAATTACAAAATTCGGTTTCAATTTCGCGGCCGTCGACAAGTTCAAAGCCGAGCTTGAGAAATAAGTCGCTGATCTCGCGGATGGTTTGCGTAATCGGATGAAGGCGGCCTTCCGGATAACGAAAGCCCGGAAGTGTTGGATCGATTGTACTTTGACCGGAAGCGGTAGATCCGATTTTCTTTTTACGGGTTTCGAGCGCAGATTCGACCGATGATTTCAGCTTGTTAACATTTTGCCCGAACGCAGAACGTTCTTCCGGCGCAAGCGATCCGACTTGCTTTAAAAGCGATGTGACTTCGCCTTTTTTTCCCAAATAACGGACTCGGAGAGACTCCAGCTCTTTCAAGTCAGAAGCGTGCTCAATGGTTTCGCACGCTTCCTTTTCTAAGGCTTCGAAATTGGCTGCAGTCATAAGAATGAAGCACGCTGTCCGAATTCAACAGCTGCTCGAGAGCTGTTATTTCGCTTTTTTTGCGAGATCGACCAACTGTTTAAAAGAACTTGGATCCTGAATGGCCAGTTCGGAAATCGATTTCCGGTCCAGCTGAATCTTGGCTTTTTTCAACAGTGCGATGAATTTCGAATAGGAAATACCCTGTTCGCGGCATGCGGCATTCAGACGCACAATCCAAAGCGAGCGGTAAACCCGGCGCTTTTTTTTGCGGTCGCGTGTTGCAAACACCATGGCGCGCTGCACGGTTTCGCGGGCCATCCGGTAAAGTTTGCGGCGGCCTCCCCAAAAGCCTTTTGCGCGCTTAAGAAATTTTTTATGTCGTTTGCGTGATGCGGGTATTCTGGTTGCTCTTGGCATAAATCACTTTTTTCCTTTTTACTCAGCCGTACGGCAAAGCTTCTCTAACTTGTTTCGCATTGGTCACATCGACCCCACTCCAACCTCTGAGCTTGCGTTTAGAACCCGAGGTCTTATCGCCCAGCAAATGGCGGCGCTTGGTTTTCACCATGCGCACTTTCCCGTTCTTGCTGACTTTGAATCTTTTCCGAACTGCTTTGTTGGTTTTCAATTTTGGCATTTTCCCACTCCGTTCTTAAATTTATTTAACTGCTTTTTCGCCCGAACCCGACTTGGCAGGGCCTGGTTTTTTGGGCTGCTTTTTGGGCGAAAACATGATCGAAATAATTTTGCCTTCGAGCCCTTCGTTTTTTTCAATTTCGCCGACATCCGAAACATCCTGAACAAACCGGTCAATGATTCGCTGGCCGAGCTCGGCGTGCATGATTTCACGGCCACGGAACATCATGCTCAGCTTGACTTTGTCGCCGCGCTCCAAAAATCCGATCGCACTTCTGAGCTTGGTCTGGTAATCGTGTTCCTCGATCTTTGAAGTCATTTTGACTTCCTTGATATTGATGACATGCTGTTTCTTTTTTGCTTCCTTTTCCTGCTTTTCGATTGAATAAAGGTACTTTCCAAAATCAATGATGCGGCAGACAGGCGGCTTCGCAGTCGGCGATATCTCAACCAAATCCAGCCCTTCCTCGCGGGCGCGCTTAACGCCTTCGTCCGGCGCGACAATTCCGATTAATTTGCCGTCGGACCCGATTAAACGAATTTGAGGAACTCGAATACGCTCGTTGATGCGAATGCTACTGTACCGGATATGCCACCTCCTGATTTTGAATGCTGATTATTCTAAAGACTTTGTTTCGATTTTGTTTTTCAGAAACTCAACGCACTTAGACACGTCCATCGTACCCAAATCTTTTCTGCCGCGTTCCCGGACGGCCACCTGGCCGGACTCGAGTTCGCGGTCGCCCACCACCAAAATATATGGGACTTTTTCGACTTCTGCCTGGCGAACTTTATAACTGATTTTCTCCGGCCGCGCGTCCAAATCCGTCCGGATTCCCGATTGCAATAAGACATCAACCACTTTTCGAGCACCCGCCTCTTGCTTTTCAGAAATACACGCCACGCGCACTTGAACGGGCGCAAGCCAAACTGGGAATGCAGCGCCAAAATGTTCGACCAAAATACCCATAAAGCGCTCAACCGAACCGAACACTGCACGATGAACCATCACCGGCCGGTGGAGAGCGCCGTCTTCGCCTGTGTACTCCAAACCAAAGCGTTCCGGCATCTGGAAATCAAGCTGGATCGTTCCGCACTGCCAAATTCTACCAATGGAATCGGTAACTTCAAAATCTATTTTCGGGCCGTAAAAAGCGCCGCCGCCCGCATGGACATCAAAGCTGATGTCGTTCTTTTTCAGCGCTTCTTCCAAACCTTTGGTCGCCTTTTCCCATTGATCATCCGTTCCCATGGAATCTTTGGGACGTGTCGATAAATTGATCGCGATTTTTGAAAATCCGAAGGTTTTATACATGCGCAAAATCAGGGCGATGACTTTTGAAATTTCTTCCTTGATCTGATCGCCGTAGCAGAAAATATGCGTATCATCAATCGTAAACGCCTTGACGCGGAACAGGCCGTGCAAAACACCGGACAATTCATGCCGGTGCACAAGGCCGAGCTCGGACAGCCGAAGCGGCAGATCGCGGTATGAGCGCTGGCGCGAACGATAAACAATCGTGGAGCCCGGACAATTCATGGGCTTTAACGCAAAATCCTGGCTCTCGACTTTTGTGAAATACATGTTTTCTTTGTAATGAGCATAATGGCCGCTTTGCTTCCAAAGCTCGTCTTTCAAAATCATCGGCGTCCGGATTTCCTGATAATGCTCTTTTTCGTGCTCTTCGCGCCAAAATCGAATCAGCTCGTTATAAACAATAATTCCCTTCGGATGATAAAACGGGATTCCCGGCGATTCTTCATGAAACGTGAATAAGTCCAGCTCTTTGCCAAGCCGCCTGTGGTCGCGCTTCTTCGCTTCTTCGAGCTGTTTTAAATAATCATCGAGTTCTTTATCGGATGTAAACGCAACACCGTAAACACGCTGCAGCATCGGATTGTGTTCATTGCCGCGCCAATAGGCACCCGCCACATTGGTCAACTTAAAACCTTTGATCTCTTTCGTGTTCGTCACGTGCGGCCCACGGCAAAGATCCATGAATTTCCCGTTTGAAAAAATCGAGACTTTATCGTCCGGAATTCCTTCCACAATTTCGCACTTAAACTTTTCGCCGCGCTTTTTAAAAAGCTCGATGGCTTCTTTCTTAGATAAGAAGCTCTGTTTAAATTCCTGCTGCTCCCCGATAATCCGAAGACATTCCTTTTCAATTGCAGCCAAATCGTCATCCGTGAGCGGTTTTTCGACCTGAAAGTCATAATAAAAACCGGTTGCGGTTGCCGGGCCTGTTCCAAGCTTCACATTCGGATACAAAGCCTGCATGGCTTGCGCCAACACGTGCGCTGCGCTGTGCCGGATCCGATGGAGCCGTTCAGACATATTTTCCGATGAAGAGCCCTTTGGGGCAGAATTTGCTTGCGATTGCGGCATGGCTTAAAACGTGAGCATGAGTGGAATTGAATGTAACTTCTGATGTTTCATACAGTTCGGTAGTATATCGGGAATCGCCATAAGCCGCAACAAGTATTACGCCGCCTGTCGAATCGCCTGACGGCCCTGTTCTTCAATATAGAGCGCTTCGATTCTATCAAACATGATCGTAACGACACCCGTGTAATGGTCAAATTCGAACCCGAGGCTTTTTAAGGGAAAAAGAAGCCGCGCCTGCTCTTCGGGGCTCTTATTTTTAAGGATTTTCGCCAGGGTGCCCGCCGCGCGAAGAATCGGAATGGTAAGCTCTTGAATGGCTGCTTTACTTCGAACGCTTTCCCAATTGGCAAACGCGACAAAAACATTTGTCAAAGCCGCGAGCTGACTTTCGGTTTCTGCCATCGCAGCACCATCTGTTGTTTGCGCCAAAGGAACGAACGGCATATCGGAAATCCGCAGATTGCGTGAAAGTGCACCAGCCGCCTGCGCACGCTCCACCGCATCCGTAATAGCTTTTACAAATTCATTTCGAATTTTCTGGACATGCATTCTCGCTTCTGTATCCGGAGCCGAAAATGCGATTCGCAATTCAGAGCGGGACAATTGATCGAGACTCATTAAGAGAGCTTTAGCCAACGCGCCCTTGCCGTCAACCGTCACGGTCGGGATTCCGATTTTTACATCCGGCGTAATAAGAGCCTCGATTGCAGCTTCAATGCGGCTTGCAATGATAGCACCTGCGTCGGTCACTTGAACTGCTGCAGGAAGAATGGATGTGCTTGTGGTTAGGCTATTTAAAGTCGGTTCTACAACTAAACTGAAAAATCGAGAATTTTGTACCGCTAGAATATCAAATACATTATCAGAAACCGTTGTGGCCACTATTTTTGAAGCGGCCTCACGCAATTCTGAGCGATTCTCTTCCGCTTTTGCTGCAAGCTCCAGCGCTTCTTCGCTGAATTCCACAGTGTCTTCTTGCGGCTGTCCGTTCACTTTCACTTGCGCCGGAGACTTTCGCGGCGCAAACTGCTGAATCGGTTTTCGATCAGGATTGATATCCACAACCGGCGGAACCGGCTGAACCGCCGCCCGAAGTTCGGATTTCTTAGTTTTTGTCGAATCTGATACGGGCGGAGCAGATTCAGCGGGCGTCGAGTCAGTTTCGCTGCTAATTCCTGCGGTTTTCTCAGCCTCTGCCCTTACCTTAGCGACCTTCACCCATTCAATGAAATCGAGCATGGGCCTTTCAGGATTTCGTATTTTAAGATCACCTTTTAGCAATCCATTAATAATTTTTACCGCCAATCGCTTCATTTGGTCATCAAATTCAGTGCTTTTAATAATAAAGCTCTGATTGCTTTCTGTCATGTTAAGCGCCATTAGCGCAATGCCCAATAAATCGCGCGTTGCATTCAACGGAAATTGAATGGTTTTCGATAGTTTTGGAAGGCGGTCGTTCAGTTTAACCATGACACCGCTTCTATTAAAAATGATGTCGAATTGTCTATCAGTCAGGTTCATGTCCTTTTTCAATTGCTCCGGATTTTCTTTCGTTGAAAAAGCCAGCGCCCAATCAAGGACAACTGGTCCGTTATCCGTTTCAATGATATTAGGCAGGCCCAGATCATTGTGAACGACACCGGCCTGATGTGCATAATCGATGATTTGAGCGACTTGGAGCAATAAATCTGAAGAGCGAATGGGTTTGGTTCCCGGTTTTTCAAACCGAAGCCAAAGCTGAGGGCGGTTATTTTCCGAGCTCCCAACCACGCCGCTGCGGGCACTAAATGGAAACCCTTCTTGCCATCCATTCGGATTAAGAAGTTTGATGAACTCATTTTCTCTGACGAGCAAGCGATGGTGAATTTTTATTTCATTTTCAAGACGCCTGTTGAAATCGTCCTTTTCATCCTCAGCCACACCATTGTTATAATCCTCCATTCCCGGCAGAACTTCCTTGACTATATTGAGCTCCCCGGTGCGCTCATTAATTACAAGGGTAATGTGAGATACCTCATGGGGACGTGGCGGACGGCTTCTTTTGATGACTTCAGCGTAATATAACTGCTTGCGAGGCTTGAAAGAAAAACTCCAGACCATTCGGCTTCTTACCTTAATATCATTTGCATTTCTTACTTTAATAATTTTATTCTCTTCGATATACCGAAGCGGCGTATCGCCGTCATGATCTTCCCAGATACGTCCGCGTATTGTTTTGCGCGATAATTCAAACACGCGCGCCCGCACGCGCTCTTCAGACTCGGAAACGATAAGCACGCGCCCGCTCAAAATCAAAGCGTTCACGATGTATGGCGTATGAACCGGAGAATCAGCGTCTATAATCATTCGCTGGCGTTCGTTTCGATCTTTTATAATTTGTTTGTCGTTCAGCACAACAATGCGATCCTTTTTTGGAATTCCTAACTTGTCGGCTAATTTTGTCATCCAGAAATGTTTCTTTAGCTGATCTTTTGTTAAACCGAGTTCATTGTCTTTATGCCGAAGCTCGGAGCGGCTGGGTTCGTCGCTATCCCTCCCTGTGCCGGACGGAAGCATATTTGGCCAGAAACGTGGCGTAATGTGCCAAGCAACCAAAAGCCCGAATCCTGCCGAAAGCGACACTGTCGCAAGAATTGAATAAACCATTTCCGGAATTTGTTGGGCAAGAAGCGGAACATTGAAGCGCAGTTCGGATTTCTGAGGCGTTAAATTACCGGAGATCACCTCAGCTTGCTTTTCCTCAATGATCGCCGTTGCTCGGCTGGAGGCTTCGATTTGCCGGTTTTGATCATCAATTAAAGCACTGGCTTCACGCGCCTTTTCCGCCAACTCGCTTGCCGAAGTGCTCTTGGGTAGAAATGATGAGATTTGTTTGAGACGGCGAAGTTCGACACGTTGAGCAGCCACCCGTTTGGGATTTTGTAGGATGTGTCTACGCTTAGAAGGATCAGAAGCAATCGGAAACTCAAACCGCGGAAGGTCATCGACATAAGCAATTAACTTCTCTTTGCCATCAATTATGGCAGTGCGTATTTCTGATCGCTGTGTCAATGTAGCGACATCCGTGACTTGAGAGAAAATAGCGTCCAATTTTCTAATTTCACTGCGTGTAAAAGCACGGTGTTGAAGCGCTAAATTATTGGGGTAAAGTGCCTGTGCGACTTTTAATCTCTCGTCCTTCGATACCAAGCTTAGAAGCTCCCGGATTTGAGATTGGTCAAACATGGTTTTGCGCGTTCCGAGCATGGATTCTAGATAGATTTTCTCAACACCTTCGACGGACGAAAGCCGCGGGCTGATTTCGATATACGAAAAGTTTTCCTTTGCGAAACGTTCCTCCAGGCCCTCCGAGTGAAATCCGCCGCTCACCAGAATCGCAGACTGACGGCCGAGTTTTTTTAAAACTGACTTTGCATTTTCAACAAAATGTCTCTCGCGCGAAACCGCGCCTTGATAAAAATCAATTGCGGATTCGAAAATATCATCAAGTTCGGCGGAAACTTTTATCGAATCAGGACTCACATCCCGTCTCTCGGCCAGTGTTTTTATTAAAAAACTGGGGCTGAGCGAATCTTTTTGGTACATCGCCACCGCCACTTCATTGCGGACGAGCTCGAGCTTGAGCAGCTTTTCGAGCAGGATTGATTTCTGAATCAAATCCACCAGCGATTTTTCCTGATCCGATTCGATCAGCACTTTAAAAACAGCGGCAACGGCCTTTTCAATTTCATCAAAAAACTGAATGCCGTCAATTTCGCTTTGGAATATCAAGGTCGCCAAAACTTTCGACAGTTCGGGAAAATATTCAAACTCAAAACCGTGCGGCGATAATGCTTGATACAAATCCTCCAGAAAAACTCTCGGCAATCTTGCGCCAAGCCCCTTCACGCCGCTTTCTAACTTCCAATCGTCAAGGCCTGCTTTTAACTCCGCCGGCACATCCAGCGCGTGGACGAGTGATCGCAAGCTGTCCAACTCGCCTTGCGCTTCGTCTAACTTAATTTTAGACTCCAAATTTTGCGCTTTGAAAAATCGGACCAGCATCGGGTATTCAATTTGAGATTTTGCGTGTGCTATATCCATCTCGAGCCTGCTCAATGCAAACCGCTTAATGACGTTCAAAAAGCCGATCAAATCCAGCCGTTCATCGCGCCAGGCCAGCCATGAGCGTAAAAAATCTTTTAAATCTTTATTGAAATAACGCGATCCTAGGACTTCAATCTGTCCGTGGAGATTTTTTAAATAACGATCAACATTGGTGCGATGCGACGCGACTTTTTGGAAAGTTTTGAGGTTTTTCGCAAACGCTTCTAAGTTTTCAACGCCTTCCGCATGAATGCTCGGATCGTCCAAATGATCCAGCAAAAATAATTCGGCGCCCGAAAGGTCCCCGTTCTGCGCCATGTAATCGGCGATTTTTTTGTTGAGATCTTCATCATCGAAGAAACGGAATTGCTCCGGGTCAAGCTCGGATGAAGCTGCTTCTAAAAGAATTGTTTTGATTCCGTAGGCTCCGGAAATGTGCTCGATAATTTCCTTGGTATGCCGCTGCGCTTCATAGCTTCCGTGCGCATCGCGGATATGAATGATCGCGGGCGCTTCGTTACCTGCAGCTATTACCGGCCGGACCGACTCAACGCGGCCGAGCGATTCCGGGATACTGAGATCTAAAATTCTAAAATACGAGGTTTGTGCAGGTTCTGCAAAGTTGGCGATTTGAATGGTGGCCGGTGTTGCAAGCGCGGGGTCAATTGAAGAAGTGGCAAGAACCGTCAGAATAAGAAAACTTGAAAGCAATCTTACTGTAAACTTATATCTATTATTTCTCAATATTTTATCTGACATAAAATATAGTTTTTTAACGTCTTAAATAACTAAAACAAAGAATCCTCCCTTCTCTGAAAAATTTTTGGGATTGAACTGATAATAAATTATGCCAGATTAGTGAAAGCAATACAAGGGTGTATTGATTTGCTAACCTGTTGTTTTATATGGACTTACAGAAATTTCTTCTGTGGAGGTACTTTTAAACTGCAAAATAAGTCAAAATTTACTTAGATTTTGAACTTTTTTTGCTGTTTGCTTTTGCCTTTAAACGCTTAATTCTAGCGCGCCGGCGGGCTCTTTTTTTTCGTTTTTTTGCATCGCGTGTCATGTTTTCTTCCTTCCTTAATTAATAAATACTGCGATGCGGTGCGCGGCATCCTTGCCCGCGACAGCATCGTATTTTT
Organism: uncultured bacterium; assembly: GCA_964387845.1. Lineage (GTDB taxonomy): Bacteria > Omnitrophota > Omnitrophia > Omnitrophales > Abzuiibacteriaceae > CAYLXA01. The sequence goes on from CAYLXA010000002.1 coordinate 239,833, forward strand.
GCATCGGCAAAAATGCGCGCTAGAGGACTCGGCGCCTTCCGCTCGCAACCCTCGCTCCAGGTCGGCCACCCGCTCCTCAAATCTGACGCTCAGCTTACTTCGCGTCATGAGGAGCTCCCTTCGAGTCCTCATCTTGCAGTGCCGTAGAGAGCTTTCCTTAAACTCTCACGGCACAGTATTTTTGCATCGGCAAAAATGCGCGCTAGAGGACTCGAACCTCTGACCCCCACCATGTCAAGGTGATGCTCTAACCAACTGAGCTAAGCGCGCATAACTCCTTATATACGTGTTAACTTCTTTAATTTAATATACTTACAGAATAATTTATTTATTTTCATGTGACTCCTAGAACTCCTGAAATACCCCAAAATATCTCAATCCTTATCAGAGTTTTATCAGAGTGACTATAGCCAAAAATAATTCACCGCTGACTCTCACCTTATAAAGAACGTGCTCCACCTTAGCACTTCGTGATTTGGAAGCAAGTCGAGAAGGGATTTTATTAGAAAGGAGTCAGATTAGCAAGTTCTAATTGCGGGATTTTAAGCTGTCGGATTGCTCGTTTGCAAGCTAAAGCTTCCTTGCGACGTGAGGCCTTCTTGCTGATATGCAGTTCTGCGCCAGCCAGGAATTGATTCTATCTCCGTGATATCGGACAGCTCGGCCAAGCTTCAAATGAGGTATCAATTTTCGGCTGGTTAATTTCCGGACATGGCTTTTTGAGATATTTAATAAAATAGCAAGCTCACCAGCAGTTAAAAGGTGTATCGGCCGGCCGTCGCTGTTCTCTTGGTTTTCCATCTGATCCTGGCCTAACCTCCTTTCATAATTTGTCAATCGAACCAGCACGTGCCATAACTGGAGAGGCTTCCTTATTGCCTCGTCAGTGACAAATAGGACTCCATATTGCCAATCCCTTTCCAGACTCCCTCAATTCGAATCGCCACAGTCGGGACCATTCTGTAAAGCCAAGTAATAAAATCACCGAGCCTGTCGGGTTCATGCTTGTAGATTTTTAGATACTTATAGATCATGAAAGGAATTTCCTTCGGCAAAAAGTAGACTCCAGCGCTCACCAAAGACGATTTGGGCGCACGGGGCTTTTCGTCAAAACTTGTAACAATATGATCCTCGTTCATTTCAATGACGCCATACTTCTTTGCTTGTTCAAGTACTTTTACATCATAGGCGGCTAACACCGGTCTCGGCATATGATGCAGAGCTTGCAAGATAAAATGATTCAGAGGGTAATCAAAATAATTATCGCTTGCCAAGACCAAATATTCCGAACCTCTCACTCTGGAGTCGCAGACTGCATAATAAAGGTCTAAAACTGCGCCGTTTCTTTCGTCATTGGAATTTATCCCATTATTCAATATATGAATTGGAAATGCGTACTTTTGAAATGACTTCCAATACACAAACTGCTCATAAAACCGGTTGTTCGTCACAATCAAAACAGAATCCGGTCTTGTCTTGGCGACATTTTCCATCAAATGGTCCAGCAGGCACTTACCACCGATATCAAGCAATGCTTTAGGCTTACCGAGAGTTAAGGGATAAAGCCTTGTCCCGAATCCTCCCGCGAGAATAATCGTGTTCAATTCCGCACCTCTGCACTCGGGATTTTCAGCACAAAGACTGATTTGATTTGGACAAATCCGCGTAAACCCGGCACAAGACCTACCGGCGGATTGGTAAGCCGAACAAGGATTCGTGATACATATTTTGTCCGGTAGATTTTCACGATTGTTTCTTCAACCTTGGCGTCCTTTTCGGAGATTTCACCGTCGAAATTTCCCCGTACTGAATTAAACGTTACTCTAGCCCTGTCACCTACTTTTACATGGTTCAACTTCTCTTCTGTGATAAATGCCTCAAAATAGAACTCCTTGGGCTTTTTTCGAGAGTCACACTTTCTGCTACTGATTCAAATTTAATACTAAGTTCTTAAATGATGCAATTCCTTTCCGCAATTTTCTTGGGGTTATCTACTCACAAGAGATGAAAATCTCGCCACGCTAGATATTTTTTAGACAAAGCCTTGCAAAAGTTTTATAAAAAACCGAGACCTTTATCTGTCAAAAGGACTAACTCGACCTATGAATCAGTCCTTTAGATAAAAGAAACTCGAACACCTTATCGTGATCAAAGGGCTTATCAAAGAAGGCGTCGGCCCCTTTCGTGAGCATGGCATATTTGAGAGTTGTATCCGCCGATATGGCGCAGACAATAACGTCTGGCCTTTTGGATTTGAATATGCCCAATAGCTCAGTTCCATGCAATTTATCGCTTTCGTCCAAATGACCATCCAAGAAAACAACATGTGGATTGAATTTATCGAAGAGCTGAATGACGTATTCAGAAGTAGCCGCTTCTTCAATTTGAAAATGCGTTCCGGAAATATCTCGGTAGAATCCCTGACCTCATCATATCCTCCTCGATCAAGAGTCGTTTTTTCTTGTGGGATCATTTGCTTAAACTGTGCGAATCTTGATCAGTTTGACAAATCATGTTTTAGAATTCCGGGGTTGTTCGATCCGTCTTCCCTACAAAATTGTAAAGAAAGTGGCCATTTTTGTATTGTCCTTCACTGTTAACTTTCAAAATTTAAATGTTTCCTCCTTATTTTTTAGTTATGATGCCTTTGGCATGATTCCTGCAGTTAAACCTGCCTGAGAGGTTAAAAAAGATGAAACTATCATTTAAAATTGCAGCTGCCTTGGGGTTGTTGCTTGGATTAATCAGCACTTTCTATGTGCAAAATGGATTTTGCAATGATTCAGTCATCCCAGGCAAATATTTTGGGCACAAGTTGGCAGGAGATCAATATCTTCAATCCGAGAAATTTAATTCTGCAGTTTCAGAATATGAAAACGCTCTCCGAGTCAATCCAAAATCGACGGCAACTTACTTTAATCTTGCAATCGCCAGCTATTTAAACGGAGATTTAAGAGGAGCTGTTTCAGCGCTTGAAAAACTGCTTAAACTTGATCCCGCTGATGTTGAAGCTCATTACAACTTGGGATGTCTGAAGTTAATTTTGCAAGATTTGAATGGCTCTAAGGCTTCGTTTGAAAAAGCAAAACTGTGTCGCGGCCAAAACCCCGCATTTTCTCCACTCGTGAGCCAAGGCCTTGAGTTTCTGGATGAGTTTACGAAACTCGATCCAGCCACCCAAGACCTTAACCTATTTTTCCTTCAAGCATCACTTCCCGCACAAACCCTTGTTTCGTAAACCGCATTATCGCGTAAACGCCACAATATCTTTTGTGCCGGAAACACGGCTTGCTGGTTTATACTCTGACATTGACGGATGAGTTTCAGCCAAACTTTGCCGGTTTTCATCGCCTCTTTTTAAAAAAGCGACGACATCCTTGGTTCCGCGGGCTGACTCCGGGGCATTGGACTCAAACCTCATGCGTGAAGGCTCAAGTGTAGGCTTCGGTGCCTTCTGAAGTGCAAGATACTCGTGATATTTGTTCCATGCCACAATCGGCTTCGTTCCAGAGTATTCTTTCTGGAAATCAGCCAATGTTCTCATCGGCATCTGCTCGCCTGATATTTCTGCCGTTAAAATAGGCGTTGTACTCAAAATAAACGCGACTGTTAAAGCTATAATCAAATATCTGTTTTTCATGGTAGTGCTCCTTTCCGCTATTGAAACACGTTGAAGGACAAAAAGTTCCTTCAAAGAAACGAGTGGGTGGAAATCAAATGCGAAGCACGAGATTTTTGATGAAGAGTTTTGGAGCTGATAAAGAAAATATCTGAGGAGGGGAAGTAGTTTTTAAATCCTGCTCTTGAAAAAATCCGCGAGAGACCTGCTCGGCTTCAATGCTCGCTTGATGCTGAAGTATCGGTGTTTTCATTTCGATACCGTTGCCGATCTTTAGCGCAAAAAGGGGCAGCATGCTCATGAGGCCATACTCGCTGCATTTACCCATCGGACAATTAGGCATTCGATCGCAGCAATCATGCGATTTGGAAAATCGCAGGTGATCGCCCATTTGCGCGGCAGCGCATGGACAAAGATGAATCGCTGCGAAGCTAAAAATCACAAGCATTAAGATTAGAAAAGTTCTCTTATTTCGCATTTTGATTTCTCTGTAATAATTATAACACCTAAAGAACGCGGCTTCTAATTCTCATCGCCACTAATACTTTACGGACTTTGGCTTAAAAATTTGAATTTTTCATGCCACTTTTACCTTATTTTCACACTACTTTTACCTGGCCAAGGGTACTGTTTCTTGATCCAGAGCAACTTTTGCTTGCCAACCGAATCGGTTCTTAATTTCAGAGGCAAGATGTTCTGCGCCAAGCGGTTCTCCGTGGACAATATAAACGGAACCAGGCGGTTTTTTAAATCCTGAAAGCCATTTCAAGATTTCCTCTTTGTCCGCATGAGCAGAGATACCTTGGAGAATCTCGACTTTCGCACAAACCTGAACCTCCGCGCCATGAATCCGAATTCTTTTGGCGCCTTCTTGCAACGACCTACCGCGAGTTCCGGCTGCCTGGAAGCCAGCCAAAAGAACCGTAGTCTTTGGGTCAGGAAGTCTTAATTTTAAATGATGAAGAATACGGCCGCCGGTTGCCATGCCGCTTGCGGAAATAATGATCATGGGGCCTGAAAGATCATTAAGCTTCCTTGATTCCTGAGGCGTGCGTACGAGATGGTATTGCTTGCAGCACAAAGGACATTTGTGCTCATCCATTAATGTTTTCATGTCCAAATCGTGATCTTCGGGATGTCTGCAATAAATATCTGAAACGTTAATAGCCATAGGGCTGTCGACATAAACTGGAAGTTCCGGAATTTGTTTTGCTTCTTCAAATTGACGAATCATCCAGATCAGTTCCTGCGCTCTTCCCACAGCAAACGCGGGTATGAGAAGAACGCCTCCTTTTTGCGCTGTCTCATTGATCACGCGCACAAATTCATTTTCTGGATCAGGTGGATGAATCCGGTTGCCGTAAGTGGATTCGACTAACAAAATATCCGCTTCCGGAACAAATTCCGGATCACAAATCATCGGCTGATTCCAGCGACCCAGATCGCCTGAGAAAACGAGCTTTATAGGGCTCCCTTCTCCGATTTGCAACTCCACAATCGCAGAACCCAGAATGTGACCCGCGCGCCAAAATGAGCCCGCGATGCCTTTTGCAATTTGAAATGGTTTGTGGTATTCAACCGACCGAAGATATCCAAGCGCTTTTTCGGCGTCTTCTGTCGTGTAAAGAGGAAGAGCCGGTTTATGCTTGGAGCAACCGTGGCGATTTGCAAATTCCGCCTCTTCCTCTTGCAAATGAGCCGCGTCAAGAAGCATGACATTAAGAAGATCCTTTGTGCCCGATGTGCAAAATATCTTTCCACGGAATCCTTCACGTACGAGTAAAGGCAAATAGCCCGAATGATCAATGTGTGCATGACTCAAAGCAATCGCATCCAAATCGGAGGGATTAAACGGCGGCTTCGCCCAATTCCGCAAGCGGAGTTGCTTCAAACCTTGAAAGAGGCCCGCATCAAGCAAAATCTGCGAACGACCCATCCGGATCAAATATTTGGAACCCGTCACAGTTCCGGCACCCCCAAAAAATGATAAGGTTGGAGAAGATTTATCCATGCTTTGTCGCCCTTGAAACATAACACGAAGGATCCGCCTCAAACTTTTGCGCACAGCCTTGAGAACAAAAGAAATAGATTTTGTTCTTGTGTATTTTTTTAACAACCGCCGTTTTGAGAAGAATCCACATCCCACAAACAGGGTCGAGTTTCATGCCAGGTTTCGGATGATGCATCACACCCAAAGCGCTCTTGCCATTAAAATGGGACGGTTTCTTGAAATGTTCCTTTTGATAAACGTTGATTAATCGTTTAATCAAATTTCCCGGTTCTTTTGAGTAAACAACACGGGCGCCGGTTTCCTTCTTGCAAGCAGCCAGAATATCCCTTGCGATGTTGCTGATTCCGCCCGTTCCAGTGAGCACACCGATTAATTTTCCTTCATCGTAAGCGATCGCAAGCTCACCCAAAGTTCCGCTCCGGCCGCCAATGATCACGACGATATCCGAGCTGCGGATATTCACAACTTCGCGCCCCATAAGACCGCTTCCGGTATAAATCAGGATGTCGTGAAACTCGGTTGGGGAATGATACTTATTCACATGCTCGTCAAGACTAAGAGCAGGGGAAATTCCGACAACGATTCCATCTTCTTGCTTTGCCCCGCAAGCTGAAGCAAGTGGAAGGCCGGGACATGCTCCTGTAATGAGCACGCAGCCATTCTTCGCAATCGCTTCTCCTAAAAGGTGAGCTTTCTCAAGATGGAATTTCTTGATTTTCCCTGTAGCGCCGCCCATCACACCGATTTTCACTCGCATTCCGGCAATAGAAGGCGCGCTTGTCTTCCTATCGTTATGCATTATCCTTTTAATTCCCATTAACTCTTCACTTTTTTCTCTAGCTCAGGTTCACGTTTTAACATTTTGTCAATGTATCGCTCCGTGTTTTTTTTCATAGCTTCCTTACACCTCTCAACGAGCGGGCAACAAACGCCATAGCGCTTCCCGTCAACAACGACAAAATCTTTCCCGTTCACGGGGTTGCCGCTCACAGGACAGTATTTGTTCCCAACCTCAACAACTTGAGTTGGTGTAGCCGGAGTTGCAGGGTCCGCATACAGATAAACGTTTCCAAACAGTATCGCAACCAACATCAAAAAAATTATTATTTTCATGACGGCGCCTCCTTTATTTTTTTAATTCGAGATAATTTTTGCCGTTTTCTTGCTTCATCACCACATGACCTTCACGACAGAGCCAGCCTACTGCCATCAAACCTACTTCTTTTCCTATTGAAACTTTTTGAAGAACATGTTCAAGCTCCAAAGCACCGTGTTCATCGAGCATTTTCCAAATTTCACCGGCTGTGATTCCGATTTCTGTGATCATGTTCTCACTTAACCACCTTCACAATACTTCCTGTGATCGTCCTTTCTCAAAAGCCGCTCATCCCAAAGCCAAATGAGCGCCAGAAAACCAAGCGACCAACCGCCGATTTGAGATGGCACTTGATGAAAAATGGCGGCAACTACGAAACTGCTTACCAAAAGAATAAGTAAAGTCGGCAAGAGATTTCGATGGCACAAAAACGACATGAAGCTTCTCAAGAGAAAAACGGATAGAGAAACCAGCATCACGATTCGCAATATCTTTTCGCTTGCCATCCAACCGAGTCCAATTGCGCTAAGCGAAGCGACTAAAAAAGGCAGCGCAAAGAAGCACAACCCGGCGCACATCAGACTCAAGGGACTTGCAAAGTTACATTTTTTCATCGATGCGCTCAAATGTTATAAATTACCGGGTGCGAGAAATGTTTACGTTGCCAAAATCGGTAACAGTTTCAAACGAAATGGGTTTAACAACTTCTTCTCTGTAAACGCTTGCCGAAAGGGCGTCATCACAAGCTGCCCTTTTATTTTTCCGACAGCAACTTTCGTTTTCCCATGAATCATCTGCTCCGCAGCAAAAGCTCCCAATTCGGTTGCGAGAATTCTGTCCTGCGCTGTCGGTGATCCGCCCCGCTGCAGATGCCCCAAAACAACAACCCGATACTCATTGCCGCTCATTCTCTTAAGTTTTTCAGCGACTTGAAATGCGCCTCCCTCTTTCTCCCCTTCCGCAATAACAAGGATGCTGCTTGTTTTTCCTTTTTTCCTTGATAAACACAGCCGGCCACACACTTCCTTCAGCACAGTTTTGATTTCCGGCGTCAACACCTCTTCGGCTCCGCCCGCAATTCCCACATCGAGCGCAATAAACCCTGCTTCTCGGCCCATGACCTCAACGAGAAAAAAACGTTCGTGTGACTCTGCCGTGTCACGAATCTTATCAATCGCATCCAAAGCAGTGTTGACTGCTGTGTCGTAGCCAATTGTCGAATCTGTTCCATACAAATCGTTATCGATGGTCCCCGGAATTCCAATGATTTTGCCTTTCCATATTTTAGAAAGATCAAGTGCTCCGCGATACGTTCCATTTCCACCAATCACAAGCAGACCGTCAATTTCCCTTTGCTCTAAATTAAATTTTGCTTGTTTTAAACCCTTGAGTGTTTCAAACTCTTTGCAACGCGAAGTTTTGATAATTGTTCCACCTCTTTGAATAATATTAGAAACCGAACGAGAGCCAAGTTCGATAAACTCATTCTTAATTAACCCCTGATAACCTCTTAAAACACCGCAGACGTTAAGACCTGAGTGGGTTGCAATACGTACGACAGCCCGTATGGCTGCGTTCATTCCGGGCGCGTCTCCGCCGCTTGTGAGCACTGCTATTCTTTTAAGCTTTTCTTTTGGCATAATCTGACGCTCTCAATCAATCGAATTCACCGAAGCATTGGGCACATGCTCTTCCAGTGCAGTAACGGGCAACCATAAAACAGAAAAAACAAAGCGACGCCTAGAAGCAAAACGACCGTCCAAAGCAGAACATGCTTGTTTCGTCTTTGAATGTTGCCCACAACACTTCGGAAAAGTGATTGCAGTGCGAGCCGAAGTTCTAGGTTTGCCTCCTCTATGCTCTCACCCAAATTTCTCTGATTCTCCATGACGCACCTCCCATTTTAACTTATCTCACTTGCTTTGAAGCTTAGTAGCCTGTATGCGATGCCATTTAACAAACTCCGAATAAGACCTCTTCAACTTTTCAGCGGCTTTGATCACCGCATCACAATGTTTTTCCATTTCTTCAATACGGCCAGTCCAATGAATTTTTTCATTCGTTCCATAGGTAAAGCGATACTCTTTTTTCATTTTGAGGTGGCTCGCGATTTCAATATCCAGCTGGGCAATCTTCTCCTCATAAGAAATCGCCTGTTCAAGGTGATCTGCTACTAAGCGACCTTGCTCTGCTTCTGCCTGCAAAGGGTAAACCCACAGCAAATTTAGAATAATAAAAACATTTATTGTTTTTGTAAGATTTTTTCTTTGCATCTTTGCCTCCAGCCGTTCAGACCAATTTATATTTCTGCTCCGATACATTATAAATTTACAACATTCATACATGATGACATGAGCATTCCTTGCCATTGCATTTGCAGGGTTTTGGTGCGTGTTCGATAAGACTTGACTTCAAATTCTCTGCAACGGTTTCGGTGCCCTTTAAAGATTCTGCGAGCACGGAAAGGCTTGTCGCTTGAGTCCCAAGTTTTCTGCCCGTATTTTGGATGTGTTCAAGTAATGCAAGCTTCGCGCACTCATCGCACGTTGGAAGCTGTCCCAAAGCTTCTTCAAAGCGTTGGGCTGCTTTGACTATATTCTCAAGCGCGGAGCGCAATTCATGCAAACCTATCCGCTTCCAAATTTGTTCTGACGATGAGAAAAGATCTTCTGACATTTAAAACACCTCCATCACACAATTGACTGTCCCAAAAGGATTTGGAACGCATTCCTCCGGAAGTTGATCGCTCTGCCAGACTCCGTCCGCAAGAAACCGGTATTCATACCGGCCGGGAGTGAGCTCAATGGTTACTTTCCATGTCCCATCTTCTTCTTTTTTGAGCGGATTTTTTGTCAGATCCCAATTGTTGAATGTGCCCGCAATTTGAACTTGTTTTGCTTCAGGGGCGTAGAATTCAAATGATGTTTTTCTCTTCCGAGCTTTTCTTTCTTTGCTTACGTTTTTTGTTTCCATTTTCGACCTCCTCGTTTTGTGAAATCTTAACTTACAATCCAAGCTGCTTTTCCTTCCTTCATTTCAAATTTCCATTTCCAAATAGCATAGACCACGGGATAAACCAAGAGTTCCAAGATGAACGACGTGAAAAGTCCTCCGATCATGGGAGTTGCGATCCGCTTCATCACGTCAGAACCTGCGCCGCTCGCCCACATGATGGGAATGAGGCCCATAAAAGCAGCCATCACTGTCATCATTTTTGGCCGGACACGTTTTACAGCGCCATGAATAATTGCTTCTTCCAAATCTTCCTCTGTTTTCATTTTTCCTTTTTCAATGGCATCATGATAAGAAAGATCTAGAAAGAGAAGCATGAAGACACCCGTCTCCGCGTCCAGACCCATTAAAGCAATCATGCCGACCCAAACGGCGATTGAAACATTGTAGCCCAAAATCCAAAGCAGCCACACGGCGCCAATTAAAGAAAATGGAACCGCGAGAAGCACAATGCCTGTTTTGACCGCGGATCGCGTATTCATATAAAGAAGAATACAAATCAAGAAGAGGGTGAGCGGAAGCACGACTTTTAAGCGCTCTTTCACACGGATCATATTTTCATATTGACCGCTCCAGAGAAGCGCATAACCTGGCTGAAGTTTAAGCTCCTTGGCCACAATCTTTTTTGCTTCTTCAACGTAAGTTCCAATGTCCCGTCCGGCCATATCCACATAAACATAACCAGCCAGAAGGCCGTTTTCATTTCGGATCATCGCAGGACCTGTCACCATGCGAATATCTGCAAGCTGCGTGATGGGAATGTGCTGACCTGCCATCGTTGGAACAAGCACGCGTTTTAATTTCTCAATGTCGTCTCTCAGTTCTCGGGGATAACGAACATTCACAGGATAACGTTCTCTGCCTTCAATGGTCGTCGTAATGTTTTCACCACCAATGGCGGACATAATCACCATCTGAACGTCAGCGATTGAAAGACCATAGCGGGCAATCTCATCACGTTTTATATCGAAATCAATAAAATAACCACCTGCCACACGTTCAGCGTAAATACTTCGAGTGCCCGGAACATCTTTTAAAATCATCTCAAGATGAGTCCCTATTTTTTCAATTTCATTAATGTCTGATCCTAAGACTTTAATTCCGATCGGCGTCCTGACACCTGTTGTCAACATATCAATCCTGTTTTTAATGGGCATTGTCCACGCGTTCGTAGTTCCGGGAAGCTTAAGCGCTTGATCCATTTCATTAATGAGATCTTCATGGGAAATCCGTTCCGGCCAAATATATTCAAATGGCCATTTGAACCATTCGGGCATCCATTTGGAATACCAACGGGTCTTCTTTCGCCATTCACCGTGTGGTTTCAGCGTCACCACCGTTTCCCCCATGGAAAATGGAGCTGGATCTGTCGAACTCTCGATACGGCCAGATTTTCCGAAAACGCGCTCAACTTCTGGGAACGATTTTAGAATCTGATCTTGTTTCTTAAGAAGCTTCTGCGCGCTTGCCACAGAAATGCCAGGCAATGTCGTCGGCATATAAAGAAGAGAGCCTTCCCATAAAGGCGGCATGAATTCAGATCCTAAACGCAAATAGATTGGAATCGTCGTCAACACAAGGAAAAGTGCTGTCACAATCGTCGTCTTGCGATGTTTTAGAACGAAACGACAAACGGGTTCATAGATCCTGAAAAGAACTTTGCTGACGGGATGTTTTTCTTCCGGATAATAAGTCCCGACCGCAACCGTCGTGGCAATTTTGGAAGCCCATTTTGATTTAAATTTAAAAGGTTCCATTCTGGTAAAAAGCATTCGCAGAGCTGGATCTAACGTAATGGCCAAGATAGCGGCAACCGCCATCGCCAAATTCTTTGCCCAAGCAAGCGGTTTAAAAAGACGGCCTTCTTGATCAACCAAGGTGAAAATGGGCATGAAAGAAACGGCTATTACAAGAAGCGAGAAAAAAACAGCAGGGCCAACTTCTTTTAAAGCTTGAAGCCGGATCGCATGATAATCGCCTTTTCGCCCACCCTCGATCCATTGTTCCAGTCGCTTGTACGCATTTTCGACTTCCACAATAGCACCGTCTACCAAGACGCCGATGGAAATCGCTATTCCTGAAAGTGACATAATGTTCGAGGTTAAATTCATCCGGTGAAGAAAAATAAAAGAAAGCAAAACTGAAATTGGAATGGTGACAATTGGAATAACCGCGGATGGGAAATGCCAGAGAAATATCAGAATGACGATGCTGACAATGATCATTTCCTCAAACAGTTGGTGTTTTAAAGTATCGATGGCATGTTCGATTAATTCAGAGCGGTCATAGGTCACGACCAGTTCAACGCCGACAGGAAGAGAAGGCCCCAAATCTTTGATCTTTGCTTTGACACGGTTAATCACGTTGAGCGCATTTTCTCCAGAGCGCATGATAACGGTGCCTGTGACCGTATCGCCTTGGCCATCAAGATCAGCGAGACCGCGCCGGATTTCAGGCCCAAGCGAAACCGTCCCGATGTGCTTCACTAAGACGGGCGTTCCTTTGGAATCCACCGCGACCACAATTTGTTCAAAATCCTCAACTGATTTTCCGTAACCGCGCCCTCTCACCATATATTCCGCGCCCGAAAATTCAATTAATCGCCCGCCCACTTCTTGATTTCCGCTGCGAATGGCTTCCACCACTTTCGTCAGCGGAATGTTATAGGCGAGGAGTTTGTTGGGATCTACGGTTATTTGATATTGCTTGACGAAACCGCCGAGTGTTGCGACTTCCGCTACACCGGAAACACTTTGAAGGTGGTAACGAAGATACCAATCTTGAAAGGATCTTAATTCTTGTAGATTGTGCTTGCCGGTTTTATCAACCAATGCGTATTGAAAAACCCACCCGACACCAGTCGCGTCAGGGCCAAGTTCAGTTTGGACGCCTTGCGGAAGGCGCGGGATGATTTTGCTTAAATATTCAAGTGTGCGGCTTCTCGCCCAATATAGATCCGTACCGTCCTTAAAAATGACGTACACATAGGAAAACCCAAAATCTGAAAATCCCCGAATGGCTTTGACATTTGGCGCACCCAACATCGAAGTGACAATGGGGTAAGTCACTTGGTCTTCAATAATGTCCGGGCTTCTGTCCCATCTTGAATAAATAATGACTTGCGTATCAGAAAGATCAGGAATCGCATCGAGTGGAATACTTTTAATCGACCACACAGCTGCGGCAATCGCAACAGCAGTGAGAATAAAAATAAGGAATTTGTTATGCGCTGAGAATTCGATGATTTTTTCGACAAAACCGCCCTGCCTCAGCTTGTGCGATTGAAGCCCTTCTTTTTCATCCGCCATGTTGATGCCCTCCGCCTCCGCCCATTCCCTGAAGCGCCGCTTTTAAACGGCTTTCCGAGTCAATCAGAAAATTGCCGCTTGTCACAACGATCTCACCTTCCTCAAGCCCGCTTTTGACTTGATAACCATTTTCCGTTTTGACTCCCAAGCTTACTTCGCGGGGCTCAAAGACACCTCCTTCTTTCATCACGAAAACAACGTTTTTCTCGCCCGTTGAAAATACCGCTTCCGTGGGAACCGTCACGCTTTCTCCCAAATTAATTTTGAGCATCGCGTTCGCGTACATTTCCGGTTTGAGCAAACCTTCCGGATTCTCAAGAATCGCCCGAACGCGCACAGACCGCGTCATGGGATCGAGAACAGAATCAATCGAACGGATAACTCCTTGAACCTTTTTATCCGGAACAGACGGAATTTCAATTTCAAGCGTATCGCCAACTTTCACAAGGGGGATTTCATATTCATAAATCGGCGCATAAAGCCACACGCGGCCCCCCACATCGGAATAAAGAAGAGAGCGATCCGGTTTTCCCAAAGTTTCTATTTCGCCGACAAGATCGCTGCTTAATCCGAGAAGTCGCAGCTTAATTTTGGCGGAATCGACAAGCTTCGCGGCTTGTTCTTTAATTTCCGGAACTGCGTTTTCGGCTTTTTTGAGAGCGCTAATCGCTTGTAAATACTCTTCTTGTGCTTGATAAAGCTCAGGGTCATAAGCAATGCGGCCTACGGTGCGTATCGTTTTTTCAATAACCATTTTTTTCACCGGCGCCGTCTCAATTCCGATTGCCTGTTGTTTGTCATGCGATACAGTCACTTTGGCGTAGCCCTCGGGCGCCATTTGTTTAATCAGGATTCCTAAATCTTCACCGCAGTGAGGGCATTTGCCCGTTTTCGCAATTTCTTCCGTTATGGCAAACATGCACTTGCCCATTTTGCATTTATGAAGAAGGCAAATCTCTCCGGGTTTCATATTCATTAACTCTTTTATGGTTAATTCTTTAACAGCATCTGCGCCAGTGGGCGTAGCTTGTTGATGAGCTTCGTGAGAAGATTGTTCGCTGGTCTCTTCTTTTTTCACGAGCGACATATTGCAGATTGGGCAGCTGCCCGGGCGGTCGGACGTGTAAGTCGGATGCATGGGACAGTAATAAAGAGCCTTTTTTGATGATACTTTTTGACCCGCACCTTGGATAATTCCAGATTGGTAAGCCCAAATTCCTCCAAAGACGACAATAAAGATTAAAGCAATTGGAATAATTCTTTTCATTTTTTCTCCTCGCTCTGAATTAAATCAATACCCGTAGCGCGTACTAAATCCGCAAAACTACTGACTGCTTCCGTATAAAAACGAATCTGCGTGAGTTTTGCGTTCAAATAAACGCGCTCACTGTCTAATAGATTCAAAAAATCCATTTTGCCAGCCTCATATCCTGCTTGATCGGCAGAGAGAGCAAGCTTGGCTTGAGGGATGACAGCGGTTTCATAAAGGTCTGAAATGTCGCTTGCTGCTTTGTATCTGTGATAAGCGTCTTTGACTTCATAAAAGGTTGTGTTCTTAGCTTCCAGGAGTTTCGCTTGACTTGCTTCAAACATCTTTTGTGCTTCCTGAATTTCAGGAATAATCCGGTTCTGCCAAATAGGAAGGTTAAACCGTATGGGAAACATCCAGCTATCCTTGCCGTCGTCAGGATCCTCGGTCATTCCGGAACCGACCTGCGTGTATTCAAATCCGATATTGATATCCGGAATATTGGCAAGCTTGGCAAGCGTCTTCGCCTGTCCGCTTCGCGCCACCATGGCTTCCATTTCTTTGATTTCTTGGCGATTTCGAACCGCCAAATTTACAAGCTCTACCAAAGATTGTTTTAAAACCGGCTTTTCGGGAGTGTTCGGAGAACCTAACGAAAGCATCGGATCACGGTCTAAAAGAGCATTGATCATTGCAGTGGTCGTTTCCCGTTCCCGTTTGAGCATAAATAATTTCTCCAATGTCATTGAGACTTCGGCTTGAGCTTTCGCCACATCGCGCTGAGCGCCTGACAGATTGGAATAGCGCGCCTCGGCCACGCTTTCAAATTTCTTGAGAAGCTCCTTGACCTCCTCAATGGTTTGAAGCGATTGATCGACATAATAAAGTTCGCTGTAAAGCTTAGTGAGTTGATTGATCACATCGCGCTGCACGGCAAGATACTTTTGATATTTTGCACGTGCCTCTTCATTTGCCATTTTTCCTTTCTTAACCAGCTTCAAGGGAAAGGGCATCTCCTGCGAAACCATAACCCTGTTTTCTTGAGGCCCGACTCGCGTCTCGACCATTTCCCCCATCAGGTCAAAACCTGCCATCGGATCCGGAAGCGCAGAATCGATCCAAATTCTTTTTTTGGCGGCAAGCCATTCGGCATGAGCGGCCACAATTCCGGGATTTTTTTCTCTGGCCATTTTGATCAAATCAGGCAGAAGTAAAACCAATTCCGCCGGTGCTTTTTCTGTCGGAGGAATCTCTGGCGCTTGAGTTTCTTGGGCATGGGTGGCTGCGGCGAAGTTCATCGCTAAGATGAAGAACAGAAAGTATTTAAAAAAAATCCGCCTCGATCTTTTCTCACAACCCGCTTTTTTTAGATTAACCATAAATGATTCCACACCTTAATCCTAACGAACAAGAAAAAGCATCGTACCAAAGAATAAAAGCATAATTAACGTGAGGATGTTAAAGAATCCAGTCCTGTGGATTCACTCTTTGCTCCTCTCACTGAGCATGACAAACAATTTCCCATTCGTCCTTAGCATCAGCACATGTCCTTCCCGGCAGAGCCATCCCAAAGCCATAAGAGTAATTACCCGATTCTGTGACAGGCGGCTTGTCAGCAATGAAAACTCAAGCGGGTCTTCCTCATCCAGGACAGTCCAGATTTCACCGGCAGCAATACCGATCTTTGTAATTGTGGAAGTATCTGAAAAAATCCTTACGTTCATTTCTTGAAGAACGCTTGACAATTCTGATTTTGTGGCAACAAAAGTTTCCGTTATCATATTCGCCTCCTGAAGCAATTACGCTTCCATGCCGGCCATGTTCATTTGTTTCATCGATTCCTGAAGTTTGGCGTGCAGCTGTGCTAAGTATTTCTCGGTTTGTTCGGACGTCAGTTCTTTTCTCACTTCGAGAATGTGTGCGGCGACTCCTTTTTCCAAGGAAATCTGTAGCGCGCCAATTTCCTCAACCTTTTGATCAATCGTCTTCGCATTCGCTTTTGGGTCCCCCAACATTCGCAGTAGTTCAAAACGCCCTTGGCATACTTTCATGCAAATTTGATCCGCCGATTTCTGGAAGGTGGAATCCAATTTCTTCAAAGTTTCCGTCTGCTTCGCACTCAGTCCCAAGTTGGAATACCCTTCCCCTTGAGAGCGATAACCCATCGGGCACATGGTCATGTTGCACATTTTTTGACTTGCCCAAAATCCAAAAAGCGTCACCATGGCAATCAACACTGCAAAGAAAAGCAGTCTCCTCATGACAAATTCCTTTCTTCGATCATAGTTAAATACGTTCCAGCGATCGAAGGAGATGGAATTCCTTTGTATTCTTGAAATCCGGAAAGGGTCTGAATGGCTGAAGCAGGCCTTTGATTGAGACTCCAAATTTGGCCGCCGGAAGCCGAAAACCATCCGCCTGCGCTTCCAATAAGAAAAGCGATTGAAAGCACGGCAAACGCTTGAGATAAATTTGGAATTGGAATCGTCCATTCAAGATTCTTGAGGAGCTTTGAAAACCATGGCTCCTTGGAACGCGCGTAAACCTTACGCCAGAAAGCAGCATCAAAATCAGGGGAAGGCTCAATTGTTGCAATTGAAGTCCGGAGAACGTTCTGAAGCGTTTTTGCGACTTCAAATTCCTTTTGACAGGAAAAACAAGCCTTTACATGCAATTCAAAGTCCCTTCCAACGGACTCTCGCAAGTTTCCATCCAGCCACCGTTCCATATTTTCTTGAATCAATTGACATTTCATTTTTTTATTCCTCTTATCAGTTCAACGCATGAAAGAACTGTCTCCCCCAAACTTTTTTCAAAAAATTCACGGTTGACCTTCCAAAAACAAAGACCCTGAATCATTTCGTCAACCAATTCAAGGCCTTTTCCTTTTTGATTTCAATTACCGCCTCGGCCTTGTGAAAGCAACGACTGCTTTCGTGCCGGGCGCCGGATTGGGATTCAAAAAGGGGCGGCTTTTATCCACGTATTTTTCAAGTCCCTCGCTATTCCAGTTGCGGGATCTGGTAAATTTAACAATATCCTTGGTACCGCTAATCCCCTCAAACGGCGGTGCGGGTTCTATTCGCATGCGGGACGGCTCCAAGGTGGGCTTTGGCATTTTTTGAAGTGCGAGGTAATCATGATACTTCATCCATGCCACAACGGGTTTTGTCCCGTAGTATTCTTTCTGAAAATCTGCGAACGTCTTTGTGGGGGTTTGCTCGACTGCTGAATCAAGTGCGTAAGCGGATACAGCCAATATCCCCAAACTGATTAAAAAGCTTGAGTATTTTATAAGGTGTTTCATCTTCCCCTCCTCCTCGTTTTATGTTCCTACTTAGTAAACGCTTGAGGAGAGAAAAACCCCCTTACTTTTTTAGGATTAATCAGGATAGGTATTTTGCCAGTCTTTTCCTTAACTCGCCCTTAGCGTGGTAAATCCGTCTTTCAACTGCTTTTGTGGTGATCCCCAAAATTTGAGCAATTTCTCCATAAGGTAGTTCTTCAAACTGATAAAGGAGGAGCGGCGATCTTATATGCTCTGGCAATTGATAAATTTCATTTTGAAGGAGCGCTTTAAGCTCATCGCGATCAAGAGCTTCTTTCGGAGAAGGCGATCTTAAGTTGGGCAAGTTCTCAAGAAAAGTTTGCTCATCACCGCTTTCCTTCTGGATTTTCTGATCCAGCGAGATCGGAAAGAATTTCCTTCTGCGAATTAAATCGAGCGACGCGTTGACCGTGATGCGATAAAGAAGGGTGTAGAACTTGGCGCGCGGATCGTAACGGATTTTCTTCTCGTAGATCCGAATAAAAACTTCCTGAGCGATATCTTCGGCGCTTTGTGCTTCTTTCAAAAACCGGAAAGCCAGGTTAATTACTTTCTTTTTATATTTTTCAAAAATACTCTCAAACGCAGACTCTTTTCCTTGAAGAAAGTCATTGATGAGAAGCCAGTCTTCATCAGCATGTTGAGTGGGCAGCGCATTCTGTATCGGTGTCTGCATCATATCTCATTATAATTTGTTACTAATCTCACAATCAAATGGCGATTTATCAGAGCGCCAGACCGCAATCATCAGTTCTTTTGTTGATCCAATAAAACCGCCATACTTTTGATTATACAAATCTATGATTTCACCCTCCCGGTGCCCTTGCTTAAAGAGCGAAATTAGATACGCTTTTCTTTCCAAAGCGCCTCCGGGTTCATGACACGGACATTCGGCAACCGTGAGAGAACAGTTCATTGGGCAAATGCAGCGAAACTTCTTCCCGATTTTTTCAACCAGCATGTTTTCATCGTGTTTTTTACCTTCATAAACCGCAAATGAAATCATCATAATAAGCGTTCCCACCCCGACGCCGATGCCAAGTGCATTTCTTAGATGATCAAATTTCTTCGCTTTTTTATTCAACCTGATAGCCTTTGGTTTCGTGCACTATTTGCTTTATTCATGACCGTGATCGTGGGAATGCTCATGAGAAGGTTCGACTGATTCATGCGTCATGCTTTTCAAACCAACACCCACGCCCTTTGAAAAAACCATCCTTCCGCCCAAATCGGCTCCTTGAGTTAAAACCAAAGCTAAAAACGCGAGACCTATTAAGAAAAACGTTCTGCCTTTGGATGGAATATTTGCTTTTGAGAAAAAAACCCATATGCAAAGCACAAGGCCTAAAGCCAGCACCGCAAATCCAAAATATTGGTGTGCCATCATCATTTTATGCACCTGTTCGTCATGCTGGACAGTTCCCGCGGCTTGAAGCCCTGTCCAGACGGCAAGCGCGGCACTTAAAGTTCCGAAATAAAGCTCCCATCTCGCGGCAGCGAAGAGTTCTTCTTTACGAAAGATACTGCCCAAAAAATAAAAGGCGGTTGACGTTAAAAGAAGAGCGATCGGAAAATGGACAAAAAGCGGGTGGAAATTAATAAGCTCTTGAGCGCCTTTGAGTCCCCATTCCACTCCGACTGGAACGTTGGATGCGTGCTCATGACCTTCATGCGCTACCAATATAGGTGGCAAGAAAACCGAGAATAAAACCACAACCAAAATGATTCCCAACATAAGCTTCTTCATATTTCACCCCTTTTTTTAGTCATTCTTGATGTTCCATAGCGCCGGGTTCTTCAAGTTCCGCCGCTCGCATCCGATGCCATTGGGAAAATGCGAGGAGCCGCTCGCGTAAACCTTGAGCAGCTGCTAAGATGGCATCGCAATGCTCTTCAAACTTCTGAATCTTAATCTCTGAAAACAGCTCCGGCCGCTGCGGATTCGCTGCGTATTCATTCTGGTAATCTTTTTTCATTTGCTGGTGTTCTGTGATTAATTTGTCTTGCTCGGCAATTTTCTCTTCATAATCTTGAGCAAGCTTTGAATGATAGGAAATCGCTTCTGCTATGGCCGATTTTGAATTTTGATCCGAATCACTTTCAGCTGATGCGAAACCAATTACTGCCATTCCAAAAAGCATGATTCCAATGAATGATACTTGAAATTTAACGTTCATTTATCATTTCTCCTACTTGATAGGAAAGTAACGCTAGAGGCCGGAGTGGACGGTTGATCCACTCCGGCTCTGGCTGTTTTCCGCTCAATTAGTGCTTATGGCCTGACATACCGTGTATGTCGTGACCTGCGCCTTGAGTTTCTTCTTTTATTTCCTCTTTTGTTTCTTGAATCACTTCTTCCCTTGCCGCAAACTTTTCGAGATTCATCCCGCATTTCGGGCATTTCCCTGGTTGATCTTGCTTGACCTCGGGATGCATCGGACAGGTGTAAACCATCTTTTCTCCCATGGTTCCGTCATGTTCGTGTGACTTTTCATCGCCGCTGTGTTGATGCGTGGCTTCCTCTTTTCCTTGATGCGAATCATGCATCTCATGCTGCGCCCACACGTTACCTCCAAAACCCAAAACAACCGCTAAAAGCAGCATACAAAATCTGATTTTCATTTTTTCTCCTTTTGACGTTGAAATTGTTAAACTTTTCGTGTTTTTAAGTAGCGTTTGTAGTTTTCTTTTGATTCAAAATAAAGCACCTCCTGTTTTGCTGAATTTGGTTTTTTGACAATGAAAGCGCTTGCCTTATCCACTTCAACACCTGAATAAGGATCGCGCGCGTAACGAACTGATCTGTTATTTTGAATAGACCCCACACAGCCTTGGCAGCAACCATAATAAGTTTTGCCTTCAGCCACGACCGGAATTTGTTCTGTCCCAAAGTATTTGTTATTGACCATGCAAACAAGGTTATTTTTCAGTTGTGCTTTGCCTACATCCAGCATATTCTGTGATAAAGCTGACCATGCAAAAACGCCAATCCCAGTGATCGTAAGAAAGATGACCGTAAAACCAACTGGCCTGAAAATCCTTTTTTTAATTGCCCCGAACAGGTCGCGACTTTCCATTTGAAATTTCCTCCTCCATGCATCAGTTACATGTTTGCGTGTTCTGCGGGAGACATGTTATGGCCTGTAGAACTGCTTTGACATCCTGCCACAGTCGCAATCATGAGCGTGATTAAAAAGATCGATAGTAATGTTTTCATTTTCTCTCCTCCAATTACATTTTCATGTTTTTGTGATCTTCTGGTTGATCAGAAGACATTGCATTTGCTGCCGAGTCTTTCGGCAACGATTCCGCCTGAAGAGTCATTCCGCAAATTGAGCAAGAGCCCGGGGTTTTCTGATGCACTTCTGGATGCATCGGACAGGTGTAGATTTGGTTCTCCGACTCAAAAATATTCACATCCCCAGGAACTCTTTCCGACACGGTTCCGGACGGATTTTTGTACCATCCAAAATCGCCAGGCAGCTTTACTTGTTTTGTGTATGCTTCAGCTGTCTTAAAATCGGGGATATCTTCATGGACTTTCAGGACTGTGAACATGCCACCCATTCCAATCGCCCCAAAAGGCCCATCTCCTGCCATCATGGGAAGCGTATTTTCAGGACCTTTCATGTGTTTGACGTGTTCGAGATGCTCATACATCCCTTTTTCACCCATCGCCATGTAACCAGGAACGAGGGCTTTAATTTTTTCTTCAACGCCTTTTTGGTCAACTCCAAGCACATTCGGAATATCATGTCCCATCGCATTCATGGGGTGATGCCGAAGGTGACAATGAAGCGCCCAGTCCCCGGGGATCGCGATGAATTCATAATCGCGGGTTTGACCGGGGCCAATAGCCACAGTGGTTTCAGGCCACTGGGCAGATTCTGGGATATCTCCTCCGTCAGTAGCGACCGTTTTAAACGTGTGGCCATGCATGTGGATGGCATGAAAATCCTGTCCCACATGTCCAATGCGAACGCGCACCCGTTCACCGGGTCTGGCGAGAAGCGGAGCCGTGCCGGGAAATGCGCGGCTGTTAAACGTAAAGATATTGAAATCCGTCATGACGTTGGGATCCGGACGAGAAGTTCCGGGTGCAACAAACCATTCATTGAGGAAGATCGCGTAGTCTCTGTCGATTTTTGGGCTTCTTGTTCTGGGATGAATGATGAAAAAGCCCATTGTCCCAAGACCGATTTGCACCATCTCATCACCGTGAGAGTGGTACAT
Source organism: uncultured bacterium (assembly GCA_964387845.1). Classification (GTDB taxonomy): domain Bacteria; phylum Omnitrophota; class Omnitrophia; order Omnitrophales; family Abzuiibacteriaceae; genus CAYLXA01. The sequence goes on from CAYLXA010000002.1 coordinate 261,689, forward strand.
CTGGGTGCCGTGTTGAACGAGCGTAAATTCGTAGGCAAATGTCTCGCCCGGCATGATGGGTTTTTGTGTCAATCCCTGAACACCATCCATGCCGCTCGGAAGAATAACGCCGTGCCAGTGAACGGCTGTAGGTTCAGGCAATTTGTTGGTCACAAGAATCCGGACTTTATCACCTTCAACTGCTTCGATCGTGGGCCCCGGGGTTTGTCCGTTATAGCCCCATGCTTTGATCTTCATACCAGGAGCCATCTCCCATTCAATTTCCTCTACCGTGAGGTGGAATTCCTTCACACCGTCCACCATTTTCCAAGGAAGGGTTGAACCATTCAGTGTAACGACAGGCGTGTAAGGTAATTCTTCTGCGCTAGCCAATTTGCTGAATGCAAATCCTACAATAACAATCACAAATATGTGTTTAATGATCTCGTTTACTTTCATTTTAGCGATGACCTCCATGATGCGTTTCTTTGACAGGTTCAGATGGCGGGGTGGAAAGAATCTCTTCAGGTTTACTTATTTCGTCTCCCGGAAGTCTCCCACCAACAGCGCGCTCAAGCTCCGTATGCGCAATCCAATAATTCTTCAAAGCTTCGATGTATGCTCGCTCAGCTTCAATTTCATCTTTCTTACTTTCAAGAAGCCGAAAGACTCCTTGAAGCATGAAGTTATAGTGTAGCTGAAACGCTTCGACGAGCTCTTGTCTAATCGGAATGGTTTGATCGCGGTAGCGCTCCGCAATTTGCCGGTAGGCAAACATTTTTTCACGTGTCTTTCTAACGTCGGAAAGAACGTCAACCTCAAAAGCGGATGCTTTAAACTCGCCTAGACGTAATTCGGATTTCGCACGGGAGCTGGCTGCTTGCTGCCAATCAAAAAGAGGAATGGGAAACCACCACATGGGGCCGGCCACTCTGTCCCCATCCGGTTCTCGTTCGGTATTAAATCCAATTTCACCCTCGGGGATAATTCCAAGTCTTGTTGCGAGAAGTGCTCTTCTTAAGACTTCGATTTCTTGACGAACCGCTGCGTAATCGAGCCTTTCTTTTAGCGCAAGCTCTTCAAGATCTTCAAGCGGCGGATCGGATTTTGGAAGTTCAGGAAGGACGCGGGTCACTTGCCACACTCCGGCCAAATTCCCGCGCAAACCTAAGAGTCGATTGAGTGGCTCGCGTGCAACTTTCGCCTCATATTCACTTTGCATGAGTTCAATCATTGCTTGTTCGTGAAAGGATTTTTGAATTCCAATTTCAATGGTATTGATATTTCCGGCGGCAAATAAGCGCTCTGCCATTTCTCTGGCTGCGTCAGATGCTTCCGTGATCGACTTTCTTAAAAGTTTCACTCGCTCCGCCGCAAGTAATTCATAGTAAGCCGTCTTGATTTCAGCGACGACACTAATCACTGCATCGCTTGTTCTAAGCTTTGCTTCTTCAAATTCGGCGGCGGCAACACGCCTGCGAACTGGCATCAGAATCACGCTCATGACGTCTTGGACAAAGGCAAGTTCAACATTGGTTTTGCCGTCTCCTTCAGGTGCTCTTGCGTGACCTTCAAACCTTGGATTCTTAAAAAGCGTGGCTTGAAGAAGATCAGCTTTTACTATTCCAAGTTCCTGATACACACCCTGAAGCGTCGGGTTATGCATGAGCCCGATTCTCAAGGCAGAATCGAGCGTTAATTCTTCTTGAAGCATAGGCTCAATGGCTTTCTTAATTTCAATGTCTTCCGGTTGATTGGATTGAGTAAGCGAAAATCCGGTTTTGGGATTGGTTGCTTTCTCAATGTGATTGAGATCGTTTTTGCCAAAAGAAGCGCATCCGGCTAAAAAGAATGTTGTAAAAAAAAGTAAGGAAATAGTTTTTGCTCTCATAAATTTTTTAGTGTTGAAATAATAACCGAAAAAAGTTTAAGACAGACTGATTGCGTTCAGGATTGCGGAAAAGTGAGGATCAAATCCGTAAGACGGAAATGCTGATGAAAAGAGGAATGGGAGAAAAACGAGAACCCGGAGGACCGGTTCCGCTAAGCGTTGGTAGTTTTGTGTGAGGTGAAGAAATGTTAATTACAAAAGTCGCATCTTGCAAAAACTTGCTTGTGACTTTTTCGGACGAACTGAGCGAAGATAGATATTGAAGAGAGTTTTGATTGACTAAATTGCAAATAATTTGAGGATGGGAGCATTTTTCATGACTGTGCGGCGTTCCTGATTCATTTCCATGCCGGTGACAATCGTCATCTTGCCCGCCATTTCTTGCGGTGCCATGTTCATGGGAATCGGTTTGAGCAATCGCGTTGCAGCAACAGAACGAAACTGCGATCGGGGTAATGAAGGAAAGTAAAATCACTACCACAAAAACCTTTTGCGACAGATTCCGTTTCATCCGATTCATGGCGTTAATTTACTCCTTGATACTTGAAAAAGCAAGTGATTTTCACATCCGAAACACTTTCGATTTAAAAAGCGCATTACGCACCAATCACAAAGCGATGGATCAAGTAGCTAAGCGCGAGGCATCCCAATCCGAGAATCAGCGAAACTCCAAAATTAAGGTGCCACCACCGGTTTAAGAAAAAAGGCAGGAAGAAAGCAAGTGATAAAGGAACAGCAGCCACAATTGAAATCGCAAGCTGGTTGATCTTTTCCATATCACGAAATTCAGCGTATGTCCAAATAATTGTCAGAATCGAAACCAGAGGGACGGCCACCAAAAAACCAGCCAAACGCGGATTGCGCCCGGTAAGCCATGAGGCAAACGCGATCACAAAAGCGGAAATCAAGATTTTCAGAAAGAACAACATTAATCAATCTCCTTTCCCCAGAATAAGAATTGTTTTTTATCGCAACAGCCGTAAACCGTTTACTACTGCCAAAATTTCAGAGGATTCATGGATAAAGACAGCAAGAGCAACAGTCATTACTCCCATTAAAGCTGATGGAACAAGAACCGCAAGAAGCGCTAAAGAGAAAACAATATTTTGAAAGCTTATTTTTCGCGCTTTTTTTCCGAGTCTGATTGCAAAAGTAAGTTTTTCCAAATCGTCGGCCATGAGGGCTACGTCAGCCGCTTCAATGGCAGCATCCGTTCCCGCGGTTCCCATCGCTATACCAACTGTTGCTTTTGCCAAAGCGGGAGCGTCATTAACGCCATCTCCAACCATCGCCACGTTCACGTACGCTTCTTTAAGCTCTTCAATGGCTTTGATTTTATCTTCCGGTTTTAAATCGGCTTTGACTTCATCGATTCGGAGCTCATCGGCAATAGCTTTTGCGGTAAGCTGATTATCCCCCGTCAGCATAGCTATTTTGATTCCCATTTCTCTTAGCTCATTGACCGCTTTTTTCGATTCGAGTCGTATCTGATCACGAATCGCAATAAGACCGACAAGATTTTCTTTCATTCCGACAAGAATGACCGTATTTCCTTGATTTCTTAATCTTTGAATGTCGGCAATTTCTGCAACGTCAATTCCTAATTCCTTAAAGAGTTCTACTTTACCAATATAAACCGTTCGGCCTTGAACATTTGCTTTTACGCCTGAACCCACAAGAGCACTAAAATCACTTGCTTCAAGATAAGTCACTTTCGATTCAATTGCTTTTTGAACGATGGCTTCCGCCAATGGATGCTCTGAAAATCGCTCAATACTATAAGCAAGTTCAAGCACTCTTTTTTCAGACGTTCTAAAAGACACGATTTCCGTTACCTCAGGTTTTCCTTTGGTAAGCGTTCCAGTTTTGTCGAAAGCAATGGCTTTGACTTTGCCTAAATTCTCAAGGTGCATACCACCCTTGATTAAAACACCGGATTTCCCCGCTTTTCCGATTCCAGCTGCAATGGCAACTGGTGTGGACATAATGAGCGCACATGGAGCAGCAGCAACCAGTAGAACAACGGCTCGAACAGCCCATGAAGCGAAGGGCAATCCGAATAGAAACGGAACAATTAATAAAACGAGCGATGCCACAAGTACTAAAGGCGTGTAGAACTTGCCAAAGCGGTCAATGAAAAGTTGCGCTTTTCCTTTTTGTTCCTGAGCTTCCTCAACTAAATGAACAATTTTAGAAAGCGTATTGTTTTCAAAAGTCGCCGTTACTTTAATTTCAAGCACACCTGTTTGATTCATCGTTGCCGCAAAAACTTTCATTCCTTCTTTTTTTTCAACCGGCATGGATTCACCTGTAACGGCTGCTTCATTGAGGCTTGAGCTGCCTCTGACGATGAGGCCATCGGTTGGAAGAGATTCCCCCGGACGGACGATAAAAATGTCATCTAATTTTAAGTCTTGGGCGGAGATAATTGTTTCTTCGCCATTTCTTAAAACGCGGGCTTCTTTGGGAGCTAAATCAAGAAGCTTACGAATCGAAGCTCTCGTCTTGGCAAACGTATATTCTTCGAGCCCTTCCGCTGCGCCGTAGAGAAAAACGAGAAAAGCGGCTTCATCCCACATGCCCAAAATGACGGAACCGACCGTTGCCGCCATCATCAGGATTTCAATCCCGATTTCTCGTTCTTTGATTAATTCTTCAAGGCCTTCGCGAATCCAATGATAACCGCCGATAAAGATCGCGGCAATGTAAAGGAGGATTTCAATAAGAGGTGGCGTGAACCGAAGATGCGCTGAAGCGAAGGATAGAGTCGTCAAGCCACCGGCAATAAGGGCATTTCGCATGACCGGATGCGAATACCATTTTCCATCAAATGCTTCTTTATGATCATTGCCCGGCATGTGTGCTTCATACCCTCATTTTTTTCACCGCTTCATCCATCATATCGAAAAGTAAGTCTTCCACTTCTTCGGCCACGCGCTTAAGACTAGGTTTGCCAAATTGCTCAATCAATACGGTTGGCCGAATGGTCGCCAGTTTTACTTTGGTGCCTTCTTGATAAACGGAAATGCGACATGGTAACGCGGTGGAAATAGCCATATCGCCTTCCAAAACCTTTTTGGCCTGATCGGGATTACACACCTCGTAAATCCGGCATTCGTTGGAGAAAGAAACTCCTTTTTTCTCTAACGTTTCTTTCAGATTATGAATCGCCAATATTCCAAATTTTCGATTCTTGACGGCTTCTTCCAGGTCTTTACCCACTTGATCGATTGTTTTTTGATCTGTTTCAACAATTTTTAACATAACGATCCTCCTTCGTAATCTACTCTTTGCCTAGTTTCTGATCTACCATTTGTTTTAACGCGGGATAGGGCTGAGCGCCCGAAAACAAGGTTCCGTTGATAAAGGTAGTCGGCGTTCCGCGCGCACCAACCGATTGCGCATAAGCTATATCGTCATCGATTTGTTTGTCAAGCTGTGGGTCTTTCATGCAGGCATCAAACGCGTCCATTTTAAGACCGGCGGTCTCCGCATATTTTCGGATACTGGCATCGTCCAGCGCCTTCTGATTGGCAAAGAATTGATCCCTCAATTCCCAAAATTTCCCTTGCTTTTGTGCGCAAATTCCGGCGCGTGCCGTGGGTTTTGCATGAGTGTGGAAAGGAAGTGGATTGTTTCTAAAAACATGTTTCACGTCGTTGGGATATTCTTTGACGAGTTGATCCAAAGTGTCCTTAAACCGTCCGCAAAACGGGCATTCGAAATCAGAAAATTCAACGACCGTTACTTTTGCATTCTCCGGGCCGCGAAAAGGAGATCCTGCCACATTGATTTCTACTTTAGGTTCCTCTAAAAATATTTGGACGGGGTGTTTTTGCTTGATTTCATCCAGAATTTTGGTTTTTTCTTTGGCTGTTTTTGCCTGGACAAGCATTTGGCGGATTTGTTCTTTTACCTCAGCCAAAGGCTTCCCCTGAAATTGAGCTTGGTTGGCATCGTAATAGACTTCAATGGCGTCATCACTGACGACAGAAACAGAGGTATTGCTTAGTTCTTTCTTAAAATCCTCAACCGATTTCTTTTGGTCTTTAGCTCCCAGTTCGATCAATTTGTTTTGAATCATATCATCCAAACGGCGTTTCTTAATCGTGTAAATTTGAGACGCCATCGGCATCAAATCATTTTTAGCAGCTTCATCTAATTCAAACATGGTAATTTTTTGCCCATTTATTTCTGCCGCAATCGGTTGCTCGTCTTTCTTGGCTAACAGATTACTCACGCTTAACACCATGAATAATATTGAGAAATATGTGAACACTATTATTTTTTTCATATCAATTCCTCCGTTTAGTTTCATTTAATTTCCTTTGAATCACAGACAATCCATCTTGAGAAAGTTGGTTTGAGCCTACTAACCGCTCACCGTTAATAAAGAAAGTTGGCGTTGAATGCACCTGAAGCCCCGCCCCCATTTGCTTATCACGCTCAATGGCTGTATTAACCGTAGAATCCGAAAGGCAAGCAGCAAATTGGTCGAGATCCACACCGATCTCTTTGGCAGACTTAAAGAAAAGCGTTGTGGCGTTTGCATCCTTAGACCATTTTTCTTGATTGTCAAATAACCAATCATGGAATTCCCAAAATTTATTTTGCTTTAGGGCACATTCGCTCGCTCTGGCAGCGTCAAAAGCCATGGCGTGCATTTGAAGCGGAAAGTGGTGAAACTGCAGCTGAATCAAACCAGGGAACTGATTAAAAAGCGCTTTAAGCGGCGATTGACTCTTAGCACATGAAGGGCACTGAAAATCGCTGAACTCGATGATGGTAATAGGCGCATTCTTAGAACCTTTGATTTTACCCGGAATATTGGCCTCTGAATCTCTTTTAACATTTCGCGCAATCGTGACACCAATCACGAGGACGCTTAGCAAAATTGCTGATACAACTAGTCTTTTGAGTTTTGTTTCGCGCATCGATGAACCTATTCTGAAAATTCTTTCTTGTTTGATCTTAGTTCAACAAACGTTTTTCCATTTTGCTGGCTAATCACCACATGACCTTCCCGGCAAAACCAGCCGAGAGCCATTAACGTCAATTCTTCGCTATAGGGTGTTTGCTTGACTAATTTTGAGAATTCCAGACACCCTTTTTCATCTAAAAGCTTCCAAATATCACCTGCCGCAAAACCGATTTCAGTAATCATTTTGTTTTTTCTTTCTCGAATGCAAGATAAAGCACGGGCAAAACAACGAGAGTGAGAAGCGTTGATGAAATCAGCCCTCCGATAACAACTGTGGCGAGCGGCATTTGGACTTCAGCGCCCGTTCCATGGGCAAAGGCCATCGGAAAGAAGCCAAGACTTGCCACGAGGGCCGTCATCAAAACCGGCCTAAGGCGAGTATGAGCACCTTTAATGACTGCCTCTTTGAGTCCCATGCCTTCCTTGCGCAATTGATTGATGTAAGAGACCATGACGACACCGTTCAACATCGCAACACCAAAAAGAGCGATAAAACCAACCCCCGCTGAAATGCTGAAGTGGATCTGACGGATGAAAAGCGCCAGAACTCCGCCTGTGATTGCCATCGGAATGCCCGTAAAAACGAGTACCGCTTGTTTGACCGAATTAAACGTCGTAAATAGAAGAATGAAGATTAAGAAAAGACAAATTGGAATCACAATCATAAGTCTTTCGCGGGCCGCTTCCAGATTTTCAAATTGTCCGCCCCACACAAGTGAATAACCCGGAGGAAGTTTGACTTGTTTTTCAATCGCTTTCTGAGCTTCTGCCACAAAACTGCCAATGTCTCTTCCTCTCACGTTTGCTTCGATGGCAACTCTCCTTCTTGCGTGCTCATGGCTAATTTGAGCAGGTCCTTCTTCGATAGCGATTTTTTTGGCTAGCTGTGCTAAGGGAATTTTTTGTCCAGAAGGGCTTGTGATGAGAATGTTGCCGATGGCTTCCGGACTGTTTCGGTACTCTTCCGGGTATCGTAAAACAAGATCAAAACGCTTGATTCCCTCAAAAACTTCACCAGCTGATTTGCCGCCTACCGCAACTTCAATTACTTCAAGCACGTCCGCAACGTCGATTCCATAACGGGCAATTTTACTGCGATCCACTTCAATTTGAAGCATGGGAAGTCCTGAAATTTGTTCCGCTTTCGCATCCCTCGCACCGCGTATTTGAGAAATGACCCTTACAATCTCATCTCCTTTTCTTTTAAGTTCGTCGAGGTCATCACCAAAGAGTTTAATCGCAATATCCGAGCGAACACCGGAGATTAATTCATTGACCCTGAGTTCAATGGGCTGTGAAAACCCAAAAACCATACCGGGAATGAGCGAAACCTTTTTTGCCATTTCTTCAACGAGCTTTTCTTTGTTTTTGACTTTTCCTTTCATCATGATGTAAGTGTCTGTCACGTTAGGGCCCATGGGATCAGTCGCCACTTCGGCAGTTCCTGTACGGCTGAAACTGGTCAAGACTGCGGGAAACTCAAGTGTGGCTTTTTCTAAAAGGCCTGCCAGTTTGGTTGATTCTGTGAGAGAAATGCCGGTCGGTTTAATTGATTGAATTGACAGAGATTCTTCATCAAGCCGAGGGATGAATTCGGAACCGAGAAATGGAAAAAGCGAAAAGCTAATCACGACTAAGACAAGAACCCGAAATATCACTTTCTTAGGGTGTGCAATTGCCCAATCGAGCGTGGGTTTATAGCGTTCATGGATAAAACGTAAAATCTTATTTTCTTTTTCCTCCACGTGCCGGCCAAGAAAAAAAGAACAAAGAACGGGAATGAGTGTTACCGTAAAAATGAGAGAGCCAATCAGCGCCATCACCACCGTTAAAGCCATTGGCTTAAACATTTTGCCTTCGATGCCTTCCAAGGTCAGAATCGGTAGATAAACGACCGTGATAATAAAAACAGCAAAGAAAACAGGACGCGCGACTTCTTTGGCAGCTTCATAGATTTCTTCCGGATATTCTTTAGACGTAATGGGGACTTCTTCCGTCTTCTTTCTTTCAGAAAGTCTCCGAATGATATTTTCAACCATCACGACAGCGCCATCGACGATCAAACCAAAATCAATGGCGCCAAGACTCATGAGATTCCCGGAAGTCTTGGTTGCCACCATACCGGTCATGGCGAAGAGCATGGAAAGCGGAATAGCGGAAGCTACAATCAGCCCTGCTCTTAAATTGCCAAGCAAGACGAGCAAAACGACGATAACTAAAATACCTCCTTCAAAGAGGTTTTTCTGCACGGTATGGATGGTTTTATTGACAAGATCTGTTCGGTTATAAACGGTCTCAATCTTGGCGCCTTCTGGAAGTGATTTCCGGATTTCATCAAGCCTTTGGTGGACATTTTCTGAAACGACACGGCTATTCTCGCCTTTCAGCATGATGGCAGTTCCCAAAACAACTTCTTTTCCGTCTCGCGTGGCGGATCCTGTTCTAAGGGCGGGACCTATTTTAACTTCGGCAACGTCCTTCACATAAACAGGAACGTTTTCTTTCTCTCGGATGGAAATATTGCGAATGTCATCCATCGTTTGGACGAAACCGACACCTCTCACCAAATATTGTTCCTCTTTGTGCTCAATGTAAGCGCCGCCCGCATTGGCGTTGTTTTGAGCGAGCGTTTCAAACAATTCCCGAAGACTGATGCCGTAGGATGCCAATTTATTCGGATCGGGAATGACTTGAAATTGTTTTTCAAAACCGCCGATGGAATTGACTTCGGTAACGCCCGGCGTCGTCCGAAGCTGCGGCTTGATGATCCAATCCTGAATGGTAGCGAGTTCAATCGGGTCATATTTTTCACCTTCAACGGTATAAAGATAAATTTCTCCAAGGCCAGTTGCGATGGGGCCCATGGTGGGAGTTCCGAGGCCTTCTGGGATTTCCTCCTTAGCGGCTTGCAGCCGTTCCAAAACAAGCTGGCGGGCAAAATAAATGTCCACATGATCTTTAAAAACAATCGTCACTTGAGAGAGACCGTATCTTGAAAGAGAGCGAACTTCTTCAACATCTGGAAGCCCGCCCATGGCCGTTTCAATTGGATAAGTAACAAGTTTTTCAACTTCGACAGGGGCAAGCGCGGGAACCGATGTGTTAATCTGCACTTGTACATTTGTCACGTCAGGCACTGCATCAATGGGAAGTTTTTGGATAGACCAAATTCCAAGGCCCATTAAGATGGAGCTTAAAATGACGATCAAAATCCTTTGTCTGAGTGCAAAATGAATGATTTGCTCAATCATTAGTGTGCGTGTCCTTCTTCAAGTTCGCCTTTTAAAAGTTCAGCTTTGAGATAGAAGCTGCCGTTTTCCACAACCTGCTCGCCTTCATTAAGTCCCATAATTATTTGCACTACGTCTTCCGAAGTACGCCCTGTCTTTATTTCTTTCACTATAAATTCTCCCTTTTCATCTGGTTTTGGGACAAAAACGACATTCGTTCCTTTTACTTCTTGAACCGCTTCAAGAGGAAGCAGCAAAACATCGTCAGAAATCGGCGCCAATATTTTTCCCGTGACGAACATTCCAAATTTAAGCAGGTGTTCTTCATTTTTGATATTGACCCGGATTTTAATAGCGCGTGTTTCGGTATCCACAGAAGGAGAGATAAAAACAAGCTCTCCTTCAAATTGTTTGTCGGGGTAAGCCACGGATTCCACGACGACTTTCTGGCCGAGTTTTAATCCTGCAAGGTCTTTCTCATAGACGTTAAAACTTGCGCGCAAAACATCTGGATTTGCAATTGTCATGATGGAAGTGAGGGAATCGACCGAATCGCCGGGCTTGACGTATTGCGCGAGCACAATGCCGTGGCTGGGAGATTCGATTTGGCGGGTTTCGCCCGTCTTTGTTTGAATGACACAAATGGGCGTTCCTTTCTCAACCACGTCTCCGATGTTACAGAGATGCGACTGGAAAACCCCGTTCTCGGAAGACGTCACGTGTGAAACGTTTTCGGTTTCTGCAGCAATTTCACCAACTACTTTGAGCGATGAAAAAAGCGGCTTTTTTTCGACAGTCACAAGCTTGAGATCGATCATTTTCTGAGATTCTTCCTTTAGATGAACCGTTCCTTCTTCTTCGTGATGCTCACCTTCTTGTTTATCATGAGATTTCGTGCAGCCACCACATCCAGAAAGCATTGAAATCATGAAGCACAGTAAAATTAACCTAATCATCGCTTGACCCCTTCCGGAATGGGTGTCGCCTGAATCACACGCTCAAGTTCGGCCACCCTTTCTTTGTAGTTTCTCAGTGCATTGAAATACGCAAGACGCGTTTCTTTGATCGTTTTGATGTTTTCAAGAAAAGTGAGAAATGGAATTTCACCACCCTCATAACGAAGTGTCACTTGACGCAAAAGTTCGTTGGCTTCATCGAGTGCTCTTTTTTGGAGCGCAACTTGTTTATCAGCAAGTTCCGCTTCAAGAAATGCTTCATACACCTCAAGACCGACTCTGCGCTTTAAAGCTTCCAGAATGATTTGCTGTTTTTCTTTTTCTGCTTTTGCTTCTTTGACTTCTCCCAAATTAAAACCCCAAAGAGGGTAAGACGCTTTTAGTAGAATGGCTGTATCGTTTTCATAATCTTCCGTAGTTCGTTCAACGCCGATTCCCATTTTGGGCAAGATGACTTTTAAAAGAGCTGACCACTGGCTTTTCTTTCGAGATTTTAATCTTGTAGTTTCATTTCGGATATCCGCTCTATTTTCGAGGGCCTGCTCCATGATCTGGGCATATTGCAATTGAAGCGTTTCATAGCCAAGGGAATCGCTTAACTCAAGCGGAGAATCGACGGAACGACCTAACGCAAGATTCAGCTCTCCTCTCGATACTTTTAAATTTTTCTCTGCAACGAGCAAGTCGTTTTCTGAACGCGATACCTCAATTCTTGCCCGAATGACCTCACTTTGAAGAGCGCTTCCTGATTGAAAGCGTGTTTCTACCCGAGTAAAGAATTGCCGTGTGGCATTTAAGTTTTCTCTCGCGATTTCAAGCGCTTTTTCATCCGTCAGAATACGTGCATAAAAACTAGTGACCTCTTGACGAACGCGTGCCCAAACGAGTTCAAGACTGCCTTTTGCAATCTTGACATTGTCCCATCCAATCCGGCCTCTTAAAAATCGTGTGCCCAAAGGGTCAAGCGGCTGCTCTAATGCCACCGCGTCAATTTTTGGATCTCGGCCTGATTTTTCCTCAGTGGTTTGTCTTTTGTATCCTCCCACATCGATGGAAAACTCCGGGTCAGGCAGTGCTTCTGCCTGAATCCACCTACCTGTGGCCGCCGAAATTTCTTTTCGTGCCTCAAGCATTTGAGGATTCTGCTCATAAGCTAGTTTGAGCGCTTGGCCGAGAGAAATAGCCTGCCCTTGGTTTTCTGCTGCAGAAAGAAAACATGCATTAAAAAGTAGCATAAAATATAAGAATAAAATCAGTTTTTTCATAGCTTTCACATGTAAAAATATATTGAATTAAATGGACGGCGAAACTACGGGCAGACGAATGGCGTCTGAAATTAGAGGGCTATCGGAGGATGAAAAATCAATCCTGTGGGAGGATTGAGAACGGTTTCTGCGGTTTCGTGGGAAACAATAGTTGCCGGAAGTAAGCCGGAAAAACTGATTAAATTTTGAGAGCCGACCCATTGGTGATGGCATGAATGACAAATGAAACAGGGATGATTTTCATCCTGGCAAGATGTCGTTGTACATTCATCTTTGTAGGCAAACGCGGGCTCAATGATTGTGCAATTAATCATCCCCACCAGCGCGATCACACCAAATGCAAACAATGCAAACTTTTTCATATTTTTCCTTAGCCGAAGTTTAGCACCTGTCTTTTCTGATTGCAAACACAAATTTACTTTCAATTTACTTTCCTTTCGAGTGCCCTACGAGCACCTTAAATGAAGCCCTGATTTTCCAAAAGGAATCTTTTGAATAGCTCTGGTTTTCTTAAGTCTTTCGATTTATTGCCTTATTGCCTTATTGCCGATATAAATCGAATCGCGAGATCGCAGGGCGTACGCATCTAAATTTCTTCGACTCTTTATCTGAAAACGATGCAATGAGGGAAAAAATGATTGCTTTAGGAACCTCATTTTTGAGCCACTGTTTTTGTATGTGTTTGTATTTACAAGAGTTTAAGATATGTAGGCTCTGGAGATCGACACATCTATTGCTGTATCCCCCCATTCATTGAGGTACAATTTCCACTTCTTGTACTTCACTTATTTTTTTTGAAATTATATTTCAACTTCTGAATCTCAGCTTGATTACGACTTGGTAGCAAGTGGGTGTAAATCTCGGTCGTCCGTATGCTGGCATGTCCCAGAAATTCTTGAACTACTTTCAAAGGAACGCCTTGAGCCACAAGCTCTGACGCAAAGGTATGCCGAAGCATATGGAAGGTAATATGATTCAACCCTGCAGATTTCCGTAACTTACCAAATTCCCTATTGAAATTATTCACAAATGCTTTGCCATTGCTCAAACCGAAAACATATTTGCCTGTACGTTTCAATTTGCCAAGGGTCTCACGGCAAATTTTATTCATGGGAATAAATCTGTTTTTTTGACTTTTTGTATGAAACTCCTCTTGATTGACGATATCTATTTGATTTCGGTCAAAATCGATATCCTTCCAACGTAAGTGTTGAAGTTCTGCTCGTCTAAGACCTGTTGAAATAGTAATTGCAATGATGGCCTTCCACCGGCTATTCGCCGCTTTCATGAGAGTTTTTATTTCATCACGCGATAAAGACTGAACTTTTTTTTCTGGTTCATGCAATCTTTTGAGCATATTCTTTCCAGCGGGGTCCTTTAGCGGGTTAGCCGGCAACTTTCTAAGCTGCACCGCCCTCGTCAACATTGCGCAGAAAATCGTGAGTTCTCGATTTAAACAGCTAGGACTAACCTTTTTAATTCTCATACTTTTATAGCTTTCCAACAAGCTCAAAGATATCTGATTTAATTGATTGATGTTTGACCTTCCCCAATTTAGTGGACAGTTTGTTTAGACAGGGTCGCCTGCCTTTC
>CAYLXA010000003.1:0-228088 GCA_964387845.1 uncultured bacterium
AACAGTGTGACTTATCAGTTAAAGAATATCGGAGGTAGAGTGCTTTATTGGGAAGCATCAGAACCTTCCGTCGATTGGTATACGGTCTCTCCTTCAAGCGGTACCTTACAAAGAGATGAGCAGGTCACAGTAACAGTTGCTTTCAGTCAAGATGCTAATTTACTGCCTGTGGGCAGTCATACGGATCAGGTGATCTTCACCAATACGGCCAGTGGGTATACGGTTGCAAGTGAACTAGATACGCCTGTTCAATCCACCCAGATGAGGGATGTGAGTTTGGAGATTAATCAAGCGTGCGATGACGGGAATGCGTGCAATGGGGCTGAAACCTGTGGTGCAGGAGGCGGATGTCAGGCTGGAACCCCTTTAACTTGTGATGACAACAATGTGTGTAACGGTATTGAATCTTGTGACTCTGTTAATGGTTGTCAATCGGGAACTCCTCTTTCGTGTGATGATGGTCAATTCTGTAATGGTGCTGAAACCTGCGACCAGACAGAGGGCTGTACACCAGGAACAGATCCGTGTCCCGGGCAGAATTGTGATGATATGAATGATCAATGTATCAGCAACAACGAACCGCCGGTGGTAGATGCAGGCCTTGATCAAACCATTCAACTTCCGAATGCGACCATGCTGGACGGGATTGTAACCGACGACGGACTGCCCGAACCATCCGAAATCACAACCTTGTGGCTGAAATACAGCGGCCCGGGGAACGTTATGTTTTCGGAAGATTATTCGACCGATACATCAGTCAGTTTTTCAATAGACGGTGTGTATGTTTTAAGACTTTATGCCAGTGACCGCGAAGCAGAAATATTTGATGATGTTCAAATCACCGTACTTCCTGAATGTACATCCGCCGCTGATTGCAATGACGGAAATGCGTGCACGGAAGATATTTGCACTGCGAGAAGCGTTTGCCATGATGGGCAGCCGAATTGCACGCCGACTCCGAGCCGTTGCGAAAATCGGCCAAGGCCCTCCGGATTCTCATGTTCTGACGGACTTTTCTGCAATGGTGCTGAAACCTGCAACGCCAACCAAGTTTGCCAACCCGGCACGCCGCCCAATTGCTCGGGCTTGAATGATCAATGCAACACCGGAATTTGCAACGAAACAACCGACCAATGCGTCACGAACCCGGTTGCAAACGGAACCATTTGTGACGACGGAAATGTGTGTACGCTGATGGAACGCTGCTTAGACGGCGCATGCCAATCCGACATGATGGCACCGGGCTGTATTCCCTGCGATGAGGATTCGGACTGTAATGACAACAACGCTTGCGACGGATTGGAACTTTGTCTGGCCGGACGCTGTCAAAACGGCATTCCATTAAATTGTGATGACGGAAACGCCTGCACGGCGGACAGCTGTCACCCGACTGACGGCTGCATGCACACGCCGATTCCGGATTGCATGTCTTGCGAAACCGATATTGATTGTAACGACGGAAATGTTTGCACAAGCGATTCGTGCTCCGGCGGAATCTGCACTCACGGAAACCTGCCGCAAGGAACTGCCTGCTCGGACGGCACATTCTGTAACGGCGCTGAAACTTGTAACGGAGCGGGCGTCTGCGTGCCGGGGTCAGCTCCGGATTGTGAAGATATGGATCCGTGCACAAACGACAGCTGTAATAGTTCGACCGACTCGTGCGTTCATGACGCGATTCCGGATTGTCAAAGCTGCATGAGCCCTGAAGAATGTGACGACGGCAATCCGTGTACCGATGAAAATTGCTTAACGCCGGTTTCCGGATCATTGGGAACCTGTATGTATTTCGATGCAGAAGACGGCAGAATTTGTGACAGCGACAACGATGTTTGTGACGGAACCGATACCTGCCAGGCCGGACAGTGCGCACCGGGCGATCCGCTCGATTGCGATGACGGCGATGCGTGCACGGCGGACAGCTGCAACCAAACCGGCGGCTGCATACACACACCGATTCCGGACTGTATTTCGTGCCAAACAAACGCACAATGCGATGATTCCAATCCCTGCACTTCGGATATCTGTGCTCCGGAAGGTTCATGTTCTAACGAACCGGTCGCCAACGGCACCTCCTGCGCAGACAGCAATCTCTGTAACGGTGCAGAGATTTGCCAAGCCGGAGTCTGTGAGCCCGGAACGCCGCTGAGTTGTAACGATGGAAACGTTTGTAATGGTGCTGAAACATGCAATCCAGTATCAGGCTGTCAAGCCGGAACACCTCTGAGTTGTAACGACGGAAATGTATGCAACGGTACAGAATCTTGCGACCCGGCGCTTGGATGCCAGGCCGGAACGCCGTTGACATGTGATGATGGAAATGTGTGTAACGGCACGGAGAGTTGTGACGCCGCACTTGGGTGCCAAGCCGGTACACCGCTCACTTGTGATGACGGAAATATTTGCAACGGAACTGAAACATGCAACACAACAACCGGCTGTCAGACCGGAACGCCGCTCATTTGCAACGACGGCCTTTTCTGCAATGGATTAGAATCGTGCAGCCCGGCACTCGGGTGCCAAGCCGGGTCAAGCCCATGCCCCAGCGACGACGGGCTTTTCTGCAACGGAAATGAAGTCTGCGATGAAACAATTGATCAATGTCAAAGTACGGGAAATCCGTGCCCTCCGGGCGAAACGTGCGATGAGCCGACCGATCAATGCTTGAGTGCCAATAATGCGCCGCCGGTAGTGAATGCAGGGTCGGATGCGTCTATCCCAATCTCCGGAACTATGAATCTTAATGGGAGCGCGACAGACGACGGGTTTCCAAATCCGCCGGCCACATTGATCACAACCTGGACTAAACAAAGCGGGCCCGGCAATGTTACGTTTGGAAATGAGAATGCGCCGCAAACAACAGCAACTTTCTCGGCTATGGGCAACTATGTACTGCGTTTAACTGCCGACGACAGCGCGCTTCAAGCGTTTGATGAAGTGACGATTCGGGTCACGCCCAATGTTTCAATTAGCCCCGGCCAATCGTATCACCGCAAAGGATTTACGATGACTTTCCGGGATCAAAACGGAAATCCATATAACATCGGCGCTCAATATGAAGACACGTGCGTGATGTTCCGCGCAATCGGAAAATGGTTTAACGACAGCCACTATGAGCCAATCGAGTGCGGCCTTGACGGAAACTATTATTATTGCGAAGACTTAAAAGCAACAGGGCCAGTTTATATTCGGTCCGAAATTCCCGGCGGTCCGGACAGCATTATGACGGAACCAAAATGGCTTAGCTCAAATAAATTAAAAGCTTATGTTCCTAATGTTGATTTTTCCAAAGCGAGCTGTTCAAATCCACAAGATTCTTATGACGTGCAGGCTTACCATTTTGCGGTAACGACCGATTGCGAAGCGTACAAAAACGGCCCAATCGCGGAATTAGGCACTTATCGCGTCGACCGCGATCCGATGCAGACATTAAACGGATTCTACGCCAATAAAATCTCGATTGATAAAATTTATATCGGCGGTTATCCGACCACTGCAAACGGCGGAGCTGGCGAGCCTTTCTACCTCGACAATCCAAACGCCGATCAGCACATGCAGCCGTTTACAACCGCCAGCCCTGCTTATTCTGCTTACTTAAAAACAACACCGTCCGTTGATCAATTGTTGGATTACGCAGCTTACCGAAGAGGATGGACGCAGTGTCTCGGTATGGGATGCGGATATGGCGTTCATTATGGCGGCGGAGAATATTCTGGCGCCTTTTCTCCAAAAGGAAGCCCGGCGGTTTTTGAAGTCTTAACCGGCACTCATTTCTTAGGGCCTACACCGTTTAATTTTGATCATCCGAACCAGTGCGGTGCCAACTTTCCTGTTACACAGTTCAACACAGGCTGCGCTCCCGTAAAATGTGATGCCGGCTGGAAATACGATGAAAATTCAGGCTACGGAAATGAGGGCTGTTTTTATAATGCAATTATCCAAGATTCATACTCATGTCCTGTCGCATTCAATCCATACGTTAACGGAATAACGGTGGGAATGCAGCAGCCGGTTTATGCGCCCGGTCAGCTTTCAGCAACCGAGCGGGAAAATCTTGCATTCGACTGGGATGGCAGCGTAGATGTTTATGAAGATATTTGGGTTATGCATGACGTATTAGGTTATTCAAAATTTGTCAGTCATCATGAAAATTGCTCGGAATATACTCAGGTCAGAATTAAAAATGAATGGTATGTCAATGACCCATTCTTTAATCACTCGCTGTGTGAGGGCAGTCTAACCTGCGCCGGAACGCCAAATCCTCCCGCCTGTTACATTCTTGATACTGACTCAGGCAATAATGGTTGCAATCCTGCAACCGGGACATGGATTTATAAACCTGGGGACAACGGCACTGCATGCAATGACGGCCTTTCATGCACAACGGGAGATGTGTGTGATACTGGTGTTTGCCGCGGAGTTTCCAACTGTGATGACGGAAATCCCATGACATCGGACTCTTGCAATCCAAGTACAGGATTGTGTGAATCAACCGATCACTGTGTCGAACAAAATACGGAATGCCGTGTTTCTACCGGGCAGTGCGGCGCTGACGGCCAATGTGTTTTTGAGAATTTGCCGGACGGAACTTCATGCAATGATCAGAACGCCTGCACAAGTGCAAGCACATGCCAAGCCGGTGCATGTGTTTCAACTATCCCGCCTGATATGATCTGCAATGACGGCTTTACTTGCACTATTGATACTTGCGATCCATTGATCGGATGCATTCAGATTCCGGATAATACTCAATGCACATTTCAGGGCAATCAATGCAAAACATTTATATGCGACCCTTATTACTCAAGCCCGAACGGCTTTGAATATCCCAATCCTATAACAGGCTGTGTTGAGGGAGAGCGTCCTCCAGTTGCGCCGGCACCAGGCGCGGAATGCACCAACCCAAGCAGCTATCCGGAGCAAGGCGACATGTGCGCGGCTGGTGAAGCATGTAGTGCAAGTTGTCAATGTGATTCGCTTTGCGGAAACGGCGTGTGGGATCATCAAGCCGGCGAACTGTGCGATCCGACGGTCCCGGCTGGTAGCCCCGGTCATTATTACAACCCAATCGGAGACGATATCCGAATTTGTCAAAGTGATTGCATGCCATGCGACAGTTGTGGCAACGGAACCGTGACAGCCGTTCTTGGAGAAGAATGCGAAATAGACCCTACGGCAGACGCGATGGACATTTGTGGAGACCCGACTTCGGTAGGTCCGTCAACGCGAGGGGAATGCCGGTATCAATGCGCCAATGGCTGGCAAGATGGTATTTTGCAGGAAACGCCTGATGAGGTACCGTGCAACCCGGCCACTTTTTTATGTCCCGATGGAATCACAGAGTGTCATCCCGAATTTGCTCCCTGCCCTGTCCCGCCGGGCGAAACGTGTGATCCGCTAACATCAGACGGCAGCAATGAAACTATTTGTGGAGAATCAACTCCCGGCGTTATCAGTCAAGGGTGCAGTCTTTATGATCCGTTTGGATCAGGCCATTATTATTCCAGCTGCCGATGCACATCCGTAAAAATTATTCCGCAAGGGCCGACATTGGAAGACCGCGCATGTGATCTTGGCGTTACCTCGATTGACCCTTCTATGTGGCTTGCTCCAGCGCAAACAGATCAATGCAAATTTGGATGTGTTGAAGTTTATGCCGCTCAAGGATGCCGCGCATCAACACCCCAAAATCCGTGTACGTGTTACGGGATCACAGAATGGCAAGAATATTTTCCCGAATTAGTTCCTATGGGTGGCGGCACGTTTTACCGGGTCATCAGCACTTCGGCCTGCATGGCTTCAGGAGAACCAATACCCGGAGAATAAAACGATTATTTCTGGGTGAGTTCTTTCTTGCGGAGTAATAAATGCAGTGAATAGCGCGACTGAAAGCCGCCCATCTTTTCCTGCGTACTTTTTAATTCCTTCTCAACTTCGGCGAGGGTCATCTTCGTAACTTTTTTGCGTTTCTCTGATGAGCCCGGCTGCGGCGCTTCTTCTTTTTTTTCTTCTTTGGCTTCCGCCTGAGGCTTTTTGGCTTCTTCTTTCTTCTCCGCTTTTTCTTCCTTCTTTTCCGCTTTTTCGTCTGTCATGATAGCTCCTAGAGAACGTCGAACTTAGAACCTCGAACTTCGAACATCTGAGAATATTTTTACGAGGTTCGACATTCGATGTTCGATGTCCGAATTTATTCTTTTCCTTTCATGCAGAGACCGGCGATCATGGCTTTCTCGCGTGATTTAATCCGGTTGACCAAATAAGTCATGGGATCCACCGGATTTTCCGGCATGAGTTTCCAGGTTTCCTGAATCTGAATATGGCGCGCGAGGACTTTCCGGAAAGTGTCATTTTCATCCATCGAAATCACAAGCTGCTTACGCAGGCGAATGAGCGTATTTGCATTTTTAGGACAGCCTTCTTTATTTTTGAGGAGATCGATTTTATAAATCAAAACTTCAATGGCGGCGGAATTCCGGCGGATTTGGCAGCGGATCACTTTTTCCTGCCACTCAGTCAAAAGGCCGTTCGGGTCAATGACTTTGAGAAACTTCGGGTTTTTCTTCATGACTACCCTCCACCGGTTGCCTTACGAATCATCGGATGTTTCTTTCCGTCATCATGAACAAAATCCAGAAGCGCGGCACGATCTACAGACTGGATAGTTTCAAATGCAACGCCGATCCGGTATTGATTCGGGCTTGAAGCGATTAATTTGCTCCAAGCCACACGCGCAGAAGCTTTCACAGTTTCTTTTTTGTTAGGAAGCTGGAATTCGAGGTTAATTTTGGAGCCGACCGCATACTCGGTCCCGGTGACAAGCCCAAAACCGTTTACGCCGACATCTTTTGTCCAAACTTCATCCAGGTAAGAAGGGTTGCCGGCGCCTTTTGAGCCTGCAGGCATGATTTTGACTGAGATCTTCTGATCAACTCTCGACCATTGTCTTTTATCCATCAATCACTCGTCTTGGCCTTTGACTTCGTTTGTCGGCACTCTTTCAATCTTCTTTAGGGGACAGGTCTTTAATAATTAATTAAACAAGACCTGTCCCCTTAAAGTTGACTTCTAAAAGTGTAATCGATGAAATTGTGGAGTGCAAGACAATTGACGGAAAGATTAAGGAAAAATATCAACCCAAATGGCCTCGGGCCGGCAGAAAAAACGGAGGAACAAAACGCGGTTTGCACCGACGCCGCGCGAGGCAAAACAATGCATATTTTGCACCACATGATAACCATCGATGGTTTCCATCGGCAATTTTGCATCCCGCGAGAAACCGCCTACAAAGGGAATCCTGACTTGCCCGCCGTGATGATGGCCCGAAAAAACGCAGTCAACCGGATGCTGGTCTTTCAACTCAATAATTGAATCCAGCACGTGCGTCAGCACGATATTGAACGAATCACTTTTCATTCCGCTTAAAGTTGTCTCAAAATTGACTTTCTGCGTGATCGGATCATCCGTGCCGCCGACAACCATCGAAGCTCCGTTCACATTAAATGTCTGAGAACTATTCTTGAGAACCAAAAATCCGGCGGCTTCCAGCGTCCGTTTCAAATCCGCAACCCGGTTTGGTGTTTTAGATTTTGACGATTGAATAAAAATATAATAAATCGAATCAAAAAACCCATAATCCCAGTAATCATGGTTGCCCATAATCGCAATTTTGGCAATTTTTGCCTTTAAACGGCTTAGAAATTTTCCGCATGGTTCAATTCCGGGATCGTGATCAATAATGTCGCCTGTCACAAATATAAAATCGGGCTCCATGGTTTCCAATTTCTTAAAAAAAGGCTCTTTCCATGAGTTGTGCTTTGCGAAATGGATGTCGCTCAAATGCAAAATCGAAATCGGCTTTGAAAGCTTTTTGGACGATTTAATCTGAAACCTGCGGATCCGGAACCAGCGGGGTTCAATCAGGTATGAATAAATCAGAAAGGTAAGAACGACTAAAAGCGGGATTGTATATTCGGCGTAGAAAATCATTACGAGCCCAAAGTTCCGGAGTCGCGATTAATTAAATCAGCGGCTTTTTTATTATCATCCGTTGAAAATACGCCGACGATCTTAAAGCCATCGCCACTCGTTCCGTAAACATAGTTGACATTCACGCCTTCACTGCCGAGAAGTTTGACAACAGGCGCCAGCGTTCCGACTTTGTTTTCAAATTCAACAATCAAAACATCACGGTCTTCGATTTTTGGAACAAAATAAGAAAGCGCTTTTTTGGCTTTTTCGTGATCACGCGTCACGATTTGAAAGTAACCTTTGTCTTCGTACGTGTAAGCCGATAAATGAATAATATAAATCCCCTGCTCCGCAAGCGCGAGCGTAACGCGGCCCAGCGTCCCGATCTCGTTCTTGGTAACAAAATGTATTTCTTTTCCGATTTGAGCTCTAGCCATAACTGCCTATAGATGTTCCAATCGTTTATTCATCAAAGTTATGGCTGGCCCTCGCGCTATTGATTGAATATAAAAGCGCGATGGGCGAGCCATGATTTACCTATAAATGTCTGTCATTCTGAGCGGAGCGAAGAATCTAGGTCTTAGATCCTTCACTTCGTTCAGGATGACAGGAGCTGCTGTCAATTATGATAAAACCCTTCCTTGAATATTTCGTCACTCTCGTAGATATCCTGAATTTTTGATATTTCTTCACTCGAAAGCCTCGGGTCTTCTACGGCCTTCAAATGATCTTCAACATGCTGAGCAGTTTTCATACCCGGAATCACGGTCGACACCGCTGAAAATGACAACACGTACTCCAGCGCCGCTTGCTTGAGGCTTACTTTTTTTGTATCAAACGCATCTTGGATCCGTTTTACCTTGTCTAAATCTTTTAAATATTTATCACGCATCCAGCGATTGCGATGGTCCACTTTGTGAAATTTGCTGTCCGCCGTATATTTCCCCGTCAAAAGCCCGCAGGCCAAGGGTTCGCGCGCAAGAATTCCGATTTTATTCTTCTCGCACAATGGAAATAACTCCGGAACGGGACGCTGGTCTATTAAATTGAAAATCACTTGTAGCGTATCGGACTTGCCGTTTTGGTTTGCGGATATTCCTTCATCAATCCGGTGAATGGAGGTTCCGTAGTGGAGGATTTTTCCTTCTTTCTTGAGTTCATCGAGAACTTTGTAAACCTCGCCTTTTTCGATTTCGTCGCGCTTTGGATTGTGAAGTTGGTAGAGATCAATATGATCTGTTTTGAGGCGTTTTAAACTTTCGCCGCATGCGAAACGAATGTGCTCAGCTGAGAAATTTTTCTTGGTGCCGCCGTGATAAAAATCCCAACCGGCTTTTGTCGCAATAAAAACTTTGAGGCGTTTAGAGCTTTCTTTGAAGGTTTGGCCTATAAGCGTTTCGCTATGGCCGTCGCCATAAACATCGGCAGTATCGTAAAAAGTAATGCCGTGATCGTAAGCAAATGATAACGCTTTGAGGGAATCTTGATCGTTTGTTGGGCCATAGCCTGTTCCGCCGATGGCCCAACAACCGAATCCGAGTGAGGAAACTTCTTTTTTAGTTCGGCCTAATGTCCGAAACTGCATTAAACGCTGACTTTTTCTCGCTTGGGTGACGCTGAAGGATCAACGACTTCGATTTTATCCAAGCCGCCGTATTTTTCCCACCAAGGACGGGCGCCTTTTTCTAAAATCTTGTTGAGGGCTTCGATATTCTTGACGCCGCGGTCATTCATCCATTTTTCAAGCGCTGCCCCGCCTTCTTTGCCGTATACCGGAATACCTTCTTTCCAGGTTGCGCGGCCGCAAAGAACACCGGCCCAGTTGGTGCCGGATTCGATCGCAAGTTCCAAGGTTTCGCGGAACACATTGTCATCAACACCGGCGCTTAAATAAATAAACGGCTTTGTCGCGACATCCGCGGCTTTCTTGAAAAGCTTCTTCGCTTCTTCACGCGTATAGGCAACCTGACCGGTTTTGTTGGCAGAAGAGCCTTGCACATACTCAATATTGATCGGAACTTCGACTTTCAAAACGTCGACTTTGTATTGCGGCTTCGAAAATTCGCGCATCGAGCCGGTCACGAGCTCGGGTTTCTTTTTCGCGAACTCCAAACCTTTTTCATCGCCGCCTTTTGCGTCATAAGTGACAAACTCGAGGAAAAACGCAATGTCTTCGGCTTCGCACTCAGAACCAATGCGCTCAACCCACGCGTGTTTGATATCGTTGATTTCTTTGGTGTCTTCGGGTGTGTAATAAAGAAGAATTTTTACGGCGTCAGCGCCTTTGGCCTTAATGCGCTGAACGGATTCATTCACGAGTAAATCGGGAAGACGGCCCGGCGTGTTGGCATCGTAGCCCGTTTTTTCATACGCGAGCAGAAGCCCCGCGTTTTTCGAACGCGCTTTCGCGGCCGGCAGGCCGAATTCGGGATCGAGTAAAATCGCGGTTGCATGAGGAGTTAAAACTCTTGAAACGATGGTTTTGAATTCTTCCATCATCGCCTGCGTGACTTGCTTCGCATCGACGCCCTTGGCTTTCGCGATTGATTTTTGAAGCGAACCACGCTGATCCATGGCCGCTGCGGCGATCACGCCTTTTTTATTGGATAAATTCTTAATTCCCTGAAACTTCCCTTTTGTAATTTTGAACATGTTTTCTCCGTTAACCTTGTTTATAAAATAGAATCGATTTCGCTTTTCAAGCGGTCTTCCGGCTGAAAGCCGACAATTTGTTTAACGTTTTGCCCATTCTTAAAAAGAATGATGGTCGGAATGCCCTGAATGCCGAACTGCTGCGGCGTGTTTTCATTATCATCCACGTTCATTTTCCCGACTTTGAGCTTGCCGCTGTAATCCTTGGCGATTTTCTCAACCACGGGGCCCAGCATTTTGCACGGCCCGCACCACTCCGCCCAAAAATCAACCAATACGGGAATTTTTGAGTCCAAAACTTCGGATTTGAAATTTGCGTCTGTAATCACTGATTCGCTCATGTAAATCTCCTTGTCTATGCTTCAAGCTTCAAGCTTCAGGCTTCAAGATTAAAGAATTGTGCCGCTTTAAGCTTGCGGCATGCAGCTTGTAGCTGCTTAACTTGCGAATGAGCTTCATATTATATAGCGATGGGTTCTTTTTGTCCATATAGCCATTTTTATCTGGAAATTGGGCTAGTAAACTTCAACCAAGAGGCGCTTTTCGGAGCGGAGAAATTCGGCAAAACCCTCGTTATTGAGGTCTTTGCCGATCATGTTGAGGAGCGGATAAATGCCGTCTTCCATTCCCTTTAAACCGCAAAGATAAATCAGACTGTTGCTCCGAGAGAAAATTTTGCTCAGGAGTTCGCGGTCTTCATACATTCTAACTTGTACGTACATTTTGTTTTGGCGGGTCGTGATAGCATTCGGATACGGGTTTGTCTCTTCGCGGCTGATGGCAATCGAATAATGAAAATTCGGATATTTCGCAGCGAGTGCTTTAAATTCGTTGTCATAAAGAATCGTGTCTTTGTAAGGAACGCCCAGGTAAAGGCAGACTTTCTTTTTATAACCGGCTTCGAACATTTCAATCAACATGCCGCGAAACGGTGCAATGCCGGTTCCGGTTGCAACAAAGACGATATCGCGGTCCAGAAAATCATCCGGCAATACAAAATGTTTTCCGGCGGGGCCCGTCATTTTGACTTGATCGTTCGGTTTTAAATCACAAAGGTAGTTGCTCGCAACACCCGGCTGGCGTTTTTGGCCGGTCTTGGGATTATCAAAAAAGTGCCGGACAACACAAATAGAAACCGTTTTGCCATCGCCTTTGTCACCTTTGCGCGTTGACGCAATGGAATAAAGCCTGAGGCCGTTTGGTTTTCCGCTGCGGGAATCAACCCCCGGCGGGATGATGCCCACGCTTTGGCCTGGAACGTACGGGTAATTGCCGTCAAAGCGGATGACAATGTGGCGCACATCATTGTCAAGCCCGTGCGCCGCGCCTGTAATCCGTTTGTTGTCAACAATCGTGCCGGACAACGGATTATTTAGTTTGTAAATATTAACTGCTAGTTCGGTCATGATTCTCCTATAACAACCCGATCATTTATTCATTGGTAATCATGACCGCCCTTGCGCTATTAGTTGTATATAAAAGCGCAACGGGCACTCATATGACTCCATTTTAAAGACGGACTTCGAACATCGAACCTAGAACATCATTTTCAGTATTGACCTACGTTCGAAGTTCCAGGTTCGAGGTTCGATACTTTCTGCTATAATCCGCATTATGAATGAAATTCGCCTCTTGCAATTCCTTATTTGTAAAGAATTTCGCGAAGAAGGTCAAGATGCTTATTGCGCGGGGTTTGTGCGCAGCAATCTCTATGTTCCCGAGTTTCCATTTTACCTGACCGACCTGCATGCTGTCACCTGCTGGCAGAAAGACGGGCGGTTTCACAAAGAAGTGATCGAATACGCCACCGATTACGGCGAATCGGTCAAAAGCCCGCATATGGACATTGAGCCGGCCAAAGGGAGTGTAATTTTCCGCTGGCACGCGCATCAATTTCCGACTGATTTCGCGATTGAGCGGCCGACCACTCTGACGGTTCGCGTGATTCTCGACTGGGAAGTCAAATTTGAATCACAGCTCATGATTGAGAAACGACCGGCATAATTACGAGCGAACATCGAACTTCGGACATCGAACATCGTATCAATTATTGGTTCAATTCTCGATGTTCGAGGTTCTATGTTTGAAGTCCGATATTTTTTAGCAACTGAACTCATGCTGAAGCCGCGTCGCCGGAAACCAAACCATTCCTTTGCTGCATTCCCCACCGCAATCATCGAAAGCGCTTTTTGGCATGAAATAAAAGATATCGCCTAGAACATAAAAAGGCGAGAAAAGGTAGAATTTCATACAACCAAAGAAAAGTAAATATACAAAGATATATCGGTAGCTTTTACGCATGAGTCCCATTAAAGCAAAAACCATTGCTTTTGTCATCTACAGAAACATGCACCGTATCGCCATCCTTGTAATCACCGGAAAGAAGCCGTAAAGCCAGCGGATCTTGGATGCCGCGCTGAATCAAGCGACGTAAGGGTCTTGCGCCATATTCAGGGTCATATCCCTCAAATGCTAGTTTGTCTTTTGCTTTCTTTTCAATCTTGATATGAAGATTTCGAGCTGCCAGTTTTCGATCAAGCTCTAAAAGTTCGAGTTCCACAATTTTTTGAATATCACTTGAAGATAATTTATTGAAAATTACTATTTCATCCAAGCGATTTAAGAATTCCGGTTTGAAATTCTTCTTCAACTCTTCCTGAATATTTTTCCTCAAAGATTCCTTAGACTCGACATCATTGAAATAATGTGAGCCGATGTTAGAAGTCATAATAATAACCGTGTTTTTAAAATTGACAACACGGCCTTGGCCGTCCGTTAAGCGGCCGTCTTCTAAAATTTGAAGCAGCACGTTAAATACATCCGGATGCGCTTTTTCGATTTCATCAAACAGAATCACCGAGTAAGGTCTCCGGCGAACTCGCTCTGTTAATTGTCCGCCTTCTTCGTAACCTACATATCCGGGCGGAGCGCCGATCAAACGGCTTGTGGAATGCTTTTCCATATATTCTGACATATCGATCCGAATGAGCGCATTTTCATCGTCAAACAAAAACCACGCCAAACTCTTTGCTAAATAAGTTTTCCCGACTCCGGTCGGGCCCAAGAAAATGAACGACCCAATTGGACGATTTATATCGGAAAGCCCTGAGCGTGAGCGGCGAACTGCATTTGAAATGAGCGAGATTGCCTCATCCTGACCGACCACGCGGGCTTGAAGCTGCTTTTCCATATGAACCAGTTTCTCGACCTCGCCTTGCATTAATTTTGAAACAGGAATGCCTGTCCATTTAGACACAATTTCCGCAATATCTTCTTCGCCAACTTCTTCTTGAAGCATTTTGCTTTTCTTTTGAATTTCCTGAAATTTTTTATTCTCGACTTCTAGCTTTTTTTCAAACTCGCGAAGTCTACCGTACCTAATTTCGGCCACTTTATCCAACTTTCCTTCCTTTTCAAGGCGCGACTCTTCAAGTTTTGCTTTTTCAATATCTTCTTTAATTCGTCGAATTGAATCAATTGCCGCTTTTTCATTACTCCATCGAAGTTTCATTTCATCGCGTCTCGACTTAAGCTCGGAAAGTTCTTCCTCCAATTTTTTACGGCGATCCCCGGATGCTTTATCGCTTTCTTTCTTCAATGCTTGTTTTTCAATTTCAAACTGCATGATCTTGCGCTCAAGAATATCGATTTCGGTCGGAAGGCTGTCGATCTCAATACGTAACTTGGAGGCAGCTTCATCAATCAGGTCAATCGCTTTGTCCGGCAAAAATCTATCAGTAATATAGCGATGAGAAAGTGTCGCGGCAGCAATAAGCGCATCATCCTTTACTCGAACGCCATGAAAGATTTCGTAACGTTCTTTCAGGCCGCGCAAGATTGCGATCGTATCTTCAACCGTAGGTTCGCCGATAAAAATGGGCTGAAATCTGCGTTCAAGCGCTTTGTCTTTTTCAATATATTTTCTGTATTCATCAAGTGTGGTCGCGCCAATACAGCGAAGTTCTCCGCGTGCAAGCGCAGGCTTTAACATGTTGGAAGCATCGACAGCCCCTTCAGCTCCGCCGGCGCCAACAATAGTATGAAGTTCGTCAATAAAAAGAACGATTTCGCCGGCCTTCGATTCAACTTCTTTTAAAACCGCTTTTAAGCGATCTTCAAATTCTCCTCGATATTTCGAACCGGCAACCATAGCTCCGATGTCGAGCGCTATAATTCGTTTATTTTTAAGAAGTGTTGGGATGTCTCCATCTGCGATTCTTTTTGCAAGACCTTCTACTATCGCTGTTTTTCCGGTTCCCGGGTCTCCGATCAAGACCGGATTATTTTTAGTACGGCGTGAAAGCACTTGAATTGCGCGACGAATTTCTGAGTCGCGGCCTATCACTGGATCCAACTTACCTTGCCTGGCAAGCTGTGTAAGGTCGCGGCCATATTTTTCAAGTGCTTGATATTTCTGTTCGGGATTTTGATCTGAGACACGATGAACGCCGCGCACTTCTTTCAATGCCTTCAGAATCGCATTTCTTTCGATACCATGCTTTTTGAGAAGGGGCTGAAGCTTTGAATCTTTCTCTTGAGAAATCGCGAGAAGCAGATGTTCGATGCTTACATAATCATCCTTTAAAACTTCCGCTTCTCTCGCGGTTTGATCCAATAACTTCTTCAAATGCGGCGAAAAAAATGCTTGAGTGTCATTGCCCTCTACTTTTGGATTTGAATCTATTAAACTTTGAATATCGTTCTGAAGCAAACCAACATTGGTGCCCAATTTTTGAAGAATGGGCACAGCAATTGAATCTTCGATTGTCAAAAGCGCCAGGAAAAGATGTTCCACTCGCACTTCTTGATTGCCGTGATTTCTTGCAATCTCAAGTGATGCTTGAACACTTTCCTGCGCTTTTAGTGTTAGCTTGTCCATCCTGAACATATTACCCTCTTTCTATTACTTCACTTCGATTTTTGGTTTTTCTTTCTTCTCTTCTGCCTGCGGAACTATTTTTGCAATTTTTACCACTAAGACGCCATTTTTATATTCTGCGCTAATGTCATCCTGATTGGCATCTGCCGGCAGCGGAACAGCCCGGCTGAAAGACCCAAAACTTCGTTCGGCACGATAGAAATTGCCGTGCTCGTCGGTTTCTTCCGACTCGGTTTTTCGGTTACCTGAAATTACAAGGAAATGATCCCTTACTTCTACATTAATTTGATCTTTTTCCATTCCCGGCAAATCAATTTTCACAACATAATGTGTATTTGATTCATCGACATCGATTTCCGGCTCATAAAAGGTGTGCTGTTCGAAAAAACCAGGTTTGGAAAAACTTGTCGCACGACTGAAACTATCGCGAAACATCCGGTTCATACGCTGCTGAATTTGCTCCATTTCATAAAATGGGTCATACTGATCAAAGCTAGATTGAAAGCTGAATGTAAATGGGTCAAAACTGCCAGCCGCAGAAGCACCGCTCAGCGCCTGCTGATGGCTGCGTATTTTTTCAGCTTTTGAATCAAATTTTTTATCAGCTTTTCTTAGATCATGCGTTTTGTAATTTTTACTTTTTTGATCAGATTGAATTTTCCAAAGGTAAGCTGACTGGGTAATCAATCCAATGGTTAGGATAATGACTAAGATGGTAAGTAACTTATTGCTCTTCATGATAAAATCCTCCTTACTTAAAACTAGGCCACCGGAACCCAAAGCCGGCATTCCGATGGCCTAACTATTTACTCGACTTGCACATCAATCTTCTTGGGCTGCAACTCTGCTCGTTTTGGGAGTGTCAGCTCAAGAACGCCGTTTTTGTAAACAGCTTTTACTTTGCTCGCATCCACAGCGGTGGGAAGCTGAATGGCTCTGTGAAAGCTTCCATAGAACCTTTCCTTGCGGATGTAGTTTTTCTCTTTTTCTTCTTTCTCCTGCTTTTTTTCGCCCTGCAAAATGAGATGGTCATTTTCAATAGTGACATTTATCTCATCTTTGCTGAGGCCTGGAGCATCTACTTTCACCATCAAATGATCTTTCGCATCATCAATATCAACTGCAGGGCCCCAAGCATAGGCTTGCGCTAAATTGCGGGTAGTCCATTTTGATAATGGAAAATCAAACAAATGGCTAATTTCATTTTCAAGATCCTCAAACCCTGCAAATGGCTCCAGCCAATTATCTCTTTTTCTCCAAGGTACAAGTTTCATGGTGAATCCTCCTTTTTAAAATGGATGTTTGTTGATTCCAATTCTATAATTGCATCTAAAATGCCAAAATCTATAAATTTTATAAGTTATTTATTTATAATGACTTACAATAATTTAAAGGATTTTGATTTTTTGTACACTTGTATCAATCTGACACAAAGCCTGTGTAAATTTGGGCACAGGCCGAGTTATTTCAGGAAAGATCGGAGTCTTGAGGGAATCAATGCCAGAAATTCAGGATGGTTGTGCAGGTTTTTTAAATCTCTGTCTTTCAGAAGATAATTGAAATCGCTGTAGCCTAACTCAACGGCTTTCTGAAGCGCATTCAGCGCTTCCTTGGGTTGGCTCAGCAGCGCGTAAGAACAGGCAAGATTGTAATGAACGACGGGGTCAGATTTTCGGAGCCGCGCCAGGCGTTTGTCAATCGTCAGCCCTTTTTTATGAAGGCCTTTCTTGGTATAAGCCTCTGCGAGCGGGATTAAAGCATCGACAAACCGCGGGTTGTCTTTGACGAGTCCTTCGAAAAATCTGATTTCAAAATCAACGGAGCTGGTTCTCATGACCCCGGAATTTTAATTTTGAATGTGGCCGGGTCTTTATGCTCCGAATCAACTCTGGGCGGCTCCAGCTCGGTTTGTTGGCCATGGCCGAGCGTCACGATATTCGAAACACCTTTTACGGCTGAGCGAGTCAGCTCGCCTGCGCCCCGTTCGATTCCCTTCAAAGTTCCCACAATCGGCGGACCGGATTTTGTTTCGGCAATGGTGCTTTCCACAAGCCCGACCGGGGCCGTTCCTACTTCGCGGACACCGGAAGCCACAGCGCTTAACGGGCGTTCCGCCGGCTGCTCCTCCGTTTGTTCTTCAGTTGGTTGAGAATCTGCAACGGGCGTTACATCGGCTTGAAGAAAGAACGGATAAAAAGCCAAAACTGAAATCAGCAACAAATAAATTAAATTTTTGTTCATAGGAGCTCCCCATTTCTTAGTCACAATACTAGCCGAGGAAAATTAAATTGTCTACCTACTTCCAGACACCGGGAATTTTCATCCGGCATTTTGAACATTCGCTGCCCTTCAAATGATTCTGCAAAACCTGAAAACCGAAACGTTCTATCAAAAGCGTTTTGCAGGATGGGCAGTACGTGTTTTCGCCGGTTCCGACTTTGCCCGGCAAATTTCCCGGGTAAACATAGCAGAGCCCGGCTTTTTTTCCGATTTCGGCGGCTTTCATTAATATAGAAGCCTGGGTATTTGGCCGGTCGTTCATCAAATAATCCGGATGAAAAGACGTGACGTGCCAAGGGATATCCGGAGAAATCCGAACCAAAAATTCTGCTATGTCCTGAAGCTCTCTTTCTGAATCATTGAAGCCGGGTACGATAAGCGTCACGATTTCCATCCAAAATCCCATCTCATGCACAAGCTTCACGGAATCTAAAACTGCCTGAAGATTTCCGCCAAGCTCCGCGTAACTTTTTGGCCGGAATCCTTTGAGGTCAATTTTATAAAAATCCGTGTAAGGCCGGATATATTCCAAAACTTCGCGCGTTGCGTTTCCGTTTGAAACATACGCTGTGTATAGCCCCGCTTTTTTTGCTTCTATAAATATGTGGCGCGCCCATTCGCTTGTGATCAAGGGCTCGTTGTAAGTACTGACAAGGGTTTTGGAGCCAAGCCTAACTGCTTCTTGCACCAAATTTTTAGCGTCAAACTCTTGAAGTGACGGGGTTGATTTTTCATCTCGAAGTGCTTGAGAGGTAAACCAATTTTGACAATACCCGCAATGATAATCGCAGCCGAGCATTCCGAAACTGAGCGCGCTCGTTCCCGGCAGCGCGTGGAAGAAAGGCTTCTTTTCGATCGGATCTAATTGAAGGGCCCCGACATAGCCCCAAGGCGCGCGAAGTGTGCCTTCATCAATATAACGGACCTTGCAAATACCGCGCTGGCCTTCTTTTAATAAACAACGATGCGCGCAGGCAACGCAGCGAATACGGCCGTTCTCGGAATGAAAAAGTTCTGCGGGGTGAGTGTGTTCATCTAAAACTTCCTGCAAGGTTTTCATTTGAGAAAACCTCCCTAACCGATCAAACAGGCATCCGGCTGATGATATTTTGAGCGCGCGAGACAGAGCTTTTTGAAACTGCGATTCCGAATCCTTTCATCGAGTTTCCATGAACGTCTTTGCGGCCCTGCTCGTACACAATATAATCCAAATCTTCTTCCTCAAGACGCAGCCCGACTCGCCTGGCATCTTCCATCGAATCGGTGTCATAAACCTGAATCCAAACGCCTTTGCCAGGCTTTGAGCGGAACCGCTCGCGCGAGGCGGGAATTTCGGATGTTGATTCTGTTCTCGCCTTTTTGCTCTTTAAAAGATAGACGATCAAATAAAGCGTCGCAAATAGTCCTAAATAGATCAGCAGCAGTCTAAACATATCAATAGTTTACTTGAGGTTCTTTCCGATAGCAATTATTCACTTGGCTCCTTCAAATTTTGAACCGCCCAAGCGGCATGTTCGCGCACCAGTTCACTGGAATCTGCAAGTGCCTTTTCTAATATCGGAATCGCGGCCTGATTCTTTGAGTTTCCGAGCACCACGCAAGCATTCCTCAAAAGTTGCTTACGCTTGGCGCGAAGGATTGCGGTTCTTTCGAATTTTTTTTCATATTCTTTCTGCGATTTGATATCAAAAAGCTCCGCAAGATTCATAGACGCCCCGAAGCCGGAATCGGATTTTAGTTCGCTCCAATGAGATTCTTTCTGCTTCGCTGTGTAAGGGCAAACGTTTAAGCATTCATCGCAGCCGAAAACCCAATTTTGCATTTTGGGCCGTAAATCTTTTGGAATTTCCGTTTTATGTTCAATCGTCAGATACGCAATGCATTTTCGGGCATCAATCGTTCCATCGGCCTCAATCGCCTCGGTCGGACATTCATCGATGCAAATCCGGCATGTACCGCAGCTGCCTTGATGCGGCGTATCAATCTCAAGTTCCAGATTGGTGACCAGCTCCGATAAAAAAAGCCAGGGCCCAAATTGGAGCGATAAAAGTTGAGTTTGTTTTCCGATAAATCCAAGGCCTGCCTGAGTGCCCGAATGGCGCTCAAAAATGGGTTTTGTATCAACGCAAGATTCGAACCAGATCGAATCATTGACTTCACTTTTAATCTTTTCTTTCAGTGTGCCGAGCTTCTGTTCGATTAACCGGTGATAATCTTTTCCCCACGCGTAACGGGCAATTCTCCCGGAAAGTTTGTGAGAGTTAATGGCTTCGGATTTTGAATAATAATTCACACCCAACACAATTACTGATTTAGCATCGGGAAAACGGTGCCAAAAATCATCCGTCCGGGATTTGAAATTTTCGAGATATTTCATCTCGCCATGCTTTCCGCCGGCAATCCAAGCATCAAATTTCTTCTGAGCGGCGTCTTTGATTCCGGGTTTCGTAATGCCGCAGGCATCAAAACCTGCTTCGCGCGCTAATTCTTTGATTTTTAAGCTGTTAATCATGTCAACCATGGCTCATTTTTGCCGATAAATTAGTAACGCTTTACATGTAGACAAAGCGCTAAGCTTTCAATAAGATACACCTTAATTCCAAATATCATCACAAAAAAAAATGACAAAACGTTCTTTTGTTTTTCTAATTGTCCTAAGCCTTTCCGTATCTCCGATCTCATTTGCAGAAACCCAAGGTTACGATCGCTACGGACCGGCCCAAAAAACTCATCAAAAATCCGCTGCGAAAAAAATTGCGGCCAACCTTCTGACTTATCCGCTTGAAATTCCAAGATGGCTCACCAATCAGGCTCTTTTTGTAACGGAAAAATACCATCTGGATATGAAAATGCGCTGGATTTACGAAAAAATCCTCGAACAAGGCATCACGTTGAACGGCAATCTGCTTTCTCCGACCAATCTGGGCGGCGGCTACAACATCGATTTTATCAAGTTAACGCGGCTGAAGGCTGAACTGCCTGATTTGATTTTCCGCCATTGGCTCAATTGGAATAAAAGTACGATTTTCGAAACCGGCTCCGAAATCGGCGTTGAAAGAATTGCCGGCACTGGGCTCCGGGCTTTCGGGCTTTTTAAATATGAAAGCCGGCCGGAGGAGCATTTTTACGGAATCGGGCGTTACACAACTGCAGGCAACGGAACTTCCTATAAAATGGAAGTGACAACGCTCGAAAGCAGAATTGGCTACAGTACAAACCCTCAATATTCGGCAGATTTTAAATTCGGCTACCAAAATATCAACATCACGGACGGCGAAGACGGCGGGCGAGGCATCATCGACACCACATTTCCACGGGGCACGATTCCGGGGCTTTCAGGCGATAATTTAATTTCTTACCGGATTGAACTCACGCACGATACCCGCAACCGAGATGAAAGCTCAACCAAAGGCGGCATGCAAAAAGCATCATTTGGATACGTGGACGGCGTTAACGATTCGGATGCAGGCTTCTTTAAATATCAAATTGAATTGAAACACTACTTCCGGCTCTGGTCAGACCGTCGTGTTTTTGCAATCCACTTTTACGGCGAAGAGCTTAAAAATACCGCCGGAAACGGAATTCCATTCCATCAAATGCCCCGTCTGGGCGGTTTTGGCGAGTATCCGCGCTTAAGTTACACGCTCCGAGGTTACGATTTTAACCGCTTCACCGATCAGGGCGCCGCGCTTTTTAATTTTGAATACCGTTACACCATTTGGGAACATAAAGAATTTAAGCTCGACACTGTTGTGTTCGTTGATTCCGGACAGGTTTTCTCGGGGCTTCGGGATTTTAAATTCTCGGCCTGGAAAGAATCATTCGGCTTGGGAACCCGGCTCAGCATGGCCGGAAACGTGATGTTCGCAGTGGAAATTGCCCGATCTAACGAAGGAACCGAATTTTATGCAAAAAGCAGCTCACCATTTTAAGCATTGGGTTTTGATTTTTTCGCTTCTCTGCTTTCCGCTCATCGAAGCGGCAAATGCGGCTGAATTAAAACGAGGCGACACCGGAACCTATCAGGATGTTTTTGACCAGAATGTTTATTACGAAGGCACGAACTTCCTGAGATTTGACCGGCTCTACCGCGCCATTTTTGATAAAAAAGCCCGGTCTGAAAATGTGAATTCATTCGATGAAGTTCCGGACAATTCACTTTTTACGAACCGCCACAGCCGGAACCGCCTTTCTTCATCAGAACTCGAAAAAGGTCCGGAGCTCAGCGGAAAACCGGCCGGAAAGTGGATGGTTCTGAACGGAAAATTTTTAGACGGCCATTCGGGCATTATCCGGATTCAGGATTCTTCAAACGATGAATATGAGCTTCGCTTTGACACATTTGACCAATTTGAACTGGCAACGGCAAGCGAAGTCATTGCAAGCCGCTTTTATCATGCAATCGGCTTTAACGTTCCGGCCTATTCCATTGTCGCTTTTGATTTCAACGATTTAACGATCAGCCCTGATGCGACTGTGATTGACCGCTCCGGGTTCGAGCGCAAACTGACCATGGAAAAACTGCAGGAACTGATGCTTTTCCTTCCGATGGATCAAAATGCCAAATATCGCGCTTCGGCCAGAAAAATTTTAAAAGGAACCGATAAAGGCACGTTTAAATTTCAAGGCCGGTCAAAAAATAATCCCGGCGATACGGTTGACCATGAAAACCGCCGCGATGTCCGCGCGCTCCGCGTATTTGCATCTTGGCTGAATCATTATTCCGTCAATGAAAGCAACACGATGAGCCTGCTGTCGAATGAAAATGGCGGCATCAAACACTACCTCATCAACTTCAATACGGCTTTAGGATCTGAAGTCGACGGCGCAAAACCGCCGATGTTTTCGCACGAATTTCTCATGGATTACGGCGAAACTACAAAAGCGTTTCTGTCGCTTGGTATCTGGGAAAAACCGTGGCAAAAGCGGTGGAAGGAAGCCGGAGAAAAAATACATCCTTCACCTGCAATCGGCTATTTTGACAACCGCATGTTCGATGCCGGAAAATTCAAGCCGGAACTTCCTTATTATGCTTTTAAAGATTTAACGGCAGGCGATGGTTTTTGGGCCGCTAAAATTATTGCGTCGTTCTCGGATGAAGATATCGCGAGCGCTATCAAGGCCGGCGAGCTCAGCAAAACCGATGATCAAAATTATTTAATAGATATTCTCAAAAACCGCCGCGACATGGTTGCTAAGTATTGGTTCTCAAAAACCGCGCCGCTCGATAACTTCAAATTAGAAAATAACGTACTTTCCTTTGATGATTTGGCAGTCCGGCATGGTTTTGAAAATTCTGAAAATACCAGGTATCATATTGATGTGCTTCAAAAAGCCGGAAAAAAATACAAAAAGGCCGGCGCTTTTGAATCGTCAAAGCCTGCTTTTGAAATTGCAAATTGGATTAAAGGCGGCGAAGCTTCAAAATTTGTGATTCGCGTATCCCGGAATGGCTCTATAAAGAAAGATGCGAAAGCATTGATAAAAGCTGGTTCCGGCGGTATTTTAAAAATCGCGCATCACGGTTAAATACCAGACGGCATGAAACGATTTTTTATTTTTTTTATTTTGACGGGTGTTTTATTTTCCGCAGCACCCTATCTTTCAGCAGACGAAAAACTTCCGTATTTCGGTTTCGAACCGCCTCTTCAAAGCAAAGCTTATGAACAATTTAAACTACGGCCGAGGTCGGATCTTTCGAAACTGATCTATTTGATCGACCGGTTTGTGGATTCGGATATTCAAATTCAATATGAGAAGCACTATTATCCGGCGTTCTTCGCCGCCCGCATTGCGCGTGCTTTTCTGCCGGCACATTACAAAAACGAAGAACCCAAAGCGTGGGTTATGCAGTGGTGCAGCACGTCATTCCCTTCCGGAGACCCGATTTGGATGAAATTTCGGGACGGGAGTTTTAAGCTCGGCCGCGAAGTCATGCTCAACGAGCTCCAGCTTTTGGATCAAATTCTTGAAGCAGAATCCCTGCAAAAGCAAGATTTTGCATAGTATGATACTGCTATGAAAATTGCGATGCTAAACACTTGGGGCAAAAGCGGCCCTTACCCGATTCGATTTGAATTAATTTTGAAGGAAATCCACCGCGTCAAACCTGACATTCTTTGCCTCCAGGAAGTGTTTGAATCGGAGCTCGCCGAAAGAATCAAATTTGAAACTGAACTACAGCATGTTCATGCGTTCCACGAAGTCGGGCTTGTTATTTTAGGCCGCTTGCCGTTTGATTGCGTTATGTTTGACAAATATAAAGCAAAATCACCGCTCGAGGACTACTCCCGCGGATATTTGTCGGCTCAACAAACTTCGAACGGCCAAAAATTTTGGGTTGGAAATACACATTTATCGTGGAAGGCGGAAGATGCGGAATCGCGCACCAAACAAATTCTTGAACTGCTGGATGTGGTTCAATCGTTAAATGCGCCGTGTATTTTGACCGGCGATTTTAATACCACGCCCGATTCTGAACCGATTGCCAAGCTTAAAAACGCGGGATTTGTAGACCTGTGTGAAATGCTGCGCCCCAACCAAACGCTATTCACATGGGACAATAAGCGCAATCCGTACCTCAAAACCCACACGGTGATATTTCCGAACCGGCGGATTGATCTTTTGATGGCATCTAAATCATTCGTAAGTCATTATATACCAAGTAGTTATGAACTTTGTTTCAATTATCCGGACACCGAGGGAAATTTTCCCTCAGATCATTTCGGCGTTGTTGCTGAATTCAGCATTTAGCGAATAGGAGAAGAAATGCGTGCGGTTATTTTCAAAGAACACGGCGGGCTTGAAAAATTAATTTATACGGAAGTGCCGCGCCCAAAACCGGGGCCGCATGAAATTTTGATTAAAGTCAAAGCTTGTGCGCTCAACTACCTTGATATTTGGACACGGCTCGGGATTCCGGGGCTTCAGATTTCAATGCCGCATATTTCAGGGTGTGATATCGCCGGTGAAATCGCGGAGGTCGGCGCACACGTAAAAAATTTCAAAATCGGTAAACGGGCCGTTATTGCTCCGGGATTTACACCGCCAAACGATCCCCTTAAAAATACCGAATGGGATTCGCTTTCGGATCATTATAAAATTCTCGGCTTTCAAGTAGACGGCGGCTATGCCGAATACGTCAAAGTCCCCGCCGAAAATGTATTCCCCGTTTCGAACCGCTTAAGTTTTGAAGAATGGGCGGCGATCCCTCTTGTTTCGCTAACTGTGTGGCACATGCTGGTAACGCGCGCTCAGCTTAAGAAAAACGAAACCGTTCTGATTCATGCGGCAGGAAGCGGCGTCGGAAGTGCTGCAATTCAACTGGCAAAGCATCTCGGTGCAAAAATCATTACGACTGTCGGAAATGACCAGAAAAAAACACGTGCCATTGAAATCGGTGCCAATTGGGTGATTAATTACAACAAAACCGATTTTGCCAAAGAAGTCCGTGGAATTACCAAAAATAAAGGCGTCGATGTCGTTCTGGAACATATTGGGCCCGATACTTTCACGAAAAGTCTTGTCTGTCTTGCCAAAAAAGGGCGCCTCGTGACTTGCGGTGTGACGAGCGGCCCGAGCGTGCAGCTGGATTTGCGTTTTCTCTTCAGCCGCCAATTTTCGATTATGGGCTGCTATATGGGAGGCCTGAAAGAATTTAAGGAAGTTTTGAAACTGGTAGAAGCCGGAAAATTGAAACCTACTATTGATAAAATCTTTCCGCTCAAAGAAGCCCGCCGCGCTCAGGAGCGCATGCTTTCCCGCCAGAATTTCGGAAAGATTGTTCTCGTTCCGTAGCGTCTAGCGGATAGCGCATAGCGTTTAGGAACGAGTGGTTTTTGAATGCTTTTCTATTCGCTATACGCTAAACGCTACCCGCTAAAAGCGAATCTGTGCGCGCTGAAGCTTTGAAACTAAATCTTTGCTGATCTTCTCGGCAAGCTCGCCCAAGTACCATCTGGGAAAGAAGTGCAGGTTAATGCCTTTTTTGAATTTACTAATTTCGATTTTGTCCAAGTTGTAAACTTGTCCGGTTTCAAGATCTTTGAGCCTTAAATCTTCCAAAACGGCTTCAAAACCTACTTTTTTCGGCCACACGACAATCGGAACAAGCGTCAACCCGAAGAGCGGTATCGGCGTAACCGCAAGCACCAAAACCCATTTGGGAACTTCGATGCTAGCATTAAAGCTCGTAATTCTTCCAATAAGAACCGCACGATAGCCGAGTGATTTGAGCGAAGTATCGCTCTGCAGGAATTCCATGTTCTGCACCTCAGAAAAAACGTGTGACGCTCTCAAATATTCTGTGATATGGGTAGAAAGACCGCTTCCTAAATTTTCGCCGTAATAGTCGATTCGGCCCGTCCAGTCCGGCCAAGTAATCTTTTTCGGCGTTCGTTTGTGTTCTTCTGGTCGGGCATCCGTAAACGCAATCACCGCCGTTCTGACCGGATAAAGGGCGGTAGCATGAACCGGAGCGGCTCTCTTAGCGCGTGATGGGATCGTATTGGCACAACCGGAAAGTGTAAGGGCGAAAACACAGAGGATAACCGTTGATTTCTTGAAAATCAATTTTGCCATGCACCCTCCTTCCGGAACAACAATTATTGCCTTGATTTCTGATATTTGCCCTTTATAATAACAAAAGTTTAGGGACATTTCCTTATCGGCTTTTTGATCAAATTTTTGACCGTTTTAGCTTAGTGAAGAGGAGGCAGGTTATGAAAAAGTTTTTTTCGCTGATGCTTTTGTTTTGCATGCTCTTAGCACCGCTTGCACATGCGGATGACGTTTGGACCATGGCGGAATCCGATCAATACGGCAGAAAAGCTGGCGGTATGTTAGGACGCGGCTTTGTTAATATCGCAACGAGTTTCGTCGACGTAATCGTTCAAACCGTTGAAGGCACCAAAAACGGCCCGCCGCTTTTCGGAACTCTGCAGGGCCTCGGCACCGGAATCGGGTGCACGGCACTTCGATTAACCTCCGGCGCACTAGACATCGTGACCTTCTGGGTGCCTGGATTTAATGGGTTTGTGGTTTGCAAATCCTATAAGAACTGCGTCGATTGCAGCCAAGAAATGGCGCCTCCGCCGATGGAAGCAATGCCTCAGCCTGTTGCATCCCAACAAGCTCAGCCGGTCGCGGTCGACAGCCCGATGAAGTATGTAAAGAAGTAATTTTGATTCTTATTTCCAACAAAAAAGGCGCTCATTTTTGAGCGCCTTTTTTCTTTAGAATCGCGTAATTATTTCCTGACCAAGCAGGTTCATAGTTCTCTACCACAAAATCTCTAAGTTTTAGGTACTGAACTATGAATGTTACAAACGACCTTTTCGCACGGTGCGTAACGATCCAATCTGATGGATTATTTACAATATTGCTCCGAACTGCTTCCAATTGCCGTCCGGGAGCCGGCAAATCTCCTTCACTAAACATAAAAGGCACTCCACGATAACTATTTTTTCCGGCCGCGGCATACAGAATTTGCATATCGGTTAGCACCAAAAGAGATTCGTTTTTTTCTACGTTCTGATTTATAAATTCAACCATTTGATCAAAATCTTCCCCATCCTCATGATATGCCCACCAGCCTTGTAGAGGTTTTGATTTGATTTGATAATCCCCGAAAGGAGTTCCTGCATAGGTCCACGGTTTCAATTCAAAACCATAAAGAATTGATTGAAAGATAAAAACAAACGTCACAATCAGTGTTATCAAAAAAGCTTTATCTCTACGCCAAAACTGATTTTGATTTGTTAAATAAATATTTCCTTTTTCCAGAAGCAAAAATCCGATTGCACACGACGCTCCTGCTAAAGGCATATTGGCTTCCTTTAAAACCGAACTGGTAAGCATTGAAAAAAGCGCTACAAATATAGTTCCAAATAAAAGAATGAATTCTTTGGAAAGTTTATTCAAATACTTCGCGTAAACCCACAATACAACGGTGACAATGATCCAGTAATATCCTCTAAACCAGCTAGCGGGTGCCAGCAGATAAGTGATTCTATTAATTTGGAAGAAACTATTTTGGGCAAAACCAAAATTAGTAAAAGCTTGGTCAAAATAAGAAAAAAATGAACTGCCGGTTAGAAAAAATAAAGCACCTATCGAAAGCAGGCCGCTTAATAAATAAAAGTAGACTGATTTTGCCGATTTTTCAAACAGCCAAAAAACAAAGAAAAACAAGCCGTAAGCTAACCCGACATTCGATTTTGATAAAAAAGACAGCGCGGCCAAAACTCCAGATATAAAAGCCGATTTAGCAATTCCCATATTGGGCTTGTTTTGCCAGCTATAATTTGCCAATACCGCGATGCCCAATATACCCCAAAGGTGAGCCGATTGGTCATACCATGGATGAGAAAGTGGCCAATAAAAACTCGTGGCAGAAAGAAGCGTGACTAAGATGCGAATAAAGTTATTTTTTAAATGAGAACTGACCGAATAAACTGCAAAAATAACAATAGAACTAACCGTTATCAAATGTGCCAGCACAGCGGTTTTTCCAAAACCAAATAAGTGAAAGAAAAATGCGTTTAAATAAAGATGAACCGGACCCGTTGTGTAGATGAAATCGTTGTAAGGAATTTGCCCGCGATAGACACGCCAGCTTGCATCCAAAAAACCACCCATATCAAAGAAATTGAAACCTCGGAATGTGCTGAAATTCAGAAAAATGACATTAATGGTAAGAATAAAAATCAAACTAGAGAACCTAAATACGGCTTTCTTGGTAGAAACTTCTCGCTCTTTTGGCACAGTAGATTCTAAGTTTGTTTTACAACTAAATGCTTAGGGTTAAGTTGAAAAATTTCTGGATATGTAAATGCGTGCTTATTGTTCTGCTTTTTTATTTTCAAAGCTTGTGCTAAATTTTCAGCGGCATAACCATTGGAAGGCTTCAAACGTAATGCTTCTAGAAAATGAGAGATTGCTTCTTCTGTTTTTCCCTGGCGCATCAATGCCATTCCCAATGCATTTAAAATAATGGATCTATTATTATCGTCATAACTAACACTAAAGGCCCTTTTTAAATAGATGATGGCTTCTTCAGCTAAATCAGATTTCTCAAATAATTGTCCTAAATTATAATTAGCAACTTCATTATCTGACTCAAATTCTAATAAACGGGCGTAATATTCACCTGCTTGTCCAGGGTGGCCATATGCCAAAAGCACGCTGGCATAATTAGTATGAGCAATTGATGAATTAGGATCTTTTGAAAGAATATGAGCCCATAATGTTTCCTGATTTTTATAAATTGCACATTGCCTCCAGACGAGACATCCAAAACATACTAACAAGGCAGCTGGGAAAATAATAAATAGACCCTGTATTGCGTTTTTTCCTACTAATCGAAATTGCGGCTCTCCAAAGACTTTGAATATGCATGCAGCTAATACTGTAATAGGGCCTATGCTAGCTAAATATTGAAAATGATCAGCTACAAATGAAAAACGCATTGGATAAACATTAAAAAAGCCTAACGCGGGTATTAAAGTAACAACAAAATACAAAAAAGCTACTAATACGCCTTTTCCTAATTTTTTACGCCATAACCATAAAGCCCCTATAAAAATTATGAATAGAAACGGAATTAAAAGATCTTTGGTCTGAATATTATCAATATTCCATCTAGGATAAATAAACATTAAATTAGACGGCCACATCAATTTTTCTAAATAAAACCAAAGTGCTTTTCCAGCGATCACCATTTTTTGAAGTAATGAAAAATCCCATATTGCGCCACGCGCTCCTACAGTTTCTTTTTCAAGAAAAATGGTCAAAAGTCCCATGACAAAACCGATTATAAAAAAAGGGGTGAGAGGGTAAACATCTTTCCATAAATTGATCTTCCCTCTCTTCCAATAAATAATTAACAAAATAATAATTGGCAAAGAACATGTTACTGTCTTGCTATGCATTGCACAAACAAACAGGATAAGACTTACAACATAATCCCGTACTTGTTTATTTTTGAATTTATTTTGTTGAATCCAAAAACGGATTGCAAAAAATAAAGACGCCAGATAAAAGAAGCCTGAGAGTACATTTTTAAGTTCTGAAATCCACGCAACAGATTCTACATGCACTGGATGAACAGCAAAAATTGCCGCTGCCAGCCAAGAACCTGGGACGGAAAGCTGCCTCAAAACAACCCAAAGCAGGACAGCATTAACAGCATGCAGCACAATATTAACCAAATGATAGCCTGCGGGGTTTAAGTCCCAAAGATGAAATCCTATCCAGTAAACAGTGTGTACCATGGGGTAATATTGGAGCGTGACGCCAGGCTGGAACCAAACTTTCTGCAGCCCTTCAAAACTTCGAAGCAGATTGTTAAATACAACGATAACATCATCATCCCATATAAAATCACAATAAGTCGCAGGGATATAAGCAATGATTGGTAA
Organism: uncultured bacterium; assembly: GCA_964387845.1. Classification (GTDB taxonomy): domain Bacteria; phylum Omnitrophota; class Omnitrophia; order Omnitrophales; family Abzuiibacteriaceae; genus CAYLXA01. The sequence goes on from CAYLXA010000003.1 coordinate 30,199, forward strand.
AATGAACAAGACGGAACCGAAAAGAATCAAAAGATTCTGGTGATTATTAACGGTTTTAAAACGAAAGAAATTTGAAAGATAACTAAGCGGTTTCATTAAATTCAGGAGATTATTTGATATATTCCAAAAAAATGCCCGGCAGATACTTTGCCGGGCATTTTTTTAAATAAAATAGAACTTAAAGTTTATTGACCTTTAAGCAAAACGTTCACGTCATACTGCTGAGTGGCAGCATAACAACCGCCGCCAGTATAAGAACCATCAACTGTATTGAGAGTGATGGTATTACCCGCACCATTGCAAACAGCCGGTGTTCCTGCAGCAGAACCATTACGTGTAGCAACCACTAATGGCGCAGCGCCAGACGCAAAATTCCAGTTTGCCGTATTCGGGCTTCCCGCTAATCCTAAAGTAGACCATATACCTGAATTTGCAACATCTGCCCAAGCTGCAGCAGTTTGACCGCCCATCTGATATCTAGCTTGCAATGTCCGGCCTAAAATACCAAGCGTGTTACCGGCTTCGGCGACGCGTGCTTTTTCGGGTTGCGAAACGAGACGCGGTAACACAAGTGCGGCGATAATACCGAGAATCACGATCACGATCAACAATTCAACGAGCGTGAATCCCTTCTTATTTTTTCTTAATTTATTTAGCATGTTTAATTCCTCCTTGTAATCCCCGTAAACCACGGGGCAAACCTCACGCGAAATTCGCGTTAAGGTGCTTATTTATTAAGCCAGTTTTCAGATAGCAGATGTCAGAAAACAGAAGTCAGACATAAAATTTTTTCCAACTTTTAATGAGCGAATAAAGCATTGCATTGACTTCATCATATTTTGCATCCAATTTTTCGTGGACGGATTTTTCGATATAGCCACAATCAAGCGAGAAATCCAACCAACCTCTTGTCTCTTCGCTTGAACCAAAAGCATCGTTCAAATGCCGAATAAACAATTGTTCGTACTTTCTTTTTGCATACCCTTCTCGGATATTGATAGCTACCGATCTAGAGGATCTTCTGATTTGGTCAGTTAAAGAGTAGGTTTCTGGTTTGGGAAACTTTTTTGTGATTTCGAAAACGTCCAATGCAAGATTATAAGCTATGTTATAGACCTTTAAATCTTTGACAATTTTTATCACACGCTTAGTTCCTAAACTTTAACCTTCTGATTTCTGACTTCAGTCCTCCGACTTCTGTAATCATATTAGAAAGAGCTAAATTAAGTATCGCCTCGGTTAATTATCAAGTCAACAGCAGAAAACCTACCCACTTGGCTTACTTTAACGGCTTAATAAGTCCGATTCTTGATTGTGAGTTTTCAGTCTTAACCTCCGCCTGTAGAGATTGCAATAAGCGGTAGAAACATCGATATAACCAGTGTTCCAACTACAAGACCCATAAATAAAATGATCATCGGCTCAATCGATACTGAAATCCGTTGAATGGTGGCATCAACCCGCTCTTCATAAAAATTAGAAATGACATCTAAAAACTTTTCAAGCGCGCCACTTTCCTCTCCGACAGAAATCAGCTGAGTTACAAATACGGGAAATACATTATATTTAGCAAGCGGCGCCGCCAAGGAATGGCCTTGCTTGACATCCTCCCGCGCGACCATGATCCGGTCTTCAATGACAGAATTTCCGACAAGCCGGGATGAGATTTCGAGCGCATGCAGAATCGAAATACCGGACTTGACCATTGTCGAAAGACCTCGGCAAAACCTGACAATTGCGATTTCAAGCAAGAAATCTTTCATCAAAGGAATCTGTAACTTCATCATATCAAGAATTTTTTTGGAGGATTTGTTTCGAGACATGCTGGTATAAATTACTACGGTCACGATAATCATTAATAAAATAAAAAGAGAATTGTGCTGCATGAAACGGCTTGTATCAAGAACAAACTGAGTAATCTCTGGAAGTTTCCGGCCGCCGCCCATACTTTTAAATACTTGTTCAAAAGTTGGGATTACTTTGATCATAAATATTGCGATGGCGCCGACAGAAAATGAAAGCAGAATAGCAGGGTAAATCATTGCTGATGTTACTTTGCGTTTGAACTTTTCGCTTGTTTCCTGATATTTATAAATCTCCTCTAAAACATCCGGCAAAGTGCCGCTCGCTTCGCCGGCTTCAATCAATCCAAGCCAAAAAGGTGGAAATACTTTTGGATAATCCGCTAAAGAATTGCTCAAGCTAAATCCTTGGCTGATTTTATCGATCGTGGAATGAATGACGCGTTTTAAGAGGCCTGCTTTAAGCCCCTGTTCAATAATAGAAAGTGATTTTAAGATCGGGACACCGGCCCGCAAAAGCGCTATCAGCTGGATAAAAAAAGAAGTAAGATCGCTGCCTTTAACACTTTCGAAAAGCGTAATCTCGCCAAACGGTTTTTTTGTACCCTCGGCCTTTTTTTGCTTGCTGCTTGAAGCGCCGAAACCAAAAAGGCCTTTTGCCTTTCCGCCTTCTTCAACGGAAAGGATCAAATAACCTTCATTCTGAAGCTGCTGGACAATTTGATCGGGCCGTTCGGCCTCTCGGACAAACTGCTCCAACTTTGCATCTGCTTCACGCTTTTTAGCACGGATGGTGAATTTCATGTTCAAGCTCCAAGCTACAAGCTTCAAGCCACAGGCTTCAAGCCTTTAACAACAGTTTCTCTAAAGCGATATAATTCCTTGCCTAGCTTTTCATATTTGCTCATTACTGCATTAAAAACAGATTCATCTTTTAAAGATTGAGTATCAAACAATAATTGCAAATGTTCTTTGGTTTCATCGCACGATGCGATTGCATATGTCAAATATCGTATAAACTCTTGTTGATATTGTTTTCGACCAAATCCTTCGACAATTGCCGCCGGAATTGATTTTGCTGATCGCCTTATTTGGCTACCTTCTTCATACATTTCTATCTTTGGCAATTTTTGAATCGTCATACTATGAACTTCAACTGCTAATTCATGAGCCAATTTGTATACCCTTAAATCCTTATAACTTTGCTTTATCATTTACGCTTTAAGCTTTAAGCCTGAAGCTTGCAGCTTGTAGCCTGAAACCGCTATTCATACGCCACACTCAAAACTTCCTCTAATGTTGTAACACCCTCTTCAACTTTCCGGACACCGCTGTCGAAAAGAGTTGCTATGCCGGCTTTTTTCTCAGCTTCCCTAAGCAGCTCGATCGGCTCATTGCGGGCAATCACGCTGCGCATTTCTTCCGTAATCGGCATGATTTCATAAATCGCAACACGGCCCCAGTAACCGATGTCGCGGCAATCTTTGCATCCTTTGGCTTTGTATATTTTTCGGACATTCAGCCGGAAATCCTTCATTTCTTTATCAGACGCTTCATAGGGCTCTTTACAGCTTGGGCACAATTTACGGACTAGGCGCTGCGCACCGATTAGAATCAAACTCGAAGCCACTAGATAAGGCTTCACACCAATATCAATGAGCCGCGTGACGGCCGTAGGCGCGTCATTCGTGTGCAACGTGCTCAAGACCAAATGACCCGTGAGTGCCGCACGCACACAAACATCGGCTGTTTCTTCATCGCGGACTTCGCCGACGAGGATAATGTCGGGATCTTGACGCAAAAATGCGCGCAAACCGGTTGCAAACGTAAGGCCAATGTCGGGCTTTACCTGCACCTGACCGACACCCTGCATTTGAAATTCGACCGGGTCTTCGATGGTTAAAATATTCGTTTCGGTAGATTTGACGAAATCAATTGCAGCATAAAGCGTCGTCGTTTTTCCGCTCCCGGTCGGGCCCGTGATATAAATAAGGCCATACGGTTTTTCAACTGCATCCTGAAAAGCTTTAAGCTGTTTTTCATCAAACCCCAGGTCTTTGAGGCCTTTTAAGCCAGCACCTTTATCCAAAAGACGCATCACGACCCGCTCTCCGAACACCACCGGAACCGTTGAAACACGGACGTCGATATTGCGGCTTTTGTAGGTAATTGAAAACGAGCCGTCCTGCGGGATTCTTTTTTCGGCGATATCCAACTTAGATAAAATTTTGACGCGTGAGACAACTGCCAAATGCATCTGTTTCGGGGGCGGCGGAAGTTCATACAAAATTCCATCAAGCCGGTAACGGACAATAAGGCGGTCTTCAAACGGTTCAATGTGAATATCGCTCGCACGGTCTTCGATGGCTTTTTTGAGAAGCAAATCGACAAATCGAATAACGGGCGGCTGGTCGGCCTCAGCCATGCGTTCGGCAAGCATGACGCGGCCTTCTGTAACACCGCGGGCAGCTGACTTAGTTTCGGCCTCCATTTGCTTGCCGGTCACGACTTCTTCTAGCTGAATATCGCCGTAGAAGCTTTGGAGCTTTGCGCGCAAATCATTCGGCGTTGCGAGTACCGGAATAATTTCAAGGCCTGTTATTTTTTTAAGATCGTCTAAAAGCAAAAGATCAAAAGGTTTCGCAAACGCGACTGTCAAATTTTTTCCGGACCTGAAAAGCGGAAGCGCAAACCTCTCCTTTGCAATTTTCTCCGGGAAAATGTCTTTTAACCTTTGGTCAGCCCGGGGATTAAGCTGATCACCCACCATAACCGGCAAATTAAGCTGTTGCGACAAAGCTACCATAATATCCGTCTCTCGCCGGACAAAACGCATGGTGACTAAGATTTCACCGAGCGGGGCACCTGTCTTTTTTTGATCTGCGAGCGCCTGTTGAAGCTGATCTTCTGAAATCAAACCCTGGCGGACTAAAATCTCGCCGAGCTTGAGCTTGCGCATGCTGGTTTTAACATCGGCAGACGCGTTTGGCTTATCACTTTCCTTAAATTCGGTTTTATAAAATGCGTCGATTTTAGCTTCTAAATCCTGTTTGTGCGCAAGCACAGGATCAATATCAAGACTGGTTGCTTTTTTGATATCGGAAAGAACGTCCGGCGTAAAATTATATGAGAAAGCAACGGTTAGTTTTCCTTCGGTTTTTGAAATGGGCAGCGCTAAATATTTCCGCGCCACAGCTTCGGGAAAAGCGTACTTGAGTTTCTGATCAGCGTGAGGGATCAGCTGATCACCGATTAAAATCTGAAGTTTATAAATTTGTGAGACAGCAACTACCAGGTCTGTTTCGCGGCGGATAAAATTGTTCTTGAGGAGAATATCGCCAATCGGCGCCTTACTGTCCTTTTGCTCTGACAGTGCCCGAGACAACTGCTCGGCACTCATCAGGCCTTGGCTTACTAAAACATCGCCAAGTGAAGATGGGTCACTCATAAACGCTATGCGGGCTTCACCCGCAGAGGCGATGCGGCAGCTGAACCTTGAGGCGGAATTCCTTGATTTGCAGGCGCAGCCAAGGGTGTTGGGTTTTCCTCTGTTTTTGCAACCGCCTCTTTGGAAAGACCGGTGATCAAAGACGGTTGATCAGTTTCTTCTGAGTTTTCAGGCTGATTAGTTAGCGTGTTTGAATCAGACGAGGTCGTTTCTTTTTCTATTGATTCAGCAGCTACCGGTTCTCCGGACCCTTCCGCTGTGATTCCGATCGGCCAAGAATTGGTCGGTGCCGAAACGGTATTGAGCTTCTGGCTTTCAAGTTGAAGCGCCTGTTCTATTACTTTATTACGCTCGTCAAAAAACTGATCAACTTCCTCGCTGGCATCCTGGCCTTTGCTTCGATATCTTTCTTTAAACCAGGGTTTATCCCAAAACTTCCAAAACTCACTTGTTTCCTCTTCCATAGAAGTCATTTTGTCCGGAATAGACCGCGCTTGAACGATCCTGGAGTCTTCTCGCTTCACAATAACCGGCCTTAAGAAAATCATGAGTTCCCGGTCTAGTTTGTTGGTGGTCCATTTAGTAAAAAATGCACCAAAAAACGGTATATCACCCAAAATGGGGACCTTTCGGCGGATTTTAACCTCATCACGCTGTAAGAGACCGCTGATTGAAATGACTTTACCGCTTTCAACCGAAAGCGTAGTACGAGTAGCGCGGATTCTGGGGTCGCGGAAATCCGTGTTGAATGTGGATGTATCTGCTGTAGCGTAACGGGGTTCTAAAAGTAATGTGATGTAATTTTCATCGTTGATGAGCGGTGTAACTTTCAACGTGACACCTGTTTCCGACCGCTCGGCTGTTTCGGTGGTTAAATTTTCACCCGCTCCGCCGCCCGCCGAAACCTGGCTATTAACACCGATTACTTCATTGACCGTGATTTTAATAAAAGCCGGCTCGTTGTCTAAAACGAGAACTCTTGGCTTCGCGAGAACTTTTGTCCGAGAATCAGTTTGAAGGGCTCGTAAAGTGGCGGTCATTTGGCTGAAATCATAACTACCGAAGGACAGCCCTGTTCCTTCTTCAAGTAAATCATGATTATCGGGAATTAAATCTCCAAATTGATTTATTGATGGTATATTAAAAACACCTCTCGCACCAGAAATTGTACCCAGAGAATTGTTTTCCCCAGACCCGTTCCCCCAATCAGTGCCTAAGTATTTGTCAAAATCGGTCGCTGTTTCCAAAATGATTGCTTCGATCAAAACTTGATCAAGCGGATGATCAAGAATGGTTACGACTTTTTCAATTTGCTCAAGACGGTCCGGGGTGTCGGTCACAATCAGGCTGTTGGTTCTGTCATCAACGGTTACTTTGCCGCGCGGGCTCAACAAATCTTCAATTGTATCTTTAATTTCACTCGGCTCACCACCTGATACAGTTGCCGATGTTCCAATGCTTGAAGAGCCTACGCCGACACCAGAGCCTGTGGAAGACCCTGAAGAGCCGCCTGCCGAGCTTGATGTTGATTCGCTCAAGCTAAGTACTTTAACTTTTGCCGCTCTTACGTATTTTAATTTAAAAACGCGTGTCTCAAGCGGAGCTAATGCATCTTCACCTGTGATACCGCGGATTAAAATAATGTTGCTTGCGCCCACTTTCTGCATAACCAGGCTATTGCCTTTGATGATTGCCTCCAAAGCATCATCAAACGAAACATTGTCCAAGAATAAACTGATTTTCTTTTTTGCGGCGTCTTCTGAAGTAACAAAATTAGCGCCCGAAAGCGAAGAAAGGACTTTGAGAACCTCGCTCAAACCAACATCCGAAAACTCGATTGACAGCTTTCCTTCTTCAGATTCCTTGATATTGGCAACCGGCGCTTCGGCTGTCTCGGTGCTGTAGGCAGATTGATCGTAATCATATTCGGCAGCATTGGCAGGCATCCCAAAAGAAAAGATGAGACAAACAATAAGAAGCTGGGGTGTGATTATATGATTAAAATGTATCTTAGATAGGTGCATGTAGGGTTTTAGCGCTTTTTTATCGGTAAAGTCTCCGTAATACCATCAGATAAAATATCGACTGATGTTTCGCCAATCTTAACTACCGTAATTCCACCCTTATTTTCCCCTTCGGCATAAGCCTGCCCATCAATAATTACATAAGCACCGCGCGGGCCTCTTCCGACGCCTTGCACTTGAAAACTTGACTTTTCAACTCGTTTGACAGCTTCCTTCTTAGCTTTTTGGAAAATGCTCATTTCCTGAGGAACCATAGGGTCCCGCAGTCTTTGAACCGGTTGCGGTTCCTCTGCAAAACATACTGCGTGAACGCCTGCTATTAGAATAGCCCCAAATATGATGAAAACAAGCTTTAATTTAATGAATGGTCGCATTAATTCACCATAAAAACGCTGATATCGAGCTGTATTTTTTTATCGATGATATCATCATCGCCACGACCGGCAGAAAATCTTCTTCTTTCCAATTCAAAGCCATTTAATTTGATAACAGAGGGAATTAAAAAATAGGGTGCTGACTCAATTTTTTTCAGAAACTGCAATACCTGAAGGTAATTGCCCTTTGCATCAAGCGTTAATGTCATCTTTACAAAATTAGTACCGAGTAGAGCCTCTTCTTTTGGATCAATAGCCGCAACATCAATGCCTTGTTCTCTGGCCCAGTTGGCAACTTCACGAATCACATTATTTTTGTCTTTTGCAAGCGGAAACGCTTTCAAAATATCTTTCTCTTTCTTTGATAGCTCTGAAAGCTGCTCAATTGCTTTCGTCTTGCGGTTGGCCTCGGAAATATTTCTTCGTAGCAAATTAAGTTCGGCCATAGAATGTGAGACCACGTAAGAAAATGCGGCCAAAAGCGCAATCGATGCTATTGCGGGAAATAATACTTTCTTTTGAGCTTCTGTTAACGCCAAACTTCTCTTTGCCATCGTCTTATCCGTTTACCTGTTAACTTGCGGTAATCCTGAATTTTGTAAACCGCCTGTCTTGATAAGTAATTCTTTCAATCCCTTCAAGCTTAAAATTCTGGAAGCCTTCCATGAACTCTGGAGATTTTTGGAGAGATTCTGCATATTCATTAACTCTGCGCAATTCTTCTTCCGGAATTTCACGGAAATAAATATAGCCCGAGAGCTGTAACTTTCGAGATGACAAGCCCAGCGCGCCGCCAATTCCAATACTTTCTTCGTAAGATAGGCCGGAAAACCACATAAACGCAGGGATGGTTTGGGACAGAAGCGTAAACTTTTTACTTAAGAAAGACTGACTTCTCTTGAAAGATTCGATTAATTGCGTTTTTGTTTGGATGTCCTGGACCTTTCTCTCAAGCTCGGATGCAGACTGCGTTGCAAATTCAGGAGCTTCATACGAAAGCTCGGTTGCGCGTGTGGCAGCTTTTTGCAGCATTTTCTTCAATTGATTTGCAGTGGGAATAAAATAACCGAAATAGAATCCGACACTGATCAATAAAATAGCCAAAATAGCGGCGCCTGTCCATTTGCGCGGTGCAAAGCGCTCTTCAAAAACAGCGCCTGATTGAAGAAGCGATACTTCTCCGACCGGAGACCGGATACCCATTGCTTTCATTGCGAGACCGGCTGAAATCATATACGCGCTGGATTCGGCTGCCTGCTCCGGCTTTTCAGTCGGAAATGATGCGATATTGATTTTGAGCCCGGGGTCAAAATTCTGTGCTAGGCGCTCTTTCCACAAATTAAGGTCTCCGTTCCCCGCGATAAACACCTGAGAAAGCGGCAGGTCGCCCGTTAGTTTTTTGAAATATTCAAAAGACGACTCAACTTCCATAAAGAATTTGTTGATGCTGTTGTCGTCTGAAAAAGAAACATAAAAATCACGGCACACATAAAGAATTTTGGCTTTTAAGAAGCAAAGAAAAATATCGCCGCTCGCCGAGAAATGAACCAGCAGCGCAGAACCGTTGGGATCAAACTGGCCTTCCAATGCCCGTGCCAAAGCATGAAAAGGCGGCTCACAGTCTAATAATTTAATGCCGGTGCTTTCAATCTGTTTGACGTGCGCTTTTAATGTATCGATTCGGATTGCGTTAAAAACAATTCCGAGAGAGCTTTTCCCCGATACGCCGTTGGCTTCATAACTAAACACGGTTTCATCAAGCCGGAATGGAACAAATCGAGACCCTTCAAATCTAATTGCTTCGGAAAGCTCCTTTTTTCCGACAGAAGGGATTTCAAAATACCGCGTTACGACCTTGACGGAGGAAGGCCCTGAAACAATTTGAGAAGGTTTAACGCCGAATTGCTTCAGGCACTTTTGAATAGCAGACGATACTGCATCGCTTTGCTGTTCCGGAGATAACTCGTCGAAATCTTCCGAAAACATTTCCATTGCAAACCGGCTGATCACAAATCCGGAACCACTCTTGCGGACTTCGGCAATCCGAACACACTTCTCTTCGACATGAATGCCGACACCGCTTTTGATGAGGCCGAGTGAAAGTAGGATGTATCGCTGAAGCTGAATATTCTTCATGGATTAATTTTGATGAGCTCGGGCCGAAAACTTAAGAAATCAATACGGCCCGGTCACTTTCTTGAATTCTTGCCCGTAAATCTTCGCTGATGATTGAGATTGCCGAAATTTTATCCTGGACACGCTCCACGCTGCCAACCCCTAACAATACATCTTGCCGGTAAAGTTCGACAAGGCCGCCCGGCTTAACACCGTTTAGAGAACCAAAATTAGCAATCACAAATCCGTATTCGCGGTCCACCGATATAACCTGTCCGGCTGCGATTTCCGCGCGAGCATCTGGTTTGTTCACGGATTCAACCGAAAAAATTGACGGAATGGCGGACCCGGAGCCGGTATTTTGAGCCGATGATCCTTGGAGCGCAGAAACAGCCGTTGGGTCTCCGAGTGCTGCCCGGATAGGTTCTAGTGATTTGGTCAGCAGCATATTGAAATCGGCATATTGTTTTATTTCACTTTCAAGCTCTTCAATCCGCTTTTCATAATTTTTCTGGAGTTCGGCGATTTCATCTACTTTTCTTTTTACATCGGCTTCTGCTATTTCCTGATTTTTCTTGGCTTCGGCGGTTTCTTGAGTTAATGTTTCAACTTTTTTCTGGTAACTTTCAAGCTCTGCTTTTGATTTTTGAAGTTCAGCCGCTGCTTTTAACTTTTCCTCCTCCAAAAATCCAATCCGAACCGACATTTGATCTCTAGATTTGACAGCTTCCGTCGAACTCCAGTAGAAATAACCGGCTGCACAGGCAACTAAAACAAGGACAACAATGAGGACAACATTTGTGGGATTTCGCTTCTCAAGAGTGATCGCCATGGTTTTGTTTGTTTTAATTCGGTTAATTTTACCTTTTAATTAGTAAAACACTGCGTTGAGTTTCTTTCATTATCGACTACTTATTAGTAGTCCCTTAATAGAAATCACTATTCAACGGTAACCGATTTAGCCAAATTCCGGGGCTGATCGACATCGCGGTTATTTCGGACCGAAATCTTGTAAGCCAGTAATTGCAATGGAAGCACAACCAGCATGGACGAAAAAATTTCTTTGGTTTTTGGGATCGAAAAAACCCAATTGGACAGGCGCTCAACATTATGATCATGCTCAGTTACAATCGAAAGAACAATACCCTGCCTGGCCTTGATTTCCTGAATGTTGCTGACCATTTTATCGTAAGTTTTGGATTCGGGCACTAGGCAAATAACCGGCTGCTCGGAATCAATCAAAGCAATGGGCCCGTGCTTCATTTCGCCCGCAGCATAGCCGTGCGCATGGGCATACGAGATTTCTTTTAGCTTAAGAGCACCTTCAAGCGCGCTGGGATAATTATATCCGCGGCCCAAAAATAAAAAGTTTTTCTTTTGATAAAGCTCGCCGACAGCTTGATCCAGTTCTTTTTCCTTTTTCAGGATCGCTTCTATATGCACCGGAATCCTGGAAAGCTCCTTCAAATACTCTTTGGCTTCTTTAGGAGAAATCCGCTTCCTGATCATGCTAAGATAAACCACAAAAAGTGCGAGCGTAACAAGCTGGGCCATGTAAGCTTTTGTTGATGCAACACCGATTTCAGGGCCGGCATGGGTATAAATCACGTAATCGGCTTCGCGCGCAATCGTGCTTCCAACCACATTGACGATTGCGAGGGTTTTAGCTTTTTTCGATTTTGCTTCCCGAAGCGCGGCAAGCGTATCGGCGGTTTCGCCCGATTGCGTAATCAAAACCACCAAATCATCTTTATCGATGATCGGATCCGAATAACGGAATTCGCTTGAAACCTGGACTTCCACCGGCATACGCGCATATTCTTCAAACATATACCGGGCCACAAGACCTGCATGATAGGCCGTGCCGCAGCTGACAATAAAAATTTTTCTGGTCTTTTTGAAAAACTTTTTTGCGCTTTCATTGAGTAATTCAAAATGTACTTTCCCGTTTTTAACCCGTTTTGTTAAAGTCTCTCGGACAACGCGCGGCTGCTCGTAAATCTCCTTAAGCATGTAGTGCGGGTAACCTTCTTTCTGGGCCTGCTCAACCGACCAGCGGATTTCCGTTATTTTTTTCGGAACCGAAACCCATTTTTTATTTCTGAGCTCCGAAATTTCGATCCCTTTTTTATCAAGCGTGGCAAATTGATTATCATCTAGATAAATCACTTTCCGGGTATAAGGAATGACGGCGGTGGCATCGCTGGCGACAAAATTTTCACTTTTGCCGACACCGATAATAAGCGGATTGGAACGCCGGAACACAAATAATTTATCCGGTTCGTCGGCACTTAAAACAACCAGCGCGAAAAACCCGTGAAGGCGTTCGATCGTTTGCCGGAATGCATCGGTAAAGCTTTTTGTCTTTCTCAACTCTTCTAATAAATGCACCACAACTTCCGTATCCGTTTCGGATTCGAAGCGGTGGCCTTTTTTGATAAGTTCTTTTTTGATTTCCTGATAATTCTCGATAATGCCGTTGTGAACCAGCGCGATCCGGCGTTTGCAATCAAAATGCGGATGCGCGTTAAAGTTGGAAGGAACGCCGTGAGTGGCCCAACGCGTATGGCCAATTCCGATAAAAGACGGCAAGTGCTGGCCGTTTAAGACCTGTTTGAGCTGGCCGAGTTTTCCTTTTTCCTTGGCGGAAAAAATGTCGGAAGTGGTTTGATTATAACAGGCTACGCCGGCCGAATCGTAGCCGCGATATTCCAATTGTTCGAGCCCTCTAATTAAAATCGGAAGCGCTTTTTGCTCTCCGACGTAACCCACAATTCCGCACATTCAGACATGTCTCCTGTAAGCTTTGTATTTTAACAAGTCTCTTTATCTGAAGAAAGATTTTTTATTCGGCGGATGATTATGGTAATATTTGAGTCCTAAACTACATTTGGCTATGAAAAATAGACGCAAGCAAATTTTAATCGATAAATCCCTCCAATTTCGCTACAGTTTTTATATCGGAATAACACTTTTCCTGGTTTGCAGCATATCCGCGATAGGCCTCTATTTCGGCATTTGGAGCTCGGTCATTCGATCCTTCTCGGATGAGAAAATCCGCGCAACCCTTGAAACCGCAGCGCGGCTTGAGGAATATGAGGCCGCACGCACGCCGGAAATTTCACATGCAATGCCCGCAAGCTTAAAATTTTTTAAAGAAGTTTCTCTTTTAAGCCTGCGTCAGCGTGAAATTGTCAAAGAAATTCTGGAAAAAGCAAACCGCGAGCTCTTCTGGCCGATCGTTCTTCTGATTGTCAGCATCGGTGCAGGCAGTATCTATCTAAGCCATAAAATCGCCGGCCCATTTTACCGGTTCCGCAAGTCGTTCGAAGAAATTGAAGACGGAAACCTAAAAATCCGTATTCATCTCAGAAAATTCGACGAAGGCAAAAAAACGGCTGATGAATTCAACAAAATGGCGCTTTCGCTGGACCAATCCGTTTCTCAATTAAAACAACTCGCACGCGAAAGTGACGAAAGAGAACTTAAATCAAAATTAACGCGAGAGCTTTCCAAATTTCGAACCAGCAGGCAATAATTCCGTCTTCATCTTGAAACGCTTCATCACCTCGACTGCATGTGTACTGATTTTTAGCCTCATCGTTTATATTCCTTGCGGTATTTCTGAAGAAATCAACCTTTCGCCCGAAGAGCAGGAATTTTTGGCCAAAGTTCAGTCTGATAGTTTTCTGTATTTTCAGACATTTGCGAATGACGAAACCGGATTGATTCACGATTCTTCCTCTTTCCACTCACCTGCTTCTATCGCAGCAACCGGCTTCGCACTGGCCATTTATGGAATCGCACAAACGCGCGGCTGGATGGGATACCGGGAAAGCTATCAAGCGATCCAAAAAATTTTTGATACCCTGGAAAAACGCGCCGCGCATAAAAACGGGTTTTATTATCACTTTTTAGATCCAAAAACCGGAAGGCGGACCTGGGGTTCGGAAGCATCTTCCATTGATACAGCTCTTTTGATGGCCGGCGTCCTCTTAGCCGGAGAGTATTTTAAGGGGACCGATCTTTATACACGCTCTCTTAAAATTTACGAAAAAGTCGATTGGGCGTGGATGCTGAACGGAAGCCGAATGTTGTCGCATGGATGGAAACCGGAGAGCGGGTTTTTGCCGCACTATTGGGATATGTATTCCGAACATTTGATCCTCCAAGCGCTTGCGTTGGGATCGCCGACCTATCCGATTCCGGCAGAAGCCTGGAACGGTTGGGACCGCCTGGAGGATGAGTACAACGGCCGGAAAATCGTTTACGCATTCTCGGGAAGCTTATTTACTTACCAATTCTCACACGCATTCATTGATTTTCGTGATTTGGATGACCGCGGGATCAATTATTTTGAAAACTCAAAGGAAGCAACGTTGTCCAATAAAGAATTCTGCCTTGAATATAAAACCGAATTTCCGTCTTACTCGGAAAATATCTGGGGCCTCTCTGCCTCGCTGGGCCCTTCGGGTTATAAAGCTTACGGCGCAAAACCGGGCCTTGCGGAACACGATGGGACCGTTGCTCCGTACGCGATTGCCTCATCTCTTGTTTTTACGCCGCGCGATTCCTTGGACGCTTTGGTTTATATTTACAAGAATCACAAAAGCGAAGCATATGGTACTTACGGATTTAAAGATGCTTTTAATTTGGATAAAAATTGGTCTGCGGGAGAATACCTCGGAATCGATCAAGGCATCACAATCTTAATGATCGAAAATTTTCTTAACAACGGCGCAATTTGGAAACGGTTTATGAAATTACCGGCAGTTCAAAAGTGGATTCAAATCTGTGGGCTTGCCAATCAAAGCGCTGCTTAATTACTCTCTGCCGAGAAATTTTGCGGCAATTCTTTCGGCCGTTTCCTGAATTGCTTCCTTCGTCAGGAAAGTACCTTTCCGGATAGATTCTTTTAATTCGCGGATTCTGCCAAAATTGGGATCGGGGATGTCCTGCAGCAGTCTCTTGTACTTCTCGATTTCCTGATTAATGTTGCGCTCTTCTTCTTTTTTCATACGTAGCCTTAATTCCAAATTCGACTCATTTTGGGGAAGAGCGTAGTTTGATTTCTCCATGGTTATATCCTTTCAAAACCATTTACTTACTTCTAAAGAGAGTATCGGCTCAAGAATGGAAAACTTTAAAATTGAGAAAGCCAAGGAGAAAAAGGAAGAATTTTTGAAGTTTTTAACGCTGGATTAAACACTCCTTCATATCAAATCTTGCTTCTATAAATGCTTTTAAAATAATCGTTTACAGCAATTTCACCTACTACATTAGGCCTCCAGCGCAATTTCGCCGGTCCGCTTCATCAAATGGCCCCGGAGACGCGAAATGACCTTCGTGTGAATCTGGCAAATGCGTGATTCGGAAACGTTCAGCACATCGCCGATTTCCCGTAGAGTCAGATTTTCAAAATAATAGAGAACGACTACTAATTTTTCTTTCTCCGGCAAACCTTCGATTGCCTTCGACAGAATTTCCTTAATTTCGCCCTGATGAACCGCGCTGAATTGATTCATCATGATCGGGTCTTCAACGGTTTGAAGCCGCGAAATCGGCTTGTTGCCGTCGTCGTTCTGCCATACTTCATCCAAAGACAAGAAAGAAGTGGAATTTAATTCGCTGTAAATTTCGTTGAGGTTGCCGACGCTGATTTTGAGAGATTCCGCCAGCTCATGATCAGTCGCAACACGCCCCAAACGCTCTTCCAGTTCCTTGGTTTTCCGGTCAATTTCGCGCGCACGTTTCCGCAAAAGCCGCGGCGCCCAATCAAGCTTCCGAAGCTCATCCATAATCGAACCGCGGATTCTCGTCACCGCATAGGTTTCGAACTTATTGCCCTGATTCACGTCATATTTTTCGATCGCATCAAATAATCCCAAAATGCCGTAGCTTACGAGATCGTTAAATTCGACGTTGGGCGGCAGCCCGATGGAAACCCTTCCGGCAACATACTTCACCAAGTACAAATATTTCTTCACAATTTCTTCGTGAATCACCTTACTTTTCGTCTTTTTATACTTACGCCACAACTTCACATCATTCTCATTCATCATGAACCCCCCTTTCTGAGGTGAAAGATATCCATTTAAAAATGAAGCCTGTCATTTTTTATTTTTCCTGTTCTAAAATTTTTTTGATTTGAAGTAATGTGTAATTTTTTTCCTGCAGAGTCTTGATGTTGGCGATCCGGTCAAAAACGGTTTCATCGTAGAGCCGGTGGCCGGAAACCGTTCTGCGGGCTTCCGAAATAAGGCCTGCTAGTGTGTAATTATGAATCGTCTGGCGCGACAAACCTGTGTATTCCATCACTTCTCCGATCTTAAACAGTTTTTCTCTCTTCATTGATCCTGCCGCTCTGGCCGGCTTCCAGTTGATTGAGCAGTTTTTGCGCTTCTTTATGAAATGGATCCAGTAAAAGGATCTTCTGCAAAGAGAGGCGGGCTTGACTGATTTTTTCCTGCTGGAGATAATTTTTCACATCTACCATATATTGGTGAATCCGGCCTTGAATTTCGCTGTCGTAAACTGCCCCGACCACACCTGCTTCGCTCTTACTCTCTTTCCCGATTTGTTTTTTGAGTAAATCTATTTTGGCTGAAGCACGTACATTTTCAGGATCTAATGTGAACACATGCTCATAAGCTTCGAGAGAACGGGCGTAATCCTTCGCATCCATGAGTTGATCACCCAGCATGAGAAGGTCCTTCACCTGACGATTTTTTTCTTCCCTTGAAAATTCGGCTTCGATTTCGCGAATCTTTTCGGGATTGGCTTTGAGTGTTGTTGGAAACAAGATTTGAAAGGACACTATTGAGAAGAAAGTTAGAATCGCACATCCGATCGAACGAGTCATTTTCGATTTTCATATCTCGATTCGTTATGGTTTACAATATGTACTTTACATTTTGTAAATTACAAATCGTAATCTATAAGGTGATTCGGAGAGAGTCAAGGATTATTTAGGTGTTTTTTACGGCTGTCTGAAGATTTCTGATGGGCTACTAATAGAAGTATGGGTCAGATAAAACTACACCATATATGGTGGTCTATTTGGTGCTTTTTGACTCTTCAAAGACACCGATGGATCGAAACTTTTCGTATCGCTTACTGATTAATTCCTTTTTTGACAACTTCTCAAAAGATTTTAATGCGCTTGCAATTGCTTCATCAAATGCTTTTGCGGTTGCTTCAAAATCTCTATGCGCACCGCCCAGCGGCTCTTTAACGATCTTATCGATCACACCCAATTCCAACAAGTCTTTTGCCGTGAGCTTCAATGCTTCGGCTGCATCCGGTGATTTTGCGCTATCGCGCCACAAAATTGCGGCGCATCCTTCGGGCGAAATGACAGAATAGTATGCATTCTCGAGCATGAGAACAATGTCACCAACGCCGATCCCGAGCGCGCCTCCCGAGCCGCCTTCCCCGATGACCGTCACAATAATAGGAACTGCAATATCCGCCATTTCCTTCAAATTATACGCAATCGCTTCAGCCTGGCCGCGTTCTTCCGCTCCGATTCCGGGATAAGCGCCGGGCGTATCGATAAACGTGATGATGGGCATATCAAATCTTTCGGCAAGCCGCATGACACGGATTGCCTTACGATAACCTTCCGGATGAGCGCTGCCGAAACTGCGCATTAAATTCTCTTTTGTATCGCGCCCTTTTTGGTGGCCGATCACACAAACGCTTTGGCCATGAAAGAACCCGAAGCCGGTAATAAGCGCGCGGTCATCGCTGAAATGCCGGTCGCCGTGAAGTTCCGTAAAATCTTGAATAAAATAATGAATATAATCAAGTGTATACGGCCTGAGCGGATGACGAGCTACTTGGACGCGTTGCCAAGCTGTGAGGCTCGAAAAAGTTTTTTGAATCATTGACTGAAGCTTTTTTTCGGCACTTTTAATTTCCGATTCCAAATCAACGCCTTGCTTGGATTTCATATCCTGAATCATTTTCTCAAGCTCGACGATGGGCTTTTCAAACGGAAGATAAGTGTCAGCCAACGATTTTCCGGGTACTTTTATTTTGTTCTTTTTAACCATTACATTCCTCAATCCTGAACTTTTACAACTGTACCGGGCGTGACAATGTCGTACAGCTCTTCAACTTCTTTGTTGTGCATCCTGACGCAGCCGGCCGATGCTTGAGTTCCGATCGTTTCCGGCTCGGTAGTCCCATGAATTCCATATCCCTTCAACGAGTATCCGATCCATCGCGTGCCAATAATATTTTCAGGGCTGCCGGGTTCCACAATAGCACCGGCTGTATACCATGTCGGATTTTCGAGCTTATCCGTCACTTTAAATTCCCCAACCGGAGTTGAATTGTCTTTGCCGGTGGCAACCGAATAGGTTTTGTAGGGCTGCCCGTTTAATAGAAGCTGGAGCGTATTATCTGACTTATCAACCAAGATCGAATATTTTCCTCTTGGGATTTTTAGGGTCATGCCGACTTTGATTAAGTCGCTGGTTAAATTGTTGGCTTTTTTCAAATTTGCGACTGTGACATCATTCTTTTTCGCAATTACATAAAGGCTATCGCCCTTAACCACCGTATAAGTAATGTCTTCAGGGATCGGTTCTTCATCGATCGCTGCAGGTTCTGACTCATCCGACAAAGAAGGATCGGCATAAGGATCGTCATACATGTCTTCCGTTGCCGGGTCTTGAGCGTCATCCACCAAATCCTTGACTTCATTCGAAACCGGAACTTCTTCGCCGTATAAATTTCCTAGAAAAAACATTGAGCAAGAAAAAACAACCGTAAAAATACAAAACAAAACTTTCGACTTCATCAAGTGACTGACCATGGATTTCCTTTCACGAAGTTGACTAAGGTTTACCACATGCAAATAACATAAGAAATAAAAATACCTAAAAACGCGCCGGCAAAAACTTCGATTGGCGTATGCCCTAGAAGTTCTTTGAGCCGCTTTTCACCGATCTGGCCATGTTCATACAAATCATCCGTCATTTTATTGAGCACAACCGCTTGCTTGCCAACAAGCCGCCTGACGCCCGCAGCATCAAACATCGTGACAACCGCAAACGAAAGCGCCATCAAAAATAAAATTGATCCAAACCCGTAATAAAGTCCGGTCACAGTCGCAACCGATGCCACGCCCGCCGAATGTGAGCTCGGCATGCCGCCGGTATCAAGAAGCCACTTCAAGTTTAAGCGGCGCCTTTTAATCGCAAGCCTCAACACCTTAAGTGACTGAGCCAAACACCAAGCACAAGCCACGCCCAAGAGAGCACGCCATTCCGGAAATGGTGGATCTATGATGGGGGTCAGAGACATAGACAGCAATAAATATATTGACAAAAATGCATATTTATGTTAAATATAAACAATATCTTTCAAAGCCGCCTTAAGAGTTGAGGAATTATACTAGTATAGCTTCAGCCAAAAGGCAAGCACTTGTCATTGCCTGAAAAAGCTTTGAATCCTCCCGCGCTTCCTCCATAAATGATTGAAATTAAATAACTTACATCAATAGGAGGAATCTCTATGATCGCAAAAGTCTATAGCGCTTCGTGCTTTGGTATTGATGCACGCGCTGTTGAAATTGAAGTCGACGTCTCGGGTGGGCTGCCTCAAACCACCATCGTCGGCTTGCCGGATCAGGCAGTCAAAGAAAGCAAGGAGCGTGTGAAATCGGCTATCAAAAATAGCGGATTTCCCTTTTCGCCCAAGAAGTTGACCATTAACTTGGCGCCTGCGGATTTAAAAAAGGAAGGGCCGTCGTTCGACCTTGCAATCGCCTTAGGCATTTTGATCTCGGAAGGCCAGCTAAATCCGGAATCGATCGGGCAATTTCTATTCCTGGGTGAACTGGCGCTGGACGGAACAATGCGGAAAGTGAAAGGAGCGCTTCCGGCCGCTCAACTTGCGAAGAAAATGAAGCGTACATTAATTGTGCCTTCACAAAATGCCGAAGAAGCAGCCATTGAGCCGGATGTGGTTGTTTTGCACGCTCAATCCTTAAAACAGGTTGTCAGTTATCTCAACTCCGAAACCAATTTGCCGAGAGCAGCCTTCAACGGAAATTTTGACGAGCTTCATTTCTCTGCGTTGAGGTTTGATTTTTCGGAAGTGCGCGGCCAATGGCATGCCAAACGCGCCATTGAAGTTGCAGTCGCTGGCGGCCACAATATTCTGATGATCGGCCCGCCGGGCGCCGGAAAAACCATGCTCGCGCGCCGGATTCCGGGCATTCTGCCGCCACTCAGGCGAGAAGAAGCCATTGAGATTTCGAAAATCTACAGCGCCGCCGGCCTGTTTCAGGATGGGAGCGTCACTTTGATGAAACGCCCGTTTCGATCACCACATCACACGATTTCTCAAATCGGCCTCGCGGGCGGCGGCAGCTTCCCGAGGCCGGGCGAAATTTCACTCGCACATGGCGGTGTTTTATTCTTGGATGAATTTCCGGAATTCCACCGGGACGTGATTGAAGCGCTCAGAAGCCCGCTCGAGGAAGGGTCGATTTTGATATCACGTGCGCGGCAAAATTTGGAATTTCCGGCAAGATTTCTGCTTGTTTGTGCGATGAACCCATGCCCGTGCGGATATTTGACGAGCCGCAAGCAAGCGTGCCGTTGCAGCATTATTCAGATTCAGAAATACCTCAATAAAATTTCGGGCCCTATTTTCGACCGCATCGATATTCATCTTGAAATCCCGCAGATTGAATACAAGGATTTGGCCGGAACCGAAACTTCGGAGAGTTCCTCAGAAATCAGGAAACGGATTATGGGAGCCAGAAAAATTCAGCTCGCAAGATTCTCCGAATTTCGATTTTCGGTTAATGCCGAAATGAATCCTCGTGAGATCAAAAAATTCTGCAAGCTTTCAAAGCAATCGGAATCTCTTTTGGAGCGTGCCATGAAGGAGCTGGAATTCAGTGCGCGTGGTTACCATAAAATTATAAAACTTGGGCGAACCATTGCAGACTTGGCTGGGTCGGAAACGATTGAGCCGGAATTTATTGCGGAAGCACTGCAATACCGTTCTCTTGACCGTAATTATTTCGGTTAGTTTACCAACGTTTTAATATCAGCCGGATTTTATCAAGAATGTAGGCTTGTTCCTGAACGCTTAATTCATTGTAGAAAGGAAGCCTTAATATTCTCTCGCTCACACTCTCCGTGACGGGTAAGTCGCCCCGGCGATATCCCCACTGTTTTCCCATGGGCGATAAATGAAGCGGGATATAGTGAAAAATGGACATCACCCCGTATTTTTTCAGCCCCGCCATCATTTTGTCTCTTTGCCGGCGGGTTGGAAATACCATGTAAAACATATGCGCATTGCCCCGGCAATGCTTCGGAATAACGGGAAGTCGAAAATAGCCTTGCCGTTCAAATACTTTCAAATAATCGTGATAACGCCGGTAGATACGGTCTCTTTTTTCTTCAATCTCATCCAAATTTTCAAGCTGTGCATACAAAAATGCGGAAATCAATTCCGACGGGAGAAATGAAGATCCGATATCACGCCAGGTATATTTGTCCACCTCTCCCCGGAAAAACCGGCACCTGTCTGTGCCTTTCTCCCAAACCATTTCCGCCCGGCTGATGTATTTCTCCCGGTTGATCAGAAGCGCGCCGCCTTCTCCGCTAATGCAATTTTTGGTTTCATGGAAACTCAATGTTCCAAAATCGCCGATTGTGCCCAAATATTTTCCTTTGTACTTTGCGTTGATCCCCTGCGCAGCATCCTCAACCACTTTTAATCCGTAATGGCTGGCCGTTTTCATTATTTCGTCCATTTCGCAGCCGACACCCGCATAATGAACCGGGAAAATAGCTTTTACTTTTTTATTTACACTTTTTCTGACCAGCGTTTCATCCAGATTCAAGGTATCGGGCCGGATATCAACAAACTTCGGAACCGCACCGCGGAGAACAAATGCATTGACGGTAGAAACAAAAGTGAAGGAAGGTGCGATAACTTGATCGTTTGGCTTGAGGTCAATCAAAATAGATGCCATCTCCAACGCAGTCGTGCAGGAAGTTGTGAGAAGCGTTTTTTTGACACCAAATTTCTTTTCGATAAGCGACTGGCATTTTTGCGTAAAAATTCCGTCTCCGGAAATTTTCCCGCTCCGGACAGCATCACGAATGTACTGCAGCTCACTTCCGACAAAACAGGGGCGGTTGAACGGGATTTTTATTTTTGATTGAGCCATAAATGATAAACAGGTGTTTTAGAAATAATTTTAAATCCCGATTTTTGATAAGCCAAAACGGCACCCATATTGGCCTCCTGCGTCACTACTTTAAGTTTTTTCACGCCCAACCGAGCCGCTTCGGCCTTGGCGGCTCCAAGCAAGCTTCGGCCGATTCCTTTTCCCTGAAACTTTTTCGAAACCCCGAATAGGTCAATGTACAAATCCTTCCCCTTTTTTCGAAGTGTCACTAAGCCAACGATCCGATTGCCAATTTTATAACCAAGCGCAGACCGGCAATAACCCGATAAAACAGATTTCTTAATCCAGAGTCTATAAAGTTTTTTAGAAGCCGCCGGACCAAATCTTGGATCAATATAAAACCTGCTCTTCTTACAAATTTCGTTTTCGGCAATTTTGATACAGTCGTTCAGATACGATTTTTGTCTCTTAACAATGTGTATATTTTTGTCTGATATAAAATTAAATTTTCTCGATAACAGAACTTCTAATATCACTTTGCTGCCTGCTGAAAAAAACCGGCGCCTCAGAAAAGAATGCAGGGCCGGCCGGCTGTTTTGATTTTCAAAATACAGGCAGCGGTATGCCTTTTGATTGGCTTCGTGCAAAACCGGATTTAATTGGCTCAAAGCATCGGTGAGCTTAACGATTTTTCCGATTTTTAAGCCAAAAAAACGTGAATCCCAGCTCAAATATTTGATGGTTCGCATTAGCCGAGAGTTGACCGGACCATATACTGCGGCTTCTTATTCAGGTTCAAGTGAACGCGTCCAATGTATTCGCCAATAATACCCAACGACAGCAGCTGAACTCCTGAGAAAAACGTGATGAGCGTTACGAGAGCCGTGAACCCCATGACCGGAGTTCCGAAAATAATCTTTTTTATGAAAAAGTAAAATCCAATTAAAAATCCGAATAGCGAAAAAACAATCCCCAATATAGAAGCCGCCTGTAATGGGACGGTGGAAAAATTGGTCAGCATATTGACGCTCAAGTTGACCAATTTATTAATGTTGTAGTTGGACTTTCCGATTTGCCTGGGAAGATGCGAAACCGGGATAGTCGCGATTTTTTGTGTGTACCAAGCAAGCAACCCGTCAATAAAAGTGAAATTGAGTTCATACGCCATCGCAGCTTCGACAATTTCCCTTCGCATAATTCTAAAGGAGGTCAAATTATTTTTGAGGCCGAATGCTTTTTTGTAAATATACTGCACAAGCGAGGAACCTATATTTCTAAACCAATGATGCTTTTTTGTTTCGTAAGACCCATACACGACATCGTAGCCCTCTTGGATTTTCTGGATAAGTTTTGGAATATCTTCCGGCAATATTTGCAGATCATCATCAATGGTCACAATGTAATCCCCTTTTGCATAGCGAAACCCGCACATCAGAGCGTTGTGCTGGCCAAAATTACGCATTAGCTGAATCGCTTTGATTCTGCTGTTGGTTTTGCACAACTCCGTAATCACCTGCCATGAGCGGTCTTTGCTGGCGTCGTCGATCAAGATAAGATCGTAGTGATCCGCAATAGGTTTCAAAACCTGGTCAAGCCGGCCGCAAAGCTCCTTCAAAGTTTGCTCGCTGTTATAGACCGGCACACATACTGAAAGTGATATTTTTTTCTGTGTCATTTTTGATTTTCCTTAGTTCAAAATGCCTTCTGGACTTTAAAGTCTTTTTCTTCGAGCGCACGTATTTTAAGCAGATCCGGTATCTTGAAATGGTCCGGTACGTTATTTATCATAGACTCTATTCTGGGTAAATAAAATTCGGCGGGCTCTAAAATGGTTACATTGTCTTTTTTCTTATATATTTTCTTAATGTTCCTGATAACAACTAATTTTTCTTCCTGGCTCAACAATTTCCACCATGCAACCGTTCCAATCTTAAAATCTTTTCGGATATAAATGCGATTATCGCCCAATTCGATATCGATTGTATAATTTTCATCAATTTCCCGATTGACCAGGTTTTGAGCATTTTCGTTCAGATATACGATACCCTTTTTGGGCATCAAAATAAGGGCGGGCTTCTTCTCAAAAATTTCTCTTACCATGCCTTCTTGAGTGACTTTTTTTCCTTCAAAAGCGCTAATAAACGCTTCTTTTTCAAGGTTTGATGGGTGTGCTTGTTTAGTGGGAATCAAAGAATCTGTAAACCAATAAAGAATATGATGAGTAGCAAAGAAAACATAACGACCTGATAAATTGTACGTCTTCTCCAAATACTGATTCAAAACATTAACGCGGTCCGGCCTGTCCAATTGTTCGTACTTAATTCTCAATGGATACAACGTCCATAAAAAACTAGAAGCAACCATAAGTGCAATAATCCATTTCCATCTACCTAAACTAAAACCGTAAGCAATCAATAAACCGGCTGTGATAGACAGCATGGGTAATAGCGGAATTAAATAATGGCCATATCCCCATCCCGTTGTGAGTATGGAAAGCAGCATTGAAATAAAAAATATTAAAAAAATTCGGGTGGTTTTTCTCTGCTCGTCATTAAAAACTTGGCTTAAACATCCCAGCAAAAACCCGGCCAGCGAAGCAAGCCAGATAAAAAAACGGTGCGAAACAATCGACATTTTAAATAAATCTATCGTCCGCTCAACTCTTCCCATGCTGATTCCCAGAAATGATTTCTCGCTCTGTGCTTCAATGTAAACTAAACAAGCATCAATCATTGTTCTTTTCAGCGTATCGAATTCATGATTTGCAAAATAAACAGCCGAGACTGCAAAAATAGGAAATAGATACCCAAGAAAAAACGACAGGCTGTCAGAAAGCGCTCTTTTTTTATCCTGACGAAAATGCCTTAGTAAAACAACCAGAAATGCTACGAGTACAAAATAAACGATATTGTGCCGAACCAAAGTTGCGATCGATAAAAAAACACCGGCCCAAAATACATGGCTTTTCTTTTTCCCGGTTATTAAAAACCACAAAAAAAGGCTGATTGGGACCGACGCGATGTGTTCACCCATGGTGGATTGACCGGAATGAAACGTGCTGGAATAAATAATATGGATAACACCCGCCCAAAATCCCGCTAAGCGCCCATAAATTCTTTTTCCAAGGAGATAGATAATAAATGCGGTTGACAAGATACACAAAAGGCCCAAAACGCGTATCGCAATGATGCTTTTCCCGAATAAAAGGATGGTCAGCGCAAATGGCAGGTATAAAAGAGGCGGATAGCCACACCAATAATTCGTGAGCGGCAGATAACCGTTCACCACATCTTGGGCTATTAGAATGCTTGTGCTTTCATCCCAATCAATTTCATATGGAAAAAAATCCGGTAAACGGATGAGAAGAGCAAGGCAAAGAAAGAAAATGAGGGCCCAGAATTTATTGTCGATTAAGCGGTCAAATTTGTCTAACTTGACGCTAGGCGCTTGCATTATCGGATGATTATTGAACTAACTATTTGTAATTTTTCCACGCTTAGGATTGAGCAGTTCGTTGATATCCAGCATCATTTCTTCTCGGCTGTAGGCGGCAATATCCAAAATTTGTGTATCCATCCTGATCGCATCTTCGGGGCATGCTTCCACGCAAAACCCGCAATAAACGCATTTTCCGAGATCGATGTCGAAACTTGAGGGGCGCTTTTCAATATTGGGATCGGGATGCTCTTCGGCAACAATATAAATACAGCGTGCCGGACACACGGTTTCACACATCATGCAAGCTACGCAGCGCGGGCTTCCGTCGTCGCGCTTGGTCAAGCGGTGGCGCGTCCGTGAGCGGTGAGCAAGCGGCGTTTGCTGATCGGGATACTGAACCGTTACAGAAGCCGGAATATTTCTGAATAATCCGAAAAGATGAAGAATGTGAAGCGTAAAATTCTTTAAGAAATGGCGCGTCGTAATCCAAAGCCCAAAAAAAATCGCGGGCAGATAAATCCGCTGCCAAAATGTCATTTTTGGTTGATGAATGACTTTTGTTTTAATCATCGCCAGTTTTCCAAGATTAAAATGATAACGGCCGTTACAAAAACATTCGCAAGTGCAATCGGGAAAATGATTTTCCAGCCGAGCCGGAGCAACTGGTCATACCGGAACCTGGGCAAAGTCCAGCGGATCATCATGAACAGCCAGCAGAAAAAGAAAACTTTCAGGCTGAAACTCGCGATTTGTAGGATAGAAACCGTCATGGAGGATAGCAGCCAGGTTTCGCCCCAGGGAAAATAAAATCCGTCCGAAAAAAGCCACGGTACCTGCCAGCCGCCGAAGAAAAGTGTGGTCGCGAGGCACGCAATCATGATGGTTTCCACAAAATCCGTGAGGAAAAACATGCCGAATTTCATGCCGCTATATTCCACAAAGTAGCCGACAATTTCCGATTCACCTTCCGGCACATCAAACGGCACGCGCTTCGTTTCCGCAATACCGGCCGCTAAAAATAGGAAAAATCCGAGCGGCTGAATCACAAACCCCCAATTCGGGATCCAACCATTTAAAAAATAACCGCCCTGCGCTTTCACTAATTCCTGAAGATTGAGTGTTTCATACGCCATAACGAGACCCATGATCGTGAGACCCATCGCAATTTCGTAAGAAAGCATCTGGCTTGAAGCCCTGAGACCGCCCAGGAAAGAATAATTATTGTTGGACGAAAAACCGGCCAAAATAACGCCGTAAACGCCCATCGATGTCATCGCAAAAATATAGAGCAGTGCGACATTCAAATCCGCAACCTGCAAATTAACGGTTCGCCCTGCGATTTCAATCGTGTTGCCGAACGGAATCGCTGCAAAACCAACGAGCGCGAAGAAAACGGAAAGAAGAGGCGCGAGCGTGAATAAAAATTTGTTGGCGGTCGGCGGAATATAATCCTCTTTCGTGAACATTTTGATCATATCCGCAATGGGATGAAAAAGCCCGAAAAGCGTAACCCCAAAAATTGATGCGCGGTTTGCGCCAACCCGGTCCTGAATGACCGCGCTTTGCTTTCGCTCAAGCCATGTATGAAGCGCGGCTAAATTGAGAACTCCGCCCAAAACAATCGCAGATAAAATGGAGGGAACTAAAATCGTTTCGATCATAAACACATGGTGGTTTCGCATTCGGCGTGCTTTTTAGCATCCAGCACCTTCCACACACCGCTCATTTTGCTATTCATCTCTTCAAAAACACTCTTTTCGTTCGCATACTGCCATTCAAAGCCAAATTTTCCGGCCAAAATAGAGAGAATTTCCAAATCCTTTCTCGCATTTCCGATTGGTGTAAGCGCTTGTGAAAAGTGCTGCGTTTTTCCCTCAAAATTTGTGAAAGTTCCGCTCAATTCCGCATAAGCAGCGCTCGGCAGCACATAATCACAAGCTTCAGAGGTTAAGCTGGTGTTCATCCCATGAAAAATGGTGAGTTCGATTTTCTCAAAAATCTCGGAAATCTTGGGGTCTTTCACGAGCGTCAGAAAATCCTGGCCGAATAAGTAAAGTGCTTTGAGCTTTCCCTGCTTCGCAAGCTCAACCACTTTCTCGATTTTCGCACCTGATTCTTTAAAGCCCAGAAGTTCGGCGCCTTTTCGGTTTGGATTTTTATCGGCGCGAATCAGAAAATCGTCTTCGTAGCCTTCTTTGTTTGGCGATAACAAATAAACATGAGGAAGTTTTAATTCTTCGGAAAACAATTTTTTCGCCAAATATAACGATTCGTTCGAAAGTTGAGGCGACAATAGAACCGCTGCAGCACGCGGATCTTCTTTTACGGCATCAATCCACTTTGTTGAAACTTCAACCAAAGCATCATCCCAATCCAAAACTTCGGGTACTTTGTTGATCCTGCGCGACGGCTCCAAAATACGGTCTTGATCGATCCACTTGTAACCATAGCGGCCTTCATCACAAATCCACCACTGGTTGATTTCCGGGTTGTAGCGCGGCTTCAGGCGCATGAGACGTTCGCCGTGTCCGTGATGTTTGCGTTCGGTGTTGACTTCCATCGAAATCGAACAGCCGCGTGAACAGCCGCTGCAAATTGAATTGGCTTTTCTCAAATACCAAACCCGCACTTTAAACCTGAAATCGCGGTCTGTGAGCGCGCCGACCGGACAAATGTCCACAACATTTCCCGAATACTTGTTATCAAGCTCTTTTCCCGGATAAAGGCCGATTTCCGCATGATCACCGCGGTTAAAGATTCCAAAGTCGTTTGTTTTCGTAATCTCATCCGAATAACGCACGCAGCGCGAACACAAAATACAGCGTTCGGAATCTAACATCACGTTGGGCCCGATCGGAACCGCTTTTTTCTTTTTTACCTTTGATTCGTTCAGCTTCGAATCATAAAGCCCATGCTTCATGTAATAATCTTGAAGCCCGCACTCACCCGCCTGATCGCACACGGGACAATCCAAAGGATGATTAACAAGCAGAAATTCTAACACGTGCTCGCGCATGAGCTTGACTTTCTCGGTGCTGGTTTTCACCACCATGCCGTCTGTGCATTCAATGTGGCAGGAAATTTGAAGTTTCGGGGTTTTCTCGATTTCAACTAAACACATGCGGCAATTGCCCGCAATGCTCAAACCAGGATGATAGCAATAATGAGGGATGTCGATGCCAAGCTGCTTGGCGGCCTGGATGACGCGCGTTCCCTTTTCGACTGTGACTTCTTTTCCGTCAATGGTTAATGTTGGCATATTCGGACTTTTCTAAATCGCATTTTTTTTCTTTGATATGGTACTCAAATTCCGAACGAAATTTTTTCAAATAACTCAAAAGCGGCATTTGAGCGCCGTCTGCAAGCGCGCAGATCGTCGTGCCGCCCATAAAACTCCCGATATCGATCACATTCTCAACATCTGAAGACCGCCCGTTCCCGTCTAGCACGCGTTTGAAAATCCTGGAAATCCATCCTGTCCCTTCGCGGCACGGTGAACACTGGCCGCAAGATTCGTGCGCGTAAAAATTCATAGTGACCGAAAGTGCTTTGACCATGCAGACCGTTTCATCAAACACAACCACGCCGCCTGAGCCGCCCATGGAACCGATTGCTCTCAGAGAATCAAAATCCATTTTCACGTCAATTTCAGATGGCGCAAGAATTGAAGCGGACAATCCGCCTGGCACAACGGCCTTCAGTTTGTGGCCTTTGCGGACACCGCCGGCATCTTCAATCAGCTGCCGGAGCGGAATTCCGAGCGGGCGCTCGTAAACACCCGGACGCTCAACGTGGCCGCTCACGCTAAAAAGACGCATGCCGCCGTTCTTATCGGAGCCGACATTCGCGAACCACTCGGGGCCTTTTTTCAAAATGAACGGCAAATAAGAAAGTGTTTCGACGTTATTAATTACGGTCGGACAATTAAAAAGCCCGATCACGGCAGGAAAAGGCGGTTTTAAACGCGGCAATCCTTTTTTTCCTTCCAAAGATTCTAAAAGCCCCGTTTCTTCGCCGCAAATGTAGGCGCCGGCGCCTCGGTGAACCACTACGTCCAAATCAAACCCGGTTCCAAAAATATTTTTCCCGAGGTAATTTTTAGAAACCGCTTCTTCAACTGCTTTCACCATTCGTTCATATGAAATTTGATATTCACCGCGGATATAAATGTAAGCTTTGTGAATACCGACCGCATATGCGCAAAGCAAAATTCCTTCAAGCAAAAGATGCGGCGCAAAATTCATAATATATTTATCTTTGAATGTGCCCGGCTCGCCTTCATCGGCGTTGACCACCAAATAAATCGGCTTTCCGGTATTGCGCGGCACAAAACTCCATTTCATGCCGCAGCCAAAACCGGCGCCGCCGAGCCCGCGAAGGTTTGATTTTTTCACGATTGCTTCGACTTCCTCCGGCTTTACTTCTTTCAACACACGTTTCGCCGTTTCCCAGCCGCCGTTTTCAAGATAAACCGGCAGTGTGTGAGAATTTTGTATGTCGAAGAACTTTGAAATTAATTTTTCCATTATTGCCTTAAATTCAAATCTCAAATTTCAAATATCAAAACGAGTTTTTGAATTTTGATATTTTAATTTTGAATTTACTTACATTCTCTCAATATTTCATCTACTTTCTCAACTGTGAGCGGGCCAACATAATCTTTATTCACCATCATCATCGGCGCAATTTCGCAAGCACCGAGACATTCAACCGTCTCGAGCCCGAATTTTCCGTCCGGCGTTTGCTGGCCAACGTCAACACCGAGCCGTTCTTTCAAATAATGAACAATTTTGTCGGAACCCAGAAGCGAACATGTAAGCGTTCGGCAAACACTAAGCTGATTTTTTGCACAAGGCTTTGAATGAAACAGGGTGTAAAACGTCATCACTTCCCTGACATCGACAACGGGAACTTCCAAAAGCACGGCAACTTCCTGCTCTGCCGCCTGCGAGATAAATCCGTAAGTTTCCTGAACGAGCCGCAAAACGGGCAGCATCGCCGCGCGTTTTTGCGGATAATTCGCAAGAATTTTTTCAGCTTTCTTTTTGAGTTCAGAGTTTAGTATTTCATTTTGTATCATCGCGATATATCCATTGCTGCAAGCTACAGGCTACAAGCTTCAAGCTTAATCAATTGAAGCCTGAAGCTTGTGGCTTGCGGCCTGAAGCTGTTTATCGATCAAGCTCTCCGCCGATCATATTGACCGACCCAAATGTGACAATAATGTCCGACACAAGGCCGCCGTTGATCATCAAAGGAAGCGCCGCCATAATCGGAAAGCACGGCGGGCGCACACGCACGCGATAAGGCCTTCCCGTTCCGTCTGAAATCACGTAAAACCCGAGTTCGCCGTTGCCGCCCTCGACAGCTTGATAAACTTCACCCTTCGGCGGCCGGATTCCGTGCCCGTCCATAATCAATTTAAAATGCTGCATCAAACCTTCGATATTGCCGTAGGTGTCTTCTTTCGCGGGAAGTGCGGCGCGTTTCTCCTCGGTCAGAATTTCAGGATAGTAAAGTTTGGTGCTTCCTTCTAGCGTGGGATCCAAATCCACATACTGTTCCTGAATATTGTAAAGCCGGCCCATTTTGGCATCATCAACCATTGCCGATGCCGGCACTTCGCGCCCTTCCATATCCACCAACACAGAGCCTCCGGGAATTTTCGAGAATGCCTGCTCGACAATCCGCATGCTTTGCTCAATTTCCTCCATCCGGACCAAATAGCGGTCGTAATTGTCGCCGACCGTACCGACCGGCACTTCAAAATCAAATTGGTCATAGACCAAATAGGGACAATCCTTCCGGACATCAAAATCTACGCCTGTGGAACGCAAAAACGGGCCCGTGATTCCGTAAGCAATCGCATTTTTTTTGGAAATAATGCCGGTTCCTTTCAAGCGATCGACAAAAATCCGGTTCGTAGTTAGGAGCCCGTGACATTCCTTTAAAACTTTCCGGGTTTCTTCTATGGCCTTGCAAACCGCCGGTTCAAATTCAGGCGGCATATCGGCTTTCACGCCGCCCGGACGCACGTAAGAAATGGTGAGCCGCGCGCCGGTGATCATTTCGATGGTTTTCCAAACCATCTCACGCGCTTTCACCATGTACAAAAACACTGTGAAAGCCCCGATTTCCATCGCACTCGCGCCGACGCAGGTTAAATGATCGCAAACGCGGGAAAGTTCTGAGGTGATGACACGGATAAATTGCGCACGCTCGGGAACTTTAAGGTCGAACAATTTTTCAATGGCCATGCAATAGCCGGCGTTATTGATTAATGGTGATACATAATTCAGGCGGTCCGTGTAAGGAATCACCTGTAAATAACCGCTCTGCTCCGAAGATTTTTCGAAAGCTCTGTGAAGATAGCCGATCTCGACTTCGGAGCTCACGACCTTTTCGCCGTCAAGCTCCAAAAGAAGCCGCACGATTCCGTGCATCGCCGGATGCGACGGACCCATATTCAGCATCATGGTTTCGGATTTAGTTTGCTTGGTGGTCAATTTTTGGGCCCAATCAATGGTTGACGTTTATTTACCGGATAATCTTTGCGCAAAGGATGCCCCACAAATTCGTCATACATTAAAATGCGCTTCAAATCCGGATGGCCTTGAAAACGGATACCGAACATGTCCCACACTTCGCGTTCAAACCAATCCGCAGCAGGCCAGATCGAAGTAACAGACTCAATCGTTAAATCGCTTTCATCGAGACCGGCTTTCACGCGTATACGGCGCTTTTTACCGATCGAATAAAGATGATACACAACGTCAAACCTGGGCGCCCGCTCTTGCCAGAGGTAATCAACACCGCACAAATCCATGAGCATGTTGAAATCGAGTTCCATGTCGGATTTCAAATAGTACAAAACTTCGTAAACAAATTCCTTTTTAACGACAACGGTATCATCGCCGCGGAAAGAGCTGGTTTCTAAAACAGCTTTCGGAAAATGTTCTGCGATTTTTTCTAAATTTGACATGATTTTTTCTTTCGGAGAGAACTAAATACCGACAGGCCTTGATTCCGAAACCCTTGCCTCGCCGTTTGCGTCTCTTTGAATCTTGTTTTGTAATTTCATGAGCCCGTCCATCACATTTTCAGGACGCGGCGGACAGCCCGGAATGTACACATCCACCGGGATAATCGTATCAATGCCCATCACTGTCGCGTAATTGTCGTAAAACCCGCCGGTGCAAGTACAAACACCAAACGCCACCACCCATTTAGGCTCACACATTTGATCATAAATCCGTTTCAAAACCGGCGCCATTTTGTGGCTAATGGTGCCGACTACAAGCAACACATCAGATTGGCGCGGGCTGAATCTTGGGAACCCGGCACCAAAACGGTCCAGATCGTGATGCGCGCAGGCAACCGACATATATTCAATTCCGCAACAAGCCGTTACAAACGGATATTGAAAGAGCGAATACTTCCGAGCCCATCCCAAAATATCATTCAGCTTTGTTGTCACAAATCCGGCGTCAGACTGATTTTCCATCATTCCACCTCAAGCGCGCGCTTTTTCCAGGCATACACATAAGCCAATAAAATAAAGAAAACAAAAATGCTAATGTGAAAAAGCCCTGCAAATCCAAGTTCTTTAAACAAAACCGCCCAGGGAAATAAAAACATCAGCTCAACATCAAACACGATAAAAATCATCGCGATCAGATAAAAATGAATTTGAAGTTTCCGGTGGCTGGGCGGCGTGAGCGGATCTTTGCCGCACTCATAAGGAAGGTCTTTCACCGGATTTCGTTTTTTTGGGCCTAGAATCGAGCCCAGAAAAATCATAATCCCTGATAAAGCGAGCGACAAAATAAAGATAATAATGATTCCGATATAGTCCTGGAGCATAGAGTGCAATTATATAAGAAATCGCGAAAAATGCTAA
Organism: uncultured bacterium; assembly: GCA_964387845.1. Classification (GTDB taxonomy): domain Bacteria; phylum Omnitrophota; class Omnitrophia; order Omnitrophales; family Abzuiibacteriaceae; genus CAYLXA01. Next base: position 63,469 of record CAYLXA010000003.1, read on the forward strand.
GAGAAAACGGTTAATTGAGCATGCCGCGGAGGCGATTCACGGCGCGGGCGGCAAGAGTGTAATCGGGATTTTCTTTAAGAGAAAGTTGGTAATATTCAAGCGCTTTCACCCAATTTCCCTTCTTTTCGTATACTCGGCCCAGATTGTAATGCGGGTAGCAGTAACTTTCATAGCGTTTGGCTTGCGTGGCTTTCATGAGCCATTCGACGGCTTCGTCGTATTTTCCGAGCTCGATTAGATAGGCGCCGATATCGTTGTAAGGATTTCCAAAATCAGGATCGATCGAAATGGCTTTTTTACATTCCTCGATCGCTTCACTGTGGCGGCCCTGAAAACTGTAGGACCAGCCCAAAAAAGTATGCGCTTCGGCGGTCGGATAGACTTCAATCGATTTTTGGTAATTCAAAATCGCCTCCTCGACCTTGCCTTCCATTTGGAGCTTATAGCCTTTTTCGAAAAGCTCCTGCGCAATTTCGCGTTCCGGTTTCCATTCCATAGTCAGCGTACAGCGGACAGCGTATAGCGTTCAGGATCAGGTTCGATTAACTTTACCTGACCGCTGAGCGCTGCACGCTGAACGCTAATATCCCATTCTTTGATGCAAAAAGTTTTGTAAATTGCCTGCCTGTAAATACGGATTGTGTTTCCGCTCCTGATCAATCGTCGACGATGTCGCTTCATCCGAATAATTGTGGCCGGGAAATAAAATCGTACTGCCGTCCAGTTCCGACAAACGTTTCAAGCTGTGATACATTTCCTCCGCGTTTCCGCCCGGAAGATCGCAGCGGCCGCAAGCATTGATAAAAAGTGTGTCGCCCGAAATTAACCGGTTTTGAACCAAGAAACATTGCGAGCCCGGCGTGTGCCCAGGCGTATGAAGCAGCGTGATTTCCACATCGCCGACGTTAATTTTATCGCCGCCCTCAACTTTCTTCAAATTGCCGCTCATGCCTTTTAAATAGGGCGCTTCGGATTTGTGAATATACGCAACGCCGTCTGTGGCATTCAGAAGTTCTTCCAAACCATTCACATGGTCAAAATGCGCATGCGTAATAAGAGCGCCTTTGATTTTAAGGTCTTCTTTTTTGGCCTCTTTTAAGATGGTATCCACCTGCCAGGCGGGATCAACCACAAAAACTTCGCGCATGTTTGGGTCACCCACAAAGTAGACGAAGTTTTGCATGGGCCCGACTTCCATTTGCTTCAAGTAAAGGGTTCCGGAGATTGCCATAGCAGAACATCATAATATGTGAAGGATTTACGGTCAATAAGGCGGCAAATGGGCAGAAAAAAACCGCCCCGTTTAAGCTAAAAACAGGGCGGTTTTTTGTTAAATTTTTTCGTACAAATATCCCGTCAGCGCACCGACTAAAATAAACTCGGCCATGCCCCAAACAAACCAGCTGAGCGCAAGCACGCCCGGAATCGGAAGCACCACAAACCAAACCAAGTTCGGCATAATGGTCATCAGAAGCCCGACGAAAATACCGTAACACGCACCTTGCTGCACGGCTTCTTTTTTCGATTCGTGCCCCATTTCATAACCATAAACAAACACCGGCGCAAACAGCAAATAGCCAAGCCACATCATCCAGCAAACCTGTTTCATATTTTCCTGGGTCCGCCATATTGATGCGGTTTGCTCGTACAGATCTTTCAAAACCATTCCGTGAACAAGATACTCAATCCCGGCCATGGCAATAAAAACGCCCACACTGATTTTCGCTAATTTACCCAGCTTCATTGGAGCCCCCCTGTTTTTGAAGTGATTGAGTATGAAATATTAGGCAGAGATTGTTTGTTCTTTGAGGAGCTTCCGGTAGGAACGTTCTTCTTTGTGCTTGTCTTCGAACCCGAGTTTTTCCGCGATTGATTTAATACTTTTCGGAAACCCTTCGATTTCAACGAACCAACCGCAGGACGGCAAATGATCGAGGCAAATCGTGGCGTCCTGCCATTTGAATTCTTCGCGGTTTTTCCCGTAAGATGCCGTCACTCGGAATCCCATTGCAACCAAAATCCGGCGCATACTTTCAAAATGAACCGGTGTTTCAATTTCGAGGCGGCGCTTATGCTCACCTTTCAGGCGTTTTCCTTTTAATGTGAGCCATGCCCCATAATCGCCGTGAAACCGGAGCCGCACGATTTGTTTGCGCTTCCTGAATGTCTTTCCGATATCAAAAAGTTCGTTGTGTTCGTAGCCAACTTTGACGCGTTTAGCACCGAGTGCGCGAAGTGTTTTTCGGATTGAGTGAGGGTCTTCGACGCGGTATTTTTGCTCAACTTCAACATGCGTTGTGATCAGCCGTTCGTGAAGCTGTTCGGCCTGTAGTTCTTCAAATTTAGACTTTTTCATCTTAAAAGAACTATCGGCAAAAGAAGAAAAGGAGTTAAGAAAGGGATTTCGAGAAGAAATAAAAAAGGCAGCTTATTGAAAGCTGCCTTTTTTATTGTTACTAATCAATCTAAGTGCGGTGGTCTAGCCCTCTGCGCCGGATGTACCGTACGGTGTTTCAATGAGAGGTTCTTGGCCTTTCATATAAACCCACGCGCAATCAAGAAAAACTATTGGGTCGGTTGCCATTGCTGCTGATGGGGCTAAAGTCATAAATAATGACGCTGCAACAAAAAACGCTGCGATTGTTTTCATGGATTCCTCACGGTTAATAAATGAACGGTTGCAAAATTCTTATACCGCCATAACTTGTGCTTGTCAACATTCAATTATCGGACGCTGGCAGCTAGATATTGATCCAACAATACGCAACTGTCCTTATTTACGCATATTTCATGTTCGGCTTTTAAATGTTTAATTTTTTTCAAGAGCTTGAAGCTCACGGCCACAGTTCCTGGAAACCCGGACAAAATCGGATGCCTCGACCGGCAGCGTGACTATAATTTGGGGTTGGCCGATGTAGGCCTGATCGCCGTCAGTCAAAGCGTTTGACTGGGCATTGATTAGAAAATCGGCGTTGATGATAAAATTACCGCATTGTGGGACGATAACATTTTGCGCAACCGCAATCACGTTTGAGGAATGCGGCAGAACCGTTGCCCGGACCGCGTTAAGGTCAAATACGCCGTAGTTTCCGCTCGGTCCCGAGGCATCTTCGATGACCACTTGGCCGATTGTGTAACCCGGCGTCAGCTGAATACCGCTTTGATTTAAAATGTAGTTGCGGCCTGTGTCGTTATGCAATATGACAGTAACGACCGCCGGGCGATTGGCCGCTACGGGTTCTTCGATATTCACTTCGACTCTCAATCCATCGTACGCATAAGCTGAAACACTTGCCAAAAACAACAGGGCAAAACTAATGAACATTACATTTTTCGATTTCATGATTTCTCCTTTGATGACTGAAATATCAACGAATCTGGGTTTAACTATCGGCTAAAAATGTAATTCTAAATAGAATTTTTGACTACCACTTTTTGAATACAAAGAAAACAGCGCCGGCCATGAGCGCAAATCCGACGAGATAATTCCAACGAAGCTCTTCTTTTAAATAAACGACGGAAAAAACGCAGAACACGGCAAGCGTGATAACTTCCTGAATGGTCTTAAGCTGCGCCGTTGTAAAAGTTTCAGAACCAATGCGGTTGGCAGGCACTTGAAAGCAATACTCCAAAAAAGCAATTAGCCAACTAATGACGATCACGCGCCACAGTGCGACATTCTTAAATTTTAAATGGCCGTACCAGGCAAACGTCATGAAAATATTGGAAATCGTAAGAAGGATAATGGCTCTCATTTATAAAACCCTGGCTTTGTCAGCCCATTCAGTGAATAAATCTGAATTTTCGATGATATCGACCGGGACTTCGTAATAATTCTTGAAGGTCGCGTCTTTGGAAGGCTTGAAAGGCTTCATGCCGTGCTCTTTGTGCCGCTTCTTTGCGGCGTCATCCGTCTTAAAATAAATCCGGCCATTATAAATAATGCCGAAAAACTTGCCTTCCGAATAAACACCGTAACCGCCGAACATGCGCTTGGCTTCAATGTCCTTGACGCTGTGCAGTTGGTCTAAAATAAAATCCTTAAACGTCTCGTCTTTCACCGGTTTCAGCCGCCCAACTTAATTAAAGTGTCCTAGCGTACTCATTCCGCTTGAGTTTCCAAACGGGGACGCCGCAGAAGCGGTCGCCTTCGGGGCAAAAGGGCTTAGTGCCGCCGCGCTCGCGAAGGCCGCAAGGCGGAAGAATGAATTGGGTGATGCGGGGATGGATTTTGGCGACTTCCTCGACTTCGTCCAAACACATGCGCCAAATTTCTTCCTGTGCTGTGTAACAAAGCCGCGTCGTCCATTTGTGGTGAAGGTTCAAAAGATCGCCCGATTCTTCGAAGCGAATCGGAAACGCGTTCGGCAGCAAATACATCGCAAATTCGGGCTTCACACCTTGCCCGAGCAAAATATTAATGTTCTGCCAAATAACGGACATTGTTTTTACGTATAAATCGTTTGCTTCGGCGCATTCGGCAATTAATGGCGGCGTGATAAAATCAGGAATCTCGGCTTGGAAATGCGAAAATAAAATCGGCCGCGAGCCGGGCGTCATGCGGTGGCGCTGGTCTTGAGAGTCAGCCGTATGTGAGAGTTTTTTCATGAATGTGTAATGCGGATGCGAAAGTGTGCGCGTGAGTTTCGATAAGGAAGACAAATTCAAAGCTTCTTTAAAATACGTATTTTTCTGCGGATCCAAAACCGCCAAAATCGCGTCCGAATCGCTCAAATCCCGCTTCGTTAAACCCAAAATGCTGCGGACCGACTGTGCCAGCACCGCTTCGGAATTTACTTTATAATCCACAAGTTTCGATGTTTTATTCCCGAGCCGTTCGTCAAATTCCTTCACAAACGCGTTTTCGGGAACTTCCGTGATGCTCCGCTCGTAAACGGAAAACATTTTGTATTCCGGCGTTTCCGTGAGAGGAATCGGGTCTTCGATATTTTTAAAGAAAAGCGGATCGATTTCGTTCACAGCATCGATCATTTTTCCGACGACGAGATTTTGTTCGTATGGCGTATCGAAAACGTTCTTTAATTTATTGTAACGGTGCAAAGTCAAGCCGCTAATCGTGTGATACAAATGCGCATAAGTCGCGATCGGCAGAATGTAGCGCGCAACTTCCTGCACTTTTTTCTTGATGGGGCCTTTCCATTTTTCGGGATCTTTCGAACGCACCGGAAAGATTTTAAAATAGTGTTTCTCCGTATCCTTCCACAAAATTTCAATCAACTTGTGATACACATCCATCTGTAAATTGGCTGTTGCGTGATACGTCTCAAGCAAATGTTCCGGAAGAGGCGGCGTAAAATAAGTGCCGGGCTTTACGGCCACATAGCGCTGGCTCACCTGTTCGGAATTATAGAAAGTGTGATTGTGAAGAAAGCTCCAGATAAACTGGCGTGAGATTTTCTCGAGCGTAAATTGAAATGTGGAGTGCTGAATCGTTGTGTGGTGACCGGCTTGATAAATGGATTCGGCGATTTTGTCGCGCAGAGCAACCGCTTTATCGTCTTTGTCGACTTCTTCCGTGGAAATCACGCGCGAAGAATAGCAAGTCCGCGCCGTTGCGACCGCGTTATTGAACGGCTCTTTGAAGGAATTGATAAGGGTTACGACAGGCTGTTCTGAATTCATTGGACGCGTATTATATCAGTATCTGGTATCTCGTATCTAGTATCTAGTCCACCGCACCTCCTCACCCTATCCCTCTCCCCCTCTAAGGGGGAGAGGGTAAAGGAGAGGGGGTTTGTAAAACGAGATACTAGATACCAGATACTAAATACGGAAGTTAGGATTTTTTTCGGGCAAGAACTTTTTCGACTGCTTTGAGGATACCGGCGGCGGTGAGGCCGTACTTTTCCATCAAACCATCCGGCGATCCGGATTCGGCGTAAGTGTCTTGAACGGCCACATATTCAATTGGTGTCGGACATTCCTCGGAAAGCACTTTCGCGACCACGCTTCCGAGGCCGCCGTAAATGGAATGTTCTTCTGCCGTCACAACGGCGCCGCATTTTTTGGCTTGAGCAACGACCAGCTCACGATCAAGCGGCTTAATGGTGTGAATGTCCACGACGGAAGCGTTAATTCCCTTTTCAGCCAATTTGTCCGCCGCAACAAGCGCTTCAAATACAAGAAGGCCGTTCGCAAAAATCGCGACGCTTGTGCCGTCTTTCAGCAAAACACCTTTTCCGATTTCAAATTTGGACACATCTGAGGCCGAATAAACAAGCGGCGCTTTCGGACGCCCTGTGCGCATGAAAACCGGGCCTTTGTGTGCAACCATTTTCGCTGTGAGTCCCGCGGTTTCAAATTCATCGCAAGGGCCAAGCACAACAAAATTGGGCAAAGAAGCCGCGAGCGCGATATCTTCGATTGATTGCTGCGAAGCGCCGTCTTCGCCGATGGAAATACCGCAATGAGAACCGACGGCTTTTACATTTAATTCCGGAAATGCGACCGACATTCGAAGTTGGTCGTAAGTTTTACACATCAGAAACGTCGCGAAGCTGCTCATGCACGGAATAAATCCCGTAGTTGCAAGGCCTGAAGCGATACCCGCCATATTGGCTTCTTGAATGCCGCAATCAAAGAAACGATCCGGATGCGCTTTTGCGAAAACATCGGTCTTTGTGGATTTTGCAAGATCGGCGTCCAGGACGATTACATTCGGGTTTGATTTGCCGACTTCGGCGATCGCCTTGCCGTACGCATCACGCGTTGCGGCGCCCATTTTACGTTCGCGGCTCATAACTTCACCGCATTGAGTTCGGCTAAAGCTTTCTTTTCTTCTTCAGCCGTCGGCGCGACACCGTGGAAATGATTGTTATTTTCCATAAACGAAACGCCCTTGCCTTTGACCGTATGCGCGATTAAGCAAATGGGTTTGCCTGATATTTTCTTCGCTGATTCCAAAGTTTTCACAACTTCTTCCATGTTATGGCCGTCAAATTCGACGACATGCCAATTAAACGAGCGCCATTTGTCCGCGAGCGGTTCCATGTTGAGAATTTTCTCGGTAGAGTCCGAAAGCTGATATTTGTTGTAATCAATGATCAAAACCAAATGATCGATTTTGTGGTGCCACGCAAACGCAGCGCCTTCCCAGGTTTGGCCCTCGTCCATTTCACCGTCCGACATCATGACGTAAGTCCAATAATCTTGCTTGCGAAGTTTTCGCGCAAGTGCCATTCCGATTCCGATCGATAAACCTTGGCCCAGCGAACCTGTGGATGCTTCAACGCCCGGCACGCGGCGGCGGTCCGGATGGCCCTGCATCGGGCTTCCGAGCTCGCGAAATGTCAAAAGCGTGTCGACTGAAAAATATCCCGTACGCGCAAGAGCCGAATATAAAACCGGCGACGCATGGCCTTTGCTTAATATGAAGCGATCGCGGTCCGGCCATTCGGGATTTTTGGAATCATGTTTGAGAATATTGAAATAGAGCGCGGTCAAAATATCAGTCGCAGAAAGCGAGCCGCCGGGATGTCCGGAGCCTGCTTTTGCCGTCATGCGGATGATGTCTTTTCGGATTTCGAGGGCGTGCTTTTTTAAATCCGGAATTGATACTTTTTGCATCTCTTTTGCTTGCATATAGTTACAGAAAAATATAAAAACGTTAAATTGGCAAAAATTAGGTGATTAATATAGCTTTTTTTTATCTGCACGTCAACATTCTGTTTTTCCCTCCTCCACCTCCCCCTTTTCCGGCGCAATAATTTCGCCGGATCTAAAATATATGCTGCTCTGCTTCGTTGCGCTCCGGCAATTCTAGGCGGAAGGCCTAAACAGAATTGCCGGTGCTCACTGTCCCAATTCTCATTGATTTTCCCGAAGCGCTTACTAATTGAAAATTGGGACTGCCCTCACTACCGATTAGAATACAATCGGGCTTTAATGAAAGTGATGGGCTGCTAGTTTCACTACGAGCCGAGCTGGACTCTCCGTTCAACTAATGCCGCTCCGCAGCATATATTTCGACCCGGCGAAGAAAGTTGTTTCTCAAAGCGCCTTACGGAGCGAGGATTCAGGTCGAATCATCGCGGAGTCAGGACGAGCACGGCAAATCATTGGCCAGTTCGCCAATAGATTGCCGGCGGAGTGAAGCGGAGAGAAACAACTTTCTGAGCAATGCATGAATAAGGCTATATATTTTGCGGTGGGGAACAGTATAATAGCGGGCTATGAGCGAACAAAAGCAGGCGATTTTGATTATCGATGACAGCGAACGCAATGCAGACATGTATTACGCCACGAAATTTATTGCGCCGGATCCTTTCATCTTCATTCAAATCGACGGAAAAAAGACTTTGCTCGCAAGCGACCTAGAGCTTGACCGTGCAAAAGATCAATCAATTGCCGATGAAGTGCTTTCCACTTCTGAAATCGCAAAAACCCTGAAAGCAAAAGGTATTGCGCCGAACAGCATTGAAATCACCGATTGGGTTTTGAAAAACCGCGGGATTCAGAATATTTTGGTTCCGGCCAGCTTCCCCGTTCAATATGCCGACGCGCTCCGTAAAAAAAGTTACACGCTTGAATGGAAACGCGATCCTTTTTTTGATGCGCGCGTGATTAAAACAAAAGACGAGATCAAGGCCATCACACAAGCGCTGCGCCATACCGAAAATGCGATTCACGCGGCTGTTGAAGTCCTCAAAAAATCCAAAATCAGCGGAAAATATTTGATGTACAAAGGCAAAAAACTGACTTCGGAAGATATTAAAAAAGTCATTAACGTCAAATTAATGGAAGCGGGCTGCATCGCGGCTCATACAATTATTTCCTGCTTCAATGATTGCGTCGACCCGCACAATCAAGGCTCGGGGCCTTTATTAGCCAATCAATCGATCATCATGGACGTGTTTCCGCATTCATCCGAAACACGCTATTTCGCGGATATCACACGGACATTCGTGCGCGGGAAAGCGTCTGATAAATTAAAGCAGATTTATAAGACGGTGAAAGAAGGCCAAGAGATCGCATTCCGCCAAGTGCGAAACGGCGCGGACGGCTCCAAAATTCATTCCGACATTATGAAATATTTTGAAAGTTTGGGATTCAAAACCGGTGTTCAAGACGGCCGCATGCAGGGATTTTTCCACGGAACGGGCCACGGCGTCGGAATCGAAATTCACGAGCCGCCGCGGATTTCCGTATCAAAAGACATTCTCAAAACCAACCAAGTCGTGACAGTCGAACCCGGGCTTTATTATTGGAATACGGGCGGTGTCCGGCTGGAAGATATGGTTGTCGTTGATGAGAATGGATGTACGAACCTCACCAAATTTCCCAAACAACTTGAAATCTAGTGATAAGTTGTAAGTGGTAAGTGCTAAGTTGTTCGATTTTCACTTTCTTAACACTTACAACTTATCACTTAAAACTGAATTAACGTCCTGTCCAGCCAAAATCCCCGAGCGTACACTGACTCACCGGCTCTGTCGGTGACGGCGGGAGCCAAAACAAAATTACTTCCCCAGCGCCCTGGAATAATCTTAGGAAAAAATAGCCGAACCCTTTTCCGATTCCGCTTACAACATCCGGCTCTTTAAACGGCTGAACAAATATTTCCGCCCAGCTGAGACCGATATTGGTGATACCGCGCGTGAGTTTTCCCGGTGCGCTAACGGCCCAATTGCGCGATTCAGCGATATTGCAAACCCCGCAGCTTCCCTGAGGCGCAGCAAGTGCAACCCCGGAACCGGCGGCCAGAATTAAAACCAAAGCAATGGCGATAACTTTTTTCATGTGACTTTCCTCCTCGTGTGTTTTCCTCTTATTTGTCGGCGCAGGCAGCTTTAAAGTTTAAATTGATAACACCGATACATCAACAATCGGAAATTCGCATCTTCGGGAGGATGTGACCATGACGATTCTAAAGTTCGTCCGCCGAAAAAGATCAAGCGGCATATACGGAGGCCTCGAAAAACGCAGGCATGAGCGGTTTTCCTTCGAACTTCCGCTTCGTTTTCAATCCGCAGGGCCCGAATCTCACGGCCCGCTTCAAATGGGAAAAGCCAGAGACGTCAGCCAGGGCGGCATGTTGTTTAAGGCCGTTAATCCACTTGCCCGCAAAACAACCGTTTTAATTGACCCCAATACCAAGCTGCTTTCCAAATTAATCCGGATCGAAAAGGAACTTGTCACAATCGGCGGGAAAATTTTGGCGCGCGTCATGCGCACACATCTGAATCTTAATAATGGCTTGTTCGAAATCGGTGTGGAGTTTGTGAAAGTTAATGCAAAAGAAAAGAAATTTGAAGAAGAATCTGTCCGGGAAATCGGACAAAAGTTAGAAACCAAGCACAACCGTTTAGACAAACGACGGTTTGGGTTTGCCTGAAATAATTTTGTTTTTCTGTGCCAGTTGAAATAGTTTTTTAATTGCCGCCTTGCCCTTCTTTCCCATTTCAACCGTATAATCGTTCACATACATGCCGACAAACTTGTCGTTCAAATCCGGTTTTAAGCCGCGGCCGAACTTAATTGCGTAATCGAGTGCGGGTTTTCGGTTTTCAAGCCCGTGGACAATGCTTTCTTTAAAAATCTTCGATATCTTTTTTACTTTGTCTTTCCCGAGATTTTTCCGGACCACATCAACACCTAAAGGCAGAGGCAATTTGGTTTTCTTCCACCACCACTCGCCTAAATCGACGATTTTGTAGAGTTTTTTATCTTTATAAGTTAACTGGCCTTCATGAATTACAACGCCGGCATCGACTTTGCCCTTCGCGACAAAATCCAAAATCTGGTCAAACGGAACAATCTGCGTTTCCACATCTTTTTTGAACAATTTGAGGACAAGTGCTGCGGTCGTGAGAATCCCGGGAATCGCAACTATTTTTCCGGAAAGCTCGGATGGTTTCATGGGTTTTTTAGAAATTATGATGGGCCCGTATTTATCACCGATACTCGCTCCGGCACGCATAACGGAATAATGATTCGTCAGATAGGCATACGCGTGAACCGAAACGGCTGTGGCTTCAAGCTCGGCTTTGAGCGCGCGCTGATTCAGGGATTCGATATCTTCCACCACGTGATCAATTTGGAGGCCATGTGTATCGATCTTATCCTTCGCGATTGCGTAAAACATAAACGCATCGTCAGGATCCGGCGAATGGCCAAAGCGTATCTTGGTTTCAGCAATTTTCATAGGAGAGGCGTTATATCACGGTTTCCATTTTCGATCTAGTGGTAAGTGATAAGTTGGTCGATTAACTTATCACTTATGACTTAGCACTTACCACTGAAATTACGCCGCTTTTCCAAGTACGGCGCGGCTAAAGAGCGTATGCATGAGTGAGCTGATAAATTCCGAGCTCGGATCGATCACGTCGCCCAACGAACGGAAATTGAACGAATCATTATGAGCGATTAGAAGCTGCGCAGCCTCAACGGCTCCCGGTCGGCCCAAAACTTTTGGAATATCACGCCGCGTGAGTTTTGAGAATAAATCGTGCTCGCCAATGGCCACAATCCGAGTCGTATCGCCTTTTGCATTGAGTTCATGTTTTAAGCGGTCGATTAAAATATTGTACGCTTGATCCGCCGAAAGTTCGCGGCCGACACTCAAACGCTCGCGCGTATAAAGCTGCAAGCGCGATCTTTGCCCGCTTTGCTTGCCAAAAATGTCGGCGTTTGGAAATAACTCTTCAACAGCCCTTTCGGCAACAAATGTGTTATCAAATTCGGAAGCGACAACCGAAAATTCGATTTTTGAACCGGGATTTGCACTCATATCCGCCAAAATCGCTTCGCGCAATTCCGAACGGTTCTTCAATTCCTCAAACGAGATTACAATATTCCCCTTCACGTTTGACGGAATGCTTGCTTGATTCGCTTCACGCCTCAATTCAGACCGGGATTCTTGAGTTTCACCAAAAACCGCCTTAAGTCGATCCAAATATTGTGTCCGGTAAGCGCCCTCCGGAAAGTCTTCCAACTCGTCGGGATGGCTGCGGGCGGCGTCTGCTTCCTGTTCGACCTCATCGCCAACCCGTTCATCCTCTAAATATTCTTTGATCACCTTCGTGGCCGCTTCAAGCTGTGCTTGGGTAATTCCCAATCGTTTAGGTGCTTCCAAATAAATTGCGATCGGTGTTTCATATATTGTGAAAAGCGTGGTGGCGGTTATCCGGCTTGAAAAATGATTCGCCGGATTATTTTCTTCACCAATCCAATAACGGACACCTGCCTCGATCAAAGGCAGTGTCAAGCCGAGCAATATTCGGCTTGGGCCTTCATGCAAGCCGGCAGCGTGATTTAAAACTGCGTGTTCAAGATGAAAAGAACTGTTGTCCAAACGGCTTTCAAAATGATCTTTAAATTCATTCCGGATATGCTCGATCAATGCCTCATCGCTTGTGCGCAATTCAGAGCGGGATTCGTCCTTTCGTACAAGAGCGCTCTTCCAGCCTCTTGATTTTTGGCCGTCAGCGCCAACCGCCATCAGCATGTTGCCAAGTTCGTACGTTTGTAAATTGGTCCTGCCAAATACAGCATTTGTTAAAATTTTTACTTGCACACTTTTATCTTCGATTTCTGAAATTACTTTTAAGATTGGATTAGCATTGGTTAAAGCATCTTTAATGATCCACCTCGCTAAATATTTTGGAAACTTTAAGAAAAATTCTTCTTGTTCCAGAAAAGTCAAATCAGAAAATTTTTCATCCAAAATTCTGATCAATTCATCCGTTGTTTTGACCTCGCCAAATCTTGGCCAAGCCGGGAAGTTTTCCTGAATAAATTCTTGTATTTTTAAAACTCTTTGTGCATCGTTAGAAAATTTTTGTCCTTTTGTTGCTTCTGAGATTAACTGATTTGTCAGAAGGCGTGGATTTTCTATTTGATATAAATTCGAAATTTGAATTCTTTCATCTTTGGATAATTCCGATATTTTCTGCCGAAGACGGCGTTCTAAATCCATATCTTTTTCAGGATCAATAAAGGGCAATTCGTAGAATGAGGCGTCTGCTAAATCAGGATGATGACGGGTTAAATAAGTCAGTAAAATATCTTGGATGCTTCTGTTTTCCAAAGGTACGTTGCCATCGCCAAATTCCCGCACTAAGAGTTCTTTTTTATTTGAATCACCAGATATTAATAATCTATTCGAGGCATCAATAAAAACTTCCGGAATAATTCCGGGGAATGCGAGAACAATCTCTCGTCCTTGCCGGAAACTATTCGGCTGAAATTTTTCCTGTGCCCAATCCGGAATATCAGTTCTTCCCCAAAGTCCGCCTGCTTCACCCATAAAATCCCGTTTTAATTCTCTTTCTAAAGACTCAAATGAAACACCAGCGCGCAAAAGCCAGCTTAATTTGGTCCGCGCTTTCGAGAAAGTCATGTGATAAGGAATATTAATGGCGCCTGATTGCGAAACATTTGAAACAACAGGGATTTTCTTCCTTTTCAAACTTTGAATAGTAGCCCTGATATATTCGATCTCGGGGTTCTTTGAAAAATCGCCCTGGATAACAAGTCCTGCCCGAACGCCGGCTTGCTCTGCGTGCCGCTCGATTCGATTGCCGGCTTGAAAGAGCACCAGCGCAGGCGTTGTTTCATCTATAAGCAAATGCTCAACATAACCAAATTCTTCATTTTTATGAAACTTTGGTTGTTTTTCTAGATTGGCCAATTTGCTGCTTACTGTTTGTAAGAAATCCATATCGAAACTGATATTTCCCTTGGAATCAACGGCGCCGATTGCTTTTCCATAACTAGCAAAAAGACTCCCTTTTGAAGACGAGTCCGTTCTGATCTTCGAAATAAGACTTCCGAGATAGATTTGACTGTCAATGACAACATAGACCAAATTTGGAATATCTGTACGTTTTGCAACTTCTTCAGCTGCTTTCAAATTTAATATCTTTTCCTTTTCATTAACCGTGGAAGATCCTGTTAAAACAATTCGTGTCGGTAATGATCCATCAAATTCAAGCGAAAGAACCAGGCCTGTTTCTGCCAAGGTGTCGGTTCCGTGCGTGAGGATAATTCCACCCATTTCTCTTTGAGAAACCTTGATCTCTTCGGCTAATGTCGTCTTCCTCGAGATTTCATCTTTGATATGATCAATTATTTTTTCCCATTCTTTCGGGCCAATATTCGTACTATCCGGATTTTTATCGAAAACACTTTTGTAAAAAACAGTATTCTTTAAATGCGTTAATAAAACTCTTACCGCATCAACAGTCTTCCGCGCAAATTCGCCGATCATATCAATCGTTCCGCCGGCATTTAAGATTGAAACGCCGGACAATTCTTTCTGAAGTTCTGCAATACTTTGCCCGCTGCGCAATTCGGATCTCACGTTTTCTTCAACCGGCTCTTCGGCATTCGGCTCATCGAGCTGTTTCAAGACGCGGTTTGTGGTAGCAATCGAATCTTCAAAAACGCCCAGCTCTTCCTTCGCTTTTTTCAATTCTAATAATTCCCTTGCCTGATCTTCAGGAAGTTCGACAATCCGGTCTTTGATTTCCAAAATCTTTTCAAGTCTGTCCGGACTAACGCCCAGCGCTTTCCTTAAAAATGCGGAATCTTTTAAATAATCAAAGAGCTTTTCGACCGCTTTGGCCATATCAAAAGGAGGAAGGATTTTGATGTATTGATCAATGTCGGGTGTTTTGTTTTCCCATGCATCTTTCAAGATCGTCACATTCTGGACTATTTTTTTCTTCGTTCCCTTTCCTCCCTTCACCGGAGCATCCACAATCTTGGGTGCCAATTCGATGCCGGTTAAACGAGCTATTTCCGGCATCCTGGATTCTTTGTTATAAAGCTCTTTTCTAACCCGGTAAGGCAGCCGCATAACCAGATCTGCATGAATACGAGCTCTTAATAGTGCTTTATACTCAGGGCTTCCGAATTCAATCGGTTTTTCGGGTTCAGGCTCTTGCGTGACAGAGGAATTTTCGAATGAATCGACTAATGGGGTTTTTCCTATGATCGCCCGGGGTATCTCCAAACGCCTATTCGTTACCGCTGCCTGGCGAGCGTTTTTAGGTAAAAATTTATCGGCGAAATGCGGCGGATACGGATCCGCATTAAGTTCTAGAACCGTTTCGCGCCTAATCCCATAAATTAAATCTGAAGTCACATTCAATATTCTCGCCAACTTGCCCACTAATCTAGTAACTTCGGTGAATTTGACTTGTTTACTCCCGGAAAGCACTGCGTGAACATGCCCATAGGTTTCTTGTATTTGATTAAAAAGCTCGCTGGTAGTGATATGAGTAATGCCTCTTGCTTCAACAATGATTCTAATTCTGTCCCAATATGTCAAACTTGGATCAAACAAAGATTCGATAATGGCTGGCGTAAGAGCATAAATCGTCCATTGATCAACCGGAGATGCTCTTTCAATTTCCGAGACAAATGGTGGTTGCTGTTCTGGTTGGGGCGCTTCGGAAGCAGTTTCTGGAGTACTATCAATGTTTTTTAGCATTTCCGACAATCTAAGCGGCAACATTTCTTCTGCAGTTTCTTCTATCGTACCCGTCAGGGGTTGTTCTTCTGTTTCTGAGGGTTTAGCTTCAGTCAAAACTTCTTGTTTTACCAACTCAAGTTCTTGCTCGGTAGTCAAACCCAATCGTATGGAAAACTGTTCAAAGAGCATGATTTCTGGCCCTAAGATCCTTCTGATTTCTTTACCCTCTTCGCTTTCAGGAGTGTGGAGCAATTGTGCAAACTCCAAAGTATCTACTAACACTTCCCGGCTGGCAATACGCGGCCCCCCAAATGCGGGGTTGGTCGGCGGTACAAACAATAAACCTCGGTCAATCATATGCTGCAATGCTTCACCCATACGGGCTCCGCCGATCGTGGTACCGAGCCGCGGATGCCAAACGACGTCCTGCGATTGGCCTTCCGATTTCGTATAAATTTCTTCCCAAAGAATCAATGCAATCAAGAGAGGCGCCATTATCCTGCCTTTGTTCGGCCCGCTTTTGTATTTGAAAAGAACGTCGGGATCCTTCAGTAAAGTATCGGGAAGCAGATATTCTTTCACTGAAAATTTCAAATATTCTTTCAATGCGGCTTGATCCACGGAAAGATTTTCAAACGGTTGGTCTGGATTTCTGTTTAAGATTGCTTCTTCAATTTTTTTGCGAACCTCCGCACCCATTTCATGATCAACTTCGAGCTGATTTTTGCTGTTAAACAATGATTCAAAATCCAACCCCACATGATTCGTGTATTCAGACATAGCTTCTACTTGCCATGGCTCTAGCTTTTCTGAAAGCCATTCGTGCACTTGCCCTACTCGAATGGTAACGTCCCGGTATTTTTCATCAGAATAAATTTGGTCAACTAATTTGCTAATTTCTTGAGGGTCTTCTTCTTTGATTGTCTTGAAAAATAAGTTTTCAAGATCGGCATCTCCCGTCAAATGATGAAGCAGCATATACCGAAGAATTGTTTTTTGCGTATTGCCTGCAAACCGCATTCCTCTCACAGTATCTGAATCCCTCATCTTAGTAATCGCTTTCATGGAGGAGCGCCGGATATTACCATGCATGCGCTCGACTGCCTGGCGATTAAGTCCGAAAATCAAATAAAGATCGATGATCATAAGCTGGGTTTCAACTGGAAGAGCTCCGCTTTGCTCGAAGCTTCTCTCAACAGCTTTATCAATCAATCCAATTTGACCTTCAATCAACAAATGTGTACGCCGGCTCGAATCCATCATCGATTTCAAAAGCTTCAATCGGTGGCCTTCGGCTAACGCTAAATCACGAAATTCGATCTGAAGCGTTGTGCTGCGATTCATTTCTATCTGGCGTGAAAAAACTTTGTCCAGTTTTTCAAACGCTTTTTCCAAGTCTATCTTTGCCTGGCCGATCAACTCTTCCGCAAGCTCCGGTTCGACTTGATCCACCAAGTGATCGGCTTGGTTTAGTTTTGCTTTTGCCTGGCCTAAATAATATTTAAACCATTGCTTATAAACTTGGGTTGAAATGTCTTCATAGATAGAACGTAAACGCCAATAAGCTTCTCCCCATTTGCTGGATGTTTGGCTCTCTTTAAATGAATCATCGTCCAAGAATGTTTTTACGGTTACGGCAACCTTCATCATGGTTTCGTAAAATAAATTAATTCTTGCTTGTTGAATGGAAATATCCGATGCGCCGGATAGTGACTTGAAGTCTTTGTGCAAACGCCCGTAAACAGGAGATGTTCTGCTTTCAAAAAATATAGACTCTTTATTTTTAATATCCAAAAGAGAAAGCAAAACATCCAACTTTTTTAAGACGGTGTTGAGATGTCTGTTTTGAAGAATGGGCGGGATTCTGGCCGTTAAAGCATGGGCGCCTTCCAACCATGAATAAAACGCATTCCGCTCATCAGAAGTTCCCATTAAATCGATAAATTCATCTAATTCCTTTTTTAACTTTACCAAGCTATCAAAGTGGCGAACCAGGTCGGAATTCTTCAAATCCGAAAGAAATGCATCTAGAAAAGCAGATGATTGAGACGCTATTTTCAACTGCTCTTCAAGTTTCGCCCGGCTTTCGGCAGTATTTTCGGAGGCCAATGCAGTCAAGGCAGTTTGGCGTAAAGCAGAAATGGATTCTACCTCGATAAACTTTTTGGCCAACTCGTCAATTTTCTGGATTCTCTGAATAATTTTTTCACTGCGGGTTTTCCGAACAAAAGAAACGGTTTCATTTTCATTTGATTTAACAATCAAATTTAAAATTAACGGCAGGGCTTCCTTTCTGAAGAATTTGCCCACGATTTTCCGGATCTCATCCAGTTTTTCTGACCGTCCTTTTTCCGGATTATTGGCAAGTTGATTAATGCTCAAAATTCCTTCGTCAACTTCAAGAAGCCACGAAAATACAGTTTCTATTTCACTTGCGGTGCCTAGATCAGAAATAAATTTTTCAAACCGGCTTTGGATTTCTCTCAGTTTGTGATAAGCATCCCTGTTCTCACTTTCGGTAAGACCGTCAAATATTTTTTTCAGAATTTCAAAAGATTTTCTTGCTTCCGATCCAATATTTTTAAGATCTTCAAACCCTGCAAACGCCGTTTCGATGTCGAATTCCCCGTCACTTGAAGCAGGAATTAATTTGGATAAAACAAATGAGTCTAGATCGGAAAACCATGCGTCTGAAAAAAATGCTGCATATTGGGGCGCTGCGGCCGCATAAGTAGTTTTGCTGCGTGTGATTTGAGACAGTAATAAATTCCCGCGGCTATTCGCTGATTTCCAGCTGTTCATATTCATGCTTTCAAGCGAACGCAATTCTGATTTCTTGCTTTCAGCCGCATTCAACGTTTCGGCAATGAACGTTTTCATTACGCGATAGACATATTCGGTTTGCTCTTGGGTAGGTTCGCTATTAAGAAAACGATCATAGAATTTGGCGGGATCCGAACCGCGCGGGTAAGCCTGTGAATAAGACAAAAGCCAGGCGCCAATAATAGATTGTCTAAACGTTGGAAGAGGAAGTTTTTTTAATTGTACGCCGCGGAGGCCGATGTTGACGAAAATAGCCGGCACATTTGCATCAAATTCTTTCCAACGGCGAAGGCGATGAATCGGCGCAAACCGGTCAAGCTCGCCCTTCCAAGGAATATAATCAATCTTCAAATCCTGCCCGTCGACCGTAATTTTTTTCAAATCTTTGAGCAATTCCATAGCTTTAGAAGTGGCAATAATGCGGATCGGAGCGCGCGTTTCGCGAGGGCGTCTTTCCATAAACGTGATATGCCAATCCATCATAAACGGAATATCGGGAAATTTTTGATGCAGGACCTGCATGAATTTTTCTCCGATTGGCGCCGGAATAGATTCAAAATTAGGCTGTGAATCCGGTTTAATCTCGGCTATCAATTCTTCCGAAAATGCAGCCAACATTTTTTTGAATAACTTGTCCCGCTCTCCATGAAATTCGAGACGTTTTTGAAAATCTGCGGCGCCTGCCGACATTTTTCGTTTCGTGCTCAAGCGCCGCTTTTTTCTTTCAGAAGGCCAATCTTTTTCTGCGTCATTTGTGATACGCTTTTGAACAATATGCAGCAAGCGACTATTGATTTCATTACCGATTAAACCTTCCCGATCGGAAGCTTTGCTGAAATGAAAGTCGATCAAATTTAAACTGCTCTGGTCATCACTTGTTTCAATTGCACGATCAATATCTTCTATCACTTTTTCCAATGTTTCAACAAACCACCGTTCTTTATCTTTGGAATATCGCTTTGACGCGGCCCCGTGCTCAAAAATTCTTCTCCCTTCTCTTCTATAAGCTTCGAGCATCCGCATAACACCCCGGTAAATCAAGTTGGTCTCGCCGACCGGCGTAAAAGACGATCTCCACCTGCCGATTGCAGCATACCCGCCAAATTCTTGTTTCAAATCACGAATCATTGCTGCCGTGCGCTCCAAAGGATAATCACGATCAGTCAAGATAAGCGGTGCTGTTCCTTCGGAGGATTTGACCGATTCCAGCAATTGAATTGCAGAACCAATGCTTTCCGGGAACAAATCTTCCGGAGCAAGCAGGCCCAGCTCAAACATGATTTGATTAAAAATGGTGCGCTGAGGGCCTCTCAGGCCTTTTATCCATGGATCTTTTTCGTAAATGGGCCGGATGCTTTTTGCGGTGATATTGCCGTCTTCATCGCGATATTGATTGAATATATCGTTTTCGATTAAATATTCGATCGTGTTGTTTAAATAATCATACTGACGTAGCGTATCGGTCCATAACAATAGAAGAAAAACAAGTTCGGGAGCCGGTTTTTGAAAGGGCATGAGCTGCTCGATTAATTCGTCGGATTCAAGAACTTTTCGGTAATAATCGACTAAATTTTCAAATTTGGGATCTTTTATTTTATATTCTCCGCGATCAAACTTGCGAATAACTCTCCTAAGCACTATTCGAACGTCGTGCTTGAGCAGGGCTTCATACGCATACAACACACGTGATATTTTGTTGTCATAATCCCACGACGGATTTTTAGCAAAATCACTCTCGATCGCGATAAGGGTCCTAGCAATCAAACTTGCTGCATACATATTAGACCCCGGCAGCGGGTTGCCATACATGAGATCGGTTACATTTGGATGGACAATGTTTCCTGCGCGATCTGTCTCATCATTGGAAACAACTTCATTGGGGAACACCTGATCCATAATAGCTTCACGGCTTCGAGTCCTCCGGTATTCTTCCCGTGCCCATTCTAAACGTTTTTTAAGTTGCCACCCTTTCGACCCTATTCCCAAAACAGACAACAACATCGCAATTGCATAATCCCGATAACCGACGTTTCCGACCATTTCAAACCGCAGCCTTGGATTGATTGCACGATTCAGCCGGCGTACTACTTTTCGAAGAGAATGTTCATTTGCGTATTGAAACGCCGGAATTTTAAGTGCGATCGTGCTTGGAAGGCCCGCCTTCTCTTTAATAGCACGCTCGTAATGATTTTCTTGCTCGTTTTCCGCTAATCCTGATAAAGCATGAAATATTTTCCTTTCGGCAGAATCCTCAGACTCCAAATAAGCATGCCAAGCACGAGATTCAAATCGCCCCCACAAGTTTCCAAGTCCATGAAATTGGCTTTGAAATGCAAAAACCTGGCTTGCGCTCGCCATTTTATTTAGATGATAACTGGCTTCGACAAGTTGACGATAAATATCGGGCAGGCCTTTTGAAGGCGTCATTTTGTACCGTTCTAGAGTTTCAAATGCGGCGTTCTTATGATAATCAAAATAGAATTCGTGAATGCTTATGATTAACTCTCTGGTTTTTTCTTTAAAAACATCAATGGCGTGCGATTTCCCAAGCCCCATTGCGAGATCATAAAACGATTGGAAGTACCGCGATAACCCCTCTGAGACTGCAAACCGGAGTCTCGCGTCGGTCTTGGATTTTTCGAGCAACGTATTTGTTATATCGCGAACAGGTTCAAAGAACACTTCCAACTTTGATTCGACGTTACTCTTTTTATTTCTTTTTGTACTGCCCTTTTTGATGTTGGCTGTCGCCAAACTAATTAAAAATTCTTGTGCGGTCTTTTGAGAAAAAGAATTGATGATGTGTTCCCACAAAAATATTGGTACTTTGATTTTAGATTTTGCACTCTGCACTAAATCTAAAAACATCCTTTCGGTCATTCTTTTATGATTGAAATTTTTTACGGGCAATACACGCACGCCGGGAATCGACTGAATTAAGAAATAGCTTTCTCTTTGGTCCTTATCTCCGCTTGTTTCTAACTTGCGGCTCGTAATGAGTTTGACTCTCGCAATAATTTTTAAGTCTGTTTGTTCTCCTCCGCGTGCAATCAAGAAACCATCTTCACGGCTTGGATTTAGTTTTATATCAAATTTTAAATCGTTTTGATTCTTTTCGCCGATGATCTGTTGGATTTTGTCCAAATCTTTCTGCCGATGCCATGCGGATCTGATTCCGACAAGAGAACCGCCCACCGATTCAACTCGCACTCTTGATATTTGTTTAGGGACAGATTCAACACGAATATGCATTGATTCGGTATTGCCATCCTCGTCAAAAACAACTGTAAATGTGCGACCGTGGCCAACTGAAACTAACTGCCGACCCACAAATCTTTTGGTACCAATCCGCTTCGCTTGAGAGATCAATGCATCATCCGATCTGAGTTCAGACTTTTTTGTGGCCTGTCTTATTTCAAAATACTGCTGATAAAGTTCCTGAAAACTCGGCGTTTCCTGGATTTCAAGTTCGATTTCTCTAGCCATGTCCACTGCAGTGTCATTCAGAATATTTTCGTATGCACCAGCATCATAAGCTTTCTGTGAATCCTTACCGATTTCGTCCAGCCATTTCCTCTCTGCCGGAATCCAGTCTTTATAATCATAAAAAATACTTTCGACATCCTCATAGGCCGTGAAGCGGATTAATTGTTTAAGAATAGCTAAAACCGCAGGGCTTACCGCAACGCTAATTGGAACATTGGCGTATTTACCTTTCATGTAGATTAAAAACAGCATGAACCGCCGCCAGCCAGCCATTTCGCCGCAGATACTGACTTCCAACCCTGCCGCGCTCGCATGCTCAATGATTGTTTCGATCTTTTCAAGAAATGTGGAAAGCAATTCTGTGTACAATCTTCCGCCATATTCACGGTCCCGGCCGAATGTTTGTTGCAATAAATCATTGGTGCCGATAGAAATAAAATCGACGTATTTCTTCTGTGCGATCACCGGAAGATTTTCAATGGCTTTGTTGGTTTCGATCATAATTCCGAACGGAATTTTGATCCGGAAGCGATTAAGATCGTGACGAAATTTTTCTAACTCCTGATCAAAGATAGTCCGGACAAATATTACGTCATCCTCAGTTTGAACCATCGGTACAAATACTTTGACCGCAGATTCTCTTCCGGTTTCTCCTTCGGCGTGAAAATGCTCTGCAGCCATAATGCTCGCGCGAATTGCCGCTCGAATTTGAGCTCTCAAGATCGGTTCGCCTTCCGTAGGATCCCTGTAAAGATCGAACCCGATTTTTGTATTCGTTTCTGAAATGGCTGAAACAGGCTTGTCCAGCTGACGGTCTAACGTTCTTACCGCAAATGCGCCACGTAAGATAATCCTGCCCTGAGATAATATTTGAGTAAGATCGTCTTCATATTCTTTTATATTTGCTTCCCAGGATTCGTGGCGGTAGAAATGCGTAGGGAAATTGACTTCGGTTCGATAGAGCCGCACACCATCCGTATCTGCGGAAAGCTCTTGAATATGTTCAAGCGCATCCGCACTTCCGCTAACTTCCATCAACAGTGAAGCAACGCTGTCTTTCTTTGCAAACACAGGTTCTAGTGCGAGGGTTTTTGCCAATTGCAAATACGCTTCTTCCTTGACGATTTTCTGTTCATATTCGGCAGCATCTTTTTGTGAAGGATTGGCATGCAGCATTCCGTTTTCCCCGTCCGCATAAATGATTTGCCCTGACTTGATATCTGCAAACTTACCTAGTTTGGCCTTGAGCGCGGTAAGAACTAAGATCCCGTAATTAGCGCCGACAATAACCCAATGTTCGGTGGGAGATCCAAACTCGGCTACAACCGCACCCAAATTTGGGTAAGCTTTTTTTAGACTTAAGAGAGTCGGCGCATTCATCGCTCCTGCCAAATACGGCTGTTCTTTTGAGACTTTTAAAATAACCACCAAATGATCAACTTTATCCGTCGTAAATTGCTGATCCGACACCAATTGCCGCGCCATTTTTTCGTTTAGAATCAAAACTGCGTCTTTTAAAAGAACTAAAATATTTAGCAGCGTTTTCTCCTGAAGATCGGATGTGTCTTCAGAACTCATCTTGGTGCCGATATCCAAAATCAACTTTTGATAAGCATATTGGAGCGCAACATCAGGATACACATTTTTTGTATTGATTAACCAGCTGGTTTCTTCTTGAAATCGATCAAGAAGCTCTTGAAATGAATACTTATCCGGCATGTTGTCGACAGGCGCTTGATCAACTAATTGGTCAGCCGCTGATTGAAATGCGCTTGCTATTTGATCGTTGTATTCTTTGATTTTCTCTTGATAGAGTTCCTCGGACATTCCTTCCATTTTAAAAGACTCGCCATAGCTCAAAAAACTCATCATCCGGTAGAGCGTGGAAAGGATTTCCCTATTTCGAGCCTTGATCTGTTTTTCTTCATCCGTGCCCTCGGTTCCCTTGAGAGATTCGATGGCATTATGGATATCTTTAACAATTCTAGGAATTGGCTGGCCGGCTTTTTCAAGCTGTGTATAAGCATTGGGGTGCGCATACAACTTAAACGCATCGAAATATGAGATTTTTTTGTCCTTCAAAGATTCCATCACTAATTTTATTGAATCGGTGTTATATTTAAAAAATTGCCATGTGATTTCTAATGCTTTTGCATCACGCAGACGCCCTTTTTGCTTTAGATCCCGAATTCTAATTTGAAAATCGAAATTAAAAATATCTAGAATCGCTTTAAAATGTTGCACATCACGTTCGGCAGCTTCAGGGCTAAGAATGGCAGGCTGTTTAAATTTGCTGCTAAATTTTTCCAAACTCTCTCCTAGCGCTCTGCTCGACCACAAATAGTAAATCTGAAAACCAACGCTATTCACTTTTGATTTAATTTCTTCTTCAAGAAGATGATCCGCTCTTTTCCCTTCGCTTTCTATTTTTTCCAGAACAGAATCTTTCAATTCGTCTAAAACTTGCAGTAAATTTTTGTTCGATTGGTCTTCTTCCAAAATCATCCTGTCTATCTTTTCTGAAAATTTTACCTTTTCGATTCTTATCTTTTCTTGAACATCTGGTTCTTCATCCAAATTCGATCTCAACGAATAAGCAGCTGTAAAAAAGTCGTCTGCCTGGAAAAGCATCGTGGTGCCTCGAAATACACGCCGGGCCTGATTTTTATTGCCCTGCATCAGAACGGTTCGAAGTTCTGATCTTTTTTCCGATTCGCCTTCGGCATCACTTGTTTTGCTTTTGGATTTTTTCTCTTCGATCATTTCTTCAATGAGATCCAGCAGATCTGTTAGTTGAGGGGGCAAAACTCCTTCGATTGCGTCCATGCTCAGCCCTGTATTCGCAATCACTCTTGCGATTATTTCGAGAGCGCTGTTTCCTGTAGAAACCGGATTTGCATTTATAATTGCCGCTATTTCCTCGTCATTTACTGATTCTTCTTTCGGGTCAAAATAAGAAGCGATTCCGGATTGCGCAGCAGGTTTTTCGGATTTGTTTTCTGCTGCTTGAGGTTGGGTTTGCGGCTCTGCCGGCTGTGCTGATTTGGCTTTTTCAATGACGAGTTGAAAAAAAGCGTCTCTCTGGTTTTGCTTTATCGATTTGAATTGATCATTTATAAACTTAGCGAAGGTCGATCCTGCTCTTAAGGGAAATTTATTCACGCTCGGATTCCCTTGTTTATATTCGCTTGCCAATGCGCCACTCTTGTTAGCGTCTGTGATAATTGTCCGCTCAATTTCTGTTAGGTTGCCTTCCTTCCCCTCGGCAAGTTTCACAACGCCGGAAAAAAATGCTTCCACGTTTGCCTGCTGCGTCATATCTGCCGGAACTCCCGCCGCCCAATCGATCAATTTTTGGATTTGCGAATTGACAGCCCGCAATTCAGAACGATCGTTCTTCTCAGATTGTTGAGAAGGTTGTATAGAAACTGCATACGAGGCCAATTTCGAATCATCAAAATATGCCCTATCAATAAACTTTTCAAAAGTGGCTTGCCAACCGTCAGGGTTGTAGTAATACTCGGGCAACGATTTTCCTGATTTTGCTTGCACTTCGGATGCAAACCTGAGCAAAGCTTGTTGGATAGGAACAAGAAACCGGTTATCAAAATTCTCCGCCGCTGTCCCCGGATTATTTTTGTTGATCAACGCACGCGTATATCCCAATTGCAGCGTCATTAGTTTCAAAATGTATCTTGATTTTTTCCAGTTCTTATCATTTGCGGCATCACGAAATCTCGATGAATCATAATGAAGGCGCGTTAATGTTGCCGCAAGTGATTCCGGATATTGATCCCTGGAGACATAGCGGACTTTAAGCCAATCAGATGCAACATCATCTAAAAATACCGAAACAACTCTG
The DNA here is from genome assembly GCA_964387845.1 of uncultured bacterium. Lineage (GTDB taxonomy): Bacteria > Omnitrophota > Omnitrophia > Omnitrophales > Abzuiibacteriaceae > CAYLXA01. Next base: position 89,079 of record CAYLXA010000003.1, read on the forward strand.
TGGGGAGTTTGTTCAATAACAACCGACTCTGGATCCTTGAAACCAACCACCCCATTCTCATAAGCAAGATGGCCGACTTCGTGATACACATGATAATCGCTTACCCATTCAAATAACCGTGCCCTGTCTTCCTTATTTCCAATCTCACCGTGGTGGATAATTTGATGCTGGAGCATTGCCATTCTGAGTGAAATTCGGAGTCTGCGATAAGTTTCGTCATAAATTAACGAAAATCCTGTATTGTCAGCCATAGATTCCGAATCTTTCATTTCAGCCGAAAAATTGATAGAGGGTGTCTCTAAAAATTTCTTCAACTCTGCCGGTAACTTTTCATAACTCTCAGAGGTTCGGCTTATCATCAAAAACGAATCCAAAATCTCTTCCATACTTAAATTGAGCTTCTTGAGTTCGCGATAAATCATGATTAGCATAGAAAAAATATTTTGGCTTAATTTGTCAGGAAATTTACTTGTTGAAGATGGGATATAAAGGAATGATGATTGACCGCCTCGATAGGCCGAAATAATAACATCAATTGGCCTTGCAAAAAGCCATCTTGAAAAGTAAATAAGCATCACTTGTGTAAGTTTTTTGATTTGAGACAGGTTGGGAAATTCTGGTTGTAAACGCAATTCCGATCTGTGTGAAATTGGATCTGCAGAATTAAAATATTCCTGCGGATTAAAATCCGAATTAAAAACTTGAAGCGGATTTGAGATGGCGGAAGATTTTAGAAACTCTTCGAACTTGGGTTTTAGTTTCTCAAAAGTTGGTGTTTCACCGTTCATGCGTTCGTAATAGCGGTCGTAATCCGTTTCCGGAGAAACTTGCGGCGAAATCAAAACAAACGGAATGTTTTCCTTTCGGAATTTTTCGGTTAGGTCTTCGGCATGAAAACCGCCGGTGACGAGGATAATGCCGGAGCCCGGCGGTAAAGGGTAAGCGTTAGGCGTTAAGTCTGACTTATCGCTTAACGCGTAACGCTTAACGCTATTTAAGAATGCTTCATCGCGTCTTTTGCTGGTGGTATAAAACTGTTCAGCAACATTGAGTTTTTTCGGATCTAGTTTTCCTTTGAGAAATTTTGTAATTTCTTTTTTGTGCTGTTGGTAAAATAGAAAGTCTTCCGGAGTTGCCTGCAGCGAAACGAGCGCTTTAACGGATTTTAAATATTCGCCTTCTTCATGAAGCCCTTCCTCACCTTTTCCGGAAAACAAACGCTCACGGACACGGTCTTTGAAAAGACTAATTTCACGAAACAAATTTACAGCACCGATTTCGCGGCTGATTCTTTCAAATTCTTTCTTCTCATCTATTTTTTCGCCGGCTTTCACACCCGTTAAACTGCGCTCCAATAGAACAAGCGATATTAATTTCTCAATCTCATACAAATCCGAGCGCTTGACGCCTTCGTTGCGCCCAATATTCGCTAAATGAGAGATCAGCGAAATTAATTCGCCGCGCTGTTCGTATAAGCCCGTTTTTGTTTCGAATTCGAGCAAGCGCTTGTTGTACGTTTTCTCTTTCGCTTCCTGATTTTCTTTAAAAAGAAAATGGACGGCGGGCAAAAGTTCTTTTTGCACTTCAAGTGCTTTTAAAAATTCCTTCCGGTTTGAATCATAAAGTGCCGCATCTTCGGCCCCGATTAACTCATAGGACTTGGGGTTTAAAACGGCTTCTGCTTCAATGCCGGTTAAAATAACCTGCTCAAGCCAAAATCGGGTGGCGAGTTCTTTTACTTTTTGGTTAGGATAATTACGAAATCTGAAAAGATCTGCAGTGCCGGATGCGCCCTCGGCTAAAATCGTGCGGACGCCGAATTTTTCCGATATAAGCCTTGCGATCTTCTGAATATTCTGCTGAGCGCCCAGGTTTGCGTGAGCATCTTGGATGTAAAAAACTATAGGGGCAAGGGTCATGGGTCCAGGGTCAAGGTTCGTTCCTTGACCCTTGCTACTTGCTACTTGACCCTTCGGAATAAAGACTTCCGAGACACGCCCCAGAGCTTCTGGAATTAAATTTCCAAAATCCTGTTGATTAGATATGGGTCTTTGGTAATCAAGAGGCGCTGCATGAGAGATGTCTGCCCAGATAAACGCCACGATTAGGACAAACGCAATAATGCGGAGAGCCGGAGAATATTTTTTGTTTTGGGGGAAAAACAACCGCGCACCTCAAGATAAATTTAATAACCACAACTGCTAGTGGTTATTAGTACCAAAGTTTATCTTAAAGTACCGGATATTTCAAGTTTATAACCGTTAATTTATTAGACTGTATAATAAAGATACAATTTTATCTGTAAAATATAGTCTATTTCGGGTCATTTAAGTTGATTTGATTAGATTGACACACTTTTGAATAATAACGGGCACTTTCGCGGATCCGGCGCTCTTGTGTCGTATAGTTCACATCGATCAAACCAAAGCGCGGCCCGAAGCCATAAGCCCATTCAAAATTATCCAAAAGTGACCAATACAAATAACCGATTACCGGCACCTTTTTTTCGATAGCGCGCGAAACTTCGACTAAATTGCGGTGAATAAAGAATTTCCTTTGCGTGTCATCATCCGTGCAAATTCCATTTTCCGTAACGATGACGGGAACTTCATAGCGCTTCAGCTGCAGCAGGATATCGAATAACCCTTTCGGATAAATTTCCCAACCCATTTTGTTCCGAGGGCCTGAAGATTCATGATGTTTAATCGAGCAGACATCCCCGAAAATTTCGGGGAAACCGAAACCGGCAAAGTGAACATAATCACGTGTGTAATAGTTAAGCCCCAGAAAATCAAAACTTTTCGGCAATGCAAGCGGCTCGCAATAAACCCCCGGGATAAATAAAAATCCGCGGTAAAGCGCGTCTGAGAACAAATGATTAAACATTTCGTTCCGGAGCCATGCGGATAACTTGTCGAACATGGATTGAGGCCTGCACGGCGTCGCTACCATCATGTGCTGCGCAAAACCAACCTGCGGTTTTTTCATGCCGCGGCCTTTGGATGCTTCGTGAATTATTTTGTACGCACGCACATGCGCCAGCAGAAAATGTTTGAGGACTTTCAGCGCATTCCGGGATGAACGGCCTCCCGGCGGCCACTCACCGGTGATGTAGCTTAGATAAATGTAAACCATCGGTTCGTTAATCGTAACCCAGTAAGTCACGTCTTTTCCGAATGCATGCACGCACCGCTTCACATATTCGCCGAAATAATCGACGGAACGCGGATTCGTCCAGTCACCGATTTTGGAAAACCAGGTGGGATTCGTAAAATGATGCAGCGTCACGACGGGTTCGATGCCGCGGTCTTTGAGCGCTTTAATCACTTGCGCATAGTGCGCAAATTCGGATTGATTCCAGTGGTGACGGGCAGGCTGCAGGCGGCTCCATTCGATAGAAAACCGGTGCGCATTGTGAGAAATCTCTTTCGCCAGATCGAAATCGGATTCGAAGCGTGCGTAATGATCGCAGGCATCCAGCGAACGGGTTTTAACTTTATGCTCTTTTTCCCATTGCCACCAGTCGTTCAGGGTGTTATTGCCCTCAACCTGATGGGAAGAAGTGGCGGCGCCCCAGAGGAAATTTTTTGGAAATGTATAAACGTTTTCAGACATAGTGTGTGTTTCTCTATGGAGAAAACGGCTAAATGGGCCGGAAAATTAAGGGGTGATTCGCCGGGCGTTACCGGCTATGGCGGGCGTCTTCAATGCGCTGTTTCAGCATGGTGTCGCTCGTCTGAAACTCTTCAAGCCGTTTGAGCCGTTGGATGCGGAAGTCTTCTAACAACTTGTCTTTCTCTTCCTGGCTGATCTCTGACCCCATCTGTGCATGGACTTCTTTGCCTTCGTCGTACAATTCATCCAAAAACGATTTCCGGAGCTGGTCTTGTTCGGTTAACAGATCCTGAACTTCCTTTGGCTCCTGATTTCTGGGAACCGGCGCCGCATTTTCGGCCAAAAGAGGCGCGGGTAGCAAAAGGGCCGAAACAATCCATAGAACACTGATTTGCCTGAGGGTTATTTTTTTCATAAACTTGCTACTATTCTAACTGATAACCCGCCTTTTGCAAGATTGCCAAAAATCACCGGATTGTGCTATATAAGTCAGCCATGATTATGCTTCGAGCCGTTTTCCTGACGTTTTTTTCATTTTTTACCTGGTTTTTGGTGGCGACTTGGACAATTTTGGTTTCCATTCCTATTGTTTTGATTTCACTTTTGCTTGCACCGATTGACCCGGACCGCCGAATTGCACACAGACTTGGCACAATCTGGGGCCAAGGTATTTTCTTGATGAATCCGCTTTGGAAATTAAAAATTTCTGGAAAAGGGTTTGTCCGGAAAAACAAAGCTTACGTTTTGGTCGCAAATCACCTGAGTCTTGCCGACATCATTTGCATTTATTGCCTGGACCGGCAGTTTAAATGGATCGCAAAAGAAAGTTTGTTCAAAATTCCGTTTTTCGGATGGGCGATGAGCGCCATGCGATATGTGCGTTTGCGTCGCGGCGAATTGGGAAGTATTCGCGAAAGCTTTGACGAGTCATTCCGGTGGCTCAAGCGGGACATGTCTCTTTTGATTTTTCCGGAAGGAACCCGCAGCAAGAGCGGCCAGCTGGGCACGTTTAAAAACGGGGCCTTTAAACTGGCGATCCGGGCCAAAAAACCTGTCGTCCCGATTGTATTGGCAGGGACCAATCGCGCAATCCAGAAAGGAAAGAAAGTAATGTCGACTGAGGTCAAATGCCGATTGAAAGTTTTAAAACCGATTCCGACGGATCAATATAAAGAGGAAGATTTTGCGAAACTTCGGGATTTGGTCCGGTCTAAAATGTCGGAAGCAATCGGACAACTAACATAAATTAAAATCTCAAATATCAAACTGGAAATATGATTTTGAATTTTGATATTTGAATTTATATTAATTTTTTAATGACGGCTTCTTTTTGCCGTGCATCATCCGCCAACTCCGGTGGAAATTGCACTTTCTCAAGCGCCAAAAGCGCTTCCTGCCATTTTTTATCCCGGATTGCCGCGATGGCTTTACTATATTCTTCCTGAATAACGCGCAAACTGGCCGGCAAATTTTGGCTCAAAACCTTTTTCTTGATCCGCAGGTCGGCCGCAACCGATGTCAGCTTCACCGAAACCGGCTCAAGTAATTCGTCTTGAATATCAATGCCGCGCCTAATATCGGAATCGATTTGTGCAACTTCAGGCGGATAGTCGATTTGCACTTGCTTGGCTACATTGTTCGTGAGTTCAATATCTCTTTCGAGGGATTCCGCAAGCTGAAACGCCTCTTCTATTTTGTTGTCTTTCACCAAATCAAACAATGTTCCATATTTTGTTTCCACCGGTTGCATGGAATTTCGGACACGCGCCATCAATAAATGCATATTGAGCTGGTGAATTTTGCCGAGCACATCATTGATATACGGCTGAAGCATCACCAGCGCTACGGCTTTGTGATGCAAAGGATTATTCGAATAAACCGGAAAAACGAGCGACTGAATAAACTCATACCGAGCGGTTTCGTAATCATTTTTGGCAAGCGCTTCACCGGCCTTTAAATAATGCTCCTTGAAAAGCTGGATTAATTTGCGCTCATAGCCCCAACTAAAATAGATGCCTCTTGCTTTTTGCTGTTTCACCAAAAAAGCTTCAAAATCATCCTGTGTCCACATTTTTGACAGTTGGGGCTTTTCGGTTTGAAAAGGAAAATCAACCCGTTGATTAAAAATTTGAAGCTCATCTTGCCCGAATGGCCGCGGAATCTCTAATTTGACTTCGCGCGCAAGAATTTGGGCTTCCGCATCGCTCAAAACAGGTTCTGCAGGCATCTCGGAAACAGGCGTCTTTTGCACATCCGGCTTCGGTTTGTCTTCTTCGGACAAACGGGTTTTCACATTGTCTACAATGCCGGAGGTTTGCTGTACGATGCTTTTTAAAACCCAAACAGCCGCAATAATAATTACGAGTGCTGTAATGATTTTGAAAATTTTTGGAGAAATATTCGGAGATTTCAGCTTAGGCAGAGGCGGTTTTATGTCTTTTGTAAGATCAACTTTCTTGGGCGAATCCGGCTCACCCACCAAATGAACCGAAGTTGTCCAAAAACAGGACGGGCAGCGCTGGACAATCGTTTCGGGCGCATCAAATTTTTTACCGCAGTGTTCGCAATAATATTGAGCCATAAAATCAAATTCAAAATCTAAATTTCAAATATCAAAACTGAAAATACGGTTGTTTTGAATTTTGATATTTGAGATTTGAAATTAAACCGCAGGTTTTAAAAGCCGTTCGACTTCTTCGAGTAAAACAGAAGTGTTAACCGGTTTTGGGATCAAAGAATACGGTGCGCTTTCCATTTGACGCGCAAAGGTTGGCGGAATTCCTTCTCCGAGTGCGGTAAAGAAAATAACGGGGATTTTCGCCGTCGGTTTCTTAGATCTCAGGTCTTCATAGACGCTGACACCATCGAGATCCGGTAGAATAATATCGAGCATCACGAGATTAGGTTTGAATTGTTCGACCAATTTAAGCGCCGTACTTCCGGAATCTGCATCCTGAACTTCATAGCCGGAATCGCGGAGAAAATCCGCAAGCATGTCTCGGATGTCTTTTTCATCGTCGACAACGAGAATTTTAATTTGATTTTTTTTGGAAGACAGCATTTATTTGGGCAGATGTTTTGAAATCGTTTTCCACAAACTCGATAAATCGGATGATTTCACAACGTAATCCTGGATACCTTCTACATTAAACAAATCGCGCATTGGTTCATAAGAAGTTAAAACAATGACGGGAATTGTTTTGGTTTTGTCGTCATGCTTAAGCTCTCGGACAAACAAATAGCCGTCCATGCGCGGCATTTTGATATCAACCATGATTAAATCCGGCAGGATCGCCTTTGCTTTTTCAAGTCCGGCTTCGCCGTCGTTGGCGGTAATGAATTCGCAGTTTTCCTTTTCAAACCGATAACGCAACAACTCTAAAAAATCTTTGTCATCATCAATGGCCAAAACGCGGGAACGTTTTTTCTGCCCTTGCGGCGCGCCTGCTTCCATGTAGATTCCTCCGGAAATATGGTTTAGTAACTACTTATGTATCGACTACGCGCGGAAAATCATTTACTCCAGATTTGAATTTGATACTTAACGGGGAGTATAGTATAGTACTTGACCAATTTCAATAAGGAGATCGGCCGCGTGGTTACACAGCAAAAAACGGGTTCGGTTTTTGACTTACTGGTTAAGAAAATCATGGGTCAATTGATTCAATCGAACTTTCTTAAAAAGCAATCGGTGATCTTGGTTAACGGGCTTGCCGAACAATACGAAAGCTGGTTTTTCAATGTTGGGCCTCTCGGAAAAGATTTTGTCGTTCATTGGCCGAATTTGTATTGGTACCAGAATGAGGCTTTTCATCAAGAGATCCGGCAAGTATCTGTCCCGTGGGTCGCTAAAAAACTCGAAAATTATTTAAACAATTACGTACAAACACCTCCTTACAATCTCGTCGGAAGTTCGAGCGGCTGTCAAACCATCGTTACTTACACGTCTCAAAACCCCCAGTTGGTTTCCAAGCTGATTTTAATATGCCCTTCGGGTTTAGGCGGTGAGGAAAATCTTCCGATGGTAGACGGTGTCGGCCGGCGCGATCTAGCAGCGCTGATTGGAGCCATTTTTTACGACAAAAAGTTTTATGTTCTGGATGAGATCGTTCAGATTTTGAAGGAACGGTTTGACAATCGGAAATGGCGGCAGGGGTTCGTCCGGATGGCGCAAGTCACCAAGCGGAATTCTATTTTAGACAACCTTGTTCGATTAAAATGCCCGGTTTTATTTATTTGCGGTGAGGAAGACGAAATTGTGCCGACGTGGCAGGCTTACCGGGCCGTAAAAGCAATGCGCGATAACGGCTGCAATGTGCAAATGATCACATTCCCTAAATGCGGCCACGCACCGCAGATTGAGCGCGCGCAACTGACGAATAAATATATTGCCGATTTCTTGAGGGATAAACTTCCAAAGCCGGGTGGGTTCTGGCGTCATCAAGCTGGCGGCCTTCGTCCGTTTGATTTGGATAAAATTGCTCGACAGCATTCCGAAAAACCCACAAAAACTGGTAAGTCCGCGCTGCCTGTTTTGGTTTAACTTTCCCGCACTACTTCTCAAGAACAGAAAAGCTGCTCAACATATCGGAAATCACTTCGCGGCTCGCGGAAATCCGCGGAACTTTATACTGTCCGCCGAGTTTTCCTTTTTTGCGCATCCATTCCTTAAAAAATCCGCTCTGTACCGCAATAATTTCCGGCTCATCCATTCCAAAACCGCCCGAACGGTGCTGGGCGTAATCCTCGTTTAATCTTTGAAGCTCGGCGTCAAATTTCCCCGAAAATTCTTTTAAATTCTGCGGTTGTTTCGTGAATTCAATCAAATATTGATGTTTCCCTTTCGGATGGACGGAATCCGGGAAAATAGGCGCCGCGTGATAATCCGTATAGCCCGTACCAAACGCGAGGCACGTCTCGTGAAGCGCTTTTTCGATTTCTTCCTGGATTAAATGCTCGCCGAACGCGGACAAACAGTATTTCGTCCGGCCCGTGATTTTCAGAAGGAGCGGTTCCTTCGAAACAAACCGTACCGTGTCGCCCAAAATATAACTCCAGAGGCCGCCGTTCGTGGTTAAGACAATCGCATAATTTTTCCCGACTTCGACATCGCGAACGGTGAGACGTGTCGGTGCTTTTGAGGAAATTTCTTCGACCGGCACAAATTCGTAAAACGTGCCGTAATCGGTCATGAGCCGGAGTTCGTTTTCGCGCGGGTCTTCAATTGCGATAAATGCCTCGGACGCCGGATAGACTTCAAGATAATCCGCATCCGGTCCCAACCATTCTTCGAATTGTTTTTGATACGGCTCAAACGGAATGCCGCCGTGAACAAAGAGTTCGAAGTTGGGCCACAAGCTTTTAATATTGCCTTTGATTTTTTTCTTTTCGTTTAATTTTTCCAAAAACAAAATCATCCAGGTCGGCACACCGCTCAAGATCGAAAGATTCTGGCTGAGCGCCGCTTCGGCGATGCGGTCGATTTTTTCTTCCCACTGCGGAATAGACGCAAGTGCCATGCCCGGGAAATAAGAAGTACAGAAAAGAAACGGAAGGTGATGAATGATGACACCGCTTAAGTCACCGCTTTTGACGCTGCCTTTCCAGTCTTCCCTTAGAATTGGATTTCCGCCTAGAAGCAGTGTCCGGCCGGCCAGTATTTTGCTGTCGGCTTTTTGAATATAATGAAAAAGCGCGGCATCGACAGATGCTTTCCGGTTGGATCTCAACAGTTCGCGCGTCATCGGGATAAATTTCGTGGTACCGCTCGTAGTCCCCGATGAAAGCGAAAAATAACGGATGAGGCCCGGCCAAATAATGTTGTCGAGATGAGGGCTGTTTAACTTCGGGTCATAATCCGACTTAACTTTCTTTGCGGCTTCAATACTTGAAGGCAAAAAATAATCGTTAAAAAAATCTTCGTAAGTCCTGAGTTTGACCCGTTTTTGATAGTCGGCGGCTCCGCGAATTTCGGAAAAACCGTGATCAACGCCGAATTTGGTTTTCCTGGCAGATTGAAGAAGAGAACTTAGCGTTTTTTCCTGCTCCCGCATGCTCTCATCGATATTCTTTAATCGATCGATCGCGGGCTTCCGGAATTTTTCAAGCGATGATTTGGCAATAGAATTAAAAAGACTCATGGCTCGATTAAGCCGGAAATTTGATCCAGCCCTTCTCTTTTGCTTGCTTAAGCATAGCGTCTGTTTCTTTAAAAATGGTCTTACTGTCTTCGGCTGTGAGTTGATGCACCCATTGATTGCGCCATCTGGCATCCGCCGTTGCTTTCATTAAACCGGCAGTAGATTGAAATGCATCTTCCAAAATTGATTTTGAGATGACATCAAAAAAGTGAGTGCGCACATCAAGAACTTCCAGCTTCGATTTCACAAAACTCAAACCGTTTGTAAGCAAATTTCCCTTTTCGTCTTTCTTTTCTTCCTCTACCGGCGCTTTGATCGGAATAATTCCCGTGTTCGGCAAAGTAAACATACCGCCGACATAAAGCGTTTTTCCGTCATCAAGGCTTTGAATATATTCAAAACCTTCCATTTCCTGCATGATATCGCGAGCGCCGGCTTTTCCGCCATCGAGCATCAGACTGGAACGGGTTAACAGATATTTGCCGTCCTTGATTGTTATCTCGCTGCGGATTTTATAATCGGCATCTTTTAATCCGGCAAGAAGCGGCGGCATTTGGCGCTTTCGGTTAATGATGAGGGTCGATTTTTCGGGTGTTAGGCGTTTTCGCTCGATTATCTTCGTTTCAAGAAGGCCGGGCGTAAATTTTGAAGTGTCCTGGTAAGCCGAGAGCGCTTGTTGAACCCGGAAAAAAGGCGCATCTACCCGTACAAACGTGAAAAATCCGATATAGCTGGTGATTTTCGAAATGTCTGTATCTTTTACCCACTGTTTCGGATCCAGCCACACAACTCTGACTTCGCGGTCCGGCGTTTTGGATATTGGAAACGAGAAAATTTTATCCGGATTTTCGCCGGATACCAATTCATGCGTGATTTGATCAACTGTTTTGACGAGCGGCGATGCAGGTTCGGTGAAAGAATTCAAAGAAATAAAAAAATTGAATATAACAAAAAAGGATGTGATTCGGATAAAACGGGACGTCATGACAATGTGCCGGATTCGCTCTCGATCGATTCTCTTTGCGCGGTTTCGCCTTTTTTGTAGCGTTCGATTTTATCGATTTTCGAGCTTATTTTCTGATAACTTGTTTTCGCAATTTTCTCGTAAGCTGTTTTTAAATGATCGATTGATTCGCCGAATTCTTCGAACCGCTCTTTAAAACGGACCAGGTCTTCATCTAATTTTTCGATCAGCGCCACGATTTCCTGAATTTTTTCTTCAAAATGAAAATAACGGAACGACTGATAAATCACTTTCAAAATCGCAATGAGGGAAAACGGCGCTGCTAAAACGACTTTTTTGGATTCCGCAATTTCAAAAAGTCGGCGGCAGTGCGTGAAGATAAGCGCATAAACGCTTTCGCTCGGCACAAACAAAATGGCGTAATCAAGCGTGTTTTCATCCGGATTGATATAATCCCGGCCCGCGACTTCATCAATGCGCCGCTTCACATCCTGCTCAAAATCAGTTAGAAATCTCTTTTGTTCTGCCTGATCCTGAGAATCCTGCGCTTTCATTAAATTTGCAATAGGAAATTTGACATCGAGACTGACTTTGTGCTGATCGGGAAGAAAGATCGTAAAGTCCGGGCGGTTGGCGCTCGTTTCCATTTGCTTGTTCTTTTGATAATGAAGCCCTTCGATCAGCCCGGAAGCTTTCAAAATATCATCCGCGATCCGCTCGCCCCACTGTCCGCGCAGATTGTTGGTGTGAAGCACCTGATTTAATTTAGTTGCCGAATTGGTAAGGTTTGATACGGCTTGTTTTTGTTCGTTCAGAAGCGTTGAAAGTTCGCTGAACTTTCCGACCCGGTCTTTCTCGGTGGCTTTGATTTCCTGTTGATAAGTTTTGACGAGTGATTCAACGTTTGAGATCAGGGACTTAAAGGATTGTTCCTTGTCATTTAATGTTTCGTGAATTCGCGTGGTTTTCTCTTCAAGCGATTTCCCCGCGAGCGTCAGGATTGACTCGAGGTTGTCTTTGACCATCTTCGCACTTGCCTGCTCCAGTTTTTGAGCCATCATGCGCTCAAAGGACTTTTGCAGCCAAAAACCGAAAATAACCAGGAATAAAAGCCCGATTAACAGATAAATAAGGGTTGCCATAGCACAAAAGTTTCTAACTTTTGAGTTCGAATGTCAAGAGCACTATGATAAAATTCCGCCATGAGAAGTTCCTCTTTCGACTCGGTTATTTTTGATATCGATAACGTTTTAATCGATACACGCGCCTCTTACACCGACTGCATCCGCGAAACCGTCCGGCGCTATCTGGGCAAACACCTTAAGTTAAAGAATCAAAAGGACTTACTGCTTTCACGCGCGGATGTGGAGCAATTTAAACTCTTGGGCGGATTTAACGACGATTGGGACACCTGTTACGGATTATTACTTTTTCTTTCTAGTTCAAAAGTAAAAACTAAAAATTTGAAAGCTTTTTCAAAAAAAGTCGGGAAACCTTTATTTGTGAAAGGGATTGAACGAATTTGCGGGAAAAATTCAAAAATAAACATGAAAAAAGTTGCCGCGATTTTTCAAAAACTTTATTGGACAAAATATATCAAGCGCGAAAAATTAATTGTTCCAAAAAATGTAATCCGGGATTTGGCGGAGTCAGGCATCAAAATCGGGATCGCAACAGGCCGAAACCGGAAAGAAGCTTACTATGCGCTTAGAAAAGCCGGGATTTCGAAATATATGTCCAAAGTGATGACTTTGAACGATTTGCCGTCCGCGAAATTCAAAAAGCCGCATCCCTATTTGCTTGAGAAAATTTCTGAAAAATTCGGAAAGGATCTTCGGTATCTTTACGTCGGTGATTTGCCGGATGATATTCAAATGGCGCGGAATTTAGATTCCCGAATTAAAATATCCACGATCGGATTTTCTTACTCGGCTGTTTCGGAAAAGGATGCGAGGCGCGCTCTTTTAAAATCCGGCGCCGTTTGCGTGATACGCTCCGCCAAATCACTTTCCACCTTCCTCCGTCATAATTTGTGACGGAAGATACCGTCATTCTGCCTCCGGCCTTTCAGGCCGATAGGCCCGGAGAGAGCGAAGCGAAGAATCTCAGCTCAATTTATTTCTCTCCGCTTCCCTGCGCGCGTTGATTTTTAGCCGAGTGGGCTAAACAAAAATCATCGTGCTCGGCCCACGTCAAAAATTTGAGCCATTCAAATTTTTGCCGTGATGGCGCTCCGAGAAACAAATTGATCTTCGATTCTTCGTCAGTCTGACACCTTGTTATAGTGTTAATCGGTGTTTTTCAACTGAACAAATTCTTTCAAAAAGTCGGCAAGTTCGGCGTAAAAATCGGAAAAAAGCCCCGAGTATAACATGATGATTCTAACGTCCATGCCATCGTGATTACCGAAAGCGCCAATCGATGCCTTTTTGCTTATGCAATATAAAGGGTTATTTAATGTAGATTTATCATTAACTTCTTTTGACCTCTTGAGTGAGTCATTCCATACCTCCATGTATTCAATCATTCTTATGTGATGCACGGCTATCGCGGCTGGAAATTGTTCCTTGGCAAATCTCTGATTTCTTAACCTACTATTTAAATTGGAGCGAAATGTCTTAATAACAGATTCAAACTGACTTGGGAAAATCTCTTTAATAGCTAAATAAATTCCATACACATACAGGTGCGATAACTCTTCAAAGAATCTTCTCTTATCTATTTCAAAATCAATTTTAATAGATTTCTGCTCTTTAATTCGGCTTAGTAATGCTTCTATTAGGAAGTCAACTAATTCTGGTTTTGAATATTTATCACTGTCATTGGACATGATGATTAGCCATGATTTTACGCTTTGTTTACCGGATACCCTCCGGTTGGGAGAGATTAGCTCCTTAAAAATGATGCATTTTATGCCTCAAATAAGGAAGTGTCTAGGGGAACGAAATTTGAATTTAGAAGTTCTTAAGAAAGCGCTTCACGTCGTCGTGATTGCCGGCGAGGACAAACTCGACCAAGTCGCCTGTCCATCTAAACAAAATGCGGGCTTTAATTCCCTTCCGGACTTCCCACAAATCTCCCGCGAGGCGCTTGAGGCCCAGGCCTTGGTAGATTTGTCTATCTTTAGAAAGTACATCGATCAATTGAGAAGCCGCATGCTTCACTTCGGATTTTTCAGATAGCGGCAACGACTTAATGGAACGTTCAAAGGATGGCTTGAATTCAAACCGCATGAAAATACTTTCTAGTGGTAACCCCGCGTCGCCAAAAAGCGGCTCATGGGGCGACTATCTCCCTAGATAAATAGCAACTTGAGTCTTCATAGGTAGGAGATAGTCGTCTCATAATCCGGCAAGGTGCTTTTTAGCAGCGACCTCGTCGGTGAAAGTTTTTCCTTTTTCAGACGCCAGCTTCTCAATTTTTTTCCATTGTTTCGGGCTGTAAGGCAAACGGGCGGTCATTTCGCACGGCAAAAGAAGGATGCCTTCTTTGGTAACGCCGAAAGCGACAGCGGAGCCCGCTTCCAGATGAAGGAGCTTTCTCACACGATTTGGAATGGTCACTTGTCCTTTAGATGTCATTTTGGTTGTTTCAATAATGGTCATGGCCAATCTCCTTTTGTATGCATTCCTTACTTCCTTACAAAAGGATAGCAGACGTACTACCAGAAATCAAGATTCAAGATAGGTTTTATCTGTTCATGAGCCGGTTACTAACGTGGAAGGCTTGGGTGGAGATTTGTATGACGATTATGATATTGGATTATTATTTTATGTCAATATAAATTATCCCCCCTCACCCCCTCCGGGCCTAAGGCCCGATAGGGCCGGAGCCTGCCCTCTCCCAAAGGGAGAGGGGAAAAGCTTTGAAGAAGCACCGAAGCGAATTGGATTCGCATATGAGAAATCATGTGCGGAAGCATTGGAAAGCCGATGGCCTGCAGCGATTTGTAGGGCAGGAACAGCGGAAGGTGTTCCAATGCCGGAGCGAATAGATTTCTTACAATGAATCCACTGAGCGGAGGGCTTCTTCAAAGCTTTAAACGGAGATTGCTTCGACGACAAATAATGCGTCTTCCGCCAAAAAGCGCGGCGGACAGGCGCAATGACGGTAAATGTTAGTCCGCTAATTTGCCGTTTATTTTGACGCGCATCATCTGTCGCCCCCACCGGAGCGCGGCCTTGTGGCCGCCCATGGAATCGGGAATAAATAAATCAATGTGCCGGCCGCGGATTTTCCCGCCGCGGTCTTTGACCGTAAATTCCGTCCGGTTTTTTAGGATGCTATAAACTTTCCAGAATTCCCACGGCCACACGCGCATCAACTTGACTTCGGACCCGAACGGCACATTTTTGGAAGCTGCAATGCCGCCCCAGCTTACTTTTTCGCCGTTTGCAAATTTTCCGTCTCGAAATTCAGGCACATTAATGCAAATCGGGCAATTGCAATACGCTGTCACAATATAAAGATGTTTGCCCCAAAGTTCGTGATAAGAAACAGCGCCTACCAAAAAAATCAAAAGCCAAGTGATGATTTTGGCTTTCCACTTTTTAATAATGCCCACGCTTTGCCCTATCCGCCGCGTTCTTCAAGCCACGCCATTTGGATGGCTTCCAGGATCTTTTCGTTGGAGTTTTTGGGATCATCTGAAAAATCGGCAAGCTCGGTGATCCATTTGTGCAAATCGGTAAAACGAACGGTTAGAGGGTCAATCTCCGGAAATTTCTCTGCCAGCTGGATGCCGATCTCTTCCGTGTCGGTCCATTTAAGTTTCATCAGTGCGACCCCGAAATTTGGTTGATTGTATATTTCGGAATTTCGACGATAATTTCACCGCCCTTAACGACCGACTGGCATGCAAGACGCGAAGACAGCGTGGCACCGGATGCTTTATCAACCAAATCCGCTTCACGGTCTTCCATTTCGGTCAAATTCTCCATGCCTTTTTTGATAATGATGTGGCATGTGGTACAGGCACAATTGCCGCCGCAGGCGTGTTCTAAATCGATGCCGTTTGCAAGCGCGATAGACAAAATGGAACCCGGCTCGCCATCGTGGCCTGTTACGGGGGTGTTGGAATCTACCTCGACGGTTTTATTGAGAGGAAGAAAAGTAACTTTTGCTTTAGCCATTTTGGTCAATCCGTTTTCCGACGACCGACTTTTTCAATACGTCATTCATCACAATTTCGGCCAAATGTTCGGTAGTTTTATTTAAAATTTCGGTCGCGTCTTTGATTTTTTTCCGGTCATTGCCGGAAAGCTCTGTTTTTAAGACCTGAAGTGCATCTTCGATCTTTTTCTTTTCTTCTTTTGAAACTGCACTACCAGCCTGCACGAGTCCCTTTTCCGTCGCGCGGATAATCAAATCTGCTTCATTCTTAGCATCGATTAAAAGATGCGCGTCGAAATCTTCTTTGGCTTTCGAGTAAGATTCCTGAACGATATTCTGAATTTCCTGTTCTGTCAATCCATAGGTGGGTTTCACCTCGATCGACTGCTCCTTACCGTTTCGTTGGTCTTTTGCCTTCACCTGCAAAATTCCGTTTTCATCAATTAAAAACGTAACCTCAATGCGCGGCATACCGGCCTGCATCGGCTCAATTCCCTTTAATTGAAACCGCGCAAGACTCCGGCAGTCCTTCGCCAGTTCGCGCTCGCCCTGAACAATGTGAATATCGACCGAAGTTTGGCCGTCTACGAAAGTTGTGAACACATCGTTGGCACGTGCCGGGATCGTTGAATTCCGCTCGATGATCCTTGCTACCGCACCGCCGTAAGTTTCGATTCCAAGACTGAGCGGGGTAACATCCAGCAGCAGCATGTCTTTCAGCTGCCCCGTTAAAATATGAGCTTGCACGGCAGCGCCCAAAGCCACAACTTCATCGGGATTCAAGTCGCAGTGCGGCTCTTTTTCGAATATTCCCTTTACGATTTCTCTGACGATCGGCATGCGCGTCGAGCCGCCGACTAAAATCACTTCATCAATGTCGCTTGCGGAAAGTTCGGCGTCTTTGAGCGCCTGCTTGCACGGCTTGACGGTCCGTTCCACAATCGGCCTGATGATGGTTTCGAATTCTTTGCGTGTGAGAAAATACTCAAAGCTCATTTCGGAATTTTTGATTTGAATCGTGGCTTTTTCTTTTATCGAAAGCTCTATTTTTGCCTTCTCGGCCGTTTCGACAATAAGTTGTGTTAACTCCGGGTTGCCGGCAGCTTTGCTTCCGATTTTTTCGATCAGCATTTGCGCAAGCTTCCAATCCACATCGTCACCGCCCAAATGCGTATCGCCTGCGGTGGCAAGGACTTCGAAAATTCCGTCATGCAGGTTTAAAATCGAAATATCAAACGTGCCACCGCCCAAATCGTAAACCGCGATTTTGCCGCGGTCTTTTTTATGAAGCCCGTAAGCAAGGCTCGCCGCGGTCGGTTCGTTAATGATCCGCATCACGTGAAACCCGGCAATTTTCCCCGCGTCTTTTGTGGCTTGCCGCTCTGAATCATTAAAATAGGCCGGAACCGTAATGACGGCAGATTTAACGGGTGATTTGAAGAAGGTTTCTGCGCGGGTTTTCAAATTTTTAAGCACAAGCGCCGAAATTTCCGGAGGTGTTAAAAGCTGATCACCCAATTTGATTCGAATAATTTTTTCATCCGAAAGATCGACGGGATACGGAATGTATTCGGATTTCAAATCGACTTCGCGCGAGCCTTTTCCCATGAGACGTTTAACGCTCGAAATGGTTAAAGCCGGCTTCGAAACACGCTGATGTTTGGCTTCGTTACCAACCAAAATTTCGCCTTTCGCGCCGATCGAAACAACGGACGGCAGCAGGATGGTTTTCTTTGAATCCGGAATCGCTTTCGGTTTTCCGGATTCATCCACATAAGCTGCAACGCTAAATGTTGTTCCTAAATCAATGCCGATGACTGGTTCCATAATCAACTTTCAAGCGCGGTTTCAACCGTTTGGCGCGCCGTTTCTAAATATTTTCGCTCGTGAATCAATTTTTGAATTTCTAACGCAAGATTTTCATGCTTCGACCCGCCGGAGTCCCATTCGCGGAATATATCCTGAAGTCTTTCTTCAACGTTTTTGATTTTACCCTGCACGGTTTTAAGCGACTCGTTCAGTCCTTGCTCAATCGCTTTCAATTCCTCGGCAGAAACGTTGGATTGCTTTGCTTGCTTCAAGTTATCCACATGCTCTTGAATTTCAAACATCTCCGCCAAAAGCTCGGGGGGTGTTTTTTGATCCGTATTCTTTTTGGAAAAACCCTCAATATCCATCATATAACCCGCACGAAGCCAAGGATCTTTGATGGTTTCGTAGGCTTTGTTAAGGACGGATGACTGTTCAAGCGCGTTTTGCTTTTCCTGCGGCGTTGCCTGCTGATGATAATCGGGGTGAAGTTTTTTGGACAGTTCGTAGAATTTTTTTTCGAGCGATTTGGTATCGACCGTTAATTTTTTAGGAAAGCCGAAAAAAGTGAAATAATCCAAAGTTTTATCCATGCGAATATCATAGAAAATTTGGGCAGATTAAACCGAAAAGGACTCGCCGCAGCCGCAGCTTTTGGAGGCGTTTGGATTGACGAATTTAAATCCGCGGCCTTCAAGGCCGTCTACGAAATCAAGATGAGTGCCGTTCAAATATAAATAGCTCTTAGGATCGACAAACACTTTGACGCCGTTGAAATCAAATTCGTTATCGCCCTGCTGTTTCTTATCGAATGCCATATTGTAGGACAAGCCCGAACAGCCGCCGCCCTTGACGCCGAGTCTTAAGCCTAATTCGGCGTTATTTTGCTTTTCGAGCAGCCGTTTTACTTCTGCTTGGGCAGATTCGGTGAGAACAACACTGCCCGATGTTTTTTCTGTTTTATCCATGAGACACCTTACTTTCCGCCTGCAAATCTGATTTCTTTTTATAGTCTGAAATGGCTGCTTTGATCGCATCTTCGGCCAAAACCGAACAATGGATCTTAATCGGAGGAAGCGACAATTCCTTCACGATATCCGTATTCTTAATCTTGAGCGCATCCTCTACGGTTTTGCCCTTGATCCATTCCGTTGCAAGACTTGATGATGCGATCGCGGAACCGCAGCCGAACGTTTTGAACTTCGCATCTTCTATAATTCCCTTTTCGTTGACGCGGATCTGCAGTTTCATCACGTCACCGCACTCCGGAGCGCCAACCACACCAGTGCCGACATCCTTCGACGTTTTTTCGAAACTCCCGACATTTCGCGGGTTATTGTAGTGATCTAAAACTTTGTCTGAATAAGCCATTTTATTCTCCCTTAATGCGACCCGGTCCACTGGACCGATTTAATGTCTACGCCTTCTTTAAACATTTCATACAGCGGTGATAATTCGCGAAGCCGCGAAACCACTTTCACCACTTTTTCAATCGTATAATCGACTTCTTCCTGAGTATTAAACCGGCCCAAGCCGAAACGAATCGATGTGTGCGCCAAATCTTCGCCGACACCGAGCGCTTTCAATACATAAGAAGGCTCGAGACTTGCTGATGTGCAAGCAGAGCCCGATGAAACCGCGATTTCTTCGTTGATGCCCATCAAGAGCGATTCGCCTTCCACAAATGCGAAACTGATATTCAGATTTCCGGGAAGCCTTTTCTCTAAACTTCCGTTTAAATAAACTTCTTCCAACTTTGCGTTGATTCCGTTCCGCAAACGCTCACGCAATTCGAGTAATCTCTTCGATTCTTGCGGCATATCCTGAACCGCAATTTCGATCGCTTTTCCGAATCCGACAATTCCGGGAACATTCAAAGTGCCTGAGCGCATGCCTCGCTCATGGCCACCGCCGTGAATAATGGGCGACAATCTCACGCGCGGGTTCTTCTTTCTGACGTAAAGCGCCGCGATGCCTTTTGGGCCGTACATTTTATGCGCCGATACCGACAATAAATCAACGCCCATCGCTTGAACATCCACCGGGATTTTCCCGACGGCTTGCACGGCATCACAGTGAAACAGAATTCCTTTTTCCTTCGCGATTTTCCCGATTTCTGCGACCGGCTGCACAACGCCGATTTCATTATTAGCATGCATAATCGAAATCAAAATTGTCTTGTCGGTAATCGCCGCTTTTAATTCATCCAACCGAATCAAACCGTCTTTTCCGACCGGCAAATAAGTAACCTGAATGCCTTGGCTTTCCAAATATTTACAGGTATCAAGAACGCATTTATGTTCGATCACGCTCGTAATAATATGATTGCCGCGCTCCTTGTACATATCCGCGACACCCTTGATTGCAAGGTTGTTGGATTCTGTAGCGCCGCTCGTGAAAATAATTTCTTTCGCATCGATCGCGTTAATTGTTTTTGCGATTTTCTCGCGCGCAGCTTCAACAGCAGCCTCAGCGTGCCAGCCGAACGGATGATTGCGGCTTGCCGCATTTCCGAATTCATTTTTCAAATATGGGAGCATGGCTTCGAGCACACGCGGATCGACCGGCGTTGTTGCTTGATTGTCCATATAAATCGGTAATTTCACCATGTTTACCCCTTCAAAGATTTTTTGGCCGATTTCACTGCGGTTTTGCTGCGGCCGTTATTTTCAACATCCAATAAATTAAAAGTTGATAAATTCCATTGCTTTTGCAAGTCATCCTCACCTTCGGCGAGCGACGCGAGCGTTACGCTGCTGCAAAAATCATCGATCAATTGCTTCAGCTTCCGCCAAAACGGCCGGACGCTACAGCTTGAGAAATGCTGGCAAACAATCCGTTCGCGAAGCCTCGGCGAACAAAACACTTCAAATATGTCGCCTTCTACCGATTCAATAACTTGCTTCAATGTGATTTGTTCGGGTTCTTTTGCAAGCACAAACCCGCCGTAAATTCCCTTAACACTTTTGATAATGCCGCCCTTGCGGAGCTTCACGAAAATCTGTTCTACATAATCCTTGGGCAGATGTTCGGCATCGGACACTTCCGAAACCGAAATCGGGTTGCCGTTTGCATGATCGCAAAGGTACTTTAAACTGACTAATGCGTATTCGCTTTTGGTGGTTAGCTTCATAGATTTATCCTTAAACCCGCAAAACCCACTAAAATTGTACAATATATGACTGTTTTAATCAAGATTTATTAAAAAAGTCTCAAAATTTATCTTAAGTTGTTTAATTATAATAATTTATAACTATTACGAATTATTCTAAAGCAGCTTCGATTTGACGTTTTACAGAGAGAAAATCAGGATCCGAAATTTTCGCTGCCGGCTCGCGGACTTCTAAAAAACGGTCCAATTCTACCCATGATTTACAGCCGGCATACTGAGAAGTCATTGAAATAATGTGCGGGTACAAAAGCTCAAAAGTACGGACCAAAATCAGATAAATTCCCTTCTCTTTTCCATAATGAAAACGCTTTTCAATCTCCCGGTCAGACCAAATGTGAAACGGTGAAATGTGCGGAATTCGTTTTTCGTCCGAAACGCGGAATATTTTTTCAACTTTCACATAATACCGAAGCGCTGCCTGATCAGGCTCTCCTCGATTTTGGATTACCTGCTTCAAATCTTCATGAAATGCGGATTTCAAATCAGCCGGCTCCTGATGTTCATAAGTGGGAAACAGGAAAAACTCTTCGTGTTCTACGCGAAATTCTCTATTTTTTTCCTGAATGCCGCCCTTGCGCAAAATAATGCTTTGCTTGCCCTGTGCCAGCGCGTTGATCACAACGGCCCATTCTTTGAATGCGTTTTTGTTTTCGGCAAGCATTGATTTACTTCAAATATTTTTTAATGATTTTCGGAAGAGTTTTTGAAAATGCGGATTTGGGAAGCACGGAATCACAGCCTGCGGATTCGGCACGGGCTTTTTCAGCTTCCATGACATGCGGAATAAATGCCACGATCGGAAAACTCGGGTCGCGGTCTTTGATGTCGCCGATGTGTTTATAAATCCACTCGGAATCGGTCCCCGACAAATCCAAAATCAAAAGGAAAGGTTTAAAATTACGGACAATCTGCGCCAAATGCTCGCCGCGCGTCACAAACTCGCACCGTGCACCTTCGGCTTTGGCGGCCAGTTCGATTTGGGATTGAAAAAAAAGATCATTGACTGCAACCAGAACCAAATCATCCATCTCGGCACCCGATAAGCGTCAAAACAAACTGGTAGGAAATGCGGTTTCTTTCTTGGCCGTTTCAGCTTCCGACCAATTCACGGGAACTTCATACTTTTGCCAATCGCGCGTCGAAATAAAGTACACTTTGTTTTTCTTTTTCCCGTACTCGTACAAATCTTTTGTGATCCGGACGTCATCCAGGCAATATTTTTTGAGCAGATCCATCTGACCTCGCTTGTACATTTCAACCGCATCAATACCTTGCCCGCTTTTGCTGATTTCGAGGCTCGCTTGCGCCAAACTCTGAAGACTGACGCGATGGCCCCGGACCCGCTCGATCTCATCCAGCAAATCCAAGACCGGAATAGAGTCGGCTTGTGTAAACAGATAAGGCTGCAGGACAGGCAAATCAAACCGACGGATATTAAACCCGATAAGAAGGTCGCAAGATTTTAGCCGTTCTTCCAATTGATGAATTTCCCGCTCTTCGTAGCAGACATATTCATCCGTCAGATAATCGTAAGTGCCCACTACCGACACTTTGAGCTTATGAAGATTTTGCCTTCCGACTTCGTCGAAGGTTTTTTGGGTTTCCAGATCGAGAACTAAAATATTAGGGCGATGTTTAGACATGAATAACGGATAGTGTTGCAAAAAAAATCTCAAAACTCAAGTATAAATTCGGGAAATTACGGCGATTGACAAAAAAGCTTTGCTTCATTATATTATCCGCTCGTATATCTTCTTATTGCGAGCGGTTGTCTCCATGAAATGCGTGATTTGGAGGCATCTTCGCCCAAAAGGCGGAGAAATTGAGGGACAGGCCCTATGAAACCGCGGCAACCAATTCGCTCAAAAGCAGGCGAATCCGGTGCCAACTCCTGAGAGCTGATGATTACTAGAAGCCCGGCTCTAAAATAAGGGGAGGAAAAGTTTTGATTAAACCTCTTCTTGAATGCTCAAGAAAGAGGTTTTTTTATTTTTAGGGGGTTTTACAAATGAGTTTTGTCAGAGGCCTTAAGTGCCGCGAATGCGGAAAAATTTACCCGAAGCAGGCGCTCTATGTTTGCGAATTTTGCTTTGGTTCTTTGGAAGTTGACTACGATTACGACGCGATTAAAAAAGCCGTCACACGTGAAAAAATCGAAAAAGGCCCCAGGAGCCTTTGGCGCTACAAAGCGCTTCTTCCCATAGACAACGAACCGACGGTCGGATTTCATTCGGGATTTACGCCGCTCGTGAAAGCCAACCAACTTGCCAAAACTTTGGGTGTTTCCGAGCTGTATATTAAAGACGATACCGTTTGCCATCCGACATTTTCATTCAAAGACCGCGTCGTATCCGTTGCGCTCTCGAAAGCCCGCGAGCTCGGTTTCGATACGGTTTCCTGCGCTTCGACCGGAAACTTGGCGAACTCGGTTGCGGCCCACGCCGCCGCCGCAGGATTGAAGCGCTACATCTTTATCCCTCACGATTTGGAATACGCCAAAGTGCTCGGCAGTTTGATTTATCAGCCCAATTTAATTGCCGTGAAAGGCAATTATGACGACGTGAACCGGCTTTGTTCTGAAATCGCAGGCAAATACAAATGGGCTTTTGTGAACGTCAATATTCGCCCTTACTACGCGGAAGGTTCCAAAACTTTCGGATATGAAATAGCCGAACAGCTCGGCTGGAAAACGCCGAAGCATTTAGTCTGCCCGGCCGCAAGCGGTTCGCTGCTCACCAAAATCTGGAAAGCGTTTAAAGAATTTCACAAACTGGGATTCATCGAAAAACCGGAAACGAAGCTTTATTGCGCGCAGCCCGAAGGCTGTTCGCCGATTTCGGCTGCGATTAAAAATAAATCGGATGCGATCAAGCCTGTCAAGCCGAACACGATCGCCAAGTCGCTTGCGATCGGAAATCCGGCGGATGGTTATTATGCCAAAGATGCCGTTTTGGAATCAGGCGGCGCTTCGATGATCGCCACAGACGATGAAATCCGGGAAGCGATTAAACTGCTGGCGCAAACCGAAGGCATTTTCACGGAAACCGCGGGCGGCGTTACGGTTGCGTGCGCGAAAAAATTGATCGAACAGGGCGTCATTCCAAAAAATGAATCCATTGTGATTTCAATCACCGGAAACGGGCTCAAAACACAAGGCGCCATCCGGGATTCTGTCGGAGAGCCATCAATGATCGAGCCGAACTTAAAATCATTTGAATCGATTCTGAACAAAAAATAACGTATACTATCCAGACTTCACAAGGAGACAATAAATCATGGCTGTCAAAGTAAGAATCCCGACACCTTTGCAAAAACTCACCAAAGATCAAGAAGAAGTAGAGTTAAAAGCAGCTTCTATTAAAGAAATGATTAACAGCCTTGAAAAACAATTCCCCGGAATCAAAGACCGGCTTTGTGATGAATCCGGCAACATCCGCCGCTTCGTCAACATTTTCCTCAACGAAGAAGACATTCGCTTCTTGAATAAAGAAGAAACTGTTTTGAAAGACGGCGATGAAGTTTCGATTGTCCCCGCAATTGCCGGAGGCGCAAGGTAATGACGGTCACCACAAGCTTGATCGGTGACTTACGGGACCGCGTGCTGTTGGGCGGTGAAATTACGCGCGAAGAAGCGTGTTCATTAATTGAAATTCAGGATGAACAGCTTTTAAACGAACTCGTCAACGCCGCTCACGAAATTACGGTTTTCTTCAATTCCGAGCAGGCTCACCTTTGCTCGCTCATCAACGCAAAAAGCTATCTTTGCAGTGAAGACTGCGGATTTTGTTCCCAATCGACTCATTTTAAAACCGAAGCCTCGCGCTACGAATTGCTCTCGGCAGATGAGATCGTCAAATCCGCGAAAAATGTAGAAGCACAAGGGATCGAAAATTTCTGTATCGTGACAAGCGGCGGTTCTTTAAATGAAAAGGAGTTTGAGCATATCATCGAAGCGGTTAAACGCTTGAAAGCCGAAACCAAACTCAACATTGACGGCTCGCTTGGTTTTCTGACGCCTGAACGCGTCGAAAAATTGAAAGAAGCCGGTATGCGGCGCTTCAACGATAATTTACAGTCCTCACGCGAATTTTATAACAAGATCGTTTCCACACATTCCTATGATAAACGTCTTGAGACCTTGGATTTCCTGCGCCAGGGTGATATGGATTTGTGTTCGGGCGGTATTTTCGGCATGGGCGAAACACGCGAAGACCGCGTGAATATGGCATTTGAACTAAAACGTTTTACGCCCGAATGCGTTCCGGTTAATATTTTAAATCCCCGGCCCGGGACACCGCTTGAGAATGCGCCCAAAATTGACCCGATGGAAGTTGTCAAAGCCATCGCGGTTTACCGCTTCATCCTTCCTAAATCCAATATTAAACTCGCCGGCGGCCGCGAAATTAATTTGGGTGAATTTCAAAAACTTGCTTTAAAAGCCGGTGCCAATGGCCTTGTCTCGGGCGGTTACCTCACAACAGGCGGAAACTCCTTCGACACCGACAAGGCCATGCTCAAAGAAGCCGGTTACGACGTTTAGCTTTCCTTTCGATGGAAGTTTCTCTCGCTGGAAAAACCATTTTAATCACCGGCGGAACAAGCGCGCTGGGATCCGAATTCGTTAAACGAGCGCTCAAAGAAAATGCCAAAATTTTCTTCACCTACTACACGAATGAAACCAAAGCCCGCGAACTTTCGGATTTGGGCGCAATTGGTTTTAAAATCGACCTGTCAAAAATTGCTGAAATCAAATCTCTGGCTGCACAACTAAAAGCCCATACAAACGCGCTTGATGGCTTAATCAACAATGCTGCGTCCGTTAAAGACAGGACGGTTCAAAATATGTCGGATGAAGAATGGGATGAAGTGTTAAACACCGATCTAAAAGCAGCTGCTTTTATGGTCAAAGAAATGCTCCGATTTTTATTTAAAAAGAAACCGAGCAAAATTTTAAATGTGATCAGCCGCGTCGGTGTTCAAGGCGCTTTCGGCCAGGCCAATTACGCGGCGGCAAAAGGCGGACTGATTTTGCTCACGAAAAGCCTGGCCAAAGAACTCGGGAAAAAGAAAATTCTGATCAATGCTCTCAATCCCGGATTCATGAAATCCAAAATGACAGACGTGCTGCCTGCTGAGGTTATTGAGCGCAACCGACATGAAAGCGTCTTGGATGAAATCTCGAATCCTGAAGAAGCCGCGGATTTTATGATTTATTTAATGTCGGACAAAATGACGCTTGTGAGCGGCCAAATTTTTAACATCGAGTCGAGATTGCGATGAATCGTGTTGTGGTTACCGGCATCGGCTGCGTAGCGCCCATCGGAAATAATCAAAAAGAGTTCGCCAAAAACCTGAGCGAAGGAAAATCGGGAGCTGGGCCAATTTCAAAATTTGACACGTCAAACTTCCCCGTTAAAAAAGCGTTTGAAGTCCGTTCGTTCTCACCTGTGCCCGCTTCTAAAGCGCTCGATCCTTTCATTCAATACGGCCTCACAGCCGCTGAAGAAGCGATTCGGGACAGCAAGCTCGATATTCCATCGATGGACCCTTATCGAGTTGGAATCGCGGTTAGTTCCAGCAAAGGCGGCATGACAACGCTCGAAAAATTCCGTGATCGATTCTTGAAACGGCCAAGCGCGCTTCTCGGAGCCCGGATTTACGCCAATACCGTTCCGAATATTTTGTCGCAGTGGATCGCGAGGCGTTGGGAACTCAAAGGCCCCGCAAAACCTGCCGTGGCAGCCTGCGCAACCGGAACTTACGCAATTATTGAGGGCATCCGGATGATCGAGGATGATGAAACGGATGTCTGCATCGCCGGCGCAAGCGATGCGTCGATCACCAAACTAATGCTTGCCGGATATCACCAAATGGGCGTTCTTTCACCGAACGGTGTTTCTCCGTTTGATAAAACGCGCGGCGGATTTTTGGTCGGTGAAGGCGCGGGTGTTGTTATTTTAGAAAAGGAAAACCACGCGAAAGCCAGACATGCACAAATTTACGGGCGGATTTTGAGCCATACATACGGAAATGAATGCCGGCACTTAATTTCGTTTCCGGTTGAAAGCGACGGCCTTTCATCGACGCTTATGCGGTCTATCAAAAGTGCTAATATTACGCCTTGTGACATTGATTCGCTTCAACTCCACGGAACCGCAACAGTTTCCGGTGATTTATATGAAACCGCCCAAATTAAAAAAGCATTTGGCAAGGATGCTTACAAGATTTCGATGAGCGCCATCAAATCCATGATCGGACACACGGCCGGTGCGGCAGGCGCTTTTTCATTTATCGCAAACTTGCTTTCGCTGCGCGACCAAATCATTCACCCGACGATTAATTTGAATTCGCCGGATGCCGAATGCGATTTAGACTATACGCCTTGTTATTCTAAAAAGAAAAAAATTAAAGTCGCCGGTTCGATCAGCATGGGTTTCGGCGGCCACATTGGGGCTATTTTGGTGGGAAAATGAAAACCGATCAGGAATTTTCCAGTATTTCAGAAGAACTTCAATTCTTAAAAGATAGTCATCTGTTCCGAAAATTAAGAACCCTGGAAAGCATTGACTCGACTCATGTGTTATTAAATGGGAAAAAGGTTTCTTTGTTTTGTCATAACGACTACCTGGGCCTAAGCAAACACCCTGATGTTGCAGAAGCCTTCTCACAAGGTGTCCGTGATTTTGGCGCCGGCTCGGGCGCTGCGCGGCTCATCACCGGCAATACAACCGTATTTGAAAAATTAGAAGAGCGTCTCGCCCAGTTTAAGAAAAAAGAACGCGCACTTCTGTTTTCGACCGGTTATTTGGCTAATCTCGGCATCATCTCGGCCTTTTGCGAGAAAGAGGATGTTGTGATTGTCGATAAGCTTAATCACGCTTCAATCATTGATGCCTGCAAGCTTTCGGGCGCAACCATTCGTGTTTATCCGCACAAAGATTTGGATTATTTGGAGAAAATTCTCAAGCAATCTGATCGATTCCGAAGAAAATTAATCGTTACGGATTCTGTTTTCAGCATGGACGGCGACTTGGCCCCGCTGCCTGAAATTGTAAAGCTTAAGAACCGCTACGGCGCTTATTTAATGATTGATGAAGCGCATGGAACCGGCGTTTTTGGAAAGTCAGGACGCGGAGCAGCGGAATATTTGAACGTAGAGGATGAAATCGACATTTCGATGGGAACTTTGTCAAAAGCGTTTGGGACGCACGGCGGATTTGTGGCGGGGAGTTCTGAGCTCATCGAATTTTTAATCAACCGGAGCCGTAGTTTTATATTCTCAACCGCCCTTCCGCCCGCGGTTTGCGCGGCAAGCTTGAAATCGTTGGAATTAATCGAACAAAAGCCGGAGCTAAGAGATCGTTTGTGGAAAAATATTAAAAGCACGGTAGACAACCTAAAACTTTCCGGCACTTCACCGATTATCCCTGTCATGATTGGCGATGAGCAAAAAGCGATGAATTTATCCGAAAAACTACTCGAAAACAGCATTTTGATCCCGGCAGTTCGGTATCCGACAGTCCCTAAAAAATCCGCGCGTCTTCGCTTAACTGTTTCGGCTGCTCACAGCCAAAGCGACCTGGAAACCCTGATTTCTACACTTAAAAAACACCTTTAACCCCTAATTTTCTCGACATTCGTTTTTTGCATCGATATAATGACGTCCTTGCTTCACATAACTCTCAAGAGATTCCACGCAGAAGACGAAACTTACTCATGATGACAAAACGATTTTGGATTAGCTTAACTGCATCTATTTTCTTATTCGCAAGCATCCCTGCTTCGGCAAATCCTGTCCTGCAAACCTTAAGCGGACTTGTGCTTTCGGTCAATTTAAATACCAGCCAGCTTCATGTCAAATTCGAACATCCTGTGACCGGTGAAAGCGAATTGAAAATTTTTGATGTCGACAATAGGACCGGATTTAAACATGTGAAGGGTCTTAATCAAATCAAGCCGCAAGATCCGGTGAGTATTGATTACGAAGAAAAAACGCCGGATCAATTAAAAGCCGTTTACATCGAAGTTGTCCGTCTCAATGATGTTCCTTTTACCAAGGAACAAATTCAAAAAGCAATTCTTTAATCTTCCGCTGTACTTGAAATATCCATGAAGTGTTTTCTGGTTTTTTTTCTAGCTTTCCTTCTTCTGAATACACCGCTCGGATTTTCCGAATCAAATCCCGATACCGAAGCCGATGCTTTGATTCAAGAGGCAAACCGCTTGATGGCTGAGCGGCAATGGGACACTTCGGCTGAAAAATATGAAGAAGCGCTTAAACTGAACCCTGATTTGACCGAAGCGTTGTTTGGTTTGGGGTTAATTGCCGAAACAGAAAATGATTTCAACGCAGCGCATGATTATTTTCGCTCTGTCATTCAGCGGAATCCAAGGCATGTAGATTCGCTTTTTCATTTGGGCGCTATCGCTTATTCACGCGAGCAGCCCTCCGAAGCGCGCGATTATTTCCGGCTCGCAGCCGAATCCAGCCCGAATATGATTCCCGCCCATTACAATTTGGGCCTTTGTTATACTGAACTTTATGAACTTGAAAAAGCCCGCGAATCTTTTAAGCAGGCTATTATTTTGGACGCTAAAAATCCGTGGCCTTTTTACCAAATCGGAAGGACTTACGAAATGCAGGGTTTTGCGCGGGAAGCCAGAATGGGATATGAGGAAGCGTTGAAATTAAACCCAAATTTTCCCGAAGCACGGGAAGGTTTTGAACGGCTCTCCGGCATCAATCCGGCAAGAGGAGAAGATTCAATCGGTGAAATGCGGCAGAAAGCCAATCGGCAGGTTTCATTGATCGGCGGGTCTTTCGGAAGCGGGGGTTTTAAACCGGTGACGCCCCTTGATTCATTCCGCGATTTGGCTTACCCGGCTCAATCTACCAACAACAAGGCAATGCTCATGCAGCTTGGCGCTCAACTTGTCCAAGGATTTGTAAACTCCCGGCGCCAGCAAAGTTAAATTTCAAATATCAAAATCTAAATATCAAAACAAATTCAAAAGTTCAATATTAAATACTTTTGAATTTTGATATTTGAGTTTTGAATTTAAACTTACATGCCCATTATTCTATAACCGGCATCCACATAAATAATTTCGCCGGTAATACCGCTTGAAAGCGGGCTTAGAAGAAAAAGCGCCGTGTTCCCCACTTCTTCGACCTCGATATTCCGGCCAAGCGCAGCTTTTTGGCGGTGAATTTCGAGCATTTTCGTAAATCCCGAAATACCGCGCGCCGCCAGCGTATTGACAGGCCCTGCGGAAACTGCATTCACACGGATATTTTTTTTACCAAGCTCGGAAGCTAAATAACGAACGCCGGATTCGAGGCTTGCTTTTGCCATTCCCATCACGTTGTAATGCGGAACGGCTTTTTCAGAGCCCAAATACGTGAGTGCTAAAATACTGCCGCCTTCCTTCTCCATCAAAGGCTCAGCTGCCTTTGCAAGCGCCAAAAGCGAATAGGCGCTTACATCTTGCGCAAGATGAAACCCTTCGCGGGAAGTGTCAATGGTGCGGCCTTCCAAGTCTTCTTTTTTGGCAAACGCGATGCAATGTACCAAAAAATGCAGCGCGCCGAATTCTTCTCCGATGCGGCCGAAAACATTCTTAATTTCGTCATCTTTTGTCGCATCACAAGGAAGAACCAGCGATTTTTGAGACAAAGTCGCGGTCAACTCTTCGACGCCTTCTTTCAAGCGCTCGCCCTGGTACGTAAATGCCAATTGTGCGCCGTGATTGGCAAGCGCTTGCGAAATCGCCCACGCGATGCTGCGTTTATTGGCAACGCCGACAACCAATCCCTTTTTCCCGGCCAAAAGATTGGAGGTGAACGCCGGTTTTTTGTTTTCGGTTTGTGGTAATGACATAAATTAATTCCTCCTATTTTATAGATCCTTTCCGCCACAAAACTTTGGCGGACCTGCCGCGATTTATGGCGGGCGCTACGCTCTCAGAATGACAGTAAATTACGACGTCACTTTCGACCGCATAGCTTCGATTAAAATTTCAGCAACTTCGGGCCGCGTGATTTCAATCGGCGGAATTTCACCGTTCCGAAGCATTTCGCGAAGCTTTGTGCCCGAAACGTTAAAAGCATCTGCATTCGGCGGCGCGGTTTTAAAACTTACCATTCCGCCTGTCTTTTTATCAAAAAATGTGTGTTCAAATTTGAAAAGCTCGATTCCGATATCCTTCGGATCAAACTTATCGAAAATAAGCTGCGCATCATAGGAACCATAATAAGACTTTCCGTCCGGTTTGCTTGCGCCTGCGTGGTCACGGCCGACGATAAAATGCGTGCAGCCGTAGTTTTTACGCACAATCGCGTGCCACACGGCTTCGCGCGGCCCCGCGTAACGCATCGCGGCAGGAAATACGGCTAGTATTGAGCGGTCTTTCGGATAATATTTGTCGAGAAGCACTTGATAACATTTCATACGCACATCGGCCGGAACATCGTCGCCTTTTGTCTGCCCGACCAGCGGATGAATTAAGAGGCCGTCTACACATTCAAGCGCCACTTTTGTTAAATATTCATGCGCGCGATGAATCGGATTACGCGTTTGGAAAGCAACAATAGTGCGCCAATTGCGTTTCTTGAATTCTTCACGGGTTTCGGCGGGGCTTAAACGATATTCCGTAAAATCTTTGTGTTTCGGCTGATTAAATAACGAAACCTTGCCCCCGACAAGCCAGTTGCCCATGAGCCCGATTTGGACATTGCCGGGATGTGCAGCATCATCCGTTCCGTAGAGCAGCATTGAATGTTTCTGCTTGTCGTGTTTATAAATACCTTCGATTTCTAAAATCGCAAGCGGGTGGCCTGAAGCATCTTTCAGCGCAACTTCCTTTTGGTTTGCCACTTTTGATTTTTCATCATCCGTCAGAGACTTGACGACCGGAATTGTCCAAGGAAGACCGCTTGTTAAAACTAAATTATCCAGACAGGAATTAAAATCATCTTCACTCATGAAGCCATCCAACGGACTCATGGCGCCGGATGCGATCATTTCAAGATCACAGAGTTCGCGCTCAGATAGCGCAAGCGCAACTAGCTTGCTTGCTTTGCTTTCCGCTTCGTCGCGTTTCTTGCCTTTTAATTCACGGTTAATTAAGGTTCCGCCGTGTGCTGCAATGCTACTCATATATCACTTCCCCCGTCTGTTGATTTGTCTGCTTTTTCTGTTTTTGCCGAAGGTTTCGGTTTCATGAATGTATGAAGGCCGCATTCGGTTTTATCTTTGCCTGCCCAGCGGCCCGAACGTTCGTCATCGCCCGGCTGAACTGGTTTCGTGCACGGCCAGCAGCCGATGCTTAAATATCCTTTTTCAAAAAGCGCGTGAATCGGCAGTTTGTGCTCTTTGATGTACCACCAAATGTCGCCTGAGGTGACATTGGCAAATGGGTTGATTTTATAAAGACCGCCTTCATATTCTTCAACAATCTGGATTTCTTTGCGTGTCTTGGATTGTGAGCGGCGGATCCCGGAAATCCAGGCATCGAGGCCCTTCAAAGCTTCCTGCATAGGCTCTACTTTGTTAATTTGGCAGCAAAGATCCGGATTTTTTTCGTAGGGTTTCCCGTCATAATCCTTCACCAATTGTTCCCGGCGCTTGGGGTCCGCTCTTAAGTCAACCACGTTGGTCAATTTGAGCCTGTCTGTAACCAATTTTTTGAAATCAAGCGTTTCCTGAAAATGAAAACCGGTCTCAAGAAAGAAGATTTTAATCACGGGATCAATTTTGGAAACCATGTCGAGAAGGACGATGCTTTCGGTCTGAAATGAGGAGCTCACGGCAATCTTTGGGCGAAATTCTTCAATCGCCCAGCGCAGAATCACCTGCGGCTGTTCTTTTTCAAACTTTTCGTTTAATGCCGCTAAATCCAGCTTTTTACTCACCAGCATGCCTTTCAAGATTCCTTCGTGTTTAACCGCAAACGCAAACGATCGATCGTGTCATAATACAAACAAGCGCCTTCGCCCATCCAGCCCAAATCAACATTGGGCCGGTTATCGCCGTGAAAATCGCTGCCGCCGGTTGTAATGAGACTGAATCGATCCGCTACTTTCTTATAATAAGAAGCTTCTTCCCTGGACTGGCAGCTCGAAAATACTTCCATGCCGTCTAGGCCTTGATCGACAAGCTTTGAAATTTCCGTTTCAAATTCCTTTTCGCCTTTTAATTTCAGCTGCTTCGGATGCGCCAAAGAAGCCACACCGCCTGCCGCATGAATCATCCGGATCGCGGTTTCGCTTGTGATGTTGCGCTTATCCACATAAGCCGGGGCGCCTTTTGCCAAAAAGCGGTTGAACGCATCCTGCGAATCTTGCGCGTAGCCTTTTTTGACCAGCACGCGCGCAAAATGCGGCCGGCCGATTTGATCACCGCCCGACTCTGCGGCAACTTCATCCAGCGTGATTTTAACGCCAAGCTTGCCCAATTTTTCAATGATCTGCGGATTGCGCTTTGAGCGCGCATCCTGAACTAATTTCAAACCACTCAACAACTCTTGATTCGCCGTGTTGATGAAATAGCCGAGAATATGCATCGTACCCGGCGGAAAAATGACGCTGATCTCAACGCCGGCAATTACTTCAACGCCCAGCTTTGCGCCGGCGTCTTTCGCTTCGCGCACGCCGCTCACCGTATCATGATCGGTAAGCGCGATGCAATCTACCCGGCGCGACTTTGCACGCGCAACCAGCTGTTCGGGCGTTAAGGTGCCGTCTGAATGCGTGGTATGCATATGCAAATCCACGCGCTTCAGAAATTTTTCTTCGGAAGAAATCACTTTGCGGCTGCCAATTCGTCCTGTGTCACAAACCCAAGCTCTTCTAACTTCTGGAGAACTCTTTCGGCGGATTGTTCCGGCGTTTCTTTGTGAGTTTCACAAACCACTTCGGCACTCAGCGGCTCTTCGTAAGGATCGTCAACACCTGTGAAACCTTTTATTTCTCCGGCCATGGCTTTTTTATAAAGCCCTTTGGTATCGCGCTCTGCGCAAGTCTCAAGCGGGCATTTCGCGTAAACCTCGATAAAATTTCCGATCAAAGAACGGTTATAATCGCGCACTTCGCGGTACGGCGAAATCGCGGCCGACAAAACAATGACGTCGTTGCGCGTGAGCAAATCGCAAACAAAACCGATGCGCTTGATATTGGTATCGCGGTCTTCTTTTGAAAACCCGAGCCCTTTGCTAAGATTGGTACGGACAACATCGCCGTCCAAAATTTCCACTTTACGGCCTGCTTTTTTGAGCCGTTTCTCAACAATTCGAGCGATGGTTGACTTGCCAGAACCCGATAAACCGGTAAACCATACTGTGACACCTTTTGACATTCTAAAATCCTCCTAACCTTATATTTGACAATTAGTTACATAAAATTTAATTCGGCGGCGAAATATTGATTATAGCCCTAAAAATTCCGAACGTCAATCACGCTTCCGGTCAACCAAACGCGAAACCAGCAAGCTGATTTCAAACAAAATCCATAGCGGAACCGCAAGCGCGCATTGGCTGAAAGGGTCCGGCGACGGTGTCACCACGGCAGCAAAAATAAAAATGACGACAAT
Organism: uncultured bacterium; assembly: GCA_964387845.1. GTDB lineage: Bacteria > Omnitrophota > Omnitrophia > Omnitrophales > Abzuiibacteriaceae > CAYLXA01. The sequence goes on from CAYLXA010000003.1 coordinate 123,480, forward strand.
GGCATATTTCCGCAATGATTGAAGCTGACCTGACTTCAGAACACCAAGATGCACCAGACCGACCAAAAGTACCGGCATCTGAAATGCGATGCCAAAACTAAGCGACATCCAGACAACAAAATTAAAATATTTTTCGACGGACAAAAGCGGCTGCAAAACAGGGCTCGAAAAACTCAGGAAAAAAGAAAGTGCGGCCGGTACAATCCAAAATAACGAGAGTGCTACGCCGGTTAAAAAAAGTACAATCACCGGGAATAAAATCATTAAAAAAACGGCTCTTTCCTTTTTATACAGCCCGGGCGCAATAAAAAACCAAAACTCCGTTAAAAGCAGGGGGCTGGTAATAAAAATCGCGCTCCAAAACGAAACTTGCAGCTTAATCACAAAAGCGTCGTACGGTGAGGTGAAATAAACTTTCTGGGAAAGCTTTTCGAGAGGACTCGTAATCACCAAAAGAATCGTGTCAGAAAAAAAATAACAGCCGACGGAAGCTGCGATTAAAACAAAAATCGTCAAAAGAAGCCGGTTCCTGAGCTCATCGACATGATCCCACACCGAAGATCCCTGGTTGTAGAAATCAGAAATTTGTTTAAGCATGGTTGAATAAAAAAGCCCTCAATCGTGGCGACTGAGGGCTTTGGTTTGATAAATTAACGAGTTAAACTTACGCTTGCGCAAAAACTTCGCGTGCAACAATGCCGACAACGCCGAGCGCGACCGCATTTTCACCGAAAGCAGACGGAATAATCTTCACCTGGCTCGAAGCTTCTTCGACCGACCACTCTTTAACAGATGCCTTAATCGCATCCAAAAGCGGCGCGCCGCAGTCCTCGATACCGCCGCCGATCACGACAATTTCGGGGTTAAATAAATTGACGAGAAACGCTACTTTTTTCCCAAAAAGATTCGCATGCTCTTCCACCAATTTAAGCGCAAGCGGGTCTTTGTCCTTGGTTGCACGAACTACTTCTCTAAATGTAACTTTCGATAAATCTCCCGAAACATAATCCTTAATGAGCGATGAAGATCCCTTCTTGATCATTTCAACCGCATGCGCGGTCATGCCGAGGTCCATTTCCCAACGGCCGATCCCAGTCGACATTTCCAGAATTTCTTCTTTAGACGCTTTCATGCTGGAGATGCCGAGTTCGCCGGCTGCGCCGGTTGCGCCGCGGTAAATTTCGCTGTTAATCAAAATGCCGGAACCGACGCCCGAGAACATATAAATCATGTGCCGGACATCGCGGTCAAGGCCGAGCCACTTCTCGCCCAATACGGCTGCGTTCGCATCATTTTCCACAAACGTCGGAATATTAAGGCGCTTTTCAAAGGTATCTTTAATAGAAAGACAAACTGAAATATCTTTTTCGCCGAGACTTTGCGGCCATCGGATAGTCCTTCCTTTTTCGTCGATAATTCCCGGCACACCGACGCCTGCGCCTAAAATTTTTGATTTATCAATTTCTGATTTTTCGATAATTTCAACCGCCAAATCCACCATTTTTTGAATCATGGCTTCGGAGTTTTCAGGGATGCGTTCGCGCTTAATTTCGGAAATCACGTTAATTTCCAAATCTACGAGCACTGCAACCGTGCTGAGCATGTTAAGCCCGACGCCGACGATATAACCGGCTTTGGGGTTCAATTCAACCAGGACCGGCTTACGGCCGCCCGTCGATTCATCCAGCTCGCCTTCTACAACCAATCCTTTTTTGATGTAGTGGCTGACATAGTTGGATACCGTGACAATGTTGAGCTCTGTGATTTTTGAAATATCGGTTCTTGAAATCGGGCCATTTTTCCGGATGACTTCAAGAATCGCAAGGTTTTTGCGCTCCTTGTCCGTCAAAATCCGATCTTTCAACATCTGCTTAATCACGGTAGCCTCCTTTGCAATAAATTTTTTGACAACATCTGCGTTCTGTTTTTCCAAACTTTCCACTATCTTCACCCTCAAAACAAACGCCTAAAGATTTAAGCCGATTAAATCTAGAAGCGCAATGATTCGGTCTTATTCCGCAGAAACGCTGACGTTATCCAAATAAACCGAGCCGGCTTTTGGATTGCTGTTGATGTCGTCAAAAACAAGCACAAACTCTGTAAGCTGTTTCCAGTCACTGATTTTTCTAAATTTTTCAAACGGAATCGAAAACTTCTGCCACTGATCCGTAATACCGTTCAAAATGTACGGCGAAGACCCCTTTGAATCTTTCACTTCCACTTTTATCCTTTTCGTGAAACCTTTCTCAGCGTCACCTTTCAAATAAAAGTTTAGTGTGTTGTAGGATGTTGCATCCAGATTATTGAAACGCATCCAAAATCCGTTGTAAGCCGGATTCGGAGAATCAACGTCATAGTCAAACCGAAGCGCGTATCCTGTCTTATCGCCCAAAGCATCGTCAGATTCAAAACTCATGCGGCAGCCTTGTGTTTCGTCATTGGGGTCCTTGTCCCATGAGCCAAAATCGCCGCCTAAATTGTTTGGCTTGTCCCCTGTATCAAAATCCGCCACCATCAACTCATCGCTTCCTGAAGCAGCTTCTGCTCCGGATCCCGTTGAATCGCCATATTCCACTGCAAAAACAGACGCTGGGCCTGCAATGCAAAACAGAAAAATAAATGCCGTAACCATCAACAAAGCTAACTTTTTCATATTGCCTCTCCTTTACGTTATTTGAATGACGCCAGCAAATTTGAAAATGCGACTGACTTCTTCGTTATCAAGGTAACGCTTCTATTTAAATTGATGTGTATTAATTGATTAATTGAATGCAGGAATTTTTTGAAATGATTTAATTGGGATAAGGCAACGGAAGCACTCGAAACTTTTTCCACGGGACTCCAGGACTCACTTGGTTTTTTAGAACACTTGAACAATTTACCGCCCCCAGGTTAAAGCTAAGGAAAATATGCGGTTTAAAACCACGTACAATCGGGACCAAAAAAAAGTCTTTAAAAAGCACTAAAAATTATATGCCTCTCAAAATTTGAAGTCAATAGAAAATTGATTAAAAAACTTTCTTAAAGCTTTTTGGGCAAAAAACAACCCAAGGCAAATATTTAAAATTCACCTTGGGTTGTTATAACTGCTTAACCTAAAACAACTTCGACAACATGAGGTCCTTTTCCTTTTTGAGGAGGAATCACATTGCCGTCTATTTTTTTGCCATTTACCTTAAGTACCCGGACTCCCGAAGACACGCCATCAGGGTTCTTGACCTTAATATCGTAAGTTGCCCCTCTGAAAAGACGGCGCATTCTGAAACCATCCCATTTTCTTGGGATAACCGGGTTAATTTTAAGGCCTTTCACGCTCGGTTGAACGCCTAAAACATAATTGAGTGCGACCCGGTAATTCCAGCCGGCGGCGCCGGTATACCAAGTCCAAGCAGCACGGCCCGGATGTGGGGATTCGGGGCCGTCTACGTTGCCGGGAAGTACATAAGGCTCGCCGTAGTAGCTATCGGCATCTTTGCCGCGAATTGCCGGCGAAAAGCTTTGATAGCATTTATGGGCCTTATCACCTTCGCCCATAATGGCAAGTGCTTGAATCGCCCAATTGCCTGCATGTGTATACAAACCGCCGTTTTCACGAACCGCCGGCGCGTAGCGCGTAATATAGCCGATGGTCGGATCTGTTTTTGTGTAAGCCGGCGTTAACAGCAATGGGCCGTACGGCTTAAATAATTTGTGCTCCGCGGACTTCATGCAGATCTTTGCGCGTTCAGGCGTTGCAACGTCATTGATAACTGCCCAAGTCTGCGTATTCAGGAAGATCTGCCCTTCACCGCTCGTTTTGCTTCCAAGCGGACGGCCGTCGTCGCGTGTCGCGCCAATGTACCATTCGCCGTCCCAACCGTGCTTGTTGATGGCTTCTTTAAGCGCGGCGGCACGTTTTGCATAATACTTGGTACGCTTCGAGTCTTTCTTGTTCGGGCAAACCGTATCGGAGAAGCGCATTAAAATTCCGTAAAGGAATTGGCCCAACCAAACTGATTCACCTTTCCATTTAAGACCAACGTGGCTCAAGCCGTCGTTCCAATCGCCTTCGCCGATCAGCGGCAATCCGCGCTTCGACCAACGAGAGAAAACTTTGTCAATCGCACGGTTGCAATGATCATACAAAGTGCCTTTTGTGACTTTTTTGGTTTTGGGATCCGGCAAAAATTCGACAACTTGATTCAAAATCGAAAAATCGGCCGTTTCATCAATATAGTGGACCGTTAAAAACGCAAGCCACAACAAATCGTCCGTCATGTGCGTAATAGCGCCCATGCTGGTTCCCGGATGCCACCAGTGATACACGGTTCCGTCCGGAAATTGCTGTGAAGCGTGAAGCAAGATCTGCTTTTTGGTCAGTTCCGGCTTGATCGGTAAGAAAACGTGGCTGTCTTGCAGCTGATCTCTGAATCCGATTCCGCCTGAGGATTGATAGTAACCGCATTTTGCCCACAACCGGCCCGAAATGGCTTGGTACTTCAGCCAAATATTGGTGAAGAAGTTCATCGCATCGTCCGGCGTTTCGATAAAAGTAGGGGTTATAAAATCTTCCCATACCTGCTTAGCGCGATCTAATGCTTTCCAAACAGCCCCTTCGGTTTTGAAGTTGCGGATTAACTTTTCGGCTTCGGCGCGCGTATCCGCTTTTCCGAGTACAAAAATCACGTCTTTTGTCTCGCCCGGTTTTAAATCAACATTGACTTGGAGCGACGCGGTTGCATCATAATGCTTTCCGTGTGTGCCTTTGAGCTGCCCTTCTACGACAGACTGAGGAGCGCGAATTCCGCCGTAACGGCCGAAAAACGTTTCTTTGTCGCCGTCAAATCCCGCAGCCGGCATATTGGTAACCGCATGAAAAGATTGAAGCGGTTTTTCGGAAAGCCCGGAGGAAATAAACCCCGGGACAAGTGCGCGGCGTTTCCAGCCGTAAATAGCGCCTAGTTTTTCATCGAAATCCGTTTCGATAAACGTTTTTTGGAATTCGCGGTGTGTATCGGCTGCGTTTCCGAGGCACCACTCAAAATAAGTAAACAAGCTCAGCTTGCGCGGCGAATCTGATTCGTTTGTGATCGAAACATTCCAAACTTCGACAGGATCTTTGGCATCCACAAACACTGTTTTTTCGATGCGGATTCCTTTGTAGAGACTCTTCAGAACCGAATAACCTTGCCCGTGGCGGACTTCGTAAAAATCATACTCGGTGCAGCAGGGTTTCCAGGTTGCAGACCAAAATTCTTCCGACTCATTGTCGCGAACATAGATGTATTTGCCCCACTCGTCCTTGATTAAGTCCTGTTCCCAACGTGTGATGCGCGACAAATTGGAATTTCCGTACCATGAAAATCCGGAACCGGTCTGTGATTCAATCATCCCGTAATCGGGATTTGCAATTACGTTGACCCACGGACGCGGCGTATCAGGGCGCGTGATCACATATTCACGGCCGTCCTTTGTGAAGTAGCCGTATTTATTCTCGAATTTTTTTTCTTCTTTTGTTGCACCTGACTTCTGCTTCATTTTTCTCTCCCCCGCTAATGCTTGAGCGCTCATCTTTCCTGTTCCTTTCTGAATTTAATTTTTCGATTTTAAAAGTTCATTCACCTTTGGTGCAATTTTAGCTGCAGCTTCTTCGGCGGTTTCTTTTCCGTTAAACAACAAATCAAATTCCGGCTGAATAATTTTTGCTTCTATTTCGCGCCACCTGGGGTGAAAAGGGTCAAAAACAATATATTTTACTGCTTCGTTAAGCATCGACTTATTTTCCGGAAGGCCGGGATGTGTGGCCCAATGAGGCCCTTTCGAAACCGACTGAAGCGCCGGCTGCGCAAGGCCGCGTTCGGCGAGCTGAATTTGGCCGGCCGGACCCGTCAGAGCTTTTACAACTTCCCAGGCTTCTTTTTTATGTTTTGATGATTTTAAAACACCGTAGCCGGACCCGCCGGTTCCAAATTTCCGAACGCCTTTCGAATTTTTCGGAAACATCGCAACATCCCAATTAAAAGAATAATTCCGGAGGCTCGGTGTTTCCCAAATGCCCGACATAAGCATCGCAAGCCGGCCGCTTGAAAACATGGTGTCGACCCCCATGCCCAAATTCGCTAAAGCAACCGGCGTCGGCATTACGCGGTGAATATTAATCAGATCTGAGAAAAATTGAAGGCCTTCGACTGAAAGCGGGTCATCGATTTTCGTAACGGTCGGATTTTGAACATCGTCCACGAGCGCGCCGCCGTTTCCGTAAATAAAATTCTGCCAAGCCCAGCCGTAAAAACCGTATTGAACAATGCGCCCCGCTTCATCTTTTTTAGTCAAAGTTTTGGCTTTTTCCAAAAGATCATCCCAGTTCCAATCATCGCTCGGATATGGGATGCCGGCTTCGTCAAATAAATCCTTATTGTAAAAAACACAGGCAAACGGCGCCACGTCGCGCGGAATTGCGTATACGTTTCCTTCTACTGTAAAACGGCTCAAAATCTCCGGGAAAAAATCACTTTTCTGAAAATCAGGATCGGATTCTATAAAAGGCGCCAGATTCTCAAACACGTTTTTCCCGGCAAACGTAACGAAATAATTCACTTCGGTTGCAATTACATCGGGCGCCGCGCCGCCCGCAATTCTGGTTAGGATCTTGCTGTCATAGCCGGAATACGGCGTATGTTCCAATCTGACTTTAATATGCGGATTTTTCTCCTGCCAAGGCTCAATGGCGCGCGTAATAATATCGATTTCCTGGGGGCTCCCCCAGAATGCAACTTTAATCTCAATAGCACCATTATCGTCTTCGGTCTTTGCACAACCGTTAAAAAAAGCGCCGACTAAAGTCGATAGAGCGATAGCAAGAATTAATTTTCTCATGAATTAAGCCCAGACCCTTCGTGTGACGGTTTCTTTGACTTCCTTGGTGGGGTAAATATCAAAAATGATTTCATCGGGCTGGAACCACAATTTGATTTCACGCTCGGCTTCTTGTTGATTAGAAGAGGTATGGACGACATTCTCATAAACACCTTTTGTCGTAATTCGCCCGAATTGCCCTCGAATAGAAACCGAGTCAGCTTCTTCCGGATTTGTAGCACCCGAAATATTCCGGCATTTTTGGATAGCGCCTTCACCGGCATACACCAGCGCCAGCACCTTTTTGCGGCTATGATATTCGCCCTGCAAATATCCGATCAATTCTTCAAAGAAAGGTTTTTCGCGGAGATGATAATAATGCTCTTCTGCCAGCTCACGGGAAACACGAATGCATTTGGCAGCAGCAATCTGCAATTTTGTTTCCGAGAGACGTGTTAACACATTCCCTGTTAACGACTTAGCAAGCCCGTCCGGCTTGATTAAAACCAGCGTTTGTTCCCAACCCATCGGCGTTTTTTCTTTTTCCATTGAACCAACTTTTTAAAAAGGGTTTCTGAACTCGGCATTCAAATCCAAAGATTGAATTTTCCTATTGATGATACGGCGGAAAAACAGCCCCGGAGCAAAATGAAAAGTTCGGGAATTATAGCATAGGAGGGTTGATTGTCAAATGGGTGTTTTAGATGTATTTTTGACAAAATAAATGGAAAAAATCAAAGTTTCATCTATACTTTTATTCTTTAAAAAATAAGCAATCCAAAATCGCGATACACGGGCATGTCATATAAAATTAGGCTTGATTTCACAAGCTTTACCTCATGAAAAAAGCTATATCAGCGCTTGTTTTTTCTTTGTTCATTATCGCTCAGGTATTCGTTCTTTGTGAATTAGGAATCCGCACTTACGAATATTTCGTTTATAAAATCCCTTTCCTAAGGTCTATTAGTACTCATTTTGACCCAAAATTTGGGTGGGTTGGTTCGCAAGGCGTCTTTTCTTCTTCCCGGCCTAATTTGACTTTATTCGTTGTCGGCGATTCTTATACAAATGGAGAGGGGGTTTCGACCGAACACGTTTATTACAACTACCTTCAGCATTACGCAAAAGCATACGTTTTTGTATACGGCGGGTCGGGTTTCGGAAATTTACAAGAATATTTGGTCATGGACGAATACCTAGATTTGGTCAATCCGGATTTGATTTTGTGGCAAGTAGACGGAAATGATTTTGAGAACAACACATGGGAAATTGAAAGAAGCACATCAAGAACCGGCAACATCATGATACGGCCTTACTTAATCAACGGAAAGATAGAATACCGGCATCCCAGGCCTTACGGATTTCTTGCCATTCGTTCAAGGTTTTTTTATAGAGTTTTGATAGCGATCGAAAAATATCAAAAACTACTCACACAGAAAGGCATTATTCTTAATCACGATTCGGAAATCAAACGCAAATATTTTGATGCATCTTATAAAGTTACAGCTGAAATTGTGAAAATGGCAAAACATCGTGCCGGCAAAACCCCCGTGGTCGCTTTTATCTCTGACGGAACTTCTGAACGCATTAAATCATTTTCTAAGATTTTTAAGGAGAATGGAATTCCCTTTATCGATCAGGTTCCGCAAGTCATGATTGAAGAAACTCGAAAAAGAAAGAAAGATCTAAGCGCAGGGCCCGGAGTTGGCCACTGGTCTCCCGAGGGGCATTTGATTGTCGCGCAATTTTTAGTGAAGGAATTGATCGAACTAGGTTATTTCCCGCCAGAATCTCAAACTTGACGGATCATTTCTTAACCAAGCCGTTATAGAAATCGTTTTCCAATTCAGCAATCGTCTTAATTAGGATAGGCAAAATGGTGCTATTAATGTTCACCATACCGCTTTTCAGTAGTGAATCTACTTTTTTAAGATAAAACTCGGGGGGGTTTAAGATTGCTGTGTTCTGGTTGACGCGGAACCTTTCGATAGCCAATTTAACAGCAGTTTTTTTATCGAAATCGGAAAGCTGGTCCCATTGCTTAAGATGTCTTGTTAAAGAATTCATAACAATAATATCCGCTTTCAAAGAAGATGCTTTTGCGTTTATGCCGTAAGACGCGATGCTTTCCGGATTCATCATAACGGCAAGAGTAATTGCGCTTGTTAAGATAAAAAATGCGGCTGAAAAAATCGGGATTTTTTGATTTGATTGATTTTGTTTCACAATAATTTTAATCCAAAATGCCAAAATGGCGGAGAGATAGGGATTCGGCGCCCTCCGCGCGCAATCCGCGCTCCGGGTCGGCCACCCGCCCTGCAAACCTGATGCTCAGCTTTACTTCGCATCATGCAGGGCTCCCTTCGAATCCCTCATGCCACACCGTAGGCGGCTTCCTCAGCCGCCACGGTGCCGTCATTTTTCATCAGAAAAATGGCGGAGAGATAGGGATTCGAACCCTAGAGACCCCGTTAAGGGCCTACGTACTTTCCAGGCACGCCCGTTCGACCGCTCCGGCATCTCTCCGTAATTACAAAATATAAACAGGTAAAAAGGCTGGTATTATATCAACCTGCGCGCCAAATGAAACGGAATATTAATGCTGATGCCCGTCATGATCAGAGTGCGGCGGGGCAGGCTGGTTTGGGTTTGGTTGTAACGGCGGCATTGATGTCTGAAGAAAGCGCTGCATATTCATGCGCTCATCATTAATCTGTTTAATCACCACATCAAGCTCTTCTTTTGGTGCTTTCTTATCGATCAAATCCTTATAAGCTTTCCCCAATTCATCCAACTTTGCTTTGTGAGCTAGAAATTCCTGGTCAAAAACTTTTTGAGCGTCTGCCGACATATTTGAAACCAAGGGGGGCCGGCTTGCAAGCGACCGTGATTTCCCTTGAATTCTTTGGGTGATTTCTTCGATTTCGGCAGGTTTAGCACCGCGGTCTACCATTCCGCGCCGCTCCTCAATCATTACTTTTAACTCTTGCTGAAGGGCTTGCCTATCTTCCTGGCCGGTTTCCGACATTCCGGCAGCAGAAAATGAAACAAATAAACACACCGATGCAAAGAAAAAACATACTGCTCGATTGTTAAAAATTTTTTTGCTAATCATTGGATTCTCCACGAATTGAAATAATTTTAGCACTTTGAATGAAAGATGCAATTGCCGTTTCGGGTCAGCGTTTTTCCTTTCGCAGATTCTTAAAGAAGCTTTGCAGCAGCATTTTTGACTCCATCTCTAAAATCCCGCTTGTTACTTTTAATTGATGGTTTAAGCGGTCATCTTTATGAAGATTGTAAAGCGTGCCGCAGGCGCCGAACTTCGGATCCGGTGCACCGAAAATCAAATTTGCGCAATGTGCAAGCAGCAAAGCGCCCGCGCACATCGGGCACGGTTCGAGTGTCACGTAAAACGATACGCCTTCCAAAGAACCTCGATGCTCAGGGCCGCCCTGTTCATGCAGAAAATCAGACGCCTGTGTGATTGCGATCATCTCAGCATGTGCAGTCGGGTCATGCAAAAGTTCGACTTGGTTATAGCCTTTTGCAATGACGCGGTTTTTGTAAACCGCGACAGCACCGACAGGGACATCTCCCTTTTCAAATGCGCGCTTGGCTTCTTTTAACGCCTCACGCATGAAAGTTTCATGAATGCTTTTTTGTTCGTTTTCCATTATAATGCTTTCTCGCCTTTATTCCTTTTTACCCATCATGCGGCCATAGCTTCCGCCAAACTGCGCGGCGGACCCGCCATGCTTTGTGGCGGGCAATTGAATATATTAAGGCTCTGTTTTTTATATTAACTTTCCGCTACAATATCGACTTCATGCGGCCATAGCTCAATTGGATAGAGCATCAGTCTACGGAACTGAGGGTTGGCGGTTCAAATCCGTCTGGCCGCACCAATTTACCTTAGAAGCTCCCGCAGTTTATTAATCAAAAATTGGTGCAGCCCTCAGTTACATATAGAAATTTATCTAAGCTGAGGGCCGCATTACATCAACGCCCGCCTGCCACTTCTCTCAACACTTCTCTGTACTTCCGGATCGCGTTGCCGCGGAAATCCATTTTTTCGGCGTAAGCACGCGCATTCTTACCCCACGCGGACAACTGCCCCGGATTCTTCGCTAATTTTTTAACAGCGTCCGCTGCTTCACCTGCCGAAATTGTATCCAACACAACGCCGCAATTTGCTTCTTGGATCATTCGGGCTACTTCGCTGCTTTGCTCCAACAATCCTACGATCGGACGGCCGCTCGGCAAGAGAGAATACGTTTTGCTGGGAACTGAGTTACCTGCCAATCCCCGTTTAAGCGAAACCAAATGAAGATCGGCGCTTGCAAGTGTTTCGGCTAACTTTTCGCGCGGTTGGAAATCCAAAAACACAACGTTCGCAAGCTTCATGCCTTTTGCTTTTTCTTGCACAGAACTTCTCAAAGCCCCGCCGCCGACAAAAACCAGCCGGAATTTGTCGTCATCCTGAAGTTTTTCGGCAAGCTGAAGCATGAAATCAAAATCCTGAACCAAACCGAAATTGCCCGAATGCATCAATACAAAATATCGATCAAGCCAATATTGGCTCGACACCGAATTCGACTTCGGAAGCGGTTTGATTTCGCTTGAATCCGCCCAATTCGGAATTACATCAACCCGATCTTCCAAAACACCGTCTTTTGCGAGCAACTCTTTCATATCACGGCCGATGGCAATTACGCGTGCCGCTTTTTTTAACGAATATAAATTCAAAGATTTAAAAAGCCGGCTCAAAAAACCTTCTTTCATCCATCCGCTCAGAACCGCCGTATTCGGAAAATAATCATTACACAAATAAACATACGGAAACCCGCGAAATGCACAGGCAAATAAAGACACAAACGGCAAAAGCGGCGGCGATGTGCCTATTAATACCGCATCTGCCTTGGCGTGAAATAAAATGGCAAACGGCGTCATTAATAAAAACGTGGCATAGTTAATGAATCTCCCGATTAATGAACTTTGATCTAAAGAAGTAGAAGGAACGGTTGAGACTTTGATGTTCCCAAGTTCTTTGCTGCCTGCACTTTTAAAATCTGAAGCCGGCCCGCACAAAACATCGATGTCAAAGTTCTTTGAGAGTTCTTTTGCGATATCCGTCAACAAAACGGAAGTTGCCTGCAAGTCAGGATAAAAATAGCGGTCAACGATTAAAAACTTCATGATTAATTTGTCCCGCGTAAAAATTGATCAAAAGCGGCTTTGATGTTTCCTTGATAATAAAGCCACGAAAAATGCTGCGCTTTTTTCCGTGCATTTTCGCCCATTTCCAAGACTTTAACCGGGCTTTCGTAAAAGTACAAAATCTTTTCTTTAAGTGGTTCGACATTTCCAACCGGAATTATAAAACCTTCCTTGCCGTCTTCAACCACATCTTTGGCCCCGGTATTTTCGGAAACAATCACCGGAATGCCCGACGCCATCGCTTCCAAAACCGGAAGCCCAAAACCTTCAGCAACAGACGGCAGAACAAGCAAATCTGCTTTTTCATAATAACTTTTCATCATCGAAAAAGGAACTTGGGGCACATGACGGAACCATCCGGCATACGGTTTGTAAGGCGCGCGCGGCCCGTAAAAATTACCCACCAATGTGAGTTCTATTTTTTTGTTTCCGATTTTTTTGATTGCTTCGAGCAAGTATTTAATTCCCTTCCGCTGCCCGATCGTGCCCACGAATAAAATCCGGATTACGTTGTCTTTAAAAAATGACTCCCCGTCACGCCTACAGGCGAATGCTTCGGCATTAACTCCGTAAGTAACGACTCGGATTTTTGCGCTGTCAATTTTTTCTTTCTCTAGAGACTGCTTCACCAAATAAGATCCGCAGACAATTAAGTCCGCAAGCCGGGCTTCTTCTGCCCGGCTCTCCTGCCAAGCCGGATCTTCAAGGCCTTCGTCTATTGTTGCTGCAAAATCCGGATTAAGTTCGGCTTCGTTTTTTAAAATCTGGCGGGCGTTTATGGTAAATAATGCTGGCTGATCTAAAACACGGCGGATTTTTTTCTTTTTTGCTTCCTTAAAAGATTCGAGAGTTGAACCTGAAAAACCGATGATTGCATCAATATCTTTGACGAAATGTTTACTTACATATAAATCCATAACTCGGCCTGCAAAGAAAGCAGCTTGTTTTTTTAAATAGCCCGGAAAATAAGCTTGCGAAAACGCGAAGCGGAAAAGTTCCGGCCAAGGGTAGCGGACTACCAGAGAAGGATCTAATTCAGACAACGAAAAACGGGCTTTTGTAAAATTTGCCCGGCCGAGTGTTGTGATGTAGTAATTTAAAATTTTGGCTTGCTGAAGAGCAAATGCAAATTCCTGCGAATGCTGAACGCCGGGATGAAAGATGTTGGCCCTGTGCGAAATTTGAGAAGCATTCATCAAATTTTTTACTCTTTATAGGCTTTGCTGAGGCGGATTAAGCTTTCAAACATTCGAATACTATCAGCCAATGGGCTTACTTTGCTCTGATGATAATTAACCCATGTGATTGGGATTTCTCGGACAACAAGTCTTGATTTGTGCGCAATCAAAAGTAGCTCAACGTCAAAATTGAAGCCGCTTTCTTTGATCTTGGGAAAAACCGTTTGGGCAGCTTCTTTTCTAAATCCTTTAAACCCGCACTGAGTATCTTCGAAACGTAATGGGGTCAATATTTTAACGAACAAATTAAACACTCTGCCCATTAATCTGCGATGGCAAGGCTGCGGAATTTTGATCTTTGAGCTACGCACATGCCTTGAACCGATTAAAATGTCGGATTTCTCCGACTCAAAAATTTCCACAAATTTGAGAATTTCGCGCGGCGGCGTCGACAAATCAGCATCAGTAAAAAAAATAAAATCGCCTTTTGCGCTTTCAACACCGCATTTGACCGCATAGCCTTTTCCATGATTAACGCGGTTATGAATAACCCGGAGAGCTTGAAATTGTTTGACAAGATTTTGCAATATGGGATACGTTTCATCTTGGCTGCCGTCATCCACGACGATGATTTCGTGCGAATAGGGTAGCTTTCTGAGATACGAGGCCAGGCGAGCAATGGCTTTCTTAATTTGCCGGGCTTCGTTATAGGCAGGGACAATCACAGAAAGTTTCAAAATGGCCTCTAAGAAAAACCGGAGAGGGTAGGATTCGAACCCACGAGACCCGTAAGGGCCTAACGGTTTTCAAGACCGCCGCATTCGACCGCTCTGCCACCTCTCCAAGTATCAGTTGTAAGCTGTAAGTGCTAAGAATTCTTTTTTTGACTTACCACTTACAACTTATCGCTTAACACTAGAAGAACGGAGAGGGGGGGATTTGAACCCCCGGTGGCACTTTTCAATGCCACAGCGGTTTAGCAAACCGCCGCACTAAACCGGGCTATGCGACCTCTCCACATATCAGTCGTAAGTTATAAGTGTTAAGTGATAAGAAACACCTATTTCTTGGCTTACCACTTACAACTTATCACTTACCACTAAGCTAAGTACTGATCTAAAACTTTTGGCAGTTTGATGCTGCCATCTGCTTGCTGACAATTCTCGAGTAAACATAGAAACGTTCTCGCAAGCGCAACGCCGGAACCATTCAGCGTATGGACAAACTTGGGTTTTCCGCCGTCTGCCGGCTTATATTTCACATTGATCCGCCGCGCCTGAAAATCAAAAAACGTGCTGCAGCTGGATACTTCAAACCATCTTCCGGTTCCCGGCGCCCATGCTTCGATATCATAACATTTTGCCGCTGCAAAACTCATGTCGCCGCTTGAAAGCAGCAAAACTCTGTAAGGAATCTCGAGAAGCTGCAAAATTTCCTCGGCATCTTTCACCAATTTTTCAAGTTCATTGAGCGACTCTTCCGGCTTTACAAATTTTACCAGCTCAACTTTATCAAATTGATGAACACGCGAAAGCCCTTTTGTATCTTTCCCGTAAGAGCCGGCTTCCCTTCTAAAACATGGTGTGTAGGCCACATATTTCACGGGTAAATCTTTTTCGCCAAGCACATCATCCCGGTGCATATTGGTCACCGGAACTTCCGCCGTCGGGATCAAAAACAAATCATCATCTTTGAGCCGGTACATGTCTTCTTCAAATTTTGGAAGCTGGCCTGTGCCGGTCATGCTTGCACGGTTGACCAAAAGCGGCGGCCAAACCTGTTTGTAACCATGCTTTTTGGCATGAAGATCGACCATTAAATTAATGAGCGCCCGCTCGAGCTTGGCGCCATCACCTTTAAAAATAGGAAAAGCACTGCCTGAAATTTTGGCGCCTGTTTCCATGGATAGCCAGCCAAGCGCATTGGCCAGAGCAACGTGGTCCTTGGTTTTAAAGGAGAATTCGGTCTTTTTACCCCATTCCCGCACAACCTGATTAGCTGAAGCGTCTTTCCCGATAGGCACGCTATCATCTATAATATTTGGGATATTAAGTATTAATTTATCAATATGTAATTCTATATGCCCCACTTTTGAGTCAATTTCAGCTATTTTTTGGGATAATGTCTTTCCTTCTTCTATTTGCTTAGAAATGTCCTTTTTGTCGTGTTTAAGACGGCTTACTTGATCGTTTAATTCGTTCCGTTTGGCCTTAAAAACATCGGTTTCCTGGATCAATTTACGCTTTTCGGCATCTAAAGCGACGATTTCATCAATGGTTTTTGGGTCGACACGCTTTGCGGACAGTTTTTTCTTGTACAAATCTGGGTTTTCGCGAATGAGTTTAAGGTCAAGCATAGTATTCTCCTAAGTTCCAGAGAGAGGTCATTTTACTCTCCCTGTTTAGGATTTACTACTACTTGATTTGGGTGTTTTTTTTGCGGGGGCTTCGTCTGCAACAGAATCTTCCGCTTCTTTGGAAACCACTCGAGTTGCGGAAGCTACATGGTCTTTATCTTTTAATTTAATCAGGCGGACGCCCTGGGTGTTGCGGCCGCAGGTGCGGATTTGTTCGCCGGGGCAACGGACAACCATTCCGGATGATGTGGCTAAAATAACTTCGTCTTCATCCTGTACGGTCAACACGTTGACGATGTGGCCGTTCTTGTCCGTCACTTTTGTGTTGATGATGCCCTTCCCGCCGCGGGATTGCAGCCGGTATTCTTTGTACAGCGTCTTTTTACCGAATCCTTTGCTTGTAACCGTCAGCGCCGTGTCTTTTTCGCTGACGATTTCGACTGCGACTACTTCGTCTTTTTTCTCGAGACGGATGCCGCGAACACCCGAAGCCGTGCGGCCCATCTCGCGCGCGTCTTTCTCATTAAAACGGATGGCTTTGCCCAATTTGGTCGCGATGAAAATTTCGTTTTTGCCATCCGTGATCTTGCAGCCGATAAGTTCATCTTTGTCGCGAAGCTTGATAGCCTGAATACCGGTTGTTCTGGGGTGTGAATAGGCCTCGAGATTGGTTTTCTTGATCGTTCCATCTTTTGTGACCATCACCAAGAAATTTTTATCGCTATATTCTTTCACCTGAATAAAACTCGATACGGTTTCCCCTTGCCCGAGCGCGAGCAAATTGACAATGGCCTTGCCGCGCGCCTGCCTGGAGCCTTGCGGAATTTCGTAAGCTTTCCGCCAATAACACCGGCCTTTGTTTGTAAAAAACATGATGTGATCGTGCGTCGATGCTAAAAACAAATGCTCGATAAAATCTGTATCTTCATCGCCGACACCGCCGCCCGTTACGCCGCGGCCTCCGCGCTTTTGAAGCCGGTACATGCTGACCGGAATCCGCTTGATATAACCCTGATGCGAAATGGAGATCAAAACATCCTCTTCGGCAATCAAATCTTCGATGTCAATATCGGTTTCCGCTGCAACGATTTGTGTGCGCCGTTCGTCGCCGTATTTCTTCGAGATTTCCTGAGATTCTTCTTTAACAATCGCAAGGATTTTTTGCCGGCTCTTTAAAAGCGATTTGTAGTATTCGATTCTTTTGAGGAGCTCTAGATATTCTTCCTCGATTTTATCCCGCTCAAGTGCCGTCAAGCGCTGAAGCTGCATTTCGAGAATGGCTTTTGCCTGGATTTCCGAGAGTTTGAAATTTTTAACGAGCGCTTCTTTTGCGATCTCCGGATTTTTGGATGCGCGGATGGTTTTGATGACCTTGTCGAGATTGGCAATTGCGATTTTTAAGCCTTCCAAAATATGCGCGCGCTTCTCGGCCTTATCGAGCTCGAATTTGGTCCTTCGTGTAATGACTTCCGCACGGAACTGAATAAAATATTCGAGCATCTGCTTGATATTGAGCACGCGCGGCTGGCCATCGACCAGCGCAAGCATGATCACGCCGAATGTTTCCTGCATCTGTGTATGTTTGAAGAGTTGATTCAGAATAATGTTGGCGTTTGCATCGCGTTTTAATTCGACTACAACCCGCATGCCATCGCGGTCGGATTCGTCGCGGATGTTGGAAATGCCTTCGACTTTTTTGTTCTCGACAAGCCTCACGATTGATTCGATGAGGTTTGTTTTGTTAACCTGATAAGGAATTTCGGTGATGATAATCGCGTCTTTCTTGCCTTTTGTTTCCGAAGTCTCGATTAACGCTTTTGCGCGCACCACGATGCGGCCGCGGCCGGTTTCCTGGTAATTTTTGATGCCGTCTTTCCCGCAAATAATTCCGGCGGTCGGAAAATCAGGGCCTTTGATTAATTTGGAAATGTCTTTGATCGAAATGGTTGGATCGTCAATCACGGCACAAATGCCGTCGACGATTTCTTTCAAATTGTGCGGCGGAATGTTGGTTGCCATGCCGACTGCAATGCCGCTTGAACCATTTACCAAACAATTTGGAATGCGCGTCGGTAAAATCGAAGGTTCTTCAAGCGATTCGTCGAAATTAGGAACAAATTCGACCGTATCTTTATCAATGTCACCCAGAAATTCGCTTGAAATCGCAGAAAGCCGGGCTTCCGTATAACGCATCGCTGCTGCGTTGTCGCCGTCGACCGAGCCGAAGTTCCCCTGGCCGTCAACGAGCGGATAACGAAGCGAAAAATCTTGGACCATGCGGACGAGCGTGTCATAAACTGCTGTGTCGCCGTGCGGGTGGTATTTTCCGAGCACTTCTCCGACGATACGCGCGGATTTCTTGTAGGGTTTGTTGTGCGGAAGGCCGAGTTCGTTCATTGCGTGAAGAATGCGGCGATGCACGGGTTTTAAGCCGTCACGAACGTCCGGCAATGCGCGGCCGACGATGACGCTCATTGCGTAGTCAATATAACTACGCTCCATCTCGTCTTCGATCGGAATCGGAATAATTTTTTCGTTCATTGCATATATATTTTGCTCATCAGCGGCCATGTTTGCTTTGTTCCTTTATTAAATATCCAGATTGCGGGCCAATTTCGCGCGCTCTTCGATAAACTTCTTGCGCAAATCAACCTGATCGCCCATCAAAGTTGTAAACATATCTTCGGCTTCGACAGCGTCTTCAAGCGTCACTTTCAAGATCGTGCGTTTTTCCGGGTTCATCGTAGTTTCCCACAATTGCTCCGGATTCATTTCCCCAAGACCTTTGTACCGTTGAAGCGAGATACCTTCTTTGCCGAGATCCTTCACGGTTTCAAATACAAGCGCCATTGAAAGAAGCGGGATTGTTTTTTTCTCCGATTTAAGTTCAAACACGGGTTTATCACTCGCTTCAAAATCTTCCGTGTCGAGATCAAATTTGGAAAGCTTCGCCAGCAGCTTCGCAAGCTCGCGCGCTTCTATAATCTCGGTGACTTGAATGTTCTCTTTTTCTTCTTCCGGCTCTTCTTCTTTAACTTCTGCCTTTTCGCCCTTTTTGGCTTCGGCTTTTTGTGTTTTCTTTTCGGCGCGTTTCGGCGCTTTTTTCGTTTTCTCTTCCGCGCTTACGATTTTCTCCAAGTCGTCGTCTGAATAAACGAATTCCTCTTTGCCTTCATCAAGATATTTCACAAGATAACCGGGAAACGCTTTTTTCTTTTTATCATACGCTTCGACATAGCGCACAAAACCGATATTTCGGCGTTCGATCATTTGCTTAATTTCATTCAGCTGGCCTGCTGATTCCATAAGTTCTTTTAGCTCTTTGCCGGCGTAGGTTTTCTTATTGCGCAGATTTTTGAGCTGAATTCCTTCTGTGCCTAAGTCAATCAAGATTGAATTCATTTTATCTTCGGTTTCGATATATTCTTCACGCCCGCCTTTTTTCAATCGGTAAAGCGGCGGCTGCGCAATATAAATATGGCCTTCTTCGATCAGTTTTTTCATCTGGCGGTAGAAAAACGTCAAAAGCAGCGTCCGGATGTGCGAACCGTCAACGTCGGCATCCGTCATAATGATGATTTTGTTGTAGCGCAGCTTTTCAAGATTGAAGCCGTCGTCCGCATTTTCCTTTGACGCCGCACCGACGCCGGTTCCGATGGCGGAAATCATTGTGCGGATTTCTTCGTTGGCGAAAACTTTGTCAATCTGCGCCTTTTCGACGTTCAAAATTTTACCGCGGAGAGGCAAAATCGCCTGAAATCTCCGGTCGCGGCCTTGTTTTGCTGAGCCGCCTGCGGAATCTCCTTCGACCAAATATATTTCGCAATTTTTTGGATCGCCATCGGAGCAATCAGCTAATTTCCCAGGAAGCGAAGAAGAATCAAAAGCACCTTTACGCCGCGTGAGTTCCCGCGCTTTCCGTGCTGCTTCGCGTGCGCGGTATGCGAGCACGGCTTTTTCGACGATTCGGTTTCCGACGCCGGGGTTGCGTTCATAAAAATCTGTGACGCCTTCATACACTAAGGATGAAACAATGCCTTCTACTTCACCGTTTCCGAGTTTGGTTTTCGTTTGGCCTTCAAATTGCGGCTGGCG
The DNA here is from genome assembly GCA_964387845.1 of uncultured bacterium. Classification (GTDB taxonomy): domain Bacteria; phylum Omnitrophota; class Omnitrophia; order Omnitrophales; family Abzuiibacteriaceae; genus CAYLXA01. Next base: position 143,163 of record CAYLXA010000003.1, read on the forward strand.
GACCTTGACGCTGATGACAGCCACAAGGCCTTCCGATAAATCCTGCCCGCTCAAAGAACCTTCCACATCTTTCAGCATGTTTTTATTTTTGGCGTATTGGTTGGTCGCACGCGTCAGCGCAGTGCGAAATCCGCTCATATGAGTGCCGCCTTCGATGGTGTTGATGTTGTTGGCAAATGAAAAAATATCTTCGCTGAAACCATCGTTATATTGAAAAGCACATTCGACCTGGACTTCATCTTTTTCTTTCTCTACATAGAAAATTTTCGGATGAAGCGGGGTTTTATTGCGGTTTAAGTACTGGATGAATTCAACAATGCCGCCTTTATATTTGAAGATATGCTCTTTTTTCGTCTTTTCCTCGCGGATAATAATTTCGATTCCTTTATTAAGGAACGCGAGCTCGCGAAGGCGGTTGGACAACGTGTCAAAACTGAGTTCTGCTTTTCCGAAAATCTGCTCGTCCGGCATAAAACTGACGATCGTGCCGGTAGTTCTGGTTTTTCCGATAACACTAACTTTGGAAGCAGGTTTGCCGCGTTCATATTTTTGAAGATGAATCTTCCCGTCACGGTGAACTTTAACTTCACACCATTCGGACAGTGCATTTGTAACAGAAACACCGACGCCGTGAAGACCGCCGGAAACACGGTAGGCTTTGTTGTCGAATTTACCGCCGGCATGAAGCGTCGTCATGACGACTTCGAGCGCGGACTTTTTCTGCGTTTTGTGCGTATCAACCGGAATGCCGCGCCCGTCGTCTGTTACAGTGACACTTCCGTCTTTGTGCATGACGGTTTCAACTTTGGTCGCATGCCCCGCGAGCGCTTCGTCGATCGAGTTATCGATTACCTCGTACACCAAATGATGAAGCCCGCGCGCAGTCGTGTCGCCGATATACATACCGGGACGTTTGCGGACTGCTTCTACACCCTCCAGAACCTGGATGGTTGTTGCGTCGTATTTAGTTCCCTTTTTAGGTTTTTCTTCTGCCATATCTTTCTTTTTCGCCGCCATGGTTGCCATATGAAACCTTTTTGATTACAAATCGCTTACACAAAACCATATTTTTTTAATTCTTTCTTCGCCGAACTCGTTTTGGAGACGTTTTAAAATCGCGGGGCCGTAATTCTGGCTTAATTCGAACGACAGCGCCGAACTCTCCGTATAAACCTTCACGCCGCCTTGATTTAATGAAGGCTTTGTTTTTGCTGCAATTCTTTCTCCGACAATCTTGGGCCAACACTCGGCCAAACGCGTATTTTCTTTTTTGGGTTCTTCCGTAAACCCGGCAAATATTCTTTTGATCGCCGCCGCGAGCGGCTTTGTTTCTTGTAGCGCTGTGTTCATTTAGGCAATCTGCATCGGCATGATGACGTACATGTAATTGTCTTTACCGCGAATCAGGCCCGGTTTATCCGATTTCGACATCGAAATTTTTACTTCGCCTTCTTCCATGATTTTTAATACATCGATTAAATAGTGCGGGTTAAATCCGATGCTGATCGAGTCGCCATTCACGGAAGCATCCAATTCCTCTTTCACTTCGCCCAGATTTGCCGAATGAGCCGATACCAGCACTTTCCCGTTCATAAAATCAAGTTTCACGGCTTGTGCATCTTGTGAGGTAAAAAGAGATGCGCGCTTAACGGCTGAGAGAAATGTTTGGCGGTCGACAGAACCGATTGTGCTTTCTTCTTTTGGGATCACTTGTTCGTAGTTTGGGAAGCGTCCTTCTATTAATCTTGTAATCACGTAGGTGTTGTCGAGATGAAATAAAACTTGGTTTTGCAACTCAGCAATTTTTAAAACACCGTCCGGTTTCAAGATTTTCCCAAGCTCATGAACCGCTTTCACAGGCACAATCACTTCTAGTGATTTTTTAACAGGCTTGCTTAATTCTTTTTCAACATAAGCCAGCCGCCTGCCGTCGGTCGCGATAAATCTGATTTTTTTATCGCTCGCTTTAATCAAAACACCGTTCAGCACATAACGAGCTTCATCATGAGAAATAGCAAATGATGTGAGCGATAAACACTCTTTGACGATATTTTGATCAATTTCGATCGCGTCATTGAGGTTAAATTCGGGAAGTTTCGGAAAATCTTCCCGCCCTAATCCCATCAACTTACAATATGTTTTTCCTGTTTTGATATTTACGGCATTGTTCTTATTAACTGTAACCAAAACCTCTCCGGACGGAAGCTCGCGAATCACATCCAGGAACTTACGTGCCGGCACCGTAATACTACCTTCCGTTATGTTGCGCGATTTCACTTTTGTGCACAGCCCGATTTCTAAATCAGTGCTTGTGAATTGAACCGTATCTTTCCCCACGGTTTCCACCAAAATATTTCCCAAAATCGGCAATGTCGCACGCGGATTTACACCACCCACTGTGATGCTGAGAGCATTATTAAGATCTTCTTTGTTGATGTTGAATTCCATGTTTTGCTCCTCTTATACTCTTTTAAATATTAAAAACAGAAGAAAAAGTAGTAGGTGTTCAAAATTATGTTGATAACTATCGTATCCTATTTAAAATAAACATCTTACAAATACATAAAGTTGTGAACAACTTAGACATAAACCGCCAAACTCTTATGACAAATGTTAATTATTTTCTGATCGCTGCCAAGAGCTGATCAACTGCCCGTTTTGTTTCAAAATCATGCTTAACCCTGTTTTTGATCTTATTGATGGCGTGAATGACAGTAGCGTGGCCCCGGCCGCCAAAAAAATCACCGATTTCGGGCAATGACTTAACTGTAAGCTCACGAACCAGATACATCGCAACTTGCCTAGGGAAAACCACCGATTTAGAGCGCCGTTTTGCGCGCAAATCAGAAACTTTGATTCCGAAATAATCACAAACACAGCGCTGAATGTGTTCGATTGTGATTTTGCTTTCTTCCTCCCGGAAAGAGTCTTTTAAAACATTCTGTGCCGAGTGAATATCGACCGGGATACCGGTTAAGGACGCATACGCAATGACCCTGACAAGCGCACCCTCAAGTTCGCGGATGTTAGACCGGATTTTATCAGCGATAAAAAACAACACCTCGTTTGATACCGAAACTTTTTGCCGATCGACAATCTTTTTTAAGATGGCAACGCGCGTCTCCAGCTCGGGCGGCTGGATGTCGGCAACCAGCCCCCAGCCAAATCTCGAAACAAGGCGCTCTTCAAGCCCTGGGATATCTTTGGGCGGCCGGTCGCTTGTGACAACGATTTGTTTATGTGCATCGTAGAGCGTATTGAATGTATGGAAAAATTCTTCCTGTGTTGATTCCTTGCCCGCAATGAAGTGAATGTCATCGATCAGCAGCAAATCCGCCGTTCTGTATCTTTCTCTAAATGCCGCTGTGGTACGGGTTTGTATTGCAGAAATGAGTTGATTTGTGAATTGTTCGCTTGAAATATAAACTACTTTCGAAGAAGGGTTTTTTGCCATCACTGTTTGGGCAATAGATTGGAGCAAGTGTGTTTTTCCAAGCCCAACACTTCCGTAAATGAACAGCGGGTTGTATTGCTTTGCCGGGTCTTCAGCGACTGCGAGCGCGGCTGCGTGCGCAAAACGGTTCCCGGGGCCGATTACAAAATCATCAAAAGTATATTTCCGGTTAAGATCAATATCAGATGGTCTTTTCTTCGTTCCGCTGGGCCGGTCCGGCGTCGGCGCAACCGTTGTTTCAAATTGCGGCTGCTCAACCACGACATAGTGTATTTCCGGCCGAGCGCCAATCATCTCAGCCGCGGCACTTTTCATAATGTCTTCATAATGTTCATGCAGCCATTCACCATAAAACTGATCCGGAACTGATAAAACCAAAGCCTCCGTCCCTATGGATTTGCAAGCGACGGGTTTTATCCATGTGTTAAAGCTCTGCTCGCTTAACTCTTTTCTTATTCCTGAGAGGATCTTTTGCCAGATATTATTGGCATCAGAAAGAGTTTCTTGAGGGGTCTTATTTTCCATAAATCATTTATTTAAAATAACTTACGAGTATATCAGGAGAGGCATTCACAAGTAACAAAAGTTATTAACAATTATCAACAATAATTAACAAGTTATAAACAGAATAGAAACAACCGTTATTATCCTCAGAATTCTGAGCAAATCAAGCCAAAAACACCAAATTTAAAGAGCCGTATTTTAGCCACGAAAAAATGAAAAGTCTATTTTTATTTTGGCCCCATCGGGCGAGTTCTGTTATAATGCGCGGCTATGAATCCAACATATAATCCATCAAAAAGAAAACGCAAGCGAAAACACGGTTTTTTGAAGCGGTCGAAAACTTCCAAAGGTCGTCAGGTTTTACAGCGCCGTAGACGCAAGGGCCGGAAGCGTTTAACGACTGTTTAATAAAAGCAGCCAAGCTGTTCATCCTTTCCGCTATTTCAATTTGAATGCGCCAGTCTTTTTCTAAACAGGAAAAACTTTCTCGGGCTTCGGATATTCGCCGCGTGCTCCGGTCGCATCAAAGCGCAAGAGGCGGCGGTTTTTCCGTTCAGTGGCGGAGGGCGGACGCGGCACAGGATCATTCGCGCTTCGGCGTTTTGGTTTCGGCGAAATCAATCAAAGGCGCCGCGAAACGAAACCGAATGAAGCGGCTTGTGCGTGAATTTTTCAGGTTGAACAAACAGAATTTTCGCTTTAAAGGCGATTTTGTAATTCGCGTGAATGATTATAAGCATTTGAAATATAAAGAGTTAGAGCAAATTTTAAAACCAGTTTTAACACGCGTAGGTTTGTTTTAATGAAAACAATATTGTTGATCGTTATAGGCTTTTATCAAAAATGGATTTCGCCTTTACTCGGCAATCATTGCCGGTTTGCACCGAGCTGTTCAGAGTATGCGAAATCGGCGATCGAGCAAAAAGGGATTTTAAAAGGAACCGGCCTCGCTGTTGTGAGAATTTCAAAATGTCATCCGCTGCACGAAGGCGGCTATGACCCTGTGGTGTAAATAATGAGTACGGAAAAACGACTTTTACTTGCGACCGCACTTTCGTTCTTGGTGCTGATGGTTTTTTATCCCTGGATGACCAAAAAGCAAACAAGCCAAACACCGCCGCCCGCCGCAGAAACTGTCGAAAACAAAGCTTCCGAGCCGGTACCTGCCGTGGTGAAGGAAGCAACTGCGCAGAAAGATATTCCGGTCATTGAGCCCGCTGAATTTTATGAACTCACAAACGATATTTATTCCATTAAATTTTCAAACGTAGGTGCAGGAATTTCGGAGCTTCTTATTAAACAATGGGGCAAGAAAAAAATCGGACGCACAGAACTGATTCAGCCGGCTGATCCGGTCCCCGCTTTTGCGGTGAGCGTTCTCAACGATCCCAACATGTCCGGCCTTGCACATTACCGGATGGAACACATCGACCATCAAGCCAAAATCATCAGTTTTGTGCACGATTCTTCGAATGATTTGCGGATCCGGAAGAAATATCAGCTTTTTGAGGATAAATCCGCTTTTTATTTAACCATTCAAGTCGACAACTTGAGCAGCCAAACCAGACAAGTGCCTCTCCAAATCCGGAACCAGATCTTTTTTGGAAAACTGCATGACGCAATGGACCGCGACCAAATCGAATCTTTCGTAATTCCCAAAGCCGGAAAAGTTCAGGTTAAAAAGGAAGGCAAAATCGTTAAAAATCCGTTTCTGGTTGAGGACCGGATTGACTGGCAGGCGCTCACCATTAAATATTTTTCTGTCATCGTGAAGCCCGAAACGCTTGTGGCAGAGCGTGCCAAAACAACCGTTTCCGCAAACGGCGAATCGCTGGTTTCAACCCTTGATTTTCCCGCCGAAACACTGGCGCCCGGCGCGCAATTTGAAACCAAGTTTTTAATTTATGCCGGGCCGGAATATCGGGAAGATTTAAAATCTTTCGGATACGGATTTGAACAAACATTAACGCAAGGTGTTTTCGGCGCGTTTCGGTATTATTTGTTCGTTCTGCTGATGTATTGCCATCAACTCACGGGCAACTTTGGTTTTGCCATTATTGTGCTTACGATTTTGGTGAAAGTACTGTTCAGCCCCTTTACACACATGAGTTTTGAATCGATGCGAAAGATGCAGGCGGTCCAACCGAAAATCAAAGCGCTTCAGGAGCAATTCAAAAAAGATCCGCAGCGCATGAACAAGGAAATGATGGAGCTTTACCGCCGTCATAAAGTCAATCCGATGGGCGGCTGCCTGCCGATGGTTTTGCAAATTCCTATTTTCATCGGTTTTTATCAAGTACTCGGGCAAATGGTGGAACTCAAGGGCGAATCCATTTGGTGGGTCAAGGATCTGACACTGCCCGATCAATTGGCCAAGATTTCCGGCTTCGAATTCAATCTGCTTCCGATTTTGATGGTAGGGTCCATGTGGTGGCAGCAAAAAATGACGCCACAGCCTGCAACATCCACCGACCAGGCAAAAATCATGCAATGGATGCCGGTCATCATGGGCTTTTTCTTTTACGGGTTGCCCTCAGGGCTTGTGTTGTACTGGACTTTGAGCAATTTGCTCACGGTTGCGCATCAAATTTTAATTCACCACCGCGCAAAACCAATCGCAATCGATTAGTTGATATTTTCATTCCGTTTATATTTTGTTGATAAGTTTATCTTTCTAGTCATAAGTTATTTTTAATAAATGACTTATGATGTATTAAAAATCCACTCAGGCTGTTCAAAATGTCAGAAAAAATCTACGATTGTATTGTAATCGGCGCCGGTCATGCCGGCACGGAAGCTGCACTTGCCATTGCCCGCACAAACCACAATGTTCTCTTCCTCACGATGAACATTGATTCAATTTGTCAAATGTCGTGCAACCCGGCGATCGGCGGGCTTGCCAAAGGCCATATGGTCCGCGAAATTGATGCGCTTGGCGGCCAAATGGCTCTCACGACGGATCAAACCGGCATTCAATTCCGCATGCTCAACAAATCCAAAGGCCCTGCCGTGTGGGCGCCGCGCGCTCAGTCGGATAAAAAACAATATCAAATGCTGATGAAAAAAATTGTCGAGGCCGAGAAAAATATTGATCTCAAACAAGATCAAGCCGTTGAGTTGCTTGTTAAAAACGGAAAAGCGACTGGCGTTAGGACGCAGCTCGGAATTTCTTATTACGCACAAACCATCGTGATTTCAAGCGGCACGTTCATGCGCGGCTTAATTCATGTAGGCGATGTGAACTTCCCCGGCGGCCGCGGAGGCGATCCGCCGTCTTTGGGGCTGTCGGATTCGCTGAAAGCGCACGGAATTGAGCTTATGAGATTTAAAACCGGAACGCCGCCCCGTTTGCGGAAAGGCACAATCGATTTTTCAGTCTGTGAAGAGCAGCCCGGCGATGAAAACCCATCGCCGTTTTCATTTCAAACCGAGAAAATTTCACAAAAACAGCTTTCCTGTTATCTCACACACACAAATGAGAAAACGCACACTATTATCAAACAAAATCTCTACCGCTCCCCTCTCTACGGCGGCATTATCCAAGGAACCGGCCCGCGCTACTGCCCTTCGATCGAAGATAAAGTTGTGAAATTCGGTGATAAAGAGCGCCACCAAATTTATTTAGAGCCGGAGGGTTGGGACACGGAAGAAACTTATGTAAACGGAATTTCAACGAGTCTTCCGCAAGATGTTCAAATCGAGCTCGTGCGCTCAATCCGCGGACTTGAAAATGCCGAGCTGATGAGGTTTGGTTATGCAATCGAATATGATTGCGCGCAGCCAACACAGCTTAAACATTCACTCGAAACCAAAAAAATCGAGAACCTATTTTTTGCGGGCCAAATCAATTGCACTTCCGGCTATGAAGAGGCTGCCGCGCAAGGTTTGATTGCCGGTTTGAACGTTATCCGGAAGCTTCGCAACCAACCCCCCTTCATTTTGAGCCGGTCCGAGGCCTATATCGGCGTTTTAATTGATGACCTTGTGACGCGCGGGACAACGGAGCCGTACCGGATGTTTACTTCGAGAGCCGAGTTTCGCCTTTTGCTTCGGCAAGACAACGCAGATGAGCGGCTTATGAAATATGGCCGTGAGTTTGGTTTGATACCGGAAGCCGTATTTGAAAAGACGGAAAATACGATCCGAAAGGTCCAAGAAACAATCAACCAACTACACAAAACTCCAATGGGTAGCATATCGGCAAGACAATTTCTAAGACGTCCAGAAGTTACATTTAACTCATTTAAATATAATAAGTTAGACTTAGAAGAACTTGATAAAGATATCGTCCAACGCATTGAAAATGAAGTGAAATATGAAGGCTATGTGAAGCGGCAATTAATTGATGTGGAAAAATTCAGCAAATTGGAGCGGCGAAAAATTCCGGAAGGAATCAATTATCAAACAATTCATAATTTGAGCCGAGAAGCTCGGGAAAAGCTTTCCAAAGTAAAACCGGTATCAATCGGCCAAGCTTCCCGGATTCCTGGGATTTCTCCTGCGGATCTTTCTGTATTGTCTATTGTGGTTGAGAAGATTTTACGAAATTCGTGATTTGTTTCACGTGAAACACAAATTAGTATTAATTCGTAAGTTGTTATATATAAATTATTTATTTAAATTAAATAGATTGATTGACTAAATATTAAAGATTAGATATAAAGAACGAAATTGTTGTAGTCGAAACAAAATCTATGAAGAATGTTTCACGTGGAACAATCGGTCTAATGTTTTTTAAAATGCCTCTCAATTTATCAGTGCCTTTCGAAATTAAAAGAAATTAACCCGGAGATCACAATGGCAAAAATTATTTCTTTCTCCAATCAAAAAGGCGGCGTCGGGAAAACAACCTCAGCCGTCAATATTGCGTCCATTTGCGCGCGCGAAAAAGTTCGCACGCTTTTGATTGATTTGGATCCGCAAGGCAATGCAACGAGCGGATTAGGATTTGACAGAAATACATTAGAATCAACAATTTACAATTCATTAATCGATCATAGTGATGTTAAAACGTCTATCATTAACACACCCATTGCCAATCTGGATTTAATACCGGCTAACAGCGATTTGGCAGCCGCAGAATTGGAATTAATTGAAGTCCCAGAACGCGAATTTGTTCTTCGAAAAGTTTTAGAACAAGCGGCGAGTGATTACGATTTGATCATTATAGATTGTCCGCCGTCGCTAGGGCTTTTGACAATCAACTCGCTAGTCGCAAGCCATCATCTCATGATTCCGCTCCAGTGCGAGTATTATGCGCTTGAGGGATTAACGCAACTCCTTAATACACATACACTTGTGAAGGAGAAGCTCAATCTGGAGCTTGAAATCGGCGGCGTCATATTAACGATGGCAGATTTCCGAACGAATCTAACGCAGCAAGTAATTGAAGAAGTGAAAAAATTTTTCGGCGATAAGGTTTTCCAAACCGTGGTGTCGCGTTCTGTGAAAATCAGCGAGGCGCCAAGTTTTGGTAAGCCGGTAACACTTTACGATCCTTCATCAAAAGGCGCAAAGGCCTATGAAGCGATTGCGATTGAGTTAATCAATAGATTGGGCCTTAAGAAAACAGAAGAACTGCCAGTTGAAAATTCTCAGCCGACTATTACAGAAGAAACGGTCGGCGCACAAGAACCAAATAATTAATGAAAGGGAAATCACATGGAAATTAAAAAGAAAGCATTGGGCAAGGGGTTAAGCGCATTGATTCCGGACAGCTATACAAAAATCATCCAAGAACAGAAAGAGAAAATTGCGCAAGGCGAACAGGCAAAATCCGATGCGCCGATCCAGGAGGTTGCGATTGCGGACATTCAGCCGAATCAAGATCAGCCGCGCCGGCATTTTAATGACGAAGCGCTTTCTGAACTGGCAAACTCGATTAAAGAGCAGGGAATTTTGCAGCCTGTGATCGTGAAGCGCAAAGGAAACGGATTTGAGCTGATTTGCGGTGAAAGACGTCTTCGCGCTTCAAAATTAGCAGGGCTTTCGAAAGTTCCGGTCATTATTAAAGATGTCGCGGATCAGAAATTGTTGGAGCTTGCGTTGGTCGAGAACATCCAACGTGAAGATTTAAACGCGATTGAAGAGGCGCAAGCCTATTTACGTCTTGTCGAAGAACGCGGGCTTTCCCAAGATCAAGTTGCAGACCGTGTCGGGAAAAACAGGACAACGGTTGCGAATACAATCCGGATTTTGCGGCTCCCGCAGGATGTTTTATCAGAGCTTGCGGCAGACCGGATCACAAACGGCCATGCACGCGCACTTTTATCACTTCCGACACCGGAACATCAGCGTCAGGTTTGCAAGCGGATTGTTCAGGACAAATTGTCGGTTCGGCAAGTAGAAGATTTGGTCAATCGCTCGCTTGCGCGTAAACGGCGTGCGAAACAGGCGCGTCTTTTAAGCCCCGAAATCCAGGATCTTGAACATAAGTTAGAGCGCAAGCTTGGGACCAGCGTTAAAATTTTTGCCCGCAAAAATAATCAAGGCCGCATTGAAGTTCAGTATTATTCGCTGGACGATCTCGACCGCGTGCTGAACCTGATTGGAATTCCGAGAACCTAACGGTATAATCGCGAACTCACGGAGAGATGGCAGCCCTTTGCGCTTCCTTATAAACCAATCCACTATTTTTAGTTGAAAGCGCAAGGGCAGCCCTGATTTCTTATAAGAGCCAATCATCCTTCAATGAGAATCAGGGCAGAGTGGTCGAATGCGGCGGTCTCGCCCGCCAAAAATCGTGGCGGGTCCGCCTTTGGCGGGAAAACCGGGCGATAGAAAATTATGGCGTGTGTTTATGTTATTTATAGTCAGATAAAAGAGAAATTTTACGTAGGTTCGAGCAGAGAAGAAACTGCCACCCAAAGAATTCTATCCCACAACGCAGGCAAAACAAGATCAACTAAATCTGGCCGCCCTTGGGTGTTAGTATTTGAAGAACAATTTCTCAACTATACGGAAGCAAGAAAAAGAGAAAACTTCTTAAAGTCAGGTGTTGGTAGACAATTTATTAAGCAAAAATGGAGAGGTGCCAGAGCGGTCGAATGGGGCGGTCTCGAAAACCGTTAGGCTCTTATGGGTCTCCTGGGTTCGAATCCCAGCCTCTCCGATTATTTTTATGAAACCTAAGCAAACCAACATCGAAAAAAGCTGGCATGAACGCGGGTTTTCATGCAGCCTTTGGACCGATGCGCCGGGAACCCGGTGGGAAGATTATGTCCACGATGTCGACGAATTGCTCGTGGTTTTGGAAGGTGATGTTGAGTTTGAAATGAAAGGCAAAAAGTCAGTTCTTAGAATCGGCGAAGAAATTTTGATTCCTGCCCGCACAACTCACTCTGTCCGCAATGTCGGTAAAATCACCTCAAAATAGCTATACGGCTATAAGCACCACTAATTAAATATCATAAGTAACTCATTTTAAAGAGTTTACGAATTTGCAAAGTCGCCGTTTAGCGTTTAAGCTATAACTAAAGGCGAGTGGAGGCCGCCCCGCTATGGTTAAAAGCGCAACCCTCAATCTGATTTTTTTGATAGCCCTGTCAGGTTGCGCGACAACAGTCGATCCTTCACGGCCGATTAGCCCCACACTTCCGCTTTCTTTCAACGATCTTGCCGAAATTCGTGATGGCTATGATCAGCATTTAATCATCATGAAGGAACGAAAATTTTTCAATGAAGCAGATCTTAATCAATACATTCGCACGATCGGGTACCGGCTGACTTCTGCCTCGGATCGCCCCCATCTCCCGTATCAATTTTTTGTTCTGGATGATGATTCGGTGGATGTTTTTAGCTACGGCGGCGGTTATATTTATATCACACGCGGACTCCTAAATTTCGTTGATTCCGAGGCGGAGTTAGCTGCTGTACTCGCACACGAAGTTGCTCACGTTGCATCCGGAGCTCATACGCAAGGCGGTCAACAAACATCAACCGGCGGTATGATTTTTGATGCGATGCGTTCAGGCGCGGCTGCGGCAGGCGGTGCGGTCGGCGGGCCGGCCGGATCCGTCGCAAGCTCGGCGCTTGGCAACGGCATGGAAGTTGTGATACCAAAAATTAAACGGCGCTTCGAGAAAAACGAGGAAATCGAAGCCGATAGAAAAGCGGTGCATATTTTAATGAAGGCTAATTATGATCCTCGAGAACTTGCAAAGTTTCTTGGGAAAATGTCTAACATCAAAGTCTACGGAATCGTTCCATATCTGAATTACCTGAATTCACACCCGCCTTACGAGGAGCGCCGGGAGGAATTGATCGATCTGCTGGCGGATATTAATTTTAAGTCCCGCGAGTTTAACAAAAATGAAGACCGCTATGTCGCGATCCGCTTTATGACCATGCACGCCGATTCGGTCCCTACGGGAAAAGTTCAGGTCGTGGCCGTGACCTCCGCGCAAAAAACGCCGCTCGAAACCCCTGCAATTTCCTAATATTTTTGCTTTCCATGCGAAGCAAATTCGGTATGATAATGTCGTTCTGTTCATCGATAAAGGAAGCAAAATATGATTTGTCTTGATATGGAAGGCGTTTTGGTCCCCGAGATTTGGATTAATGTCGCCAAGAAAACAAAAATCAAAGAATTGCGGCTGACAACGCGCGATATCCCGAATTATGACATCCTCATGAAACGCCGGCTTAAAATCCTGCGTGCCGAGGGAATTAAATTAAAAGATATTCAAAAAGTAATCGGCGCAATGGGGCCGCTCCCAGGCGCTAAGCAGTTTTTAGACAAATTGCGTACCCGTGAGCAAGTTTTAATTCTTTCCGACACTTTCTACGAATTCGCAATGCCGCTCATGAAAAAACTCGGTTACCCGACGCTTTTTTGTAATTGGCTTTCGGTGAACAGCAAAGGGTTTATCAGCGGCTATCGTCTCCGTCAAAAAAACGGCAAAGAAAAAGCCGTCCGGGCTCTTAAATCCGCCGGTTTTAAGGTGTTTGCAGCGGGGGATTCTTACAATGATATCACCATGCTGAAAGCGGCAGACCGGGGGATTCTATTTAATCCGCCGGCCAATATCAAAAAAGAGTTTCCGAAATTCCACGTGGCAAAAAATTATAACGATCTGTTCCGGCTTCTAACTCAATAACCCCATGAAAATTCTGTGTTGGAATGTCAACGGCGTCCGGGCCGCCCAGAGAAAGGGGTTTCTCAAATGGCTGGCCAAAGAAAAGCCCGATGCGCTATGCCTTCAAGAGACCAAAGCCCGCCCCGAACAGCTTGATGAAGAGCTTTTAAACCCGCCCGGGTACGAAACTCACTGGAATTGGGCCGAGAAGCCCGGCTATAGCGGTACCGCCATCTACACAAAGCAAAAGCCGCTATCCGTCTCTCGCGGCATTGGAATTAAAAAGCACGACCAGGAAGGCCGCGTGCTGACGGCGGAGTATGACGATTTTTCACTGGTCAACGTTTATGTCCCCAATTCAAAGGATGATCTTTCAAGACTCCCATACCGATTCAAGGAATGGGATGTTGAGTTCCTGTCATTTCTCAAAAAGCTCGAAAAGAAAAAACCGGTCGTTGTATGTGGGGATTTCAACGTAGCGCACAAAGAAATTGACCTTTCTAGGCCAAAAGAGAACGAATTTACCCACGGATTCACCAAAGAAGAGCGCGCAGGCTTCGATAATTTCGTAAAAGCCGGTTTGATTGATACTTTCCGCGAATTCTGCACTGATGGCGGCCATTACACCTGGTGGCATCACTTCAACAATTGCAGGGCGCGCAATATTGGATGGCGGATCGATTATTTCCTGATCTCTAAAGCCCTCCGGCCTAAGCTCAAGGATGCTTTTATCATGCCCGACGTTATGGGCTCCGATCATTGCCCGGTAGGAATAGACTTAAAATTTTAACATCCCATATTTTTAAATTACAATAAGTAATAAGTGGGATATTAAATTTTATAATAAGAAATATGTTTGTATAATATCCTAATAATATAGTTAAATTTATAACGTATTGAATACATAAAAAATCGGGTTTTATCTGTTAGTATTTTCACCTAAAATCGGGACTTTTCAAAAGTCCGGCACTTTGCAGGCATATTTGTGATATTATTTCCATCATGACACCAAAAAAAGGAAAGCTTAGCGTCAAATCCAGAGTGAGCAGCCTGAAACATGCGTTCTCGGGCCTTGTGGATATGCTGCTGACAGAGCCGAATGCGTGGGTTCACATGATTGCCACGGTTCTTGTTCTATTAATGTCGTGGTGGCTTCAAATCAGTATCGGCGGCTTTGTTGCTATTGTCATTGCCATCGGCGGCGTCTGGATGGCGGAAGCTTTTAACACCGTTCTTGAGATTGTGGTCGATTTGGTATCCTCCGGCCAATATTCGGACGCGGCAAAGCGTGCTAAGGATATCGCGGCCGCCGCTGTTCTCATTTGGACCGTTGCCGCCAGCCTGATCGGTTTTATCGTTCTCGGCCCGCCGCTTTATGCGCGCCTCCTCCCCCTCTTCTCTTAAACAACGATTTACCAGCATTTTAACTACGCTCAGGCCCTCGACTCAGCCGACGTTCGGATTTCCCAGCGAGAAATCCTCACTCGACTTCCGGCTGCCCTCGGCAAGAATAGGCTTCTCAAGAAGCATCTCTCGGAGCTCTTGGGAGCTTGGCTCCCCGCCGTTTTGCTTCGCAAAGCAAAGCAGCGGGGATCCCAAGAGCGAGAGCGAAGGCACCGAGACGCCGCAGCCCGTCACCCATATTAAATTTTCTATTGAAGGTGAGGGCTGTCCCAATTCTCAAATGAATATACGCCCCAGACGCTTTATTGATAATTGGGACAGGAGCGGCTCGAGTGCCGGTGCTGGATGAGAAGTCCATTCTTGCCGCCATGCTCGGGCAGCCTCCAGACGCGTCTTCGCCGAGGCCTTCGCAGTTAAAAATGCTGAATTGGGCGTTGTGGATTAAAGTAAATCGTTGTACAATTCTTCGCTATGTCATATCAAGTCTTCGCGCGCAAGTTCAGGCCGCAAACTTTTGATGAAGTCATCGGCCAAGAACACATCACCACAACCCTTAAAAATGCGATTAAAAAGGGCCGAGTTGCGCAAAGCTTCCTATTTTCGGGCTCCCGCGGCGTCGGGAAAACATCCACAGCCCGGATTTTAGCCAAAGCGCTCAACTGCCAAAAGGGCCCCAGCGAAAATCCGTGCGGGAAATGCCCGAGCTGTGAAGAAATCACGCGCGGCGCAAGCCTTGATGTGCTCGAAATCGACGGTGCATCAAACCGCGGCATCGATGAAATCCGGAATCTTCGCGACAACGTCAAATTTAAGCCTTCCAGCGGGCGTTATAAGATTTACATTATTGACGAAGTCCACATGCTGACGGGAGAAGCGTTTAATGCGCTTCTAAAAACACTTGAAGAGCCTCCGGAACATGTGAAATTTGTTTTTGCGACAACCGAATCGCACAAAGTTCCCCTGACAATCCTTTCAAGGTGCCAAAGGTTTTCATTCCGCCGCGTTTCCACTTCATTGATTCACGATAAATTGAAGGAAATCTGCAAAAAAGAAAAAATCAAGGCAGGCGAGAAAACACTTTTCCTGATCGCAAAGTCCGCAGAAGGAAGTTTGCGTGACGGCGAAGGGCTTCTGGACCAAATGTCGAGTTTCGGCGAAGGCGAAATCAAAGAAGACGATGTTTTGTTTTCACTCGGCCTGACATCGGATGAAACTTATCTTCAATTAATCCGCGCGGTTGAATCGAGAAAATCAAAAGACGTTTTGTCGCTTGTCAGCGAGTTGGTGGATCAAGGGAAAGACATCGAGCAATTTACCAAAGGCCTTTTGGAGTATTTCCGTGATCTTTTGGTGCTGAAGCTCGGTGATGTAAAGTCCGAATTCATCGAGCGCGATGAAGAATCGCTCTCGGAGCTTCTGAAATTTTCAGAAAGTTTCAAACGCGAAGAGCTTTTCTTGATTTTAAGCCTGCTTCAGCAGCTTCTCCGGGAAATTAAATGGTCAAAAAGCCCGCGTTATCTTTTAGAAATTTGCCTGCTCAAAATCGCAAACCGGGAAGAGCTTTCGGCGATTCAAGATATTTTGTCTGAACTCCGGCAGATTTCAAAAACACCGGCGCAGTTTTCACCTTCATCAAGCGGTGTTTCCAATTTTCAAGCGGCCTCGTTTCAGGATAAAAAAAAAGCCGTTGAGCGCCCCGAAATAAAATTCCAACTCAAACCTGCTTTGAAATCCGAGGCAAAAAATCCGGAAGAAACCGCGGTTTCCGCTTACGGCGTGCGCGATATCGATTTTGAAGAAATGGAGCGCGCCTGGCCGGAACTTTTGTCGCGCGTAAAAACCACCAGGATGTCGGTCGGCACTTATCTTTCGGAATCGGAACCTTTGGAAGTTGCGGGCAATAAAATTACATTCGGATTTCCGCCGGAATTTAAATTTCATATGGAAAATCTGGAGCATCAGGGCAATAAGGGCTTTATTCAAAAAACGCTCGAGGATATTCTGAAAGCGAAAGTGCAAATTCAGTTTGTTGTGGCAAAAGCGGAAAAAATCGAAAAAGTTGTGCCCAAAACCGAACCCGAAAAAGAAAATAATTCAGAAGTCATTTTGTCCGCGCTGGATATTTTTCAAGGCAGTAAAGTGATCCGGAAAGCTTAGCCCTCATGAGCGAAGGTTACCCCGAGATTCTTACCCGCTTGATGAAAGCATTTACCATGCTCCCCGGCATCGGCCCTAAATCTGCCGAGCGGATTGTGCTTCAATTATTAAAAGAAAGCGACCAGCAAGTCCGCGAACTTTCAAAACTGCTCGTGGATGCAAAAGAGAAAATTTTCTTCTGTGATCTCTGCCGCAATCTAACCACCGAAAAGCTTTGCGGAATCTGCAAAGACCCGACGCGCGTGCAGAAAATCCTGTGTATTGTGGAAAGCCCGAAAGATGTGGCTTTGATTGAAAAAACAGGCGCTTTTCACGGGCTTTTTCATGTTTTATTCGGAACCTTATCGCCGATCGACGGTGTCGGCCCCCAGGAGCTCCGGCTTGACCGGCTGCTCAAGCGAATTAAAACCACCGGGATCGAAGAAGTAATTTTAGCGACCAACCCCAACACGGAAGGCGATACCACCGCG
The DNA here is from genome assembly GCA_964387845.1 of uncultured bacterium. GTDB lineage: Bacteria > Omnitrophota > Omnitrophia > Omnitrophales > Abzuiibacteriaceae > CAYLXA01. Next base: position 160,229 of record CAYLXA010000003.1, read on the forward strand.
CTTTACATGGCTGAGAATTTAAAAGGAACGAGCGTGAAAGTCACGCGAATCGCGCGCGGGGTTCCGGTCGGGAGCCATCTGGATTATGTAGACCCGGCGACGCTAGAACAAGCAATGACGGGGCGGACCGTTTTAAGTTAATTTCGGATTGTGGGTTGCGAATATCGGATTATCTAATCCGCAATCCGAATTCCGAAATCCACAATAGATAGATATTCGATGATCAAAAATCTTTGGAAGCAAAACCAAATGCAAAATAAGGATGCCCTCGATCAACTCGTGCTGCGTTCGCGATGGATCGGAAGCGACCCTAAGCTCTGTCTTTGGGGCGGCGGAAATACTTCGACCAAAACAACCGAAAAAAGCCCGTTTGGCGGTGAAGTGAAGGTGTTGTGGGTCAAAGGTTCCGGTTCCGACATGAAATTCTCAGAGCGTAAACATTTTACGCCGCTCGATCTTCAGAAACTCATGTCGCTTCTTTCCGTGGGTGACATGAGCGATCAAATGATGGTCGATTACGTAGCGCAGGCACAATTATCACCAAAAGCACCGCGAGCTTCGGTAGAAGCGCTGCTCCACGCTTTTATTCCATATTCAGACATTGACCACAGCCATGCAGACGCGATTCTCTCAATCACCAACAATACGAACAATGCGCGGCTTATCAAAAAATTATACGGAGACGAAATGTTGTGGATTCCGTACGTAAAGCCGGGATTCAATTTATCAAAGCGCGTTTATGCGGCGTTTCAGAAAAACAAGCGCGCAAAGGGTGCCATTTTGGAAAAGCACGGCATCATCACATGGGGAAATTCGTCCAAACAGAGTTATGCGCGCATGGTTGAAATGGTGAGCCGGGCCGAGAAATTTATCGAGAAAAAAGCAAAAGGCAAATCAAAGTCAATATTTGGCGGGAAGCGTTTCCGTGAATTAAAAGCAAATGAGCGCGAGAAATTTTTGTCGCAATCTCTTCCCATTATTCGAAGCGCGGTGAGTAAAAATAAAAGAATGATTTTAACGGTGAATAGCACACCGGGCGTTCTCGAGTTTGTAAATTCCAAAAAAGGCGCACAGCTTTCACAAATTGGCTGCGCAACTCCGGATCATATGCTGCGCACAAAAGGAAAACCGCTTTTTCTAAAAATCAAAACAAGCGTGAATGATTTAACCGAAAATAGTATTCGGCGACAGATCGAAAGTTACGCAAAAGCGCATGAGCGTTATTACAAGAAATTCAAATCGCCCGGTATGCAGATGTTGGATCCTTATCCGCGTGTCATTTTGATCCCGCAAGTGGGCCTCATTGCTACAGGCAAAGACTTGGCGGCATCAAAAGAATGTTCCGAAATTTATGAGCACTCGATTTCTACCATCCGCGGAGGAGAAGTAGTTGGAAAATATAAATCACTTCCGCTCCCGAAAATATTTGAAATGGAATATTGGCCTCTGGAACTTTACAAACTGTCTCTTGCGCCGCTGGAAGCCAGTTTGGCTAGGAAAGTTGCCATTGTGACGGGCGCTGTTGGCTCTATCGGCCGTTCGATTTCTGAAAAATTGACAAAAGAAGGTGCCCATGTAGTTCTCACCGATCTGGATACGGCAAAAGCGCAAAAAGCGGCGGATGAGATTAATCAAAAAACGAAATCAAAACGCGCGATAGGTATTAAACTTGATGTAACCAGCGAGCAATCGGTCAAAGAAGCGCTACGGAAAACCGTTTTGTTATTTGGCGGGCTTGATTTAGTAGTTTCAAATGCCGGCATTGCGCATATTTCATCGGTGGATCAGCTTTCACTTTCGGATTGGGAAAAGTCGCTTAAAGTCAATGCCACAGGACATTTTTTACTCGCGCGCGAAGCAGTCAAAATATTCAAGCAGCAAAAATTGGGTGGTAATTTAGTTTTTATTGCGACCAAAAATGTTATGGCGCCGGGGAAAGATTTTGGGGCTTACAGCGCGTCAAAATCGGCCGAAGCGCAGCTGGCGAAAATTCTGGCAATTGAAGGCGGAGAATTTAATATCCGGGCGAACATTGTAAATCCGGACGGCATTTTTGAAAATTCAGGGCTTTGGAATCAAAAAGTACGTGAAGAACGCGCCAAATCCTACGGAATTCCGGTCGGTAGGCTGGAGGATTTCTATAAAAACCGCAATTTAATGAAAATCCGGATTTTGCCGGAAGATGTCGCCAATTCCGTTTTCTTTCTCGCCTCGGATTTATCCGCCAAAACTACCGGATGCACGATCACAGTCGACGGCGGTGTCAAGGAAGCTTTCCCGCGTTAATCTAACCTTATTCTTTTGCGGTCAATCCGTTTGTTTTGAGCCATTCCATGAAGGCCTGCTTGGCGGCAGGTGTTAAAATCACAGACACTTTATCTTTTGCTTCAAGCCGTGTATTTCCGTGCGGGACAATAACCATTCCGCGTTTTTTAATCGATGTGATGACAGTTCCTTGTGAAATGTGCAAGTCTTTGATCGTTTTTCCTGTAATGGATGAGCGCAGCGGAACATTAAATGTCATCGGCAAAATACCGGCCGGCAAAGATTGCTGTTCTTCAAGCCGGTCCACTAAATCAGCGCGGTGCCCGGCTAAATCCGTATAAGCTTTAAAAACATGTTCTGATTTTAAAAGACCGACGACCTTTGAAGGATTTGCAGGGTCAACAACCGGGATTTGATTCATATTACGGCTCAGAAGAAGTTTTGCTGCTTCATTTAAAGGCTCGTTCGAGAAGCAATATTCCGGGATCGGATTCATCAAATCGTGTACGATTACGGCATCTAAATTTTCTCCCAGAAGTGTCTTTTGAATTTCTTCAACTTTGATAATGCCCACCCAAGCGCCTTCCTGATTAACCACGAAATAATTTTCCTTTTTTGCCTTCGATAATCTTTCCATTAATTGTTTTCCCGTCATGGCAGACGGCACAATTTCAAAATCTGTTCCCATCGCATCTTGTACTCGAAGCGCACCTAAAAGGCGCACTTCTTCAATAGCATGAATGTTGATGCCGCTTCGTTTGAACTTAATCGTATCCATTGAATCGCGGCTTAAAAGCTGTGAGATGGAAGTTGCGGCAACAGACGCAATCATGAGAGGTAAAATAACATCGTAATTTCCGGTCATCTCAAATACAAGCAGAATGGCGGTTATAGGTGCATGGAAAGCGCCGGAAAACACGCTCACCATACCAACCAAAGCGTAAGCGCCGGGTGAACCTATTGAAAAGGGAATATGCGGCGCCAGGAATTTTTCGATACAACCACCCAACATGGCACCGACAAAGAGAGTGGGCGCAAATGTACCCCCCGAACTTCCGGAGCCCAGTGAGATGCAAGTCGCAAAAATTTTTAAAAAAACAAGAATCAGCAAAAGCCACACGCCGAGCTCTGCGCTGCCATGGAGCGCCATTTCAATTGTTTGGAAGCCCATTCCAAAAATCTGGGGGAAATAGATTCCCATAGATCCGATTAAAAAACCTCCCACCATCGGTTTAAACCACGGCGGAGACTTGAATTTTTCAAAGGAAGAATCAAATTTGTCCATCATGTAAACAAAAAAGATCGCAACCAATGCTGAAACGCACCCAACACCCAAATATAAGAAAATTTCTAGAGGATTTTTCAAGGAATACGTCGGGACAACAAAAGCAGGAGATTGTCCCAGAAAAATATGACTGACAATAGAGGAGGCGACCGAAGCCACCACAACATTGCTGAGTGCTTTGGCCTCTAAATCCTTCAAAATGATTTCAAGCGCGAACATAACACCTGTGATCGGTGCATTAAATACGGCAGAAATGCCGGCCGCAGTACCACAGGCGATTAGATTTTTAGTCCGTGATTCACTTAATTTTAAAAACTTGCCTGCAAACGAACCAATACCCGCTCCCATTTGAACGGCGGGGCCTTCCCGGCCGGTTGATGCCCCTGAGCCCAGAGAAATCGCAGAGGTAATGCCTTTCATAATGATGCCTCTTGTGCGCATGCGGCCTTTGTTAAGTGTAATTGCTTTTAAAACTTCAGGAACGCCGTTACCAGCCGCTTCCGGCGCAAATAGATAGATTAAAAGCCCCACAAGAAGTCCGCCAACAGCCGGAATCAGCAACACACGATAGCGGCCCAGATAAGATAAGTGAGTGCTGAGATTGTCAAAAAAAATATGCTCGCTTAAAGAAATGCCTTTAATGAAGAGAACAATGATCAGACCGGTGACGATACCGATGATGCCTGATAACAACATCGGAAGTGCAAGACGAGCTGTATTGAGGAAATTATTGAAATTACGCTTGAAGAACAACGCTGCCTTCATACCTTGGTGATTATATCACCAACAAGACAGTCAACTCCAGTTAGGAATTTAAAACCTGCTAAAATCCAGATAAAATTATTCGAGAAGACTTCTAAGCATCCAAGCTGTTTTTTCATGAATTTGCATCCGCTGGGTCAGCAAATCCATCGTAACTTGATCGCTTGATTTTTCCGCAATTGGAAATATCGAACGCGCTGTTCGAATAACGGCTCCATGGCCTTCAACAAGTGAACGGATCATATCTTCCGCTTTCAGATTGCTTTTTTCTTCCTTGATTGAACTCAAAGCAGAAAATTCGCTGTAACTTCCCGGCGCAAATTCATCCAATGCGCGAATGCGTTCAGCAATCAGGTCAACCGCGGTCCATAATTCGTTGTAATGTTGTTCAAACATTAAATGCAGTGTTTGAAACATTGGGCCGGTAACGTTCCAGTGAAATTTGTGGGTTTTTAAGTAAAGAGTGTAAGTATCGGCTAGTAGTTTAGAAACGCCTTTTGCGATTTCTTTACGATTTGTCTCGGGAATTCCAATGTCGACAGGGATAGATGTTTGAGTACTCATAACGGCTTCCTCCAAGTTAGAAACCCATTTTATCACTTTTAACACGGGTTTATAAGTAAAAAGCCGCGCTGAATTAAATCAGTGCGGCTTTTTAGGAGAAAATAAAACTAACGCTTTTTTGCAGGGCCTTGAGCGGTCACTCTATCGGCTGGGCCGCGGGCGATTCGGTTTTCACGCCGGTCGGCACGGTTTTCAACACGATCACGCCTGTCTTCGCGTTTATCCAAAAATTCCTTTCGGTTTTTGCGGATTTCATCACGTTTGGCCTGCCATTCCTCGCGGTGCTTCTTGGCATTTTCCAAACGTTCCTGCCGGGCTTCTTCGAACTTTTCTCTTAAATCCCGGCGGGCATCTTGAAATTCCTGACGGTTTTCGCGCATCTCGGAGACATTTTCTTGATGCGTTTCCCTTAATTGTTGGCGCAACTGTTGCGCCAATTCTTTGTTTCCCGATTTCAAAGCATCTTGGATTTGCTCACGAAGCGCCTTTTCTTCTTCCTTAGCCAAACGGGCACCTTCACGGATTTCTCCGCGCTGCTCTTTTAATGCCGAAGCGTAAGGCCGATCGCCCGGCTGAGCGTCGCCCTCTCGAGTTTCTTCTGCGATCGAAACACCATAAAACAAAAAACTAACCGCCAAAACAGGCAAAAACACTCTGAATAACTTCATTGGTAAACCCTCCTCTGCGCCTTTAGCGCAATGAATTCGGTAATAAGACGAGTCCCGCTCAAAAAGGTTTAATGAGTTTAAGTAGCCAGTATCGGCAGAATTTTTAACAGGAAAGGATCTAGCTTCTTTTTCCTGGACCAAGTCTGTTTGAGCGGTGTCGTGACAAACAAATTTTTTACTTTCCCGACTGCGACTCCGGTTTTTCCTTTTAAAATTTGCGTGACGGCAAAAGCGCCGAGTTCCGTTGCAATTTTGCGGTCCATCGCGGTCGGAATACCGCCGCGCTGCAAATGCCCCAGGACGACAACGCGGTATTCATTGCCGCTTAGTTTCTTCAATTTTTCCGCGATTTGAAATGCACCGCCTTCTTTTTCGCCTTCTGCCACAATAATCAAGCTGCTGGTTTTTCCGGCTTGATTGGCTTCGGAAAGCTGTTTGGAGATTGTGCGAAGATTTGTCGTAGTCTCAGGCACCAAAACTTCCTCGGCACCTCCCGAAATCCCGACATCCAAAGCGATAAAACCGGCATGCCGGCCCATCACTTCCACCAAAAACATGCGCTCATGCGATTCGGCCGTGTCCCTGATTTTATCGATGGCCTGGAGAGCGGTATTCACCGCCGTGTCGTAACCGATCGTAAAATCCGTTCCGTAAATGTCATTATCAATCGTTCCCGGCACCCCGATAATTTTTCCTGTCCATATTTTTGACAAATCATGGGCGCCGCGATAAGTTCCGTTGCCGCCGATTGTAATGAGGCCGTCAATCCGGTTTCTTTCCAAAATTTCTTTTGCTTTGAGCTGGCCTTCTTTCGTTTCAAATTCCTTACACCGGGAGGTTTTGAGAATCGTTCCGCCCCGTTGAATGATATTGGATACATCGCGCGGCCCAAACTCTTTGAAATCTTCCGACAAAAGGCCCTGATAACCTCGGCGGATACCGAAAATTTTAAGGCCCGAAGCAGCAGCCACCCGGACAACCGCGCGGATTGCCGCGTTCATTCCGGGCGCATCACCGCCGCTTGTGAGAAGTGCGATTGTTTTTATTTTGCGAGTTTGTTTGGTTCTCATATTAATAAGTAAATTCTATACCCGAAACAATGCGCGTATCGAGCTTTTTTGCGCTGCCCGGGTTGGAATTGTATTCGTTAATGAGGCTGAATTTCAGATTCAAATTGTCGGTAATCGGATTTTTCAGAGCCGTTTCCGCTTTCAGGCGGAATGAGCGCTCACCGCTCAACGAAGGATAAGCATAAACATCTTCCGAAATCGTCGATTTTCCGATCAAACGTTTTTCAAGATAAATGTGCGGCGTCAAAACAAATTCGCTTTCGTTTTTTTCGTCCGTTCGAAAGTTCGTAAAGGTCACGCCGGCGCCGGCTTCGGCCATGAATTTAAAATTATCCGAATCGCTGAACCAGTAGCCGAGTCCCGTGGACGGTGTGTAGCGCGAATCGATATTGGCAAACCGGTCGTGATCGCCCTCGCCCTTTGTAAAGTGAAACCACTTTTTCTCCTCTCCGAAGCTCCAGGCGTAGCGCACAAGCCCGGAATATTTTTGCGCGTTCATTTTGCGGTCGCGTTCCGAATAATAACCGTCCGCTTTAATGTCGAATTCGTTCACTTTTTCGACTTTCCGCTTAATTTCAATGGTTCCGGATAGTTCCGAAGTATTTGTATTGCCGCGCTGCCTCGAAAATCCGCCGAAAACTTTTCCGCTCCAAAGTTTTGGGTCTTCCGAAACGCTTTCCGGAACCGGTTGAGCCGCCACCGCGCCCTTAATTTCCGAAACCGCTTGTTTAGAAATCGTGAGCGTCCCCAAATGTTCTGTTGTGACAATATAGGAAGCAGCGTCGGTTTTGGCGATAGCCCCCGTAATTTTGTCTCCGTTTACGAGAAAAATCTCATCTGCCAGGACAGATTGTGCGTTGATAATGAGGAAAAATGTGGCCAAAGTAAAAAGCGTTTTCATATCAAACCTCCCGTTCGTTAAAGCATATTAGCTTTAAGGCTAGAAACCAATGCGCCCATGTTGGTAAAGATAAGAATGCATAAAGCGCCATCGCGAGTAATAACATTGCCAAACGTGGCAGGCGATTTTCTGTAGGCAGTCACTTTAAATTTTACTACCGTCCCGTTTTCTGTTCAATGATCTTATCGCTGAATAAAGACCGCTTGCGTATATTTTCATGGAATTTTAAAAAAAATTTTATAAATAAATTTAGAAAGTCCATTTTGCTCAGTTTTGACACGCTCGTTTAATTTTCTTGACGATATTTTTCTAGGATTTAGTCAAACAAAAACGAAAAAGAGAGGTAGCCCATGTATGAAAAAGAATTAATGGTTTGCGGGTTGAGGCGGCAGCAAAATATTTTGGGTGAATTGATCAACGATCTTAGCGGAAAAAACAGGCTCAGCACCGCAGAATATCGCCATTATGACCGGCAAACCAAACAAGTTGAGAAAAGTTTGAAGCAGCTCTTGACGCTTCGCAGCGAACTTCTTGCAGTTCAAAATTAAAGGCCCTGACATGACAACACAGGAAATAGTTGTGGCCACACTGAAAGATCAGCAGGCGTTGCTTGAAAGCTTAATCACGCAGCTTGAGGGCAGGCCCCGATTTGATGAAGTAGATTGTCAAATGTACGAAGAAACTTTGAGAGAAATAAGCCAGAATTTAAGCCGGCTCAGAAAATTTCAGAAGCAGCAGTTAAAAACACACGAGAAAGCCCCTTTTCTTCCCCGCTAATTCTTGCCACCCGGCTGGCCGCTTTTTATTTGTTTTTATTCCGGTCTATCCAATAAAGCAGGTTGTCTTCGACTTTGTAAAGCAGGGGGGCGACTTTGATTTTCGGGTAGCGCGCTGAGAGCCGGTCGGTTTCGCTCAAGATAAAATCAATCTCGTTTCCAATCTCGAACATGGGCGAATAATGCATAAAATGGTCTTCCGCCATTTTCGTGTCCCAACCGGCACGTTTGGTGAGGCCTTCAATGAATTGGTTTTTTCGGCTGACCAGGTTGACCATCCCGCATTGCGTGTGGCCGATGAGTGCGATGTGTTCAATCCCGCCGACGGCAATGGCGTAAGAAACTTTGAACTCGCTGTAGCGTAAATTGGCGCCGCCTGCGCGGATTATAAATGCAAAATTATCCGGAATGTGCAGATGCTTGCGGTTGTCCATGCACATGCCGATCAAGAGCTTTGCTTGTTTGTATTCCTGATGCGGTTTTTCGGCGTTATGATAAAGAAGTAAATCGCCGATCGGTGTATTCCGGAATTCCTGGGGGATGTCTTCTTTTTTCTGAATTGATAAAAGCCTGTGCATGACGCACATTTTATCAATAACTCGGCGAACTGTCTTTATTTTTTACCTAGCTGTGCAAAAAACGCTTCGGCGCCTTTTTTGACTTGTTCTTCCGTTAAATCTTGTTTGTGCGTGGCAATGTTCCATTTGTAACCGAAAGGATCTACAACACATCCGCAGCGGTCTCCCCAAAATACATCCGACATTGGCATAATGGATGTTGCTCCTGCGGTGACGGCCTGATTAAATAATTTATCCGCATCTTCCACATAAATATACAAACCGATCGGTGAATTGCCGAGAGTTTGAGCGCTAGAACACACACCCGGCATTTCATCCCCCATCATGATGATGGAATTTCCGATTTCGATTGTGGCGTGCATCGTGCTTTTACCGTCCGGTGCCGGGAAAATCTGTGCGTTTTTTGCGCCGAACGCTTTTTTGTAAAATTCGATGGCTTTTCTGCAATCTTTAAATGTGAAACTGGGCGTTACCGTATGATATCCGTCCGGAATGGGTTTTACGTTTGCCATGGTTTGTCCTTTCTATTATTAAGCGTCTACCATTACTTTAAATCCGCCCCAGAACATGCGTTTGCCGTCAAAAGGCATTGGTGTTTTGCACATTTTTTTAATGAACGGGTCATTCATTACTTTTTTATTGACGCTGTCACGGTGCGCGCGTGATTTGTAAACAATATAAGCAAACACCACTTTCTCGCTCGGTTTCAATTTGACGCTTTGCGGGAAAGAAGTCCATTTGCCTTTTTTGACATCATCCGCAATACATTCGATATATTCCAATGCGCCGTGTTTGCGCCAGATTTTTCCGCATTTTGAAGCCAAACTCCGGTATTTGCCCAAATGCTTTTTCGGGACCGGTGCCACATATCCATCCACATATCGCATGATGTTCTCCTTAGTTTATTGTTCTTGTAAATAAGCGTTTGCCTCTTCAAAGGAAGAGACCGTTATAATTTGTACTTTTTTTGAATAATGGAACAAAGACATGATGCTGAAGCCGATATCTTGGGAAGGATCGGGAACAATTCGGATGACTTCTGTGACGCCGTGCTGGTTGAAATAATCCATCGACCGCTTGATTGCGTCTTGAACGCCTTGTTCCATGGATTCAACCTTCGATAAATCCGTCAGAATTTTAAAACCTTTTCTGTGCTTCGGCGTTGCTTTTTGGATGTCGCTGTAAGACCGTTCGGCTTGTGTGATATCAATCTGCCCGGAGAATGCAATTATCACAGCGTTTAATTTTTCGTCGTAGGAAACTTGAATCATGGTAGTAAGATTTTACTCTTACCATACTTTTTGTTCAATGGCTGTCGTAGAGAAAATGTACATGAAATTTTTTCACAGCTGGGTTATTATAAGCAGGTCAAAAACCAAATAAATACTTTTGCAGAAAATGACAATCCAAGCCGACAATTTAGTCATCATTAATCATTCTGGCGGGGGTATATGAAAAATTTTTTGAAGCAATTTCTTCTATTAAGCACGTTTTGGATGTGGCAAGCCGCTGCTTGGGCGAGCGAAGCGGATCTTAAAATTCCGGATCTCCATGAAGGGCGTTTCGATTTATTCGGCGGTCTTACCGGGTATGAAATCCTTCTTTACGGCGCACTCATCATTTTGGGGACCGTGGGTGTTTCGCTTTATCAATTCATGAAAATCAAGGCGCTTCCGGCGCACCGCTCGATGCTTGACGTTGCTGAAACGATTTTTAAAACCTGTCAAACGTATCTCAAACAGCAGGTCAGGTTCCTCATGATTCTTTTCGCGATTATTGCCTGCGCGATGTCTTATTATTTTGTAGGCCTGCAGCATGAATCCGCGGCGACCCTCAGCTTAGTCCTTTTATTTTCAATCGTCGGCATGGCGGGCTCCACGCTTGTCGCGTATTACGGAATTCGAGTTAACACCTACGCCAATGCACGCACCGCTTTTGCATCACTGAGAGGCGTTCCGTGGGATGTGGTCAATATTCCGCTCCGCGCCGGCATGTCCGTCGGGCTTTTCTTGATTTCAGTTGAGCTTGTCATGATGGTCATCATTCTTCTTTTTGTTCCGCGCGATATCGTGGGTTACTGTTTTCTTGGTTTCGCGATTGGAGAATCGCTCGGCGCGAGTGCGCTTCGAATCGCGGGCGGTATTTTCACAAAAATTGCCGACATCGGTTCAGATTTAATGAAAATCGTTTTTCAAGTCAAAGAAGATGATCCGCGCAATCCGGGCGTGATTGCTGATTGTGCAGGTGATAACGCGGGTGATTCGGTGGGCCCGACAGCGGATGGTTTTGAAACGTATGGCGTCACGGGCGTTGCACTCATTTCATTTATCACGCTAGCCGTCAAAGATCCAACGCTTCAAGCCAAACTCATCGTTTGGATTTTTGCGATGCGCTTTTTGATGGATTTTATGTCCGGCGTTTCTTATTTTGTGAACAAAACAATTTCGGAAGCCAAATACAAAAACTTAAAAGATTTTGATTTTGAAGAACCGCTCACGCGTCTTATCAAAATCGCCACAACTCTTTGTATATCAACATCTTACGGCATGTCGTATTTGCTCGTAGGCGATCTTCCAGATCCGACGCTTTGGTGGAAACTGGCTTCTATTATTGCCTGCGGTACTTTGGCGGCCTATCTGATTCCGGAATTTACAAAGATTTTCACCTCATCACACTCCAAACACGTGCATGAAATTGTGACGGCTTCGCGCGAAGGCGGCGCATCGCTCACAATTCTCTCGGGCATTGTGGCGGGTTCATTTTCGGCATTTTGGAAGGGGCTTCTCATCGCAGCGCTTATGTTTGCAGCTTTTCTTATTTCTGGCATGGGAATCCAAAACATTATGCCGCACGCATCCATTTTTGCATTTGGCCTTGTGGCTTACGGATTTCTCTGCATGGGCCCCGTCAACATTGCGGTTGATTCTTACGGCCCGGTGACGGACAACGCACAATCCATTTTTGAATTGGCGCAGACGGAATCGATCCCCGGAATTGAAAAAGAAATTGAGAAGGATTTCGGTTTCAAACCGGATTTCAAAGGCGGCAAACATTATTTGGAAGCCAACGACTCGGCGGGGAACACGTTTAAAGCAACCGCGAAACCGGTTTTGATCGGAACGGCGGTGGCGGGCGCTACGACCATGATTTTCTCGATCATTCTTCTTTTACAGGAACATCTTCACGCGAGTGCTGTGGCCGCTGCAGCAGGCGCGTTTGTTCCTGAAAATATCGGTGAAATTCTTTTGGCAGAGAAATTATCTCTCACAGCAGCACCAGTTTTGCTTGGATTTCTTTGCGGCGGGGCCGTCATTTTCTGGTTCTGCGGCGCTTCGATTCAAGCCGTCACGACGGGCGCTTATTCGGCGGTGGAGTACATCAAGAAGAACATGAAGCTTGATAAAAAAGAAGCTCAACGCGAGGACTCTATTCGAGTGGTGAAAATTTGCACGGAATACGCGCAAAAAGGAATGTGGAACATTTTCTTAGGACTTTTGGCGCTTACGCTCGCGTTTGCGCTTTTTGACCCGTATTTTTTTATTGCTTATCTTGTGGCGATCGCCGTTTTCGGTTTATTTCAAGCCATGTATATGGCAAACGCCGGCGGCTCGTGGGATAATGCAAAGAAGCTCGTCGAAGTGGATTTCGGCGAGAAAAACACACCGGTTCATGCGGCGACCGTTGTCGGCGACACGGTGGGCGATCCGTTCAAAGACACAACATCGGTTTCGCTTAACCCGATCATTAAATTTTCAACACTCTTCGGAATGCTCGCCGTCGAAATCGCAATCAAAATGGACCCTGCGATGACTCGCGTGAGTGCGCTCGTCTTTTTGGCTGCGGGCCTCTTTTTTGTCTGGAAATCCTTCTACCGGATGCGTATTCCCGCAAAAAAAGTTTGATAGAGCCCTGCACAAAAGTTGCTTTCTGGTCTGTAAACTAGTAAACCCCTTTTACTGCAGAAAGAGGTTTATACTGTTCGGAATGGCAAACTCCAGCGTGCATCGGTATGACAGTAGAAATTAAGGAGAGATACCATGAGTGAAGAATTTGAACCCAAAGAGACTGCTTCGAGCCTGGCGCAAAATGATTCTGAAAATACAGTCGCTATTTTGAATGATATTCAGCAGAAACCTTTCGGAAAATCCGGAAGGCCGTTTAACTGGTTCAATCGGAATCGTTCCGAATCACGCGGAAACGAATTCAGGCAAGAAGGATTTTCTTCGCAATCCTCAGGCGCGCGTCATTTTGATAAGCCCCGAGGCGAGGAAAGGCATGATTTTGGCGGGAAAAAGAAGAAATTTTTTCATCGAGGGAAAAGGCCGCGCTAAATTTGCTGCAAAACTTTACGTTGACATCTTGCCGAAACCGTGTAGACTCACGCCCGAAGTACATTGGTGAAGCTTTAAGGATAGTTTGAACACCGCAAGCTTATCATAGCTTGCGGTTTTTTTGTTTAAGACACCCTGCTTCGCAGAAGGGAAATTAAAATGGCACAAGGTACAGTTAAGTGGTTCAATAACGAAAAAGGATTTGGATTCATTGCACCCGAGAATTCCGCGAAAGATGTGTTTGTTCATCATACCGCGATTCAAGGCGAAGGCTACAAAAGCTTGAACGAAGGTGACAACGTCCAATTTGACATCGTCAGCGGACCCAAAGGCGACCAAGCAGCTAACGTTGTAAAACGTTAAACGCTTTGATTTTTACAAAAACCCCGTTCTCTTGCAAAAGAGAGCGGGGTTTTTGTGTTTATTACCGAAGGTCATAGCGGTCGAGCTGCATCACTTTTGCCCAAGCGCTTGCGAAATCGCGCACAAACTTTTCTTTGGAGTCGTCAAAGGCGTACACTTCCGCAATCGCGCGTAGTTCCGAGTTTGATCCAAAAATCAAATCAACCGGCGTCGCCGTCCATTTGAGTTCATCCGTTTTGCGATCAAGGCCTTCGTAAACACCTTCCGATTTTTCCGACTTCTGCCACTTGGTCGACATATCGAGCAAATTGACGAAGAAGTCATTCGTCAACACGCCCGGGCGGCTCGTGAATACACCATGCTTAGATTCACCGGTGTTGGCATTGAGCGCACGTAGTCCGCCCACAAGAACGGTCATTTCAGGGACGCTCAAATTAAGCAGGTTCGCTTTATCTACTAACATATCAGCCGGTGAGCGGTAGCTTTTTTTGCTGTAATAATTCCGGAATCCGTCTGCGGTCGGTTCCAATAAAGAAAAGGATTCGATATCCGTTTTCTCCTGTGTGGCATCCGTGCGGCCGGGTTGAAAAGAAACTTCAACCGCGAAACCAGCATCTTTTGCCGCTTTTTCAACTGCCGCAGTGCCGGCCAGAACGATGACATCAGCGAGCGATACTTTTACGTTGCCTTTGAGCGAGCCATTGAAATCTTTTTGGATTTTTTCAAGAACCGGCAATACTTTGTTGAGTTCTCCGGGGTTATTCACTTCCCAATTTTTCTGCGGTTCAAGGCGGAGGCGCGCTCCGTTTGCACCGCCGCGCATATCACTCGCACGAAAACTCGCGGCCGATGCCCAAGCGGTCCTCACAAGCTCAGGGACCGTGAGTCCTGAATCGAGAATTATTTTCTTGAGTGCCGTGATTTCCTTTGTGCCGATTAATTTATGGTCAACGGCGGGCACAGGATCCTGCCAAAGCAGTTCTTGCGTCGGTTTTTCTTTCCAGATGTAGCGTGAACCCGGGCCCATGTCGCGGTGCGTGAGTTTAAACCAGGCTCTCGCAAACGCATCCGCAAATTCTGCCGGATTTTCATAAAAACGCCGCGCAATTTTCCGGTATTCCGGGTCTTCTTTCAGTGCGAGATCGGTGGTTAGCATCATCGGCGCATGAAATTTACCCTCAACATGGGCATCCGGCACCGAATTTGCCGCAGCGCCGCCGACCGGAACCCACTGAGTCGCGCCCGCCGGGCTTTTTGTTTTTTCCCACTCAAACGTGAATAAATTATGTAAGAATTGGTGCGACCACTGAGCCGGTGTTGATGTCCAAGCACCTTCTAAGCCGCTTGTCACCGTGTCTTCGGCATTTCCTTTGCCGCATTTGTTTGTCCAGCCGAACCCTTGTTCTTCAATCGAAGCACCGCCGGGCTCTGCACCGACGCACTCTGTTGGTTTGTGAGCACCGTGAACTTTGCCGAAACTATGCCCGCCCGCAATCAGCGCCACTGTTTCTTCATCGTTCATCGCCATGCGGCCGAAGGATTCACGGATGTCTTTTGCGGCGGCAAGCGGATCCGGATTTCCGCCCGGCCCTTCCGGATTCACATAAATAAGGCCCATCTGAACCGCGGCAAGCGGGCCCTTTAATTTTCCTTCCGTGTCGCGGCGTTCACCTGCGAGCCACTTACTTTCGGGGCCCCAATAAACCGTATCCGGCTCCCAATCATCCTCGCGGCCGCCTGCAAAACCAAATGTCTTAAAACCCATATTTTCCAAGGCCGCATTACCGGCAAGCACCATCAAATCGGCCCATGAGATTTTCTCTCCATACTTTTGTTTAACAGGCCAAAGCAAGCGCCGTGCTTTATCGAGATTTGCGTTATCCGGCCAACTGTTGAGCGGATCGAAACGCTGTTGGCCGCCATCTGCGCCGCCGCGTCCATCCACGGTCCGGTAAGTGCCCGCACTGTGCCACGCCATCCGGATAAAAAGAGGGCCGTAGTTTCCGAAATCGGCCGGCCACCAATCTTGAGAAGAGGTTAACACGTCGTTGATGTCTTTCTTGACGGCGTTGAGATCGAGACTTTCAAATTTTTTGGCATAATTAAAATTCGCGCCGTAAGGATTTGATTTTACGTCATGCGCGCGAAGCGGACTTAAATCTAATTGTTCAGGCCACCAGAACCGGTTTGATTTTGCCCCGTCCTTGTCCATGTCGGGCGCTGCTACGGTTACGGTGAGAAACGAAACAGCGAGAAGTCCTGTTAATGCTGTCATGATGAATAAGTTGCGCGGTTTCATGGTTTAACTCCTTTTTAGATTTTGCACTTTTTGCATATACCTTCCAAAACAACTTTCTTATCTATTAATAAGAATAATTCCTATTTGCATATGATTTTACAATCAGCTAACGACAAGCAAGATGTTAATCATTTAACTCAATTATCAATCTAACTCTTTAAGAACCTTAACCGGGTTTCCGCCCACAACTGTTTTGGAAGGAACGTCTTTTGCAACAACGGCGCCTGCAGCAATAATACTCTCATCGCCAATTTTAATTCCTGGGCATAAAACAGCACTTCCTCCAATCCAAACATCATTTCCTATATGAACAGTTTTTCCAAACTCTAGCCCTCTGCGCCGCTCCTGCGCATCTAGCGGGTGGCCAGCCGTATAAATTTGGACATTAGGTCCTAACATAACGTTAGAACCGATTATAATTTTAGCCACATCCAATAAGATACAATTGAAATTCAAATAGACATTCTCACCGAGTTCGATATTTTTCCCATAATCACAATAAAAAGGCGGCTGAAGCCATAGCCCCGAACCGACTTTGCCAAATAACTTCTTGCACAAGGCCAATCGATCGCCATTTTTGATATCTTGAACAGAGCTATTTAGTTTGTTCAGTAAATCACGTGCTTTCTTGCGCATACGCACAAGTTCCGCATCACTTGCGTTATAAAGTTCTCCCGAAATCATTTTTTCATATTCAGTCATAGTTTCCATTATACCCGCACTGGACAAAAAAAGAACCCGCTTAACCAATTACGATTAAGCGGGTTTATGTAATGGCTACCGTGAATTTAAACAAAAATGGCCACAACGCATAAAACGAAGTGGCCATTTTGTTTAAATCCTCCCGAGCCAGGGCTCGAACCTGGGACCCAGCGATTAACAGTCGCTTGCTCTACCAACTGAGCTACTCGGGAATGAGTGAGGCGAGTAAGGATTATAGCGAAATAACGGGCAATTTTGAAGCTGATTATAAGACCGATTTAGAAAGCCTTATTCTCATAAAGCCGGCAAGAATAAATACCTACATTGCTGCCAGCGGCTGTAGCAGTCAATCCTATTTCAGTAAACCAAAGTTTTTGGAAGTTCTTTCCCGCCGGTTTCATGCCACCAGTTTAATGTTTTCTTTTTAAGGTCTTTCATCATTTCTTCATGTTCTGGGTTTTGAGACAAGTTATTTCTCTCAAAAGGATCATCCGGCAGATAGTATAAATCCTGGTCACCTGCTTTGCGGGCGGGGAAATCGGTCATGACATGTTGAATTCGGAAATAATTGTTCCGATCTTCCGTTATGTCTTTCACGTAGAAAATATACTTCCATTTCTCGGTCCTAGCATAAAAAGCATAAACGTCGCTTTCCGGCGCCGGATTCTTTGATGCAACCGAAGGATATATTGCTCCAAACAGGGTATCTCGGAATTCGGCATTTTTTCCTTCAATAGCAGGTTTCAAAGATTTTCCGGCCATGCTTTCCGGCGGCGCAATTCCGGCGTAATCCAGAATGGTCGGGACAATATCAAGCGCGCTGATCATTTTTGGAATCACTTGTCCGCTTTTGATATGATCGGGCCAGTAAAAAATAACGGGCGTCCGCAATCCCATTTCGAATGCGGATCCTTTGGAAACAAGGCCGTTGCACCATCCATTATCGATGACGAAAATAACCAGCGTATTTTTAAGCAGGTCCTTTTCTTTTAGTTTTTCTAAAACAGCGTTAATGCTGGCATCAAGCCAGTATTCCATAGCAAAACTTAATCTTTCGATTTCGCGGTAACGCTTATGCTTTTCTTTCGGCACCCAAGATGGGATTGGTATGTCATCCTGTTTGAAAAAATTTAAAAATTCCTTCGGAGGCCGAAGAGGCACGTGAGGAATTCGCGGCGCGTACCATACAAAAAAGTTCTGATTTTTAAGCTTATCAAAAAATTTGAATAGATCTTTTTGATCGCGCCTGACAAAAAAATAATCCTTGCCTTTACCATGAGTAAAACCAAGGCGCTCCGGCTTTCCTTCCCAATATTTTCCTTGTGCAAATGTTGCGTAGCCTGTGTCGCGCAGAAGAGCAGGTAATAGGTACTTCGCGTTTAATTGGTCGGGGCCGCTGTTGTAGTAAATTCCATGCTGATGGGGGTACATTCCGGAAAGAAATCCTGCCAAAGTAGGGCGGCATCGCGACATCGGCACATAAGCTGTCGGGAACAAAGTGCCTTCTTGCGCGAGTTTATCAATGGTTGGCGTTTTGACATTGGGATTTCCGGTGAATCCTGTGTGCGTGTGGTTATGATCGTCTGAAATAATGAGTAATATATTGGGACGAACGCCAGATTCTGCAAAACATTTCAAATTTAAACTTAGCAATACCGCAACAAATAAGATTGCGCACCTAGTCAAAAACCTATTTTTTATCACGCCTATATCCTTTTCTATTTCCCCAAAAAATACAAAGACAAGTTAAAAGCAGCATCAAAAAAATGGATTCATAATTAAGCTGGATCAAACAATCTTCCAAAGATCTGCCTATTACGATTAAATCTGCAATCCGGCTCAAAGCACTGTAAACCCCGTAGCAAGCACCATCAATCAGGTAGCCTCTGCCGGCAAAGAAAGCCAGCCAGCAAATTATTGCTAAAAGAAAAAACGGTCTTTGCTTTATCATGAATTAAAACACCGATTAACTGCTACTTCAGCGAACAGCCTGGCGCCGGCGGTATTTAAGTGATCTTCAGATGAAAACAAATCAGGGTCGTCGATCACGTACGATCCATTAAAATATTTGTAGCTGTAACGATCCGCAAGTTGCCGGATAAAAGCGTAAGCTTCCGAGAATTGTGGAAAATTTTTTGACATGTCTAAATATTGAGGCGACATAGGATAGGACACTAGACAGACATCCGCATTTTTATTTTTCAGATATGAAAAAATAAGCTCGAGTTTATTAGCGGCTTTTCCGCTATGAAAATCTGATGCCGGAAGTTGCAGCTGAACTCTCTTTTGAATTCTAGATTTGATTTCGTTTGCCGTATAAGTTTGCGACATCGGGTCGTCCAGAGTTTGGGCGCCGTCCTTGTGAAGAACAAATTTGCTCTTAAAACTTCCGCGCTTTAAAAAAACTTTAAAGTAATTTAGCAAATTAATTTTATGCCGGGCGGTCAGTATCAGTATTGGAGGGTCTTCCGGAGATTCATAATCCTTTAAAAATAATTCGGAGTTCATTTTTTCGCGGTAATCAGAAAAGAAATGCGGATCGACCTGTAGAATTATTTTTCCAGGCTGTTTTTTGGAGAAGTAGAGCATTATTTTTCCTACGAGCACATCTAAGTTTTCGTAAGAAGCGGCGAGGTTGATAAAACCAGCTTGTCCGGTGAAACCTTGGCTTGTATGAGAGTCGCCGAAGGCAACATTTTCAGCGGTTGAATTAAAAAATAAAGCGCGGTGATGCTCAAAAACATCCCGTTTTTGAACTTTTGTGCGAATCAATATTTCTGCGGAGAGCAAAAAAACGAAAGTAATTATGAAAGAAGTGGCGGCAAAAACTTTTAACCAAATCTTAAAATTGGAAGTAGAGGAATTCACTATTGGATTCAACGAATAAGAAAATAAAATTGAGAGAAGCCAATATGCCGAGCAAGAAAGCGGTTTTGACAGACGGCTCCCAAGAGTTAATAAGTGTCGGCGATTCTATTTTTCGGATATGGACAAGTTCGTCTTCCGCTTTAAGCACGGGGTTGAATTTTTTCATCCATTCTTGCGAATTTGGCAATGCAAATGCGATCAGCAACATTCCGACTGTCAGTAAAATCTGATACACGAATCGAATCGAAATGGCATCAAACACAAAACCATTCCATCCAAACATGCTTTTGTAAAATAGCAAACTAGCTTGCAAAGATTCAGCTCTGAATAAAACCCACGAAATGAGCACGACAAAAAAAGTGAGCGCGGTTGATCCCATATTTTTTAAAAATGCGTACCGATTTATAATTTCCATTTTATTTCCGAGGGTTTTCGCCCAAAGGTGGTTGAGTCCTATGAATAACCCATGCAGCACTCCCCACAATATGAAAGTCCAATGAGCGCCGTGCCACAGCCCGCCCAGCAGCATGGTCACCATAATATTCATGCATTGGCGTACCACCCCCTTGCGGTTTCCGCCTAAAGGAATGTAGAGGTATTGCCAAAGAAATCTGGAAAGCGTCATGTGCCAGCGTCTCCAAAATTCTACAATCGACGATGCTTTATAGGGCGAGTTAAAGTTCATGGGTAGGACAATCCCAAACATCCTTGCCAATCCTATTGCCATATCCGAATAGCCAGAGAAATCGAAATAAATCTGCAATGCATAAGCAATTACCGCTCCCCAGGCTCCCGAAAAGCTTGGCGAAGTTCCTGCGGCCGCAGCTTCAAAAACCGGCGTTGAAAAAGTGGATATTGTGTCTGCCAGCAGTACCTTTTTGCTGAGTCCGAGAACAAATAATGTAATTCCAACAGAAAAATTTTCATGCAGCCGGGTTGTTTTTTCAGGGCGGTTGTTTTGCAAAAATTGCGGCATCATTTCGTGATGATGGACGATGGGGCCGGCAATGAGTTGGGGGAAAAAAGTAACAAATAAACAATAGGTAATGAAATCGTAATCTTGCGCCTTTTTTTTATAAACATCCACCAAGTAAGTAATTTGTTGAAATGTGAAGAAAGAAATCGCGAGCGGAAGAATGATTTTGTGAATACTAAAAGATTGGCCAAATAACCAGTTTATATTCTCAATTAAAAATCCGGCGTATTTATAATAAGCTAACAGCAAAAGATTAAAACCAATTCCAAGAATTGTTATAAGCTTTGCAGGACCCTTCTTATTTTTCTTGATTAATTTTCCTATGAAAACACCGGTGAGGTAGTTGAAGCCAATCGATATAAGAATTAAAAGCAAATAGCTAAAATTCCACCAGCCATAAAAAAACAAAGAAGCGGTAGCGAGCCAGGCGATCGAGATTTTTTGCCCGGAAGTTTCTTTCAATATGTAATAAACGGATGCTGTTATGGGCAGGAAGGCGAAAATAAATTCGAAAGAATTAAATAGCATGGCTGCTATTTTAGCTAGAAACAGCTTACTATCAACAAAACTTTTATCATGATGCAGAGTGCGTACATGATCAAAATTGGATCAAAGGATTGGATGTGGTTAAACTTGCGGTTTAATTTTTTGACTTTTGATATAATGACACCGTGCTTTACGAGATGAACTTATGAATTTTGGAGAAATCGTTCAGGAAATTCAATACGTGCTGGCACCCGCAATTATGGTGTCGAGTGCGGCGCTTCTATTACTTGGATTTCAGAACAAATTTGCTACCCTGGCCAGCCGGTTTCGTGCGCTCAATCAGGAGCGGCGGGCACTTGCTGTCAAAAATTTCCGCACTAAGGAAGAGAACGAGCGTTTCGATAATTTAGTGACACAAGTGAATCATTTGCATGAGCGCGCAACCTGCGTCAAGAATGCGATTCTCCTGACGTATTTATCAATTGTTTGCTTTGTTTTAACATCCGTTTTGCTTTTTGTAAGCATTCACGCCAATCTTCAATTCTTTCAATTTATTATTACCCTTTTTCTTGTCGGCCTTGTTTTAATCTTGGCAACTTCACTGATCATGATAAAAGAAATTTCGATCGCATTTAAAGTTGTAACACTCGAGAAAAAATCTGCCTGATGAAGGGCTCTGAAATATGAGCGATGAAGATTCAAATTTAGCCGCTTTGAGGCACGCCCGCGAAGCTTTTTTAAAGCAAATCGAGCAGGAAAAAGATCCCGTCAAGAAAGAAAAACTCAAAGAATTTATCCCTTACATGGAAAGAACTTTTTCGCTGCATGAGATCGACTGGTTTCGGGTTAAAGCGATTGAGACAGCGAATGCGGCACGTGCTTTTGCAGATTCCGAGGAATCTGAGAAGGAATTTCAAGTTTCAAACCGGGTTTTCTGGCTCAGGGCGCTTGCTTTGCTGTGGACTTTATTTTTAATCATGAGCCCGATCGTTATTTGGACCGGTATGCAGAATGTATATGTTTACCAAACTAACGAAGGCTCTGAGATTATCAGCGAAACTTTCGAGGGTGATCACATCATTATCGGAGAAAACAAAATTCCGATGGAATTCAACCGGCGTGAATGGACGCTTCTGAAGGATCCCGTTGCAAGAGTTGCAGGCGTGATTCTTGCTTTTTTCGGTTTGGTTGCGCTGACTTTGGGTAAAACAGAATTATTGAAATGATCTAACGTCTTGCGGCTTCCCGGAGCGCAGTATTGATTTTCTCGACCAGGCTGTGAAGTTCGTCGTCTTTGCGGATCCGGATTTGATGCGTAAAGTCGCCTGTTTTGATGATTTCTGTCAGGGATTTTTCAATCCGGTAAATGGGCCCTGCAAGGCGATGTGTCAGGCGGATGGCGGAATAAGTCATTGCGGCGAATAAAATCGGAATGCCAACCGCTAGAATCCAATTAACACGCTCAAGCGCCGGGAAAAGCGTTTCCGCAATCAGTTCCGGAATCGCGACTTCGCGCGCGACTGCCTGCCAAATCAAATAATAAAGGCAAACCAAGACAAAAATTGCAGGCACGCCCATTGCGGTCAAAATAAACCTTAAATACTTTTGCTGCAGCGGGTGATCAGCGAATGCGTTTTTTCGGCGGTTTGCGTGTTTCATAGGCCTAAATTTTCCCGATTAGAATATCGTCAAAAAAGCCTTCCGCTTCACTTTTGGTTCCTTCGGCGTCTGTCATCAAAGCAATTGCGACAACCTTCATTTTTGGTTTTTCACCGAACAACTTTTGATAATCTTCGTAAACATTTCGGTGCTCACTCGCCCATTCGCTATTTTTTAGACGGCCCGACCGTAAAACCAACTGCCTAATTTTATCCGAGTAAGGGCTTTTGATAATTGTATTTTCCGGAATTGACTCGTCCCATACGTATTCAACGCACTTAAAGTTTGTAAAAAACCCTTGAGAAAAAATCACATAGACCCGAGCCGCGAAATCATCACGCTTTTTTGGATCGGCCTCAGTTTTTTTATCGGGAAATTTGCCGACGCGCCATTTCCATAATAAATGCGGATATTCGGAAATATCGAATTTGATTTTAAAGAAAATCGCAGATGCCGATTTCATGCTTTCCGAACGGACAAAACCACCGGGTTCTTCTAATTCAATCCAATATTTAACGCGGCCGTGGAATACTTTCTCCTCCCATTCTTTAAGCGCGCCGGGATGGTTAAAGTCAAAAACGTGGAACATATTTTGAATGGTGGGTGTTAAAGAAATGGGCGGTTTAAAGGGTACCGGCGTTAGAAATAGAGCAGCCGACAAAACCAGTATAATGAGTACACCAAGCCAGAAAAAATGCGAATCTTTATTTTTCACCTTTTAGTTATCGGCTATTGGGCTACAATATATCTATGAATTATTTGACCGCTTTTATCCTTACGATTTCTTTATTGGCCGTATTTCATGAAAGGAGCTTTGCGATGGTTGGAAAACCCGAATCAAGAAAACCTCAGAAAGGCGAGCAGTGCAGCCTGCCGACGAATGATGCGGAATTGCGGAAAATATTAACACCCGAGCAATATAAAGTTGTGCGTGAAAACGGAACCGAAATGCCGTTTATGAATGCTTATTGGAACAACAAAAAGCCCGGCATTTATGTGGATATTGTTTCAGGTGAAGCGCTTTTCAGCTCAACCGAAAAATTTGATTCCGGGACCGGTTGGCCGAGCTTTACGGCACCGATAAAGATAGAGAACGTTGTTGAAAAATCGGATGAAAGCCACGGCATGGCCCGCACGGAAGTCCGTTCTAAAGAGGGCGACTCTCATTTGGGCCACGTGTTTCCGGACGGCCCAGGCCCCACTGGCATGCGTTACTGCATTAATTCCGCGGCGCTCCGTTTTATTCCGGCGGAAGATCTTGAAAAAGAAGGTTATGGAAAGTACCGCTATTTGTTCGAGAAGAAATAATCAGCGCACGTATCGGCGCATGTAACGAAAAGCAGGTGCAAGCCGGCCGTGTTCCATGATAACGCCGCGCCGGATTTCGGCCGGAATCGCCGCGTGTTCCGTGAGGTCGAGTGCGCCATGTGAAGCGATTTGATAAACGTAATCTCGAATTTGCGCGCTGAACTCGCGCGATGAGTCCTCCGGAAATTCGCACGGCAATTGATCGACCGCAAGAACCGCGATTCCGCTTCCCGAAATTCCATCCCTGATTTTTCCTGTTTTTGGATCATAAATAAAAGTGGGATTTCCGGGGTCCGTTGTTTTTTTCGTGATTTCGATTGTGCCGCCGATATCACAGGTCAAATCGCCGATTAAACCCAGCCGGAACGGCTTTGCTTTCCGGTAGAGTTTTTTAACCATCGATTCCGGAACAAGGCGCGGGTAGCGTTTATCCCAATAGCTTGCATTGATCAATAAATTGAGAAGCGGAAGATAATAATCCAGGTTTGATTCATATTGTTTCGGATTTTCCAAATAGTCTTCAAAATAAAATCCACCCTTTTTCTTTGGCCGGAGCTTTTCTTCGCGCTGAAACATGATCTTGTAAACCTCATTCGTCCGGTGTTTTTGGTGGCGGATGAACCGCGCCATATCGTTCGGATGAATTTCAATGGGGTCAAAAATATCGATCACTTCCTCGGCGCCATGCGCGACGTTGCCGTGTCCCGTAATTCCGACAATGAAAGGTGAAAGCCGGCGGTCAAAGCCGGTGCGCCTGATTTCACGCGCAATTTGGCGTAAGTGCCGTTTGGCGGTTGCGTAATTTCCGTAATCAATTGAACGCCGCACAAATTCAAACGGCGTTTTCAGGTTCTGCAGCCGGCGTCGGATCCCCAAATAGTGGAGTGAATCAATCATGCCGCAAATTCCAGCGAAGCGCCCAAAATAGACAAGCCGGTTTTTGGCGGCATCGATGATGTGCTCATAGTCCACCAAGGTAATTTTTTTGCGCATAAGCGTTTTTAATAAAAGCCGGTTGTGTTCCTGGCCTTTTGTCGTGTGCGAAAAGAAAGCGTACATTTTTCCGGAAAGCAGCTCATGCGGATCGGGTTCTTTGACGCCTAGCAAGAACTTTGCTTTTTGGAAGTGTGTGACGATTTTCGCGCCTGCGCGCCGGTAGGCGGAATCTTTAAAAATCCGGTTGGAACTTGAAAGGACCTCAACATGAATTTTGCGGTCGACCAGCCAGCCCACATCTTCAGGTGTGAGCGCCGCCCGCTTTTCCCAGATGTTTTTGGCTTCCGAAAGCAACCCTACGACAAGCGGTTTTCTCATGAAAAATATGATATCACACGGCGCATCCTGTTTTACAGGCGCTTTCATTTAGTTTTTCGGTCTTTCTTGAGTGATTTAGAAAGTCTTTTCTCGGATAGTGGCCGCCTGGTATCAAACTATTTTTTCGGTTAGGCTTTCTTTAGTATTTTATCAACCTATTAACAAGGAGGTGAGCCAGATTGGCTAAGCGAAGAATTTTAATTATTGATGACAATCTTGATGTTATTGAGTCAGTCAAAACGACCCTGGAAGAAACCGGAAATTACGAAGTCCGGGGCGAAACCAGGGCTTCAAACGGTTTGAACACCGCGCGTCTTTACCATCCCGATTTGATTCTTCTCGACATCATCATGCCTGAAATTGCGGGCAATGAAGTAGCGAGGCGGATCAAAGATGATCCCGAAACAAAAAACATCCCGCTTGCTTATTTCAGCGTGATTGTTTCGGAGGATGAAATCCGCTCGCGCAACGGAATCATCGGCGGGAATAGGTTCATTCCGAAAGCTTCGAACTTGCAAGAGCTTGTTCACTCAATAGAAGAAAGCATCGGAAAATAATCCTTTCTTTGGTCATTGCGAGCCGCTGTCACAAAGCCAGATTCTTTCCGCCAGTTCAACTCGCTGGTACATTTCTGTCGAAGCTCAATTTATTTCTCGGAGCGCCATTACGGAAAAAATTTGAATGGCTCAAATTTTTGACGTAGGCTGAGTACGGCGATTTTAGTTTAGGCAACTGGCCTTAAAATCGCCGCACGGAGGAAAGCGAAGAGAAACAAGTTGAGCTGAGATTGCTTTATCATAGATTAAAGTGATTCGTAATGACAATGTACAAAAGAAGCTGACGGGGAAAGAAATTTTGGCTATGCTAATCAAGAGGCAGCCAAAATGAAACAGTGTATTCTCAAAAAGGGCAAAGAAAAAGCTCTCCAGAACCGCCATCCTTGGATTTTCTCGGGTGCCATAGACGAAATTGATAATACGCTTACGCCCGGCGATCTCATTGAAGTTCTCTCATCAAAAAAAGAGTATTTGGCAACCGGTTATTTTAACCCCCATTCGCAGATCTCAGTCCGCGTTCTTAGTTTTTCAAACCAAAAAATCGGTCAAGAATTTTTTGAAAAGCGGATCAAAGACGCTATTTATTTAAGGTCGAATTATTTCAAAGAAAATACAAACGCTTACCGCCTTATCCATTCAGAGGGCGATTTTTTACCAGGTCTGATTGTTGACCGGTATGGCGATTTTTTGGCCGTGCAATTTTTAACGGCCGGAATGGACCGGTTCCGTGACGTCATTGCAGGAATTTTATCCGAAGAACTAAGGCCGAAAGGAATTTTTGAACGGGCAGATGCCAAAGAGCGCGAACTCGAAAAGCTTGGTTCAAAAAATGGAGTCATTTTTGGCGAAGCGCCGCCCGAGAAGATTGAAATTTTGGAAAATGGTTTACGGTTTCTCGTGAACTTGCGCGAAGGCCAAAAAGGCGGATTTTTCTTAGACCAACGCGAAAACCGGAAACTGATTGAATCCGTCAGCTCCGGCAGGAAAGTCCTCAATTGTTTTTCTTACTCAGGCGCATTTTCGGTTTATGGAGCACGGGGTGGCGCGCTGGAAATTGTTTCGGTCGATAGTTCGCAGCCGGCGCTTGAATTGGCGGATGAAAATTTTAAATTAAATCAACTCAATGTTTCGCACAAAACCGTTAAAAAAGACGTTTTCGAATTCTTGCGGGAAGATAAATCCGAATTCGATCTCATCATTCTCGATCCGCCGGCATTTTGTAAAAATAAGCAGCAAATAGATCAAGCAGCGCGCGGCTACAAAGATATCAACCTTCAGGCGATCAAAAAGCTATCGGCGCGCGGCTTGTTGTTTACCGCATCCTGCTCCTCATTTATTTCACCCGACTTGTTTCAAAAAATCATTTTTGGCGCGGCGAAAGATGCTTCGCGCGATCTGCGGATCATTCAAAAAACTTCTCACGCGCTGGATCATCCGATTAATATTTATCATCCGGAAGGCGAATATTTAAAAGGGTTGCTTTGCCAAGTTCTTTAGGATAACTTGAAGACTATGTCGCTATTTTATTTCCACGCATTCTTGATTGCTTCTGCGTCTATTTTCGGATTTTATTTTTCATGGTGGGAATTTTCTGCCTATTCAAAATCAGCGGAGGTTTTAAATTTGGCCGCTGCAGTCAGTTCTTTGGCGGCTTCTATCGCGCTTCTGGTTTATTTGGTTTGGTTTGTCAGGAAGAAATTACTGAAGTAGTTTATTGCCAGGTCAAATAGATTTTTTCTTCACGTTCTTTCCACCACCTGTATAAATCCCGCGGCAGTGGAATCCATGCCGAGCTGTCTTTTGTCAATTCATCCAATAGAAATTTGTAATTCGTAATCCATTTCTCTCGTCCGCTCAATTGAGGCTCCGGATGTGTCAAAATATTCGCCGCGCCGCCGCGCTTTTTTATTTTTCCGATCATTTCAAGCTGAAATTTAAGAACGCGTTCGGGTGAAAAACCGCGCATCTCAAGAACAAAATCTTCCGCTACGTTCGTTGGAAATTCAAGCAGATTGGTTTTTTCGATTCTGTACGGAAAACAAGTGCTGCAGCCTTCGGATGCCGGAACGGGGCTGTTGACATTTTCAAACGTATCATGCACGCTCAGATCATAATGAACAAATGCATTCAAAGCCCGAAAAAGCGCCGGTGTATGATGGTAGCTCGGGCTTCTGAATCCGGTACAGTTAAAATCCCGCAAAAAGGAGGAGGCTTCCATTAAACGTTCGCGTATTTTGTTTTCCGGCAAATAAGTAGTCTGATGATCGTGCCGGATGCCGTGACATCCGATTTCGTGGCCCGCATCAAATAATTTTTGGATCGCGCTGTGTTCTGTGCCGGCTATTTTCGCGACAATCAGCCAAAGCGAGCGCAGATTTTTAGCTTCTTCGATTTTCCGAAAGGCCTCGATTCCGTTTTCGTGCCGGAATCCCCAGGCGGTATCCACATCATGGTTCAGAAAAGCCACGAAGCATTTTCCGTCGGGCCACAACGGAACCCCCGGAAATTTTTGATTGCCTGCGTTGTCAATCAATGCTTTTACCAAAAACCGCCAAACATCAACCGAAAAATCTTTAAAAGGTTTCGGATAGACCGGCCGGGATTTGTTGCTGAGCAGTGTCCGCGATAAATTAAAAGAAAGCATTGCCGTTTTCCGGACGAATCCGGGAAGCCCGTCGGGGTCGATTCCCAACCTTACATAAATGGGCGGCTTGCGGTTGACGTATTTTTCCTGCTGGATGAATTCAATCGTTTGATCCGGATCGAAATAAAAATGAAATTTTCCGGCGTTATCGATTGTCACCAAAGGAAAAGTTTCGCCCGATTCTTGTTCGAGGTGCGCAATTGTTTTTCCGGTTGGCGTAATCTCCGAAGCGATTTGAAGGTGGGAAAATAGGCCGTCTTGGATTTCTTCTCTGAAGTTGTCCAAAAGTTGTGCGGCTTCACCTGAAAATATGATTCGGCCGAACCGGGTTTGAAGCGCCGAAGACAAATGGAGTTCAATCGGTTTTCCGGGGCCTACCAATATTTCGAAAACACTTTTCGGAAATCCCCAGAATCGGAAGATATTTTTCATCGCTCAGACTGAAACGGCTGAGTATGCAATCCGCATGGCAAGCGGCCTTAGAAATGAAAAGGCATTTAAAAATTTATCGAAGGGAATCAAAATTGAAACCGGCGCGGGGCCCAAGCCGTTTGGGATAAAAGCGAAAAATTCCAAGTGTTCGAAGCGAAAACCCGTTTTCTGGAAGAGCGACTCCAACGTGCGCTGGTTCGATTCTTTAATTTGAGGAAGCCATTCGCGCATTTCATTTTTATTCATCCACGACATCCATTGATAATAAGGGCATGCGCCGTTCATATCGATCACCACAAGGCGGCCGCCCGGTTTCAGGATTTTTTTGTAATTTAAAAGCGCATTTTCCTTGTGCATGTAATAACTGAAGGTATTGATGCCGGCCAGAACATCGAAAGCGCCTTTTGTATCGCGATCCTTGATAAATTCAGCGGGATTTTCACAATCGCCTTGATAAAAAGAAGTTTGAGGAGAACGCTTCTTCGCTTGCTTGATCATTTCGGCACTGATGTCCATGCCGACAACTTTTAATCCGTGCTCGCTGAGCCATTGGGTATAAACACCGGTTCCGCAGCCAAGCTCCAGAACGGTTCCGGATTTTGGAAGTACTTTTCGCAAAAACGGCTGGTAGTAAGTGTCAAAGTTATAGGATTGGCCGGCCAGAATGACGCCGTGTTTGGTGTCGTAAACGTCCGCGAATTCGTCGTAGTATTTTTGAATTTGTTCGTGCGCCATAAATTAGGAAAGAAATTGTAACACGTTATCCAATTAACGGCATCTTAAAGTAAAGCGTGAGTTTCAGCTTCCATTTATAAAGGCGAGGCTATACAATTCACTTAATTTAAGGTGATTCGGGTTCAATGCCGAAAACTATATCACCCAATCGGTTTAGCAAAATGAACAAAAAATGGACTAAAAACACCTCAAAATACCTTATTCCCGGCTGCTTGGCAATTTGCCTGCTTTTTTTGGTATCGGGCTGCGGCGAGAATAAAAATGGGGCCCCAATCGTTAAAATCGGCTGCGCAGCGCCCCTGACAGGCGATCAGGCACAAATCGGTATCGATATGTGCAACGGCGTGCGGCTTGCGATTGACCACGCAAACGAAAAGCAAATAGGAATCCCCGGCCACAAAATCGAAATATTTGCGCTCGATGACCAGCATAATCCCGCGCAGGCCGTTAATGTTTCCAAAAAGTTTGTATCTGATTTGAATGTCGCAGCGGTTGTGGGCCATTTTAATTCAAGCTGCACAAAACCAACCTCTGCGGTTTATCACGAAGCCGGCATGACGCAAATCACGCCCGCTTCAACCAATCCTGAATTATCCAAGCAGGGTTTCAAGACATTTTTCCGGATCGCCGCAACGGATGATGTGCAGGGCCCGAAAGGCGCCGAATTCGCGGCGCGCGAGCTCGGCGTAAAGAAAGTATTCATCATTGATGACAAAACCACTTACGGAAAAGGCCTTGCCGATGAATTTGAAAAGCGTGCGCGGTCGCTTGAGATCGAAGTTTTGGGCCACGAAGGTATTACGCAAGGCGATAAAGATTTCAAGCCGCTTTTAACAAAAATCAAGCCCTTAGCGCCGGATTTGATTTATTTCGGCGGTATTTATCCAGAAGGCGCTTTGCTTTTGAGGCAGGCGCGCTCGCTTGAACTCCCGGCGCCTTTTATGGGCGGCGACGGTATCGCGACTCCTATTTTCATTGAACTCGCGAGCCCGGCGTTAAGCGAAGGAACTTATGCGACGATGGTCGGCGGCGATATGAAAAAAGTGCCAAGTGCCGCAGAATTCATCAAATCTTATGAAGCGCGCTACGGAGAAATTGGCCAGTGGTCTGCGTATGGCTACGATGCGGCGAATATTTTGATTCAGGCGATCCAAAAAGCAGGCACGAAAGACCGCAAAGCGGTTTTGAAAGCAATGCGCGAATTTCCTTCCTTTCAGGGCGTCACAGGTGAGGTTGTTTTCGATAAACGCGGCGATAACGAGAAGCAATTTATCGGCGTTTTCAAAGTCGAGAACGGCAAACTGGTGTACGTAGGCCCCGCGTAATTTCCAACCGTATGGACGGCGTTTTCCTCCAGCAACTTGCAAACGGCCTCACAATCGGCATGATTTATGCGCTGATTGCGCTCGGCTATACGATGGTGTACGGCATCGCCCAGCTCATCAATTTTGCGCACGGCGAAGTGTTTATGGTCGGCGCTTATCTCGGGCTTTTGGCGAACATGATTCTGCAGAGTTTTTTCCCGGATTCTCCCGAAACAATTTTTTTAGTGACCATTATTTTCATATTTTCGATGGCGGGCACCGGGCTTCTCGGAATCGTAATTGAACGTTTTGCTTATCGGCCGCTTCGGAACGCCCCTCGCCTCGCGCCGCTCATTACGGCGATCGGCGTTTCATTTTTGCTTCAAAATGCGGTCATGATTCTATTCGGGCCTCAGGACAGGCCTTTTCCGGGTTTAATTGAAGTCGAGACTTATAATTTTGCGGGCGTCACGATTACAAAACTTCAAATTTTAATCGCGGTTGTTTCCGTTGCGCTCATGCTGATCCTGCATGGTTTCATTAAAAATACGCGCACCGGGAAAGCCATGCGCGCGCTGGCGGATGATTATCAGGCCGCAAGTCTCGTAGGCATTAACACCAACCGAACAATTGCAGCTGCATTTTTAATTGGCTCAAGTCTTGCCGGTGCAGGGGGTGTCATGTTCGGCATGTACTACAACACGATTAATTTTCACGACGGCTATTTGGCGGGCCTCAAAGCATTCACGGCGGCTGTTCTGGGCGGAATAGGAAACATTCCGGGCGCCATGATTGGCGGGCTTTTGCTGGGCGTCTTGGAAGGCCTCGCGGCGGGTTATTTATCATCCGAATGGAAAAACGTGTTCGCGTTTTTTGTGTTGATCCTAATCCTGCTCTTCCGCCCATCAGGGCTCTTGGGATCGCGCGTGGTGAAAAAGGTCTAGCATATGAAGAATAAATCTGAAACCCACGCAAAAAAATGGTTTCCCAAGAATTTCCAAATCTCGTTTTTGATTCTTATTGTTTTGCTTTATCCTTTTGTTGATCAAAATCCTTATCACATTGATGTTCTCGTCACCGCAGGAATTTTTATGCTGCTTTCGCTCGGCCTCAATGTGATTGTGGGCTACGCGGGAATCCTCAATCTGGGTTATGCCGCACTTTTTGCCGTCGGTGCTTACACGTATGCACTTTTCAATATTCATTTCAACATTCCGTTTTGGGCGGGCATGTGGGTGAGTGCCATCAGCACCGCGGTTTTCGGCATGATGCTTGCGTTTCCGGCGCTCCGGCTCGGCGGCGATTATTTGGCGATCGTGACGCTCGGCGCAGGTGAAATTGTCCGGATCGTGCTCAATAATTTGGAAATTACAGGAGGCCCGAACGGCTTGCTGGGAATCGACCATCCGACACTTTGGTTCGTGAATTACGATTTCGGCGTTGCTTCGATGCCGTATTATTTTTTAATTTATACTTCGGTTGCCGTTGTTATTTTCTTCTTGCGGCGGCTCGAATCATCGCGGCTTGGCCGCGCGTGGGTCGCGATGCGCGAAGATGAGCTTGCGGCATCCTGCATGGGGATTAATTTAATGTGGGCCAAATTGTCTTCATTTGCGATCGGCGGGTTTATTGCCGGAATTGCGGGCGCTATTTTTGCGTCGAAACAGGGAACCGTTTCGCCCGACAGTTTCGATTTTATTGTTTCCGTGATGGTGCTTTCGATGGTGGTATTGGGCGGCTTGGGCAGCATCCGCGGCGTGGTTTTAGGCGCGTTTGCGCTGAGTCTTTTGCCCGAACTTTTGCGGGGATTTGAAGTTTACCGGATGCTGCTTTTCGGCCTCGCGATGATTTTGATTATGATTCTCAGGCCGCAGGGAATTTTGGGCGAGCTTCATCACAAAGAAGAATTTCTTGAGAAGAATAAAAAATGAAAAAAGCCGATTCACTTTCGAAATTTCCGCTTCTGACCGTCGACGGTATCACCAAGCGTTTCGGCGGCGTTACCGCGATTGAAAATTTGAGCTTTACGGTTGATCACGGGAAAATCATCGGCCTGATCGGCCCCAATGGTGCAGGAAAAACCACGCTTTTTAATTGTATTACGGGCCTTTATGCTCCCGACGGAGGGTCCATTGCTTTGGGTGATTTTCAAACGTCGCTCAACCGTCTTTATCCTTATGAAATCGCGCGGCGCGGGATTGCGCGCACGTTCCAAACCATTCGGCTTTTTAAACACATGACGGCGCTTGAAAATGTAATGGTCGGTGCACACACAAAAACGCGGGCGGGAATTTTTGATGCGCTTTTGCAGCCCAAATGGGTTAGGGTTCAGGAAAAAAAGCTCAGGCAAAATGCACACCGGCTGCTTCATTTTTTCAAACTTGATTCCAAGGCAAACGAACTCGCCTGTAATTTATCCTACGGCCACCAGCGGAAACTCGAAATTGCCCGCGCGCTGGCCTCAGGGCCGAAACTTTTGCTTTTGGATGAACCGGCAGCCGGCATGAATCCGCGCGAGAAAGAAGAACTTTTGGATTTGATTCGTGCGATCCGCGACCGGGGAATTTCGATTTTATTAATCGAACACGATATGAAATTCATCATGCCGGTTTCCGAGCATGTGATTGTTTTGGATTACGGGAAAAAATTGGCGGAAGGAAAGCCGAAAGAAGTGCAGCACAATCCTCTTGTCATCGAAGCTTATTTGGGAAAACGGAATTAAATGAATTTACTCGAAGTCTCGGACTTGCACTCGGGTTACGGAAAAATCGAAATCCTGAAAGGAATCGACATTCAGGTTCCGATCGGTAAAATCGTGTCTTTGATCGGTTCTAACGGCGCCGGCAAATCGACTTTTCTGATGACACTCTCGGGAATTGTGAAAACCCGGAAGGGGAAAATTAAATTCGGCGGAAAAATAATTCATGATCTCGCGCCGGATGAAATCGTAAAGCTCGGCGTTACACAGGTTCCGGAAGGCCGGCGGATTTTTCCGCGTTTGACGGTCGAAGAAAATCTCGACATGGGCGCTTATACACGCCGCGGCCCCTGCGACCTCAAAAAAGAATGCGATGAAATCTTCGGCCTTTTCCCGATATTAAAGGAACGTTTGAAATCTTTGGCCGGAAACTTAAGCGGCGGCGAGCAGCAAATGCTGGCGATGGGAAGGGCTTTAATGGCCCATCCGAAATTTTTGCTGCTGGATGAGCCCAGCCTCGGCCTTGCGCCGAAAATGGCCGAGCTTATTTTTTCGCTCATTAAGAAAATTAATAAAAAAGGAATTACTATTTTGCTTGTAGAGCAAAATGCCTGGAAAGCGCTCGAACTTGCCGATTACGCTTATGTGATCGAAGGCGGCAAGATCCAGATGGAGGGTGAAGGCGAAAAGCTTCTCAAAGACCCGACCGTTAAGAGCAGTTACTTAGGAGAATGAGTTTTAGGTTTTTAACCGATTTACCTATATAATACACAAATGACCTCACACGCAGAAAGTACGCCATCGGGTTTTTACGGTCTCGGTATTGCTCCCAAGATTTTGGAAATCCTGGACAAAATGAAATTTGTAACGCCGACGCCGATTCAGCACAAAGCGATTCCCATCGGTATCGAAGGGAAGGATATCGTCGGTATCGCACAAACCGGAACCGGAAAAACACTCGCATTTTCGATTCCCATTATTCAGCGCCTTGCGCAAAAGAAAGGCCGCGCACTGATTTTGGTGCCGACCCGTGAACTTGCACTTCAGGTGGATGAGACCGTTCAAAAGCTGGCGCCTCATTTCAGCCTCAAATCCGCCGTTTTAATCGGCGGTGCTTCGATGCACTTGCAAATTCAGGCCTTGCGGCGGAATCCGCGCATCATCATCGCAACGCCGGGGCGTTTAATCGATCACATTGAACAGCGGACAATCATGTTGGGCGATGTGAATGTGCTCGTGCTGGATGAAGCCGACCGGATGCTCGACATGGGATTTAAGCCTCAGATTGAGCGTATTTTAAAGTCGATTCCAAAAGACAGGCAAACCATGCTGTTTTCGGCGACGATGCCCGGTGAAATCGTGCAAATCGCAAATTCTTATATGCAGCTTCCGGTCAGGACCGAAATTGCGCCGGCCGGCACTGCTGCCGAGAAAGTTTCGCAGGAAATATTCATCGTGCGCCGCAATTCAAAGAGTGACCTCTTGCGCCGGATTTTGGATCAGTACCGCGGCACGGTTTTACTTTTTATCCGGACCAAGATCGGCGCCACACAAATTACGCGCGCCATCCGCCACATGGGCCATCATGTTGCCGAAATTCATTCCGATCGGTCACTTGGCCAGCGCCGCGAAGCCCTGGACGGTTTTAAATCCGGCAAATACCGCATTTTAGTCGCCACCGACATTGCTGCGCGCGGGATTGACGTGACCGGAATTGAACTGGTTCTGAACTACGATTTGCCGGAAGACGCTGAAAATTATGTGCACCGGATCGGCCGCACAGGGCGCGCAGGCTCCGAAGGTCACGCGATTTCGTTTGCAACGCCCGATCAAGGCGATGACGTTAAAAATATCGAAAAGCTGATCCGCTCCGCGATTCCTATTTCAGAACACCCCGAGTTTCCTCCCGAAACTTTTTCTGATCTACCAGTTGCCAAAAGCCATCACCGCGGCCGTAGACCAGGCGGACATGGCGGCGGAAGGCCGTTTGGAAAACCGCACGGCGGCGGCAACCGATTTGGACGCAGACGTTTTCGCTAATCCACATGGAAAAGAAGTACAAGCGGATGCTCGCCGGCATGGCGCGCAAATTAAAATCCAAACGTAAAAAGTCCGGCCGGGAGCCGTGGTTTCTGTATATTTTGGAGTGTAATGGCGGCACATTTTACACAGGCGTCACAAAGGACCTTGAGCGCCGTTTAAAAATGCACAACTCCGGGAAGGCATCACGTTACACCCGCGTTCATTTGCCGGTTAAACTTCTTTATCACGAAATCTGCAAAAATCGTACGGAAGCGCTTATTCGAGAGTGCGCCGTAAAAGCGCTCCCCAAATCAAAAAAAGCCGAGCTTGCGTATTCAAATCCGGCCCCAAAAGCGGTATAATTCCAGTTCCTATGGCAAAATCGAGTGCAACTCCGGACATTTTCAAAATCCTGGTTTATTTTTTTCTGACGGCCAGTTTGCTCACGTATTTTATCCCCGCGTTTAAAGTCGACATTCCGCCGTTTGGGCGCATTAACTGGAGCGTTCATGACGTCGTGAAAATGATTCCGAAGGGAATGTTTAGCCCAAAGCAAAAAAGCGTTCCGGAAATGCAGTTTGACTTTCTGGATATGATCAAGAAAGTGCTTCCGGAAAAGAAGCAAAAAACATTTTCTCCGGCATTTTTGGCAGGTGTTTTTATCCCGGTTGCGCTTTTAATCGCTTATGTGACGGTTTTCTTTAATTTTTTTCTCGTACATTTGAAGAAAACCGACACACTAATTGTTTCTGCCGCGATTTCGTTTGCCGCGTCGCTTTACTCGTTGTTTGCAACTTATTATTTAAGCGTGCAGGCAAGAATGGCGTTCCAAAATGCGCTTAATAAAGCATCAGAAGGGCTTTTTGGAATAATCGCGAAAAGTTTTGTCACGAAAAATATTGTCGAGCCCGATTCCGGATTTTACATTTTGACAGCGTTTACTTTTCTGTCACTCGTAGCAGCAATTTACAAGAAACACGCCTGATGACATTTGCCGAGCTGATCGAAGAAATCAAAAAAGAATCGTTTGAAGAGCTGCGCCACGAGTCTGATTCGGGGATAGAATTTGTCGTCCGGAATGAAAAATTAATCAAGCTTGACCCGACGCTTCAAAAATTTTTCGGCCCGGCAACGAAACCGGCCGGCGTTAGGCCTCGAGGCGAGGAAGATGCTTTGGCGTCAAATTTCGGCGGCGTGATGAAAAATCAGACACTTTACGCCATCGCCCACGACGGCGTTTCACATTTGGCCATGATCTGGCCATGGGGCGACGGGCAGAAAGCAACCGTAAAAATATTCAAACTGGAGCAAGCATAAAATGCAGGCAGAAATTTTAAACGAAACATTGAGAGAAAAAACACTGGAAGCTGCCAAACAACACAAACTGTCTTGGATTCAGCTCGGGCAATATTTGTACACCGTCTACAAAGATAAACATTACCGGAATTGGGGATTTTTGAATTTTGAAACTTACTGTGCAAAAGAGTTAAGGATTAAATCGACGACCGCATCGAAACTTTTGAAGTCTTATTATTTTCTCGAAAAGCAGAAGCCGGATTTGGTAAAAGCCGATTCGGAATCAACCGCTTCGAAGCAAGCGCCTAATTTTGAATCGGTAAATATGTTCCGCCTTGCTCAAAACAATAAAAAGTTAACATCACAGGATGTCCGCGAAATCGAAAAAGCCGTTTTTGACCATGAAAGAGAGCCGAAAGAAATCCGGGCACAGATGAAAAAGCTGCTTTCCGAGCGCGACGACCGAAGCCCGAAAGAAATCAAACAAGAACGGAGAAATTCAACGATCAAACGGTTGATTTCAACACTCATGAACGCCGAAAAAGAGCTCAAAAACGGCAATTTATTGCCCGGTTATTTGCTCGATCAAATCGGCGACCTAGTTGTGAAGTTGGAAGATCAGCTCGAATAAAACCCCTCTTTTTTATCTGTAAATTCAGTCAAAATCTGTCAAAACAAACTTGCCGTGAGCCACTGGACAAAGGCGGAATTAGCGTTACAATAATTGGGTTTCTCAAATAGGCGGGCTCACCCGCACATCACATTCGTGAAAAGGAGAAGTTCAATGAAAAGAAATTCATTAGTTTGGTTGGTATTGGCATTGTTGGTTGTTGGCATTATTCCTACAGGTTTTGCTGCCGATGAAGCAGCGCCGGCAGCAGCAGAAGCTCCCGCCGCGGCCGCTCCCGCAGTTCCGGCAATTAAGATGGTTTCGGGAACGATCACAGAAGTGTCCGGCAATTCTCTCAAGCTTGATCAGCGCGGAACCGCAGTAAGTTTGACATTGGGCGCAGAAGCTTCGATCCGCAAGGGCGCACAGACCATAGACGCGACAAAGTTAACCGTCGGTGATCAAGTGCTTGCACTCATCAGCGGTGATAATGAAGTAAAATCTCTCTTCGTGAAAACAGCGCCTGCCGCTGCAGCAGAAGCTCCGGCCGCACCAGCCGCGAATTAATTTCTAAAATCTACGTAGGGGCACGGGTTATCGTGCCCCTACTTCTTTTATGCGTTCCGAAATTAAAAACCTTCCGCCTGTTTTCCTTGAAAGATTAAAGCGCATTTTCCCGTTTTCGAAATGGGATGAGCTTGTCAATACATTCGCTCAGGAAAAACCGACGACCTTCCGTGTTAATACGCTAAAAGCCAAATCGGCGGAAATCGAAGAGAAATTGTCCGGTTCGGGATTTCAGATTCACCGCATATCTTGGTATCCGGATGCGTTTCTCATCAGAAAAGGCACGCTCCGGGATTTGCAGGCAACCGATTTTTACAAAAAAGGCGAAATCTATGTCCAAAGCCTGCCAAGCATGATTCCGCCGCTCGTGCTTCTGCCTGCATCCGGCGATTATGTACTGGACTTGACGGCTGCGCCCGGTAGTAAAACAACACAAATGGCTTGCCTGATGAACGGGGAAGGAAAAATTCTGGCGAATGACAACAACAAACCGCGCTTCTTTAGATTAAAAAGCAATGTTGAATTACAAGGCGCCCCCAATATTGAACTCTCGCTTCATTACGGTGAAACATTCGGCAAAAAATTTCCGGAAACTTTCGATAAAATTTTATTGGATGCGCCTTGTAGCGCTGAAGGCCGTTTTGAGGCGTCCGAACCTTCTTCGTTTGGTTACTGGAAACCGTCAAAAGTTTATGAAATGGCAAAGAAGCAAAAGAAGCTCTTGTTTTCGGCGCTTCATGCGTTGAAGCCCGGCGGCACGCTTGTTTATTCAACTTGCACATATGCACCGGAAGAAAACGAAGGCGTTCTCAATTGGGCACTCCAGAAATTCGGCGATGCGGTCAAAGTAGAACCGGTTTCGGTTCAACTTCCTAATCAGATGTCCGGAATTACGTCATGGGAAAAGGAGAGTTTTAATCCTGCGGTTAAGAAGGCGGTCCGGATTTTACCCAATCAACAAATGGAAGGTTTTTTTATAGCGAAACTTTCGCGTTCAGCGTAATCAATTACGAGATCGGTGGCTCTTGGAACATGTGTGTTCCGCCTTCCGGGAGTTTGACGTCGAGCGACGAAAACGGGAAAGTCGCCAAATGAATGAAGCCGCCGGCCGTATCCGCAAGTCCGTACCACAATCCAACCACGGCACCTTCAATGATGTTTTTGCCGTTCATTCCGGCGGTGTAAGGATGGTAAATCAATTCCGACCAGCCGAGCAGAGCATTTTTCGCGCCGAAGCCGAGTTTTCCGATAATACGTTCTGCACGGGTTTCTCTTTCGGTCCAATGGCTGGCTTCATATCTTCCGAGCTCTTCCGCGAACAAAGGAGCGCTTAACAGCATCAAGCTTACCGTTAAAATAGTAATTTTTTGTAACACATTGGCCTCCTGGCTTTGATGCTACTAATATCGGCTCCGGCGGAAATTTTCTTCTCCAGAATTTTCAGAAAAATAGGTATACTACCCCTTAAATCATGCGCCTCAGTGAACTCTACAGATCCAAAAGAATCGATGTTTCCATCGAGCTTTTTCCTCCCAGAACAGAAGAAGCATCCAAAGACATGTTTCAGGCTGTTCAAGATTTGAGACAGTTTGACCCTGCATTTTTTTCCATGACCTACGGCGCTTCAGGCTCGACACGCGACCTGACGCTCGGATTGGTTGACAGACTTAAAAACGAAGTCGGCGTCGAAACCATGTGTCATTTGACAGTGGTAGGCCAATCCAAGACTGAAATCCAGTCGGTGCTTAAATTCCTGAAAGAGAAGGGAATCTACAACATTATTGCGCTTCGCGGCGATCCGCCGAAAGATACGAAAGAATTTAAGCCGCATCCGGACGGTTTTCGTTATGCCATAGAGCTTGTGAAGGAAGCTAAAAAGGAAAATTGTTTTTCCATTGCAGTCGCCGGATTCCCGGAAATGCATCCGGATTCTCTAAATCGCGATTCTGACATTCAACATTTAAAACAAAAAGTAGATGCCGGAGCCGACGTTATAATTACCCAACTTTTCTTTGATAATCATTATTTCTTTGAATATTTGGAATATGTCCGTAAGGCGGGCATTAATGTCCCCGTGATTCCGGGAATTTTGCCGATTCTTTCCGCTCAGCAGGTCCGCCGTTTTACGGCGCTGTGTAAATCCAAAATTCCGCCGGATGTGGACCGCGAGCTTCATAAATATGAAAATGATGCGGAATCGTGCGCGAAATACGGAATCGAATTGGCAAGCCGGCAATGCGAGGGGCTGATCAGGGCCGGGGTGCCGGGCCTTCATTTTTATTGTTTGAATCGGTCGAAATCGGTCAAAACAGTTTTAGAACAGTTGAAATTGAAAGACAGGACAAGAGCAGTTTAAAATTCGTGATGTTCGATGCCGCCCTCGGGAAGCGGAATCGAAAGAACGGTGACGGGGAAAGTAACGGCGTTTAAGAATCCGCCGGCCGTATCGGCGAAACCGAACAATATGCCTTTTCCGATTCCGAGTAAAATGTTTTCATCGGTCATGAATGATTCGTACGGCTCGGTTGCAAGCTCGGTCCATCCGAGAAAAAAATTCCAGACGCCGAAGTTAAGTTTTCCGAACACGCGGTCAATATAGAGCTTTTCTTTTTTCCATTCGGATGGGCGGTAATCAGTTTCTTCGGCGGCTAGGACCGGTGAAGCAATAAGCAGCGCGATAAACACAAAAGCAGCGGATAATTTCAAGATTTTGGCTGACATGGGTGCTATTATAACGCAAGCTTGAGCAAAGTCATGGAAAAATATATCCTCGCACTTGATTTGGGAACGACCGGCAACCGGGCGATTCTTTTTGATAAAAATCAAAGAGTCGTTCACAAAGCCTACCGCGAATTTACCCAATATTTTCCAAAGCCGGGCTGGGTTGAGCATG
Organism: uncultured bacterium; assembly: GCA_964387845.1. Classification (GTDB taxonomy): domain Bacteria; phylum Omnitrophota; class Omnitrophia; order Omnitrophales; family Abzuiibacteriaceae; genus CAYLXA01. The sequence goes on from CAYLXA010000003.1 coordinate 201,162, forward strand.
ATCCCGAAGAAATTTGGCGTTCAACGCTGGGCGTTATGAAGCAGGTGTTATCCCGCATTAATTCCTCTCAAATTGCTGCGATTGGAATCACCAATCAGCGCGAAACCGCGGTCGTTTGGAATAAAAAAACCGGCAAACCCGTCATGAATGCGATTGTCTGGCAATGCCGCAGAACGCAGTCCGAGTGCGATGCGCTCAGAAAGCGCGGGCTTTCGAAATTGATTAAATCACGAAGCGGCCTCACGATCGATCCGTATTTTTCCGCATCAAAAGTGAAATGGATTTTGGATCATGTCAAAAGCGCAAAAGCGCGCGCCAAACGCGGCGAACTTTTGTTTGGAACCGTTGATTCGTGGATCATTTGGAAATTGACCGGCGGAAAAGTGCACGCGACGGATTATTCAAATGCTTCGCGGACCATGCTTCTCAATATTAAAACGCTGAAATGGGACAAAAAGCTTTGCGCCATATTCGGTGTTCCGGTCAAAATGCTTCCGAAATTGGCTGATTCGAGCGGTTTAATCGGAAAAACATCAAGCCGCGTGCTCGGCCGTGAAATCCCGATTACGGGTGTTGCCGGCGACCAGCAGGCGGCAATGTTCGCGCAAGGCTGTTTTATGCCCGGTATCGTCAAAAATACTTACGGAACGGGGCTTTTTCTTCAAGTCAACACGAAGAAAAAAATTCCGGTTTCGAAAAATCTTCTCAATACCATTGCATGGAAAATCGGAAAAGAAGTCGACTACGCACTCGAAGGCAGTATTTTTATCGGCGGCGCGGCGCTTCAATGGCTGCGTGACGGGCTTCAAATCATTAAGAAGGCAAGTGACGCCGATAAAATGGCTGAGGCACTCAAAGAAAACGACGGCATTTATTTTGTGCCCGCATTGGTCGGGCTGGGTGCGCCCTATTGGGATTCTTCGGCAAGAGGTGTTATCATTGGTATTACGCGCGGCACGCGGCGGGAGCATATTGCGCGCGCGGCGCTTGAATCGATTGCTTATCAAACGAAAGACGTTATTATCGCAATGGAGCGTGATTTGAAGAAATCGATCAAAAAACTGCAAGTTGACGGCGGCGCTGCGGCGAGTAATTTTTTAATGCAGTTTCAAAGCGATATTTTGAACTGTCAAGTTGAACGACCTTCGGTGTTGGAAACAACAGCGCTCGGAGCAGCCGGGCTTGCGGGAATAGCGGTTCATTTCTGGAAAAATAGAAACGAATTTATCCGGAAGAGGTCGGTTGACCGCGTGTTTCATCCGAAGATGAATTCCGGAACACGAAATCATCTTTATTCACAATGGAAAATAGCAGTGGAACGTTCAAAAAGGTGGGCTTTATAAAATGACAGCACCGAAAGTAGTTGTTTATACGAAAAAACATTGCCCTTATTGCGAAGCAGCGAAGCGGCTGCTTGCCGAAAAAAAAGTTCAGTTTCAGGAGATTAGTATCGAAGGTAATGAGAAATTACGAAACGAAATTGCCGCAAAATCCGGCCAGCAGACTGTCCCGCAAATTTTTGTAAATGAAAAACCTCTAGGCGGCTTCCAGGATATTTCCGAACTCGATCAACGCGGCGAATTGGATAAAATTTTGGGTACCAAATAATCATGGATCCTAATTCAACATTAAAATCACTTCTGGATTTTATGCTCCATGAAAAAGGAAGCGACCTTTATTTAAAATCAAGCGCACCGCCGTATTACCGCGCGGCGCATGAGCTCAAAAAGTTCCCCTATCCGAACGATGCGGCGATTTCTATAGATCAAATGAACAAAATCGCACAGCATTTGATGAAGCCGCATCATCAGGAGCTTCTTGAGCGCGAAAGAAGCGTTGATTTATCGTTCCGCATCGAAGGCCACGGCCGTTTGCGTGCCAATTTATTTTATCAGCAGGGCGAGTTATCATGCGTAATCCGGATTGCCTGGACGCAGATTCCGAGCTTTGAAGAATTGAAACTTCCGAAAATTCTCAAAAAGTCGGCACTTTCAGACCGCGGATTAGTGATTATTTCAGGCGCCGTATCATCCGGGAAAAGCACTACGGCAAATTGTTTGATCGACATCATTAATCAAAATGTCGAAAAACACATCGTGACGATCGAAGATCCGCTTGAATTTATTCATCAGGATAAAAAATCCCTGATGAACCAGCGCGAAATTGGTCAAGACACGCCCAATTTTGTGAACGCGCTCCGATATGCTGTCAGGCAGGCGCCGGACGTTATTTTTATCGGTGAAATGCGGGATTCCGAAACATTCTTGAGCGCGCTTGCAGCCGCCGAAATCGGCCGGCTTGTGATTACGACAGTTCATGCGCGAAGTGCCATGCATACGTTTGAACGTTTGGTGAGTTTTTTCCCGCCTGAGGCCCGCATCCGGATCTTGACGGAAATTTCCTACAATCTGAATATTATTTCCTGCCAGCGCCTGGTACCGCTTAAAACCGGGAAAGGCTACGCACCGGCGTTCGAAATTTTAGCCAACAACAACATCGTGGCGGATCTTGTCAGACAACAACGCTTTGATAAATTACAGCAAGTCATGCAAAACGGCGCATCCGAAGGCATGCAGACCATGAATCAATCGCTCATTCAATTGAAAGAGCAGGGCCTCATTTCCGAACTTGAAATGTTCCGCGCATCCGACAAGCCGCAGGAGCTTTCGATGAATATGCGCGGCATCGAATTCGGCGGCGGAGGCGGCAAGATCATAGGCGATTAACATGCAGTTTGATCTATTTAACCGGACACAGAATCAAATTCTAGACGCAGAATCCTACCCCGAATTTAAAAAGCTCCTAATCGATTCTAAATGCACGAAATGCCAGTTGTGTGGTGGCCGCAAGAATATTGTTGTCGACCGCGGCAATTCCGATACAAAAATCATGCTGATCGGCGAAGCGCCCGGTGAAAATGAGGATTTGCAGGGGAAGGCATTTGTCGGCCGAGCGGGCAGGCTCATGGATCAATTGATGCTTGAAGTTGGCATTGATACCAATCAAGACACACTAATCGCAAACATTGTCAAATGCCGTCCGCCGGAAAACCGGGCGCCGAAGCAAGACGAAGTGGATCAATGCAAGCCGTTTCTGCTCAAACAAATTCAGCTTGTGAATCCGAAAATCATCGTGCTTTTGGGCGCAACTGCTCTGAAGCACTTGATTCCTGAGAAAGCCAAAGCGGCGATGAGCTCTGAGGTCGGAAACGCCTTTACGCATCAGGATTTTCCGGGTATTCAATTGATGGTTCTTTATCATCCTGCATATATCTTGCGCGATCCGCGCAAAAAGCCGCTCATGCAGGAACATCTCAAAAAATTGAAGCGGTTAATCTCAAAATAAATTTGTCCTAGACGCTTTCATCTTTCGAGGATAAAATTTGAGCCTGTTTTGATCAATCCTCATTTTAATCAGTTAACCGCGAGGTTTTCATGAAAATTTATTCAGATATCACCAAAACCATCGGCAATACACCGCTTGTGCGCCTAAACCGGGTTACAAAAGGCTGCAGCGCGGAAATTGTTGCCAAATTGGAGTTTTTCAACCCGATGGCGAGCGTCAAAGACCGGATCGGCGTTAATATGATTGAAGATGCGGAAAAAAAGGGTGTTTTAAAGCCCGGCGCGACCGTGATTGAACCTACGAGCGGTAATACGGGAATTGCGCTTGCGTTTGTTTGTGCCGCAAAGGGTTATAAATTGATTCTGACAATGCCCGAAACCATGAGCATTGAACGCAGAATGCTTTTGACGCTTCTCGGTGCGGAAGTTGTACTGACAAAAGGCGAAGAAGGCATGCGCGGCGCGATTAAAAAGGCCGAAGAGTTGGTTGCATCAACACCCGGTTCATTTATGCCGCAGCAATTTAAAAATCCCGCCAATGTTGAAATCCACCGGAAATCCACCGCGGAAGAAATCTGGCGCGATACGGACGGTAAAGTCGATATTTTAATTTCAGGTGTCGGAACCGGCGGAACTATTACAGGCGTTTCTGAAGTCATCAAAACTAAAAAATCGAGCTTTAAAGCCATCGCAGTTGAACCGAAAGATTCGCCGGTGCTTTCAGGCGGAAAGCCGGGCCCGCATAAAATTCAGGGAATTGGCGCCGGGTTTATTCCGGATATTCTCAATACGAAAATTATTGATGAAATTATCCAAGTATCAAATGAAGAGTCGCTTGAATGGGCACGCCGGCTTGCAAAAGAAGAAGGCCTTCTCGTCGGAATTTCTTCGGGCGCTGCTGTTTCTGCCGCAGTTCAGGTCGGGAAACGGCCCGAAAATAAAGGCAAGTTGATTGTCGTCATCATTCCAAGTTTCGGCGAGCGCTATTTGAGCACGGCACTTACGGAAGGCGTTCGTGATATTGCAACCGCACAAGCCGCCCGGTGACCGATCGATTTAAATTAGCAGCCGGTTTTGGTTTGTTGGTTGCCGTTTTACTGCTTTTTTTCTGCCTTTCACGCGACTTCGTATCCGCTTCGGAATCTTCATTCCGGTTAAGCAGCGCTACTTTCTTAATTTTCAGAATCACAATCGCACTTTTCTGCATATTTTTGCTCGTCTCACAGAATGTTTCTTTCTCCAAATATATCCCGGGCGCTGTTTTATTTCTTTTTGTGCTGATGTTCTTAGAAAAGTGGACTCAGCATATGAGCTTCAATACGCATTCCCATGATGTGGGGCTTTTTCACAGCGCGCTCTGGAATTCGTTGCACGGAAATTGGCTGCTTGATTCGGTACGAGGCCAGTTTTATCTGGCAGACCATTTGATTTTCTTTTTGTATTTTCTCATCCCGTTTTATTGGATTTACTCGGGCCCTGAAACTTTGTATTTTTTATCAGCCGTTGCGTTTGCATTTAGTGCATTCTTCATTTTCAAACTTGCAAAAGAGCGCTTGAAGAATGAGCTCGCGGCCTTTTTAATTTTCACCGCTTTTGCGAGCAACCGTTACATTTGGGGCGCTTTTCTGCATGAATTTCATCCGGATTTTTTTGCGCCGCTGTTTTTGTTTATACTGTTTTTTTCTTTCTATCAGAAAAAATTTTTCCCGTTCTTTCTGTCGTTTGTCTGCATTTTAATTTTGAAAGAAGATTACGCGCTCTATTTAATCCCGGCTGGAATTTATTTTTTTATCCAAAAAGAAGGAAAACCGACCGGCCTTGCTGTGATTTTAATCAGCGTGGTTTATTTCGGAGCGGCTTATTTCTGGATACTGCCGCACATGCAGAAAATTTCAGGGATAACTTCGGGTTACACATACGTTAACTCGTGGTCTCATTTGGGTTCCGGGCCTTTTGATATTGTTAGAAATTTGGTTTTAAATCCGGCGGCTTTTCTTTCTTCAATTTCTTACAAAACAATCTTTACTTTTTTCACCAAGTTCATTTTCTTGCCCTTTTTAAGCCCCGCAAGCCTTCTATTTCTACTTCCGCCGATTTTTTTATATACATCTGCCCAGTTTGAGCTGATCCGAGGCCTGAGCGTGCATTACGGTCTGATTCCGGCGGCGTTTGGATTCATTGCTGTGATTGAGGCTGTGAGAAATCTGGAGAAGATGAAAATACCGAAAAATCTGACTCCCATTCTGATTTCCATTTTATGTGTTGTCGGTCTTTTCCGATTCACTTTCTTCATCCCAATGCCGGAGTCGGGAGAGCTTAAAATGCGCCAAGACGGGTTCATGAAAAAAAGGCCGATTTGTGTCCAGTCATCCCTTTTCCCGCATTTAGTTCCTGACGGCTCATTTTCCATTTTTCCGGAATGTTCCGCAGGAGATAAATACTTACTTTTATTTGCAAAGGCCGAAACCTACCCGTTTTCAAAACCGGAGTTTCAGAAACGTTTGTCTGAAATTATTGCAAGCGACAAGTGGCAACTTAAAGAGAATTCCGGCGGAGTCATGCTGTTTGAAAAGTGAGTTCGCAATTAAATATATCTATGATATGATCACTGCTTATAAATAGAGTTTTCAAATCAAGGAAAGTTATGCCTAATTTTTGGAGCAATGCAAAAGTTTTAGTAACGGGCGCGCATGGTTTTACGGGGTCTCACCTGTGTCATGAGCTTGTGGCACAAGGTGCTCAGGTAAAAGCGTTTGTGAAGAACGGTGGCATGATCGCAAACCTTGCCGATATCCGCGATAAAATCACGATCTATTCGGGTGACGTTACGGATATTACAAGCCTTTTCACCTCAATGGAGGGCGTCGACTACGTATTTAATGCCGCCGCCATTGTTCCCGTTATCGAAGCCCGTCAGTCTCCGCAAGCCTGTCTTCAAGTGAATACCATCGGTGCCTACAACGTTGCTTATGCTGCGATGAAATCGGGTATTAAAAAAATGCTTCACGTAAGCACCTGTCATATTTACGGATTTAGTTCAGCCGACGAGCTTCCGATCAAAGAAACCCTGGTTCCTCGCCCAAGAGACGTTTATGCAGCATCAAAATATGCCGCAGAGATTTGTTTAAAAACACTGGTTGATGAAGGTTTTCCCATTACTTTTACCCGGGCGTTTGCGATGTATGGCCCCGGCCAACGGGAACAGTTGTTTATTCCGAGAGTAATTGCCCATTTGCTTAGAGGAGAAGCGCCCAAGCTTGGCAATTCTCACCCGACACGCGACTACTGCTTTATCAAAGACACGGTTAGAGGTTATTTACTTGCGCTTGAAAAGGGAAAGCCGGGCGAAGTTTATCATTTGAGTTCCGGGAAAGAAGTTGTCATGAAAGATTTGTATGATCTAATTGCAAAGCTATTGGGAAGTAATTTAAAAGCCACCTGGAATATGGATCCTAGGCCGCACGAAATTGACAGGCTTTGCGGAAATTCAGACAAAGCCCGTTCTGCATTCAACTGGAAGCCCGAAGTGAGTTTTGAAGAGGGCCTTAAAATTACGATTGAATGGTGGAAAAGCCATCCGGAATTATGGAAGCCCGGTTCCGGCCACCCTGTTGCGCCTTTAGCAAGATAAAAAATCGTGCTTAAAGCAAAAGCCGCGAATGCATCCCATTGTTTTTGGTTTCTTCTAATTGTTCTTGCCCAGTTTATTTTCTTTGCGTATTGGATCATAACGCAAAGGATGTTCAGTGAGCACGACACATTCCATTTTTTTAGTCTCCAATATTATTATTTAAATCATGCCGTGATGTATGGAGCCATTCCGCAATGGATCCCGTTTCTGACACACGGACTGATCGCCAGCCAGTTTTACGCTTTACAATCTGGACTCCTGCAAAATGTATTCATGCTGATTGCGCCCGTCTTTAAGCCGTTTAATTTTCTCAATATTTTTTACGCCAGCATGTTTATAGACGAATTGTTTCTTCTGGCCGGTTCGTGGCTTTTGGCAAAACGTTATTTTAAGTCAGTTTACACGGTTTTTTTTGTCTGCATTTCTGTCATCGGGTCAGCAATTTGGGCCTACCAGCCGTGGTTTAATTTCCGGTTCTATTATGCAATTCCGCTTATTCTTTTCTTTTTTCACACATTCTTAGATACGGGCCGCTGGCGGTATTTTGTTCTTGGCATGAATCTAATTGCCATTCAAACGCTAGGCAATTTGTCCTATCTCATTCCGTTTACGACCGCCGCTCTTTTTGTATACTTTCTGTTGCATTTTTTTCTAAATCAGGAAACTGTTCTCAAACAATTCAGCCAAATCCGGTTCAATCACTCGTTATGGATTCCGGCTTTTTGGATAGCCGTGTCTTTTACGGCGGTTTATGCAATCTTGGCTTTCGGCACCGATCAAGTTTTGTATTACGGCCACTTGCGGGCCCGCGACGGCAGTGTTGCATTAGAAAGTTTTATGCATACGAGGCCTGAAATGGGAAGGTTTAGCTTTTTTGAGTTCATGCTGGGCATTTTGCCTTTTAATGATTACACCATGTATACAGGTTTTATCTCGGCTTTTATGGTTATGTGGGCGCTGGTTACTAAGTGGGATAGCCGGAAATCCGCTTTGATCTTGTTTTGTGCTTTCATTTTATTTTTCGCCTACGGCACTTTTGTGAGTATTTTCTTCTACCATGTCTGGCCCATGATGAAATATTTCCGCCACATTGAATTGACGATGAGTTTTTGTAAGTTGTTTCTTTGCTTTTTAGCAGGGTTTGGCTTTGAGGCGTTTTTTATATCTCAAGAACCTTCCGGAAGAATAAAAATCCTTTTCGCTGCACTAGCTTTAATTATTTCCGCAGGTTTTTCTGCCGTCATGGCCAATCCTGATTTGTCCGGAAAAATATTTTCCTTTTTTAAATTAGACCCCGCTTTTGTTGATTTTTTGTACAGGAAGTATGAAGCAAGAGGCCTTTTGATTTTAGCGGCGGGATTGGCTTTTTCCGCAGTTTTGCTGATAAGTCTTAAAAAAAAGTTTGCTGCAATTCTGTGGTTTGTATTAATGGTTCATAGTTTGGATCTTTTTTTTTACAAGTGGCAGTTATTTTATGACGGCAGCACAAAATTGAGCCCAAAACAGTACCAGACGCTGCAATTTACCAAGATTCCCTTTTTTGAAAGCCGGGAAAGTAGTTATACGGAAAGAGAGGTTATTTTTGGAGATGAGCCTAGCAAATTTTTTGAGGGAAGCAATGCCAGGTATTGGACACTTTTTACATTTCTTTTTCAAGATAGCTTTAACAGCGAGCGGCAAACCGATCAGTGGCTGAAGCCGCTCGATCATTTGATAAAGGCTTACCATGGCCAGTCTATTCATGATACAGAAGCTGTGCCTGCTGACGGATTTAATCAAAGGGAGCACAAACTCATTCTGCCTAATAAACCCTCGCTCCAAAAAATCAGCTCCCTCACCGAAGACAAAATCCAGTTCTTCTCGGATGCCCATATCCTGGGTTCTCCGGATGAGGTTGCCGGATTAATGACAGACCCTCAATTTAAGGGAGATCTTCTTTTCTTGAATCAGCCGGGCCATGATCCTAAACCCTTTAACCGGCCGCTTGATTCCAATGAGCGCCTGAATCTCGACTATGAAGTCACTCATTTTGATTCCAATCAAATCCAAGTCTCAGTCAATATCCCGGGCAATCAACCCGCCTGGATATTCTACAGCGATGTCTGGCATCCTTTTTGGAAGGTAATAGTCAACGGTAAAACAAAAACAGTCTATAAAGCCGATCTTGCCTATAAAGCCGCCCCCCTAGAACCCGGGCAAAACAACATACGTTTCTACTTCGAATCCAACTGGATCTCTTTCCTTCATCTCTTCTTTAACCTCCATGCCGTCTTCTGGCTCCTCATCCTGTGCCTGCTCATTGCCAAGATCTGTGTGCCGGAGGGGAGGTGGGGCAGGTTAAAAATTTTCGCTTTGATGCTTAAAGAGATATGATAAGCTGACATTTAAGATTTTGAATTAGGATTATTGTTCAATCGAAACCAATTCAAAAACCCTATGTTTCAAAACAAAAAAGTACTAGTGACCGGCGGCAGCGGGATGATCGGCCGGTTTTTGGTCGATTTTCTCATTGAAAAGGGCGCCAAAGTCAGGGTTGCGTCTCTGGATGATCCGTCGCGCGTACATGCCAAAGCAGAATTCCGCCGTGCAAATTTAACGGAATTTAGTGCCTGCCTGGCGGCCTGCGAAGGCATGGATTATGTTTTTCATTTGGCAGGAATCAAGGGCTCCCCATTAATGGCGGCCAAAAGGCCCGCTAGTTTCTTTGTCCCTATTATTTCATTCAATACCAACATGATGGAAGCGGCGCGTCAGTGCAAAGTCGAGCGCTATTTGTATACCAGCACTATCGGAGTTTACGCTCCGGCTGAAGTATTCTATGAAGACGATGTATGGAAAGCATTTCCTTCCGAGAATGACAAGTTTGCGGGATGGGCCAAGCGCATCGGGGAACTTCAGGCCGAAGCCTATAAAATTGAGCACGGCTGGAACGGTGTTCAGATTGTCAGGCCGGCCAACGTGTACGGCCCTTATGATAATTTTGACCCCAACAATTCAACTGTCATAGCGTCATTAATTAAACGGGCCGTAGATGGTGAAAATCCGCTTACGGTTTGGGGCGATGGTTCGCCGATCCGAGATTTTATTCACGCCAAAGACGTTGCCCGCGGCATGCTGATTGTGATGGAAAAAATGCCCGGAAAGCCCGTCAATTTGGGAAGTGGCGTGGGTGTTACCATTAAACAAATTGTCGAAGTTATCGTGAGCCATTTAAAGAAAAAACCCGAAATTATGTGGGATACGTCAAAGCCGTTGGGCGATAAAAAGCGCCTGATGGATGTTGCGCGCGCCAAGTCTATCGGTTTTGAACCCGAAATATCGATTGAGCAAGGGATTCATGAACTCATGGATTGGTATCGAGCCAATAGGCAGTTACTTGATAAACGGTATAATGTTTTTACTCAAGATAGATTGATGTCAACCTAGAAAGGCGGCGCTGTATTTCCCAAAATTTTTTAATTACCGGGATTCGAAGCGGCTTGGGCCGATATTTGCACGAAGAACTCAAAGGGCGAGGTATTTCTCGAGAAACGATTGGTGAAGAATTTAATCAAATAATAAAATCAGGCGCTCAAACGATTATTCATTGTGCCTTTAACTCGTTTCAGAACGCCGACCCTGCATTAGCAAGCAATCTTCGTAAAGAAAATCTCGTGTTCACAAAAAAACTGACCCAAATCCCTCATCAAAAGTTTATTTTTATTTCCAGTGTAGATGTTTATCCAAGAAATTCGGAACTGCACAACGAAAATGAAGTTATTCAAGAGAACCAAGTCGAAGGCGTATACGCCAAAAGCAAATTTGAATGTGAATCAGCCGTTCAAATCGGGTGTAAAAATTATTTAATATTGCGCTCTTCGTCACTCCTTGGTAAATATTCGAGACCGAGCAGTTTAATTCGCATATTAAAAGAAGAAAATTGCCGGCTGACATTGTCGCCTGATTCGGATTTAAATTGCGTACTTTATGAAGATGTTCTCGGATTTTTGCGTCTTTCAGTCAAAGAAAGTCTGAAGGGAGTTTATAACACCGTGTCATCGGGAAATATTTTGGTGTCTGATGCTGCGAAATTATTAAAGAAAAAAGTAGAGTTTGGAAATTATAGTTATCAGGTCGGAAACGTCGATAATCGTAAAGCTTCATTGATATATCCGGCATTTAAGAAGACATCAGAGCAAATATTCAAACAATTTTCTAGACAAATATGAAGACAACTTTATTAGTTCCTACTCTGAACGAAATTGAAGGCATGAAAATCATCATGCCAAGAATTGACCCTAAGTGGGTTGATGAAATTTTAGTAATCGACGGCGGCTCTACGGACGGAACCATTGAATATGCGAAGGAGCACGGCTATCGGCTGATACATCAAAAATCAAAAGGAATCACATTGGCCTATAAAGAAGCTTTGGATCAAATTTCAAACGATGTTGTCATTGCGTTCAGCCCTGACGGCAACTCAGTTCCTGAAATAATTCCGGATTTGATACGGGCCATGAAAGAAGGATACGACATGGTGATCGTTTCTCGCTATTTAAAAGGAGCTGGTAGTGAAGATGACGACCCCGTTACCGCATTTGGGAATTGGATGTTTACCGCGATCATCAATCTGGTTTTTGGAGGGCATTATACCGATACGCTCGTGATGTTCCGGGCTTTTAAGACGAGCGTTGTTAAATCGTTTCCGACCAATGTGCCGCGCGCAGGCCTTGAACCCATGCTTTCCATCCGGTGCGCTAAGCATAAACTCAAAGTTTCTGAAATTCCGGGTAAAGAACCAAAGCGAATCGGCGGAATCCGAAAAATGGTCCCTATTTTGAATGGGCTCGATATTGTAAAGCTCATCGTCCAAGAGAGACTTTCACCGAATTCTTAAGCCTTCCTTTATTAGAGGTTAGCTTGGAAAAGATAAAAAAATTTTTTAATCTAGAATTCCGTTTATTTTTTCTGCTAGTTTCAATTCAAGCCGCTTTTTTTTTGACGTTAATTCTGCAAAAAAGGCTCCCAAATTCACACGACACATTCCATTTTTTTAGTCTCCAATATTATTATTTAAATCATGCCGTGATGTATGGAGCCATTCCGCAATGGATCCCGTTTCTCACGCACGGATTGATTGCAAACGGATTTTATGCGCTGCAATGCGGGTTTCTACAGAACGTGCTTATGGCGGCTGCGCCGTTTTTGAGCAAAATCAATTTCTTGCCCGTATTTTATGCGGGCATGTTTGTCGATGAGCTTCTGCTGGTTGTTGGTACTTGGCTGCTTGCCAAAAGATTTTTTTCATCTTTATCGACCGTTTTTTTTGTTTGCATCTCGGTCGTCGGCTCCTCCGTTTGGGTAACCCAACCGTGGTTTAATTTTCGGTTTCTTTATACGGTTCCGCTTATGATTTATTTTTTTCATCTGTTTCTTGAATCTGCCAAATGGCGGTATTTTTTCCTAGGATTTGGCTTAATGGCCTTTCAAACGCTCGGCAATTTGGCGTATTCGATTCCGTTTACCAGTGTTTTTATTTTCATGTACTTTTTATTTTATACAGCTTTAAATTTCAGAAACGTACTGGCTCAAGCCAAACAAATAAAATTTAATTTTTCGTTGCTGATTCCGGCTTTGTGGGTGATTGCACTATTCGTGCTCTGTTACAGCATTCTTTCATTCGGAACGGATGAGGTAATGCATTACGGTTTTAACAGGAATCGAGACGGCACTGTCAGCCTCGGTGATTTTTTGGATGCAAGCCCACTTTTGGCCAGGCTCAGTCCCGATGAGCTTCTGTTTGGTGCGCTTCCGTCAATTGATTACTCGCTATATGCAGGAGTGGCGGCAGTTTATTTTGCGATAGCGGGCGCTATTGCAAACAGAAGTAGAAATAAAATCGTATTTGTTTTATTGGCCATTTTTATCATGCTCTTTTCTCAGGGAGCTTTTGTCAGCATGTTTTTTTATTATGTCTGGCCCATGATGAAATATTTCCGCCACATTGAATTGACGATGAGTTTTTTCAGGCTATCCATGTGCTTTTTAGCGGGTTTTGGCTTCGAGTGGCTCTTGGTTCACAAGACGGAAACAGGGAGGGCACATGTTTTTATAGCGTCGGTTTGCTTTATCGCATCATTAGGATATTTTATTTTGGGCTATGGTGAAAATAGCAACGGTTTTTTAATATTGATAATCGGAACTTTATTTTCATTTTTTCTTTTATTTGACAGAAAGAAGTGGCATGGAGTTACTGTTGTACTTTTATTAATGCTCCATAGCGTTGATATATTTGCATATAAATGGACCGAGTTTGAAAAGAAAAGTTTTTTACTCAATGAGCAACAGTATGAAATTCTAAAATTTTCAAAGATCCCGTTTGTTAGTAAAAGAGACCAAGGATATTCGGGTCGAGAACCTATTTTGGGCGATTTGCTTCAGTTCGTGATTCGCGGAGGGAATTATTGGACGATTTATGCATTTCTTTTCAAAGATGACTTCGATAGCTATTTACAGACCCATCAATGGATGCTACCTCTCGACCAGTATTTAAGGGCCTATGCCGGGGTTTCTATATATGATCGTCAATCGGTGCCAATACCTACGTTTCGCATCAACCGCGCTTTGGTATTTCCAAGAAGTTCTTCTTTGCAAAAAATCAGCTCCCTCACCGAAGACAAAATCCAGTTCTTCTCGGATGCCCATATCCTGGGTTCTCCGGATGAGGTTGCCGGATTAATGACAGACCCTCAATTTAAGGGAGATCTTCTTTTCTTGAATCAGCCGGGCCATGATCCTAAACCCTTTAACCGGCCGCTTGATTCCAATGAGCGCCTGAATCTCGACTATGAAGTCACTCATTTTGATTCCAATCAAATCCAAGTCTCAGTCAATATCCCGGGCAATCAACCCGCCTGGATATTCTACAGCGATGTCTGGCATCCTTTTTGGAAGGTAATAGTCAACGGTAAAACAAAAACAGTCTATAAAGCCGATCTTGCCTATAAAGCCGCCCCCCTAGAACCCGGGCAAAACAACATACGTTTCTACTTCGAATCCAACTGGATCTCTTTCCTTCATCTCTTCTTTAACCTCCATGCCGTCTTCTGGCTCCTCATCCTGTGCCTGCTCATTGCCAAGATCTGTGTGCCGGAGGGGAGGCAGCGCGGCGTGAAGATATATGAATTAATTTAGAGGAAGTTTTATGATGCTGGCTGAAATTAGCGGCTCACCGATTTCAATTTCGGTTCCAACCTGAAGATAATCACTTGCAACGAAACCAAGCGCAAGCGGCTTTGAAAGCGCAGGCGAAAACACGGCGCTTGTGATCCGGCCGATTTCCTTTCCCGATTTTTGAATTTTATCTCCCAAATTAGGGATTTTGTCTCCGGCCACAATAATTCCGGTTAACTGTTTTGCAAATTTTCCGCGGCTGTCGATTCGCGCGACAATTTCCTGGCCCGGGTAGCAGCCTTTTGTAAAGCTCACAGCTTTTGGCTCGATTAGTTTCACTTCCGGCAAGATAATGTCTTCAGTCAGGTCAATTCCATACCGCGGCGTTCCGGATTCAACGCGTAAAATCTGAATAATTTCAGATTCAATTTGCGAGATGCCCAGCGGCTGCGCAGCGCTTTTGATTTTTTCGAGTGCTTTGCTTTTTTCTTGGCTCGGAATCACAATGCACCAAGTTTTAAATCCGAAAAGGGAGATACAGAAAATCCGGCAGTCAAAATCTTTTGCTTTTGACGGCCCGTGCGAAAAAATCTCCTTCGGGTAATCACTATTAAAAAGCGTTTTAACGGCATCTTCAGCTTTCGGGCCCAAAATCGCCAAGATCGAAAGCTCTTTAGATTGATTGGTAAATGTTACATCGTCGGTAACCGTAAATTTTTCTAGAACGCCAATGACTTTCTCGGTAATCGAAGATTCCATAGCAAGCCACGTTCTTTCATTTTCAACAAACACATTCATGTCGGCGATGATTTTAGCCTGAGCATTCAACAGGCAAGCATAACAGCCGCTTCCGGATTTTATGTTTTTGATATCATTTGTGAGCATCCGGTGAAGAAATGAAACGGCATCTTTTCCGTTCACTTCGATTAAGGCCCGGTTTGAAAGATCAATGATTGCGCCGTTAGATTTTGCGGATTTGTATTGATCCATGTTTTTCATATTTTTGTCGTCAAGCGGGTTCCGATCCAGAATAAAGCCAGTGATGCCAACACACCAAAAAGAATCTGGAGATTTGTAAAAGGTTCATAATCCATCGAAACATGCCGGTCTCCCGGTTTTACTTTGATGCGCATCAAGCGGTCTTCTTTTGCATAAATACCCCTCTCTTTCCCGTTGACGAGCGCTTTCCAGCCTTTTAAATCAATAAACGTTGCAACCAACTCTTCTTCCCGTTGAATGGAAGGCAGCTTCACCTTTAGGCCGTTGCCTTTTATTTGAATCGACGCAGGATCGAGCCAGGACCTGACGTTCCCATTTTGGAGATAAACAATACTAACCGGTTCCGGATTTTCAAAAAGCAAGAGAATGGATTGCTGGCCGGCAACGCGCCAGTTATTTTCCATCAATTCCCGGCGCGGCCCCGTCAAAATGTATTTAATTCCGAGGCGGTTCACTTTTTCCTGGTCCCAGGGCCCCACAAAATGATAAGCAAGCGGCGTCAGGTCAACTTCGATCATTTTTTCTTTCATCAGAAAATCCGCGAAACGCTTGTTTACCAAAATGCTGCGCCCCGCGCTGCCAAGAACATATTTTTCGGCAGCCCGTAAATCGTGCCCATGCGCGGTGACAATTTCGGCAGCAAGGCGTGAATTAGGCGTCATTGCGTCGAGAAATTTTTCAGGCAGAAATTTTGATTCCCAGCTGTTTGAGTAATGATGAATAGGAAAAGGGCCCGGGTCTTTGCTGACGCAGCATTCGGACCAATCTTCGAGATTCAAAATATTGGCTGCTATGGTTACCTTTGACCAAATCAGCGACAGGCCCAGCAGCCCGCAAAAAATCAGGCCGATGTTTGATCGGGCTTGTTTGCCGGAATCTATTTTTGAAGCCAAACAATAAATTGCGTACAAAATAACAAAAGCCAAGAAAAAGAAAACGGGAAATTTATATTTCCACTCAATTTGATGCCAATCGAGCCAAAAAACTGATGCGAGAAGAACCGCCGCAAGAATAGCTAAGGAAACCGCCAAAAACTTTTTCGAAAAGGCATTTTTTGAAATTTTATCCAGCGCGATTCCGGCCGGAACGGCAAAAAAAACGCTCGAAATCCACCAAATTCGCGTGGCATCGGTGGATTTAAGAAGCGGGGCGGATAAGTAAAAGTCTTTGAAACGCAAAAGGAGAAAGACAAAAATGACAGGCCCAATTCCTAAGATCAGAAACCGGACAGGAAAATAAATATTCTTTTTGAAATCATTCTTAAAACTCCAAACAAGCCCGATTAAGGATAAGGTGACAAGCGGCAGTGAAAAATAAATCGCGGAATCCATGTGATGGCGCCATGGTTTTTGCTGGCCGATCAGGCCCGATAAAAGCCGCTTAAAAGTGTAATCCGGAGCCAAATATTTTTGGCCGACGCGCGCGCTTTCTTTTACATGTTCAAAAAAGTTCATAAAATCTGCGTAATAAAATAAAAATCCTGCCGCGATCACGATCAAAGTCAAAATCATTTTTTTGTCAAACCTGGCTCGGGACAAAAAGAGTTGGTTCAACACGATAAAAGGGATCATCAAAAAAACAAGATTGGTGCTTGTGCTTAAAGTTGCGGTCACCATAGCCGCATAAAACAAGAAAAGGTACTTCGCGTTAGGTTTGTCATTGAAGCGCTCTTGAAATATCAAAATTGCTATAAAACATAAAAGCGACAATTGATAGTAATGGTGTGCGAAATGCCATAAAAATCCGGGCGAAAAAAAGGTGACGACTGCGCAAATAGCGGCAATTCCGGCCGGCATATATTTTTTCAAATAAAAAATAAGCGCAAACACCGTCAAAAACGCAATCGCAGCCCGATTTATTGTCATGGCTACCGGATTCGGAAAAAAATAATAGGTAAGGGCGTGGGGCGAAAACGGATAAGTGGTTGCATCGCCTAAAATAGGTGTTCCGAAATTGTGGTACAAGTTCATCATCGGAATTTGGCCGTCGCGCATGATCGAACGGGCTATGAAAAGATTGGGAAACGTGTGATTGGCGTCGTCTGCCTTGTCGAATGCGGCACAATCGGTAAAAAAGAAAACTTTGATGATCACGAACAAAGCAATCGCCAGAGGAACAAACCCGTACACAATTTGTTTCTTAAAGCTAAACGGCATGAGCATATTGTTCGAAGGTTGTTTTCAATAGACTTTGGTAAGGGACCGGAAAAGAAAGCTTCGTGATTCCGGAACGTGAAACCCAGCGGCTTCCGGAATTAACATGGCCTTGATTCGTTTTGAAAACAAACGGCGAAATTGTCATCTTCAAATGTGTTAAGTGATGCGTAATCGGTTCGATTGAAGCTATGGGCGCGGCTTTCATTTTGTATTCATTATGAATGTAGCGTTCGATTAATTCACGGAACGAATTTTTAACCGGCGAAGTGATGCTTGGCACTTCCCAAAGCCCGCCCCAAATGCCTTTCGCCGGCCGTTTCCGGACCAAAATTTTTCCGTCATTCAAGATAAAAGCAGCCGCAATCCGGACTTCTTTTTTCTGCAGAGCCTTGGATTTGATCGGCAATGATTCCTGATTTCCTTTTTTATATGCGGAACAAACCGAAGAAACCGGACAAGCCGTGCAATTGGGCATCGCCGGAATGCAAATCAAGGAACCAAGTTCCATGAGCGCTTGATTAAAATCTCCAGGTGATTTTTCAGGAACCAACTGTCCGGCAATTTCGTATAAAAATTTCTGCGTTTCGGGTTTTAAAATATCCTTTTTGATATTAAAAAGCCGGGAAAGAACGCGCGCCACATTTCCATCGACAAGCGGCACGCGCTTTTCGAATCCGATGCTGGCGATGGCGCCTGCCGTGTAGCGTCCGATTCCCGGAAGCGCGAAGAGAGAATCAAAATCACTCGGAATTTTTCCGCCGTGTTTTTCACAAATCATTTGCGCCGCTTTATGCAGATTTCGCGCGCGCGTGTAATAACCAAGCCCCTCCCAAAGTTTTAAAACCTTATCGATCGGCGCTGCGGCGAGTGATTCGATATCGGGAAACACTTTCATCCAGCGTTCGAAATAGGGAATCACGGTCTTGATCTGAGTTTGCTGAAGCATGACCTCAGAGATGAATGTTCGGTAAGGGCTTTTTTGGGAGCGCCAGGGCATGGGACGCTTATTTTTGGAAAACCAGGCAAGCAGGTTTTTTTGAATCTTTACCTGTACATTTCCCGAAACTTTCGAATTCATAGAGCTAGAATTTATCATATAATGTTGGGCTTATGAATCATAATTTAGAAAAGCTGGATAAGAAACATATCTGGCATCCTTTCACGCAAATGCGCGATTGGGAGCGTGACGACATTCTTGTTATCGAGTCCGGCAAGGGATGTTTCCTGCGCGATACGAAGGGCAGGCGCTACATTGACGGCGTTTCATCGCTTTGGTGCAATGTGCACGGCCACCGGGTTCCCGAAATTGACCGCGCAGTCAAAAAACAGCTCGGAAAAATTGCACATTCGACTTTTTTGGGGCTTTCGAATGTTCCCGCCGTTTTGCTGGCGCAAAAATTAGTCAAAATCGCGCCCAAAGGGCTTTCACGCGTTTTTTATTCGGATTCCGGCTCCGAATCGGTCGAAATCGCGGTCAAAATGGCGTTTCAATATTGGCAAAACCTTGGCGAAAAGAAGAAAACCAAATTTATCCGGCTCACAAACGCTTACCACGGCGATACGCTCGGCTCCGTGTCGGTTGGCGGCATTCAATTGTTCCACGATATTTATCACTCGCTTACTTTTAAAACGATTTCAGTTCCGGCACCGTACCGGTATCGCGACTCATTTTCCGGCACCGAATCCGAGTACGCCAAATTTTGCGCAGATCGGCTGGAGAAAATTATTCAGAAGCATGCCCGTGAAACGGCAGCGCTCATCATCGAACCTTTGATGCAGGGAGCTGCCGGAATGATCAATCAACCCCGCGGATTCATTTCGCGTGCAAGACAGCTGACAAAAAAGTATAATGTGCTGCTCATTTTTGACGAGGTGGCAACGGGTCTTGGGCGGACCGGAAAATGGTTTGCGGCGGATCATGAAAGAGTTTCGCCGGACATTTTGTGCATCGCGAAAGGTTTGACGGGCGGTTATTTGCCTCTTGCTGTAACTCTAGCAACAGAAAATATTTACAACGCTTTTAAGGCCGATTACGCTGCCCTCAAAACGTTCTTTCATGGCCATACTTATACGGCGAATCAGCTGGCTTCAGCCGCGGCACTTGCCAATCTCGCAGTTTTTGATAAAAATAAGACGCTCACGAAGCTCAATTCCAAGTTAAAGTTCTTATCTAAAAGGCTTGAATCATTTTGGAAGCTCCGGCATGTCGGCGATATCCGCCAGACTGGTTTTATGGCCGGCATTGAACTTGTCCGAGACCGGATGACGAAAGAACCGTACGATTGGAAGGAAAAAATCGGGATCCGGGTCATTGAGGAAGCGCGTAAGCATGGCGTCATCATCCGGCCGCTTGGAAATGTGATCGTGCTGATGCCGCCGCTTGCGATCGAAATGAAAACGCTCGAAAAATTGTTGAATGTAGTTTATAGGTCAATTCAGAAAGTAACGGAACGTTAAATTATGGGTCGGGGGATTTTTATAACGGGAACGGGGACCGGTGTCGGGAAAACAATTATTTCCGCCGGCCTCGCGCTCGCGCTGAAAGAGCGAGGCATCAAAGTCGGTGTAATGAAACCAATCGCGACAGGCTGTGTCGGCGAGAACGGAACGCTCATCAGTACGGATGCTGTTTATTTGTTTGAAGCGGCAGAGAATGAATACGCACCTCTCACCAATCCTTACCGTTTCCGAAATCCGGTTGCGCCGAACGTGGCGCAGATTTATGAGCAGCGCGAAATCGATACGGATGCGATTTTGGCGGCGTATAAAAAATTGACGGAACTTTACGATTTTGTCATCGTCGAAGGCATCGGCGGTTTGATGGTTCCGATCAAGAAGAAATATTTTGTCACCAATTTAGTGCGCGAAATGGATTTGCCGGTGGTGATTGTGGCGCACATCGGACTTGGTTCTATCAATCACACGCTTTTAACGGTTGATTCCGCCATGATCCGCGGGCTTCAAATCCGCGGCATTATTTTTAACCGCGCGCCGCTTGTTAATTTTTCGCTCGCGGAACTCACAAACCCGAAAGTGATCAATGAACTGACGGGTCTTCCTATTTTGGGAACGCTTCCCGAGCTTGAAGATGTGAACGTGGAGCAGTTCCGCTACGGTCGGCTGCTTGAGATTTTCAAAGACCGGATTAATATCGAACAAATTCTGAAATAATTATGAACAAAAAAGTGCTGGTAGCCATGTCCGGCGGTGTCGATTCTTCAGTAGCTGCATACTTACTGAAAGAAGCCGGGTGGACTGTGGGCGGTGCCACAATTCGCACCTGGGCGAGCGGCGAATGCAAGGATATCAACACCAAAACCTGCTGCGGCGTGATTGGTGTTGAAGATGCGCGGGACGTTGCCTGGAAGCTTGATATTCCGTACCACGTTTTTAATTTTGAAAAGGAATTTAAAGCAAAAGTCGTCGATTATTTTTCGCGCGAATATTTAAACGGACGGACGCCGAATCCGTGCATCGCGTGTAATCAGCATATTAAATTTGAATTATTTTTGGCGCGTGCACGCGAACTCGGATACGACCATATCGCAACCGGCCATTATGCGCAAATGACGTTTGATGAATCCACAAAACGCTACGGCGTTAAAGAAGGCGCGGATGGCACCAAAGATCAGGCGTATGTCCTCTTCCCGCTTTCTCAGGATGTTCTCTCGCATTTAGAGCTCCCCATTGGGAAATATCCAAAGACCGAAATTCGCCGGGTTGCGAGAAAATTGGAACTAAGAGTTGCGGACAAGCCCGACTCAATGGAAATTTGTTTTATCCCCAGCAATGATTACGCAGGATTCCTGGAGCGGGAGCTTAAACTTGAAGAAAAAACCGGCGACATTGTGGATCAAGATGGCAAAGTACTCGGACAGCACAAAGGTTACTACCACTACACCATCGGCCAGAGGAAGGGAATCAACATCGCACATCAGCACGCGCTTTATGTGACGGATATTATCCCGGAGAAAAATTTGGTTGTGGTGGGCGCCAAATCTGATGTGAAACGTTCCCGCTGTGAAGTTGCGGATGTGAATTGGCTTCATCCGGTCAACGGCAAGCCTGTAAGAGTTCAGGCTAAAATTCGCGCGCATCACGAAAAAGCGTGGGGAATGTTGAGAAAAATTTCCGAATCCGACGCTGAAGTTATCTTTGAAGACCCGCAAGATGCCATCACGCCCGGTCAGGCCTGTGTTTTTTATGACGGCGATAAAGTTTTGGGCGGGGGCTGGATCAAATGATATTTTGGAATAAGCGAAAAAAACTTGAAGCGATTCTTAAAAAGTACCGCCAAGTGGTCATCGCCTATTCCGGAGGGATTGATTCCGCATTTCTGCTCAAAATCGCACGCGACGCTTTGGGAAAAGAAAATGTCAAAGCCGTGACAGCGGTGAGTCCTGCTGTTCCGGAGCGCGAAGTCGAAGAAGCTTCCAAATTTGCGCAAGCAATCGATGCCGAACATATCCTGATTAAAACGCAGGAAATCGAAAACCCGAATTACGCACAAAATCCGGAGAATCGCTGTTATTTCTGCAAGAAAGAACTTTATACCAAACTCACCGAACTTGCCCAAACGTGGCAGATCAAAACCATTTGCAGCGGAACGACTTTAAGCGATCTTGGGGATTGGCGCCCCGGACTAGACGCCGCAAAAGAATTTAAAATAGAAAGCCCGCTCATGGCTGCAAAGTTTTCGAAGGACGATGTCAGGCATGAAGCGCGCAAACTCAATCTCAGCATTTGGGACAAACCCGCGACCCCGTGCTTGGCCAGCCGGTTTGCGTACGGCAATTCCATCACGGAAGAAAAACTGAATAAGATCGAAATCGGCGAAAATTATTTAAAAGATCTCGGCTTCAAAATTTTTCGCTTGAGGCATTTGGGCAAGGACGCGCGGCTTGAATTGGGTGAAATCGAATCAAAACTTTGCGCCAATCCATTTTTTCGGGACAATATTACACAATTTATTCATTCTCTTGGTTTTGAATCGCTGACATTTGATCAGTACCGTTCGGGCCGTTTAAACGAGGATGCCGGAATTAGGGCACAACATATCGCCACTATTTAAAAATCGTCATGAAAATCCGAGGACATTTTCTTAAACTACCGGATTATAAAGACCTTAGTCTCTCTACAACCCGCATCAAACAAGCCGCCTTGCCCGCCGAGGTTGTTTTGCCGCTCAAACAGCATGTCGGCCTTCCTTCATACCCGATTATTAAGCAGGGAACGCCGGTTCAGGCGGGCACTAAAATTGCAGTCGGGCAAAACGAATTTTCATCCAATCTACATGCCAGCATTTCAGGCGTTGTTTCCGAAATTAATTCGGAGTGGATACGGATCGAATCGGACAAGAAGGATGAATGGGACCCCTCTATTCAAGAAGATCGTAACTGGGAAGATGCGTCGCCTCAGGAAATTTTAAAACAAATCCAAGAATGCGGCATTGTCGGAATGGGCGGCCGGGGTTTTCCGACTCATTTAAAAATAAAACTGCTTCAAGAAAATCCTGTTGATTGGCTGGTCGTCAACGGCTGTGAGTCCGAGCCTTTTTTGACGTCTGATTATGTTTTAATGCTGAACAAATCCGCCGAAATTTTATACGGCATTAATTTGCTTTTGAAAGCAAGCGGCGCAAAACGCTGCATCATCGCAATTTCCGACGACAAGCTGGAAGCGATTGAAATTTTATGGAGCAAAATCCGTTCATTAAAGTTTCATCACATTGAAGTCCGGAAACTTCCGGCGCGTTATCCGCAGGGTTCGGAAGATAAGTTGAAAGAATCGCTTTTCGGCGGATTTTTGATGAAAAATACCGCGTCTGCTTTTGTTCAGAACGTGGCCACGGTATTTGCGGTTTATGAAGCAGTCCGCTATCACAAGCCGCTCGTTGAGCGTATTGTTACCGTCAGCGGCCATTGTGTTGTGGAGCCGCAAAATCTTTTGTGCCGGATCGGAACATCGGGTGAAAATCTGATACAAAACGCGAAGGGGCTTTTGCGTTCTCCGAAACGGGTAACGTACGGCGGCCCTATGAATGGAATTTCGGCCACGAGCTTAGAAATGCCCATAGCAAAGCCGGTGAGCGGAATTGTGGCGCTTGCGCAGGAGTTTATTAATGAAGGACGCGAAACCCCGTGTATCCGCTGCGGATTTTGTGTGGAAAGCTGCCCCGAAGACCTGAATCCGGAAATGCTCATGCGCGCAGCGCGCAAAAAGAACGAACAGCTTATTTGGGAATTTGAACTTGAAAATTGCACCGAATGCGGAAACTGTGCTTATGTCTGCCCGTCTAAAATTCCGCTGACCGATATTTTCAGAAAAGCAAAATCATCGATTTTACACATGCCGGAAGACCCGATTTTATGAAAACAAAAGCCGCTTTGCCTTATTCAACCAAGCCGCATTGGCGTGCCCAGATTTCATCCAAAACCATCTCATGGCAGATGATTGCAGCGCTTTTTCCGGTTTGGTGCATCGGCCTTATGCAGAACGCACCGGCCGCGTTTTGGCAGGTCCTATCGAGTGTTGCGGCGGGGCTTTTCTTTCGTTTTTTATTTTCACTTGTTTCAAAACAAAAAAATTGGTTTGGAGAAAATACGGTTTATTCATGCGTTCTTTTTTCATTTCTAGTTCCATTTGGAATTTCTCCGGCCGCACTTTTAGTCGGAATCTTTTTTAGCGTGATTATTGCCGAAGAATGTTTCGGAGGGCGCGGCCAAAATATTTTCAACCCGGCTTTGACGGGCTTTGCGGCCGTCAGCTTTTTATTTAGAGACGAACTCGGATTTTGTTACGGAGAATTTGGGTCTATTTTGATTTCAACAGATCCCTCACAATCTATTCCGGCTGTAGAAGTTGCACTGGTTTTGTTAGGCGGTGTTTATTTAATCTTAAAGCGCGCAATTGCATGGCAGATTCCGTTATTTTACTTTGCTCCTCTGTTTGTCATTATGACCTTTATTCAAGATGCCACAGCCGCAAAGCTTCCGCTGGCACCGGTTTTGTTCAGCACATTCTTTCTTGTGACGGATTATGCGTCATCACCGATTTCTGTGCGTGCACGGATTCTTTATGCGCTGGTGTGCGGGCTTTTGTTTGCGGCATTCAATGAATGGCTGGCGGGATTTAATGCGATGGCGTGTTCAATTCTTCTGATGAATTCGGTTGCACCGCTTATGGATCGTTATTTATCGTCGCCCGCATTTTCTTTTCTTCGCCGTGAAGTAATCGCGAAGGAGCTTGAATCATGAAATCAAAAAAGACGAATAAAATTCGAAACAGCGTTTTCATTTTAACAGCGTTGCTCATTTCTAGTTTTCTGTTGCTTAATTATTTGGCAAGCGAGCAATATATCATTATCGGATGGGGCACATGAACCGGCTCTCACGGCTTGAATGGGCGGCCATCGCTGCTTTGTGCCTTCTGGTAGTGCCGGCTGATGCCGGAGAGAGACTCATCTTATCTGCCGGAACATTGGCAGTTTCACTTGCGGCCGGAATGATCATTTATCCTTTTCGCAAAATTTTAACGCCGATATTTCAAATTTTGTTTTTACTGGTCTTAATTTCCACTTTGTTCGAAGTTTTGTATTTTATATTTCCATTTTCTTTCCCAGAGGTGCTGCCTCAAGCGGTTTTCGCGTCTTTGCTCTTGACGGTTGCTTCCAAAAAAGCTTCCGAGAGCTTTGAAATCGGCGGCCTTTTTCTTATTTTTATTTTAATTTCGGCGTTCGTCAATTGGGCGAGCCCCGCTGCAGTCAAGTTTTATCCAACAGCGTTTGTTGTTGTTGCATTTTTGTTCGCATTTTTGAATTTTTCGTATGCTTCCAGGAAAAATAAATAACGAACGGAAAAACGTGTTATGAATCAATGGTACGCAACACTCACGCTCCTGGCTGTGATGCAAATCTGGTTTTACCGGATTGATGTGAAAAGAGCCGCCGCAGGTTTTCTTTTTTATTGGGGGTCTATTTATTTGGGGCTTTTGAGTTCCGAATTTGCAAGCAAAGCTCTAAGTGAATTTGAAATCGAATGGTGGATTCCGGTCATGATTTGTTTGGCATCTGTTACGATCGGTGAAACAGCCGAAGTTCTGGCGGCATCGGTCGGAAAATCAGTCGAAAAAAGACGTCAATCGCTCCCTTCATTCTTTACATTTTCAAATCTCTATCTTGCCTTGGTCTGGCTGAGTTTGTGGCATCATCCGTTTTTGTATCAAAGCCAGGTTGAAATGATGGTTATCGCTACTTTTAGTTTTCTTTTTTTGATTATTCTGTGCGGAATCAGAGACCGTTTGACGCTCTATGATATTCCGAAATATTTGCGGGAGCTTCCAATATTCATGATTACGGCTGCCTTGTTTTTGCTGATCTTTCTGAGATAACAATAGCCTAAAAATAAGTTCAGGACTTGCCCTTTTTATCCGTTAAAAAAGGGGAGTCAAACGTGTGCTATACTTGAAACAACTTAAGGAAACCGAATCATGATGGAAATCCGCAGTGTCATTGAACTTGCCATTGAGCGGGGCGCTTCTGACATTCATATTGAGGTAGGCCGGCCGGTCACGTTTAGAGAAGGCGGCGCGCTCGTTTCCATCAATGATACTTCGCTTCAGCCTGCCGACACGGAAGCTTACATGCGCGCCATTACCGACGATTCTCACCGCGACAAAATCGAGCGTGTCGGCGGCGTCGATTTCGGCTTTGCTTACGAGCGTAAGGCCCGGCTTCGTGTTTCTGCGTTCCGCCAGCGTGGCAGTTATGGCATGGTTATCCGCATTTTGCCCCGTACTTTTTTTGATTTTGATTCAATAGGAATTCCGCAGAAAGTTGTGCAGCTTCTTAATCAGCCCCGCGGCATGATTTTAGTAACGGGCCCTACGGGAAGCGGAAAAACCACGACGCTTGCAACGATGATTGATTACATCAACCGCAATCATCCGGTTCATATTGTGACGGTCGAAGACCCGATCGAATTTGTTCATGATCACAAAAAAGCGGTTGTCATTCAGCGTGAAGTCGGCGTCGACGTCCCTTCATTTTCAGAGGCAGTAATTAAATCTTTGCGTCAAGACCCAAACGTGTTGTTGATCGGGGAAATGCGTGATTTATCAACTATGGAAGCGGCGATTACGGCAGCTGAAACCGGCCACTTGGTTTTTGCGACTTTGCACACGACCGGCGCCGCGCGCACGGTTGACCGTATCATCGATGTGTTTCCGTCGCACCAACAGGCGCAAATTCGAACCCAGTTGTCGGTTACGCTGATTGCCGTGATTTCGCAGGTTTTGATTCCACGTATCGACCGTGCAGGCCGCATCGCAGGATTTGAAATCATGATTTCAACGCCGGCCATTTCAAATCTCATCCGTGAAGGGAAAACGTATCAAATTTTTTCTGAACTTCAAACCGGATCCAAGCACGGCATGCGGACACTCGATAGCCATTTAATCGAACTTTATCAGAAGGGCATTATCAGCTACGAATCTGCCGTTGAAAAAGCCTACGATCCCGCCTTCCTTTCTCAGCAAGCCTCCAAATTGACCGTCGCCGGTTCAAAGAAATAATCTAGAAATCTTCGTTTGTCGCTACATTCAACCAGGAAGCGCACCACTGAGTGATTGAAACATTTCTTTCGGTGT
>CAYLXA010000004.1:0-27481 GCA_964387845.1 uncultured bacterium
TGTGCACGGCTGGGGCAACGATTTAACGGAAAATACTTCAGACGACACCTACACCAAGCAAATTGAGTTGCCGGACCAGGCGGACCTGGGTCTCAACCCGCCGCAAGGCGCGGATCCAAATGAAAAAGCGGTGCATATTTACAATTACGAATCCGACTGGTCGACCGTGACGGGCGAAAGTTGGCAGCTCGACGTGTTTGGTGACGGCACACTCCTCAGAATCAAGAATCGCCGGTGGCGCGGCGGCTCACCGGCAGTGCCGGAAGATATTACGTGGACTGAGCGGCGCGATGAAGGTCAAGACTGTTTGCCGGATTCGCTCGGCTGTTTACCGGAGCAAATGGTAGACCGCTCGCTCATCAGGACTTTTGAAGATAACACGTGGGATGATAACAAAATCACGAACATCGTTCGCAACTGGGAAAAATCGCCGACCGAAATCTACTCGCACGACGCCGGCGAGGACCTGATTTTCGACAACGATGACTTAACGTCAAGCGACGATATTCGCTCAATCGTGATTACGCTCGGTACTGACTGCATGCCGAACGTACAGCCGGCCGGCAGCTGTGCGGCCAATGAAAAAGGCGATCATACATTAATCAAATCGCTCAACCAGGATTGGGTGACGGTCAATGGCATTGAAGAACGCTGGGAAGACCCGAATCCGCCGGCACCGGCATACGAAAAATTCTGGATCATTCAATTTTTCGTGAATGCCGACGGCACGCAAGGCGCCGCCGATCAAGCGTTCACGCGCACCAATTTGGGCCGCGTCTATACCGATCCGCAGCTCGGCGATACCAACGAAGTGAAAACCTACGCGGATGAAACTTTCGCAGCCGGTACAGTCACGAACATTGCCTGGCAAACAGAACGCACCGACACTGCAACCAATAAAAAATCCACCGACGTTGTCGAATGGAGCGTCGTCAATGACGATAAAGGCGTGAAGCTCCGCTTCCTCAATCAAATGACAGATCCTTTTGATGAGGGTGAACAGGACAAAGTTCTCGTCAAAATTTTTAATGATGAAGCCCATACAACCGAAATCGCGCAGACGCTCAATGTGTTTCGTGTCGTAGCAGGCCGCGGCCGCTCGCTCGATTACGCAATCGGGTATGACCCGCAAACCTTAAACGGCGGCACATACGAAAAACAAACTTACACGAAATATTGGTATGACGAAGACGGCCAGGGCGATGACGGCCTGCTTCTTGAAATCCGCTCACACAACTTTGTAGATCAAGATACCTGGAATGTGAAGCCGTCCGTGATTTCAACTCAGGAAGGCCCGAAAGGCGATGAGCGCACGGCCAAATCTTACAGTTTTGATGTGGAAGGCGCTTACCAGACCGGCCTCGACAATGTCGATTTCGACGATTCGGATCCAGGCGTCCTGGGCCGCCTATTATATGTAGATGAGTTGACTTATGGGGATGCGCCCAACTTTTTCCTGTATTCCAGCAAACGCACGTCTACGCTTCGTTTTGGAACGGGCTGGAAATCTTATCCGGATAGCATTACCTATTTTACGGAAACGCCAACGCCGCAAGGCGACCAACAGTTCTACACCGTCAATTTCCAGAGAAGCGACAGCGCGCCGCAAGGTTTTAAGGTATCCGGCATCACGATCTTTCAATATAACGCAGGCCATCTGGTGATCGCCACGGATTCTTATTTGATCTCAACCAGCGCTTCATATGACGGCCTCACGCGGCTTGACTCGGGCGCGCTCGCGGCTGTGTTGGGCCGTAAGACTTCCACCACTTACATGGACCGGGAAGGCGGTCCGAATTTTCAAATCAATTACGGCGCCAACAACCAAATTTCCAATATCCAAACCTTCGAACTTAATGCGCGCCAACAAACAGTTGCATCGCTGACCTGGGCCGCTTCGGCCGGCGAAATTGTAGATCTGGAAGACGGCTTTAAGCAATTTAACCCGACGGACCTGGTTGAATACAAAGGGCTTCAGTCTTATACCTTTTTCGACAGCTACGGAACGCCGTCCGGCGCGCTAACATTTTCAGGCATTCCGCCGTTTTCCATTTTCACGAACGATGGCGTTTGGGATTTCCAGGGTTTGACAGGCATTACTTCGGTCCAGGTGTTTGATTACAACAATCAGGGCGAAAACACCATGATCACGAATTATCGTCCCACGTCAGTTCTTGTCAGCGCACCCGATGAAAACGGCCGCCGCCACGTGATTCATGGTGAAATCACGGGCGAGGCCACTTATCAGCCCACGCAGCAGGTGTGGACCTATACTTTCGGCAGTTACGAGGTTGTGGTAAATGACAACGGCCAGGGCGGCGGAACGGTAACAGAATCTGATCATCCGGGTATTCCGGTGGGTGCCACCATTACCCGAAACGGTGACGGCTCGATTTCAATTGTGGCGCCGGCAGTTTCGGCTGCTTATCAAGGCTTAACGGTTGTGACGGCTTATGGCGAATTTGTGGTGGATGAGAACAATGAAGTGACCTCATCTTCTGATTCGCGTGTCTTGGTCGGTGCGACCGTCACAGTTCAAAACGGTGTTGTGATTGTGGACAATGAGCAGCTTTCGGATGTAACGGTTGCGACACTCACATTCCAAACGCCGTACGGCGTTGTGGTTTTCAATCAAGCCGGCGTCGTGATTGGTTCCCAAACAACCGACCCGAGATTTACAAACGGCATGCAGGTCACTTATACAAACAATTCACTTACGATCGCAGGGGTCCAGGTCAATTATGTAGAGTCCGCAACACGGCTTACCGTCCAAATGGACAGCGGATTTATGGTTACGCTCCATCAGCCGCAGGGTGCCAATCCGCCGCTTCTTGAAAATCAGTGGATTGTTTTTCAAAGTTCAGACAGCCGGCTCGAAGCAGGTGACCGCGTGATGCTCAATAATAATGTGATGACCATTCCGGCAGAAGGTTATCCGGCACAAACTTTCGGCCCGACGCAGACGATTGAAACGGCAAACGGCATTGTTACCTACAATATTGCGACCGGCACGGTGATTGCTTCCACAGACCCCAATTTCCCGATTAATATCGGCGAAAATTCAGGCTTGGTGTCCGTCATTGAAAACTTAGGGAACGGCCAATACAACGTCCGGACCAATATCACGCTTTACCAAGCTACATTTACACGGATGATGCTCACAACACCGTACGGCACCTTAATGTTAGAACCCTATGTTTGTACCGGCCAGGGTTGTTCTGTTGGTCCAAACGGCGGATTTTGTAACGCCAACTCGAAATGTTTCAAAGTAATTAGCACTACCGATACACATTTTACGGCAGGTCAAATCATTCAAGAGCGCGCGACGCAAAATCAATTTTTATTTAATTTCCAAGTTACCAATTGGATTCAAAGTGTTACCACCACTTATAACGGAGAGCAGCATGAGGTTGAATTCGAAATCGTTAATTTGGCAGACTATACTTGTTCGCAGATTAACAGTTGCATTGTCCGGTCCTCGGGCGGTGATCCGCGTATTCCGGTCGGTATTTCGGTGCGTTATAACAAGTCTACTCAAGAACTCACGGTTTTTGGCAACAGCGCTCAACTGCAAGGTGATCAGCCTTGGACGGAAATTTACGAATTACAAAGTGAAACGGGAGGGCTTCTCAAAATTCATATCAATCATGAGTATCGCGTGATCCAGGTAGAAGGTCAAACGGACCGCTTTCATGTCGGTGATTTGGTCCGGTTGGATCGCAATCACTTAGATCCGAGCCTTACCACGATTTATGCCGTGAATGAAGGAGAGTATTATTACCACTTTTCAATCAAGAGCCGTTCGCGTGATTTTGTCCTGCCCGATACAGGCCACCATGTTCGTGTCAAACTTGACCCCAATTATCCGGCGGTGAATAAAGGAATCGTTATTTCCTTAAACGGCGCCATGTGCGGCGCGCAAGCTTGTATCCAGGATTCCAGGTTCCAGATTCATCAGGAAGTCACTATTACGCTCATTAACGGAAACGACTGGCATTTGGAAGTAAACGCGCGTCTGATTCCGTGGGAAAGCACGACTTACTTCTCAGTGCTGGGACCTGTCGTATTTTTCAACGGCTGGGATGTCAATCCCACCGAAACGCTGGATCCGAGATTCCGGAATCTGGACGGCTCTGACTTTCATCGCCAGTTCTTCAATGACGAAAATGGCTATCCGATTCTTGGGATTGGCGATGTTTGGGGCCGCTTAATTACCGGTGAGCAGTATATGAACAATTGGGTTTACGAAACGGTCATTATGAAAGCTGCCGCGAAATGGGCCAACTTTAACGGTGACGGTTATATGGGCTTCGGTCAAATTTATCATGAAGAAATTGACCGCGGATTTGATCTCAACGGCGACGGGCAAATTACTTGCGCGGTTGGCGGCTATTGCGAATTGATCGGATGGTTAAATCCGGCCAACCTTAATCCGGATCTTGTTTGGAACGATTTAAACGGTGATGGCAGCTGGAACTACGGAGAAGGCGACGAGTGGCATACACAATATTTAAAGTGGAATGACTTAAATGGCGACGGTATTAAGCAGGGCAGCGAAATTTTTGGCGTGCTGGATGGCGTTGAGCAGCAGGCGCCGATCGGCCAGTGGGAGTTAGGCGATACTTATCCGGATGATTCTGCATTTTATGGTACTTGCGTTGCGAATAATTGCAGCAAATTCCGATGGATTGATTTTGATGAGGACGGCATCTTTGACCCGGGCGAAGCGTCGGAAGGCTTGGATTGGAACGGTGACGGTTTTATTACACTTGGGGAATATCACAACGAATATATTCCGGAAGCGATTCTGAAAGTCGACGCCACCACAGGTGTTATTCTGGAATCAACGGATTCTAACTTGGTCGGCAGGACGCTCAACGACCATGATTACGTCCGGAATTATTTCTATACCGGTTGGCAAAATCACTGGTATGAAATGCCATTCTGGGAAGAGCGCGGCATGAGCACAACGTCTCCGGTTTATATGGGTGCTGTGGCTGATCCCAATAATCATAACGATCCGCTTAGGTGCCACAACGGTGCTAATTGCCGCCAAGTCGTTATCATAGGCGCCGGTATTAACGCAACCGGTTACGGTTCATTTAACATCGATTACCGGACACACGCGCCAGACCCGAACATTCCCGGTTTGTGGGAAGGCGGCACGGTTGTCAGTTCGTCTGCAAGCGGCATCGGCGCCGGCTATGAATTTACTTACTATGGCTATAATCCGAATGGCGTGTTGTTAACATATTTGGACAGCACAAAACCTGCTTATTTTAATTACACAAGCGTGGCTGACGGAACTGCCGGCGCGAAGATTTATACATTGCAAAACGGCGACACCGTTACTCTGAAAAAGATTGACGGCGTTTGGCGGATTACGGCAGCATCAAACCCGCTTTCGATTCCTGTAGATCCAAAATTGCGGTTTACGGTGGTGAATGATTTGTTCGGCATGCCGGCACTCATGATTGAACGCGACGGGTTTTCGGTCAGCTACATGCCGAACCAAGGTTATGTTGTCAGCGAGATGTATTTGCCGACCCGTGTGTTTATCACATCGCCTACACATAACTACCAAATCAAAATCCGCCATAAAGAAGCAACTCAAGGAAGCTTGTTCATGGAAATCCTTGAATCCAACGACCCGCATTATCCCGTTCTGGTTCCGCCTGCGATTACGAATGTGGTGGAGGTCCTGTATCCGCTCGGCTACATGAAAACCATCTTCGATGAGGATTCGATTTTGATTACGGATTACGACACGCGTTGGATTTCTTCTGTGGGTGAAATTGTCTTTATCGGCCGCGGGCTTGGTTCCAGCGGAAATGTAAACAATATTGACGAATACCGCTATCAGGAATTCTTGCCGGGTTATTACAGCGATACCAACGGCAACGGCGGGTTAGATATTTGGTATGACTTTAATATGAATGGTATTCCGGAATGCGATGATTCTGCAACCTGCGAATTGATTGTGTGGACCGACCTGAATGCCAATCAAATTCCGGAAGCGGGCGAGTATACGCTCCAAAATTGGCAAGACGGCCTTGCAACAGACGGCCGTGTGTATGCGGCGCTCATGAACGGCCGGGTAGATCCCGACGAATTCCTGCACGAAGGCGATCCGATGTACCGCGCGACCAGCGATTTTCGTTTCTGGGACATTCCATGGGACCAGGTTTTTGTTGATGTCGACCTGCACCCGCTTGACAACCATTTTGAAGCGAATTATTTGAATGACGTTGCGGCCAACGTTTCGTTCTGGCAATTTTTCCAATACCAGGCGCTTACGTATCAAATCCAAAATCCGTCTAACCCGGGCTACAACGCGACGGTTACAGTGGGGCGCAATCCCGGAATCTACAATCAAATCATCGGTTTCTGCGCACAATTTCCGGCCGTTTGCTGGCGCGAATATATAGATCCTAATCCGCTTCGCGTCCGTACTTGGTATGACTACGCGGATCAAAATGGTGACGGCAAAATTTACCGGTGGGTGGATCGTAATCGGAACGGCTATATGGACTGTTCGACAAATGAGCCGCAGTGGTGTGAATTTGGTTTTTGGACGGACAGCAATTTAAACGATATTGTGGATTGGACCGATCTCAATCAAGATGGCTTTATGGATGACAACGAAATTCCGGAATTTAAAGCCGCGTTTTGGCAAGACGGCCGCGACATTAATGGAAACCTGCTCGGCAGTATTTGCGGTTCGGGCGGCAATGAGTCTTGCGCAAACGGCCAGCTGGATGCTCAGGAGGTTTACGGTTGGACGGATGGCGAATGGGTCTATGAAGATGCGGATGGTGACGGTTATGTTTATCTCAATCGCTCACCGGATCAAGACGGCGGTTATTTGTCGGCTCAAAACATGGGGCTTTGGAAAGATTTAAACGGCGATGGAATTGTTCAGGATAACGAATTTACGGCCATGTTCTGGAAAGACGGCTGTGCGCTTAATGGATCCGATGCTTATACCTGCACATCGCTTGGAAATGTTTGCGGCGCAACGCATGATCAATCCTGTGCCAATGGAATTGTGGATGCCGAAGAGCTTCAGTACACCGTGCCGGGCGACTCCACCGTCCGCACTTTTTGGAATGATTTGAACGGCGACGGAAAAGTCCAAAAAGGCGAAGTTCGGAACTTGTGGGTCGATTGGAATCTCGATCAGGCGGGTGGTTTTGAAGAAAGTAGGATTAGTTCCGACGAATGGCGTGCCGAAATGAAATTGCGCACGAACGGCATTGTAGATCCATCGGAGCAATGGTTTTTTGCTGACTTGAATGGCGACGGTTATGTCGGCGTCGGCGAATGGAACGGGGGAGAACGTACATTCCGCGATCAATCGGATTACTTAAGTGTTTTCCAAGACCGGAACGGTGACGGAAAAATTTATAGGCACTGGGACCGGAACGGAAACGGTGCCATTGATTGCAGCCCGAGTGATATGGCCAACTGCGAATTTGGTTTATGGCAGGACGGAGCAGCGGGCAATCCGGCCAACGGCGAAGTCGAAGCCGGCGAATTCCAGGCGGCGATTTGGCGTGACGGCAAAAATTTAAGCGGCGCATCGCTCGGAAACATTTGCGGCCCGAACCATAACGAGACTTGCAACAACGGCGTTGTCGATATTGAAGAAATCGGCGCTCAATTTTGGATTGATACCAACGGGGATGGAGTTATCAACGCCAATCTCGGCGAGGTGCTTTATTTAGCAGGTGATTGGAATGGTGACGGCACGATTGAAATGTCCGAGCGCGGTTATGACGAAATGAAGTACCGCACAAAGGAATTTCACGAGCTCATCGAATTTTACGACTTAAATCGTGACGGACAAATCAACTTTTCACGCTCTGCTTTCAGCCTCCAGTATGAGTGGGACGTTACCAACGGCTATCAACTTCCCTGGAATTGGCAAGACGGCGTTGATGTTTTAAATCGTAATCATGCGCTCTTTCCGGATGCGGACGAGTGGGTGAATGGCCGTATTGATCTTGGTGAATATTGGGATGACCGCCTCATCCTGAATTACGAAAATCTTTTGGATCAATATTTGAATTCGTTCGGCTACATTCTCGAATCAACCGACCCGACCCGGTTCCAAGTCGGGACCAATTTGACCTGGGATCCGAACGACCCGAATCATGCCACAACGCTTGTTGATTTCGATAAAGTGCCTAGATTCTGGAAGATGTATGGCATCGGATTTGAATCGCCCGTACTTCAGCGCATCATGAAAATAGATACGGCGAAAGGTTTGCTTGACCGTTCCTGCACCGGCGTTGATTGCTACCGCGCATTTTTAACAATGTCGACTCTCGAAGTGAGCCATTCAATGGTCGGCCTGACGGCCAACGGCGGGCGTAATTATGATCCGGGCATCATTAATTCTGTAGACCCGCGGTTTGGCTATGACCGTATCCGGTTTAATACAGACCTTTATTATGGCTACAACCCGAACGGTTACCAGGAGGGTTGGAAAAATCCGTGCTACGACCAAGGCCCCGAGTGTATTCCGTGCGATGGTTTAAGCTGCTACGAAAATTTCCGTTTGGGGACCATCAGAGTTGACCTAAGGCCGCGCACTTACCGGCGTTGGGAAGAACGGATGGAGCTTGCGCCTACCTTGGTGCAATTTGACGATTGCTGGGGAAGTTCCGTGATGAGTGCCGAACAAATTGCGGCGCGCTGCCCCGGCCGTGTTTATTTTGAAGAAGGAATCTGGTGGGGCTTTGACAACGGGAGGCCGAACGAATGGCAGTGGG
The DNA here is from genome assembly GCA_964387845.1 of uncultured bacterium. Classification (GTDB taxonomy): domain Bacteria; phylum Omnitrophota; class Omnitrophia; order Omnitrophales; family Abzuiibacteriaceae; genus CAYLXA01. Next base: position 8,778 of record CAYLXA010000004.1, read on the forward strand.
GCGACTGGGGTTTTAGCGACGGCGACGGTGTCGTGGTTTGGTCGGATATTACCGAAAATATTGACCCAACCGGTGTTTTGTACGGCCAATTTCTGCCGAACACGGATTATATTCCGCTCGTGCACGGCATCCGCGTTGGCCAGGTAGTTCAGATTTTTGGAAAGTATCAATTCGGAACGCTGCAGACCCTGATGTCTAACAAAGCTGATGCGGTTATCTTGTTTAATTCTTTTTCAGCTGCCGGCGGGCAAACCATCTATTCCACGACTTACGAAGGGCAGAATTACCAAATCGTCGTCAATAATGCAAACGGCCAAATTATTTCTTCCAATGATCCGCGTTTGGCAATGCAGGATGTTTCGCGGCTTAGAATCCGGACGGAATATTTACAGCAAGGACTCGGCAACGCCTTATTTATTTATCAAACTCAGGATCGATTCGGCCGCGACTGGACGCCTGCGCACGCGCTTTATGATGCGCCGGAAGGCGGTTATCCGCCGGCTGTTACTATGCCGCTCCCTATCCGGCAGTATAAATCCGACGATGGCTACATTTGGTTCGAATTTGATGTGGTTGATACTTGGCGTGTAATTAAGCGCGTGATGGATGTGTCGCCTGCGCTTGAAGCACTGATGGATCCGTTGTTCCTTCCGCTTCAAGGTTGCATGCTGACTCAGCTGCCGGGCGGCTGCCCAGGCGTTGACCCTGATCTGGATGCCGGTATTGACGATGCGACCGGCTGGCTTATTTACCGTCCTCCGGGATATGACTTCCCGCATGTCGTTGGTAATATTCATGCGACGCAATATGACGAGATTTACCAAGACACCAACGGAAACGGTTACTACGATCCTGATGATCTTTTGCTTAGCGGTTCTTTCCGGATCAATTATGACGGCCTTGTTACGGATTCTTCGCTCGGATTGACGCCGGTCGGATCTTACATTTGGTTCAACGGATCACAGGCGCTAATTCCAGGTTATCCCAACGATACTTATGTCAGCGGAATTTCTTACGCATTTGCCAATTTTCAGCGTCATGTCCGTGTGATTTCAGAAAGTGGCGCAGGTATTAATATTATTACGATTGGAGCCCCTCATCAAGACGGCAGCGGATGGGTTTCGAGCGTTTTGCAAAGTATTGATCCGCGTTTTCAAGAAGGCGTACTTGTTGATTTTGGTGGATTGGATGGCTGCTGGGGCTGCGGGGCGCCCGTACTTCAAATGGTCAATCTGATTTTTAACGCCGTCTTTAACCATAACAGGGTCCGTTTCGGAGATAATTATATTCAAACCACATGGGACAACGTAAATTCATCATCTTCACAACCCGGAGCTTTTGCAACTTTGATGGGCGCTCTGACGAGCGACGCGCTTTTCAATTCGGCGGGTTGGAATTCGATCGGCCAGCGTGTCGATTTTGTTGTGGACCAAAGTACCGGTATTTTGAGACTAAAGTTTGACGCATTGCAAGCGAATCCCGATGCGCTCACGCGCATTTATACAGGCGCGGCCGGTTCAGCATTTGCTAACACTGAAATCTATGTGAAGAATCAGATCATTACGCTTTCGAATGACTGGCGCTACCGTGTTGGCGGGCGGATTACCGAAATTGCGAAGAAAATCACATCAGTTGATTTCTTTAATATAGCAGCGACTGAGTTGACCGGAACCATTCAAACTTATTGCACGGAAACTAATCCGGCCAATTGCGCTAATTTTGCGGACGGATTTGTAAAGGCAGTTACTATTGATGCAAGTACTGGCGAAGTTTTAAGTTCGACGGACAGCCGTTTCCTCATCGGCAGCCAAGCGATTTTTAACGCGGCTACGCAAATGCTGTCAGGCCCTGATTCTAACGTAACAGTGTCTCCGCGCTCTGTTGATTTGTTGATTAACCAGGCGCTCAATCAATGGGTCACGCTTGATCTAGCGACCAACCGCATTCTTTCGTCTGATGCGCCGTCTTTGATTCCGGTCGGTACTTTGGCTGTGAGTTGGGATAACGGCCAGCTCATTTTTGGTTCGATGACGGTTTCGGGAACCATGAACGGATTTACTTATAATACACCGAGCGGATCCGTTACGATTAACTCGGTCGGGAAGGTGACCGCAAGCACAGACCCCGATTTCCCGGTCAATAGCTATGCGGAATATGATTTCGCGACAGGCAAGCTCAAGTCGAAACCGTTTCTCCTCAGTTTTAGCGAAGCGCATAAAGTTTATGTACTTGCTCAGCCGCCCGGAGCAATTGTCGAGCTGAACGCGAATAATGTCGTTGTCGCGGCAAGCGCAGCCGCAGCCGCGCTGTTCCCGATCGGTGCGCAAGTTACCGTGACTGGCACGGGCACCAATGTCATGCTTCAGGTGCATGGTTTTGCGATTCATCCGACTGCCACACAGCGTAAATTTTGTCTCGACAATCCGGCAACCTGTTCAGATTGGTTTGTGGTGGATCAAGGCGGTGCGGTGATCAGTTCTTCAGGCGGCAGTGTTCCGCAGGGTGCGCAGGTGGTCTTAAACGCCAACGGCAGCGTGACGGTGATTGAATATTCAAGCGGCGGCAGCGGTTCCGATTTCGGGCGCACAACCCGTATTTTGATTGACCGCGAAAGAGGGCGTTTCCACGGACAAATTTCTTATAACAATAACGGTTTGGATATCTCGGGCGTCGCGCGTTTTATTTATGATGAAGTAAATGACCCCGACGGCCCTGCGCGCCAGGTTTGGAATTACCGAGACGAGGATGCGGATATTTCGGGTCCTGATGCGCTTGGTTATTTCACGATTACGCCGCATGATGAAAATTTTGATACGGATATAATCCAGACTTACGATGCAAATCCGATGGCAATTTTGGATGAAGTGCACGCAGGCCTGACTTCTATTGCATATCGCAATGAAGACGGCCAGGATACGGCAGCGCTCGTGTTTGGTACAAACGGCAAGCCGGAAAGCTGGAATATTTATGAATACCACACATTCGATGCCGGCACGCCGATCGAGCGTAAAGAACTGATCGTAATCCACAACTTCAAACTCGATGCCGTGACACTCACGATGTCGGACGATAACTACGCGAATGTCATTACCAGCGGTAACGAAGGCCGCCAGCGGAGCGATTATTTGTATCCGCCGTCGGCAATGATGCCGCTTGTCTGCAGCGGAAACCCGCCGGTTTGCGAGGGCGGCGTAAGTCTTGCCGGGCTTCCTTCGGGCGGCGTGATTTATGAGTCGGACGGTGAAACAGCCGCGCAATACTATGTGAACCGTTACACCGAAAAAGGCGATTTGTTTTCGGTTGATTACTATCTGCCCGATGCCGCGCACTTAGATCATTACAACTTAGATCCTGCACATCCGGAATATCACTATTGGCTCGTGTCCCCGAATAGCCCGTGCACCGAAACAACCTGTCTTGGCCGCATTCAAACGGTTTACATGGGATCCACACAGCCGCTGGAAGACCGCCAGGCCTATATCGTCCGCTACAAGGATCAGGATGGTGTCACGATTTCGCAGGCCGATATTTATGTCCCGAATGAACAGGGCGATATTCTCCGGATCCACACATTCTTGGGTGAGCATGTCGTGCTTCTTGAATCTGCCGCTCGCGCGGGCTTCTTTGATGTTCAGGTTCTGCAGAACGGCACACCGTGCGGCGTTTTAGGTTGTGTGACGGGCCCGGGCTTCATCGGCCTTGCACAAATCCGCTATTTATATGAAAACGGTCTTCCGCAAGGTGCCGACAATTTTGATCCTGAAAACGGTACGGAAATCATCAGCAGCTTGATTTACAAATATCTGGATCCGGAAGACCCGACTGACCTTTACGAAGTTCATGAATATTCGCAGCGTGAACTGATTGATGCCGGGGAAGGCCGCCAGTTCATTCAGCCGATTGACGACGTTATCACGAATTTCCGTGTTGCAATTACTTATCAAAATAAAGATGCCCAGAATGAAGTTCGCGCGCGCTTGGCTTCAGACGGCCTCACGGTCCGGTTTTGGGAATATACGATTACAGAAGGCGGCAGAATCCTGCGTTCCTACACATATAAAGAAGAAGGTGGCGAGGTGGTTGACGACCCGGAAGATGCTTCCGATGTGAAACACAAAAAATTCAACGTCCTCAATGCCGACGCCGACGGTGTAACGAATGATTATTTAATTGAGACCACTTATTTCACGCCGGACGGGCTCCGCCAGGGCAGTGTGCGGTTTGTGAACGGCCGTATTCCGGCCCAGTATTCGGTTTACTTTTACGACGAGAATGATCGTGCAAAGTATTTCCGCACGGTCACAAACCCGCTCATGGCCGAAGTCACTGCCGCCGATTCGCTCGGATTCCAGACGGTGGAATTCTTGGATCCGGATGCTTACACGTCGCAAACTTATTTGGATTCGAAAGGCCGCAGTATTTACGTGGTTGCTTACTCACTCGGGGAGCCGGCGACCCTGACGGTCAATGAGTATGAAGGCAGCAGCCTCATCCGCTCAAAAGTTTACGATTATTATGAAGGTGCCATGCCCGAAAGCTGGTCCGACATTGTGGTTCCGGATGATCCGGTCCTGCTCCTGGAAGAAACCACTTATCGCGGCCTCGGCAGCGCCTATCCGCCGTCACCGGATGATGCGCGTGCTCACGAGCAAATTGTTTACGGGATTAATGCAGCCGGCACGGGGCGCGTTGTGCGGCGCATGACAAAATTCTTCTACGGCGATGAATTGGATGCGCAAGGCCAGCCGGTTTACGAGACGGAGCTTGATTTGGACGGCGACGGTATTCCGGAGCCGCTTGTGAACGTGGCCACCGTGGATGGCGAACGCATTCAATATACACTCACGCTCGAAGGAAACCGCCGGATTTATTCCGCGTATGATCATGCCGGAGAACAGCCGCGTGTTTGGATGCAGGCCCGTTTTGATGAAGAAAACCGCATCCGCGGATTCAGCCGCTACGTTTATGTGAATTCACCGGACGGCTTCCGCCACTTGAGCGAGGTCCAAAACTCAAACGGCAGCACCATCATTTACATGGCCGATCCGAACAATCCTTACTTGGATATTATCAAGCAGGCAATTGATCGCAGCGGCATCACGGACTACGATTGTGCGGATTGCTACGATTTTACGCGCCCTGATAAAGCAACCGTCCTTCTTCGTTCGCGCCACCGGAACGGCACCGTGACGGAATATATGAGAATCACGGATCCGAGGCGGCCCTTGGGCGGTTTTAATCCGCTCAATCCGCTCGTCGATTACATTGACAGCCCGATCGGAAACCGCACTTACTATCAATACCGCAAAGACGGCCAGCTCATGCTGACCGAAGACAGCTGGGACGATGAGCACCTGACACGCACGAACGCGGTCATTTATCAGTATGTAGAGGATCCGGACAGCGGGTTTATGGAAAACGTGGTTTTGTTCCAGAGCGAAATGGATGTTCCGGGCGCCTGGGCTTTGGCTCTGGATACGCGCGGATTTGTCACGTCGGTCAGCATTTCGGATGCGGAAAAATTTGACAACGTGATTGTGAATGATTCCGACAATTTGGCGCTCATCTCCGCCAATCAAAACGGCGTCGTGACAACTTACACGCACGAATTTTATTCCGACGGCAACCTCCAGAAAACCATCCGCGCAACCGGCCACGATATTTCGGAGCCGGACCTTTTGGTGTTCTACATCAGCCAGCTGGGCGGCGGGTTTACTTTTGATCTCGAAGCTTTTATCGGATCGCATGCCGGTATTGCCGCAACCGACGATGATGTGCTCCGCTACACGACGGATGAATTCCTGAAGAACGGTGATCTCTGGAAACAAACCGGCCCGCTTGGTGAAGTGACTTACTTTGCCACGCTGCGCGATGATGACTTGCTGCCGCGCCAGATCTTTTCATTCAGCGAACAGGTGGATGGCGAAGACTTGAAAGCATACTGCTTGGAAGAAAGCTGCGACGGGGAAGAGATGTTGACGGAAATGGTAGATAATCCTAATCAGCCGGGTGAGCAGATTCTTTCACTTATCGCGCAGGCTTATACGGATGTTGATTGGTTTATTGAAAATGGCCTCCATGTGGGCAATATCCAATATCTCAACAACTCCGGACAGGTTTACAAAACACGCGACCGGTTTGGCAACATTTCGAAGATTATCAACATACGCGAGAACGGCCGCGTTACCTCCAGCTGGTTCTTTGATTGGAAAGACCTTGAAAAAATTGCACAGCAGAGTTTTGCAGGATTTCCGGATGTGGATGACAACAATGCTTATCTGGACTATTTAGAGGATGAATTAATCCCGGGCGGGGCGCTTGATAAGATGAGCCCGATTGACCCCAGTTTCTTTGTCGGCGAGTTCCGCCGCTATGATCGGAGCGGCCAATTGGTTTACGGCGAAGACCGTTACGGCCGGGCTTCGGTTTATAAAACCACGGTTAACCGCCGAGGCCGTACTGTTTCGCAGGCGGTGACGTCGCAGGTTTGGAGTAACGCAGCATCTGATTGGAGCTCGAGCGAATTCGACGTGATTTATCAAGTCTTTGATAAGGACGGCTTCGTTAAAACGAATGCTACGATGCAGGTTACGAAATGGAATTTTGAATTCGGCACTCTGGCTGAATTTGAAGCCGAAAGCATGACCGCAGATCAGTATTGGCATCAGATTGCTCAACAGTTTGCATTTCAGGGCGCAAATTTCTCAGTCTTCAGTCAGAGTACGGGCGGCCAGCCAAACGGTACCATTCAAATTGATGCGACGCAAACTTCTTCCAGCCAGTTGGCATTTAATTACACGCTTGCCGACAGCGATGACGTGGTGGGTGTCTGGATGCAGTACAACACGCCGCAAAATTTAGGAACTTCCTATTCATTCCAAATTGAAGGGCCGCAGAATAAAGTCTTGCAGGTTAATTTTGTGGATTCGCAAGGGCGGATGGCAATGGCTTTCGTCACGCTCACGGGGTCATTGACGACGCATACAATTACGTTTGCGGACCTTGTGCTGCCGGCAGATTTTGATACAGCGCAAATCAGCCATATTGAGTTTGTGAGTACGCTTGCGCAAATGGGCGCTTCCGGTGCCGTGAAAGTGAAGGATTCCGCAAACGCAGTTCCGTCGCGCTGGCGATATCTGACGATCGAAAACACGATTGAAAACGGTCTGCTGAAGAAAACGGTTGAAACCCTGCAGGCTTGCCGCGAAGTGCTGCTGGATGCTTCTCATGCTTGCGGCGACCAAGAGGTGACTGAAACCGGCTATAGCCGCCGGTTAGAGCGCACTTACTCGATTGATAAGTTTGGTGCTAGAACCGCTTATGCGTATACGCGTGACGTAAATCACGGATTTTTGACTGCGGTTGCGGCGCAGGATGACGCGGTTTTTGGCAGCGTTATGCGCACAACATTTTTCGGCGCTTACGGTGAAAGAGTGGCGCAGATGGTCACTTATCCGCCCATTTTAGATGGAGCAGGTAACGAAGTTGAAGACGGTGGCTCAATGAACTGGACCATTATCGAAGAACGGCACCGCGGCGTGGCGTTCCGCACCACATCGATTCAGCACACTCCTGATTTGACCAGTCCCGGAGAAATCCTCCAGCTGACCACCGTGGCAGAAACGGACCGCTTTGGAAATCCGACGCGGCTCATTGACCAGTCCGGGCTTGATTATTTAATTTCACATCAAACCGACGAATATTTCAGGACGGTTCAGGAAACGCGCCTGGCATCGCACCTGACAGGCCCCAACAACATTTCGGTTACCACATTTGATCCGCGGACCGGCCAAAGAACCAGTTATCAAAATGAAAACGGTGAGCTCGTTACGTTCGCAGACCGCGTAACTGTCAAGGGCCGCACGCTCTATTACCGCGCCATTGACCGCCGAGGCGCGCGCCACTATTGGTTTTCGCTTACTTACGGTTCTGTGGTTGCCTCCACCACTTACGGAAATGCGATTGAAATTTACAAAAATCACTACGATCGCGGCCTTCTGTACCGCAGCGAACGCCAAATTTGGAACGAGTGGTCCATGGGCTTGAATCATATGCCGGTCGTGATTACGGAAGCCGGTGTTCCGGGTGAGCCCGATGTGATTGATCCCCAAGTTTGTACGAATGATCCTGCGGGATGCCTGCTCAGCAACGGCAATCAAAATCTTGAAGATACTTATTACGATTATCATTTTGATAATTTCGGGCGCGTCACCTCTGTCAAAAACGGCCACAACGGCGACGGCAAAGACGGCCATTCGGTTTTCACTTACATTGACCTTACAGGCCATCGCGGTGTTGAATACACAATTTACATCGAGCATTATAAACGCGGCATGGCCAATAATGACCCGGACAATTACGAACTGACTATTCAATCGAAGTTGGTTCCGGAAGTCTTTAGAGATTTAGCAGATCATAAAAACCGCGTGAACTATATCACCTACAATGAAATGGATATTAACTGCACGCCGCAGCCGGAATGTACCGCATTTTTCGAAATGGAAAAAGAAGAATCAGGTGATGTGCTGCCGTACGCTCCCGAATATTTGGGTATGGATGTCCAGGGTATTATCCGGACCCGGCGCTGGGCTAAAGTGTACCGGAACGGGCAATGGGAAATTGATTATGCCGACACGCGATTCTTTTTACGCCCGGGGACGCCCGAAGAAGGGCTTCCGCAGACGGGATTTGTCAATGCTGCTTCTTACACGATCGGCCGGCAGAAAGTAGCTGCTTTCTGGGTGACCGATGGCGGGCGTTTGTCGTCTTTCCGGATGATTGAGAATATACGCTATGACAGTTTCGGAAACGATGTTTCTTACAGCGAGCGCGCCATGCAGTTCCATCCGGATGTTGCCGGAAATAAAATTCTCGTAAGAAAAGACGGCGGTAATTACATCAAATCAACCGTTGAAACGGAATATGGTCCACAAAATAAATTAGACCGGCCTGCCTGGACCAAGAGAAACCAGTATTTTGTCGCCGATCTCGGAGGATTTTTCTGGAGCCCGGGTAACCGGAATATTTTTAGGATCGAAACTTTCAACGAAAATTTCCCGAGCGGGCGGGTTTTCAAATCTACCGAAACACAATATCTGGTCCAAAATGCCGCGGTGGCCCAAGGCGCTCAAATCATTCAGCGCAACCTTCCTACTGTGCTGCGCATTCCGAAAAAAGGAGGCCAGACGCTTCTGATTAATGAAGAAAAACAGCTGCGCGTCCTGTTGGATAAAGACGGCAGTATTATTTGGGTTGCCAAGTTTTTTGCCGATGCCAGCGGCGGCAGTTTCTACAGAGCGGTCGGGATGAAACCGGCTGCGGGATCGACCGGTAATTTATTCGAGAGCGTTGCATACAAGGTAGTCTTCAGAAATGACGCAGGCGCAGAAAAGGAAGAAGACCTGAGTTTTATCGAATCAATTCCGCAGGCGGCGTATTCTGCGGCGATTAATACAATGACAAGTACGGGTTTTTTAAATCCGGTTCATAATTTTGGTTACGAAAGCGCCATGGTGAGCGATGCTTATTACAATCATTATCTCGAAAATGATACTTTCTCCATTTTTGATTCAGCTGCCATCGTCCAAGATTTCTTGACACATCTGGATGGCCTTCAATCAATGTTTTATCCCGGCTATGATTCGCATTTTCAGCAGGATCAATGCTACGACGGCGTGCAGGGCTGCAGCGGCGAATGCTCGCCGGACAATGTCGGGGGCTGCGGCCTTGCAGACTTGCACTACATGGTTACGCAAAGTCTCTATTACGATATTTTCAATATGGATGTTGATTCAATGGATGATGTCAGTGACGTCATGGCGGTTTATTACCAAATCCGCAACAAGATGCAGCAGGCGATGGACCGGATTTGGACGCGGCTTCAGTGGTTTATGGATCCGGCAAACATGCAAGGCCTTCCAACCGCGCCGGCAGATCAAGCAGCTTACATCATTGCAACCAAACAAGCGCTTGGTATTTGGTACATGAATACAGCGATTGACGCGGCCAATAGTTTAATGAAAGCGATGATCGGCAGGGCAGAGTCAGACAGCGGTAACTTGATTCTAGATGGTGCCCTCATCCGTTTTGCACGCGGTACGCACGAATTCAATGGCCAGGAAGTTTTCAATGAAGCTCCGGATAGCGCATTCCAGCAGGTGCTCGAAGATTATCAAGAGTCTTTAACGGGGCCTTCCACAAGCGCCCATGAGCGCGTTCAAAGCATTTTCCCCGAAAGCGGCGATAATGAACCCGGTAATTTCATGAATGCCGCACTTCAAATCGCGGTCAATACGCTGGTCCAAGATACCGAGAGCGCACTTCAAAATTATGCGGGCGCTTACGCAGCAGACGGTGAATTTTGTGCCGCCGATAACACAAGCCAGCTCTGCCAGGCGAGAAATGTATTCCTTAGCGATATTTTGGCAGCCCAGGAAGCATACTTGGATGAGCTGAATAGCCTGGGTTTTGACGAGGCTTATGAAAATCTGCAGGAAGCTTATGGCGAAGCGCTGGATCACTTACACAGTTTAATCGGCCCCGATCAAGCGGGCGGCATCAATGACTTGTTGAGAGACCTGTACGAATCTTACGGTGTCAATCCTTACACAGGCGAGTCCTGGCTCTACGGCCATATCCGCGAAGACGAGCTCTTTATCAATTGCATGAAATACGAAGACGGTAATTGCATCAGGGTCATCGATTTCTACATTCCGCTGCCGACCGAGGAAGCGGATGACGAATATATGTCGGCGCTTCTCGATGGCTATTTGAAGCGGATCGCCAACCGTGCGGTCGAAGTCTTGAACCGTGTGAACACTGCGGCAAACCTGCATCGCGTGGAAGCTACGACGAACGCCAAAATTTCCACAAAATTTATGGAAAATATGCGCGGCCGGTATGACTACGGCCATTATTTGGCCGGCCTTATTTTTTCGGATGACCAAGCGCTTACCGTTGAACATGAAATTTTTGAAGCTACCGCGCTTCTGCGGTTTGCTCAGGCGCGCTACAGCATTGACAAATTGCAGGGCGATTTAGTCGATTTTTACGAATCGCTTACACAGGCGGTGAGAAACGAATTGCTGGACCCGGACAGTACTTCCTATGATATTCGCTGGGCATGCGATGATTGGGGCAATCCCGATAATCCAACTGTCTGTACGTCTGATGATACCAACGAAATTTACGGCCGGCTTTGGTCTGCCTATCAGACGGCGAACGGAAGTTTCCAGGCTTCAAGATCGGCAAGCCTAAATTGGGCGCTGACCCAATTGGAAAGTGCGCGCGGGTGGTATTTAGATCGGATTGAATCACGCACCGTAGATTTCTACAATGAACTTTTGGCCATCAATAATAGCCACTTATCGAGACTTCAAGATGCGCTTTCCCCGATTTATGGCGCAGCCGCCGCCGCTGCATTAGTCGATGCTGCGCGCTGGAATCATGGTTTTGTATCGATCGGTGCGTTCAGAACCGAATTTCATCTTTATGGCTATACCAACTTTGCGCATAATTTAGGCGCAGCCAATTATATTCAGGAAACCGAGCAGGCAATGGATGACTGGAATTTCTGGCGCCGCAAATACTATACCGACCTTCAGTTGAAATATTTATCGGGCAATTCAAGCGAGAGAACTTCCATTTACAACGCCTATCTTCAAGATTTGCAGGCTTATCAAGATGAGTACTTATATCGGTTCATGCATCCTAGTAACGGACTTTTATCTCGTTACAAAGGCAGCCACCAGGTGATTATTCGTTTTTCATTGATGGATCGCCAATACCGCTGGGAGGCCTATTACAGCCAGGAACTGGTAAGGGCTGCAATTGACGCCATGAACGCGCTTGAAACGCCTATCTATGAATTGGGTGAAGTCGGTTATTTGATGCCGCATTTCAATCATCTTAACTTTTTCATTCAAAAAATGTCTAACCCGGCAATGACCCACGCACTCTATGAAGCGGTCTTTAAATTGGATTGGCAATTTGATGTTCTTCAGCACCGGCGGGCCGAAATTTACGGCTGCGCGGGTGTTTTCTACGGCTGCGGCGGGTGGGTTGAAGTTCCGGAGCTACGCGGCGATTCTTCTTATTACGGTTTCTTTGGCTGGAATGGACCAAACGGCGGTGCCGAGCAAATATTGGATTGCAATAATGGCGGCTGCAAAGTCTTTAAACAGCTCGGTCAAGACACCGAGTTTATGTCGATGCTGGGTGAATTTGAAGGTTATTGGGCTTACAACTGTTTCTGGCCGGATCCGAATGTCTGCACGGATTGGAACACGCATTTGGTAAAAATTGATGCCAATTACGTGAAGCGCGAAGAAGCATACATGGATGCCATCGCCAATTATGACAACGAGCTGAACGACATTTACGATGCGCTTGAATCCAAACTTAACGCACAGCTCAACTGGGGAACTGCTTTCTATAATTCTGTTGATTTGCAATTTCAAACAGAATCAGATGGGGCAAGGGATCGTTATGAAGACAATTTAACCGGTTTTCTTGGATTATTCTGCAATCCCGCCGCTTCTGGCTCACCTTGCGCAAGCGATCCGTCTTATTTTGTGATTCAGGGCAGTGTAGCGGTGCGGTATGCGCAGCTTGTGGCAAACCGCGTGCAAATGGAGTATCACGTTCGCAAGCCGCTTGTGGATGCTTACGGGAACCATCAAAAAATTACGCTCCGGCAGCATGCAGGGGCGATGGGTTATGGCAGTTTCGAAGGGTTTTCAATTGCCAATCAAGCATATGGCGTTATGGTAAACCCGTTTGGGGCCAGCTTTGGGCTTGGTGATAACTTTAGCCAGCTGCAGTGGGGCTGGCCGATTTACGGAACCGTTACGTACGAAATGACGGGACTTACGACAGCGCCGCCTTTCCGTGTGCTGTTGCCGCCCGTGAACGGAAGCGGCGGGCAAGTCCCGTTCTATGATGAGCATTATTCAGGGGGCGTTCCGTCCAGCATACAGTATGGGCAAGCTGGCGGGCTCAACTATCTTCGTCAGCGGCAGTATGTTTTCTCGCAATATTTCAATTCTTATTCCAAGAAGGAGTATCGAAAATCGCTGAATATTTATTTGGTTGGCTGCGATGGCGAGGGAAGTGGAAGCTGTGCGAGCGCGCTCCCAAATTGTGACGGCAATCAAGAGGGCGGGTGTAATGCGACAAATTGGTGGGAGTGGTACTGGGCCTACGATACCGGCATCATGAAAATTCCAAATCATCCGTTCTATTGGACCGGTTGGTGGGATCACTGTGTAACCGGCTTATGTTTGTTTGGAGGAATTGAGCAAGGTTTTGATATTGAATGGGCAAGGGCCGAAAGAAATGCTGTTATCGGCGCCCAGCTCGACGAATTTCTGTATAAAGCGCTCTTAAACATTGAGACAGGTCAATCATTTACTGCGGACGGCTTCTCATTTACCGGCGGCCGCGGCTACGAACAGATGTTAAACACCTTCTACAGCCGTTGGGATTCTACGGAAGATACCCGCTTTAATGTTTATCAATCAATCTACGATACTCTGATGAGTGATTTCTTCAGCCAATTCAACAGTGCGCTGAACACTTACAACAGCGACCTTCATAAAATGCTGACCTTGACGGGCCCTGACGGGAATTTGGCGGTTGGTCCGCAGCATGTAGAAGCCCAGCGGATGATTTTCGCCAACTCGGTTCTGCAGCACTATTTAATCGAAATTTTTAAGGCAGGTTTTACGCACGAAATGCAGGACCTTGCCAGCGAATTAAAACTTGAACGCGCGGTTTATTACAACGCCATGGGCAATTCGAATTATGGTATTCGCGGAGCACGCCAGCTTTATCAGGAATGGCGTAACGCGGATCGTCAGGCCTTTGAGAATGCTCGAGAAGATTACCGCGATGCGGAACAGACGTACTGGAGTAGCGGAACGGTTCAAAATATCGAGAAAGCATTTTGGGTTTTTGATGGATACTGCACCGCCTACGCGGGCCCTTATCCAGGGCTTTACCCGGGCTGTTTAACCAGCTGGTTCGGCTGGGGAGGCTATACATGGCAGTCGTTGAACGAAGCGTATGTCGATACGGTGGTTCCTATTATCTATGACATGTTCGATGCGGAAACGGAATGGATTTTGGCGCGCCGCGACAACCGGTTTGAATTTTACTTTGATGACGGCGATGACGACATGTACGCAAGCAACAACTGGTACGACCCGCCCGAGCGGTCTCTTGCAGAGGTGGCCGGCCACAATCAAAACACGATTCTGGGAATCCTGATGGGCGTTAATCCGCAAACAGGGTTCTTTGATTCCAGTCACAGTGAAATTCGGACCGACTTTAATGCATCCAACCAAAATGCGACCGATGCTTTGGACGATCTGGATAACGAGGAAGAACAGCACGAAAACAACCACAAAACTGCATTAGACAACGCCAAGACCTTAACAACGGGAGAGAAATACACAGATCACTTCTGGGCTTACACCAAAGCGGTTTATTTGGCAATTTTAACCGGCATTATCGATGCTGAGCGGAACATCCGAATCCGGGCCGGAATCGATCTGTGGGAATCGCAAGCGTGGAGCTGGTTTGTCCAGAATCAAGCTGCGCATAATCAGCAAGCCGCACAAGGCGCTGGCGCTTCTCAACAGGGTGATGCAGCAGAGAGCCATGACGCACAAAGCGATGATTCAACCGAAGACAATGCAGGAGAAGGAGAGGAAGGAGAAGTTTCTCAGGAGCAGGCCCAGCAGCTGGGCGAAGCGTTTGATGATGGGCTCCGCTGGCTCAACGAACTCTTCGGCGAGCAGCAAGGAGAGTTGGGCGATTATATCGATGCGCTTCGCGGCCGCTTGCAGCAAGGCGCCAGCGAGCCCGGCACATCCGGTGATCAGGGAACGGGCGACGGCCAGGCGGATGCCGCCACGCTTCAGAGATTGTTTGATCTCGTGCTGGGTTCTTTTGTGCAGGCATTTGCATCATTGGCTTTGAGCACCGAGAACCGCCAGGCGTTTTTCAATTCCGTAAACGGATTTGTTGACCAGATTTCACAAGCCGGCTTTACCGGAGTTGCCGATTATTTTTCGAGCGCCATCGCTCAAATTCAAAATTTCATTCAAACCCCTGCTTCTGCGCCATCCGTCACCAACACACCGCAATCGACCCAAGCTGTTGCCGGCGGCATCGGACTTCCAAGCGGAATTTATGGTATTGCAACCGTTGCGGCGCTCTCGGCTTTCGGAACCGTTGACCAATCATCAGGCACGGGCACAAACCTTCCGGGCTCGATTGCAGTTACGGATCAAACAGCCGGCACGGGCGGAACTTCATTTTGGAATACGGTCGCTTCCGCGTTCGGCGGCTTGTTCGGCGGAACCGGCGCGGTTAATTCACCGCAGCCGGGCGGCACATCGCCGGTTTCGCAGGCAGGGTTCCTCGGCCAGATTCAAAACCTCTTTAGCGGAGCATCCAATACGATTGGAAGTTTCTTGGGCGGTTTAAGCGAAGTGTTTTCTGGCGGTGCAACTACAGGCGCACCGAGCGTCGATACGACAACGGGATTAGGCAGCTTCATTTCGAATCTTGGTTCCGTCGCGGCCGGCGCCTTATCGGCTTTCAGTGCAGTTGGAAGTTTTCTATCCGATGCTTTAGGCGGAGGCGCTTCATCCGTGGCGACTGCGTTTCTTTCAACTGCAATTTCGGGAGGATTTAGCGCGATTGGTTCACTGATCTCCGGTGCTGTCAATCTATTGGCTTCCGGCCTTGGGCAAACTCAAATTTCGGGCGCGTTGCCGGTGGGCCAGGGCAGCGGGTTCCTTTCGGGAATTGTCGGTGCCATTTCAGGTATTTTCTCCGCAATCGCGGGCGCAGCTCAAGCATCGCAAAATTTTGGATTAAATGTACCTTCACAGACTGCGCAAGTATCCGGCCAAATCTCGGGCGCACCTGGCACATCAGCCTTTGGGTCGCTAATCGGCAGTTTGGTTAGCGCTGTTTTTGGCGCTCCGAATACAAGCAGCCCTGCGGGCGGTGCTGCGAGTGTTTCATCCGGCTCTTCCTTGTTCACGAATTTATCGTCCTTCGCGGGCCTCGTGGGAAGTTTGTTTGGTTCTATCGGCGCGGTTGGTTCGGCGATTGTTTCCGCAACTCAAGGAATCAGCGCTCAAAATGTAAGCGGCGGACTGCTGGACGGCCTTGCGAGTTTCTTTGGCTTCTCGAATCAGCCGGATGTTGCTTCAAGCGTAGGAATATTCGGGTCCATCATCTCAGGCATCGGCTCCGCGATTGATGCGCTTGCAGACAATTTCAGCCAGTTTGTCGGCATGGGCAGCGAACAACGGAATTCCTTCGGCCAAATTATGGATGCGCTGCTCGGGGCGTTTAATCCGTATGCGCCGACTCAAGCCGAGAATCAGGCCGGCGGCTTGGGCAAACTGACAATTACATTCCAAAGCTTCGGCGATGCGCGGGCGCTGCCGCGGGAAGTACGGCTCAAATTGGCGGAAGCCTTCTTTATTTCCCTCAATGGATTGGTGAAAAGCGGTTCGGTGTCTGCCGATTCAGCGGGATTAAAAGAAGCTTTCGCGGTTGTGGCGGCGTTTTGCGGTTCCGGATGCGGTTCGGCGTTCTCCGAAGCCGGCCAAAGTGCATTCTCGGCATTGCAGGATACTTTCGGCGCAGCAGGCGCGCTTGATACTTCGCTTGCGCTTCAAAATATCAATCCGATGATCGCCATGCTGCTCGGCACAATGGGGTTTGCGGGCGTTTTCGAGCAGGGGCTCTTGGCGGCTGCAACACAAGGCATTTCAGTCGAGAACGCGGTGAATCAAGTGGTCGAGTTCGGCAATCTCGATTCCGCGACACTTGCGCGTTCACAGGTGCTTTTTGAGCTCGCCGGCAAATCGGCTTTGGGCATCGCGCAGGAGGTCGGTATGGGCCTTGCGGTTGCGGCGGGGCTTTCATTGCTTCCGGAATTCAACATGCTTTCCCTGATTCTGGGCGGGTTTGATGCGGAGACTATGGATCAGGCGGGCAAAATTCTGAATGGCTTCATGACACAGATGGGTGAAGGCATAGAAATCATTTGGGGTGATTATATGAAAATCCTCCAGGATCCGCAAAAGTTTGCCTCGATGTCGTCTGACCAGCCGGCGTATTTGGCGGCGTTTGTTTCACCGACGGAATCTCAGGCTGCCGGCACACAGGCTGTCTCCGCTAGCAATCCGCTCTTTCAAGTGTTTGAAGGCGAGTATGTGAAGGGCGGTTTGAGCTCGGGAACGCCGGACCGAATCGTTACCGTGACGGTTTACAACAAATACGGCGAATCGGTTGCGTCGAGCCGAACCCTTGTGATGGCAAACGGAGCTTCCTATTTATTGGAGCGTACGGCGGGGCATGGCGATCAGACTAAAATTCATATCTATCATCAGGCCGAGCTGGATCCGCGCAAAGACGGGTATGGTTTGGTCCGGGCGCTTACTGGTGAAGCGCAAGATAAAGCGGAAGAGCTTGCGAATAATCAATTTCACGGCAAAGTACCACAGCAGAAAATTCTGGCGCGCTATGACCGTCAGAGCGGCGCATGGCTTGAAGGTGTGACGGAGCGTTTGCCGGGCGGCGGGCGCCTCGTGGTGTGGCGCGACGGCTTGGGTAGCGTGCAGCAGGTGACAGTGAACGGCCGCGAGATTCCTAAGGTAGTGGCGGTGAAGGGCGGCGCGATTCGCTTCGAAATCGGCCAGGTTGGCAAGCGCAATTATCTCGCCCTTGAGTTCGACGCCCGCGGGCGGGAAGTGTATCGGGCTTTCTCAATGCCGAAGATTCGCAACGATGAAAATGGCGTTCCTCGTCGAGTGGCTGGCTTCGATACGTTTGAAGTGACCAGGACTTATTTTGCAAATGGAAATGTATTGACACTGACGTTTGGATTTACGGGCGAGGGAAAGAAATCGCTCGGAATCAATCTGGTTAATGCGTTTGGTTATGCGATTTTGACAGAAGCCGGCGCAATAGCTCTTTCAAATAGACTCGTGCGGCATTTTGGTGCCAGCCAGGTTTCTGCAGATTATGTGGATAGTTTAGGAAAAGTGCAAAGACTCAGCGGAATCATGACGGTTCAAGGCTTGATGGTGCAAACAACGCAGGACAAACAAAAAGTCATATTTGTCAAAGCCAACGGCGATATGGCGGAATATCGCCTTGTGACACGTAGGCTCGCCAACGGTGATCGAGCGCTGCAAATCGCAACCGCCGACAGATCAGTATCCGCTGATGACATCAAACAACGGAAAGTGATGGCTTTCACAGCAATTGCCCAAGCGAACAATATCAATCTTCATGGCCTCAGCGGACAAGTTTTAGAAGCAACTTTTAAAAGTAATGGGAAGTTGCATAGTGTACTGACAGCCACCGGCCAAAAACTGACCATGCATTACACGCTGAACAAGATTTCTGCGATTACGGATCAAAATGGATATAGATACAAATATTCACAAACCGTTGATCCAAACAGTGGCCAAGTCACACACCGCGTGCAAGTTTTTAATAAAGCAGGCAAGGAAGTAAGCACAGATTTGGAAGCGATACAAAAAAATAAAATCTTCGAAACAAACGCCGGCATATCCTTCATGGTTTTTGCGCATGAGAACAATTTTACAATTCCAAAAGGCTTAGAAGGCCTTGCGCTTTCCGTGACCTTTGACGGCACACAGGCCACA
>CAYLXA010000004.1:27581-100298 GCA_964387845.1 uncultured bacterium
CATGCCATTACCACCTTAGGCATTGCCGCCACCAAGTTTGATGCCAAGAACATCGTCCTTGAGTTTGCGGATTGGAAGGGCAACACCGGTACTTATGAAAAAGTAGTAGATCCGGTGAATGCGAACAAAGTCACGCATCAATTGGTCTTTAGGGATGCTGCCGGTAAATTAATTAACACCACAGATCTTGCCAAAATACAGGAAGCCAAACTCACCGAAACCGGCGCGGGCGCCATGTTCATGCTCTTTAGCCGTATCCACAGCTTTGATATCCCGGAAGGCTTAGAAGGCCTTGCGCTTTCCGTGACCTTTGACGGCACACAGGCCACACATGCCATTACCACCTTAGGCATTGCCGCCACCAAGTTTGATGCCAAGAACATCGCTCTTGAGTTTGCGGACGCGAAGATGACTTATACATACAAAATCGTTCAGTTCCGTGATGGTAGCGGGAGATATGAGCGCCGTGTTGTGATTTTTGATTCTCAGGGGCGTGAGGTTGACGCAAATCAGCTTGCGCAGATTGATCAAAATAAAATTGCTGAATCAAATGCAGGTATTGCAATGATGCTTTTTGCTCGAATTCATGGTTTCGCGATTCCTGAGGGTCTTGCAGGCAGTGTATTCAAACTAGTTTATTCAAAAGAGCATGAGCTGGTTAATGCTATTACCACAAACGGAACATTTTTCTTAATTGAGAACGGCGCAATTAAACATACAAGCATTGACGAGGCGAAACAGCTTGAGAAAGATATGGGCAAGTTTTATCGTTTCGCGGCTTTTGAGAAGTTGGCCGATGGAAACATGGTTCAAGGCCATGTTGAAAATGGAGTTGCGATGGCGCTGTCGCTTTGGGTCTTGCAGGCAGACGGAAGTTTTACGGTTTCACCCATTTCAATGGATTACCTGGGCGATGTTGGGCCTTTTGCAAGATCGGTTGATGCCGCGAATCAGGTTAAGTCGGGAGCAGGGTTTCAGGCGATCCGCAAAGCCGGATTTAGCCAAATAGTTGGGGATGGTGATGTCCATCAATTTATCTTTTCAACTGATTCCGACGGAACGGTAACATGGCAGGCTACTATTAAGAGCATGCTTGATTTGCCCGTAGATCAACGTCAGACCAGGTTTTCTGAAAATTATGTGACACATGGCACCGCGTACTATGTATTCAATCCTACAAGTCCCGCCTTTATATTCAACGTTTGGAGCAATTTGAAGTGGAACTATGAAGCAGGCAATACGGGCATTCTTTGGGCGTCCGGCATTGCAGCAGCTATCGGCTTAATCGCTTCTTTTGCTGCTGCCGGTCTTGCTGCTGCAGCACTATATGTTGCTCCAAGCACATTAGCGGGAACGATTGCCATTGGAATGGCAAAGTGGGGAAGTGCCGCGGCGCTTACTTATATAACGATGACTAGTTTTGGCTATTTGGATCAGAAAATGGGATGGGGTCTTACAGATAAGTTATCTCCTGTGGTCGTTGCTATTTTCAATATTTTTGGGTTTGGAAATGGACAAGCATTTGCTCGAGGTGAAATTGGCTGGGCTGACTTAATCGGCGGAAGTTTAGATGTGGTAATCCCAACCATGCTCACTTTCGGACTTTCAAAAGTTCCTTTAGTGACGACCGCTCTTGTCTATACCGGAAAAGGCCTTGTGCTTTATGGCGCAGGCGGGTTAGTAGCGGCGATTTTCATACCAAGTCTTCGCAGTCATGCCAAAGATTTTCTTGCGACAATTGGTACAGGTGCAGCAATTATGTTATTTGGGGCACTTATTCCCAAGGGCATCGGTATCTTAATGACGCGTACGGCAGTTATTTCAATGGCCGTGGTGGGCGGAATTGGTTTGGGCGTCAATTATATCTCAATCAATGGCCACACGTTAGCTTCCTATTATTGGCACCAAGATGGACTGCTCAGGAGCGGCCAAGCGCTTGGATCTAATTGGCTGACGAAAGCTATGGGTTGGCTGTTTTATGGATTTCAAAGTGTTGTCCGTTCATTTATGGGTCTTGAAGTTGGCAGTAAATCGTTGTTGCAGAATGGCTTTTGGGGAATGTCTTACAAGGATATGTTATTTACCGCAGGGATTGCATTGACGCTGGTTTCGGGCGGTGCGATTACGCGAGTTGCGAAAGCTCTGGCCGAATTTACATCAACGCTTGGCACGCGCGGCATAGTGCTGGCTGCTGTGGACTTTAGCCGTGGTGCGCAAGCTCTTCAATACAGCAGCAACCTCATCAAATCATCACAAGGAATTCGTGGTTTAGCGGTTCGTGCTGCCACAATTCTGCGCATGACTGTGGGAGCGGTGATCGGAGCAGCAACCGTTGCTATTTCAATCCCGGCTTTCCTTGTGAGCGAATTATTGGTCGGGCTTATGTATGTTGCGGCTTGGAGTAATTACGCATTCAAAATCGCAGGTTCGAAAATTTTGGCCGGAATCGGCCGTGCGCTCCAAGCCATCGGAAACGCCGGCGTCTTGGGCGAGCGGATCGGTGCCCGTTTATTCAAATGGGGCGATTCGATCTTGAATTGGACAAAACTCATTGCCGGTGAAATCGCAAACGGCCAAACAATCCGCGGGCAAGCAAGGAATATATTGCTCCGAAACCTGGCCGAAGTTAGGCAGACGCAAGCGTCGATTCTTAGTAAATATCATCATGCTTGGGTTGAAGTCGGAAGTATCCGTATTGGCCTCAGTGCCGAACCGGTCCGCCAAGCCAAGCAGCTTGGAATTCTTCAGAAAACCTCGGGCGTAATGGGCCAAGTCGGGGTTCAATTAAAAGGCTTATTGACCGCCGAAGGCTGGTTTGGCGTTCAGTCCTGGCGTAACCAAATCTTGGGCGGACAAGACGTTCAAGGTGTTTGGCATCAGCTGCTTCATCCTTTGAGCGGCCCTATTGTGAATGGAAAACGCCTGGATCCGCTTTTAGTCAGAATCGCAGGCGGTGAGGCGAGGGGCATATTTGGAAGCTTCTTCAGAATCGCTAAAATTAATATGACGCTCGTACCACTCGGATTTGCCGCAAGCTGGATGAATGTGAATTTGGGTGACCAGGCAACTATCACTAAAATTGCCAATGCGTTATTTTCTAATTTTGGAACGATGTATCAGAAAAACCAGGACGGCACTTACGAAATTCTTTCAGCCGAACAGCTTTTCAATCAATTCTTAAGCCCGTTCGGGTTTGATGCGCAAGGTAATTTCCATTGGAGTCACTTGATTCAAAGCATGGCATTTGCGGTTGTTTTTTATGTAGCGGAGCCGGTGATGGCGGCGCTTGGCCGCACGCATGCGCTCGGAACTGTCGGCCGCATTTCAGAAACCGGTGTTCAGCGCAGCATTCAAACGGCAGCTGACCGGTTAGCAAAGGCGACGGAAGCGCTCGGGCTGCCTTCGCGAATCAGCGGCGCGGTGCGCCGGTTCGTTGCCTCAGAGGGTGTGATTGCAACTTCGCAAGCAGCGTTTGAAGAGGCGGTTGTCGAGCCGATTGCGCAAGCTCTGATGAGCGGCGTCACATTTGGTATTGCGGGATTCTTGGTTGAACATTTCGGCACCTACGAGACCGAGCTAGACAGAACATTAGCGGTGGCAACATTGGCAGGGCTTATTTCATCCTATTTAGCTGAATTTTCAACACCCGGCGGCGGCATTCATTTCCATGGGCTGACTCAGGCCTCAGAAACAGCGGCTGCCATGAAAGTAAGCTCGATTCAGTTGGTAGGTCAGACCGGCGCCACATTGGATCATATTCGGATTGCGCATTCGGTCCAGACCGGCAAAATACAGTCCGAACAGGAATTTTTAAGCAGCCTCGAGGCGCAATTAAATGTTCCGCCCGGCACGCTGACCATGAATATGACCGTGCCCGAAGTAACATGGGCGATTCAAAAAGTAAATCCGTCTTTCAATGTTTCGCAATTAGAATCCGCTCTCTCGCTTCCGACGCTTGTGTGGAATCATCTCGCGCAGGCGCAGGGCCGCTCTCTCGAGCAGCTTGGCTACGATATCGGCGCTTCAGTGGACAAGCTCTACGCTGAATTTTCGATGAAAGTATCGCAAGCGCTGCAGTTGAGCGGACAAGATCCGATTCAATTTGCAAAAAAACACGGCTACAACCAAATTTCGAAAATTGTCGAATTCATGGGCCGCGAAAAGTTCGAACAAATGTTCCCGGGCATTTTAGATACAGGCGTCCAGACTTTAGATCAATTGTTTGGCTATTTGATCACGGGCCAGCTGGGCTGGTCAGCCGCGCATCGCCAAACGATGGGCAGCTTCAGTGTTGCGCAGCTTCAGCAAATCATTGCCAATAACGGACAGCTTCTTAACATTAAAGGCACTCAAACCAGAATAACGGCTGAAGATGCTCAGTTTGAAGTGGCGCGCCGGCTCGGCTCAATTCAGGCGCTGTCCGCGTTTATTCTGAATACGCTCTTCTCTCAATTTACGGTCACGCAGCACTTGAATTTTACCGGTGAAACGCTTGAAGCATTCGCCAAAACAAGCCAGCTTTCCTACAGGATGCAGGAACTCAATCCGGCTGCTGAGGTAGACCGCTTGGCGAAATCCATGAACCTGACGCGTGCCGAAACGCTCAAAATACTCGGCGTTCTGGACAAAATCATGGATGCAACTCTCGATCAGGTATCTGAAATGACCGGTATTGATGTCGCTAAGTTAAACGAAGCCGTTAAGAAGTTGACCGCCACCGCAGAGACAGGAGCCGCGGCGCCGGTTGCCTTTACCGGCGGCGTTAAAGTTTCTCAAATTATCGAGCGGACCGGCAAAACACAAGACGAAGTGCTGGGCGCTCTCGGCATCGGCAAGTTGAGTACATTTCATCTAAATGCAGTTTACGGTATCAGCGCTTCCATTTCAGCATTTGGGATTCAGCTCTCGCATCCTTTCTTTAACATCGCGGACAGTGGAATGAACGTTGCGGAATCGATGGGCATGAGCGCAACCCAGTTTACACAAACGGCGCTGGCGAAACCGGTTTCCGCGATCCGGTTTGGTGAGGTTATGAATCTGAGCCCGGCAGAGCAAGATCAGCTCATGACGCGGATTTTTGGAACGAAATATGCCCAGATCGTTGAGCGGCTTGAATCGCAAGGTGTGAGTCTCAATGAACTTGATTTGTTTGCCGCAGCGCAAGCGCTGGGCTTAAAGAATGTCGAAACCCTGCTCGCGAGACTGCTCAGCCATATCAGCGCTTATGAGTTGATTCTGAATGTTGATTTAATTAAAAACGAGCAAATCCGGAACGCTCTGCAAGCCGTGAAACCCGTTTCCGTCAAAGTGCTCAAAGCAACTTTTGAAGAAACGGCCCAGCGTACGTTAGAAAATGCCGAAGTGGTGGTTGCCGGCCTAAATGAAGCCATCACGGAACTCCGAGAAGCTGACCGGCGGTATTCGCGTCATGCAGGCGTTGCCAAGAGCCGCATCAAAGCAATCGAAGCGAAGATTGCGGAGCTTAGAAATTTAATTCAGTCGGAGCGGGTCTGGACGGATGCTTCCGCAGCGTATCATTACGCGGCATTAAATTCACAAATAGCTGCTTTGAATACGCTTCTTTCGAACACAGCCACCAAGCTCGAGCAGGTGGTTGATCAGATCAATCCCCACCATCAATATATTTTGAAGGACGTAGCGCGTACCGCATCGCGTAAAACCACGATTTTGGCCGAGCAGGAACGGGATGAAATCTATCAGGAAATCGTGAAGGGGAAAGCGCTTCAGATTTCTGCGGACGGCGTTGTCACTTATCATCACAACGGCCAGACGGTTGTTCTGACGGAAGCCAATTGGCATGAACTTGCTGAGAAGCTTGGCTTTAATCCCAATATCCGTTATCAGGAAGTGGTTCGAACGGTTGCTGACGCCCGCAACAATTCAAGGCAGTATAAAGTGAACGGCAAAAAATTGGAATTCCGCGGCGATGTATGGATCTCGCTAGAAGCCAATGCGTTGTCAGAAGACCGGCGCGCCTTCAAATATCTGGGCCAATTTGTTAACGCGATTAATTACGGCAAAGACACAATGATTTTAGGTCTCGGCGCCCTTCAGGATGCAATTCAGGGTCATGGAGGCGTTGGATTCCTCGCATTCCGCCAGATCGTGCTCCACGAAGCATTCGCGCTTTATGCGTCGTTCAGCAAAGACTTTAAAAATGCGCGCCAAATTCACATGAAAGCCCAAGAGCTTGAGCGCGAAGACACCGAAAACGCGCTTGAAGAGAAGCGCTTCAGGCAGGCGCTTTTATCACGCGATGATTTGATGATCGGCATCCGGCCTTCCGGTGAAGTCATCCGCAGCATCCTGGATTGGAGCAATCAGCGCTTTGAGATCGAAGATGAAGATTTGGTTTATGCGCAAGCAGTCGAGGAGGCCTACCAGCAAGCACAGGGCTCCGCGGAAGGTTTGATCAGTTTCTTTAGACAAATGCACATGCTTGATCTTGTTTGGGCAAAACAGTTTGTCGAACAGGAACTTGAAACCGAATCTGATTTGGCACGCCGCGATCAATTAAACGCCGAACTCGAGGCGATCAATCAACTGATTGCCGAACGTGAAGCGGCCTCCAAAGTTCATGAGCAGGATGAAAAGGATGCGCGTAAAAAGGAAACGGAAGATCTCGCAAAAGGCAAAACACCGGAACAATTACGCAAAGAGCACGCCGAAGAGCGCAGTCAAATGGCCTGGAATCAGGAAGGGTGGGAGCAATCCGCAGTGGTTGAGGTTGATCCATCCATATTACCGGCAGCTCGGTCGGAATTGAAAGCTGAGCCGGAAAAAGAGTTAGCAGCTGCTGAAGAAGCGGTGTCTACAAGTGACGTTCGTGAAGAATTTGACAAACTTCGGCGCGATGGAGCGGAAGTTAAAATTTACGGGGACGTGGCATACACAGATCTTGAGCGGGATGATTTAGCGCCCAAACATCGGGCAAAATTTGGCGATGATACTTATTATTTCTCAGATCCGTTCATTGATGCCGGTGGGCGCACTGTGGTGATCGCGTATGTTTATCATACAGATTCAAAAACGGGCCAGAGGAAAATTTTTGTCAATGCTTATTACAAGAGCAATTCACAAAATGTTTGGCGCGCTGCTTCGCATAAAGGTTATCGAGGATGGATAGGAAAAGGTTATGGCGAAGCCGGCCAAATGATTCCCATACAGCTTCAGGGTCAATTAAGTGAAATTGCCGAATCATTGCGTTCTAGGGGCGAATTACAAGAGAAAGAAAATCGGTTCTACGGCGTTTTGGGAGCAGGTGCACAATTGCCTTTTGACAGCCAAATGGCGTCTGTTTTTAGGCCGCGGAAGGCAGATGTATTAAATGTGGCGGATGTAGTTGAAGGGTTTGATAATCAGCGCAAACGAACTACCTATGATGCTCGTTTTAAACCAGGCTATGAACCTGATTTCGATAACGGGATTACAGGTGTCTTTACGTCTGAAAACCCAGTTTATGGAAAAGTGACCAGCTATGTTGTTCGTTCAAAGAATGGTGAAGTTCAATACTTGTTTAATGTGGATGAAGAAGGAAGAGTTTGGATTGGCGGCGTTCAAAGTACAAATCAAGAAATTAATAGGCAAGGCATTCTCTTGGATGGTTTACAAGTGAGCATGCCAGATATTCTGCTTACCCCGGTTTTTGAATATCATGAGCAAATTCCATCTGGGTATAGAGGTAATACAAATCCCAGACACTCAAGTTATGCGGATGTAAGCGAGCTTATTGATGGCTTCTCCGTTGTCAAAGAATTCAGAGCGAAAGTTCTCCAGAATGAAACCGTTGCAAATCAATTAAAAGCTGAACGAGACGCGGCGATTGACAATGCGGCGAAATTGGATGCAGATATAGATAATGTTATTCAGAGCGGAGATCCCATTAAGATTACGCAAGTCATCAAACTTTTAGCAGCTGCTGCTGAAAAGTATAACGGCTTGCAACAGCTTGGAGTGCCCTATGCTGAAATTCGTGATAAGCAGAATCAATTAAGAGGGAAGTATGAAAAAGTAAAGCAAATTTTCTTATCGCAGCAAGCAAAGAAAGAAACAGAAAAAGAAAAACCAATAGAAGAAGCTGTGAAGAAAGAATCAACAGAAAAACCTCATGCCGCCGAAGGAGCTGTCAAAGCGTGGACATCGTCTCTTACGGCGACGAAGCAACTTCTGAACCGGCTCAATATCCGCTTAGTTGAAGTCACACCGAATCCGGCTGAGCCGCACAAGACCGTTTTGCGCGCAATGGCGAAAGACGCCAATGATCAAAGCGCGATCACAATTGCCAAAGAAATTAATGCTGCGCTGGACGATTTCTTTGTGATTAATGGTTTTGACGCAAGCGTCCGCTTTGAAATTCAACAAGTAGAAGCGATTGTGAATATGGCATTCGGAAACGGTATGTTCCACTTGCTGACGGCTGGTGTCGGTAAAAACGAAGTGATTTCACTCATTGCAGGCCGTATCGCGGTTAAAATCAGTGAGCAGATATCAGAAAAAACCGAAGATGGAGAGATAAACCCTTCGTTTAATGCTTCATTGAAAGAGTTTTTGGAAAGCCGCAATATCAAAATTGGCGACCGATTTATCGTGGTTCTTCACAATATTCCGCTCTTTGCGCAGGCTCGCGATGCGGCGACCATCGAGAAAGAAAAGGGCATTAAAGCGTACTTAGATTATTCCGGTGTTTCAATCGGCATATTACGCGAAGATGACCTTTACACCATCCGCGAAAGCCCGGAAGCGGTTGACGCTGAAAAAGAATCCAAGAAAGAAAAAGATTCCATTGTTGAAAAAATCCGGAAATCACGCTTTATTTTGGCACAGGACGTCGCGCTTGATTTCTTGAATAATGATTACCGCGATCGCAAGGACGAAATAGATGATCGGGAATTTCTGCAGGAAATCGAGGATGAAGCTAAAGCGAATAACCAGGTTCTAGGTTCCGGGATGATCGAATCGCGCCTCAACAGCAAAAAGAAGAGCCAGAAAATGATGCTGGACCTGTGGAATTCGCTTTTTGTGAATAACCGCTTTGTGTTTGACGAGGGCGACACTTCGCTTCAAAAAGAAGGCGTTCAAAAGATGACCGGCGGAGAAAAGCGTCTCAATTCCGTACAGGTGAAGATGCCGAATGTGATTGATACGGCCATCGGAAAGGTTTTGGGCAAATTGCAGCCCACGGAAAGATTGAAGCGTGAAAGAGAACTTCTGAAACTGGTTGTGAGAAAAACAGACGGTTCTGCACCGACCATCCGTTATAAAGATTGGGCTGCCAAAAAGACGGCCGCGCAAATCCGAACGGAAGTTGAGAAGGAGTTGGGAGAGAAAGCGACCGCGCAGGAAATTGACGAAGCCATTCGCGAACGTTTCAAGGACGGTGATGCGCGAGGGACCATTATCGATGCGCGGCTCGACCTTCCTTCGCATGAAGATTACACCAATGCTGCTGCCATGGCGATTGCGGCCAAACAAAAGGATACTGATCAATTGCAGGAGCTTGTGATGAAAACGCTCGGGCCGGCAAAAAATCAGGATCCCCAAATGCAGATGAGAATCATTCAGGCGGGCGTTTCTCAAATTGTAAAAATTGTTTCCCAAAATGGAAAAGGGCCCAAAGCCGTCGAGAAAATTCTTGAAGCATTGCTCAACCTTCAGGGCGTGATGAACAATGATTCAGATAGGATGCTCGGATTTAAGATCATTCAGGAAATCGCAAGCGCAATTGAAGAGGAGTTCCAAGGCAAGCAGGTAAAGCTCGAATGGTTCTTGATGACGGATGAGCAATTTAAGCAAGATAAAAGCGAGTTGAATTATGAGTTATGGCAGCAGGTTCATCATGCACGGGCATCACTTGTGGGCCGCGCGAACGCGCTCAAGCAATTTGAGCGTGAGCACATCACCATCTATCAGGAAATTGTGGCGAAGAAAGTTCCGGGCAGAGATTATGAAAACGAGCTGATTAAGATGGGTGAGGAAACGAAAGAAAAGGTGCGTCAGCTTTTGGTGCTTGCTCACCAAAACGGTTTCTCGGAAGCTGAAATCGAACAGCTTGCAAGATCGAGCCGCGAAAGCCAGTTTAGGAAAGTGCCGCGTGCGCTTCGCGAGAAATTTGGAAAATCAATCAACGAAGCTGAAGCGCTCTGGGAATTTTTGAAGAATGCCGAATGGCTCTCTGAGATTTCTCATTTCACGCTCGAAGACACCATCAAAGTCATGGCCGGCAGCGCTGTGGCGCCCCGCCTGCAGCAATCCGATCCTTATCTGGCAGCGCATACGCAGCTCGTGTTTATGCGGGATTATGCCGAACAGGATCTGCTCCAGAAAAAGCGGACACATTTATTGATGATCGATGCGCAGGATATGCTGGAAAGGTTGGAGAACGCCGAAAGCCAAATTAACTTTCTCCAGGAAGTGAAGGTGTCGCAGGATTCCATCCGTTCATCGCGCGGCGACATGGTCCGCCAGATTCAGAAAAAATCCGTGATGCATTTGATGTCCGGCACGGGAACTCACTATGAGAATCCGCTGGGTATCAACTATGGCGTCCGCATCATTCCTTATACCAAAGGTGAACGCGACCGTTTCTTTGATGAAAGTGGCGCGCGCTTTATTAATGAAGTAGAAACACAATCAAGCGTCGCGGATGCAATTAAATCCATCAAGACGGACACAAAGGCCGGAGCCCGGGAACATCTTTATGTGCTGATGGGCATGAAGGGCGTTGATATTACCTTCGAATTGGTGACGCCGCTTATCGAAAAACTGCTCAAAGGCCGAAATCCTGACGGAACTGAAGTGCCGAAGAGCGCACGCTATAACGAATTAATCGTAAAAGCAGTCGATGAGGGCTGGATGAAGCTGACTTATAACGAAAAAACCGGTGAAGTGATTCGTACCGCGATTCCATTCCTTTCTGAAAAAGGTGAAAACGTAAAGGAATATCTCAAAGATTACGCGACTCCCGGAAAGCGCACCGCCTTCTTCTTCGATATGGGCGCAACGCGCGGCGTGGACGTCACAATGACTGCCAATGCGGAAGTTGTGGCGCTCTTTAATACCGGATCAACCGCGTTTGATGCGATTCAGCTCTTAAGCCGTGACCGCGGTGTCAGAGAAGGCCCTGATGGCAAGTTTGTGTATGCCACCAGCAAAGAATTGGCGGATGATTTCCGCGCCGGTAAGATTTCGCCCAAGGAACTGAAAGAACGTTTGGCCGCAGGTGACGGTTTTACCTATGATGAGACCCGGATGGAAGGTGAGGGTGAAAACAAAAAATTGGCTTGGAATTTCAACGTTTTCCATCCGACGTCGGTGATTATGGTGGATGCCGCCAGAGCGCCTCCGTTTGGTTATACGGCGCAAGAGTTTGCGGCAACCTTGAAGCGAAATGACGTGCTTTCAAGCGAAGATCAGTTGTACAAAGCCCTGATTGATGATATTGACGGTAAATTGGTTGATTTGATTGAAGATTTACGCTTTGACGTTGCGCACTCATCCGAAGAAAAAACACTGCTGCGCGAGCTCAAAACCAAGTTTCAAAATGACCGCAACTTAGCAACCGATCCGAATCTGGGCGGCGCCCAAAAAGGCGTCGAAGGTTTAGAGGCGGCGCGTGATCGCGTACTCGGCTTCCTGAAAGAACTCGCCGGCAGTCGAGGCCAAAAAGGTTATCCGGAATTCCTCAAACTTTCGGAAAGCGTCCGAAAAATCATTCTGGATGAAATCAGCACATTAGAAACAACACCGATCGATCTGACGCAAGCTCAGCCCATCGATCGTGATGATTTTGATTCACCTATCCAAGGAACCACCACCGCTTCAACGCCTTCCGAAGTGATTCGCCGAATCAATCAGTTGGTCCGCGTCGAAATGCTGCCGACCACGGCGCCGACACCCGGAGCGTCTGGTTCGCAGGCGCAGCCTACCAGAACGCTTGAAGCAGTCTGGTCTGAAGGCGATCGCTCGACTGTGAAAGAAGGCAAGCGCGCGGCTATGGATAAGGAGAACTATGAAGAAGGCCGTTTCCGCCCTCTTGAAAGTGAAGCAAAGGAAATGATTGATCAGAAAGGTGAAGAATATGGATTTTTAAAAGAAGGCAAAGCAACGGATCAACAGGTGAAGTTGATCGATGCGGCCATGTCGTGGATTAACGGTGTCCGCAGAAAAGGTGATGAAAGCGCCAAACTTGCGCGCTGGAATCTTGTAACCCTTGGAAAATATTTCCGTGGAATTCATATTCCGGATTCT
Organism: uncultured bacterium; assembly: GCA_964387845.1. Classification (GTDB taxonomy): domain Bacteria; phylum Omnitrophota; class Omnitrophia; order Omnitrophales; family Abzuiibacteriaceae; genus CAYLXA01. Next base: position 39,849 of record CAYLXA010000004.1, read on the forward strand.
GATTCCGACGAAGAATGGATGAAGGCGTTTTTCAGTTTGATCGACGCCGGCCTTATTCCGATGAACATGCTTAATCAGTTGACCTTTGAATTTGTGAATAAAATCGCCGTTCTCCTCGGATCATACGACCGGGATCCGCAGCTTACACAGCCGGATAAAATTCTGGCCGCGATTCGCTTCCGTGACCCGATTATCGGGTTGGTCGAGTATTTAATGAGAAAATTGGATTCAAGAAGTGCGGAGCACGACATGCTGAGCAGGCAATACCGTGAGCGTATCCGTCAATACGATGCTTCCGAAAGCGACAATCTCCGTTATCAGCAGAATGAGCGCAGGATGCGCCAAGTCGAAAATGAACTTTTGAAAATGCGCCTGGATGGCAAAGACAACCGGCGCCGATTTTTCAGTATTCCGAACGCGCAAAGACTTTTGTTGAAACTGGAGAAAAACTTTACCAATTCTTACATCAAAATCCGTAACCGGGTTTTGGTGCCTGCTGACATCACCAGCAAATCTTTGGCGGATGAAACTCAGTTCATCATGTCCAGAAACTCCGACATTTCGGAACATGATGCACGCCGCTTAGCGCTTCAAAATTTAGACAGCGGCATCAATCCATATGAAGATAAAGATGCTTTTGAAATTTTGGATTTGGCGATCCGGCACCTGGACAAGACGGTCCGGATGAAGGATTTGAAGCGATTTTTGAAAGCTTTCACGCCGTTAATAGTGACAAAAAACGGCTACAACCAAGGCAAGCCGCTTTCGGATGATGATTTACGCGAAATTGCTCAATTAGCTCTTCGCATGGCGCTGTTTGGAAAAGATGACAAGGCCTACCGTCCGTTCGAAGTAAGCGAGCACTCTGTTGAGGCCGGCCGGCGCTTGAGAGATTTTGGAAAACTATTGAGATTTTTCGAGGGCAAATTCTATAACCAATACTTTGTTTCTAATGAAAGCCTTGGGTCCGAGGAAAATACGCTCAGTGATTCGGGATCCGTATTTCATAATTTAATCCGTATTTTAATGATGCGCGGATTATCGCATCGGCAAATTGAAAGGATTATGTCAAAGCTGAGAGAAGAAAAAGAATTCTCGGATGTGGAAAAGCCGTATCTCGATCTCCAAAAGAGAATTTTGGAAAAACGAAAACGCGGTGAAAATGTTAGCGAAACCGATCAGCAGGAGTTGAAAACAGCGTTCGGCAAATACGAAGGCATTTTGTACTCTGAGACCGTCACCAAAATCATTGAAGACGAACTTCGGACGCAATCTAGCGACTTAGCGGATGAAGTTATGCCTATTTATCGCAAGCAAGTGAACCGGATCAGCGCTTTCAGAATGAAGGATGAAAGTCAGGCTCATTTTGATCATATGGCAGCAGAAATCGATAAATTGGAATCCAAACTTGCTTCCGAAATTAATGAAGAGAGAAAGAAACAGATCAAAGCTAACATTACAAGTTTGCGTATGGCGCTCAAGGGTGTAGAGGAAATCGCGACCCGAATTCAAGAAGAAGGCCCGGGGGCCGATACGCCAGCTTTTGTGCGCAGCGGCATGATGCACTTCGTGCGCCGCTATTTCAAAATGCTGCTCAAACTTTCGCTGTTGGGTAAATTTGGTTCAACTGAGAAGGAAATGAATGAAGCGATCACACTCTTTTTCTTGCCCTTGATGCTGCACGAAGTGACGGAACATCAGATTGACCACACCAAGATTGATTACTCAAAAGATCTGAAAAAATATGTCAAAACAGAGGGCGCTAACGACCTTGGAAAAATGTTCCGCGACATTCTGGCGGAAGGCACAGCAGCCAGTTTGGTTGCACTTTTGCCTGAAGAAACACGTTTGAAATTAGCAAAAGTTTACGAAGCAGCCGGTGAAGAGCTTCATCAAGCCGGTATTTATGCGCGCAAAATGGCGGTGTACAACAAAATGGCAGCCAATCCGGAGCTGGGGCTCGATCTTTTCTCGGCAGATCCGGCACGTCAAGTGAAAGCGGCAGAGCCGATCGTGGATTATTTTAAGACCACCTTCATTAACTATTACTTTGAAGCCATCGCTGCAATCCGCGCCGGCAATCCTTATTTGGCCAAGGAAATTCTGGAGCAGGTCTATTTCAAGAACCGGAATGAAAAAGGAGATCTCAAGCCGGAAGCTGATGTCAGCGATTTCGCTTTCGAGGAAGCGATGCGCTATGTGCGTGAAGCGATCCGGCTGCACGGCGATTTAAAACTTTCGCGCGAAGACAGAGAAAAACAGAGCAAGGATGTTGCCGATGCCATGGATCAACATATTAATACAACGATCAGCCGCTTGTTCCAGGCCTATGCCGGACGGCAGGACTGGGGCCAGGTAGTTGAAAACACATTGAGCGCCGCTGGTGCACCGGGCCAAGATCAGTCACAGCAGCGCATTCAGGGGGAAGCCGAAATAGTTACAAAAGGCCAGCGCGAGCTCTTTGAGAAACTAACGGGTCAATCAATTGATGAACAAAATGGACAGCCGCAAGCATTGACCGATGAAGGTTTGGAAGAACTCGCCAATGGATTTAGGAATTTTAAAAATAACGGCGGCAATCCGGATCCTCAAAAGGTGCGCGCCAAAGACTTCAAAGCAGTCAAAGCCGTTTGGGTCGATCCAGGCAAAAATAATGAAATGCTGAAATCGCTCATGGAAAAATTAGGCATGCCATTGACGCCTTTTGTGCGTCTCGTGGTTGATCAAAAGGATTGGCCGGCATTTGAAAAGAAATTAGGCCACGATGGTTCACAGGCTTTTGCCGAAAACCGGGAGCGATTCCCTGAAAACTCTGTCTTGGGCAGAGCCGGTATTCTGATCACGCAAGCCGGCAATAGCGAAAGCACGATGATTGTCGTGCTGCACGAATTGACCCACTTATTGGATTATTTAAAAACACAGGCAAATCATGAAGCAAATGCGATCGACGGCCTTGTCATGACCGAAGCGCTGCGTGAATTTAAGGCCTTTGTTCCGTTGGTGCTAGAACACAAAATGACTTGGCAGGGTGTTTATCAGGAATTTGCCAAAGAAGATAAGCATGGCTATTTGAATCAATATTATGACCAGGCCGGAATCAAAGACGCGGATGAAAGAAAGAAGTTGAGGGTGCGTCATTTGGCCATCATTTCCGCCCTCATTCAAATCATGGGGCTTTACACAAAACAGTGGGATGGCAATCCAAAGGTTATCATGAATCTGCTTCAGAGCGTGACAACGCCTCAGGAATTATTCAGCCAATTTTTGGCCCTCTTGCCGGAGCTTGATTTGGAGGGAAAATCGATTCAGCCCCTTGTAAAGTCATTCTTTGACGGCTTATTGGATGAAAGGCCGAAGGCCGTAAACCAGACGCCCGAGAATGAACAGATTTTTAAATCTTATATGGACTTTTCCGGCAGTCTGTTGAGCCATCAGAATCAAGATGTCAGCGAGGCGGCTTTAACCGCGTTCCTTGATTATCCGGATATGCCTTACCGCAAAACCTATATCGAGGAACATTTACGAGCGGTTCCGAATCAGGTCAACGCAAAGGCCGTATTGGATGCGACCGAGAAGTTTGTGAGCGACCTTGAAGCCGCAGCTACAGAGGAAGAAAGAAAGCAAGTTGTGGAGTCTGAGAAGCAAGCTGAAGAACCGTCGCCGATTCTGAACCGTCATTTTGGGAAATTTGTTGTAGAGCTTTCAGGCATGCCGACCGCGGAAGATTTTCAAAGAATGACTGCTTTTGATTATGAATTTGCCGTGACCGCCAAGCTGGATGAAAATAAAGAAAAGCATTTTTATATGACCATCGGTACTTTCGATGAAGCGGTGGAAACTTACGGCAAAGAAAATCTAGCCGGCTTTTATCACACGCATCCGGCGGGTGAAGAAGGAGAGGTTTCAGCAATTCCAAGCGGCATTGCGACCGGAGATGAAATCTACAACTATGACGGCATTAATCAAATTTTACCCGGAACTTATGCGCATATTGGTACCGAAAAAACACTAACGCGTTATTTCAAAATTGATGCGAATCAGGCAAAGGCTTTGGATTTCATGATTGATGCCGGCGAGAAGGTCGCGGATATTGTGGGTGATTTGCGCGAAGTTCGCACGAAAGCCGGTGAATTCTTGAAGGCCGGCAAACTTGATTTTACCGCCGTTGTCAGGGAATCTGACGGAACTTATATTCACATTCACGTCGCTCCGTGGGAATCGGTCAAAGTAGACGAACACTTCTTTGGCCGTTCTGCCGAGGAAGTCGTGCCTTTGCCTTCGGAAGAAAAGAAAGCCGAAACGCCGGATGCGCGGTCCGAGCTGCGGATTGCGGTACCAATCAGGACGGAAGTTATGCAGACAAATCTCGTATTGAATCGTGTAATAGATGAGCGATTCGCGACAGTGCTGGAACAAGTCGATACCGATAACGGCCGCAAGATTATTCTGAGCAGTGCACTTGCCGAGCTTTATCGAATATTCGAAAGTCTCGTGGCTCAGAATCCTGATTTCCGCGAAATTTACTACGGGCCGGAGGCGCTCTTAGATCCAAAACTGGTTTCGGCGATCAAGATTGCAAAACCCGGCGAACTTGCACCCGGACGGCGCGCGTCCTTCAATATCAGAACGCGTGAATTGGTTGTGAGCGAATTAACCGTGAGCGCGAGTTTGGTAGAAGATGCCGAAAGCGCTAAAGATGCTTTTGGGGAACTGAAAGCTGTGCTGGCGCACGAATGGCTGCATGCGGTTTATAACCGCGATGCGGTTTTCCGAGCGCTCCGCATGAAAGATCCCGTCACATCGCTGTGGATTGAAGAATATTTTGCGCACCAGATTATGGAATATGTGGGCGGTGTTCCGGAAGAAGACCTGCCGGGTGAAATTACGCGCCATGTGAATGCCCGGCTGCGTGAAGCGCTCATTGCGCATCCGGAAGCGGCTTCTGTCCTTGCGCCGCGCACGCTGGCGGATGTATTGAAAGTGATCGACCAAGCGCAAAACGCCGAACCGCTCTTCGGTATCGTCGCAGTCGGCAAACATGCTTACGGACATCTTGACCGCAATAGTCTGTGGACCAAGCCGCAATTAATTGAACGAGCGGCAAATGCAGGCCAGGCGCTTAATTTGGCCCGCAAGATGAAAGAGGGCCGCGAGCACTTTGAAGTAGTAATCGTTTTTGGCCGTGACGCGGAAAAACTCATTGAGGCATCAAACAGCACCGATCTCGTCCATTATCCGCGCATCTACTATAAACAGGAAGAATTCCGCCCTTACCTGGCTCCGCTCGTTAACATGGCGGGTATTTTAGGAGCTGAGCGGTTTGCGCAAACGTTTAATCTTGCGAAGGGCGCCGTGTTTGAACTTAGCCGCACGTTCCTCAAGCGTATGGAAACCCTCTGGATGGAATTCCGCGCCCAGTTCCACATCTCCGCCGCAGCATAATATTCTGCTGCCCTCTCAGGTATTTTATTTCGCTTCCTTGCGCGCGATGATTTTTAGCCGACATGGCTAGGCAAAAATCATCGTGCTCAGCCTTCGCCGCAAGTTTCAGCCATTGAAACTTGCGTCTCAAAGGCGCTTCATAAAATACCTGAGATGTCAGCGGATCGTTCATGTGCATTGAGCGTGAAGATATGTTGCTGAGCGGCGTTGAGAGAACGAGCGTTAGGGCAACGCGAGTGAACGAGCCGCAGTGAGTAAGGATGATTCTGTTTTGGCCGATCGCCAAGAATCATCCGACGGAGCGTAGCGAAGCAACTTATCTTCACGCGAGACAGCGTTATGCGAAGCAAATATCTGGGTATGGCGAAGAAAGGGCATTCGATGATAAAATAGCGGCGCTATGGCGAACCTTCCGATTGTCAAAATTGGACACGCGGTGCTGCGCGAAAAGTGTAAAGACATTCCGGCCGGCGTTTGGGGTCAGTCCCCAAGGGGACTGACCCCGGAACTTCAGAAATTAATCAAAGACATGGTTGAAACCATGCACAAAAACGAAGGCGTGGGTTTGGCGGCGAATCAAATCGGCAAAAACATTCGGCTGATTGTCCTCGAATGCAAATCCAGCAAGCGTTACCCGAGCACCGACGATTTTCCGCTCGAAGTCTTCATTAATCCCAAAATTACGCACTATTCTAAGGAAAAAGTGAAGGGCTGGGAAGGATGCCTCAGCATTCCGGGCTATCGGGGCGTTACGCCGCGTGCCAAATCGGTCACGTTCGAGGCGTTCACACCGGACGGGAAAAAGATAGAAAAAACCGTCCATGATTTTCATGCGTGCGTCATTCAGCACGAAATCGACCATATCGACGGCTTCTTTTATATGGACCGGATGGAAGATCTTAACCATTGGATGCATCTCGAAACGTTTAATGAAATGATAGAAAAACACATTAAGGAAAAATAAATTCAAAATTCAGATATCAAATCTCAAAACAAATTCGAATTTCCAATATTTCAATATTTAAATTATTTTGAAATTTGAGATTTGAATTTAATAATTCGGAGATCACGTGAAGCTCAAAGAAGGTTCGAAAGCGCCCGCATTTACGGCTCAAGCCAGCAACGGCAAAGAAGTATCACTCAAGGATTTTGCAGGCAAGAAGAAAGTGATCCTTTACTTTTATCCCAAAGACGATACGCCGGGCTGTACGGTGGAAGCCTGTGAATTCCGCGACTCGGTGAAGAAAATTGAATCCGAAGATGCGATTGTTCTTGGCGTCAGCCCGGATGGTATCAGTTCGCACAACAAATTTATCGACAAATTCAAACTTCCGTTTTTGCTCTTAAGCGACGAAGATAAAAAAATCTGCAAAGCATACGGGGTCTGGGTCAAAAAGAGTATGTACGGCCGTGAATATATGGGCGTGGCGCGCTCGACTTTTATTATTGATGAAGACGGCAAGATCAGTAAGATCTTCGAGAAAGTAAAGCCGAATGGGCATGCTCAAGAAGTTTTAGAAGTTTTAAAGTCATGAAAGCGCATACGGAATATTTGACGTTTAATACCAAAAATAAGCGCGAATACATCAATATTACGCGCGAAGTGGAAGCTGCGGTCCGCAAATCCGGCGTCAAAGAGGGGATGGTGCTCGTCAATCCCATGCACATTACGGCGAGTGTCTATATTAATGATGACGAGCGCGGCCTCATTCAGGATTTCGATGATTTCCTCGAGAAAATCGCACCCTACAATTTAAAAGGCTACCGTCATCATCAAACCGGTGAAGACAACGGCGATTCACACTTGAAGCGCCAGCTTTTCGGCCGGGAAGTCGTGGTGGCCATCACGAACGGCAAACTCGATTTTGGTACCTGGGAACAAATTTTCTACGCTGAATTCGACGGCCGGCGTTCCAAGCGTGTTCTCATCAAGGTGATCGGCGAATGAGCATGGCTCAGTCATTGCGAGATGCAAAAGTTCCCCTCTCCCTTTTTAAGGGAGAGGGTAGGGTGAGGGTTTTGTGAATCAAATTTTAAAAACGTTATCCAGAAACTTAAGAAAAAATCAGACTGATTCCGAAAGAAAGCTTTGGTATTTCCTAAGAAACCGGCAATTTTTAGATCTAAAATTCCGCAGGCAATACAAGATCGGAAAATATATTGTTGATTTTTGTTGTGTTGAAAAAATGCTGGTAATTGAATTAGATGGCGGACAACATAATGAAAATAAACCGGATAAAATTCGAGAACTGTATTTGAAAGCATGCGGTTATCGCATTCTTCGTTTCTGGGATCATGAATTGTTAAATGAAACCGATGTTGTTTTAGAAAAAATCCACTCGATTTTGGAATCCCTCACCCTTGATCCCTCTCCCAAAGGGAGAGGGAAGAAATAATGTCTAAAGTTCAAAATCGTTCGCACTTTGTCATTGCTTCCCTTATTCTGATCTGCCTCGTTTTTGCGATTTACATCCAGGCGGTCCAGTTTCAATTTATCAATTACGACGACGACATCTACGTTTCAAAAAACCCGTATGTCGCGGCCGGTTTCACGAAGGAAAGCATCCGCTGGGCATTTGAAGCGGACCTTTTGTTTGAAACGCCGGGCGTGGATTATTGGCAGCCTTTGAGTGTTCTCTCACGCATGCTGGATGTGGAGCTTTACGGATTAAATCCGGGCGGGCATCATTTCACCAATATTCTTTTCCATGCGGCGAATACGGTTTTGCTTTTCTTATTTCTCGCAAGCGCAACTTCCGCCGTAGGCCCGAGTTTTTTTGTGGCCTGTATTTTTGCGGCGCATCCTTTGCAGGTTGATGCCGTTGCATGGGTGACGGCGCGTAAGGATTTGCTTGCGGCTTTTTTTTGTCTTTTATCGCTTTTGTCTTATCACCGGTACGCAAAACAGGCAAACCCTCACCCTAACCCTCTCCCACAAGTGGGAGAGGGAATAAAAGAGGTTTTCCCTCGCCCCGTAGGGGAGAGGGGCAGGGTGAGGGGGAGTTTAATTCTTTCGGCTGTTTGCTTTGCATTGTCTTTAATGGCGAAGCCGGCGTTTGCCGCGCTTCCGGCCGTGTTTTTGATTTTAGACCTGTGGCCTTATAATCGGCTGCAAGCCACAAGCCGCAGGCCACAAGCTGCAAGCTTCAAGCCTGAAGCCTGGAGCCTGAGGCCTGCAGCCTGGAACCATTTGATTGTCGAGAAATGGCCGTTTTTTCTGCTCGTCATTTTGTCATTCCTCACGCTTGCCAAAGGCCGTTCGATTGCCGTTGAAAGCGCCTTTTTTTATATTTCCGCGGTCAAAATCCCGGATTTTTATATGTGGTACTTGGTCAACTTTTTTTATCCCGTCAACCTGCTCATCCGGTATCCGGAAATCACGCACCACCTTTGGATGGCAGCCGATTCGATTGTGATTTTCGGAGGCATCACGTATTTCGCGGCGCGCGCATTCAACAAATTTCCGTATCTGTTAGCAGGATGGCTTTGGTTTTTGGCGCTTCTGATTCCCTCTGTGGCGCTTGATTTTGAAAATCGCTACATGTATCTGGCGCTTGTCGGCCTGGCGGTTGCGGTGTGCTGGGGCCTCGGCGATCTTTTGGGCCGGTTCAAAATCCGGAGAGCCGTGTGGGCCGTCGCTCTATCCGCCGTCGTTATGGTTTTGTCGGTTTTATCGTGGATTTCGGCCAGTGTTTATTCCGACAGCATCCGGCTCTTCGGTGATGTTCTGCGGATTAACCCGAACAATCCGCGCGCAATCAACAATTACGCGACTGCGCTTGCCGAAATGGGCCGCCTGGACGATGCTGTCAATGAATACACAAAAGCGATTTGGATTTGGCCCGATTTTTCGGAGGCGCACAACAACCTGGGTGTCGCGCTCATGCGGCAGGGAAAAGACAAAGTGGCTTATACGCATCTCAGGGCGGCTCTCGATATCAAACCCGATTACGACAAATCGCTCAACAACATGGCGATCTTGATGCGCCGCATGGGCGATATCGAAGGCTCGATTCATTACGCAATGCGCTCAGTCCAGCTTTCACCCGAATTATTGGAAGGCCGCTTTAATTTGGCCGTGGCACTCACGGATGCGGGCGCTTACGACGATGCGATCCGTCATCTTGAATTTCTTCTCTCCATTGATCCGCTGGATACCGAGGCGCTTTCGGCGCTGGGATTTACCTACGACAAAAAAGGTGATTACGAAAAAGCGCTTCACTATCAGCGGGAAGCCATCCGGCTGAGGCCTTATTTTGAGGAGGCCTATAATAATCTCGGCAATGTTTATGCGCACATGGGATTAATTGAAGACGCGATGCGGGAATACCGGCGCGCGCTCGCGCTTGATCCCGCTTATCCGGAAGCGCACAACAATTTGGCCGTGCTTTTGGCCGGCCTCGGCCGTCAGGAGGAAGCCATCCTGCATTTCAATGAAGCTCTGCGCGTAAGTCCCGAATACGCCGCCGCCAGGCACAATCTGCGCCTCGCGCTTTCCCGCGATCAGTAATGCGCGGTCATTGCGAGCCGTGTTGTTCGGTGGAGCGGTAATCTCTATTTAAAGCTTTGAAGAAGCCCGCCGCTCAGTGGATTCACCGTGAGAAATCTATTCGCTCCGGCATTGGAACGCCTTCCGCCGTTCCCCCGCAGCTTTGTTTCGCAAAACGAAGCAGCGGAGGCCGTCGGCTTTCCAATGCCTCCGCACATGATTTCTCATACGCAAATCCAATTCGCGTCGGCGCTTCTTCAAAGCTTTGTTGCATATTGAGCACCATTGATATTTGCGAAAGCGGCGTCGAGAGACAACCTGCTTCTCGGAGCGCCATCATGAGGCCATGATTCCGATCGAATCATGGCCGAATGGGCTGAGCACGATGATTTTTGCTTAGGCAGACCGCCTAAAAATCATCGCGCGGAGGAAAGCGGAGAGAAGCAGGTTGGCTTAAGACCGAAGATTGTTTTGGCGCTAATTTAAGTGCTTCGCAATGACGGTTGAGCTTTAAAAGCCTGCCTTCCTAAAGACTTTTAACCGACTTATTTTCAGATTTATCGCGTGTGGGTAGAGTTTTGTCTACCCACAGTAGATAAACCGCACTTTTTTGCTCTCCAACATTGATTTTGTTTGACAGAGTGTCTATCTTTTTCTCACGAAGCAAAATTTCTTTCGGGAGGAAAGAACATGAAGCCAAAATCAAAAGCAGTCCAAAAAATTGTCGCAGGAATTCTGATCTTCTTTTTTGCGTTAACCGGCATTTTTGAAAATGCTGTCGGGGTCGATTTAAAGAAAGCTTTTGCGCTTCCGGGTTCATTTTTACCGGTCGCGGGTGCCCTGGGCGACCTCCAATCCCAGGCTTCCGTTGCCAAACCTTTCCATACGGATCTCTTCACGGGTTCCGCTCAGTTTGCAATTCCGGTTTTTACGCCTCCCGGCCGCAAGGGGATTGCACCCGAAGTTGCGATTGGTTATTCCTCATCGGGTGGTAACTCGTGGCTTGGGGTTGGCTGGAATTTGGGAAATGAATATATTCAGCGCAGCACGAAGCGAGGCGTGCCTACCTATCAAGACAATCAAGACACATTTGATTTGATGGTAAAAGGTGTTCAGTCGGAACTCGTTAAAATTTCTTCTACCGAATATCACGCGCGATACGAATCCGGCGAGTTCATGAAAATCGTATTTCAGAATGATTTCTGGAAAGTCACGGACAAATCCGGCACTCAGTATTTCTTTGGGCAAACCGAACAGGCAAAAGACCGTAACTCGCTTGGTATTTTCTCATGGCAGCTTGAAAAGGTGAGGGACGTGAGTGGAAACACAATTACTTACACTTATACAAAGGACCAAGGCGAGCTTTATCCATCGCGGATTGATTACAATGGGAATGAAGATGAAAATTTTGCACCCACGCACTCGGTTGAATTTGTGACGGAGGCAAAGCCGGATATCACATTTTCTTATATAACAGGCGTCAAGGTTTCGAATGCGCGGCGGCTTAAGGAAATCTTGGTGAAGGTGAATGGCGCTCTTGCGCGGAAATATCTTTTAACGTACGAGCAGTCGCCGGTGGTTGGCCGCTCGCGCCTCAAGACTGCTAAGGAATGCGGAACGGACGGCACAAGCTGCCTTCCGCCTACGACTTTTACCTATCAGGAGCAAACGTTCGGTTTTAAGCCGGGTGTGATCTGGAATCAGCCGAACCTGACCTTGCGAACAATTGCAAACGGCCTCAATACGGAAACCAGCTCGACGGATGATATCGACGGCGATGGCTTCCCGGATCGTCTTCTCAAATTAGACAGTCTTTGCACCCAACAGCTTTGCCAATGGCAGGCGTTTAAAAATACGGGTGCAGGATTCGAATTAGCGCCTTCTTTGCGCGGACCCATTCAAGGTTGGGCAGACCAAAGTTATGCAGCGATTCGTGGTGATTCGAACGGTACTTCGTCGTATGTCAATTTAATTGATATCAACCGCGACGGAAAATTAGACCGTGTCGTGCAGGGGACTTCCAACAATGTGGGCGGTGGAAATGGTTGGGCGCTTCAAATCAATAACGGCATCGGATTTGAGAATCAAATTTATTTCGGGCCAACGATGGAAAATACTCAGCTTCGGACCGGCCAATGGTACCACCCAGATGGTTTTGATCCCGATACTTATCGGGTGCTTTGGGATGCGACGGACATGAACAGCGATGGTTTTGTTGACCGGCTTGCTACCGTCAATAACAACACCTGGGGCGTTTATTGGGGCTCCGGCACCGGTTTTTCTTCTGTGGTTTATAACTGGAATAACGTTCAAGGAACTCCGAATTGGAATTCCGTCCGCGATTATGATTCCGATACCGGCCACGGAAGCTCTGATTTAATGGATATTAACGGTGACGATTTGCCGGACCGGATCATCGGCGGTGGGGTTTGGAATCCGGGCGGATCCACCGGATTTGCAATTCAATACAATAACGGACGCAGCTTCGAAAATTTACAGTATCTCGGGATACTTCCTTCAGGAACAACCTCAGGCGTCACGATGGACATCGACGGCGGTTCGCACAGTCATCCGAACACGACACACATCCTGCTGGATGTAAATCAAGACGGCCTTCCGGATCGTGTTAGAAAGATTTCAAATACGCAGTGGAATGTTCATTTCAATACCGGAAACGGGTTTGTCACGAGCGGTGTTGCGTGGGGGCCGATTGAAGGTTTTTCAGATTCCGATAAAACGGTCCGCCGCACGGAGGGCGATTCGGTCACGGTTGATTATTTTGACATCGATGCGGACGGGTTTCCGGATCGAATCGTCTCCCATCCATCCGAAGCCAAGTGGATGGTCCAGCTTGCGTACGAAACAGTGCCCGATCTTTTACGTCAAGTGAATAACGGCAGGGGTGGTGTAACGACGGTGACTTACAAACCGGCGACGCGCTATTACAACGGCGGCGGCGATGGAATCGCGGATTTGTCTTTTCCATTAATGACGGTCGAAAGCGTGACGCAGGATGACGGTTTCGGCAATCTCATCACAACACAATATGAATATGCGGACGGCAAATACAACGCCGCAGAACGCGAGTTCCGAGGCTTTAACCGGGCGCGCGTAATTGATGCAGATGGTAATTACACAGACACCTGGTTTTATCAAAGCAATCCCTTAAAAGGCAGGCCTTATCTCACAGAAACCCGCGATGTGGGTCAGAATTTTTATTCCCAAACTTGGAACGAATGGCAAACCATCGAACCCGCCGGAATGTCGGGTGTTGAATATGCTCGCGTGATCAGTACGACGAATTGGATTTATGACGGCAATGAGACTTTCAAATTCGGCCAGATGAATTACTTATATGATCAGTATGGCAATGTCATCGAAACTTTAAACTGGGGCGAAATTGAACCGGACGGCTGGAATCAGTTTACGGGTGATGAAATCCGCACCAAAATTCAATATGCCTATAACACCGCGCTTTGGATTATGGACAAGCCGAAACATGTGGAAACTTACGACAAGGATTGGAACCGGCTACAGGAGAGCTGGCTTTATTATGATTCAAACCTGAACTTTCACACACCGCCCACGAGAGGGCTGTTAACAAAGAAAGAAGAACTCATTGCTTTGGGAGGTGCGAAAGTCAAAACCGAGATGACGTATGACCCATTCGGAAATCTCCTTACCGTGAAAGATGCGAAAGGATTTGTGACGACGAATGAATATGACCCAACCTTTAAACTCTATCTCACAAAAGTCACGAACACCTTGGGCCATGCGCAGGAATTTACGTACGATCCTTTGATTGCGCAAATTACGCACGTCAAAGACCAAAATAATCAAATTTCACGCACGATTTACGATCCGCTCGGGCGGGCCGTGAAAGTGATTTCGCCGCTCGATTCCGATAGCGCGCCGACTCGAGCAACTTTTTACGATTTATCGGTTTTTCCAAACCGGATGGTAAGTTATGTGAAAATAGATTCCGATGCGCCCGCGCTTTCAATCGACGGCAATCCGCACGCCGGCTACCTGACCAGTTATTCATTCTCAGACGGCTTGGGGCGCGAAATCCAAAAGCGCAGCCCGGCTGAAGCTTCGAATCAACAAGTGGTTTCGGGGCTTGTTACGTATGATTCGCGCGGGCAGGTGAAGCGGCAGTATGTGCCGTATTACGCCGATTTCCGGACGACTTACGCCACACCGCCCACGAATTTTCCGTATGCCGAGTTTGATTACGATGCGGTGGGCCGCAGAATTAAAACCACTTATCCCGACGGCGCATTCGCCACAATTCAATTTGATGATTTCACAAAAGTTCTCACGGATCCAAACGGCCACGAAAAGCGCTACACGCAGGATGCTTACGGAAATCTAATCAAGGTCGAGGAGTTCAATCAGAGTCAAACTTACACGACGCGTTATGAATATGACCGCTTGAATCGATTAATCAAAACCACGGATCACTACGGCCACGTCACCGAAGTCGAATATGACATGCTGGGCCGCAAGACAGCGATGGCCGATCCCAATATGGGCATTTGGGCTTACACGTATGACGCTAATAACAATTTGCTTACACAAACGGATGCCAAAAGCCAAACGATCACGTTTCAATATGATAATTTAAACCGCTTAACTCGCAAAACCTATCCTGACGGTACGCATATTGACTACACGTATGATTTTTGCCCGCTTGAAGCTTGCGGCTGGCAGCCTGAATCAAACGTTTCTGTTGGTAAATTAGTCAAAGTCTCTGACCAATCAGGCATTCAAACTTTCCGGTACGACCAGCTCGGCAGAGTCATTCAAGACAAGAAATCCCTGGATAACGGTGAAGATTACACCTTCACCCGAATCTATGATCCGCAGGGAAGAGTGACTTCCTTAGAATATCCGGATCAAGATATTTTAAATCTTACTTTCAATAATATGGGCGAAGCTGAAACCTTAACCCTTATCCCTTACTCCTTACCTCTTGTGTCCATTATCCAAAACGTCAACTACAACCCAAGCGGCCAAATCACGAAGATTGAATTCGGAAACGGTGTCGTGTCAGACTATACGTATAATCTCCAGACGCTTCGGTTAGAACGTCTCTTAACCCAGAACCAAGCGCAGGTTACACTCCAAGATTTCACTTACGAGTTCGACAACGCAGGAAACGTCCAGTCCATCACGGATGCCGTCAACACCAACACGCAATCCTTTCTGTATGATGATCTAGACCGTCTCACGCAAGCCACGGGAAACTACGGCACCCATATCTTTGAATATAACGCCATCGGCAACATGACCCGTAAACACAATGCCTATTTAAATTACACAGACCCTGCACATCCCCACGCTGTCACGCGTTATCAAAAAGGCGCTGAAGTGATTCAATATCAATACGATGCCAACGGTAATATGACCAAGCGCGGCAGTGATACCATTCTCTATGACTTTGACAACCGGCCCATCCGGATGGACCGTACCACAACCACAGGCGGCTGCGATGTCTATCCCGTGCCGATGGATTATTATCAGACAACGCAATCACCCGGAACTGGTGATGACGGCAATGCGCTTCAAGCGCCAAGCCCACAGCCTGTAGCCGGCAGCCCGGGGCTTGTAGCCCGTAGCCAGCAGCCTGAAGCCGAAAGCGTGGCGCAAGGTAATCGGTCGACTCAAATCATGTATCCTTGTCCCAACCCCGGCCAAACCACCACCCACATGTTCGCCCAGTATGTCTATGACGCCTCGGGCCAGCGTGTGAAGAAAATCACGGACAACAAAATCGAATATTATCTTGGCAAGGATTATGAACTTAACTATACTAGCGACCCGGTAGGAATGGGTTCTTTCTCAACCCGAAAAGCCTTCTTCTTGGGTGAGGCGCGCATCGCGGAATTTGAACAAATCCAAAATGCGGAAGGCGTGCCCCCGCATATTCGTTTCTTCCACGGCGATCACCTAGGTTCCACCAACATCATCACCAACGAACAGGGCAATCAAACCCTGCTCATGGAATATTTGCCGTATGGTGAAGTGAAACTCCGCGTCGGAACAGATCCGGTCCAAAATACTTTCACAGGCCAAAAGGAAGACCTAGAATCCGGGCTCATGTACTACAACGCCCGCTACTATGACCCGAAGATCGGTAGGTTCATTCAAGCTGATTCCATCGTTCCAAACGCGACGGATCCTCAAGAGTTTAATCGTTACAGCTACGTCAACAACAACCCCATCAAATTCACCGACCCAACGGGACATAAGAAGAAGAAATGGTGGAAGAAGTTATTTAAACGTAAATCCACAAAAGGCGGCTTATTTGGAGCTATCATTGGTGGAATTGTTGGTTCGATTGTGCCCGGAATTGGCACTGTCGCAGGAGCAAGTATTGGTGGTGCAATTGGTGGCGGAATTGGCGGCGGAATTGATGCCGCACAAGCTGGAGGTAATTTTGGTCAAATAGTACGAGGTGTTGTGTCAGGTGCCGTTGAAGGGTATCTGATTGGGCAAGTTATTGGTAATGTTACTGTCGGGGTCGGGCAATGGCTGGCTGCGATGAAGAATCCCGCAGCAGGTTTTGGGCATTATGGGATAAATGCCAACGATGTGCTCGCGAAATATGGAGGCAGAGTCCATATTAACGGAATGGGTGTTCCATACGAACAAGCACTTGCCGATGCAAATAGTCTTGATGCTGCTCTGTTTTATAACCCATCGAATGGCTTTATTGCAGATTTAACAGAATCAGCTCTACAGAAATTTACCGGGACAAGTTCGTTAGGCAGAGGTTTGCGACATGCGCTTGGC
This sequence comes from uncultured bacterium, assembly GCA_964387845.1. GTDB lineage: Bacteria > Omnitrophota > Omnitrophia > Omnitrophales > Abzuiibacteriaceae > CAYLXA01. The sequence continues at coordinate 56,578 of CAYLXA010000004.1, forward strand.
CCTTACGTTGCGCGTGGCGGTGAAGCAACAATCTTTGCACATAGCCAAGGAGCCTTGATTGCATCAAATGCAGTTACAAGTTCTTTGTTGGGCGGATCGTCGCTTCGCGGCGTAGCTATTGAATCTTTGGGTGGAGCTGCCAATTCGTTTACGGCAAAGTTATTTGCTAGAGCTGCCGGAGCCACTTTTAATTCAATAAGTACCCCTAATGATATTGTTGCCGCATTAGCTCAGCCGGAATTAAATCCAATTAAATTTACCAGAGCCATGGTAGGAGGCATTGCAAGCGGCGGAAGAGATCATGATTTTCGTCATTATCTGGAGATTAAACGAGGATGAGAATATACCTAATTGCAACAATTGCTGTTCTAAGTTTGTTAACGCATGGCTGTAGTACAATTTCTTTGTTTATGCCCGCTGATCGGGAGGAATTGCATCGGTATGCTTTATGGAGGAAACAACAATTAGCTCTATTTGATCCTTATCTAGGAAAGACATCTAAAGAAATTGAGCTCATTTTTGGAAAACCTAAAAGAGTGGGCAAAACAATGCCTGGCACTTTTGAGCTCCCATATGATTTTGTGTGGGAGTATGAGTTATTGCCAATAGGAGAATCTAAAACGTATAAATTTTTCTTCAAAGGAGATCGGCTATCGTGGGTGGAAGTGCTTGGTCAGCGGTGAATATATTTCCGAAGAGACGCGTGCCAGGCGCCAAAAGGGTTAGGTTAACTACAAATGCCTCATAAGGCAGAAACTCATTTCTATTTGACGGTAATAACCGAGAGGAAATTTCGTGAAACCAAAATACCTATTTCTATTTAGCATATTTTTATTAGTAGCCGGATGCGCTAGTTCTAAACAATATGTTCCATTAGCTGATTTATCTCGCCCTGTAGATAATTCGCAAAGCCGGATTATTATAGTTCGACCAACCATTTTTGGATCGGCTATACGCATGAAAGTTCGTGAAGGTATCCGCGCCATTGGTGTGACAGGCCCTAATAGTTTTCTTGCGTGGGACCGGGAGCCCGGGCGCGCATCAATTGTGAGTAATGCTGAAAATGATGATGTGTTGGATCTCGAATTGGAAAAAGGGCAAACCTATTATGTTCAGCAGCATATTCGGATGGGGATTGTTACGGCGCGCAATCAGCTTGAATTGTTGCCTGAAGAAAAAGGAAAGAATTTCTTAAAAAAGTGTAAACCTCCGAAAGTTGAATTGAAAGAAGCATTAAAAGACGATTTTGTTTCGGTTCACTGACGAGTCTAAAAGGAGAGTGAAGAATGTATAGTTCTAAAATGCGGTTTATGAGTTTGTTTTTGTGCTGCACCATGCTGAGCGGTTGCGCCACCATGTTTGGAAGGCAACATGACGAACAAGCCGTCACGTTTGATTCTAACGTTCAAGGCGTGGATGTGAATTGTTCCGGGAAGCGCACCGTAACTCCAGGAAACATTCCCCTTATGCAGAGCAAAAATCATTCGTGTACTGCAGAAAAATCCGGATATGAGAAGAAGGCTTTTCAAATCAAATCAGGAACTTCATGGGCTGGTTTTGGTTATTCAACAGCAATCAATGGAGCTCTTTGGGGTTGGTGGACTCTTGGGATCGGAGTCGGGATTGGCTGGCTGATTGATTGGCCTTCCGGCGCCATGAGAGATTTTAAGGAGGATAGTCTTTATATTGAAATGAAGCCTGTAAAGATATAGCGATCGGCTCTATTGACCCTCCCACACACCTAATCCCCCCTTCATTTTTATCTGGAAGTGACGATAACTTAATACAATTTCAAAATTCAAATTTCAAATCTCAAAACACTGTAAATATTGAGCATGCCTTGAGTTGGGCAGTTCTTGAATTTTGATATTTGAGATTTGAATTTATTCTGTTACCATATTTCACCGCGGGGTTCTCATGAAAAAGCTTCTGATCGTGGACGACGAAGAGGATATTGTTGATTTCCTGAGGGAATTTTTCGAAAGCCGCCCCGAAAAGTACGAAATCAAAACCGCCCACAACGGCCCCGATGCGCTCAAGATTTACCAGTCGTTCATGCCCGACTGCATGCTCCTCGACATCAAGATGCAGCAGGCGAAGGGCAAAATGAACGGCCTCGACGTCCTCCGCAAGGTCCGCCAGACCGACGCCAAAACCAAAATCATCATGGTCACCGCGATGGACAGCCGCGAAATGATCGGCGAAGCCATCCAGGCCGGCGCCAACGACTACATTGTGAAACCGCTCTACCTTGACTACCTGGAAAAGACCGTCCTCGCCAAGCTCGCCGAACCGGGGAAATGATCTACGCGATCGGATCTTTTGCGATTACGGTTTTTAATTTCATTCTTTGGTTCCTAACCTTTTTTGGCCGCAAGTTAAGCGACCTTGCGCGCGCCTATTTTTGGTGGTCATTTTTTATCGCAATTTGGGCGTTCGGTTACGGCATTACGCTCGCCGGGTTTTTTGATTACGGCACAACGCTTGCCTGGAACCGGTTTTGCCAGTCGATGGCAATGCTAGTAGCGCCTTTCTTCTTTAAATATTGCGCGGTTTTGATTGACGAATATCCGAAATACGAAAAAATATTTCTTTCATATCTGACGCTCTCGGTCCTGATCGCCGCGGGCATTTTCGCAACGCCGCATTTTATCAGCGACCTTTGGTCATTCGGCATTTACCGGTATCAACCACTGGCCGGCCCATTTTATTTCCTGTATGTCAGCTTGTTTGCGCTTTGTGCGTTGCATGGATTCGCGCTTGTTTTGTCGCGATATAAGCAATTCGATGGCATTAAGAGAAGTCAAGCGCGGCTTTTTTTGATTGCGACAGGAACATCTTATTTTGGTGGTTTTACACTTTTCATTCAGGCGCTCAGGATCCCACTTGATTCTTTTGGTATTTTTCTCGGCTTGACTTACGTGCTAATTACCGGCTACGCGATTCACAAATATCAATTTCTGGATTTTCCATCACTATTACGCACCAAAGAAGTCGTCGCGATCCACAATGAAAAACTCATGCTGCTCGGATTATTCTCTTCCAGTATTAATCATGAGCTCAAAAATCCTTTGTTTATGCTCCGCGAATTTGCGAAACGCCTTTTGACGATTGAAGCCGTCGCAAAGGGCGGCGAAGCGTCCGATATTGTCCGCAAGATGTCTGCTCAGATCAACCGGATTTCGGAGCTTGTGGAGCGTTCGCGCGATTTCATCCGGCCTGGCGGCGAAAATGCAATTGAGGATATTGACCTCGGGCAAGTGGTGGAAAACGCTTTGTTTTTTGCATCGACGGAGATGAAGTATCAAAATATCGAAGTCAAAATTGATATTCCCGAAGGTCTGCCGGTCTTGCGCGGCGACAAAAGCCAGTTTGAAGTCATTTTTTTGAATTTGATTGTGAACGCCTATCACTCTATGCCGAATGGCGGGAAATTGACGATTGAAGCACGAAGCGTCCCTCACCCTTTATCCCTCTCCCTCAGGGAGAGGGAGGAGCGAAGCGAGGGTGAGGGTGGTATTGAAGTAATCATTTCCGATTCCGGAACCGGTATCTCAAAAGAAAACCTCAAAAATATCTTCAAACCCTTCTACTCCACCAAAGGCAAACAAGGGACGGGCCTTGGCCTCCATATTGTGAAAACCTTGGTCGAACAGAATGGCGGCAAAATCTCAGTCGCAAGCGAAGTCGGGAAGGGCACACAATTCAAATTGGAATTTAAGGCATGAACATTGAAGAATTTTGCAGATTAACAGGACTGGTCAATTTTGTTTGTTGTTTGTTATTTGCAATATTCATTTTTTCAAAGAATCCGCGAGAAAGAACCCATCAGATTTTTGCTTTGTTTTCATTTTTTGTTGCGCTGTGGTCATTCGGCTATTTTTGTTTTCATTCTTATAATGCCGACTACGAATCCGCAGATTTTTGGATCCGGTTCTTAACACTCGGTTGCTGTCCCATTCCGGCTGTTTTTCTGCATTTCGTGGTAACGCTTTTACAATTAAATGATCGCCCTCTCTATAAATGGCTTGTTGGCTTTGCCTATATTTTCTTTTTCTCGTTGATTTTATTCTCACCAACTTCGTTAATGGTCGCAAGTCTTGAACCTAAACATTGGTACCGTTTATGGCCTAATCCGGGTTTTTTGTGGCATTTCTATACTGCAGGATTTTTTATCACCGTATTATTTTCTCATTACCTTTTATTTAGAGCCGCGTTTCACTCTACAGGAGTTCGTCGAAAGCAACTAATGCTGGTTGCCGTGGGAACTTTGATTACGTTTTCCGGCGGTTCTACCAATTTTTTTCTTTGGTATGATATCACAATCGCTCCCGTGTTAAATGGGTTTGGAATTCTTTACATTATTATTGTTTTCTATGCGGTTCTGAATTATCAATTTTTACAGGTGGAAGATGTCCTGGCGATTCATAGAGATAAACTGATGCTGCTAGGGCTTATGTCATCGAGTTTGACGCATGAAATCAAAAATCCTTTGTTTCTAGTCAAAGGCTATACGGATAAAATTACGGCGTTGGCGCAAAAGAAAAACGACACCGAAATCGCAGATGCCCTCCGCCATCTTTCAAGCCAAGTTTCCCGAATGAGCACGCTTGTTACGCGGCTTAGCGATTTCGGAAAGCCAAATCCTAACCCGGGCAAACAGGAAGATGTGGATGTGGCCCAAGCACTCGAGGATGCCTTATTTTTTGCAGAGCAAGAACTCAAGCATCACAACATTGAAGTTGTAAAGAAAATCGAGCTCAATCTGCCAAAATTGAAGGGTGATAAGAGTCAATTTGAGGAAATATTCTTGAATTTAATTATGAATGCATTCCATTCTATGAAGAATGGCGGGAAATTAACCATTGAAGCAAAAATCCCTCACCCACGCTCCGCGTTACCCTCTCCCTCAGGGAGAGGGGAGGGTGAGGGCGGTATTGAAGTAATTATTTCCGATTCCGGAACCGGAATATCGAAAGAAAACCTCAAAAATATCTTCAAACCCTTTTACTCAACGAAAGGCAAACAAGGGACGGGCCTCGGCCTTCACATCGTCAAAACTCTCGTCGAACAGAATAGTGGCAAGATCTCAGTCGAAAGCGAAGTGGGTAAGGGAACAAGATTTAAACTTTTATTCAACGCAGAACTCAGAGTATGAACGCGTACAATTTATCCGTCTTATTTTTTGCTTACAGCGCCTTTCTCCTAAGCTTGCTGCTACTTGTTAAGAATAATGATCCCCTCAATCGCAGTTTTTTTATATTTAATATTTTTGTTTGCATGTGGGGATTTAACATATCCTGGATGCTGAATAGTTCAATTTCTTATGAAGAAGCCATGCTTGCGTCGCGTCTAGCAAACTTGGGAGCACTCTTTATTCCCCCGAGCTGGCTGGGATTTGTGTGTGCTTTTCTCGAAATAAAAGAAGAAAAATCGAGAATCATTAAGTTGATTTATATATTGAGCGCCTGCGTCGCTTTATTTAGCTTTAGCCCGCTTTATGTTTCTTCAGTAAAATCGTTTTCAGACTTCAAGTATTACACTGTAGCTGGCCCGGTCTATCATTTATTTACAATCGAATTTACACTTGTTGTCATGTATGGCTTTTATCATTTATTTAAAGCGCTCAAGGGGAAAACCGGTGTCAAAAGAACCCAACATATCGTATTCACATGCGCCATCGGTTTCGGTTTTGTTGGTGGCTCGCTGACATTTTTGCCGGTTTACAACATCCCGCTTCCTCAGTATGGATTATTTTTACTGCCGCTCTATCCGTTCTTAATGACATTTGCAATTATGAGGCATGGATTCTTGGATCAAGATGATATTCTTGCCATCCATAAGGACAAGCTCGCGCTTTTGGGGCTCATTTCATCCAGCCTCAATCATGAAATCAAGAATCCTTTATTCTTGCTCAAAGGTTACGTTCAGAAGATGGAATTAAGCACGAAAGATCCTTCTTTACCCAAAATGTCGGAACAAATCAGCCGGATGAGCAACTTGGTGGAGCGCCTGGGTGAATTCGCGAAGCCGGGCTCCGGGGCCAAAGAAGAGGTATATCTCGAAAAAGCTATTGATAACGCTCTGTTTTTTGCGATGCAAGAACTCAAATATCAAAATATCGAGGTGAAAACCGATATTCAGAAGCCGCTTCCCAATCCCATCGGCAATCGCGGCCAGTTTGAGGAAATTTTCCTCAATCTAATTGTGAATGCGTTTCATGCGATGTCGCCGGGCGGAGGCAAATTAACGATATCCGCTATATCCGAAATCCGAAATTCGAAATCCGAAATAATAATCACGATTTCCGACTCAGGATGTGGAATCCCCAAAGACCGCCTCAAGCGCGTATTTGAACCCTTTTATACCACCAAAACCGGCCGCGGCACCGGCCTCGGCCTTCACATCGTGAAAACCTTGGTCGAACAGAATGACGGCAAAATCTCGGTCGAAAGCGAAGTGGGCAAAGGCACGAAATTCAAATTGGAATTCAGCACAAAATGAATCCATTTAGTCTCGCATTATTGTTTTTCGCTTTTTGTTCGATTCTTATCGGTTTATTTGTTTTTTTAAAGCGTGATGATTACACCGGAAAGCTTTTTTTCTTCTGGAATATTTTAATCGCGGGCTGGGGAATTCCTGCTTCAATTGCATTCACTAACGAGGTAAGTTATCAAACCGCCTTATATGGAACTCGAATCGCTCATTTTTCATCTGTTCTAATACCCGCAGCATGGCTTCATTTCGTTTTAGTATTTGTAGGAAAATTTGAACAAAAGAAAACATTGGTTCTATTTTTCTATTTCTATAGTTTGATTATAGATTGCTTTGTTTTTACACCTTTTTTTATTCCTCATTCAGAACCCATGGTGGGATTTCGGTATTATCCAATGGGAGGAGTAGCCTATCACTTTTTTTCAATCGAATTCTTTACGGCAGTGCTTTTGGCATTTTATGAATTAGTAAGAGCCTATCAAGCTAGCTTTGGGGAAAAGAAAAAGCGCCTGGGTGTTTTAACATTAGCCACTTTTCTTGCTTACCTCGGTGGTTCTTTAACGTTTCTTCCTTTGTATCATATCCCATTTCCACAATATGGTTTATTCTTAATGCCGATTTATCCATTTATGATGGCATATGCAATGATTCGCCATGGCTTGCTTGACTCCGAAGAAATTCTTGCTATTCAAAAAGATAAACTGGCTCTACTTGGTCTTATGACTTCAAGTTTAAATCACGAAATCAAAAATCCACTGTTTTTGTTGCGCGGCTATGTTCAAAAGGCCAGAGGCGGAGAAGTTCAGTCGATTGATAAAATGACGGAACAGATCGACCGGATCGGCAAGCTGACCGAGCGTTTAAGCGAATTCTCACGGTCAGGATCTGCTGTGGCACAAAAAGAAGAAGTCGATATCGCTCAAGCAATCGAAAATGCACTGTTTTTTGCCAATCACGAACTGAAATATCATAATATTGAGATCAAAAAGGAAATCGATCCCAACCTACCCAAAGTTCTCGGCGACAAAGGCCAATTCGAGCAAATTTTCCTTAACCTAATTATGAACGCTTTCCACGCGATGTCGGGCGGAGGGCGATTGACGATCTCTGCTAAATCCGCACTCCGCACTCCACACTCCGCAATTGAAATAAGCATCTCCGACTCTGGATGTGGTATTCCAAAAGAACAGCTTAAAAATATCTTTAAACCGTTCTATACTACGAAGGGCAAATCCGGCACCGGCTTGGGCCTGCATATTGTTAAAACCTTGGTCGAGCAGAATGGAGGAAAAATATCGGTTCAGAGCGAGGAGGGAAAAGGTACTGCTTTTTTGTTAAGTTTCTTAATTAACAGCTGATTATAAGGTGATCAATAGTATTAAGAATTTTGACGATATATTATCAGTCAAAGCAACCCTTAAACCAAGGTTTATATGCAACGCATCCTCTTAATTGACGATGATCTATTGATTTTAAAATCGACCGGTCGATTGCTGGAGAAAGCGGGGTATCAAGTAATCTCGGTCTCCAATTCTTCAAAAGCTTTTGACGCAATTCAGAACAGTGATTTTGATCTCATATTATCTGATATCCGAATGCCGGGCAAGAATGGTGTTCAAACCGTCAGCGAAATTCAGGATAATTTAATCAAAGCAGGCAAGAAAGATTTGCCTATTATTTTCATAACCGGTTTCGCAGAATTTGGAGACGAACTCCAAGCTAACTTTCAGGGAGAAGTCTTGTATAAGCCGGTTGATAACGACAAATTAATAGCGACTATCCGGGATTATTTATGAAAAGACGCATAGCCGTCACTGGTTTGGGGGCTGTAACGCCCATCGGGATCGGTGTTGAGAATTTTTGGAATGCAGCCATTGCCGGCAAATGTGGAACGGCTGAAGTAACCTTATTTGATGCTAGTAATTACGAAACAAAGCTTGCGGCAGAAGTTAAGAATTTTAATCCCACCGATTTTATGCTTCCGGAAGTTTATCGAAAAACCGATCGTTTTGCTCAGATGGGTGTCGCCGCCGCTAAGTTAGCGATCGAGGACGCCGGAATACTATCGCTCATCACCGCAGACAATAACATTCCGGTGATTATCGGTTCCGGGCTGGGCGGCTCACTATTTCATGAGGAACAGATTTTTAAATTAATGGATGGTAAGGACCCCAGAAGAGTTCTTTCGAGTTCGGTTCCAAAGATTGCTCCGAATGCAGTGTCTGCATTTATCGCGTTGCAATTCAAATTGAAGGGCCCGAATTTTGCAATTTCTACAGCTTGCTCATCCGGTGGAAATGCAATCGCAACAGCGGCTCAATTAATTAAAAGTGGAATTTCCGATATCGCCGTGACCGGCGGCGTGGAATGTCCTATTACTCCGTTTACATATGCAGCTTACCAATCGCTTCACGTGCTTTCGAGAGGGCCTAAAGGTTCGGCAACGCCGCGGCCATTTGATAAAGATAGGGACGGATTTGTTTTGGGAGAGGCGGCTGGCATTTTGATTCTTGAAAACATGGCCAAGGCAAAGGCGCGAGGGGCTAAAATTTATGGTGAATTGGTCGGTTATGCCAGTAACTGCGGTGTTTATCACATGGTGACACCCAATCCAACCGGTGAAGATGCCGCAGAAGCCATGCAAATGGCTTTAAAATCAGCAAACATTCAACCGGAAGAAGTCGATTATATTAATGCGCATGGAACCGCCACAAAAACGAACGATGTTTGTGAAAGCAGCGCCATTAATAGGGTTTTTACAAACCGAAAACAACCGTATGTCAGCAGCACCAAGTCCGTGACAGGCCATACCATTGGAGCGGCAGGCGCTATTGAAGCTATTCTCACTGTTTTATCGACAAAATATGGTGTTGTTCCACCAAATGTCAATTGCGATAATGTTGATGAAGCTTGTAAGGTGAATGTTGCTAGAAATCAGGCAGTTTGGACTAAAGTTGAACATGCCATGTCCAATTCATTTGGGTTTGGTTCAAACAACTCAGTTTTAATTTTTAGGAAATTAAATTAGATTTACTCGGGATACAATGACACCAGATCAAATATTTCAAGATTTGAAAAATATTATGGCTAAGTTATTAAAAATCACAGTAACAGAAATAAACGAGCTTGCTACCATGGAATCCGATCTCTCAGAGATTGGTATTGACTCCGTTGAAAGTCTAGATTTGCTTCACGAGCTTGAGGATCACTTTTCAATAAAAATTCCGGATTCGGAAGCCAGTTCTTTGGTGAAAGTGGCGGACGTTGTTCAGCTGGTCTTAGACAAGCAATCTGGCTAAATTTTATGGACAAAGAATACTATTCGCGCGGCCGAAAAAGGGTTAATATTTTAAATTTATGTCGTGACATATTTATCGCAGCCCTCCCTCAAGGGTTAAGACCCTTATCGATTAGATTAATACCGTATAGACCTGATTTTATATTTTTGACACACCCAAGAAACGAAGATGATATTTGGGCGACCATTCCGGTCGCTAAATTTTTCTCTCGAATATCAAGAAGACTTGTAAAATTAATACTTAATCTTTCGCCATGTTATATTGTTGCGAATGTCAAAGCTCCCGATGAAAAGAAGGGATATGTTATTAGTGTTACCGAACTACCTGAAGATTTGTTTTCTAAAAGGGAATTGGTCACGACTCTAGCAAAAAGATTAATCTCATTTTTCAGCAAAATTAGTGACCATAAAACATATGTAGGTTTAGCTGCCTGGTGGCCTATAGTTACAAATTCGGGTCAATTGTTTAATAAATATGCTCAGAAAAATAATATGGTTGAAATAACAAGTGGTCATACCACCACGCTATTATCATTATATCTTTCGATTAATAAATTAGCCGAAGCAACACAAAAACATTTAACAAACTCGAGCGTGCTTATTTTGGGAGTAGGAAAAATCGGTGGTTCGCTGGCGGTTCTGCTTGCGAACAAGGTAAAAAAGATTGGTCTGCTAGATAAGAGTTATATTCGGCTAAAATCAATCCAAAAGATTCTCAACGAAAAGCATCTTAACACTACGATCGAACTTATTCATGTTACTGATTCTAATGCTGAAGAAATTATTTTGAGAAAAATCCAAGAGTATGATTTAACAAGTTGTACGACGTCAAACGTGGGGTTGCTAATTGACGATCAAGCCAAACTCTCAAATTGTTTGATCCTAGACGATTCTCGTCCCGAGGCTTTTCCTCGAATCTTCTCTCGAGAAAAACATGCAATAATTCTTGAGGGTGGATTGATGAAAATTAATGGAGTTTCATTAGATTCTAACTTTGGTTTCGGAAAGGAGAACAATATTTTCGGTTGCTTGGCCGAAGCGATTATTTTAGCGCTTGATACTAGTAACAAATTGAAGCCTAATACAGGAGAGATAGATTTTCAAAATTTTAATGCTTTTGTTGAATTTTGTCATAGGCGAGGGATTGTTGCGGGTGACTTCAAGTGTGGAGAAAAATTTTTAACAGAAGATGAAATACGCAAGATCGCGAGAATGGAAAACAGGGATGCTATCAGTAACAAGATTTAATCTACTTTAACCCGGGGGCTATATGAGTCAAATGGATTTTGACCACAAAACGTCATTTAAATTTATGGAATATGAAAATCAGAAAATTTGCATCCGTTGCATACTACCAGAGTCAATTCCAGGTATAAATTTTGATACAGCTGGAGTTTGTAATTTTTGTTTGAATTATGACAGGGAGGAAAAGAAACAGAAGCCAGATTATGAAACTCTCGAGTCACGTATGATAAAAGTGTTGCGCGAAGATCCGAAGAAACATCCGTATGACTGCTTATGTTTGTATAGTGGCGGTAAAGACAGTACGTATATGCTTGATCAACTGGTTAATAAGCATAATTTGAGAGTATTAGCATTTACTTTTGATAATTGGTTTATTCCAAGAGAAACATATGAAAATATTAATCGTGTGTCCATGAAGGTGGAATGTGATTACATCAACTTTAGACCTTCTTGGAAATTGAATAAAAATATGTTCCAGATGGGATTTAATGAAGCATGGCGCATTGAGGAGTCGAGGCAATTGGCCTATCTTATTGGCCATGCGTGTTGGCCGTGTTTTGTTCAAATAGCCATGCATGCTATTAAGTTTGCTGTGGACAAAAATATTCCAAATATCGTTGTAGGAACAACGCCAGGTCAAATTCGCCAGAAAAAATTAGACCTCACTTCTAAGTTCGGCGATCTTTCCGATGTGTACAAAAGTATGATTTTGCCAATGATCAAGCTACTAAAGCTAACCAAACAAGATCAAGTGTTGCAAGCCTTAGATATGCCATTTTGGAGCAAAATAAAAGTGTTGGGTTTAAAATTAATCCCATTTTATGAATATGCACATTACAACGAAGAACATGTTATAAACACCGTTGAAAATAAATTTGGCTGGAAACGACCTGGAAATGTTGATTCATGCTCTTCAAACTGTCAGTTGAATTCACTAGGTATAGAAGTGCATAAGAAGACGTATGGTTTAAGTCCATACGTCATACCGCTAGCGCGAGATGTTCGAGAGGGATTGGTCAATAGAGAGGAGGCGTTAAAGGCTGTGCGCGGGAAATTAAACACAAATCTCGTGAAGCATATAGCCGAGAAATTTGATGTCAAATTGACTTCATAATATCTCTATAGGGGGCTAATTTAAGCATGCTTCAACAGTACTTCATAGCACTTTTCATATCCGGACTTTCTCATACCCTTCTTGCAACTTTTGTCTATTTGAATAGTAAGTCAAAGTCATCAAATATCACTTATGTGGGCTATTCATATTCGATTGCTTTTTGGAGTTGCGGTCAAGCATTTGCCATAATCCAGCATCAATATCAAGCTGGACTATATTTATGGCGGATAAGCCATATCGGAGTAATATTCATACCCGTTTTCTTTGTGCATTTCGTAATGAGCCTGTTCCCCTCCGAACGACAGACTAAGCAGCAGTTCGTTTTATTTCTCTCTTATTGTTTTGGTATATTCTTCTTTATATTAAATTTTCTTGGGTACCTAATATCCGACGTAAGCCCTAAAGGTCACTTTAGGTTTGCGATGGAACCGGGCCCTTTATACTTGATGTTTGTTTTAGTCTGGGTAATATGGGTTTCGTATGGTTTGTTGAAATTATTTAAGCTATATCAGATTTCGAATGAAAGCAGAAGAAAGCAGCTGCAATATTTTTCTGTTTCCATGTTTTTTGCGTACGTAGGTGGTGCACCAAATTTCTTGCCAGCGTTTCGTATAGAAGTACCAATTCTTATGCCATATGGTACTTACGCTATAGCGATTTATGCTTTTTTTACAGCATTTGCAATTGTAGAGCATCGTCTTTTTGATATCGAAGTCATTATCAAGAAAACGCTTGTGTTTGCGGGACTGACGTCATTCGTGTTCGGCGTTTTTGCGGGCATTACGTTCCTGGCGCGGGAGATTTTGAGCACGTATGTGCAGGTCCCGAGCGCGGTGGCGAACATCCTGAGTATTGCAATTGTCGTGCTTTGCTATGATCCGCTCCGGAATTTCCTTGTGAATGTGACGGACCGCTTTCTGTCTCAGAAAAAATTCAATTACGCGAAAGTCCTCAGAGAAACGAGCAAAGACATCGCGCTTGTGACGAGCCTGACGGAACTGACGCGGCGGATTATCGCGGTGTTGATCCGAAAAGCCCGCACCAAGAACACGGCGATTTTTATCCGCAACGTGAAGGACGATCATTTGGAACTCAAGGGCTGTTACGGCTACGGCCGCAAAAACCGGCCCGACATAGTTCTGCAATCTGAAAGCACGATCGTGAAATTTCTCGATGAACACCAGCAGCCCTTTACGCGCCAGCAGCTCGAAGAAGAGAAGACGAGAGTCACGGACCCTGAAAGACGCGACCGCATCAGCATTATTCTGCAGCTTATGAATATTCTCAAAGCGCAAGTCGTGGTGCCGAGTTTCCTCGGAGGTGCGGCGGAAATCACCGGCAATCAAAAATCAGGCACAAGTTTGCGGAGTCTCCTGATTCTGGGCGAGAAAAAGTCTGATGAGGATTATTACGAAGAAGATCTCGACATGCTTGCCACGCTTGCGCAAGAACACGCCATTGCGTTTGAAAACGCACGGCTCTTCGATGAAGCGCTCGAACGTTCCAAAGAACTTCAGCAAATGAACACCGAACTTGTGAAAGTGCAAGCCGACCTTTTAAATTCGCTGAATGAAACCGAGCTCGCGAGCCGGAAACTCCACGAAGCGCAGGCCGCACTGATCGTTGCCGAAAAGAACGCCACCATGGTCGGCATGGCAAAGGCCATCGGCCACGAGGTCAACAATCCGCTTTCGACCGTCGCGGGCCGCGCGATGTTCATCCAAAAAACCCGGCTTCCGAAAGTAAAAGACATTATCGAGCGCTACAAAGGAAAAATCACGGCGGAAGAATATGAGCTGGCGAGGACGAGCTTTGAAAAAATAGACGACGACAGCACGCGCATCGCGACCTGCGCCAAGCGGATCGAAATCGTCGTCAAAACCCTCACCGGCATCATGAAAGAATCCACCGGCGAATTACAGCCGCTCAGTTTTCTCGTCTTGTGGAAGGAAGCCGCCGAAGCCGTGCGCTTTAATACCTACGAGGAGAACCTTTCAAGCTGCCAGATCATCGAAGGCATTGCGGCGAATTTGATTGTGCAGGGAAACCTTGAGCAGCTGATTCAAGTCTTCCTCAATCTGATCAAAAATTCCTACGAGGCGATGATGAATCAGGCGGAGAAATGCATCACGGTCAAAGCCGATGTGGACCCGGATGACCCGCGCTATGCGCTCATTGTCGTCTCCGATAACGGCCCGGGGATTCCGCCGGATATTCTGCCCAAAATTTGGGGCCAAGGGTTCAGCACTAAAAAGAAAACCAGTTCCGATATCGGCGCGGTCGGGCAAGGGCAGGGGCTTTATATCGTCAAACATATGGTCGAGTCGGTCCATAAGGGCACGATCATTGCCGAAAGCATGCCGGGCCACGGGACTTCCTTCATTATCCGCCTTCCGATTGCGGAGGAGCATGTGGTGATGCGGACGAATGACCAATCAAATAAGACAGAAGTAGCGGATAGCGGGTAGCGTTTAGCGTATAGAAATAAAAATGAGTACAAAAACTCGAAGTTTCAGAGATTTGATTGTATGGCAGAAATCGTATCAGTTGGTAATAGAAATCTATCAAATAACAAAAGGCTTCCCAAAAGAGGAGTTGTACGGCTTAGTACAACAAATTCGCCGTTCAGCGGTTTCAATTCCCTCAAACATTGCGGAAGGTTATGGACGGCAGTTTCAAAAGGAATACAAGCAATTTTTATCAATTTCTTACGGCTCTCTTTGCGAATTGGAAACACAATATTTGATTGCAGTGGATTTGAAATATATTCAGAGAGTTCCATCATTGGAAGATTTAATGAAAGAAGTAGGAGCCATTCTTTATCGGATGATCAATCCTATCCGCTAAACGCTATGCGCTGTACGCTATTATGAAACGTATACTTATTTGCGACGACGAAGAAGAGATTTGCGAATTTCTCAAAGAGACGCTTGTCTCGGAAGGTTTTGAGGCCGTATCTTTCATTGCCGGCGAAAAAGCCATGGAAGCTTCGGCAAAACAGAGCTTCGATTTGGCGATTGTAGACTTGAAGCTCCAAACCGCCGTGAGCGGACTTGACCTGGTCCAATTTTTGCGCCACCGCCAGCCGCATATTAAAATCATCGTGATTACGGGCTACATCGACGCCGGGCTCAAATACGCAGCTGAATCCGCCGGCATCAGCGCTTTCGCCGAAAAGCCCCACGCCGTCCGGCCTGACGTGATTTTGCCGCTTGTCAAGCAAGCGTTGGGGATGCGGTAGTGCGCTGCAAGCTTCAAGCCGCAGGCCTCATGCTGCAGCCACAAGCCACAAGCTTCAGGCTACATGCTACAGGCGATAAGTTTAAAGCTTGAGGCTTGCAGCTTGTAGCCTGAAGCGTGCAGCATGAAGCTTGAAGCTAAATAGTCATTGCCCATCTGTAAAATCTTCATTAAAATCAAGCCATTTAACCATTGAGAAAGCGAGTTATGACATGAGCATGCCGGGACCTTTCGAGTTAGTCATTATCTTTCTTGTCATTCTGCTTCTTTTCGGAGGCAAAAAGCTGCCCGAAATCGGCAAAGCCATCGGTGAAGGCATCCGCGAATTTAAGCGGGCGATGGGCGACGGGGATAAGAAGGACGAGAAGAAATAAATTCAAATTTCAAAATTTAAATTTCAAAACAAATTCTAAATCCAAAATATTTCAAATTTGAAATTTTAGCATTGTTTTGAATTTTGATATTTGAATTTGATAAAGAAATCGTGCCTGGAGGGAATCGAACCCCCGACCCTGGGATTAGAAATCCCATGCTCTATCCAACTGAGCTACAGGCACATGGAATGGCAGACTTCTTAAAAATATAACTGATAAAAATCATAAGTAAAGCAAAGTTTTAAACCAATGACACAACCCACCCATAAAGGCCGAGTCATTCTGTGGTCGATCGCGACAGCCGGGTTTTTGACCGTGCTGAAGCTCGGCGTCGGGTTTTTTGTACAATCCATGGCGATTGCGGCATCTGCCATCGATTCGCTCATGGACGTGCTGGTTTCGACCGTCAATTACATTTCGCTCCGCGAAGCCGAAAAACCTGCGGATGACGACCATGCCTACGGCCACGGCAAAATAGAAAGCCTGGCAGGACTTTTTCAAAGTCTTGTGATCAGCGCCTCCGGCCTTTACCTCATTTATGAATCTGCGCGGCGCTGGATTGCCGGCGAGACTTTGGCGAACACCGACATCGGCATCCTGGTGATGGTGATTTCAATGGTGCTCACGTTTTTTCTTGTGCGCCGCCTGAAATCGGTTGCGGATCATACCGGTTCCGTGATCGTCGGGACCGAGTCGCTCCATTTTACGATCGATTTCCTCACCAACGGCGGCGTGATTTTAGCGCTCGTCCTGGCCAGGTTTACGGGCCAGACTTTCTGGGATTTTATGGTCGCGATTTTAATCGCGCTCTTCATCCTGAAAGAATCATTCGGAATTATGCGAAACGCCATCGACGAACTGATTGACCGCGCACTTCCGGAAGAAATTCAAAAGGAAATCGGCAATTTAATTTTAAATCACGACAGCCGGATCCTGGGTTTTCACAACCTCAGGACGCGGAAAATCGGCGAGACCAAAGTGATCGAGTTTCACATGGAGCTTGAGAAAAATCTCGCGTTTGAAGAAGCGCACAATCTGACGGAAGCTGTCATTGCCAAAATCCGCGACAAGTTCCCGGGCTCTGATGTGAACGTGCACTTTGACCCGGAAGGGGGCGTCTGATCAAGTTATAAGTGGTAAGTGATAAGTGTTAAGCCGATCAACTACTTACCACTTACCACTTACCACTTACGACTGAACGCGCGTTTGGAGGACGACGTTCTTCGCGCCGCTGTCGCGCACAACCTGAAGAATGTTCACGAGCGCCTGCACCGAAGCCTGCTTGTCAGAGCGCAACACCACGCGCTCGTTTTGAATGGTTTCATCCTTGAGTTTCGCCTCCAGCGCACTCATCTCAATCGGTTCGTTATTCCAAAGCAGGTTGCCTTTCCGGGTGAGCATGATTTCGTGCTCGGTCCGGACGAGGTCTACTTTTCCGGATGTGACGCGCGGAAGGTCAACTTTGAGCGGCGAGAGTTTTTCCTGGCCGAAAGTGGCGATCAGGCTGAAGGTGATAAAGAAAAAGAGAAACAAATTCATGACGATATCAGTCAGCGCAATGGACTCCAGCGTGACGTGATTCTTGCCGCGGGGTTTAAATCGCATGGAATTTTCTGCCCGGGATTTGCGCGGACGGTTTTTCGATTTCGACGCTGCGGGCTTCTTCTGCTATGACGGCTTGCCGGATTTTCGAAATGAATTCGGTTGTGTAATGGGAGAGTTGTAACGCACGGGCTTCCAGGCGCGCCAAAAACCAATGATGAATCAAAAAGTATGGGATGGCCAAAATCAGCCCCGCGGCCGTTGTGATCATGGCGGCGTACATACCACCCGAAAGCTGGGCCACGGTGACGGAAGTGCCGAGCGCTTGCCACTCCTGAAAAGCGCCGATTAGGCCGATAATCGTTCCCAAGAAACCGAGGAGCGGCAGGACGGTTACGAGGGCGCCGAGGAGCTTGATTCCGGATTCCAGGCGGAAGATAATTTCATCGCCCGTTAATTTAACCGCTTCTTCGACGGCGTGCAGGTCGGTTAAAGATTTTCCGATTTCGGCGAATCCTGCGCTGAAAATTTCGGAAATCGGGTGCTTAAAATTTCGGCAAATAATTTGCGCTTGCGGCCAGTCGCGCCGCCGGATGGATTCGGAAATGCCGGCCAAAAACATCGGCGACACATTCGAGAGCCGGGCGAGCGAGAAAAGTTTTTCGACGACAATCGACAGCGCAATGAGTGAGACGATCCCGATCGGGATCATCACCGGGCCGCCAAGAATAATGTAATGGAGCATGGGTAATATCTTAACAAAATGGACGAGAAACATAAACTGTTAAAATCGGTCGGGAAGGTAGGTGCGCTGACGACCTTGAGCCGGATTCTGGGTTACGGCCGTGACGCAGTGCTGGCGGCGGTTTTGGGCGCGGGGCTTGGTATGGATGCCTTCGCGATCGCATTCCGTATCGCAAACCTCTTCCGGCGTCTCTTGGGCGAAGGCGCAATGACAGCCGCTTTTGTGCCGGTGCTTACGCAATACCGCGAAGAGCATACCAACGAAGAAACCTGGGACTTTGTTTCCAAATTTTTCTACACGCTTGCTTTGATGTTGGCGGGGTTGGTCGTACTGCAGATCATCTTTGCGCCCTGGATTGTCCGGATCATGTCGCCCGGTTTCGGCGAAATTGAGGGGAAGTGGGCGCTTACGACATTCCTCAACCGGATGATGGCGCCTTATTTGTTTTTTGTGGGCTTGGCCGCGCTTTTGATGGCAATTCTAAATTCACTCAGAAGCTACGCCGTTTCGGCGGCAAACCCGATTTTCTTCAATCTGGCGGTGATTGCATCCGCTTTCACGATTTCGCAATTGTTCAGCGAGCCTGCTGTCGGTATTTCGCTCGGGGTTTTATTCGGCGGATTTCTGCAGATGGCGGTCCAAATCCCCGAAGCACGCAAAAAGGGAATGATTTTTAAACCCGCCGTTTCTTTTTCACATCCCGAAATCCGAAAAATCGCATCGCTCATGGGCCCCGGCGTTGTCGGCATCGGCATTTATCAACTGAATTTGTTTGTCGACTCCATCGTGGGGTCTCTGCTTGTGGAGGGAAGCGTTTCGGCACTTTATTATTCAAACCGCGTTGTGGAGCTTGTGCAGGGAATCTTTGTCATTTCATTTGCGACCGTTATTTTGACCGAAATGTCAAAACATGCGGCCGAGAAAAATCACGACGCGATGCGCGAGACGCTTTCGTTTTCACTCCGCATGTCCGCATTCGTGACGATCCCGGCATCGTTCGGTTTGATGGTGCTCGCATATCCGATTACACAGATTTTATTTGAGCGCGGTGAATTTACAGCGGAAGATACCGCGCGTTCTGCGTTTGCGCTCATGTTTTACGCCGTCGGAATTTGTTTTGTTGCAGGTGCACGCATTATGGTGCAGGCGTTTTATGCCGTTCAGGACACCAAAACACCCGTCAAAGCAGCGTTTGTTTCTTTGATTGTCAATGTCATCGGCAACATTCTTTTGATCGGACTTTTGGCGCAGGGCGGTATCGCACTTGCGACCTCGATCGCAGCAGCAGTTAATTTTTTCCAGCTTCTCATGATTTACGAAAAGCGCTTCGGCAAACTGGACTGGGCTCCACTTCGGGAAAGTTTGGTCAAGATCTTGAGCCAGACGGCCGCCATGGTGCTTGCATGCTTTCTGTTTTTGAATCTGCTTCGGTACTCGAAAGACGGCCTATTTTTCACGAATACCGTGGCGTTATTCGTCACGATTTTTCTGGGTTTAGCAATTTATTTGGGTGCCGCACTACTTCTCAATTCACAGGAATTAGCAGCGATTAGGAGGGGAAAACGTCCACCTATGCCCCCGCCGGCTTCTGAATCGCACTAGCCGATCAATTTCCGTCATTGGCTTTTTAGTTCTATTATCGTAAAATAGCGGTTTCGCGGTGACCGTAGCTTCCGCCACAAATCGTGGCGGACCCGCCGCGCAGTATGGCGGGCAATCTGGTCGTCATCAAAGATGACGACTCGATTTCGCTGCGCACAAGTCGAATGATTATGGTGACCGTAGCTCAATCTGGTTAGAGCACAAGATTGTGGATCTTGGGGTTGCGGGTTCAATTCCCGTCGGTCACCCCATTTGCCTTGAGCTCGATTTGGTGCCAATCTCAAGGCAAATGGTGCTATCGCATTAAAAATCAAAAACAATTTTGGGAGGCGATTGCCCCCACACTCCGGACCCCGCCCCACGTTTTTAAAGTTGTTTGATCCTCTTAGAAAAGGCGAGAATTGGCTCCAGAAGGAGCAAAACAACGACGCGGGCAAATAAAAAGCATACCTCAGCCTGGAAACGGGGTTGCTTGGCTTTGCCAAGACTGCCATCAATTCTCGTCTGCCTCAGATAATCCCATTTCAATACAGATAAAATCCACTCTTTTTAAGAGAATAATTTGAAAAAATCATTGACAGAGGGTAGCTTTTACTTATAATCCTACAAGTCCTATAGGAGATATATGATATGAAAATAACGAAGCGCGGCGAATATGCGTTCAAAATCATGATGTCGCTTGCAAAAGATCAGATGCTTGATCGGCCTTTGACGCTCCGCGAAATCTCCGCGGGCGAAAAATTGCCGCTCAAATTCTTGGAGCAAATCATGATTCTGCTTCGACGCGCCGAGCTCGTGGAAAGCTCAATGGGCAGTCACGGCGGCTACAAGCTTGCTAGGCCTGCAAACGAAATCACACTGGGTGAAATTATCCGTTCAGTAGACGGCCCGCTTGCGCCGGTGATGAATGCCCGGGAAATTAAGCGTAAAATCGATCGAAGGGATAGGCATTCCGGGCTTTACTTGGTGTTGATGGATGTGCGGAACGCTATTGCGGAAATTTTAGACAAAAAAACTTTGGCGGATGTTCTTGAGAGATCTATGGAAGCGCAGTGGTCTGATCCGGCCAGTTCAATGTATTACATTTAATCATGAAATTATCCAAATTTTTATCTATTACGATTGCGGCTTTGGTTCTCTTTCAAACGCCGCTGCAAGCAAAGGGCAAAGTAGAGCTTTTGAATGTCTCTTACGATCCGACGCGTGAGTTTTATCAAGATGTTAATCGAGCTTTTGTTCAATTTTGGGAAGCCAAAACAGGGCAGAGCGTTACCATCCGGCAATCACACGGCGGAAGCGGAAAGCAGGCGCGTTCGGTGATCGACGGACTTGAGGCCGATGTCGTCACATTAGCGCTTGCCTATGATATTGATTCTATTGCGGAAAGAGGGAACTTGATTCCGAAGGATTGGCAGTCGCGGCTTCCAAATAACAGCTCGCCGTATACGTCGACAATCGTTTTCCTGGTCCGAAAAGGAAATCCGAAGGGCATTCGTGACTGGGATGATCTGGCAAGGCCGGGCGTTTCCGTTATCACGCCAAATCCAAAAACATCAGGCGGTGCGCGGTGGAATTACTTAGCGGCTTGGGGCTATGCACTTCAAGAATGGAAAAATGATGAGGCAAAGGCCGAGGAATTTGTGAGAGCGGTTTACAAGAATGTTCCCGTTTTGGATTCCGGTGCGCGCGGAGCGACGACAACATTCATTGAGCGCAATATCGGCGATGTTTTAATCTCATGGGAAAGTGAAGCGTATTTGGCGATTAAGAAAGTGGGTGACGGAAACTTGGAAATTGTAATGCCTTCCGCCAGCATTTTAGCGGAACCGCCTGTTACTGTGGTTGATTCTGTCGTGAGCAAGCACGGAACCAAGGAAGTAGCGGCGGCCTATCTCGAGTTTCTTTATACGGAAGAAGCGCAGAAAATTACGGCGCAGCATTTTTTCCGACCGCGTTTAGAATCTACCCTGAAAAAATTTGGTTCATTCTTTGCGGAAATCGAAATGTTTACGATTGACGATCTCGGCGGGTGGCAAGCCGTGCAAGCAAAACATTTTTCCGACGGCGGTATTTTCGATAGGATTTACGAATCATGAAGCAAAAGAATATCTTGCCCGGCTTTGGGCTTTCGATGGGGTTTACGGTTCTTTATCTTTCGCTGATTGTGTTGATTCCGCTTTCGATGCTTTTTATTAAGACCGCTACGCTTAACTGGGAAACTTTTTGGCAGGTGATTTCGGCGAAGCGGGTCTTGGCGTCCTATCAATTAAGTTTCGCCACGGCTTTTGCGGCGGCGCTGCTCAATTCGGTATTTGGTTTTCTGGTCGCTTGGGCTCTGGTTCGGTATTCATTTCCCGGAAAAGATATGATCGATGCGCTGGTGGATTTGCCGTTTGCGCTTCCGACGGCCGTAGCCGGCATTTCACTCACGACGGCATATGCGAGCAACGGATGGATCGGAAGGTTCTTGGAGCCGTTTGGGATCGAAGGCGCTTTTTCCCCGTTTGGGATCGTGATCGCGCTTACCTTCATCAGCCTTCCGTTTGTGGTCCGGACGGTTCAGCCGGTTCTGCAGGATTTGGATAAAGAGGTAGAGGAGGCGGCCGTGAGTTTGGGCGCTAACCGGTGGCAGATATTGACCAAGATTATTCTACCAACGGTTGTGCCTGCGCTTTTAACGGGATTTGCCATGGCATTTGCGCGCTCGCTCGGCGAATACGGTTCCGTTGTTTTTATTTCCGGGAACATGCCGTTTAAAACGGAAATTGCACCGCTTTTAATCATGACCAAACTCGAACAATACGATTATGCGGGCGCTACGGCGATTGCGGTCGTGATGCTTTTGATTTCATTTATTTTGCTGCTGATCATTAATTTGCTCCAATGGCAGACGAGAAAGCGATACGGATTGAACTAATGGCACACGTTTTACATGCGCGTCCTTCTCAAGTTTCGAATCATGCGATCAGCGAACCGCCGGCCGTGCGGTTTATGCTGACTGCAATCGTGTTGCTTTTTCTTGCGCTTTTTTTAGCGGTTCCGCTTGCGGTTGTTTTGGCCTATGCTTTTCAAAAGGGAATCGGGCTGTATGCGCAATCAATTTTGGAGCCCGATACTTTGAGTGCAATCCGCTTAACGCTTTTAGTAGCCCTGATCAGCGTTCCGATTAATACAGTTTTTGGTGTTGCGGCGGCCTGGGCAATTGCCAAGTTTGATTTTAGGGGGAAAAATATTCTGCTCACATTGATTGATTTGCCGTTTTCCGTATCGCCTGTTATTGCCGGCATGATCTATGCGTTGCTTTTCGGAACGCATAGCTGGCTTGGAAGCTGGCTTTTGGCGCACAATATAAAAATTATCTTCGCAATACCGGGAATTGTGCTGTCGACGCTCTTTGTTACATTTCCGTTTGTCGCGCGCGAGCTGATTCCGCTCATGCAGGCGCAGGGCAATGAAGATGAGGAAGCTGCGCTGACGCTGGGCGCAAGCGGACTCCAGACATTTTTCCGGATTACGCTTCCGAATATTAAGTGGGGCCTCATTTATGGCGTCATTTTATGCAATGCGCGTGCGATGGGTGAATTCGGCGCCGTTTCGGTTGTTTCCGGCCATATCCGGGGGCTTACGAATACGATGCCGCTCCATATCGAGATTCTCTACAACGAGTATAACTTTACAGCTGCTTTCGCCGTATCATCCTTATTGGTCGCGCTGGCGGTTGTGACTTTGGTGATTAAGCGGCTTGTCGAATGGAAGGCCGTAAAGGACGTGAAAGTATCGGGAGAGATTTATGAGTATTGAAATTAAAAATGTAACGAGGGCTTTCGGTGATTTTAAAGCCGTGCGGGATGTGAGTCTTCATATTCCGACCGGAGAGCTCGTGGCGCTGATGGGACCCTCGGGATCCGGAAAAACGACCTTGCTCCGGATGATCGCAGGGCTTGAAACGCCGGATTCCGGCAGTGTTTTATTCCAGGGCAAAGACGCGACGGATCGCCATGTACGGGACCGCAACGTAGGTTTTGTTTTTCAGCATTACGCGCTCTTTAAACATATGACTGTTTTCGAAAACGTAGCGTTCGGCCTTCGCGTGCGCCCTAAAAAAGTCCGCCCGTCAGATGCCGAGATTAAGAAAAAGGTCGACGAACTTTTAAAGCTCGTGCTGTTGGAACGCATGGCAAACCGGTATCCGTCACAGCTTTCGGGCGGGCAGCGCCAGCGTGTCGCTTTGGCCCGGGCGCTTGCCGTGGAGCCGAATGTTTTACTGCTGGATGAGCCGTTTGGCGCGCTGGATGCAAAAGTCCGCAAAGAGCTCAGGCGATGGCTGAGGCGGTTGCACGACAACCTTCACGTGACGAGTGTTTTTGTGACGCACGATCAGGAAGAAGCGCTTGAAGTGGCGGACCGAGTTGTTGTTATGAATGAAGGGAAAATTGAACAGACCGGTACGCCGGATGACGTGTATCACCATCCGGCCAATTCGTTTGTGTATCATTTCTTGGGCCACGTCAATTTATTCCACGGCCGCGTGGAGGGCAATAAGGCTTACGTCGGCGATATGCCGATTGAACTTCCGAAAAACGCGAAGCCCGATGTCAAATCTGCCAATATTTATGTCCGCCCGCACGAACTGGATATTGATAAGAATCCGGGCCCGAGCAGTTTTCGGGCCAAGATTGTCTATCTCAATACAGCCGGCAGCGCCGTACAGGTAGAGCTGACGAGCGATGCCGCAGAATCACTGAGCGTGATTATTTCGCACGAACGTTACCGAGAACTCGCGATCAAAAAAGGCGACGAGGTCTTCATCCGCCCCAAAGACATCAAAACCTTCCCCGAAGATTTCTCTATCTAAGCTTTGAAGAAGCCCTCCGCTCAATGGATTCACCGTGAGAAATCTATTCACTCCGGCATTGGAACACCTTCCGCTCAAAACGTCGCAGTCATCGGCTTTCCAATGCCTCCGCACATGATTTCTCTCTCGCGAATCCAATTCGCCTCGGCGCTTCTTCAAGGCTTTTGGAAATACGGGAAGAACCTCCTATTGCGAGAGCGGCGTCGAGAGAACGAGCTTCAGGTCGAAGCGAGTGAACGAGCCGCAGTGAGCACGGCAATTTTTGCTTAGCCGGTTGGGCTAAAAATTGTCGGGCGGAACGTAGCGACGCAATGGGAGGTTCTGACCGGTGATTTTCTGACAATAATTAGCACAGGTTACAATGACGGAAGGCGCTTGACAGGTTTGTTATACTGACGGCATGAAACTAAGTACCAAGAAAATAGCGATGGTTTTGATTGCCTGCCTGGTTTTGGCCGGTTTTGGGCTTTCATTTTTCCACCACCATGAAGACGGCGGCGAGCATCACGATTGCGTTGTTTGCTATTTTACACAAGCCGTCCGAGCCCTTTCTGTTTTGACGGCTGTTTTCCTGATCGGGCTTGTGTTTGCTTATTTTCTTTCTTTTGAGAAACAGTCTTTCACACAAACTCTTCTACCATCATCACTTCTTGCACGCGCTCCTCCGGTTCTCTCCTAATTAAAATTTCTCACTAAAATTTTTAATTCAGGAGGATTTTGTCATGCGGAAACTATCCGCTCTTATTATGGTTGTATTCTGTTTTTTCTGCTTTGCAAAATGTAAAGAAGCCCGTGCAAGCGAAGCGCTTCTCACAGCGCTTCAGGAACAGGTGACGGGCTTGAGCGATTTGGTCAAGTCGCTTCAAACTACCGTTCAAAGTCAAAGTAAGCTCATCGAATCTCAAGGAGCCAAAATTGTTTATTTGGAGGGATCTCTTGAGAAAGGTGCTGCGCTTCCGAAACCTGCTTCTGAACCTGCCGGAGCGCCCAAAATGAGCGGCCTGTCGCAGGGGCTGAATCCTGAGATCGGCCTTGTGGCATCGATTCAGGCCAATTCGACCGAAAGCACCGAAGACGGCGAAGGAAACGATACCATTGCGCTCAAAGAGGCCGAGCTGTCAATTTCGCAGTACGTTGACCCCTTTTCCCGTTTGGACGGCATTATTGCGTTTAACGACAATTTAGAAGAGCAAAATGTCGATGTGGAAGAGCTTTATTACACGCACTGGGGGATTCCGCTCGGGTTTCGCGGGCAAATCGGAAAATTCCGGTCCAAAATCGGAAAGACCAATTTGCTGCATTCTCACCAACTCGATACCGTGGATTATCCGCTCGTGATCCGTGATTTCTTCGGTGAACATGGTTTGTCATCATCTGGCGCGCGGCTTCAGAACATGATTCCGAATCCGTTCGACATTCCGATCGAAGTGACAGGCGAAATTCTGCGCGGCAATAACGGCACAAGCTTCTCAGGTGTTTCACGCCGGCCGATTTTTAATTCTCATGTCAGTACGTTCTTCCAAACCTCCGAGAATACGAACCTCGAAGTTGGCGGAACGGCGATCTTCGGCGATGAAAATCCCGCCGTTATCGAGTATGACGGAGAATCGGATGTGCTTTTGGATCCCGAGATTCCGGAAGCCGGGAGCGATAAGTACGGTGTCCGGGTATTCGGCGCCGATGCGACTTTTAAATGGGATTTGCCCGAAGGAAGGTCTATTAAGTGGCAGAATGAAATTTATTTTCAAAACCGGGGTTCGAATACGCGCCATGCAAATTTGTTTCCGTGGGGATTTTATTCTTTAATCGATCACCGGCTGTCAAAGCGTTTTAGTGTTGGATTGCGGGTTGATTATGTAGAGCCGCTTGATTTTGTCGATCATGACACTGTTGGCGTCTCGCCCTACATTACATTTTGGCAAAGTGAATTTGCGAATTTTCGGCTTCAATATTCGTACACCAAACCAGCAGACGGAGCTTTGGAGCCTAATAACGAAGTGTTTTTAAAGGCAAACGTCTTGATTGGCGCACATCGGCATCCGGTGCAGTAATATCAAATTTCAAATATCAAATATCAAAATTCTGAATTTGAGATTGAGTATTGGAATTTGTTTTATATTTTGATATTTGGATTTTGATATTAAACTTTGGAGAGAGTATGGTATTCAAAAAAAGCGCTGTAGTTGCAATGATTCTTGTATGCTGCGTGTTTCAGCCAAAATCGGTTGCTGCTGCCGATAAAATTCGGATTGTCGCGACCACCAGCACGATCGCGAGCCTCGCGCAAGAAATTACGGGCGGCTTGGCGGATATCCACTATGTGGCATCCGCCAAGCGCGATGTTCATTTTGCGGCGCCCAATCCAAAAGATGTCTTGAAGGTCAAAAAGGCCGATGTGTTTATCCACGGAGGCCTTGATCTAGAGGTTTGGCGCCAGCCGCTTCTGGATGCGGCGGGCAATCCGGCGTTTTTGGGCAATCAAGAAAGAGCCATTGATGTATCGAGGGGAATTCGGCTTTTGGAAGTTCCCGAAACTCTTTCGAGGGCCGAAGGCGATATCCATGTTTTCGGAAATCCGCATTATTGGCTCGATCCACACAATGCCAAAATCATGGCGGACAATATCGCCGAGAAATTATCGCAGATTTTTCCCCAACATCAGGATCGGTTTCGGGAAAATCTCGGGCAATTTCATAACAGGCTTGATGAAAAGCTGCGCAGTTGGAAGGCGCGTATGGCACCGTTTCAGAACACGACTGTGATCGTATATCACAAGAGCTGGCCCTACTTTGCTGATCGTTACGGATTGACAATTATTGGTGAAATCGAGCCAAAGCCCGGCATTCCGCCTAGCGCCAAGCACATCGGCATGCTTCTGAAAATGATTCCTCAAGAGCGTGTACAGTTGATTATCACAGAATCGTTCCGCGACAGCAGTGTGACTAAGAAAATTTCAAAAGAAACCGGCATTCCGGTCGTCACTCTCGCCCAAGCGGTAGGAGAGAATGAGCGATCAAGTGATTATTTGACTATGATGGAGCATAACATTTGGTTGGTTGAAGAAGCGTTAACGCGACAAGGAGACCGTCATGCTTGATTTTTTACTGCTCATGTGGAAGCCGTTTTTGGCTTGCCTAATCTTGACGGGAATTCATGCCTATCTCGGCATTCATGTGATTGAGCGTAAAATCATTTTTGTAGATTTATCGCTTGCACAAATTGCAGCGCTCGGCGCTACGGTTGCGATTTTATTCGGATTTGATTTGCACGGAATCGCTGTTTATGGGTTTTCACTGGCTGCTACTTTCATCGGAGCGATTGTATTTGCTTTGACGCGGACTCGTAAAGAGAAAATTCCGCAGGAAGCGATTATCGGTATTGTATACGCCGTTTCGGCCGCGCTTGCGATTTTAATTTTAAGCCATGCCCCGGAAGGCGATGAACACATCCGCCATATGCTGGTCGGAAATATTTTACTAGTCACTTCGCCGGAAATTCTGAAGATGTTGATTTTATATAGCGCAGTCGGGATTTTACATTGGAAGTTTCGTGAAAGATTTTTATTAATTTCAACCCGGCCGGAAGAAGCCTATCGGCAAAAAATTCCGGTTAAGCTGTGGGACCTTCTGTTTTACCTCAGCTTCGGCCTTGTTGTAACAAGTTCCGTACAAATCGCCGGAGTGTTGCTGGTATTTTCATTTTTGATAGTGCCGGCTGTCATTGCGATGTTATTTTCAGATCAGGTTGCCAAACGGTTGTGGATTGGCTGGCTGGCGGGAGCTTTCACGAGTCTTGCGGGAATCGCGTTGTCTTACTTTGCTGATTTGCCAACGGGCGCGACCGTGGTTTGCGCTTTTGGAGCCGTTCTTTTGGCCGCCTCACTGATCAAGACGATAAAATTTTAAACTTCTTCGATATGGTGGCGGACTTCTTTGCCTTGTTTGATGTAGATCACATCTTCGGCAATATTGTTGGCAAGGTCGGCGATGCGCTCTAAATTATGGCCGATCATGATCAGACTCGTTCCGGTCTTGATCACGGACGCATCCTTCTCCATCAAACGCTCAACCTGAACATACAAGCCGTCATTGTAGGCATCCACTTCGTCATCGCGTTTCAAAACACTCCGAGCGAGCTGGGCATCGCCGTTTACAAATGAATCAAGCGCGTCTTTCACCATTTTTTGCGCGGCGCTGGCCATTTCCGGAAGGTGAATGTTCATGCGGATCGGCGGCTCTTTAATCATCATCAAAACGCGTTCTGCGATATTGACCGCATGATCGCCCATGCGTTCCAAATCGGTGTTAATTTTGAGAACCATCGTAATCATACGAAGATCAACCGCCATCGGCTGGCCGAGGGCTAAAAGGCTGTGGCCCTTGTCATCAATATCAATTTCGAGCTGGTTGATTATTTTTTCCTCCTCGAAAACCAACTCTGCTAATTCGCCGTTTCGGTTCAAAAGGGAATTGATGGCTTTATCGATTGCGGATTCCACGCGAAGCCCCATCTTGAGAAGCATTTGCCGAAGGTCTTTTAACTCTTCATGAAAATGTCGTTCCATGACGTTCCTTTCTTTAAGGTAGCCCCGCGCTCATCCAACGACTTTGAAATTAGATTCGCTGGGGCGGGTGATGAGAGAGCATATTAAAATTATGGTTCTCATCACCCGAACCTGCCGGTAATGTAATCTTCAGTTTCTTTTCGGCCGGGCGCCGTAAATATAATTTTGGTCTCGTTATATTCAATCAGCTTGCCAAGATACAAATAAGCCGTCTGGTCGCTGACGCGCGCCGCTTGCTGCATATTATGCGTTACAATCACGATTGTATACTGCTTTTTGAGTTCCTGAATGAGTTCCTCAATTTTCGCAGTCGAAATCGGATCCAAAGCGGAGCACGGCTCGTCCATCAAAAGAATCTCCGGTTCGACGGCGAGTGCGCGTGCAATGCAAAGCCGCTGCTGCTGGCCGCCCGATAGTCCGGTGCCGGCTTTTGTGAGATTATCCTTCACCTCATCCCAAAGTGCAGTTCTGCGCAGGCAGCTCTCGACAATTTCATCAAACTGTGATTTTTTACCGCTTCGGTTGAGCTTTAAGCCCGCGATGACATTGTCATAAACCGACATGGTGGGGAATGGATTCGGCTTTTGAAATACCATGCCGATTTTGCGGCGGATGATCACGGGATCCGCGCCGGGCCTATAAATATCTTTTCCATCGACGATAATTTTTCCCTCTACGCGGGCGCCCGGAATGGTTTCGTGCATCCGGTTGATACAGCGGATAAACGTTGATTTGCCGCAGCCCGATGGGCCTATTAAAGCGGTAACCGAAAAGGGCGGCATATCCATTGAAATACCGTGGACTGCCTGCGTTTGCCCGTAATACGCGTTCAGATTTTTAACCTGAACCGCAGGCGGTTGATCGGACGCTGGCGAATGCCTATCTCGGGCGTCAATTGCAGGTAATTTCAAGTTATCTCCGATTGCTTTTGTTTCAGAAGTTGCAGGCTGTTCCATTATTTTTTCATGAACGGTTACCATTTTACATGACCACTTTCTAATTTCAAGGTTTACTAAAATACGGCATCTTCCGAGGAACGAAGGGAGGCGACGTTCCCCGGGAAGATGGCCGATCTGGAAAGAGTGTCAAAAGGCCAACACCCTTCCGCCGTCTCATTTCGAGACAGCAAATTTCTTGGCAATGACCAGTCTTGCTAAAATATTGGTTAAAAAAACAAGGGAAATCAAAACCAGCGCGCCTGCCCACGCCTGTCGGTGCCAATCATCAAAAGGTGAAATGGCGTATGTGAACACCTGCAACGGCAAAGCCGCAATGGGTTCCAAAAGGCCGCGGTTCCAATAATGATTGCCGAGCGCCGTGAACAGAAGAGGCGCGGTTTCACCCGCCACGCGCGAAAGCGACACAATAACGCCGGTCAAAACGCCGGAGGCCGCGGTTTTGAGTACAATGCTTAAAGTGGTTCTCCATTTTGGAATTCCGAGCGCCAGCGCCGCTTCTCGCAGTGAATTTGGAACCAAACGCAGAACTTCTTCGGTGGCGCGAACGATGACAGGGATCATCATGACGCCAAGCGCAATTCCGCCTGCCAACGCTGAGAAGGTTTTCATACGCGCCACAATCAATATGTAAACAAAAATTCCGTAAACGATGGATGGAATTCCGCTCATAATGTCGGTAATGAAACGAATGACCCACGCAAATTGTTTGTTGCTGTATTCCGATAAATAAATCCCGGTTCCGATTCCGATCGGAAGCCCGATACAAGAAGCAATCCCCACTAAAATCAGCGTTCCGACAATCGCATTTGCCATGCCGCCGCCGGGTTCGCCGACCGGTTTCGGCAAATGCGTAAAGAAATCAAGATTCACCGAGGACAATCCTTGAGAAAGAAGCTGAGCCAAAATACTGAACAAGGGCACCAGAACGATAGCCGCCGTTGCAATAAATGTAACGCCGAGTACCAGACTTTTGATTTTTCTGATTTGGTAGCTTTTCTCACGCATATTTACACCGCGCTGGCGGCGACTGCCGGACCCCGAGCAGCCGTCCACACAAGGACTCTGGCAATAATGTTGACCAATAATGCAATCACAAACAAAATAAGCCCCACTTGAATCAGGGCTGCTAAGTAAATTTCGCCGGTTGCTTCCGTAAACTCGTTGGCAATCACGCTAGCCATGCTGTGCGCGGGCGCAAAAATCGATGCTTTGATTTGCGGCGTGTTGCCGATCACCATTGTAACGGCCATGGTCTCGCCAAGCGCACGGCCCAAACCCAAGATCACAGCTCCTAAAATTCCCGAACGGCAATAGGGAAGAACGGCGATTTTAATGGATTCCCATTTCGTGGAGCCGAGCGCGTAAATGGCCTCGCGCTGATTGTTGGGCACGACGAGCATGACTTCGCGGCTGACAACACATATATAAGGAAGCGCCATAATCGCCAGGATTAAACCGGCGGCCAGCATGCCGATTCCGTACATCGAACCTTGAAAAATAGGTAAAAAGCCGAGGTATTTATTTAAAAAAGGCTGCACGGATTCGCGGCACCAGGGAACCAGAACAAAGATGCCCCACAAACCGTATACGACGCTGGGAATGGCGGCTAAGAGTTCAATTAAGAAAGACAGGCCGGTCCGCACCCATACAGGCGCGTATTCGGCTAAATAAATCGCGGAACCAATTCCGAGCGGAACGGCGATGAGAAGCGCGATAAGGGACGATACGATAGTTCCATAAATAAAAGGAAGCGCTCCGAATTCATCCTGAACAGGGTCCCATTCGGAGCTGGTGATAAATCCGAACCCGAATTTTTGAATAGAAGGCCAGGCGCCCACGATCATTTCGTACGTAATCAATGCCATGACGACCAGCACGGAAAATGCCGCCAAAAACATCAGGAACTTAAAAATCTGATCGCCTCTGTTCATGTACGCCTGACCTTCTCTTCAAAATGTAAATTAGACCGTCACTTGCGCTAACTTTTCTTCAATCGGCCCAATGATTTCATTGGGGAGCGGTGCGTATCCAAGCTCGGCCGCATATTTCTGGCCGTCATGAATGGCCCACTTTAAGAAATTAAGAACCGCTTTGCCCCTTACCGGATCTTTTTGGTTCTTGTAAATCAAAATCCAGGTAAACCCAGAAATCGAATAAGCATTCGCGCCGTCCGGATTCACGATAGAAACCCGAAAATCCTTCGGCATTGAGCTTAATTTCCCCGCAATTGCGGCAGAAGTTGCTTCTAAGCTCGGTTCAATAAAATTTCCGGCTTTATTTTGAATGGAAGCATATGCCAGGTTGTTCTTATCCGCATAAGCCAATTCAACATAACCGATAGAACCGGGAGTCTGTTTGACAAGGCCAGTGACGCCTTCGTTGCCTTTTCCGCCTAAACCGACTGGCCAGCTCACTGATTTTCCAACGCCGACCTGTGCTTTCCAAGCTGTGCTAACGCTCGTTAAGTAGTCGGTAAAAATATTCGTTGTTCCGCTTCCGTCCGAACGATGAACAACGACGATCGGAGTGTTCGGAAGTGTGACGCCGGGATTGGATTGAGCCAGTTTTGGATCATTCCAACTCTTAATATCTCCGAGAAATATACCAGCGACATCGTCTGCGGTCAATTTTAAACCTTTTCCGACACCATCGAGGTTATAAACTACCACGACGGCTCCCGCAACCATCGGAATATGGAAAATCTGGCCGCCTTCGGCATTTTTGAGTTCATCGGTGGTCATTGGGCCATCTGTTGCGCCAAAATCAACCGTCATGGCGCTGATTTGCTTTACACCGCCGCCAGAACCGATTGATTGATAGTTGAAACGCACTGAAGGATCTATGGATTGATATACGCTGAACCATTTTGAATAAATCGGATAGGGAAATGTCGCGCCCGCTCCGTTAATCAAGATGCTGTCAGCATAGACATTGGAGAGTCCAAGTCCCAACGCCATTGCGACTGCGAGTAATTTTTTAAACATGTTCTGTGCCTCCATTTTCTAATGTTAAAATTTCCAAACCAAATCAGTCTGGAATCGGTTGGTTCTTTGATCGCCGGCGGTTGTAATGTTTGAGTCGTACGGCGTCACATTGAACCATGCAAAATTCAGTGTCGTGTTCTTGGTTAGCTGATACCCGGCCTTCACAACCGTACCGATATTGTTGGCATGGCCTTGGCCAAAATCGCTATCCGTAAAGGCGCCGACGACCGAGTTGGGCGGAATTGAATACCAGGCAAAACTGGTTTCCCAGTCGCCGCGGTCTTTAAGTTTTCCTGCTTTCACGCCATAACCGATCGCAGTATCTTTCATGGCGGAAGCACCACTCACAGAGCCATTGTTAACATTGGTGGCAATGTCATTGAAAATTGAAATCGGCGTATTTAAAATCGGCGTCAATTTCAATTCGTTGTAAAATTCCAATATTTTCGGATTGCCCATTTCCAAACCTGTACAAGGGCCCGCGCCCGCAGTGCCTACGCAGGTGGTGTTGCCGCGCGCAAGGGGAGATAAGGTATCCAAAATGTAATTGCCGTCCGAAGCATAGTTATCGAAGGCGTAAAACGAGACTGCCGAATTGACCTCAACCGGCCTCTCCGACAAAGGCGTATAACCCACTAAATTGAAACCAGTTTGAAAGGCAAACAAGTTAGCATCAGTTTCTCCGGCGCTGCCTTCTTTAAGAGGTGATTGCATGGCAGTACCGAACCAATTCACTTCGTTGCCTTCGCTTTGATATAGGTTCACGTCGATCTTTTCATAGACACCTTCCGGCGTTACGTCACCATCCCACACCATCGGGCTTGAGTACTTTAGGAATGGGTTGTCAAATTTACCGCCGCCGATTTCAAAACTCTTGATGCTGATAGGTCCTAACGCCAAATCCTTGAAAAACTTCGGAACATATTTAGCATAGGCTTTTTCAATAACGATCGTATTATATGAAAAGAGCCCCGGACTTCCGAGTGTTTGATTGGTGGAAGTTGGATCGCCTGCATAAACCGTCCTGGCTCCTCCGCCACCTCCCGTGCCCGTATCGCGGTTGTTTAAAACGCCGCTTGCAAGCCGGAAACCAACCGTCAAATCATCGCCGATGCCGTTTTCGATTCCATAACGCAAGCGATAACGGAAACGATTCCGATCCGCATTGCCATTGTCGGCCGTTGAAGAATTACTGTCAGTTTCGCCTTGGGCAAAATTTTCCATACGAAGACGGAAGTCACCGCCCATTTTTAAGTTCTTAAAATAACCGACATTCTTAATTTCATTTTTGAGCATGTCCTGAAAATCTTTTTCGGACATTGGCGTTGATGGTGCAGATGACTGCGGAGTGGCAACGCCATCCATTTTTCGGGTTTCCAAAACCTGAATGCGTTGATTTTGCGCGTCGATTGTTTGGCGCATTTTCTCCATTTCTTTTGCCATGTTGTTCATGACTTTCTGCATTTCATCGCCCATCGCGCCGAGATCGGCATATGCGGGCAACGCCATGGCTAGGCTTAGCACAATCGCTAAACTGGCAGTGATTAACTTTTTCATTATTGCTCCTCCTTAGATGCTGCTGTGTTTTATTTTTTTTATTAGATTGAGTTAGAGATTTAGGATTTATGAAAAATAAAGCCGTCATGCAGAGCGCTTTATCCTATTTCCCACGCCGCTAATGGTAAAAAAGCGGTGTCAGGGATATTTGTAGGGAATGTAAAGAGTGTGTAAACTGACCGCTTACCGAAGGGGAAGGGTAAACGAGAAAGAGGTGCCTCGGCCCGGCTCGCTTGAGCAGGATACTTTACCGCCATGGGCTTCAATGATGTGCTTGACGATGGCGAGCCCGAGGCCGGTGCCGCCCAATTCGCGCGAACGCGCTTTATCGACACGGAAGAAACGTTCAAAAACGCGCGGGATCAATTCGGCAGGAATGCCGTCTCCGGTGTCGCGCACGGTAACGGTGAGTTCAGAATTTGATTTAGCAACCTCAATCAGGATTTCGCCTCCCAGACGGTTGAATTTAATCGCGTTGTCCAACAAGTTTAATAGCACTTGCTTGATCTGATCTCGGTCCGCTTGAATTTTTGGCAGGGAAGCGGGAAGTTTGTGCCGAAGCGTCAGTTTCTTTTGCTTCCAGCTCGGCTCCAGGGATTCGGCTGCATTTTTAATTTCATCAGCCAGATCAACCGGTTCACACTTCAAAACAGTTTCTCTAGATTCGATCGTCGAAAGTTCGAGAAGATCGCCGATCAGGCGATTCAGCCGTTTAGCGTCTTCCTCAATTAACTTTAAAAAGCGCTGCGAGTGCTCAGGGTTCATTTTGGATTCCGAGGTCAGAGTCTCGATAAAGCCCAAGATGGAAGTAAGCGGCGTGCGCAGTTCGTGCGAGACATTGGCAACAAAGTCGCGGCGGATATTTTCAAGTTTCCGGATTTCGGTCAAATCATACAACACAAGAATGCCGCAAACCGTTTCGTCTTCCGGGTGTGCGATGCCGACTGCGCTGGCTTGAAGAAATTTCTTCTGACTACGCGAAATTTCGATTTCTTTCGTGATGATTGATTTTTCCATAATTGCTTTTGTCATCATGGCATCCAAAGTCTCATTCCGAACGGCTTCCAGAAGGCTTTTTCCAGCCGCATTTTTTTTTGAAATTTCAAACAAAGCTTGCGCGCTCGGGTTGATGAGCAGAATTTGCAGGTGCGAGTTTACCGCAATCAGGCCTTCCGACATGCTGTCGAGGATTGTGGTGAGTTTGTTGCGCTCGTCTTTTGCAGCGGAAGCTTCCTCTTCGAGTTCTGAGACAATGCGCTGAATCAAATGGAAGAGAAGGCGGCTTTCTTTACTAAATACGGTAGTGGGCTGGTGTATTTTTGATGCGAGCTGTTTGACAGCGGCGATTAATTTTAGGATTTTTTTAGCGTATAAATTTCGAAGTATAAAACCGCAGAGAATAATTCCTGTCACCAGCCCGGATAAGAATAAATAAAAATTTCCATCCATTAGGGTGATGATTCCGAGTCGAACCGGTATCCGACATTTTTAACGGTCACAATTTTTTCCGCTTCAACTTTTAATTTTTTACGAAGTTGCCGGATGTGCATATCCACCGTACGCGTTTCGATGTTCAGCGATTTGTCGTAACCCCAAACGCGGTCAAGGAGCGTTTCCCGAGAAAGAACCCTCCCGCCGGCTTCCAGCAGCGTTTTGAGAAGGTCGTACTCTTTGGAGGTGAGGTCAACCGATTTTCCTTTAAGCGTGACGATGTGTTTTCCGTGATCCATTTCAATCGTTCCGGATCGGATGACGTCACTTTTTGGTTTTTCTTGGGCGCGGCGCAGAATGGTTTTGACGCGCGCCACCAGTTCGCGCGGGCTGAAGGGTTTGGTGATGTAGTCGTCAGCACCCAATTCCAATCCGACGATTTTATCGGCTTCCTGGGCCTTCGCTGTCAGCATAATGATCGGAATGTGCGAGGTTGCATCGTTTTTTTTGAGCACTTTACATACCTCAAGGCCGTCGATTTCGGGGAGCATTAAATCAAGAATGATCAAATCGGGCTTTAATTTGCGCGCAAGTTCCAAGCCGGTCAGCCCTTTTGCGGAATGCTGAACGCGAAAGCCTTCTTTTTCCAAGTTAAATTTGATCAACTCAGCAATGTTTCTTTCGTCCTCAATAATAAAAATAATTTCTTTTGCCATAAAACCCTTTTTTCACGCGTATGATACCGTAGCTGTCAAGCTTTCAGAAGGGTTATTTGGAGAAGGGCTTAAATTTATCTCTAGCGGTAACAGCTAAAGTTAGGATAAAATACTCTGTTTTTTGAAACCTTCAAAGATTTTGAACCAATTTGCCGATTTTTAGTCATATGAAAAGAGCCGATTTAAAGCTTTTGACTGCAGTCTGTGCGTTGCTTTTCACCCTGGCTGGCTGTGCGCAGCACGGGCCTTCGCTCGGGACTTCCACGTCAACTCACACCATCGGCGCCGCAACGTTTTATTCACCCTACGCGGGTTATCAAAATATCACGCACGAAGTGGGGCCCATGGAAACCTTGTGGCGGATCGCGAAGGCGTATGATGTGGATATTAATGAAATCATGCGCGTCAATCGCTTAACAAGTTCGAATATCAACATCGGCCAAAAGCTGATGATCCCGCAGACCAAAGGCCTCCGGCCCGTCATTCCTCTATATAAGAAGCGCTCATGGTCTTATATCGTGATTCACCACACCGCCACAGAAACGGGGAACGCAACCAAAATCGACGAGATGCACCATAAGCGCGGATTTTGGGACGGGCTTGGCTATCACTTTTTAATCGATAACGGGACCGCCGGAAAGCTGAACGGCCAAATCGAAATCAGCCCGCGGTGGATCAAGCAGCAGGACGGCGCGCATTGCAATGCGGCCGGCATGAACCAGATTGGAATCGGAATTGCGCTTGTCGGAAATTTCAGCGAATCGCAAGTTTCGGATCGTCAGCTTGATTCCCTTGCTTTCTTAACGGCCATTTTAATGAAGCATTACAATATTCCGATCGAGCACGTGGTGCGGCACGGCGATGTGCCCGGCAAAAATACGGAGTGCCCGGGAACCAAATTCCCGTGGCCTGAATTTCTCAGGCGGCTTCAAAAAGCGCTCAAAAACTAATCAATAGGTTTGAAATCAGTGAAATTCCGAAATTTCAAAAAAATCCCAGCCGTTTTAATTGTGTTTACACTCGGCATCAGCTTGCCTCAGCCCCTGGAAGCGGCGCCTTCCGGAATTTTGGCGCATTCGGCAATTGTCGTACACAAAAATACCGACAAGATTTTATTTTCAAGGCGTTCCGGGAAAATTATGCCGCCTGCCAGTACCGTGAAGCTGCTCACCGCCCTGACCGCAATTGACCATGTATCATTGGATGAGCCGATCCGCATCCGCGCAGCCGCAACAAGCGCGCAGCCGAGCAAGCTTCATCTCCGATCCGGCGAAGCGATGTATCTGCGCGATTTGATCAAAGCTATTTTGATTTCATCTGCTAACGATGCAGCGAAAGCCATTGCAATCGGGGTGGCGGGTTCGGAATCCAGTTTCGCCGACAAAATGAACGCAAAAGCGCGAAGCATCGGTGCACGAAATTCAAATTTCATGAACGCGAGCGGGCTTCCGCAGGAAAATCAATACGCAACGGCTCAGGATATGCTTAAAATCATGCAGGCAGCCGAAAAAGTGCCCTTTTTCATGGAGACCATGAAAATCAAGGAAACGCATGTGCGAACCACGGACGGCCGCCGCTTTTATTTGAAGAATCACAACAAAATGCTGTGGCGTGACAGCCGTCAGATTATCGGGAAAACCGGCTGGACACGGAACGCCAAACATTGTTTTGCAGGCCGCATGGGATCGGGCGACAAGGCGGTTTATGTGGTCGTGATGGGCAGTAAAAACAAATGGAAAGACCTCGAGCGCCTTGCAGATCTTTATGTGAGTAAGCATAAATCTTACCTGTCTAAAACCTCATCCAAGTATAATGTGACCCAGATTCAAAGCGCGCTCCAAAAGGCGGGATTTTTTAATCGAAAGCCTACCGGATTTTTCGGCCCCATTACGCGGAAGGCTGTGGTTAAATTTCAAAAAGCGCATCAGCTGAAACCTGACGGCATAGTGGGCCCGAAAACATGGGAAAAATTAAACCGGTATTTATGATCTTCAAGCGTCTGATCAGTTCTTTTATTATTTTTAGCGTTGCGCTGAGCGTCCCCGTTTTCAGTGAAGATGCGGAACCGGCCGCCGAACGCCAGTTTGCTCCCAGGAAAAAACCTTTACAGGAAGAAAAAGCAGAGCAGCCCGCCGCAAGAACGGTCATCAACGAAAACGAGGCTGTCATTGCTGATTTTGAGGAGGGGCTCAAGAATAATTTGGGCGGTGAGAGCGGCTCATGGAATATTGACGAGGAAAATCCGGGCTCTGTTATCAATATCGAAGTTGTTGAGAAAGAAGAACCTAACCAAAACAATCACGCGCTCCGCATCGACTACAAACTCGATGCTCCCGAGTCGGTTCAAAACGGTTTCTGGACAAAGCTCCGGAGTTTTGATTCCGAGAAATATGATCACTTGCAGTTTGATATCCGCGGTGACAAAGAAAAGCCGTTTACGGATGTTCTTAAAATCGAGCTGAAGAAATTTAAAGACAATGAGCGTGTCGAAAAAATTAAAGGCACATCGATTGTAAAGGGTGTTACGTCCGAGTGGCAGACGATTCGGATTCCGCTTAATCAAATGACGGGGCTTCTTAATTTTTATGACCCGGAGGTTTGGAAAAATCCGTCGCTCGGCCGTAAGGAGCTGGACGAATTCGTGGTCGTGCTCGAAAGCCGCCGCGTTTCACAAAAAGCCGGCACGCTCTACCTTGATAATGTCAAATTCGTGAAACTCGGAAAAATACTGCCCACTGCGGTTGATTTCCCGCCGAGGAAGGGCGAAAAAACGCCGGTACGCCTTGAGGGCGTTGATTTTATGAAATTTTTAGTGAAGCGCCTCAACGGATTTCCGGAGCGCTCACGGATCCGGAAGAAGTTTCCAAAAAGTGACGAGCGGTTTTTAATGCAGATTGCGCGCGACACCTGGCGCTTCTTTGACGATATCGTCGACAAAGAACACCAGCTGCCGCTCGATACGATCCAACTCGGCGCCAAAAAGCCGATCGATACTGATGCTTTTGTGGGTGATTATACCAACGTCACGAATATCGGCCTTTATTTGATGTGCATCGTGTCGGCGTATGATTTTGGTTTTATTTCACGCGCAGAAGCCGTCAAGCGCTTGAATGCAACGCTGGACACCATTGACAAGCTGGAACACCATTCAAGCAATTTTCTCTACAATTATTACGACACGACGACCATTGAGCGTACGAGCTATTTCGTCTCGCTTGTTGACAGCGGCTGGCTGGATACGGGGCTTTATGTGGCGAAGCAGGCTTTCCCCGAGGAGCTCAAAGAGCGCATCGAAAAAATTCTTGCTACGCACGATTACGCCTTCTTTTATGATCCCGTCGAAGAGCACATGTTCCACGGGTTTTATGACAACCTGAACGTATATTCCGATTATCATTACGGCTCTTTTTATACGGAGCCGCGCGCGATCAGCTACATGGCCATTGCACGCGGTGATGTGCCGAAGGACCACTGGTTCCGAATGTTCCGCACATTTCCTGAATCATATTCCTGGCAGTCTCAGATGCCCAAGCAGCGCGAAATCACGAAAAATGTTCTCGGCATCAATTTTTACGGCGGTTTTTACGAATGGAATAACATCCCGTATGTGCCAAGCTGGGGCGGTTCCGGTTTTGAAGCCCTGATGCCGGCCATGATTTTAAATGAAAGGGAACTGGCGCCAAACGGACTTGGTTTGAATGACCGGCACCACGTTCAAATCACGATTGAATATACGCTCAACAACCTCGCGATGCCGGTTTGGGGCATGTCGCCTTCATCGAAACCGGAAGGCGGATATTCGGAATATGGCGTCAAAGTTCTCGGGAGCAGAGGGTATCCGGCGGGCGTTGTGACGCCGCACGCTTCCGTTTTGGCGCTGGAATTTGCACCGGCTGCCGTCGTTAAAAATTTGCGCGAGCTCGTCCGCCGTTACGACATTTACGGGCCTTACGGGTTTTATGATGCCGTAACGCCCGAAACGGGCCTTGTCGCGCGAAAATATCTGGCACTCGACCAGGGCATGATTTTGATTGCGCTTAACAATTTCCTGAATCAAGGGGCTATCCGCAAACGGTTTCATTCCGACCCGGACATGAAAAGCGGGGAGGTTCTTTTGACAGAAGAGAAGTTTTTTGAAATTTTGAAGCCTGAGCGCGCCGTGAGCACGAAGCCTGCCGAACCAATCCCCGCAAAAGAAGATGCCGCCGTTACTTCTTAGTGAAGAAAACGGCGCGTATGTAATCGAATCACTCAGAAAAGAAGGGGTGCTTGCCGCTTTTTCCAGCCGGAAGTGGAACCTGAAATTAGAAAGCGGAAAGAGCCCGGCAGATTCCAAAGACCGCCGGGATTTTTGCCGCGCACTCGGCGTTCAAGCGGATCAGCTGGTTTGCCTGGAGCAGGTTCATGGAACGGGAATCGCGCTCCTTGGGGACAGTCCCCGGGGGGACTGTCCCCAAATCATCCCCAAAACCGATGCGGTCATGACAAAAAGGCCGGGCATGCCGTTTGCGGTTCATACGGCCGATTGCGCACCGGTCTTCTTTTTTGATCCAGAGGCTCGAGCCGCCGGGCTTGCACATATCGGCTGGAAAGGCGCTCAGGCAGGCCTTGCGGTGAAAATGGTTGAAGCGTTCCATGCTAATCTCAACTCACGGGCCCGGGATTTAAAGGTCGTCTTGGGCCCCATGATCGGCGCTTGTTGTTATGAAGTAGGCGCTGAGTTCGAGCAATATTTTCCGGGGTTTGTTCAAAAGCGCGGAAAGCAGAATTTTTTCGATTTGAAAGGGTTTATTAAATCAGAGCTCGTGAAAGCAGGTCTTTTGGCCGTACGGCTCGAGGACGTGGGGTTGTGCACGGTTTGTGAGCATTCAAAGTTTTTTTCCTACCGGCACGAAAAAGACGCCGCGGGGCGCATCTGTTCGGTCATGATGATTCAGTAGAGAAGGCATCACCAAAAAGTTTCTTCGGCGCTCAAACAGTCCTCGGCATTTATTGTTCAATCAAATGCGGTTGGTTAATGCCTGCGGAACTCGCGGCGAAGAAGCTTTTTTGTGATGCTCGTGCCCGACACGGACACATGTGAGACGTGGGCGGTGAAGGACTCGAACCTTCGACTTCACGCATGTGAAGCGTGCGTTCTAACCAGCTGAACTAACCGCCCGCAAAAGAAGAATTACTCTCTCCCCAAATACTCGCCGGTTTGCGTATTAACCTTAATCAAAGTTCCTTCTTCGATAAAGATTGGCACGTTGAGTTTGAGGCCGGTTTCAAGAACGGCAACTTTCGTATTATTTGAAACCGAATCACCGCGAATACCGGGAGGGGAATCGGTGACTTTTAGGGAAACTTGTTTTGGAAGCGTAATCTGGATCGGTTTTCCTTCATAGAACATGATTTCGACTTCCATATTTTCTTTTAAATAAAATTTTGCGTCGCCCACCAAATCAGCATGAATGATATGGGTATGATAATCTTCCATGTCCATAAAATGAAAGCCTTCCTGGTCGCTGTAAAGAAACTGCATGGGTTTTGCATCCAAGACGGCTTGCTCGACTTCCTCGGTTGCAGAAAACCGCTGCTGAATGACTTGACCGGTCTTAACGCTCTTAAACGTAATTTGCATAAAGGCACGCTTATTGCCTGGCGTACGATGGGCAAAATCAGTCACGATATAAATTTGGTTTTGATAAACAATCGCCATTCCGCGGCGAAGACTGCTTGCCTGCATAATTTCCTCCTGAGATTAATAAACAGAACGTGAATTATAGCAAGAAAACGGATAAATGAAACGCGTAAAGTGGTTCTGAGCGGGATTTTAATTTGGTGCAAATTTTTATCCGCAAAAGCTCAGCATTTTAAAAAAATCGCTGTTTTGAGGATACATTAGTTTCTTTAATTGATTAATTTTCTATCTTATTGATAATAAATGACTTACGAGCACAGAATACTTATTTTCACTCTTGAAAGCCTTTTATCTGGTGGGTATACTTTCTTCAATTCTGTTTCACGAAGGCTAACCCGTGGATGATCAGATAAAATCTAGGTTCTCTCAAGCTCAAAGACTCATCGCTATTTTTCTGCTTATTTCCTTCACGCTTTTAAATACCTCTTCAAATCTTTATGCCGAAACTCTTCCGGGAAGCTTACCCCACCACGGGATTAGCCAAGCGGATCCGAAAGCAATTTTGGATTCTCTCAAGCTTCCGGAAGAGCTAGGCAGTATTTCGGAAGTCTTTGTACCCAGTGATAAGGGGCAAGTTGTAAGTGATAAGCAAAAAAACTTACCACTTACAACTTACCACTTACAACTCGATAAGTTAATCATCTACATCCAAGACGCCCACGCCAATTACGATTCAGAAATGAACATTCAAAGAATCATCCGCCACCTTCAGGATGAGCACAAGCTGCCGCTGGTGCTGCTGGAAGGCGGTGAAGGGAAGCTCGATTCTCTATTTTTTAAATCATTCCCCGATCAAAAAGCGAAGGAAAAACTTCTGGATCAATATCTCAAGCAAGGCGATTTGCAAGGCGCCGAAGCGGCAAGCATTTTAAACGAGGATGTGGATACCAACTTTTATGGAATTGAAAATCAAGCGCTCTACAACGAGAACAAACAAGTGTTCTTAGAAGCAATGTCGAAGGAATCCGAGATTCTGAGCAAGCTCTTCTCTCAAGAATCTGAATTAGACAAGCAAGCAGCTTCAAGTCTCACGCCGCAGGCTGCAAACTTCAAGAAGGCCCATGATGAGTTCCGTTCGGAGAAGATTAATTTATTGGAATACATCAAAGTATTAAACGAGCTGCATGCTACAAGCTGCAAGCTTCAAGACAAATCGCCTGAGGCCTGTAGCCTGAAGCTTGAAGCTGGCTTCCCAGAATTATCCAAACTCCTCCAATCCGAACAAAACGAAAAAACCTACACCGGACCTGACTATGACATCGCGATGAATCAGTTCATTAAAGATTTTCAAACTTGGTCTAAGCGTATAGCGTATAG
>CAYLXA010000004.1:100398-202389 GCA_964387845.1 uncultured bacterium
CGTAGAGCGTGTAGATAACGAACAACCAAAAGATTCCCTATCCGCTAAACGCTATGCGCTGAACGCTGATATTTTGGAAATTAACCGCATGATTCAGGATTACAGAACAGGACGCCTGGATCGGGGATTTCTTGTCAAGCGGATAGCGGATAGCGTAGAGCGTGTAGATAACGAACAACCAAAAGATTCCCTATCCGCTAAACGCTATACGCTAAACGCTTTTGAGATCCCCGATATTTTAAAACCCGCCGCCAGGCATGCGCAAACGCTTGAATCGATTAAAGGCACAGAGCTTTTTGATGAATTGGAGAAGCTGGAAGACGAATTGCGCTCCGCGCTTCCCAAATCGGATGAAGAAAGGAGAATCCTTCAGGGTTATAAAGAACTAGAGCTTCTTAAATCCTTCGCCAAGCTTGAGATTACGCATCGGGAATGGCGTTCAATTGCGGAATGCGGAATGCCGAATGCGGATTGTTCGATTGGACTAATCCGCACTCCGCACTCCGAAATCCGCACTTTATTCGTTAATCATTTTACCTTTTACGAACTCGCTCTCCGGCGCGACGAAGCACTTCTCGAAAATTCATTGAAAATCATGGACAAGGAGAAAGCAAGGGTTTCGGTGATTACGACCGGCGGTTTCCAT
This sequence comes from uncultured bacterium, assembly GCA_964387845.1. Classification (GTDB taxonomy): domain Bacteria; phylum Omnitrophota; class Omnitrophia; order Omnitrophales; family Abzuiibacteriaceae; genus CAYLXA01. The sequence goes on from CAYLXA010000004.1 coordinate 101,045, forward strand.
TCCGAAGGCATTAAGCAAAGACTGAAGGAAGGCAATATTCCGTTTGTCCTGATTTCTCCACGGATCAACGAAATCGGCACAAAAGACAATTATTTAAATGCGATGCAGAACAAACGCTCCTTCATGAAATATTACAAAGGGAGCCTTTGGGATGCTTTGGCGCAGGATTACGCTCAAAAAATTATTACACAGGGTCAAGTAGCAAGGGGCAAGGGGCAAGGCGCGAACCTTGACCCTGGATCCATGACCCTTGACCCTCATGAAATTACACCCCAACTCAAGCGCTGGCGCGACCGGATCATTCAAAATTCAATCGCCGAAGGCCGGATCACGCAAGCCACGAATTACACGAAATATGTGGATGCGCTTATTCAATCGCTTCGTTCAGCGTATGTCGACGAGCGTACCGCGGATAGTGAAAATACAATCCAAAAAGAATTGGACGCGTTCTTGGATTTATATTTCGGAAAGTTGAGAAATATTGCCAAGCAAAAAATCGAAAACCTTTCCGAAGGTTTAAAAGAGCTCTTTACCCAGAAAGAAATCTCTGCCAAGTCAGTTGAAAAGCTTTTGAACACCATAAATCTTCCTGCAAAGTCTAATTTGCAAATGCCGGTTGTTCTCGCCGACGGCCCTGCAAGCCGCGCTGAATTACGCACGATCGATATTCAAGCAGAAGTCGCGGCACTCAAAGCCGCCGGCATTTCTCTAGCCGGGGCTGAGAAGTTTGTTGCCGAGTCCCGCGCTGAACTGCGCAGCGAAACTCTCGCGGTTTCCAGACAACAATTAGAATCCTTAAAGGAACAAATGAGAGGTTTGGTCGCAAGCACCAACAAGGAGATGAGTGACTTAAAGAGTAAAAGCGTTATGGAAAAATCTGGTGATGTGCGAAGCCATATCCGGAAGGCGCTTGCGGCATATCAAACACTCAAGCAAAAGGCAGATGGGCTTCAACGCAAATCCGCATTAATCATCGGAGATCTGTATCGGCGTTTGGCCAATCTGGACCCTGTATCGGTAGAAAAACTGATCAGCGTATTGGTTGCGATGGATTCTGAGATTGAGTGGATGTGGATCAGGATCATGCAAAAGGAAGAAGAAGTCATGAAGCATTTTGAAGAATGGCTGGAGCTGCTTCCAAAGATGCAGGGCAGAGCAAAAAACACGATGAGTCTTATTCAAATTCGGCGAGCTGACTTTGTCACTCTGAGAGATCAGGTTCGGAGTTTGAAAGTGGATGATCCAACCCGAAAACTTCGCTTGGAAGAGCTAAACCAACTTCGAGATTCAATTACTGAAACCATTAAACGATTGGATGACCTTGAGGCTTATTTGGAGGCTCAAGATAAAAAAGATGCAGAACAAATAGCCAAAGAAACAATGGCGCTCCTAGATGAACCGGTTATCCCTGAACCTCTTGCGTCTCAATCAGATTTCCTCTCGCAATACCTGAAGGGTTTTAAATTCGACTTTCTGGCTGATTTGACACAAGGTTTTACATCCTTTTATTTTATGGATCTTTTTGATGTTGCTCGCTTCGACAGCATCATTGAGGATTTCTTAGCATATGATCGCGCCATTCAAAGGGTTGAATGGATAGAGCAAATGGCAGCAGAACAATACGGGTTGCGCCTTATGCGGAATCGATTCGAATCGGTTGGCGAAGAAATTATTGACGACGCAAAATATGAAACCATGAATTATGAACAAATTGAAGCAATAAAAGAAGCCTACACATGGTTTCTCGCACTGGCGGAGCGCGCTTTTCAGGACAGGGAGAAAATTCAACTGAAACGCCACAATCAGCGGCAACTGCTCCACCTTCGCATGCAAGAGGATGTGACGTTTTCATATTCAGACGGCCGCCTTTCGGCAGAAACGCAAGTACCCAAAAGCGTGGAGATTGTAATACGAAGCAATGGTGTCGCCGAAACAAAACCGCTTCCTGATTTGGTTTCTGAGTTTAACGTTACAACTTTAGAGCTTCAGCGGGCCGGAATCCAGCAATCGCTCGATTATTTAGAGGGTGAATGGAATAACCAGGAAGAAATTGAAGAACTTAAAGCGCGCCTTGGCCGTATTCAATTTTTGTTGAAAAGCAATAAACCCCGTTCCGAACTCCGCACTCAACCTGAAGCGGCAAAGTCCGAGCTGCGCGGAGACGAAAGAAGTCAAGTCGCAATAAATTTTTTGCAGGAAATATTTGGTTCAAGTTATACAAGTTCATTGGAACAGATGCCAGCGCTAAAAGCCGATGACAGATTTATATTTTTTATTATTTTTTCCGATCCACAAATTCAATCGCTTTTTAGAAAATTAGCAAGCGAAAACTATTTGGGAATCGATACGTTAAAAATGGCATTAGAAATAGATCCAATGAATTTAGCAAGCTTGATTGAGACAATTTCATTTAATGAAAATAATTTTGAAACGTTGGCAAAAGAAGATTTCATTGGCATAGAATCATTAAAAAGAGCGCTCGAAAAAAGTCCAGAAGGAGTTAAATCCCTTATAAGGATTTTTAACGGTATGGAACGTGACAAAAAGGAGATTGAAAGATTGTTTGGAAATCTGAAATTTTTGAAGAGCAAATTTGGAAATGATTTATTTAAACGAGTATTCGAAAATAATCCAGATGGGTTTTCAGAAGGAGTTAATAATATTGTCTGGGATGATCGATATCTCAGGAAATTTCGTACACTTTCGTCGGATAAATTTCTTGGCATTGAATCTATGAAAAAAGCATTTGAAAAGAATCCAAAAGTATTAAGCCAGACTGTCTCTTGGTTTGATAATAAATCATTAACCATGTTTGGTTCAGAAAAATCTATAGGTCTTGATTTGATGAGAAAAACATTTGCGGACAAGCCGTTACAGTTTACAAATGCAATTTCAGCTATTAGACATAATGAAATGCTTTCCGAATCGATTTCCGCAGGTCATTTTCCTGATATTGTATGGCTTAGGGAAATGCTAAAAACAGACCCTGAAGAAATTACTCGGGTATTAAATAAGGTAAGGCACGACCTTTCAAAAATGCTAGGAGCGGATAAAGAAGGTTATCAAGAAGAGAAGAAAGCAATCGGGATTTTTTTTGCACAATTTGGTGAGATTAATTTTTCACTTATTTATTATTTAGACAGTATCTTTGAGAACAACGTCGATTGGGTGCTTGGGTTTTTAGAAAAACCGGAAATATTGATAAAAGCGTTACAGGAACTGCAAAAATATCGTTTAGAGCAAAAAAAATCTACACCAGAAACAACAGTTTTTCAAATTTTAAGCACACCTTTGATTTTTCAAGAAGCTGACCATGCGGTCAGACGCCTCTTTCTAGATATCGACAGCCTTTCTATTGGAAGCCAATCTTATATTAAAGGCATCATTCTCCTGGAAGCATGGCAAGATCAAAATCACAAAGTGAGAGATGACTTTCTAAACCATATTTATACTCGTGTTATTCCAGCTCTTCGTGTAATTGAGCATGTGGCAAAAATTTATCCTACACTTGGTATTGAAACGACTCAGAAATCAGAATCTTCTTTGCATATGTTGAGCCAAATTACTTTGGCTAATTACTTGAGGCTCACTCCTTCCGTAGATATAGCCGAAGGCGAGAACAAGAATCCGAACTTCTTTGACGAATGGGGTAGTTCAAATCTCGATGCAAAAGCAATTCGTTCTTATTTTGACGGAGAAGAAGATTTTTATGAATTGAGAGCTAATCCAACCGTTTATCCTATTTTCTTACTTCAATTGAAACAATGGGAAGAGTTAGGCTTGATTGATCCGTCAATCTATAGCCAAACTCTCGGAGGTGATCATTTGGAAGAAGCGCCTTTTATCCAGCAAGTTGCATTTCTTTTAAGTATTCCTGTGGGTTTTTTGTCAAGTGCGGCTATTGAACATTATCTGGGCGGAAACCCTGAAGGCGAATGGGTGTTTGGTGGTGTGAGTGGACGATTTAAAGGAGCAACGGTAGATCCATGGTCGCTAGAAATTGTAGATAAACATGACCCGATCACTCAAGGAACGCAAACCAACTTCTTTTTTGCGCCGCTTAAGTTGACAATCGATGAACAATTGAAAGTTGGAATTACTCGCGCTAGCCGCAATCTGCAATCTGATCAAGATTTAAAAAATCCTTTTTTAAGATCCATTAGTCGGATGATCGAACGAGGTCAATATAATCCAGGTTCTAATGAGATCAATCTTTACCAAAATGATCTCAGAAATCTTTTTCTTTTGGTTAGTGCATCTGCAGCGTTTCGCGGAAGTTTTGGCTTGACGAATCCAGAATTAAAAACAGCCTACAAAGAATTTAAAGAGAAAACCATGGGAAAGTTAAAAGAAGTAATTGGCGAGGAAGATCTTCAATCTATTACTCCAGATCTAAGATCAGAGAAAAATCTAACAATCTATGACAAACGTTTAAGAAAAGCGCTTTATACGACAGCCAAATTTTTTAATAAAAATCCCGGGAAACATTTGCAATTTCAAGAGGAAGTCGAAGGAGAGCTTCGACATTTTGAGCGCCTCTTGTTTCCCTCCGATTTGGAGGGGATATTGGTGCGTCGCGCATTGGAGGGTGATTTTGATGCGATACATCAGTTTTTGGTTAATGACATTTACTTTGGAGCGGCAAGTCAGGAATTAAGAAGCAGAGGTCAACGCTTGCTTGAAATTGCAAGATATCCTAATCTTAATCTCAAGTCCGGTATTAAGGAAGACGAGCAAGCAACATCCCAGGAGCAAGAGAGCCGTTCAGAATTGCGCGCAGGGAATCTCCAGGACTTGCAAACAGCTTACCCGGATTATCATGAATTGCTTGAGGAATTGGGGCGCGACGCATCGCTTGGAATTAAAATTTTAATTCAAGCCCATCAGACAGATGCAAAGGGATTCTTGCAATCACTGCAAGTGATTTCGCGAGAGAAGGGCTATTTTGAGCAGATATTTGAAGTCGATCCCGCTACCACTAGAGCGCGCTTTGGCAGTATGCCGGCTGCTTTTGCGAAAGTTTTTGAATCAGCTTCCATTCAACATCGAGTTGCACAAATAGCCCGCGATTCCAAAGACAGCGTTGATTTAATCGATCGCTTTATTGAACATCTAGAGCTCAGCGGCCGGGAGTTACAAGAAAACTTAAAATTGCTTCGAGAGTTGGCAGCAATCAATTCACAAAAATTCTCGATGGATGTTCATGATAACCCGCAAGCAAGACGGCAGAGGCAAACTGAAATCATTGATCAGTTAATCGCAGAATTTGATCCCTCTTCAACCGAAGCGCTTAAGGAAATTCTGGAATCAAGAGGAGGATTGGCCGGCATTATCAACGCGATTGACTTTGTGATTGAGCTGGAAGAATCAGACGAATTAGATCTTGGTGAGCCGGATGATTCATCCCTCTCTGAACCCTCAGCTCAATCCGAGCTGCCGTTGTCGTCAATCACGCCGGCCGTTTCGCTGGAGGGCGTGCGGGACTTGCTTAAACGAACGCTGCTTGCGGATTTACAAGCAAACCCATCTAAATTTTCTAGGATATTAGGGCGCCTAAGCACAAGAACCATCGGCCGGCCTGTTTCCGAGAATGAAATCGCTCAACTTAAAGTTCGTGAAATCGGTTTCCATGCAAGCGGCTCACACAAAGATGTATTTAGAATTGATTTTGATTTGCCTCAGCATGAAAAAGACACCATACCACCGGTGAGCATCACCGTTGCTATCAAAAGCGCGCGCGGTACCGGTTACATCCGCCCCGAAGAAATCCAGTATTTGAGGGATGTAAATGAAAAAACCAATTATGACGGCTCACAAGTCCCAATTTTTATTGAATCGTATCAATTTATTGATGCCAATAATCAAAACATTGAAGCATTCTTTGAAGAGTTCGTAGACGGTAAAGTTTTTAATGACGTTATTGTGGATGAGCCTAAAAGGGCTCAGGAGGTTTTGTTGAGCGTGGCGTCTATGCTATTCGATGCATACTCTATACGGCACGGCAGTGTCCCGACGGATATTCACCAGGACAATATTATGATCCGAGATTCAAATAATCAGCCTGTTCTGGTGGATGCCGGCTATGTACTTCCTCAGGAATTTGAGCATTGGTTTTCCAGAATTCTCTACCACTATTTTTTACAACGTGATTACGAATCAGAAACCATCCACGTTAATCAATTGCAAGAATTGCTCAATCTGGTAGCGTCTAGGCCAACCGGTATATCGGATTTGAAAAAGATTCGTGAATATTTCAAAGGACGCCTTGAGGATATTCCGGATGACAATCTAATCGCTAGACTTTGGGAATCGGAAGATCGCGATTTCCTTCTTCAAACAAACGGTATTACCAACGAGAATCCATTCCTAAGCATTTCGTACATGAACCCTTCAACCCATGAATCGGTAACGCGCCGCATCCGTGTATTTGACCCTATTTCCGGCCGCGTCGTTCAACCTATTTATCTGAATCCTGATCTTGTTAGTCATGTGCTACCCAGAGAAGTAGTGCTCCAGGTTGTTAACGGAATCGATCAGTTGTTGGCCAGTGATAAAGGTTTGGATGTGCCAGCTCGCTCGGAACTCCGCATGACGGCGCAGGCGGATGATCAAGCCGTTATTCAAAGGCAGGTTGAATTCCTGACGCAAAATGTCCGGCAGGATTTTCTAAAAAACAAATTGAACGCTCTCGCAAAGGACGGGGCTTTTTCATACTCGCCGGATGAGTCTCTTGAAACAGCCGTTGAAAAGCTTATCACACAAGAAGGCAAAAACATTATCCAAAAGGAATACTATGAAAAACTTTTGACGCTCGCGGGTAGCCAAAAAATTGTTTCTGATTTTAAAAATGTCTTCCGTGACTCAACCCAGGTTTCGCTTAACGAGGCTTTTGAATTTCTAACCGAAGAAACCAAACTGCTCACGTCGGAAGAGAAACAAGTCATTACCAATGAGCAGAGAGCCAAACTTTTGACGCAAATTTATCCTCTCATTTTATTTTCTTTTGCGGGAATTAAACGCAAATTCTCAGAGACCGCCTATTCATTTCATCTGCTTGGGGTTTCCTTGCTCTCAATTGAAAACATGATGGCTTCCGGTATTTTATCGACGCAACCCGAGAATGAGCGCGCCCAGTGGGCAATGGATATGCTGGTTGCATCGTTGAGCCATGATTTGGTGGAAGACACGGAAATTAACCTATACGACATGCAGGATTTTAAAGAACACGGCATTTTCACAAGGAAATCCATCCAGCGGATCAAGGACCTAACCAAAGAAGGTGAGCTGCTTGAGAATTTGGAAATTCCGGAGGAACTCTTAAAAATCGTGAAAGGCGCATTCAAGAAAAAAGTCGAGGCGCTCAATTACCGGAATTTGCGTCTTGGGCCTAAGTCGCTCGTGATCAAATACGCGGACCGTCAATATAATCTAGCCGAAACTTACTTAACGGCAGAAAATTTTCCAAATGACGAAACTCGAAATTTCCGTGATCGTTATACTAACGAAACAACGGGCCCCGATGGCTTTCTGGAACAGCTGGTTTATCATTTCAAGCTGCCCGCGGGCCAAGGATGGTTTGTGCATTTGGCAAATCGCTTTCTCGCGATTATCAACCAGATTGCAAGTCAGGACAATGAGTTGCTGCCCGAAGTCAAATCGTTAGAGCAAAGTGCCGGAGCGCTTCAGGAGGCTGTTGGAACATACGTCTCATTAGATGAGCAATTACGCGTGATTGAGAAAATTCTTCACGATGTTGAATTTGCCAAGCAAATAGCGAAGCATATTCATGATGCCTATTATCTTGGACAGGGCCAAGAAGCGCCTGAGTTTGAAGCGACAGAGCAAAATATCGCCGTTAATCTTGCCGGCTTTTACGCGGTAGAAGCGGGTGTCGGCTATTTGAGTGAAGCAAGCCGTAAGACCCCGCTTCAGATTATGGACGAAATTCGCAGCGGCACGCTTGCGGATGAGCAAATGCTGCTCTTGGCCCGATTTGCCAACGCCACCTGGAAAGCGTCTCAGCCGTTTAGAAGTTTGAGCCGGATTACGCGCCCGATCATGAAACCAGCTGCGCGATTAACGCAGGATGAATTACAGCTCGATTTTGATCAAATCAGGGCCAATTCAAAAACTTTTGCTGCAAAAATCATTCAAGAGCTCAGGGAGAATGGATCAGAACCCCGCTCCGAGCTGCGCGCAATTGCTCCGGAGGCTCAGATTATTGAATCTGATGATATGCCATTTTCATATGTTACCAACGAAAGCGGCGAATCGGCGATTGTGATCAAGTATGGCGCAGTCATCAAATCCGGCAAAGAAACATTTCTAAAAGAATTGGATAACCTGCCGGGCGGGCCCTATGGTTTGTATAAAACAGGCGAGAGTTTGATTTTGAAAAAAGGCGACAAAGCCATCGGCTTTGTTTACTTCTGGGAGAAAATGGAGCCCGGCGAAGTTGCCAAACAAGGCCCGGAGCGAACCTGGAATCCGGTGAATGAAGCTGTGCTGGGCGGGATGCTCCTAACTCCTGAATACCGAAAAATAGCAGGCGCTCAGTTGAGTATCGCTTTGTTGGACGAATATTTCCGGCACGCCATTCAATCCGGCCGGCAGGATATCGATTTGGCCTACCCCATACTTTTACCGTCCTTGGCCCTCGTTTATTCTTTTTACGGATTGGAGCCAGCTCCTCAACAGGCGATTGAATTTGATGAACGTTACGGAGGCGTTCATCAGGAAAAAAGCCGGCCGGTCAAAGTCGTCATCGGCCCCAAAGTGAGCGATCAGCTATCCCTTTATTTTCCGGAGGAATTCGGAAAAGCCCAATTTAAATCTCTCTTACGTCTTTACGGCCGCGTTGATCACTATCACTATCTGGATGAGCCGCCGCAGTATGGGAAAGAATTAATGCTCAACTCCGCATATCGCTTAAAACCCGAGAAAAAAGAAGAGTTGATGAATCGCTTTGGAAAAACCTCTCGCGCCGAGCTGCGCCAATCTGAACGAATTGGCACTGCTTCGGTTTTGCCAGGCCATCTGGCAAAGTCCGAGCTGCGTTCTGTAGTAAGCCAACAACTCATCGACATCGGAAAAACCATGAGCAAGATTGGCAGTTTCCTGAATCGGCAGCTAGCAGAACAATTTTTTACGGCAGGTACTGACGGAGCGATACTCAAAGCCCAGCCATTGACAGAGCGGCTGCGCCCCAAGGATCAAGAGGATCTTATCAAAATCTTAAGCCGGATCCGGGGCTCATATGTGGGAAAAGGAATGCCGCTTGGAGTGGTGTATGCCGCCAGTTACGATGACGTGGATAACGCTATACAAGCATTAAGGAATTTCTTTGTCAGCTACGACAACGTTCCGGAATTTCAGCAAATTCTGAACGGATTAAACGAAGCTGAAAATGCGATCGGTAAAATTCGTCAAACTGTTGACAGAGAGTTGCGGGCAGAAGCTGTAAATATTGAAGAGCGGGCAACCGAATTGAGTATCAAATTAAACAGTTCAAAATCTTTGGGAGTTCCCAATTTCGAATCCGGGCTTAATTTCGACGAAGCGTTTGAACTAACCGGCGCAATATTTTCGGCATCAATCTTGTCTTCCCGAGCTGAGCTGCGAATGCAGGAGGAAAGCAATGAATTGGTTGCATTGGATGTGGACGGCGATGGCTATCATGTCAAGGTTGTCGGATCGCGCCGCGATAAACAACCTGTCATTGCATCCGGTTTTTCCGAAATTGTGCGGAGGCTGATGCGCATTGCAGATTGGCCGTCCGAACGCCGATTGAACATACAATTTGGCGGAGATTTATTCTCCAACGGTATCAGAAGGGAGCCGAACGGCGATTTATTTGTTCAGATGAGTCAAATTTTTGTCAGGCATTCGCCGGATCTTTCGCAAATGACCAGTGAACAGAAAAAGCAATACCACATCGCGACATACGAAGGCGAGCATGATGACAAGCTGGATGAGGTAAAGATTGCCTATGTACTGGCTCATGAAATGGCGCATTCGGTACGGAACCATCAAACATCAGAAGATAGGAATGATCTTTGGTCGCTTTTTTCGCTTTATCAAATACGGAAACAGGAATATGAGGCTGACAGAGATGCGGCCATTTATCTTTTGCAGATGGGATTTGGAAGAGAAGAAATTCTTGCTGCGATGGATAATATTTTTGAAAGTTACGAATTGATCCAAGGGGGGCCTGTTAATTATTTACGCTATTCATGGTTCAGGCGGCCTGTCGAGCGGTTTTCGAGAACGCTTGGTCTTGATTGGCACTTGGATCATCCGACGCGCAGACAACGAATCGCCAACGTCATTCGTGCGATCAAAAAGGAACAAAAACATACTCCGGTTATTTACGAGCGCCAAACTTTTTCGGAATTGGCGATGAGCTACAATCAAACTTCTCACGCTGAGCCGCTCCGCACTCAACCTGACGTGATCCGATCTGAATTACGGTCTTTCGCGCAATGGTTTGACAACGCCAGTAGTGCGATAGAGCCTTTCGTTATCATTGGCGGTATGGTTCTGCCCGTTACGATCTTAATAGGATGGCTGATCGTAAAAATGCGCAAATGGATCAGAGCAGTGCGTGATATTTCACACTACCTGGAATACAGCAGAGCCAGGCAAACACGTTTTGCGCAGCAAATCTACCAGTTGCCAGATGCGGAAGCGAGGCGTCTTTCTCGATTATTAAACACACCGCGCGATGCGATGCCTTACTATCGGTTTGAAGACCAATTGATTGTTGAGCTTTATTTAGAGATCGTGTTGGGCGGCCCGGACGGAAATCAAAAAGACTGGACGCCCGCAAGCGTTGTCGCATATTGGAAGGAAACCAGGGAGAAGGCGACTCGATTACTTGATGCTGTTACCGAGAAAATCGATTTAGAGTATCTCAAGGATGAAGTTGTCGACCCCGTTCTTGGCCGTTTGCCGAAGATGAAACAAATTGAAGAAGCACGGCAAACCGTAGAATTAATGAAGGATGAGGTCTATGCCGAGCATATTCTGAAATCCATTCTCAATGCGCCCAAAACGTTTCCCGGCATTGTTTACGAGCGCGAATCAAAAACTTACCGTTATGCGCCTGCCGCAAAGTCTGAGTTAAGAGCCGAAGCTACAGTGACGGAACCGGCGCCAAAGCTTTTGCATTGGACAAAACCAGTCCAGTTTGTGCGCCAGGTTTACCATGACCAATCTTTGGATTCGAGAGTCTATCAATTACTCATCGATGAATCTGATTTCGAAGCATTGGAAGCTGCTTACGACACAAGTCCTCTCGCCGCTGACGTTGACGAGCAGCCGGATTACTACCTTTGGGCAATCGGTGATGACTTCAGGATTAACTTTTTGATACGGGTCATGACGCTCGAGAACGGTGAAGACTACGTGAGCTTTCTGCCCGTTCTTCCGCATGACGATCGCCGCCTGCAAGTGGATTTTGAGGAATTTCAAGAGGCTTTTGACCAAAAGGTGGTTGAACTTGCGCCCTTATGGGCTCAATTGCTCAAAGACCTGAGTTTGATCGACGATTTTACGCTCGATCTTGGCTTATTTTCGGTTGCGCTATTTAACCCGACGAAAGAAAAAACCCAGTTTGCTTTCTGGCCGCGCGGGCCGATTGGCGAGGAAATACAGGAAATGCCGGCTGAAAAACCGGCCGAGGATCCTAAGGCCCGGGGGGAATTGAGAAGTATAAAGCCGCTGGAAACGAAAGTGGTGACGCTGAGTGTTCGGCTGGATGGTTCGCTCAAGATGAAACGCGCGCCGATCAATTTAACCACCGTGACGGCCGCAGAAGCTCTTGAGGCGGTTGCGTGGGAATTAACCGAGGAAGAAGATGCCGGGAAATACGTCGGATCCTTTGTGATCGAACTTTCGACACCGTCCGGCGTTGAGCCTATCGAAATTCAAAATAGCGATCGAGACAGTATTCTAGATTTAATTGAAAGCAAGCTCGGCAATCGCGATATTGACTTTAATCAAATTCATTCCATTGCGCTCAATCTATCAGACGAAATCGTATTTACGAATATTGTGGGCGCATTGGCGGCCCGCCGTTTCAATGTTCTGAATCCAGACATGATTCCTGATCAAGGAATTCAAATCAAAACGCGCAATGAGTTAACAAAAGTATTATCCGATGTTTACGCATGGCTTAGCGTTCAGAAGCCGGAAATAAAAATGTTGGTCGCGGTGAATGTGCATGACAAGCCTCTTGATCAAGTCAGCCACAGCGAGCTTTTGTCTGATTTTCAGGTCGAACCCATCGAAATCACAGAACTTGACGATGCTCAATTAATGGAAGTGGCGGCCGACCTGAGCGCAATGATGGATCTGCCGGAATACTTCATTTACAAATTTGTCGTGACCCAGTATGAAACGACAGCAGGCAATTCCGCACTTTTAATTTTATCCGTATCACTTCCGCCGAGCATACCGCAGGTCTTGCAAGCGGTTAGTCCGGTAACCGAAAAAAGATCTGAATTGCGGTATCAGGCCGAGGGCACAAAGACACAATCCTTTGATTCATTTTCCAGTTTTGCTGAAGATGTTTTGATTGAGTTAATCCTGAAATACCCAAATCTAGAAAAAGAAATTCCAAAAACATTTCTCGACAGCTCAGTCCATTTAACAGAGGATCTTAAAACTCTTTCCTACCGGTTTAATCAAATCGGAGAGCAAAAGCATGCCATGGTTTTGACAGGCGCAAAAGTTACAAAAACAACCGATCAGATTGTTGTCAGATGGCTTCATAAAATCGAAGATATTATTTTAGCCGAACGCCGTTATGAAGATTTTGTGAATGCGGTAGCGGATAGAATCATTGGGACGCCTCGCACGGAACCCAGTTTTTTCCAGACTCCCGAAAGAAGCAGGGCGGAAGCCATCGTTTATGGCGTTATTCTGATGCCGCTTTTGACGAGTGAAGTTTTGATTGAGTTGCGTAATATTCTAAGTGATCCCAGTCGAAAACAAGCAATCCTGGATAAGGCGGCGGCAAAGAGATCAGAATTGAGAACCGGAGAAGCAGACGGCGGCGGTCTTTTAAGCTTGTTGTCCGACGTGCTCGCGGTATTGCCAGCCCTTTCTTTGGTGGCGTTTACATTTGCGGCGCCCTTTTTAATTGCTTCGTATCCGGAAATATACCAATCAACATTCGTGTATCAATTGATGGATCCGGCGTTCTGGTTATCCGTTGCTACTGCCGCAGTTCTAGTGTTTGGGTTTGGGCCTACTTTTCTCAAGGACCTGATACGGTTCCACATGTGGGGCGCAGCCCGTCTCGCTTTTCACATTGCAAATAGTCGGGTGAGAATAACCGGGGGCGCAAAGCCGGCAGGTGTGCTTATTTTTTGGAAAGATCCGGGTGAGCGTTTGCTAGATTTATTAGGTTACCTTATCAGCTTTAAAGCGTACTACTCGACGCGGTACATTCGCATCATTCAGGATCCTGGTGAGCTTGATCTGCAAAAACTGATTATGCGTCCGGGTGAATTATTAAAAGACCCGACTTTGGATGAACTTGAAATCGAATCTCTCTTACCCGAAACCCGCCTTCGGTGGATGAAAGAAGGCAACTATCTGGTCTACAGCCCGGAACGCGCTATCCGTAAGCAGATTGAGCGTACAATCAAGGAGCAAATTGAGCGCGCAAGCACAGAAAAACGCTCGGAACTTCGAGTAAAAGCCGATCAGGAGTACTCGGATGCCAGTCTGATTACGGCGGATCCGCTTACAATCAGGACGGACCTGTATGAATTTGAAACTTACCGAAAATTGAAAGTGGTAGAAAAATTAACCCAGCTTATTCGCGCGCTGGAAAGATTAAAACCAGTTACCGGCGCCGCAACAGAAGATCTCGCGCTGCGTTATCGAAATCTTCGATTAGATCTGCATCGCTACACTGACGAAGTGCGTGAAATCGTGATTTTCCTACCGAGAGATTATTTCAGTTCATCCTCTCATATTTATTACATGCCCGGAAAGCGCACATTTGTAGAAGTTGATTCCAAAGATTCCGATATTCGTCAGTTAGCAGCCGATCTAATAAAGCTGCTTCAGGGCAATGAAGTAGAAGATGTGTCGCCATCGCAGCTCGGAACAAATGTTTTTCCGAATGAGTATTGGTCGGAATTTGATGACCGATGGGAAACCGGAAATGCTTACAAAGACAAATTTCACCCCGCAATTTCCGAAACGGTATTTCGTCACTTAGAGAGCATTCAAGACCGGGAAATTGCGTTGGTCGATTTGGGCGGCGGTGACGGCGGTTTGATTAAAACAATTGCAGAACGTGCGGCCAAAGACATTCCGGCTAAAAGAATGAAATACTTTTTGATCGAGCGTAACGAAAAGCTATTCTCTGACGCTCAAAAAAATCTTGGGGGTTTAGAAGGAGCGACTCTCATTCGTGAGGATGTTGCTGAATTGGGCAATGTTGAATCTCTAAAATCGGTTAAAAATAAGGTCCATGTGGTAACGGCTTCAGGCGTATTAAATGAAGGCCCAATGTCTAAAGACGATGCAAAACGAGTGGCGCGTCAAGTTTATGAGAATCTTTTAATTCCCGGCGGGATTTTTATTTTAACGGGCTGGAGTAAGGTCCTTCTGAATCAGTCGGATTTTGAAGCAGTTGGTTTTGAGGCGGTGAATTTAAGTGTTCCCGCCAATGTTGTCAATGAGGTCCAGCCGATGCAGTTTTATATTTTAAGGAAGTCTAAACAGGTTCTTGCGCGTTCCGAATTGAGAAAATCGGATGGCGAGCATGTATCCAAAATTCGGCAGTTCGGGTTTTACAGCTGGATTGACGTTGATCGGCAAAGAAAAGTCAGGGAAATGCTTTTGGAGCAAAACACAATTTTCCGAGAATCAAATTTCAAGGAATGGGATGGGCGTTCTCAAGATGCGTTAGTCGCGTTTGATTCCGAGAACAATCCAATTGCAGCACATGCGTTTATAGCTTATCCAGCAATAAAAACCGCACAGGCCAACGGAATTGTAGTGCGTCAAGATCAAAGAAAATCCGGGGTTGCAACAGAGCTGCGCAACGAACTGATGGCCTATTTAAAGCGGAATTCGTATCAATTTTTTAAAGTCGGTTTTGACAAATGGGATGACTTGCAACGCGGTATTCTGGCCAGCGACGATGCGCAAGCCTTTCATGAAAATCAGATAAAATTGCTGGGCCAAGCTGCGCAGGCTAAGCGTGATGAAAAAGGCGCAATCTACTACATTGAAGTGGAGCTTGAGAAGTTTGCGCCCTATCTGCCCGTTCTCGAAGTTGGGCCCTCAAGAGCATTATCAGAATCAACAAAAAAGTCTGAGTTGAGGATCGATCCGGTTGAGTTTGCATGGATTCAAGAAATACCGGGCCTGCCGGCAGTTGCTGATTTGGTCCGGATTTTGGAACTTGAGCAAGTGCCGCTGATTCAAGCCAAGCCGGGCGATGTTGCCTTCGCGTTTCTTATTAAAAACGAAACGATCCGCCAATTTTATTCAGACTTTATTCGGCGCTTCCCGGCGTTCTTTCAAATCAAAATACTTCAACCTTTGTGGCACCGGGTTTTAGCCCGTTTTGCCGAGCAAGCGGTTGTGACAAATGAGGAGCTTTCAAAAGAATATGGGAATGCGGTTATTTTAAATGCTGATGCTGCGGAAGCGCATCGCGCATTGCTTGAACAGGTCATTTCTGTTTTGACAAGGTTTCAGGAGGGTGGCGTAGACGAAATCGATACATTGATTCGGCAAGCAGTGAGTGATTTCATCATGATCTTCTTTTATTCTTCGGCTTGGATGCGTAGTTTTAAGGGCCGTTACTCGGCTTGGGATAATCAAATCAAGGCCGGCATTGTCATGCGTTATTCGAGCGATAGAATGGCTAATTCAAACCGGCAAATGCGTCAGATCATTGAAAGTTTGAGAGATGCGGTCAAGCTTCAACAAACTCTCAAAATACCGGGCAAGGAAATTTTGTTTGAGAATGTAATTTTGGAGCGGCTGCGTAAACATGCACCAAGAGCGCTTCGGGGAGGTTTGACGCGCGAACGCTTGGTTCAGTATTTGGATCGATTATTGGAGATTGAAAAATTTAGCGAGTACGATCCGTTGTTCCCGTCATGGGATTACGTCACGGGTTTAAAAAGCGGTGACAAGACTTTGATCGAAAATCCGCGGTATCCACGCGGCGATCGATTTGAACTTCAACCCCAAATGAACTTGGATCAAGGAGAGGTGGTGGAAGAAATTGATTTGACTGCCTTGCAGCCCGGTGATTTGTTGACGGTTGAGACCAATGCGACTGATGTATATATTTTGGAAATGACGGAAAATGGCTTGTTAAAAATATGGATGGACGGCGGCAGAGGTTACTATTTATTGAAGGCATCGGAATGGGGATTTGAGCCGGTTGGCAAAATCAAAGTGGGGCGAACAAAAGTTTTTCCTTATTACAAATGGAGCATTATTCCGCAGGATCGGGACGGATTGCTTCCGGCCGGCGCCGCTGACTGGGTAGCTTCAGTCGTTAAAATCAAAAAATATCCAAGAATTCGTTCCGAATTGCGGACGCAGCGCAAAACTAAGTTTGAAATACCGAGCCCGTGGGTAAGTACGCTTATCCATCTAGAGCAAGTAGTATTTAATCATCCCGAAACACAAACAAGAATTTATAGACTTCGAATATCTAACGGTAATGATCTGGAAATGTTGGAGAGTCTTTTTGAGGATGACCCTCTTGCTAAAGATCTAGAATTTTATTTGTTGGAATCAGTGCCGCAGCAAGTTTACCTATTGATTAGGCAAATCAACCGGCAAAGAATTGATTATTTACCTCTTCATTTATCAAGCCCGGACGGCGCTGCGCAGCTGATCAAAGATTTGGCCTTGAAAATTGATTCCGATCTCGGGATTGCCGTTCCGGTTTCTCGGTGGAAATTTGACCAACACGGAAATTCCAATATTAATATTATAAATACCAACAACATTGTCCCAGATGGAAAAATGCAATTTACGAGCGCCGTGCCAGGTACACCTGGCGCGACTCAGGTGCCGAAATCAATTGAAACCAAACGCTCAGAACTTCGGCAGATTTCACATCGAATGAAGCAGATCGCGCTGGGCGTGGTTTTGGCCGGCATGCTGATTTTTGAAATGACGAGGACTGAATTGAAGCGACAATCGGAAAAGCAATCTGCGGCTTCGGCTGCGGTGATTGCGGAAGATGAGTATGTGTCAACGATCCGCCAGCTGGCTGAAGAAGGCGAATCTTTCCGGCTCGCCAAATTTGTCATGGATTACATGATCCGGCAGAACGAAATGAACCCGGAAAGTGATTTTGCGCTTCTGGACTGGATCGTGGCTCTTGGGCAGATTGTGCGTGATCATGGTATTGAAATCACGCTCAATGCGAATGATTTGCGATATTTTAATGAAAATCGGGATGGAATTGAAGGTCTTGGAACTTTATTTCATCCGGACGCACCTGTTTCCGAAATCAAAATTTCGCGCGAAGGTATCCAAAATCCGCGTGCACTGGCCCGTATTCGAGTTCTTTCCGGCGAAGAATATGTTTACGAAGGAAAGATGGCCAATTTGGAGGGCGAGACCGTCCAGACGAAAACCAAACGCGCTCCGGACGTGGAGGCCGACATTGTGCCGGAAGGAATTGTTTATCGCGATGGCGATGTCCAAAGTGCAAGGCTGGCACTCTTCGGCATTTATACACCGTTTGTGACGCTTAAAAAGGTTGCTAGAGCTGTCGATGGAAATCAAAACGCGATTGTTTCTCACACGGTTGTAAGCAACAAATTTCAGCCCTCAAAATTAAAACGACAGCTGGTTACGCTTGCCCAGGGTCGTTCTGAACTTCGCATGTTTTACGAGAGGACGCCGTCTGATTTTGGCAGTGGAAATTCAGGCTATGTTAAGAAAAGCTTAAAGGAAGAAAATGGTGCAATGGTAGAGCGCAGAGTTTTTGACCTGGGCATGATTCGACTGGCCGGTTTCGACAACAATCCTGATTCAGGCGTTTATCTGCGTCTTTATTCAGACTCCGGCCAATTTGCTTATCTCCAAGTTTGGCAATACGGTTCTTGGCACAATATTCCGAAAGCGGTATTTCACCGCGATGCGAAACAAAGGTATGATATCGGGCGGTATAACGGCGGGATTGGCGTGTGGAAAAATGGGGAAGAGGATCCATTTATTTCATTCGAGATGGAGAAGTCTCAATCAGACAGTATATCGCGGCGCCACCTGATTATCGAAACAATCGATGGTCAAGCCAAGGATTTGATACTTCGTTTAACGGATTCAAAATCCAAGAATGGTACTACAGTTGAAGTCAAAATAGATGACCGCGCTCATGTTGGGCTGCCCATCGAACGGCCGGATGTCCAGTACATCAGGTTAGTTGAAGATGGTGGCGGTATGGTTGATGAAACAGATTTGCAGCATGTAGGAGCGAAAGCAAACTCAGAGGCTTTGAATGGTGCATCGCCGATTGATTTAAGAGCCGCGCTCAAGAGGGTGCGAATCGATGTTTCGCCGTTTGTGATTACCGAACGAAACGGAAAATACACAGTCCGGCTCAATTCAGAATTCTATAATCCGCTGCTGATGAACAAGGAGGAAAAGCCACTCCTTGATGAAATCATGCGCCGCCTAACCGAAACATTGAGTGAATTGACCGAAGCGGATGAGGGCCGCCAGCTCGTTCACGATGCAATCTTTCCGAAAGGCGTCGAACGGCTTCGGTGGTTTGAGAAAGTGCTCGACCATGATTTTCTACTTCAGTTGTTTACCGAAGTTCAGCACCAAAAGTTTGAACGTCATATTTGGTTTAATATCGGCGATTTCACACGCCGCTATCTGCTGGATGAATGGAAATTGCAGACAGGCATTGTCGTTCCGGAAATTCTCAAAATGGATAAAAGGTATTTAAAATACGCCAAGCAAAAACTGTTAAAAGAACGTCCCTACCACAGAATGGCAATGCTCATGAAGGCAGACCCGGAGACGCTCAAAATCGCCATGTCAGACGGGCGGGATTCTTATGATCCTAACGTGATGGTGATTGACAGCATTTTTAAAATTGAAAAGGGAAGGCCCGGATTGCCCGGCGAGCGCGTGGTTCTTGCCAAATGGAAGGGCCGAGTGTTTTTCCTTTATATTTCACGCTCCCACACGGTAAAGGAATCTGAAAAATATTTACACACCTGGCGCAGCGCGGAAGGCATGGATATGCTCGGTGCGCATTTCATTAAACAGCCGATTGAAGGATTGGATGATTTGCCGCCGCAGATTTCGATCTTACTCGATGAAGCGGTAACCAATATCATTCGGCGCAATCCTGGCGTCATTCAGTCGCACGGAAAATTAGTCCAGCGCGCTCAGCAGTTAGGCTTTTATGTTTATGGTTTAAATTATAGCCCGCCTGATTTTTTTAGCGAGCATCTTCATGAAATTTATTCCGCGAATAGCTTGGAAGAGCTGAATGAACTTAAAGATGCTTTATTGAACGATGGATTAATCAGCGAAGATGACCGGCAATCATTTCAGGACTCTGAGCACCAAATACGAGTTGCTATCGAAACAATGCGCGCGAGATTGAGCAGCCCAAGATCCGAGTTGCGAAATGTTCGGTCGGAGGCGGCTGAATTGTCTGTTGAAACGATACATCAACTAACAAACAGTCTAATATCTGAATTAAGCGGCAGGATTTTGAGTCAACTTGGAATTATGGGCCATGCCGGACTTGATGCTAATCAGCTCGCGAATCACATCAATCAGTTAGCAAAGTCACCCAATGCTTTGATAATCGCGCGAGAGGTCGCGAAAGGGGTCGAAGAAAGAGTCAATCAAGCCTTGGATGATGCAGAAGGGAAAATACAGGATTTACCCATTGAAAGCGGCGAGTTACGTTCTGTGCTTGAAAAGGTGGCCAATTTGGGTATTGAATTGTCTGAACCTGCAAACCAGCTTTTGAGTTTGATCGGTGAATCGGTGAGCGTAAATGAAAATGCGCGCATTGCCGCAGCGCCCGTTATTTCGCAAGCGAATGTTGACTTCTCAAATACGCTTACGGATTTGTTGCGCAAGCGCCAGGAAAAAGCAGTCTTCGAAATTCGTGTTCCACAAAACACGGATACCGTCAAAGCAATGACGCTGATTCGCGATCTGAAACAAAATCCATGGTTTACGGCCGTTGTTGTGGCGGAAAATAGATCGGCGCTCAAGGAGCTAGAGCGGCAATTCGCCAGGGCAGGCGGGATCCGGAAGGGGCGAGTCGTGTTTGTCAGTCAGGATGACGCTTTGTATGCAACAACCATTGCAACCAATGTTCCGACCATGGTGATTACAAACTCAGAAGTTCAATTAAAAAAGGGAGCTTTGGCATTTGATTACAGCCGCTACACAACAGGCGATACGATTTTGTTTCAAAATGGAGTTGATTTCTCCCAGGTCATTGCCGCTGCCGTGGCGTATCAAATGCTGGGGAGCTTAGACGGTGTTGTCCGGAACGAACGAAATCAATTGCATGCTGCAGGGCCTCATGTTTTTACCGGCCTTGAAGCTTTTGTGCTCTTGCTGGCTGATCAATTCCGCTCGGCATTGAGACAAAAAGTTTCCGCTTAAAGATAAATTTATACCGCTTATCTGTAAATTTTTTGCGCTAATAACTCAAACTCATTTGAAATCAGATAATTCCTGTGCTACTTTTTATCTAACTAAAGTTCTATGTCCGGACTTTAGCGGTGAAACGGAATGAAAAAGAAAAGTCTAGAGACTTATCAATATTCACTCCTCAAAAATTATCAAAAGCTAGCGCACGTCAATATTTCTCTGCAAAAAAGCTACTCCAGTTTCTTCGAAAGAATGAGCGACGCTGTTTTCATTACCGACGTGAAAGGCTGTTTCATATTTTTCAACAAAGCCGCCGAAGAGCTTACCGGATATTCCAAAGTAGAAGTTCTAGGAAGGCATTTCCGCATGCTGTTTACGTTGGATGATTTAAATGACGGCTTTACGTTCTTCTATCAAACGATGAAAGGCGTTTACAGCGAGCATTCAAAGTTCCGTATCCGCTGCAGGAGCGGCTACACCAAAGTCGTCGATGTCTTGGCGGCGCCTATTTTATTCGATAATAAAGTTCAATCCGCACTGACGATTGCACAAGATGCTTCCGGCGTGCCTTCCGTTGATCCGGAGGAAGAGGAGCGCGTGAAAGTGTTTCAGCAATTCAGCCAGGATCTTGAAAGATGGAATGAAGAAAACCTGCGTGTTAAAGAAGATGTCCGTAATATCCTGAAGAAACTGCAAGACGGCCAGTCGTAAATCAGTTTACCTGCCGCGTTTCGTAAAATTTTTAGCCGCCTTATCCATTTCGCGCCGCTGGATTTTATCCTTTAAAGATTGGCGTTTATCGTGAAGTTTCTTTTTGAGGCCGAGCGCAATCTCGACCTTCACGAAGCCGCGCTTAAAGTACATTTTGAGGGGAATACAGGCAAGACCTTTTCTGGTTAGTTGGCCCATCAGACGGTTAATTTCGCCCTTGTTCAGCAATAATTTTCGGGTTCTGGTTTCATCCGGAATCAAATCGTGCGTGTGTTTGTAGGTACTGATGTGAAGATTGACGAGATAAACTTCGCCGCCTGTGACGCGGACGAAGGCATCTTGAAGTGTCGCGCGGCCGTCGCGGATGGATTTGACTTCGGAGCCTTTGAGCGCAATGCCGGCCTCGAATTTATCCTGGATAGAATAGTCGTGCCGGGCTTTCCGGTTCTCAATCGTGATTTCGTTGGGCATTATTTGGTATATATATTATGAAGACTGGAGCTGGCCGGAATTGCACCGGCGTCCAGAGAAACTCAAATGAACGGCGCTACATGCTTAGTTTTTGTTTTAATTTAACTGCCGGAACTCCCAAAACCAGGATTTCCGAAAGCGAGCCGTCAAACGCATTTCACTTCAAGTCTTGAAGGCGAAACTCGAAGCTATCCTTGTGAATGGCGTTCCATAAACATCCAAGGCTAAACATCCATGAAACGTCGCTAATCTAAAATTAGATAGCGAAAGTAGGAACTAACGGCATGGCCATAGGACCAACTGCCCTTTCGTTCCAGCTGAGTTTGTCAGCATTTTTGTTTTGTGGCGTGTTTTAGGAGGCCTCGTCACCACCTCCGCATGCTCCGGCTCACTCAACATTTCCTGTCGAGTCTAGGCAGCCCCATGGCTTCATATTATACCCCAAAACGACTATCAATGAAAGCCAAGGGGCAGTCCTCACATTTCTTTGATAAATGTACCTAGCGAATAGTATTAACAATGTGAGGACAGCCTTAGCGTTTAAGGAAATTGATTGATAAATGAGACTGTCCAAAAGATATCTTTTACTGCCGCTTAAATTCATTGACGGCTTTACAGATTATCCTTAAACTCCTATTTTAATTTCAAGCCGAAGTGGCGGAACTGGCAGACGCGCACGATTCAGGGTCGTGTGGGGCAACCCGTGCAGGTTCAATTCCTGTCTTCGGCAGTTTTTGTCGATATATAATTGAATTCATTATGCCTACAAAACCGATACGCAGAAAACCTTATAATGTTGGGATAAAACCCATTGACCGCACCATTCAGCGCCTTGTGGCGATGACGGGCGATGTCCGGAATCAGGATTTGCTGCTTCAGATTGCAACTACCGTTGCCAAAATCGGGCGTGAGGAATTTTCAAGAGGCGATTTGAAGCTCTTGAATACAACACTCAAAGAACTGCGCTGGTCATTCCGTGTTTTCAAACCGTATCGCCACATCCGAAAAGTCACCATTTTTGGCTCTGCGCGTACGCCTGAGACAGCCAGTACATACAAATCGGCCATTCAATTTGGGAAACTCATGACCGAAGCCGGCTGGATGACGATTACGGGCGCTTCGACCGGCATCATGAAAGCGGGGCATGAAGGTGCGGGCCGCGAAAAGAGTTTTGGCGTGAATATTTTGCTGCCGTTTGAGCAGGATGTGAATGCAGTCATCCACAGAGATCCCAAACTCATTCATTTTAAATATTTCTTTACTCGGAAATTAATCTTCATCAAGGAATCGGATGCAACGGTTTTGTATCCGGGCGGTTTCGGGACTCAGGATGAAGGGTTTGAGAGTTTAACGCTTGTCCAGACCGGTAAAAATAATCCGCGCCCGATTGTGCTGGTCGATACCAAAACCGGGGCCTACTGGCAGGATTGGCTTCGTTACATCAAGAAAGAATTTGCCGATCAAAAAATGATCAATCGGGAAGACTTGAAATTGGTTGATTTTGTCAGAAGTCCCGAGAAAGCACGTGATGTAGTCCTGAAATTTTACAAAGTTTATCATTCAATTCGGTATGTCAACGGACAGACCGTGATCCGGTTAAATCAAGACATTACAGACTCGACGCTCAAAGGAATTAATCGGGAGTTTAAGGCGTTGCTGGCAAGCGGCAAGATTGAGAGGTCTGCGCCCCTCAGCCAAGAATCCGATGAGCCGGACCTGAAGGACAAACCGCGCCTTGTCATGAATTTTGACCGCCGGCATTACGGATTATTGAAGCTGATGATCGATGCGGTGAATGAGGACGCTTAGCTCAATCGGTTAGAGCACATGGTTTACATCCATGGGGTTAGAGGTTCGAGTCCTCTAGCGTCCAAATCTTAAGTTCCCCGCCACAAAGCTTTGGCGGGTCTGTCCAACTGTGCTACGTATTATTTTAAGCTTTACGGACGACGGGTCCGCCGCGCAGTTTGGCGGAGAGTCTTGTCCCGCCCATGCTTTTAAATAACCCCAAGTATTCTTTCCCGCGCTGCTTTAAATTGTAACCACCCAGCACAAATTGCCGAGCGTTTTGCCCGAGCTTATTCCGAAAGCCTTCATCCCGGATAAGCTGCTTGATTTTTTCAGTCCACTCGTCCGCAGTTGCGGCCAAAAGCCCGATTTCGTTCTTATAAATAATCTCTGCAAAGACACCGACGGGGCTGCAAATCGAAGGAACACCAAAAAAGCCTGCTTCAATTAATTTAAGTTCGGATTTGCATTGATTGAGCAAATTGTCTTCGAGAAGCACTAAATTAGCGTCTAACTCTTTTACAATGAGCCAGGGTTGATGCCAGGGTAAAAAGCGTGTTTGATAGACCAGGTCCGGGAACGCGGTCATTTCTTGATTCTGAGAGCCAATGAGGACGATTTTTACGCGCTTTAAAAGGGAATCATCAAAACGTTCGATGATTTTATGCAGAATCTTAAAATCCTGCCCGTGTGTTTTGCCGGCTGTCCATCCAAGAATAAAAAATCCCCGCTCCTTCCAGGACTTTATTTTATCCAGAACTTGCCGGGTATGAAACCGGACATTCGGCTTCTCAAATAATTCAAAATCAAGCGCATTTTTGATGACCGACACGTTTTGATTGTGGACGGACAGTTGAAGCCTGAGGGCTTCGGTGCTGGCAATGACGAAATGGCTCTTTTGCAGAAGGCCGGGCAAAAAGTCGTCCGGAACCCCAGTTTCGATTTCACTTCCTTTCAGAAAAATGTAGTCGTCCATATCAATGCCGGTTGGCTTTTTTGATCGCGCATAGTCAAAAAGATCGCGGATCCAACTCAGCATTCCGCCGGAGGGAAGATGCAGCTTTTTTAAATACCACACAGCCTGCGGAATGCGCTGAAAAATAACAATATCAGCCCAATCGATGTCGGCACGGCTGGTGAAGTAAATTAACTTGACCCGCGTCTCGGTATTTTGATGTCGGATTGCTTTGGCGGGAAAGTAAGCCCGGCACCGGCATGAGACTGTTTGAATTGTGTTGTAGGTGATGAAAAGGATGTTCACTTTGAATCTCTCAACGCATTTTCATATATTTTAGTTAAGCGCTCTTTTACCATTCCGCCAATACGCTCCGCATTATATTTTTCCCGAATCTCGCGTCTCGCTATTTCGGCCTTTCTGAGCGCTTGCTGATAATTCTCGCGCACTTGAACCATCAGTTCCGCCGCATGGTCAATATCCGGCTCTGCCCACACACTTCCTTTTTCATAGGGACCCACTGTCTTTAAAATAGGAACGAGTTTATATTTCACAAGATAACTATTCGACTCATTTGTGAAGTCCATATTGCCGGAATAGCCGGTGGTGATGACCGGTTTTCCGAGCGCCATCGCCTCGGCGAGCGTAAGACCAAAACCTTCAGAGCGGTGCAGGGATACGTAAGCGTCACAGGCATTGAAAAGCCTTTTTGATTGGTCGTATGAAAATGATTTACTAATCACTTGAATATTCGGCTGATTCACTTCTTTCATCATTGCCTTATTCTGAGCGGGGTACCGCTTTGAGTTGGTGCATTTGATTAACAAAAGGACCTTGTCATCGAGCCCGAAAGCACGCTTGAAGGATTGGATTAATGCAATTGGATTTTTCCTTTCACAATAACTTAGAAAATCAAATACGAAAAGGAAGATGAATGGAGAGTGTCGAAGGCCAAACTCATCGCGATATTGACAGCCGGTTTGCTGAGTTTCGGTTGAGATTGCCGGCGGAATTGTAAAAACTTGAATAGGCGCAGACGCTGCGATGCTCGATCGGGAAAATTCCGAAGAAGTCCACACCTCATCTAGGCATCGAAAAACACCTTCCCAGCGCTTATAAGGAAATTTCTCCAATTCCCAATACCAATACCCGACGTTGTAGTGCAGTTCAAAATTTTTTGCATCTAAGAGATGACGCATGAAAATCATTTGCTTGGCGTTGACCAAAAAAAGGTTAAAAAAAGAATTTGCACGCGGGTCCAGCTTTGTTTCTAGCTTTGCGGGAATAGACAAATAGGAACTTGCCCGAACTTGTTGGCCGAGAAGTGCTTTGTTTATAAGAAGTTGCTCAATCGAGTTTGAACCAACCGCAATCCCGCTGTGGTTTTTTTGCGAGGAAATTGATTGAAAAACATCAACTTTTAGATCGGCGGGGAAGGTTATTGATTTTTTAAGTTTCGGAATTTGCAGTTGAGCTGCATATTCGATGTAAGGCATGAGCCACCGGGAGAGTAAGTAATGAAAGAAAAATGAAAAACGATCTTGGGAATCAACGGCCTTAAAGAATTTAATTGAGAATTTGCTAACTGAAACCGCTATTGAAAATATAATCGACTTCATCGCACTCATTTCTCGAAGAATTAAAAATACTCTGACAACTTCCTGACAGTGGCTTCCCAAGTAATAGATTGAATTTTTTGGAATCCGGATACTCCCATTTTTTTTGCAAGTTCACGATTTTCAAATAACAAATCGATTTTTTCAGCGATATCCTTCGGGTTTGCGTTACAGACAAAACCAGTTGAGTCATTTTCAACAAATTCGAGCAGTCCCCCGGAATCGTTGCAGCAGATGACGGGTTTTTTTGATTGAAAGGAATCCAGACAAACATAACCATAATCTTCGTTGTAAAGCGGCAGAACCGTCGCGAAGCACTTTGCGTAATGGTCGGCAAGTTTTTCTTCAGATAGATATCCGGCAAAACTCACTTTACTTTCAAGGCCGTGGGACGTTACTAATTTCTCTAGCGCTTTTCTTGCACCTTCTCCGGCAATAACCAGCTTTGCCTCAGTGCGTGTGTATCGGAATGCTTCAATGGCAAGTTCGATGCGCTTCAACGGATGCAGCCGGCCGGCGTACAATGCAAAATCTCCGTAAGAGTGCGTGTGGAATAATTCTTTATTTTTAAGCGGAGGATACAAATGTTCTGAAGCGATGTTGTTGTATCGCATCAGGCGGCCGGATACATTCTTTGAAATCGTAAAAATCTTTGCGGCGTTTTTCAATGCGAATGCGTCTAAACGTCTAATGAAGAAACGCTTTATGGCGCTCGTCGCGGAAGCGTTCGATCCGAAAGCGGTTCCGTATAAGTCATAGAGATCTCTCCTTTGATGGGCAAGCCATACGATTTTTTTGGGGTGGCGGACCAAATAGGCTGGAAATTTGGTTGCGATAACCGCGTCAACTCGTCTCCGGGTATTGATCCGCACTTTTAAAACAAGCCACAAAATAACATCGATGAGAGTGGACAGGCGGGAAGGGCCGAAACATTGGTGGGGAAAAGTGCACAATTCGGCTTTGAAGCCAGCTTGGTTGAGGTGTAAAACCAGCGCTTCCGCAAGCTCCTCGGCGCCGCCCCGCACGGAAATGACCTGAGGATGAAGAACAACAACTCGAGGAGAGGATGGCCCTGAAAATAATTCAAGATAATGAAGCCATGACTTGGGAAATTGAAAACGCGTCCACGCATTTGGATGAAGAAGTTGTGCCCATAAAAACCAGTAACGTAACCGGCAAAAGAAAAAAGAGTGTGATAATAGGCGAGTCAAAAGATTGGCAAAATGCCGCCGGTTCCCATCGCGTTGAGCGTTGCGCAATTCCGCTTCATAATCAATCAGTTCTGGATTTGAGCGGTGAAGTTCTGCCATGAGATCACAGAAGCGCGTAGAATGCTGGGTTTAGAAAAATCAGCTGAGTGCATTGTGGCATTTTTTAATTTTTACAAAAAAAATTAAACCGATTTTTAAAATTTGAATATATTTTGTTAACCTTTGCAAAAATCCGCGCTTTTATTCCCATGTTTTCAATACGGTTTTTCATGTATTCTACATGAGTTTTGAGATTTTTCAGATGCAGGAAGTAGTATTGAGTTGTTCCAATCAACGTTAGAAGCTCTATTTCATCCGGGACAGGTGATTTATTTTCCGGAAGTATTCTACCCCTCTCGTTCGCGGTTAACCATTTCAACAAATCCTGATCGAAGTCGCGGGCCTCAATTAAATCCGGGTTCACTTTTTTCGATCGGTAGAAGTTTTTCTCAATTACTTGGCTGCTTTTCTGAATATCGTGATTCGTTTTAATGCCCTCATTATTTAAGAATGTGTCTATTTTTTGGGCGCTCGCTTCAGCGTTTTGCAAAAGTTCATGATGATTCATGATCAGGCATGGCAATCCTTGGGCAACTTGGAGTGCCGAGCGCAAACAAATAGACCAGAGCCGAAATGAGAATTTGTGCGGAATTAAAGAGGTCTTATTAAGCGAATCACCAAATTCAACAGGGTCTCGCCAGAGCAAGATGCAAACAGGTTCAAAATATTTCTGCCACACTGGCAAGGTAAAAGAAAAACGTGCATCTTTAATTGCTATCGGTGCTTTGATGCTGCTAAACATATTTTGAATTTTTTTAATCGGATCTAAGGCATTTTCAGAAAAGCTTTTACTGGGAGACACGGGGCCTCGGCAGGATGTCCAGCCCCAGTCTTTTGTTGCCGAATCAATTTCTTCATTCGTCATTCCGATTTGTTGGAATAATTGAGAAAGGGTATTTGGAAGCGATTCGTGAATGATGGTTTCGTTTATTTCAAGGACCGAATTTAATTCAAAATATCCTCTCGGATTATGCACATCTCCCTTTTTTAATTGATCAGTATCGCCCAAGGAAATACCCAAGCCTGTTAGCACTTCCATGAGCGCGGATGAGCCGCTTCGGGGCAAGCCCAAAACAAAGATTATTTTTTGCTTTTGACCCGATGTATTCATTTTTTAAATCAGGCCTTTCAATCTTAACTCTTGAGTTGCAATGCCAAATCTGTCATCCGCCTTTTGAGATTGAGACCATTCAATAAGCTCTTGCATTCCCCGCGCAAAGTTCCAAGCCGGTTTAAAACCGAGCGTTTTCGTGATTTTTGAGATATCGGAAAAACAGTGGCGAATATCGCCAGGCCGGAATTTCTTGGTGATTTCAGGGTCAATATTTTTACCCAGAAGGTTGGAAAGTTGCTGCGCGATTTCAAGAACAGAAATAGCTTTTCCGGTCCCGACATTGAAGGGCTGATAGTCAGCTTTGCTGCTTTCCAGCGCCAGGAGATTGGCGTTTGCAATGTCGTGGACCGATACGAAATCGCGGGTCTGCAAACCGTCCTCGTAAATCACAGGGCGATTGCCATTTTTAAGACGGCTCAAAAAAATTGCAGCGACACCGGTGTAAGGATTTGACAATGACTGGCGGGGGCCGTAAACATTGAAATAGCGAAGCGCTACCGCCGGAATTTTGTAGGTTTGGCCAATATTGAGAACCATTTCTTCCTGCGCTTTTTTTGTGAGCGCATAAATTGACGTGCAATCAAACGGTTTAGATTCAGATGTTCCAATCGGCTTGAGATTGCCCCCGCATTTTTGGCAAGGGACCTCCCAATTTCCAGATGTCATCGCTTTGTCGTCGCGGGCACCAGCAACGGCAGGGCCGCATTTGGGGCATTGGTAAGCTCCTTCGCCGTAGCAGCTCATAGAGCTCGCGACAATTATTTTTCTGATTCTGTCCCGATACTGATTGACGATTAAATCGAGCAGGTTGGCGGTTCCGCCAATATTAACATCGGTATAATGTTTGACCTGATATTGAGATTGGCCGACACCTACCGCAGCAGCCTGATGGCATACAGCATCAATGCCGGCCAGTGCTTTTTTGAGCGATTCCGTGTCGTCAATATTACCGCGGACATATTCAGCATTTGTATTGGCCCAGGCGGGCAGTTCCCCCGAATTGTGAACTTGAGGATCCAGATTGTCTAAAACTCTGACGTGGTAGCCCTTTGAAACCAAAAGGTCAACTATATGAGATCCAATAAAACCGCATCCGCCTGTTATTAGTATGTTTTTAACCGCCACAGAGCCCCGCTTCTAGTGTTTGAATAATCGGCGATTTTGATGTGCCCAGTCCACCAAACGTCCCACGCCCGTTTCGGGAGAAACGGATGGCTGCCAACCGATTAGTTTTTTAGCTTGTTGAATGTTCGAAATGTATACTTTTTGGTCTGATGGACGCCAGTCGGAGAAGCGGATTTTGAGCCGGCCGGTTTTGGTTTGAAGCAAATCAAGCAATTCCAACAGCGAGAGCGTGAATTTAGAGCCTCCGCCGATGTTTAAAACCACGTGACGCTGCTTGCTTTTTAAAAACAAATCGTAGGCATGAATCAAATCGTCTACCCAAAGCACGTCGCGCACCTGCTTGCCGTTTCCATAAATAGTAATCGGCTGGCCGGTGAGCGCAGCAATGGCGAACCAGGATACCCAGCCCTGATCCTCAACGCCGAACTGCCGGGTTCCGTAAATACACGACATTCGGAAAACGCCGACTTTAAGTCCGTAAAGCCGCGCATAATCCTGCGCGTAAAGATCGGCTGTCAACTTTGAACATCCATAAGGCGTATGCTTGCACAAATCAACACCAAAATTTTCAGGGACGCCGTTTCGAAATTTCCCCGAGAAAACATAGCGGGTTTTTAGCTCCTTTATTCCGATCGTATTCACATTCTCGCCATATACTTTATTGGTCGAGCAAACCACGACAGCAGGTTTTGATTTGGATTGACGCGCTGCCTCCAGGACATGGAATGTGCCTGTGGCATTTACCCGAAAATCGGTGATCGGATCGAGGACAGATGAGGTGACGGCAGTTTGTCCTGCTGTATGAATAATGGCATCCGCATTTCTTGCAAGAGACTTAACGGTATCAAAATCTAAAATACTGCCTCGAACTCGTTTGATATTGGAAAACCGCGATAAATATTCCCAATTATAAGCAGCGCCCGTTTTTTTCTTTTTCATCAATTTTTCGCGTGAAAGATTATCGAGAGCTACGACAGAATGCTTTCTTTTTGCGTAATATTCGCACACGTGGCTTCCGACAAATCCGCTGCCGCCTGTTACCAGAATTTTCATTTGGCTTCCTTCATTTTCTGAAAATTTGCATAAGCAGCACAAGTCGTTTCAATTGAGTTGTCCATAACTAATTTCCCATTTTGAATTAAAAGCCCGCGCTTACAGTGTTTCTTTAGTTGTTCAGCCGAATGGGAAATTAAAATCAGCGTTCTGCCGGATTTTTTGATTTCCTCAAACTTGGCGTGGCATTTAGACTGAAAATGCTGGTCGCCGACTGCTAAAATTTCATCTGCAAGCAGAATATCAAAATTGGAATGAATGGCAACCGAAAAACCAAGCCGGACGTACATGCCGGAGGAATATTGCTTGATCGGGGAGTCTATGAATTGTTCGAGTTCTGAAAAAGCTACGATCTCGTCAATTTTTTGGGTAATTTCTTGTTTGGACATGCCAAGGATGACGCCATTTAAGAAAACATTCTCGCGTCCCGTCAGTTCCGGATGAAAACCGGCACCCACTTCAATCAAAGGCGCAATCCGCGCCGCCGCTAATACTTTTCCGCGCGTCGGTTTTGTTACATTGGCGATTAATTTCAGCACCGTTGTTTTTCCGGCACCGTTGGGGCCTAAAATTCCGACCGATTCGCCCGGTTGAACGGCAAACGAAACATCACGGAGAGCAAAGAACCTCTCGTCCCGGACCGGGTTCCCGAGCAAGGTTTTCCACGCCCGGTCAATCCACCGGTTCATGCTGGTAGAAAGCGCCGAAAAGTTTTCACGCCTCAAACGATATTCTTTATCTACATGGTCAAATGTAATGACGGCCATTAGACGTAGTCCGCAAAATGAGGTTCTAGTTTTTTAAAAATCAAATAAGCCGCAACGAAGATGATCACGGAAATTACGGCCGAAACCGCCAAAAAATACCAATTCGGCTCAATGCCGCGGACCAAAACACAGCGATAACCGTGAACGATGCCGGCCATCGGGTTCAAAATCAGAATTTGCTGCAAGTGCGGGCGGATATTTTCCAGCGGATAAATCACCGGCGTTGCGAACATCCAAATTTGCACGATATTGGCCAAAGCATTTCGCACATCGCGATAGAAAACATTAAGCGATGCAAACAGCAGTGTAATTGCAATTGTTAATAGAAGCTGCAGGCAACAAATGAACGGAAGTAAAAAAATCCATCCCGAAATTTGAATTTTGAAAACAAACATCAGCGCAGCAAGCAGGATAAATGAAATCAAGAAATCAAAAAAGCAGGCCAAAATGGACACGAGAGGGAAAATCACTCTGGGAAAATAAATTTTCCGGACCAGATCGCCATTGGAGACGATGCTTGGAATCGCGGTAGTCAATGAATTGGCGAAAAACATCCATGGAATAAATCCGGCCAGAAAGAATACGGGATAAGGAATGTCGCCTGTGGGCATTTTGACAATTTTGGTGAATATTGCGGTGAATAAAATCACCATGACGGCGGGCTGGAACAGTGCCCACAGAATACCGAGAGCAGACTGTTTATAACGGACCTTAATTTCGCGTCCGGTTAACAGTTCGATTAACTCCCGATATCGAACGATGTCTTTTGCTAAATGAAGCATATTAATTTAACGCAGATTTTAGAATTGCCGACAAATCCCGGCTAAGGCAATTCAGGTTCGCATTTTGCTGATAAATTTGGTAGCCTTTTTCAGCTATTTTATCGGCAAGTTTGGGGTCGTTTTTCAAGGTAATAATCGCATGCGCAAGCTCCCCGGCATCGCCCGGGGTGACAAAATAAATGCTATCCATGTCGGTCAGCAGTTCTTCAACAGCTTTGGCGCGTCCCGTGACGACCGGTTTTTTGACGGCGAGAGCTTCGAAAATTTTATTCGGAATTACGCGGTTGCGTTTTTCTGAAGTTCCAAAAACGCCCAGGCATAAGTCGCTTTCCTGCAGCAGAGAAGGGACCTGGGCATAATCCATCCAGCCCCGAAGGCGCACATTGGCCATGTTGAGCTCTTTCACCTTTGCCTGCATTTCGTAGTAAAGCTGGCCGGTTCCGACAAGGTCAAAAGTAATATCGCGCTCTGTTTCCAATATTTTTGCCGCACCCAATATGACGTCGACGCCATGGAACGGCGTAAATTTCCCGCAGAAAACGACTCGGTAAAATTGGTCACGGCGTTTTGGCGCCGAAGGTTGAAATAGAGTGTCGTCAGCACCGATCCACAGCCGCGCGAAACGCTTTTCGGGAATCTGGAAATTATGCGAAAAATAGTCTATATGCTGCCGAGTATCCAAAATAATTTTATTGGCAAATTTGCAAGCAGTTTGATCAATTTCCCGAATCAGTGCGGCAAACAGCGATTTTTCCGAGATGAGTTTTCGGTCGTTCACGATTGTATCGTATAAAGAAATGAAAGCGTCAAATACGATCCTCTTGCGGCGCAGAAACGTCAGCCATTTAACGGCTAGAACGTCGAGATGGCCCGGAAAGCCGATCAGCACCAAATCATGATTTTGGATAAACAGGTACCGCCACATCAATTGAAGATTGGTAATCAAGATCTTAACGATCCGCCGAATCATTTTCCAGATACTTTTAAACTCTCCGGTTTTATGTTCTTCCGAATCCCATAAAGGTGCGTGGCACTCGATCACTTCGATTTGAGCTGCTTGCATGGTTTTCAGGAGTGTCTGATTTCGGGGATAATTTCGCTCGTAAGTCCCAAAAAAACAAACGCGCATATTATTCCGATTCTTCAAGAACCGAATACTCGATTTCGCTCTTTTTTTGGCCGAGCGTGATCATTTCTGCCAATAGCCCAGTCGAGAAAAATTGAATGCCGACAATGGTCAGCAAAACACCGAGGAAAAGAAGCGGATAGCGGCTTTGGATATTGCCGTAAACAACACGCAAATAGAAAATGTAGTAGTTAATCGAAAGGCCGAGAATGGTTAGAGTCAAGCCGATGGTTCCGAAAAAGTGGGATGGTTTTTTAGTGAACCTTGTCAAAAAAGTAACGGTCAATAAGTCCAAAAGGCCGTGAATGATGCGCTCGGAGCCGTACCGCGACCTTCCGTATTTGCGCGGGCGGTGATTGACCTTAATTTCGGCAATCCTGAAGCCGCGCTGAGCCGCAAGCAAGGGAATGTAGCGGTGAAGTTCGCCGTAAATATGCAGTTCCTTCGTGACAGCTTTCCGATATGCTTTGAAGCCGCAATTAAAATCATGAATCCGGATACCGCTGACTTGCGAAGTGATCATGTTGTAAATTCTTGACATCACGACTCTTAAGGCCGGATCTTTGCGCCTGTGTTTCCAGCCGGAAACCACATCGAAACCTTCATTGATTTTTTCAATCATGTTTGAAATTTCAGCCGGGTCATCTTGCAGGTCGCCGTCCATCGTAATCACGATGTCGCCAATGGCGGCTTTAAAGCCGGCCGAAAGCGCAGCGGCTTTTCCGAAACGGGTGCGTAGGCGAATCCATTTGATATTGGAATCTTTCTGGCGCGCCTGCCGGATGGCGTCGATCGTTGCGTCTTTACTGCCGTCATCGATAAAAATAATTTCGTATGACGATCGAAGCGGTTGAAGGACTGTGCGAATTTCACCAGCAAGTTCAGGAATGCTGGCGGCTTCGTTGTGGACCGGAACAATAATCGATAAATTGAGTGATTTCATATGCTGACGGTTTCCTTTATATATCGGCTCAATTTGACGATGATAAAGCAGGTATGGCGAACATTTTAAGTGAAAAAAAGCTTTCCGGAAAGTTGATTCTTGCACTCATTTTTACGGCTTGCGCCTTGCTCGTGCGGTTTGGCGGTTTGACGGAACGCCCGGTTTGGTATGACGAAGCCATCACGATTTTTAACGCCCAATCGAGTTTTGAAAGCATTTGGCAGCGGTTTGCCCACGGCAGCAATCCGCCGTTTGCTTATTTTTTTTATCACGTCTGGCAGAATTTATTCGGCACATCACAACTCAGTTATGAACTTGTATCCGTTGTTTTTGGCACGCTATCGGTTTTCTTGATTTTCAAAACTGGAAAGCTTCTGTTTGATACCGAAACCGGACTGATTGCCGCCGTCCTGATCGCTTTTTCGTCCTATCATGTCTTTGTTTCGCAGCAAATCCGCGGCTACGCGATGGCCTGTTTTTTTGCCTTGTTGTCGATTTATGCTTTGTTCAAATTTTTTAAGTTTTCAAAGCAGCGGGATTTTGTCTTGTGGCTTGTCTCCGCGGTTTTGATGATGTCGACCCATTTTTATACCGGCTTTCTTTTTGCGGTTGAGGTTTTGGCGTGGCGCATTGCATCAAGCAAGGTTAAGAACGGTATTTTATTCTACGCTTGCGGCGGTGCGCTTATTCTATTGGCTGCCATTGCCGGCATTCAGCTCATCCGGATTTTAAACATTTTTCCGTTTTATCCCCGGCCGCACGCCAGGCTTGGTGATTTAATGCTGGTCTTGCAGAGTGTTTTCTTTTTATCAAAACCGCTTGTGATTGCGTCGGTGCTGCTGGTGATTTGGCGTTTCAAAGATTTTCGCGGTAACGGCCGGCTTCAGTTTTTGCTGGCATGGTTTGCGGTTTCGCTGGCGGTTCCTTTTGCGATTTCAAGATTTGTGCCGTCATTTTTTTACGTACGCTATTACATTTTTACGCATTTGGCGTGGGTTTTGATGACGGCCTTTGCAATCCGTCAAATTCCGCGCGGTACGGTCCGGCTTCTTGCGGTTGCGGCGTTTGTATTTTTCCTAAGCTTTATGATTGCGGATTATTATCAAGAATCGCGCGAAAAATCAAAGTTTAAAACCGCCATTGAAATGATTGCCCAAGACTACCGGGAAGGTGACGTAATCGTGCATGAAAACGGCTGGACATTCGGGACTTCTTATTATTATCACAGCGGGAAATTGCCTGAATTTTATTTGACTGATGAATTTGCGGTGCCGACGCTTGAGCGCTTTAAGATTTCGCCCGAAAAAATCCAAAACTACAAGCGCATGTGGCTTGTCCTGGAGCGGCCCGAAAGCGTTCCGATTATTGAGTCTTTTCCGTGGTATCAAAATCTGCTAAAACAGATGGTGAAACAGATGCCGGAATTTCAGCTCTATCTGTTTGATTTAAACAGGTAAAGCTTCTATAATGTCGCCCTTATGCATGCCGGTTTTTTTCGGAAATCTCTCAATTTTATTATCTTAATTGGTGTTCTGGCAGTTGTTGCTCGGCCATTAAACGCCGACAGCGAAAAGCCTATCGGGGTGGTTGTCAGCATCGCGCCGCTTGCCGAATTTGTCGAGCAAATCGGGCAGAGCTGGGTTGATGTCACTGTCATGGTTCCGGCTGCGGTCAATGAACACACCTATGAGCCGGCACCGGATCAACTCAAAGCATTAAGCAAAGCCGGCCTTTATGTGGCGGTTGGTTCCGGGATTGAATTCGAACTGGCATGGCTTGAGCGTTTTCAGCGGTTGAACCCCGGGCTTCGAATTTGTGATGCTTCTCAAAACGTTCGGCTTATCGCGGAAGAAGCGCATGGGCATGCGCATTCGGATCCGCACATTTGGCTTTCGCCCAAAAACGCGCAAGTGATGGCGGCAGCGATTTCTGCATGCTTGTCTGAATTTGATGTTGAGCACGGGGAAAATTACGAGCAGAATAAAACTCGATTTGCAAGTGAGTTACAGGAGCTTGAAAAGGATCTGGGTAAGGTTTTTTCCGGCATGAAGCAGCGGGATTTTTTGAGCGCGCATTCGGCGTGGCGGTATTTTGCGCGGGATTTTGGTTTAAACGAAATCGCTATTGAATCTGAAGGGAAGGAACCGAGCGCTTCGGAAATCTTAAAAATCATAGAAATGGTGAAGCAAAAAAATATCCGCTCCATTTTCACAGCGCCTCAATTTTCAAAACGGTATGCGGAAATGATTGCCAAAGAAACCGGCGCGCGATTAATCGAGGTAGATCCGTTGAGTGGAAAATATGTTCAAAATTTGCGTCAATTCGCAAATAATTTACAGGAATCATCATGAGTCAATTAAAACCGGCAATTCTCGTTAAAAACCTGTGGGTCCAATACGGCCACACCGCTGTGCTGCGCGAAGTGAATCTGGCGCTTAACAATCAGATTTTTCTAGGCGTGATCGGTCCAAATGGGGGCGGGAAAACAACTTTCTTAAAAACTTTACTCGGATTGGTTTCGCCATCAAAGGGCGAGGTTAGGATTTTTGGTAAAGAACCGAAGGATGCCCGCGGAATGGTCGGATATGTGGCCCAGAAGAGTCTCCTCGACATTGATTTCCCGATTCGGGCATGGGAGGCTGTTTTGATGGGTAGATTGTGCCACACGGGCCTTCTGAGGCCGTATTCGCAAGAGGATAAAGAAGCTGCGCTTGAAGCGCTCAAACAAGTTGAGATGCATCAATTTCAAAACCGCCACCTGGGAGAACTTTCGGGGGGCCAGTTGCAGCGCATTCTGATTGCGCGCGCATTGGCGTCCAATCCAAAGCTGCTTTTGTTAGATGAGCCCACGACCGGCGTTGACAAACCGATGCAGGCAAGCGTGTACGAACTTTTGAGTGAGTTGAAAAAGAAAATGACAATCGTGATGGTTTCGCATGATATCGGCGTTGTCTCGGCTTATGTCGATAAAATCGCGTGCCTCAGCGGAAAACTCTATTACCATGACTCAAAAGAAATCGTCAAAGAGGAATTGGAAGAAGCATATCATTGCCCGATTGATTTAATCGGCCACGGCGTTCCGCATCGCGTGGTCGAGGAGCATCATTAAGGAGATTATGGATATTTTTAATTATGAGTTTATGCGCAATGCCGTGTTCGCAGCGCTCTTGGCAAGCATTGCTTGCGGTATCATCGGTAGTTTCGTGGTGACCAAACGACTTGTGTTTGTGAGCGGCGGTATTTCACATTCGGTTTTCGGCGGAATCGGGCTCGGATTCTTTTTGGGCATTAATCCCATGATCACGCTGATTCCGTTTGCGCTTTTATGCGCTCTCGGAATCGGCTGGATTCATAAAAAAACAAAACTACCGGCCGATACGGCAATCGGTATTTTTTGGGCGTTCGGAATGGCGCTTGGAATTTTTTTTATCAACCTAACGCCGGGCTATGTGCCGGATTTGTTCAGTTACTTGTTCGGCAATATATTAACCGTCCCGACATTTGATCTGTTGGTGATTGCCGCACTTGACCTGATCATTGGAATTGTTGTTTTTTTGTTTTATAAGGAGTTTCTCGCCATTTCATTCGACGAAGAATATGCCGAAGTGTCCGGAATTCCCGTGAACGCGCTTTACATGGTCTTGCTATGCCTCATTGCTTTAACTGTAGTTGTCTTGATCCGGATCGTTGGAGTTATTTTAGTCATTGCACTCTTGACCATCCCGGCAGCTATTGCTAAGACTTATATTAGAAGCTTTGCCGGCTTGATTTTGGCGGCTGTGGTTATTGGGACGGTACTTACCATCTCAGGGCTTTGGGCTTCTTATTATCTGAATTTTGCCTCCGGCGCTACCATCATCCTCCTCGCTTGTGCGGCTTTTACCGTTTCGGCACTTTTTAGCTGGTTGAAACGCCGATTCTCGGCTGCCTGATATTTTTTAGCTATAAAATCAGTTAAAAAATAGCAGTGGACTTTATCAATAATTTTGCTTATGCTTTTATCAGTAACTGCCGACAATTAGCTATGTCATCGAAGTGACTTTTTTAGAAATCAATGACTTATTGTTTTTTAATAAGGAAAACAGAGTAAGTCCCATTTAAAAAAGGAGATTCCGCATGCCATTTAGCGCGTCTAGTAAGAAAACCGGCAAAACCTATTATCTGCACTCCAAAGAAGTGACGCTTCGAGGAAACCGTAAGCAAACTATATATTTCTTCGCAGGAGAAGTTCAAGCCGGAGCGGTGGAGAGCCTTCCTCCCGGTTATGCGATCGGCGAGAACTCAAAGACAGGTCTTCCAGTCTTAAAAAAAGTTTAATTGAATTTATCTTATTCTGCGAAGGGATGAGTCACTTAAGCGATTCATCCCTTTTTTGCTTCATAAACCAACGGTTGTAAAAAGATGAAAGTAGTCTCCATTATCT
The DNA here is from genome assembly GCA_964387845.1 of uncultured bacterium. GTDB lineage: Bacteria > Omnitrophota > Omnitrophia > Omnitrophales > Abzuiibacteriaceae > CAYLXA01. Next base: position 139,872 of record CAYLXA010000004.1, read on the forward strand.
TAGGCGGAGGCCAAGGAAAAAGGCTCTTTCCGCTTACGCGCGATCGTTCAAAACCTGCTGTCCCAATCGGAGGCAAATACCGCCTCGTTGATATTCCAATCAGTAATTCATTGCATTCAGGAATTAAGCAAATCTTTGTTTTGACCCAGTTTAATTCCTCCTCGCTCAATAACCACATACTCAATACCTATAAGTTTGATTATTTCAGCCGCGCATCGGTTGCTCTTTTGGCGGCCGAACAAACACTATCGAGCGCGCAATGGTTCCAAGGGACGGCCGACGCGGTTCGTTGTCACATTCCGCATTATCATTTGGAGCCGGAAGATGAAGTTTTGATTCTCTCGGGCGATCATTTGTACCGGATGGATTATCAGCCACTGATCGACTTCCACCGCAAAAATCAAGCGGATGTAACGATCTGCACAACCGGTGTTACCGCGAAGGAAACATTTCATTTCGGGATTTTAAAATCGGACGATTCCGGAAAGATTACGGATTTTGTAGAGAAACCCGCAACCCCTCACGAGCGAAAAGGTTTTGAAGGGCCGGGAGGGCTTTATTTGGCATCAATGGGTATTTATCTCTTTAAAGCAAAAGCCCTCATCGATGTTTTGGCCGGCACGGAAAAAGATTTTGGAAAAGAAGTGATTCCGAAGTCGCTTAAAACTTACCGGTCGTTTGCCTTCCTGTTTCAGGATTATTGGCGTGACATCGGAACGATGAGCAGTTTTTATGAGGCCAATCTTGCGCTGACGCAGCCGAATCCCGAATTTAGTTTTCATGATAAAAAGGGCAATTTTATTTTTACCCATCCAAGATTTTTACCGCCGTCCGAAATCACAAAATGCAATATCGAAAATGCGCTGATTACCGAAGGCTGTCTAGTAAAGCAAGCTAAAATTCACGACTCAGTCATAGGTTTGCGGACCTGTATCGGGAAAGACGTGACGGTTTCACGCTCCATTATCATGGGTGCGGATGTTTATGACCAGCATGAGAGAAAATCAAAGTCGGTTCCGATCGGCATCGGTCAGGGGAGTGTGATTGAGAACGCGATTGTTGATAAAAATGCGAGAATCGGGAAAAAAGTCATTATTCGAAACGATAAGAAAATTGATTCGCTGGACGGCGATGGTTATTACATTCGAGAGAGTATCGTTATTATTCCCAAGAATGCAGTGATCGAGGATAATACCGTAATTTAAAAGCATAGCGAAGGGACGCGATGTCAAATCAAATCCGGAAAATCGTAACAGGATGTTTTATTGTGGCATGTTTGGCTGGTGTTGTGTTTGCGGTGCGCGCCGGTAAAACCAGTCAAGCCGAAAAACCGATCAATCCGCGCGCAGAAAAAATCAAAGGCCCACCGGATGCCCCGATTATGCTTTTGGAATTCAGTGATTTTCAGTGCCCGTCCTGCGCGTATGCGCAAGCCTCTGTCAAAAAACTGATGGATAAATTTCCGGAAATGATTCAAGTTCACGCGTATCATTTTCCGCTTGCGATGCATCGTTACGGAATGGATGCTTCGATTGCGGCTGAATGTGCGGCGGCACAAAAAGTTTTCTGGCCGTATCACGATAAAATATTTGAAGCGCAGAAAGCATGGTCGTCTGACCCCGATGCGCGGACGCTCTTTCTGGCTTATGCCAATGAAATGGATATGGACCGCGAAGCATTTAAGTCGTGTTTTATGGATCCCGAAACGCGGCGTAAGGTGGAAGCTGACCGTGATGCGGGGATTAAGCTTCAAGTGAGTTCAACGCCCACATTTTTTATCGGGGAAGACCGGCTGGTCGGCGCCAAACAACTCGAAGAGCAGGGCCCGCAAATCATTCAAAAGAAATTAGAATCATTCGTGCAGAAAAAGTAATCGAAGGTGCGCCAGATGCCGAATTTTCTGATTTTCATTTTTAGAGTTTTGTTAGGCGCAGTTTTTATTTATTCCGGTTTCCACAAGCTCATCCGCCCCATTCAAGAGTTTCAATATTCACTGGAACAGTATCAAGCATTTCCTGCGTGGTCGTATTCCCTCATTGCTTATTCGGTTCCTTGGGCAGAGCTGGTCTTGGGTGCTTTTTTGGTATTGGGTTATTGGCGTAAAACCGTAGCACATCTGCTTGCGCTGATGACGCTTTCGTTTATAGTCTTGCTGGCATCGACCATCGTGCGCGGTTTGAATTTGGCGAATTGCGGATGCTTCGGCGATGCCATTCACCTAACACCGCCGCAAACAATCGGAATTGATTCATGCTTATTAATTCTTCTTCTTGTGGTTGCTCGGGCTCAAAAAACCCCGTTTGAGCTGGATACGTGGATGGAGAAGTGAGGGTTGGGTAAAAATGGCCAGAGACGGAATCGAACCGCCGACGCAGGGATTTTCAGTCCCTCGCTCTACCGACTGAGCTATCTGGCCGAGATTCTGATGATTATCTAAAATTTAAATAGAAATGCAAGCGGAATATTGTTAATTTTATGAAATATGTAATCGGCATCGATATCGGCGGCACCAAAATTTCTCTTGCCCTCGCCAACCGTTCCGGAAAAATTCTTCACCGCGTGAAGTTTAAAACCAAAAAAGGGCCCGGTACGCGCAAATCGATTCAGGATATTGTTCATTTTGTGGCCGGGTTGCTGCTTTATCGGAAAATCAAACGCGGGCAGCTGCTCGGGATCGGGATCGGCGTTCCGGGGCCCGTGAATCCGGCAAAACAGAAAATAGAGCGTTCTCCCAATTTGCCGGGCTGGGACAAAGTTCCGCTTAAAAAAATTCTCGAAAAGCAATTTAAGTGCAGGGTTTTTATTGAGAATGACGCGAATGCGGCAGCGCTCGGCGAAAAGCATTTCGGTGCCGGAAAAGGAGTCTCCAATTTCATTTACGTGACCGTGAGTACGGGGGTCGGCTGCGGTATTGTTATGAATGGAAAGTTGGTCGCGGGCGATGCCGGTTCAGCCGGCGAAATCGGACACATGACCATCGTCACGAACGGCGAACTTTGCGGCTGCGGAAAGAGAGGCTGCTTGGAAGCGTATGCGAGCGGTACAGCAATTGCCAAATATGCGGCAAAGCAGCTTAGAACAAGTCGTCAGTCAATGATTCCGAAATTTTGTGAAGAAAAAGGGGTCATTACGGGTCAGGCAGTGTCGCTGGCCGCACTTCACGGAGATAAGCTCGCCATGCAAGTTCGGCGCCGCGCTGCCGATTATCTGGGTGTCGGTCTTGCAAGCGTGATGAATTTACTCAACCCGAAGCGGATTATTTTGGGGGGCGGTGTGCTCGAATCTACCGCGCATTTTTGGCAGCCCATGATGGCTGCCGTTAAAAGAGAAGCATGGAAAATTCCGTTTAAGTCTTGTAAGATCGTGAAGACAAAACTTCGCCGCGTAGGCGATTTGGGCGCGGTTGCTGTGGTGCTGGAACGGGGCAGAAAATAATAGAAAGTGCCGCGCTCGTAGCTCAATTGGATAGAGCATCAGTCTTCGGAACTGAGGGTTACGTGTTCAAGTCACGTCGAGCGCAAAATTTTACTAGAAACGATAAATGAACCAAACTTTTAAGAAAATCCTATCATTTATTTTGATCGCTTCAATGCTCGGCGGCTGCTCATCTTTTGGTAACCGGAAACTTTCATCAGAAGCGGGAATTGCCTCACAGGATGCCGAAGAAATTGCGATCGGCCGTCAGATTCACGAATCAATTATTGCCCGGATGCCCGTTTATCAAAACGAAACGGTCAATGCTTATATCCGAACGCTCGGCCAAAGCCTGATTCCGTATGTGCGCCGCAAAAACTTGCCCTATCATTTTAGTGTTTTAAGTGATGACAGAATTTTTGCAACATCAGCGCCGGGCGGCTACGTTTATATCACGACCGGGTTTGTCCGGTTCGTCGACAACGAAGCCGAATTGGCGGCTGTGTTGGCGCATGAGATGGGCGAACTGCAGCGGCGCGACCCCAAACTTTCGCAAGCGATCAAATTGCTTGAAAAGACCATTGCTGCGTCGTCCGTGGTAGCTCCGGTTTTTGGGAGCATCGGCGCGCTGGCAATGCTGGGCCTTGTCGGCGTTCATTCTATGGTTTCTAACGAACCCAATAAGACGTCAAGGCTGGAGGAAGCCGATGAGCTGGCGCTTGAGTTTTTGTGGAAGGCGGGACATGACCCACAGGGGTTGATCGATGTCTATTACAAGATCATTGAAGCATCGCCGCAAGACCTGATGTATTTGTTTGATTATCAACAATCGCGCACGGTTACCATGACGCGCCTGTTGCATGCTGAGAGTTTATTCTCGAAGATGGAAGTCGGGCAAAAAGCGTTTGATGCCCGCCGCGACCAATTTTTATTAATGACACAAACCCTGCGCGAACAAGTTCCGCAAGTATCAACTTAGGAGAGTCATGGCTTTCAAATCTGCCGAAAAAGCGGTTAAAAAAGACCAATCCATCCACCTCGGGCCTTTAAAAGATCAGGTCGCGCAAGCCTCGCAAGAGCTGAAGAGCCAAAAGGCAATTGACAGGCTTTGGCAGAAAGATGCGACGCTTTGGAAAAATGATCCAAAACACATTCAAGTGATTCAAAACCGTTTGGGTTGGCTTTCATCGATTGATTGGCTGCTCGGAGAAACCAAAACGCTTTTGGATTTCCAGCAGAAAGTCCGTTCGGCCAAGTTTGAGCATGCGGTCCTTTTGGGGATGGGTGGAAGCAGTTTGGCGCCTGAAGTGCTGCGGCAGACTTTTCAGTCATCGCAAAGCAAGCCGCAATTTATCTTACTCGATAGCACGGATCCGGCACAGGTTCTTGCGGTGCATCGTTTGATCAATCCGCTTAAAACACTTTTCATTGTTTCCACAAAATCCGGAACCACTCTCGAAACGTTGTCCTTTTACCGCTATTTTTATGAAATCGTCAAACAGTCAAAAGGCGCAAAAGCCGGTGAAAATTTTGTGGCGATCACGGATCCGGGAACGCCGCTTGAAAAGGAAGCTAAGGCATTGTCTTTCTTTCAAGTTTTCATTAATCCGGCAGATATCGGCGGACGCTTTTCCGTGATGTCTTATTTTGGCATGGTGCCTGCTGCGGTGATGGGAATTGATGTCGGAGAGATTTTGAAGCGGATGAAACAGGAGAAAGAGCGTTCAACCGCCCAAATTTCGCTTGAAGAAAATCCGGGCGCGATGCTGGGTCTCATGATGGCGGAAGCTGCCAAGCGCGGCCGGGACAAAATGACGCTGCTGGTTTCTCCTTCCATATCATCCTACGGATTATGGGCGGAGCAATTAATCGCGGAGAGTCTCGGGAAAGACGAAAAAGGCGTTGTGCCGATTTATGGCGATTTGCTCGATATTTGGCACAAAAAACATTACGACGACCGCATCTTTGTTTATCTTTCATGCGGAAAGAAAGATCCGAAACTCGAAACCTTGGCGGGGGAATTTGAACATTCCAACTTACCGGTCATCCGCATTCATTTGGCGGATGAATATGATTTGGGCGCCCAGTTTTATCGCTGGTCGATTGCGACGGCGGTAGCCGGTATGCGTTTCGGGATCAATCCGTTCGACGAGCCGAACGTTCAGGCTGCGAAAGACATGACGAATGCCAACTTAAAATATTTGGCAGAGAAGGGCCATTTTCCGGACCTTGAGCCTAAAATTGTCGGGAAATCGATTCGTATCACGGTCGGAAAGTCCGAGCGATCCTTGTACAGTTTGGGCGATTTTCTCAAAAAAACACAGAAAGGAGATTATCTCGTTTTGGCTGCGTATTTGCCGTACCGGAACACGATCGAGATAGAACTCCAAAAAGTGCGCGAAAAATTAAGCCAGGCAACTCATATTCCCACGATGTTTGGTTTTGGGCCGCGCTACCTGCATTCAACAGGGCAGCTGCACAAAGGCGGGCCGAATAACTGCGTGGCGATTGTATTTACGTCAGGCATTGATGAAGATGCTGCAATTCCGGGCCAACCCTTCACATTCGGACAGTTGGAATATGCGCAGGCGCTCGGTGATTTTCAGGCACTGGAAGCAAAGGGGCGCCGCGTGCTCCATTGCCACGTTACCGGAAAATTAATCGAAGAAGGAATCAAAGAATTTCAGAGCTTGCTAGGTTCATAACGGGAGTTTTCGTATGCAAATCGGAATGATCGGTCTTGGAAAAATGGGAATGAATATGACAAAGCGCCTTCTTCAAGGCGGCCATCAGGTCATTGCATTTACCCGGACCAAATCGACGGTTGATGAGGCAGTGAAAGCAGGCGCTGCCGGCGCTTCTTCGGTTCAAGATTTAGTCTCGAAGTTGAAAACCCCGAAAGTGGTTTGGCTGATGGTTCCCTCCGGAAAGCCGGTTGACGATAATCTGGAACTTTTGAAATCGCTTTTATCGAAAGGCGATATTGTGATCGACGGCGGAAACTCTCAATATACCGAAACCGAACGCCGCGCCGATTTTCTGAAAGATAAGGGTATTCATTATATGGACGTTGGCACAAGCGGCGGTATTTGGGGCCTTGAAGTCGGCTATTGCCTTATGATCGGCGGCGATCAAAAGGATTTCAAATATTTAGAGCCGGTTTTTAAGACACTGGCGCCCAAAAACGGCTATGGACATATGGGCCCGCACGGCGCGGGTCATTTTGTAAAAATGATACACAACGGGATTGAATACGGCCTCATGCAAGCGTACGCGGAGGGTTTCGATATTTTGCATGCTTCCAAATTCAATCTGGATTTGAAGAAAATTTCCACATTATGGAATCAGGGAAGTGTCGTGCGGTCGTGGCTGCTAGAGCTCGCCGAGCGCGCGTTTGCAAACGATCCAAAGCTCGAGAAACTGCAGGGCTATGTCGACGATTCCGGCGAAGGACGCTGGACCGTGTCGGAATCCGTCAATACCGGCGTTCCTGCTCCGGTGATTGCCATGTCTTTATATATGCGCTTTTTATCGCGGGATAAAAATGCGTTTAGTGCCCGCGTGTTAGCCGCGCTTCGTAATGAGTTCGGCGGGCACGCTGTCAAAAAGTCTTAATCCTGATGCCGATCACTCAAAAATTCCTTTCCGTCACTCCGACCAGCCGCTTCTGCGTCGAAAAAGTGCCGCCGCCGTGCGCGTTGATTATTTTTGGCGCATCCGGCGATTTATCCTACCGCAAGCTAATTCCTTCAATTGTTCATCTTCAGGCCATGAAGCTGCTGCCAAAAAAGTTTTTCGCCGTCGGATTTGCCAGGACTGAAATGAGCGATGCCTCGTTTCGTGAAGATATCCGGAAGTCCGTTCATTCCGAGTTTCTATCGGAAAACATGCTGAACCAGTTTCATTATCAAACGGGGCGCTACACGGAGCTGTCAGACTACGTGCGTTTGAAAGAGCGATTGGCAAAATTGAGCGCAGAGCACGGCACCGGCGAACGGTTTATTTTTTATTTATCGATCCCTCCTTCGCTTTATGTGACCGTGATTGAAAATTTGGTAAAGGCAGGGCTCGTTTCCCGTAAAAAAAACAAAGACAGATGGTCCAGTGTCGTGATTGAAAAGCCTTTTGGCCGCGACCTGGCATCAGCTCAGGAATTAAGCCGGGCGATCAGCAAGTCTCTTTCCGAGGATCAAATTTACCGGATTGATCATTTTTTGGGAAAGGAAACCGTTCAGAATATTTTATTGTTCCGCTTTGCCAACAGCATTTTTGAGCCCATTTGGAACCGTGAGCATATCGACCACGTTCAAATCACGGCAGCCGAAGAGCTCGGCATTGAACACCGCGCAGGATATTACGATCAAGCCGGAGCGCTTCGTGACATGTTTCAGAACCACATTTTACAGCTCATCGCACTCACCGCCATGGAGCCGCCGCGGGATATGAAAGCCGAATCCATCCGCAATGCGCGCGTGCAAGTAATCCGGTCGCTCCGGTCCTTTCACGGAAATCAAATCAGCAAGACTGTTGTGCGGGGCCAGTATGCTGCAGGCGAGGTCAGCGGGCAGCGCACGCCGGCTTATCGTGATGAGGAGGGTATCCGGCGCGATTCAAGAACAGAAACTTTTTCGGCTATGAAATTATTTGTGGATAACAAACGCTGGAAAGGAGTTCCGTTCTACTGCCGAAGCGGCAAGCGCTTAGCGCAGAAAATAACGGAAATCGCGATTCAATTTAAACGTCCCCAGAAGTTTCTGTTCAAGCCGCTCATTCAACCGGAAGATGTTGCGGCAAACGTGCTGTCATTCCGGATTCAGCCGGCCGAGGGAATTTCAGTCTGCTTTCAAGCCAAGCAGCCGGGCCCCAAATTCTGCATGAATTCACTTTCTCTTAATTTTGATTACAAAGAGGCGTTTGGAATTAATCCGCCCGAAGCTTACGAGCGCTTGCTTCTCGATTGCATGCTGGGCGATCAAACCTTATTTACGCGGCAGGACGACGTAGAGCTTTCTTGGCGTTTTTTTCAGCCTGTTTTAAAATACTGGTCCAGCCATGCGCCAAACGATTTTCCTAACTATGCTCCCGGCAGCTGGGGGCCCAAGGCCGCTGACGATTTGATCGAGCGCGACGGCAGGACCTGGAGAAATTTTGAATCCGATGCAGCCCTTGAAGCATGAAATCGTTTATTTTGAGTCTCGGGAGGAATTTAACACCGCGTGCGCGTTGCGAATCGCCGAGTGCGCAGCGGCTTACGTAAAAAGAAACGGCAAATGCACTCTCGTCTTATCGGGCGGCAATACGCCCTGCGCAATCTACGGTTTGCTTGCAACAAAATTTCGAAATCAATTTCCGTGGGATAAAACCTTTTTCTTTTTCGGGGATGAGCGCGTGGTGCCGCCGGATCACGCCGACAGCAATTTTAAAATGGCATCTGAAAACCTGTTCTCGAAAATCCCGGTCGATCAAAAAAATATCTATCGATTCGAAACCGAAAAATTCAATCCGGAGAAAGCAGCTCAGTCTTATGAAGCAAAAATCAGGAATTTCTTTCATTTGGCTGACGGCCAACTTCCAGATTTTGACCTGGTTTTGCTCGGCCTCGGTACAGACGGCCATACGGCATCGCTTTTTCCGAATTCGAGGGCTCTTTCGGAGTCTAAGCGGCTCGTGGTATCTGATTATGTGGAGAAATTGGCGGCGCACCGGCTTACCATGACGCCCGTCGTGTTTAATCGTTCACACCATGTTTTTTTTCTGGTATCCGGAAAAGAGAAAAAGTCGATGGCCGAAAAAATAATTTCGGCGAAACACCCTGTATCCGAACTTCCTGCCACGTTCATCAGGCCGCGGCAGGGTCCGGTTACATGGTTTATAAATCAATCTTGAAATTTTGCGTTTTTTTATTAAAATAATTTTTCAATTTTACCGACGGAAGGATTTATGATTGACGTACAGTCGCTTGTCATGAAGTACGGCGCTTTCACGGCGCTTGATGGGGTTTCGTTCCGCGCGGAAACCGGCGAAATTCTCGGGCTTTTGGGCCCCAATGGTGCCGGCAAAACGACCGTGATGCGGATTTTGACCACTTACCTTCATCCATTTTCCGGTACGGCCAGAATCGGCGGCCACGATATTGTTGAAAATCCCATCGAAGTCCGCAAAATGACCGGGTACCTGCCGGAAACAGCCCCGCTTTATCAGGATATGCAGGTGGACGAGTATTTGGCATTTGTCGGCGCTGCCCGTGGTATTTCAGGCCGAAGATTGTCGGAACGGCTGGATTGGATCCGGGAGTCCTGCGAGCTTCAATTTGTTTGGAAGCACTGGATTAACGAACTCTCAAAAGGTTATCGTCAGCGCGTCGGCCTGGCGCAAGCGCTGATTCACGATCCCTCGGTTTTAATTTTAGATGAGCCGACGTCGGGACTTGATCCGCTTCAAATCATCGGGATTCGCAAACTTATTCAAGAACTGGCGAAAAAGAAAACTATTATTTTCTCGACGCATATTCTAAACGAAGTCGAAGTGATGGCTGACCGCATCGTGATCTTGAACGAAGGCCGGATTGTCGCGCAAGGAACTCACGCGGAGCTTTCCAGCAAAGCCGGGAAGCCCGGCGCTGGTAAAATGCCGCTTGAGCAGATTTTCATTTCATTATTATCCAACACGCAAAAACAATTTTCAGAATAATGGACATTCGCAACGTCGTAGTCGTCTGCAAGCGGGAATTGGGCGCTTTTTTTAATTCCGCGATTGCGTATATTTTTCTTATCGTTTTTATCCTGATTTCAACCGGCTTATACATGTCGGATTTCTTTTTTGCGCTCCGTGCCGACATGCGCTCCTTTTTTAACACGCTTCCGGTTATTCTCTGTATTTTCATTCCGGCAGTGACGATGCGGCTTTGGGCCGAGGACCGGCGGGGAAATACGCTCGAGCTTTTGCTGACATTCCCCATGAAAACACACGAACTGGTGCTCGGAAAATTTCTCGCAAGCTTCATCTTTTATTCTGCGGCGCTTGCGACTACTTTTACGATCCCGATCATGCTTCAATTTGTAGGAACGCCCGATTTCGGACCGATCGCGGCTTCTTACATTGGCGCGCTGCTTGCCGGCGGTTTTTTTCTTGCGATGGGCATGTTCATTTCGGGGCTTGCTCGGGATCAGATTGTGGCGTTTATCTCATCGCTCTTGATTTGCTTTGCATTTATTTTGTCCGGCACGGAGCTCACGGCCGCTTCTGTAGACGGCTGGCTGCCCGGCTTCGGCACATTTTTGAAGCTGTATTTTGGCCTTTTGCCGCATTTTGCGAGTTTTGCGCGCGGCGTTTTAGATTTGAAGGATGTTTTATATTTCGTCATCGGTTCCGTCATTTTTCTGACGCTCAACGGGTTTTGGCTGGAAGGCCGCATGAGGCCCAAAGCAAAAACCATATTCACTACCGCAACCGTCATCTGCATCGCGATTTTTATTTTATTCAACTGGCTTTTGGGCAGCTATTCGCTTGGCCGGCTCGATTTAACAAGCGCCAAAATTTATACGGTGTCGCCGGTTTCGAAAAAAATCTTGAAAGAATTAAAAGCGCCCGTGTTTGTGAAATATTACGTTTCGCCACAGGAAAAAATGCCGACCCAAATGAAAACATTGGAACAAGAAGTGGTTGACAAGCTTCAGGAATTTAAGATCGCTTCAGAGGGAAAATTTGATTTCAAAGTGTTTCATTTGGAAGCTGCCAACGTTGCGGCTCCGAAGCAAGAAGGCGAAACCTCGATGGAATCTCAAGCGGAGCAGAAAGGCATTGAGCCCTTTCAAGTTCAAAGCGTCGAAGCCGATCAGCTTGGCTTACAGTTGGTTTATTCCGCGATGGCGATTGCTTACAAAGAAAAACCCGAGGAAATCCTGCCGCAAATCATTCCGAATTCGCTCAACGATCTCGAATATATGCTGATTTCCAAAATTTACCGGATGACTTTGACGGAAATCCCCAGAGTCGCGCTGGTCGCGCCTTACCAAGAGAGAAACGTGAATCCGCAAGTGATGGCACTCCTTGCGCAATTGGGCGGCGGCCAGATGCCGGAGCAGTACCGCGACGATGAATACCAGTATCTACCGGCTGCGTTGGAGTATGCCGGATACGATGTGGATAGGATCAAATTGAATAAAGATGAACCTATCCCGCAAGATGTTAAAACCTTGGCCGTGATTGCGCCGGAAAATTTAAATGACAGGCAGCGTTACGAGATCAATCGCTTTTTGCACGAAGGAGGCTCGGTTTTTCTGGCAATCCAGAATTACATGTTTGATTATCAGCCCGCCGGGCGCGGCAGTCTGCAGATCGTTCCGAATCCGGTAAGGCCGGAAATTAATCCGCTGCTTCAAAATTGGGGGCTCCAGATTGATGAAAATGTGCTGATGGATATTCAATCCGAAATTATTTCGATTTCAGGCGGCATGAACATGGGCCCGTTTGCCGTGTCGGTTCCGGTCAAAACACCGATTCAAATCATGATCGGAAGCGACGGTATGAACCAAAATTTATCGATCACTTCCAACTTGCCGCCGGTTTTTTATTTGTGGGGAAGCGCGATTCAAGCGGATTCAAAGAAATTAGCCGAAGCCGGATTTAAATACGATGTTTTGATGAAAACAAGCAAAGAGGCTTGGACTGTGCCCGCACCCAACGGCCCCATGAACCAGCAAAATTTTGAAGCGCCGGAGTCTGGTTTCAGCGGCCCTTATCCCGTAGCGGTTTGGGTTCGCGGACAATTTCCCAATGCTTATGCCGAGCGCAAAACGCTGCCGATGTGGCCTGAAGATCTTCCGGCGCCTCCCGAAGGTGAAGCGCCCGCAGATTTGGAAAAGCTCGCGACTTCTGCGCCCGAGCTTGCGCCAAAACCCGGACAGCTTTTTGTCATCGGCACTGCCACGATTTTTAAAGAAAACATGATTTCAGGCGGCGGCTTGTCAGGACTTAATTTATTCAGCAATGCCATTGATGCAATGACGCTCAGTGAAAACCTGACGCAAATTCGAAGCAAGCAAGAGGTTCCGCGCAGCATTGCGAGACCCTCGGCATCCGCCAACATCGGCTGGCGCTTTGCCGTGAGTTATTTGGTGCCGATCCTTTTGGTTTTAATCGGCTCTTTTAATTTCGTTGCGCGCAAGCACGCCAAACAAACTTATTTGAAAAACATCCGCCGGTAAACTTTCGGTATCATGAAACTCAAGCAAATCATCGTTCTCACTTTCATTTTAGCGATTCTCGCAGCCATGATTGTGTGGAAAAATTCCCGGAAATCAGAATTTGTTTACCAGCAAGAGTCGACAAGCCTGGAAGTTGGTTTAGAACCAGCCCTTGCGACGGCGGTCAGAATCAAAAAGCAAGATTCGGAAATTAATATTGGGAAAGAAGGTGATGCTTGGAGAGTTGCAAGCCGTTTTAACGCAAAAGCCGACGCCAATAAAGTGCGCCAGCTATTAGAGGTTGTTTCTGATCTGAGCGGAGAATTTCGGAGTAATGACGCCGCGCTGCTTTCTGATTATGAAATCGAGAACGAGAAAGCTCTGCGGATCGAAATCGTGCAAAATGACGGAAAAAACGCGGTGCTTTTGATCGGTCTCGCGAGGCCCGATCAGCGCGGAATTTTTCTTCGCTTAGAAAATTCAAACGCTGTTTATTTATCCAACGATCAGCTGCTTGTCAATATGGGCCTTTACGGCGATCTTGTGCGCGAAAATCCAAAAGCTGATTTCTGGATTGATTTCAGATTGTTGGATTTAGAAATTGATTCAGTTTCGTCAATCACACTGATTCAGTCAAAGGATGGAAAAGAAAATATTATTTTCAGCCTTGAAAAAGCCGCGGATGTTCAAAATCCTGCTCTTGCGACGTGGAAAATGAAAGATGCGCCCGAATCTTTCATGGTGGATGAAAGCAAGGTAAAAACCTATCTGCATAAATTTCAATTTGAACGCGCCAAAGAAATATTGGATCCGGCGGGGCAATATGGGCTCGAAAACCCTGACTTCAAATTAGTGTTTGGGCTAGCGGACGGTGCTCAAAAAGTAATGGTGTTTAAGAAACAGGGTCCTGAAGCAGGCGACCAGGCCGTTTCCGTTTTGGGCGAGCCGGACGTTAAATTAATTACCGCCACAGTTTTCAACTCGTTCCAGGCCACCGTAGATTTTTTCAAACAGGAAGAAGTTCAAGAAAATCCTTCGCCTTAAATTTCAATTGTCTGCCTAAAAGTCTCCTGATAAACTACGCACTCTAGTTTTAAGGGGTAAGTGTTAAGTGGTAAGAAAAACTTATCACTTACAACTTATCTCTTACTGCTTAATCATGCGCCGATAGCTCAGCTGGTAGAGCAAGTGACTCTTAATCACTGGGTCGTAGGTTCGATCCCTACTCGGCGCATTGTTTTAATTTGGCCTCAAGCTTATATGCAATGAACGAGACTTCTTCGGCGCTCAAACAGTCCTCGGCATCTTTATATTGATTGAAGTGTTGATAGTTGATGTCTGCGGAACTCGCGGCGAAGAAGTCTCATTCATTGTTTTGTTATCCTTGTGAGGTTAAATCAAAACAATGCGAATAAGGGATCGAAGGGAGCAGCCGAGCCAAATAAATGGAGATGCGACGTCTAGGAGCATCGACTTCTTTACGAGGCTGCGGCTGACCGACCGAAGGCGAATAGCTGAATAATTTGCAGAGCAAATTATGAAGCTGCTATGAGCAGGAGGCGTCGATCCCTACTCGGCGCAGTTTTATTTTTGCTGGATGGTGAGTTTGAATGCGACAGGAGGGAGTTGAACCCCCACCCCTTACGGGACAAGATCCTAAGTCTTGCGCGTCTGCCAGTTTCGCCACTGTCGCAAATTGAAGAATATTATAGGAAAGTTGCAGTTCACGCAAGGTTGAACCAGATTGTATGGATGATTTGAAGCAATCTCAAGATAGCCTGCCATCTGAAGATCCAAACAATTCTGCAACCGCTCTTCTGGTCGTTGGTATCCTGATCGTTGTTCTGAGTTCTGCCGCCCTTGCTTTTTTCCTGTATTCCAAGATCACCCACGGATCTTGACTGCTTACTGTTTATCCTTGCGGAATATCTTAAAATCACTATAATAGTCAGGTTCTGCGCTAGTCCTAAATTCATCGTTGTAAATCATTTAGGTCGGATTTGCTTTGTTTCATTTAGTTAATATGCGAGCGTAGCTCAACGGTAGCCCTGATTTACCATAGATGAACAATTGGTTTATTAATCAGAAATCAGGACAACCGTTGAGCTTCTCATTGATTCAATTTAACAGGCAGTCAGATCAAATATTATGAAGTAAAAGGAATATGCGAGCGTAGCTCAACGGTAGAGCACTTCCTTGCCAAGGAAGATGTTGTGGGTTCAAATCCCATCGCTCGCTCCAATTTTTTAGATGGTTTATGTTAAATCTTCTCGAAAGGCAAAAACAGGCTATGAGTAAAGTTTCCGTTAAAGATATCAGTTCATGCGAAAAAGTTTTGACCATCCAGGTCCCCCAAGCGGATGTCCAAAAAGAATACGACCATGTTTACGATCATTTGGGAAAACATGTAAAAGTTCCGGGTTTCCGGCCGGGAAAAGCACCGAAAGACATTCTGGCGATGCGCTTCAAAAATGAGGCTACTGAGAAAGTCGTTTCAAACCTTATCTCAAATTCCTTGCGCGAAGCGCTCACGTCAAAGGAAATTTTTCCGATTGGCTCTCCGGTTGTCCAAAAAGTAAAATTTGAGAAGGACGAACTTTCGTATGAAGCGCTGATTGATATCAAACCCAAAATCAAATTGGGTAAGTATAAAGGCCTTGAAGCCAAGCAAAAGCCGCTTCAGGTTGAAGAGTCTGAAGTGAATGATATTTTAAAGCGTATTCAGGAAACGCACGTACGCCTGACGCCCGTTGCGGACCGCCCGGCGCAGATCGGCGATATTTTGTCTTGCGATTATAAGTTGCTCGTGGATGGCAAAGAAGAGGAACACCGGGAAGAAGATGTGATCGAGCTTCGCGAAAAGGATTATTTCGAAGGATTTTCCGGGCAGCTTGTGGGCATCAAGCCGGGCGAGACGCGCGATGTGAAAATTAAATTTCCGGAACAGTTCGCGAAAAAGGAATGGATCGGAAAAGAAGGTATTTACCAAGTGACCGCGAAGGAAATCAAAACCAAACAGCTTCCGGAGTTAAATGATGATTTGGCCAAAGAAGCCGGGGAGTTTGATACGTTGGATGCTTTGAAAAAGAAAATCCGCGATGAATTTGAAGCCAAGAAAAAACAGGAAATTGAGGAAGAAACCAAAGATCAGCTTCTGAAAGAAGTTTTGAAAAATTCAAAGTTTGAAATTCCGAAGCGCCTTGTCGAAACACGGCTTGAATCTTTGGTTAAAAAAGGTGTTGAATCAATCAAGTCCCAAGGCATGAAAGAAGAGGATGCGCTCAAGAAGCAAGACGAACTTCGCGAAAAGCTCCGAGAGGCAGCCGATCGCGATGTCCGGCTGTCTTTCATTTTGCACGAAATTACGACAAGCGAAAAAATCACGGCAGCTCCGGATGATTTCAAGGCACGCTACGCCTCAATTTCCGAGTGGGTCCGCCAGCCGCTTGCGGAAGTCGAGAAATATTACGAATCGCATCCGGAACAGAAAGAGTCGCTCGAAATCCAGATCATCAATGAGAAAGCGGTTCAGCTCATTCGCGATCAGGCGAACATTAAAATAACGTCTTAATCAGAAATCCCAATCGACAGGAGGAAGTCATGAGTTATTTGGTGCCGATGGTCATTGAGCAGACGGGGCGCGGCGAGCGTGCTTACGATATTTATTCACGGCTGTTAAAAGACCGGATTGTGTTTATCGGCACGCCGATTGATGATTTGGTCGCCAACATCATCATTGCGCAGATTTTGTTCCTCCAAATGGATGATCCGACGAAAGACATTAATGTTTACGTTAACTCGCCGGGCGGATCGGTGACAGCAGGCCTTGCGATTTACGACACAATGCAGTTTGTAAAATGCAACGTCGCCACTTACTGCGTCGGCCAGGCTGCCAGCATGGGCGCTCTTCTTTTGACGGCCGGCACGAAGGGCCGGCGTTTCGCGCTTCCGAATTCGCGCGTGATGATTCACCAGCCGTGGGGCGGCGCGCAGGGAACCGCGAGCGATATTCATATCCAAGCGACCGAGATTCTGAAAATGAAAAAGAATTTGAATGAAATCCTGGCCAAGCATACCGGCCAGCCCTTGGAGAAAATTGAAAGAGATACAGACCGCGATCATTTTCTCTCAGCCGAAGAAGCAAAGGCTTACGGCCTTGTGGATGAAGTGATTACCACTGCACCGGGCAATCCCGGCAAAAAATAACCTTACGGGAAAAATGCCGAATCGTCATATCTTATTGACGCCTGGACCGACACCGCTTCCTCCGGAAGTTCTGAAAGTCCTGAGCGAGCCGATTTCTTATCACCGGACGCCTCAAGCCCGAAAAATGATCGGCGAAGCTACCGCAATGCTGAAAGAATTATTTCAGACGAGCGCGGATGTGTTCACTATCACAAGTTCCGGCACCGGCGCAATGGAAGCGAGCATGGTTAATTTTCTTTCACCAGGCGATAAGATCATTACGGCGCATGCCGGAAAATTCGGCGAGCGGTGGGCGAAGCTGGCGAATCACTATGGGTTTCAGGCAATCGAAATCAAGGCGCCTTACGGTTCTGCCGTTAAGCCGCAGGAAATCGAAAAAGCGCTTCGCGAAAATCCGGATGTCAAAGCGGTTTACATCACGCTCTGCGAAACCTCAACAGGCGTTAATCATGATGTCCAGGCCGTCGGAAAAATGGTTTCCAAAACGAAAGCCATCTTGATCGTGGATGCAATCAGCGGTTTTTTGGCAGATCCTTTGGAACAGGATGCCTGGGGGATTGATGTGGTGGTGACCGGTTCTCAAAAAGGCTTGATGGTGCCTCCCGGCTTGAGTTTTTTCAGTGTCAGCAAAAAGGCGTGGGCGCTTTATGAATCGTCTAAAACCAAAAAATTTTATTTGGACCTGAAACTTTATCAAAAGGCAATGGCCGATTCCGATACGCCGTTTACGCCGGCGATTACGCTCATTGCTGCTCTTCACAAAGCACTAGAAATCATCAAAAAGAAGGGTCTTAAGAAACATTTGGAAGAAACGGCACATCTTGCGGATGCGACACGCGCCGCCATGAGCGCTCTGGGGCTTGAGTTGTTCGCCAAAGAGCGGATTTCAAATGTAGCCACGGCTGTCATTGTTCCGGAAGGTGTTGATGGCGGGAAGCTTGTTAAAACCATGAGGGACGAACACGGCGTCACAATCGCGGGTGGCCAGGGAGAAATGAAGGGCAAAATTTTCAGAATAGCGCACATGGGCCATATTGGCGAGCAAGATTTGATCACGGGAATCGAAGTGCTTTGCACGGTCCTCAATCAATTAAAGTACACCTGCGATGCCAAAAAGGCTGTGGCAGCGTTTCGTGCGGCGTTAAAAGACAAAAAAACGTCCAAAATCGGTGTTTAAAAGGAAACAAATATGAAATTAAAAGTTCTGGTCTGCGATCCCCTCGGAGAAGCCGGCCTTGAAATTTTAAAGCGCGAGAAGAATCTGCAAGTTGATGTCAAAACAGGTCTTCCCGAAAAAGAAATCAAAAACATCGTGAAGCAATACGATGCGCTGATTGTTCGTTCGGGGACGACGGTGACAGCAGGCATCATCCGCGCCGCTAAAAAGCTTCGGGTGATCGGGCGTGCCGGCGTGGGCGTTGATAATGTGGATCTGGATGAAGCCACGAAGCAAGGCATCATCGTGATGAATACGCCCGAAGGCAATACCATTTCGACTTGCGAGCACACGATGTCGCTTTTAATGTCAATTGCCCGCAATATTCCGCAGGCCAATCAATCGGTGAAATCGGGGGAGTGGAAGCGCAGCCAATTTATCGGGACGCAGCTGAGCGGAAAAACTTTAGGCGTGATCGGTCTTGGCCGAATCGGCCGCGAGGTTTCGGCGCGCGCAGTCGCTTTCGGCATGAAAGTGCTTGGTTTTGACCCGTTTATCCCGAAGGACAAATTTTCACAACTCGGCGTTACACTCGTCGATCTCGAAATGCTGTATAAACAAGCGGATTTTATCACGGTGCATGTTCCGATGACGCCGGAAACCACAGGCCTGATTGGCGACAAAGAATTCCAAGTCATGAAGAAGGGTGTTTATATCTTGAATTGCGCACGCGGCGGAATCATTAATGAACAGGCGCTCGAACAGGCCCTTAAATCCGGAAAAGTGCGCGCGGCAGGGCTCGATGTGTTTGTTGAGGAGCCTCCGAAGAATAACCCGTTGGTGGCCAATCCGCATGTCATCGTAACGCCGCATTTGGGCGCTGCTACGGAAGAGGCGCAGGAGAATGTGGCGGTTGCGGTTGCCGAGCAAGTGGTTGATGCGCTGTTTGACCGTGGTATTAAGCATGCCGTCAACATGCCGTCGATGGACGCCGAATCCATGAGAATCTTAAGGCCTTGGGCGGTTCTTGCCGAAAAAATGGGCTTGTTTCAGACGCAATACTTTGGCGGTACTTTCCGGAAAGTAACTATCCGTTACGGCGGCGAAGTGGCGGGTTATAAAGTTGAACCATTAACGCTTTCTGTTTTAAAAGGACTTTTGGCGCCGATTGTCGGCGAACGCGTTAATTTTGTGAACGCGCCGTCGCTTGCAAAAGAGCGCGGCATTACAGTCAGCGAAAACAAAACCACGCAAATCGAAGACTTTTCCAATTTTATCGAAGTCGAAACTTCGGTAAACGGAAAGAAAAACATTGTGACCGGCACTCTGTTCGGCAATCAAGATTCCCGGATCGTGCGGATCAATGAATTCCGTTTGGATGCGGTTCCAAAAGGCGTGCTTCTCATGATTAACAATGAAGATCAGCCGGGAGTTGTCGGAAAGCTAGGTTCGATCCTGGGCACTCACAAGATCAATATCGCGGAAATGACGCTCGGGCGGCGCCGGAAAGCGAAAGGTGTTTTTGCTTTGACCGTCATCAATACCGACAACGAAATTTCGGAGAAGGTTATTCAGGAAATTAAACATTTTAAGCCAATCATCGACGCAAAAGTGGTGAAATTATAATCATGTCTAACATTATTTTGATCGGCGCCCAGTGGGGCGATGAGGGAAAAGGAAAAATCATCGATCTTTTGGCCGAAAAAAGCGATATCATTGTCCGCTACCAGGGCGGCAACAACGCCGGACACACAGTAAAATTCGAAGACAAGAAATTTGTCCTTCATTTAATTCCTTCCGGCATTTTGCACTCAAAGAAAATCTGTGTGATCGGCAACGGTGTCGTGCTCGACCCCAAAGCGCTCGAAGCCGAAATCGCGATGCTCAAAGAAAAGCATGTCGATGTCCGCGGGCGGCTTTTCGTAAGTGACCAAGCCCACATTATTTTTCCTTATCATTTGCTGATCGATGAATTATTGGAAAGCGCGAAAGGGTCCGGAAAGATCGGGACCACGAAAAAAGGAATCGGGCCTTGTTATGCCGATAAAGTCGCGCGGCGCGGAATCCGGGTCGTGGATTTGATGAACGACAAAGTTTTTAAAAGCCGCCTTAAATTTGTTTTGGATGAGAAAAATATCCTTTTGAACAAAATTTTTCTCCGGAAAAGCTTATCATTTGAATCCATTTACCGCGACTACCAAAAATACCGCACGTTTTTGAAGCCGTTTGTCTGCAATACCAGTGTTTTGCTGGATGAGGCCTACAAAAAACGGAAAAAAGTTCTATTTGAAGGCGCGCAAGGCACTCTCTTGGATGTGGATCACGGTACTTATCCGTACGTGACGTCGTCAAATGCATCAGCGGGCGGTGCGATTACGGGAACCGGCGTTAGCCCTGCGCGTATCGATAAAGTGATCGGTGTGGTGAAAGCTTATACGACACGCGTTGGCGAAGGCCCTTTTCCGACCGAATTTTCACCGAAATTAATGGAACATGTCCGCAGGCGGGGAGAAGAATTTGGCGCCACCACCGGACGGCCTCGCCGCTGCGGCTGGTTCGATGCGGTGATTGGGCGTCATTCGATGATGGTGAACGGTTTAAGTGAACTTGCGGTCATGAAATTAGACGTTTTAGACGAGCTTCCGGAGATCAAAATCTGCACGGCCTACCGTTATAAAGGAAAAATGTATAAACATTTTCCAGCCGATATCGAAGTTCTCGAAAACTGTGAACCGGTTTACGAAACTCACTCCGGCTGGCAGACGCCGCTTGATCATATCAAGCGCTACCAGGATCTTCCCAAGAATGTGAAGCTGTATCTCAAACGCCTGGAAAAAATTCTCGAAACCAAAATCTCGATCGTCTCAGTCGGCTCCAAAAGAATCCAAACTATTTTTGTTAAAAGATGAACAAAACCCATCGCGCACAGGAAATACAAGCCGCGGATCCTAAAAATCCAAAGCATGTCGCGATTATCATGGATGGAAACGGCCGGTGGGCGAATCAGCGCCATCTCCCGCGAACGGAAGGCCACCGGCACGGCGTTGAGCGGATCCGTGAAACTATCCGCACTTGTTCCGAGCTTAAAATTCCGCACCTGACGCTTTATGCGTTTTCAAAAGAAAATTGGTCCCGCCCCAAAGACGAAGTGAATTTTTTGATGAAACTACTTGGTTATTATTTGGATAACGAGCTGAAGGAAATGCAAAAATCAAAGATTCGATTCCGCATGATCGGCCGCATGGAGGAACTGCCTGTTGAAATCCAGAAAAAAATCAAGCGCAACATTGAAAATACGAAGGACAACACCGGCCTGAATTTAACGCTGGCGCTCAGTTATTCAAGCCGCTCTGAAATTATCGATACGGTAAAAAAAATCGCGCAGAAAATAAAAGACGGAGAGCTCGCAATTGATGAAGTTGATGAAAAGTTGTTTTCGGATTCTTTGTTCACGGGCGGAATTCCGGACCCGGATCTTTTGATCCGTACCAGCGGTGAATTGCGCCTGAGCAACTTCATGCTGTGGCAATCTTCTTATACCGAAATTTATGTGACCGAAAAACTGTGGCCCGAGTTTAGCAAAGAAGAATTCCTGAAAGCGCTCGAAGCATACAAAATGCGCGAGCGGCGGTTTGGGAATGCGACCGATGCATTTCCGGAGCCAAGCGCCCGGCAGCATGAAAAAATCAAGGTAGGCATGCATGGCTGAACTTTCGCAGCTGGCTAAGAGGTTGTTTATTTCAGCGGTTCTCAGCGCTATTTCACTTTACGCGATTTTCGGAGCGCCAAACTGGTTCTTTGTCATTATCGTAGAGGCTTTTGTCATCCTGAGCATGTTGGAGTATTTCAATTTAGCAGAGAAGGCAGGGCTTCAGATTAACCGCTATTTGGGGCTTGTGTTTGCGGTTTTATTTCCACTATCGTATTCACGGCCTGCGGAATCGCTTATTTTCATGGTCGCCGTGCTCTGTATTTTTATTTTTAATTTCCATCGCCGCTTGAAAGATCAGGCGCTCATGAACACGGCAGTTACCCTATTCGGATTGCTTTATGTGGCATGGTTTTTTTCATTTATGACTAAGTTGAAATGGCTTGAACACGGCAGTCTTTGGATTTTTTATACGCTTTTGGTCGTGAAAGTCGGTGATGCGGGCGCATATTTTATCGGAAAAAAATTCGGAACGCACAAACTTATTCCGCACATCAGCCCGAACAAATCAATTGAAGGTGCCGTGGCCGGATTGGCGGTATCCGTGATTTGTTCGGTGCTTTCGAAAAGCTATTTACCGCACATTGATGTTTCCGCGCTCTTTTATCTTGGAATTATTATCGGTGTTTTGGCTCAATTGGGCGATTTAGCCGAGAGTTTGATTAAGCGCGGCGTGGGCGTCAAGGATTCCGGCAATTGGCCGGGCCTTGGCGGTATCTTAGATGTCATAGACAGTCTTTTATTCACAACGCCGGCTGTTTATTACTTTGTGCGGATGTTTCAATAAATTTGGCAACACGCTATGAAAAAAAACTGTAAACCCATTTCGATTATCGGCTCAACTGGGTCTATCGGGCAAAGTACGATCCGGGTTTTGAAGGCTCATCCTGGAAAATTCAGGATTACAGGCTTGGCTGCCCGCAGCAATGCCGAAGCTCTTTTTGAGCAAGCTGCCGAATTCCGGCCTCAGGTTGTCTGTCTTTATGAAACCGAGAAAGCTGCCTGGCTTGAGAAAAAGCTGAGCAAATTAAAAATCAAGTTGGTCACCGGTCCGGAAGGGCTGTCGGCGGTGAGTTGCCAGCCGGATGTAGAGCAAGTTATTTTTGCCGCGGTTGGGGCGGTCGGTTTGAAATCAATTTTTGATGCGGTGAATGCCGGAAAAGATGTTGCGGTTGCGAACAAAGAGCCGCTGGTGATGGCAGGCGAGCTTTTAATGCGGCGCGTCAAAGAAAAGAACGTTAATTTTCTGCCGATTGACAGCGAGCATTCGGGGCTTTGGCAATGTTTGGAAGGCAGGCCGAAAGAAAGTGTGGGTAAATTGTTTCTCACGTCTTCCGGGGGCCCTTTTCTGGATAAATCAATTTCGCTTAAGAATGTGACGCCGGAGAAAGCACTCAAGCATCCAAAGTGGAAAATGGGGCCCAAGATTACGGTTGATTCCGCAACACTGATGAACAAAGGCCTGGAAGTGATTGAGGCTGCAAATTTATTCGGCGTGCCGGTTGATCAAATCGGCGTTTTAATTCATCCGCAAGCCGTCGTGCATGCCTTGATTGAATTTGTGGACGGTTCTATTCTTGCTCAGCTCGGTATTACCGATATGCGGCTCCCGATTCAATACGCGCTCAGCTACCCGTCGCGGCTTGTCAATACGCTTCCGACGCTTGATTTAACGCAGGAGGCCAATTTTGAATTTAAGAAACCCGACACAAAGCGGTTTCCGTGCCTTCGATTTGGGTACGAAGCGAAGCGTGCCGGCGGAACGATGCCGGCAGTTTTAAATGCGGCGAATGAAGTGGCCGTTGACAAGTTTTTGAGCCGAGAGATTGGTTTTACGGACATCCCAAAAATAATTGAAAAAACTTTAGAGCATCACAGGCCTCAAAAAAATCCTTCGCTTGAACAAATCATAGAGGCGGATCTTGGGGCCAGGGAAGAAGCGGAAAGGTTTGCGGCAACATGTTAACACAATTAATTCCTACTTTAATCATTCTCGGTTTTTTAATTTTTGTGCACGAATTGGGGCACTTTCTGGCGTGCCGATGGTCTGGCGTTGCGGTTGAAAAATTTTCGATCGGATTCGGCCCCGAAATTCTGAAATGGAAGGGAAAAAGCACCGAATACGTCATCTCGATCATCCCGCTCGGCGGATTTGTGAAGCCGAAAGGCGAGTCATTCAGCGAGCTCAAACAGGGCTCGCTTCAAAAAGGTGATTTTTTGGCAGCGCCAAAATGGAAGCGGCTCGTGATTTTAATGGCCGGTGTCGCGATGAATTATTTGTTCGCGTTTTTGCTTTTGGTTCCGGTATTCCAAATCGGATTTCCAGTGCTGAAATCAAAAATCGGCGGATTTGTGGAAGGATACCCGGCCCAAGCAAGCGGATTACGCGTCGGTGATGAAGTAACGGCCGTGAACGGGCAGCCGGTTTCCAATTGGCAGGAGATGACGCTGGCAATTTTTGATAACGAAAAGCCGAGCTTGGCCTTATCCGTTAAGCGCGGTAGTGAAATAGTTGACGTTGTGATCGAGCCAAAGCAAGATTCGGCACAAGATGTTTTTGGCGACAAAAAGCAAGTGTCCAGGATCGGCGTTACGCCTTCTAATGAATATGATCCGGTTTCCTTTCCGTTTCTCACATCAGTTCAAAAGGCGTTTGATGCAACGGTCACAACCACCGTTCTCACGCACAAAGCCATTTGGCGGCTTGTAACAGGCCGGCTTTCCGTAAAAACCTTAAGCGGCCCAATCGGCATTATGGCGATGGCCGGTGCGGCGAGTGAGATGGGCCTCGTACCGCTTTTACAGCTCACGGCCATGATCAGTATTTCTCTGGCTGTAATCAATTTACTGCCGATTCCGGCTTTGGACGGTGGCCATATTTTATTTTTATTGGTTGGCTGGGTGCGCGGACGCGAGGTGAGCCATCAGACGCAGGAACGTGTTACACAAATAGGTTTCGCTTGCCTCATGGCTTTGATGGTTTTCGTGATTTATAACGACCTCATTAATGTCGGCGCATTCGACAAATTAAAAACACTTTTCGGCGGTTAGCCATGCGCTGGCGGCACACTTTAATCCCAACTCTGCGGCAAATTCCAAAGGAAGCAGAGGCCACGAGCCACCAGCTGCTTCTCAAAGCCGGCTTTATCCATAAACTCTCTTCAGGCGTCTACAGTTACTTGCCGCTCGGTCTGCGGGTTTTGCAGAAAGTATCGAAAATTATCCGCGAGGAAATGGCGCATGCCGGATCTGACGAGCTTTTGATGCCCTCGCTTCATCCTGCCGAGCTTTGGAAGAAAACAGGCCGCTACGATGCGCTCGGTGGTGATAAAATTTCGTTCAAGAACCGTTCCGAACAGGAATTTGTTCTCGGCCCGACGCACGAAGAAGTGATCACCGATTTGGTGGCTTCCTATATACAATCCCACAATCAGCTTCCGGTTTCGCTTTATCAAATTCAAACCAAGTTCCGCGATGAATTAAGGCCGCGGTTCGGCATCGTTCGGACCAAAGAATTCATCATGAAAGACGCTTACAGTTTTCACGCATCCGAAGAGGATTTGGACAAAACATATGACAAAATGTATGAAGCGTACAAACGGATTTATGCGCGTTCGGGTCTCAGTTTTGAAGTGGTCGGCGCGGATACGGGGATTATGGGCGGTAAAGTATCGCACGAATTTATGGTGAGAAGCCCTTACGGCGAAGACCATATCGCGATTTGTGCCAAGTGCAAAACCGCGACCAGCCGCGATATTGCCATGCGGAAAGTGGATGAAAAGGCCTCGGTAAAACAATCAGATCAAAAACCGATCGAAATTTTTGATACGCCGAATTTAAGAACGATTCAGGAAATCTCCGGTAGATTTTCAATTCCGGCAGACAAAATTGTAAAGACCATTTTGTATTATGCCGACGGAAAACCGGTTGCGGCACTCGTTTCCGGATCAAGCGATGTGAATGAATCGAAGCTTAGAAAAGTACTCAGCGCCGGCCAGCTTACGCTTGCAACGGCAGAACAAATCCGAGAACTGACCGGATCGCCCGTCGGATTCAGCGGTCCTGCCGGACTGAAAAATGTACAAATTGTAGCGGACGGCGATGTTGCTTTGATGAGCAATTTTGTAACCGGCGCCAATCAAAAAGACAAACATTGCCGCAATGTTAATCTGGGCCGCGATTTTAAAGCGGATTTAATCGCGGACATTCGATATGTCAAAGAAGGGGATGTGTGTGCTGCGTGTGGGTCTTCTTATGAATTGGTAACCGCGATGGAAATCGGCCACACATTCAAGCTGGGTATTCGCTACAGCAAGGCGCTTTCGGCCAATTTCAAAGATGAAAAAGGCGAAGAAAAACCCATGATCATGGGCTGCTACGGTATTGGTGTTAACCGTATCATGGCCGCATCCGTTGATCAACATCATGACGAGAAGGGAATTGTATGGCCAAAAGCCATTGCGCCGTTTGACATTGAAATCATTACTGTTAACCAGCAAGATGAAAATTCCGCCAAAGTTGCCGAAGAGTTGCTCAGTTTTCTTGAAAAAGAATCGCTCAGTGTTTTGTATGACGACCGGGATGAGCGCGCAGGCGTTAAATTTAACGATGCGGACCTTGTCGGAATCCCGGTTCAGGTGGTTGTGAGTGAACGAAATTTGGCAAAGGGCGAACTGGAAGTGAAAACCCGTTTCGACCGGAAATCTTCGATGGTTAAAAAGTCCGAATTTTTGGATACGGTCCGCCAAATTTTAAAATCAGTCCCATAATTTTCCCAAAAACGCGTTTTTGACTTGTTTTATGCTTGACTTATTATCTGTATTCTTTTAGAGTGTCGAACATGAGCGAGCCGAAAAATTTCCAAACCGGACAAAAGGCAAAATTAGTTTTACCCGAAACAACTCTTGAGATGCCGATCATTGAAGGCGTCGAGAAAGAGCGGGCGATCGACATTACCGAGCTCAGAGCCAAGACTTCCTATATCACGATGGATCACGGTTATATGAACACCGGGTCCTGCACGAGTGCGGTAACATTTATCGACGGCGATAAAGGCATTTTGCGTTATCGCGGCATTCCCATTGAGCAGCTTGCCGAAAAGGCTACATTTGTTGAAGTGGCTTATCTCTTAATCCACGGCGAGCTTCCGACCCAGGCAGAACTGAATGATTTTAGGAGTCTTTTGACCCGTCATTCTATGATCCATGAGGATATGAAGCGCTTTTTTGACGGATATCCGAGCTCGGCGCATCCGATGGCGATGCTTTCTGCGATGGTTTGCTCGCTTTCTGCGTATTACCCCGAGACGCTTAGTAAGAATCACAGCCGGGAAGAGTTTAATGTAACTGCAACCCGCCTCATTGCCAAAGTACGCACAATCGCTGCATTTTCTTATAAAAAATCGATAGGACAGCCCTTTGTGTATCCGCAGGATAAACTGACGTATTGCGCCAATTTCCTCAACATGATGTTTGCGGTTCCAAACCGCGAATATGTGATTGATGAAATGCTTGTCGAAGCGTTAAATTTATTGCTCATCTTGCATGCCGATCACGAACAGAATTGCAGCACATCGACCGTCCGGCTGGCCGGAAGCAGCCAGGCAAATATTTTCGCTTCCATTTCGGCCGGTATTTGCGCATTGTGGGGCCCTTTGCATGGCGGCGCCAACCAGGCCGTGATTGAAATGCTGCAAGTTATTCAAAAAGACGGCGGCGATATTAAAAAGTGCCTTGAAATGGCCAAAGATAAAAATTCAACGTTTCGTTTGATGGGTTTTGGGCACCGGGTTTACAAAAATTTTGACCCGCGCGCGAAAGTGATCAAGAAAATGGCTGACAAGCTCCTTCATAAAATGCAAATCAAAGATCCGCTTTTAGATATCGCCATGCAGCTCGAAGATGCGGCTCTCAAGGATAGTTATTTTGCGGAGCGCAAGCTATATCCCAATGTGGATTTCTATAGCGGCATTATTTACCGCGCGCTCGGCATTCCGGTTGATATGTTTACGGTAATGTTTGCGATCGGCCGCCTTCCGGGCTGGATTGCGCATTGGAAAGAAATGATGGAATCCTCAGATACAAAAATCGGGCGCCCGCGCCAAGTTTATACCGGTTCGACGATCCGTGATTACGTTCCGATTGAGCGCCGGAGCGGTAAGCCCCGCAAGTAATTCCTCTTAGCTCTTCCTTTAAGTCTTTTGGCCAATTTGGCGATACATAATGAAATACTGATGCCAAATTACCATGAAAAAAGCCGCACTTTACCTGGTACAGGGACCTCTTAACACAGTCCACAAATTGCTGACAGAGCTCGGTGAAATAACTTTATTCACCAAGACGGCTCTCGTTTCTGCTCTCACACCGCCTTACAAGCGCACCATTACGCAATGCCAGATGAACGACATCGGCGTTGGTTCACTGCCGATTGTGACACTGACAGGCCTTTTTATGGGTCTTGTGCTCGCGCTTCAAAGTATTGTCGAGCTTCGAAACATCGGTGCCACAAGCTATATCGGCCGCGCGATCGGAACGACCGTGATCCGCGAATTGGGCCCTGTTTTGTCTTCAATGATGGTTGCCGCGCGCGGCGGCTCTGCGATTGCAGCCGAGCTGGCGTCGATGGCGATTGGCGAACAAATCGATGCGCTGCGGGCAGAAGGAAGTGATCCCGTTAAAAAGCTCGTAGAGCCGCGTCTTGTGGCTTGCACGCTCATGATGCCGGTTTTGACCACGATCTGTGACCTGGTGGCTTTTGTGGGAGGATGGCTGGTTGCCCTAACGGTGATCCAGATTTCTTCATTTTTTTATTGGGATACTGTCTTGAGCGTCTTGACCCCGGCCTATATTTTGGGCGGCCTTGTAAAATCTCTCACATTCGGGTTTATCATCGGAATTGTTGCGTGTTATTCCGGAATGAAGACAAGTTTCGGCGCCACCGGTGTCGGCGAAGCGACCACACGGGCCGTTGTGCTGGCATCGATTTCCATTCTGGCCGTCGACTTTTTGTTAACCAAAATTTTCATTGTGACGTGGTGGTGACCATGGCTTTCATTGCAGGTTGTTTGGTTATTCATCAAAGTCACGGTCATCCTAATTTTCTGATCGGTAAATTAGGATTACCGATATGACCAAAGTCCCAGAGAATTTAGCCGTTGAAATGGAAAACGTAACACTCAGTTACGGCGGCGACGATGTTTTGCGGGAAGTGACGCTCAAGATTAAGCCGGGCGAAACCAAAGTCATCTTGGGCCCGAGCGGCGTCGGGAAAAGCACGATTTTGAAGGCGATTCTCGGAATATTAAAGCCGAAAACGGGCCGAGTCCGTATTTTTGGCGAAGATATTACGGATCTAAGCGAACAGCAGCTTGTACGGGTTCGCCGGCGGGTTGCGATGGTGTTTCAGGGTGGCGCGCTTTTTGACTCAATGAGTGTTGGTGAAAATGTCAGCTTCCGCCTTCGGGAGTTCAACATGGGGACTCCGTCTGAAATCGATGAGCGCGTGAACGAAGTTTTGGATTTCGTTGGCTTGAAGAACGCTAAAAAATTGAACCCCGCACAGCTTTCGGGCGGCATGAAGAAGCGGGTGGCGATTGCGCGCGGCCTTGCGCCAAATCCTGAAATATTTTTGTTCGATGAGCCGACGGCAGGCCTTGACCCGCTCAACACTTATAACATTGAGCAGCTGGTGATGCGCCTTAAAAAAACAGGAAAGGCATCCATCGTCATCGTCACGCATGATGTGAAGAGTGCGCTGCTGGTGGCAGATTCCATTGTAATGGTGCATGAAGGAAAATTTATTTTTGAGGGGACCCCGAAAGATATTCAGCACGAAAAAGATAAGCGGATCCGCTTGTTTTTGGATCCCGAGAATTGTTTGAAAGCCGA
The DNA here is from genome assembly GCA_964387845.1 of uncultured bacterium. Lineage (GTDB taxonomy): Bacteria > Omnitrophota > Omnitrophia > Omnitrophales > Abzuiibacteriaceae > CAYLXA01. The sequence goes on from CAYLXA010000004.1 coordinate 169,428, forward strand.
ACTGTAAACAAGGAGACAGCAAAATGGATCAGCACGATAAGCGTAACAAAATGAACAGTTTCCGGGTAGGCCTCATGTCTCTCATTGCCATTGGCGCGGTGATTACGGGAATTATTTTCGCAGGCGGCGATAAGGGGCTTTTATTCGCGAAGCGATCGATTGTAAATGCCAAAATGTTCGATGTTGGCGGCCTGAAAACCGGATGCCCCGTTACGATCGGCGGTATGACAATCGGGAAAGTGACCGGCATCCGTTTTGACGAGGTCTGGACATCAAAACAAATCGAAGTGACGATGGAGATCCGGCAGGATGTGCGCGGCCGGATTAAAGAGGATTCGGTGCCGAGCATCCGGACGCAAGGCATGCTGGGTGACCGCTATATTGAAATTTCAATGGGAAGCGATGAATCGCCGATGCTTCCGGAAGGGCAGCCGATCGTCGGAAAAACGGTGACGGATTTTGATGAAACCATTTCGCAGGCCCATTCTGTACTGCAGGAATCCGAAACGCTCTTAGTGGCAATTAACGAACAGAAAGGCACGATCGGCCGGTTTGTGCATGATGAACAACTCTATACGCGGATTGTTGAGATTGCCGATGAAATCAAAAACCTGGTGCAGGATTTCAAGAAGCAGCCGCGCCGCTATTTAAAGTTTTCCGTCTTTTAACATTTCCCGAAGGGCTGAGGCGACCTGGGAAAGTGTTTCGCTTGAGGTTGGGTGCGGAAAAACGGTTTCGCTTAAATCTTGAAGCGTGACACCTTTTTTGATCAACATTGAGAAAAATCCGATTAATTCCGTTCCATTTCCGCCGACAAGATGAACGCCGAGAATTTTTTGTGTTTTAACATCCGCCACTAATTTTACAAATCCGTCCATTTCACGTTCTGCCCATGATTTTCCGTTTGAGCCGAGCAACAATTTGTAAGTTTTTGCGCCGCCGCCCGCTTTTTCCTCGGTCAGGCCGATCGACGCAACCGTCGGATCTGAAAAAATGGCATTGGGGATGAGATTGAAATCCGCTTTTTCTTTTTGATTTGATTTCAGGTTTTTGACAATCAGTTCGGCTTCATAGATAGACGCATGTGCCAATTTTGGTGCCGGAATCAAATCACCGATGGCATAAACCAACCTAAGGTTGGTCTGAAGATAATCATTTACTTTGACGGATGGCCCTGAAAACTCAATTCCCAATTCCTGTAAGCCTAAATGGTCTAAGCGCGGCGTCCGTCCGATCAAAACCGCAACTTTTTCGCCCTTTAATTCACCGTGCGCGGTTGTGACGCGTACAAGCGGCCCCTCCGGTTGAATTTTGAGGACTTGAGCGTTTGTCTGAATTTGAATTCCGCTTTTCTTAAAAATCATTTCGATACGTTTGCTGACCTCCGAATCTTCAAGGGGGAGAATCCGGTCCAGGGCTTCTAAGATTGTAACTTGCGTGCCAAGCGCGGAATAAAAGGATGCAAATTCAACGCCAATCGCGCCGCCGCCGATTAAAATAATCGATTTCGGGAGTTCTTCAAGCGCGAGTAAATCATCCGACGATAAAATGGTTTTTCCGTTAAACGGAATGCCTGCCAGCGGCCGGGGAGCGGAGCCGGTTGCGAGGATAATGTTCGCCGATTCAATTTGTGACGTGCCGGAATCCGACTTGATTTCAATTTGGCCAGCGTCTTTAAGCCGTGCCGTGCCTTTGATTAAAGAAACTTTGGCCTGCGCAAGCTGCCGCTCGATGTTTTGCCTGAGCGACAGGACAATTTCATTTTTCTGCTTGATGATTCTCCGGATGTCGGGGACCGGCTGGAGCGTATTGTCGATTCCAAAAGTATCGGACTTTCTCATCTTGGAGAAAAGCTTGGCCGAAGCAAGCAAAGCTTTCGACGGGATGCAGCCCCAATTAAGGCAAATGCCGCCCACTTGGTCTTTTTCGATCAGAGCAACCCTGAGGCCTTCGCGCCGTGCGGCCAAAGCTGCTGCAGTGCCGCCGGGGCCTGCGCCGATGACGGCAATATCAAATTTTTCCATGAAGCGCCTTTTCAATTAAAACTTTTGGAATCGAGATATCGGCAATTTTGATTTTTCCGGCATGCGCAGGGCCTTCATTGACATACAAACCCGGCTTGAGGGCTGCCAGCGTAACCGTTGTGTGCGCGCGGATGCATTTTCCCATCACATTACCGGTGTCGGCATGAAGGCCGGAAGGTAGATCAATGGATAAGACGCGTTTTTTTGCTTTATTCACAAGATCAACCAACGAAATATAAGGCTCTTCCAGATTTCTGCTCAACCCCACACCAAAAAGCGCATCAATAATGAGCTTGGAAGATTTTAAGTCTTTCATAAAATTTTTCATCAAATCCGCATCAAATAATTTGAACGGAATACCCATCGCCGTCATCATTTGATAATTGGCGACCGTATCCGGCTTAAACCGCTCCGGCCTTCCGATGATCCAGATGTTGACCGAAACCCCGGCATTGGTCAAGTGGCGTGCAGCGGCAAAGCCATCACCGCCATTGTTGCCGGAGCCGCACAAGATCAGCACAGAGCCTTTCTTGCTCATTATTTTTTTCGCCTCCTCAGCAACGGAACGCCCCGCATTTTCCATTAACAAAAGCGTCGGAATTTTAAATTGCGCGGAGGTTATTTGGTCCAATTTCATGATTGTGCTTGCCGAAAGCGCAGCCGGCTTGGATTTGCGTTTCATCAAGCAGCCGCAATGAGTTCGCCGATCAAAGTTTTATTCCGGACGGATCTGATTTGGATGTGCTGCCGTGTGCCGGCCAGCTCTGATGCGCCGTTAAAAACCACGTGGCGCTCGTGCTGGGTCTGGCCAATCATCTGGAGTTCGTCTTTTCGGCTGATGTGACTGACCAGTACGCTTTCTCGGGACCCGATCAGCTGCTCGTAATGCTTTTTCGTGATCTCATCCTGAATTGCCAGTAATTCGACATTTCGCTTATTTTTAATATCTTTCGGCACGTCATCTCTCAATTTATAAGCCGGGGTTCCGGGGCGCGGTGAATATTGAAAAATAAAAGCGCCGTCAAACTCGATTTCACGCACTGCGCGTTTGGTGGCTTCAAAATCTTCTTCCGTTTCACCGCAAAAGCCGACAATAATGTCGGTTGTGAGTGAAATATCGGGAACAAGTTCGCGAAAGCGGTCGACTTTGGCTTTAAATTCCGCGTACCGGTGAAGCCGTTTCATTCGTTTTAAAATTGCGTCCGAACCCGATTGCAGGGGAAGGTGAAAGCGTCTAGAAACTTTTTTGCAGTCGCGGATGGCTTGAAACAGTTCTTCGTGCGCATCTTCCGGATGCGACGTTGTGAATGAAATCAATTCGATTCCTTCAATATCATTCAGCATGCGGAGAAGTTCGGGAAAAGCCGGACTGTTCGGCAAATCCTTGCCGTATGAATTCACGTTTTGTCCCAGGAGCGTAATTTGTTTATAGCCTTGTTCGGCAAGCCGGACCGCTTCTCTATAAACCTCCCGAGCTGGCATCGATACTTCAGGCCCGCGCGTTGTTGGGACTATGCAGTAAGTGCAAACTTTGTTGCATCCTGTCATGATCGGAAGCCAGGCATTGATTCCATCGCCATATTTGGTGAGCTCCGAATATTCAATCCCCAGACCTTCTTTTTTGATGCGCGCGGTTTGTTGGCGGGTTTTTCGGACAGTTTCCACGATTTCCGGAAGCTCTTTAATATTCCGAGTTCCGCAGAGAAAATCAAGATGAGGAAATTTTTTAAATAACTTTTCTTTATGTTCTTCCGCCATGCAGCCCATGAGGCCGACGATCAGATCGGGTTTTTGTTCGGCTTTAAAATCGCGGAGCTCATAGAGATGGCCATAAACGCGGGTTTCCGCATGTTCGCGAACCGAGCAGGTATTTAATATGAAGACATCCGAATCTTGATAGGGGTTGGCAGTTTCTTTAATGATCTGAAAGCCGGCATTCTCAAGCGTGCCCAAGGCGACGTCAGAATCATAAAAGTTCATCTGACATCCGAAGGTCTTAATAAACACGACTGGTTTTTTATCAGTAGATGGCCGTGTTTCTTGCTTTTCCTGTTCCAAGTTTCCTCCTTTCTGCCGGTTTTCTCGTTTGCTCTTCGGTTGGCTAACGCATTTTGATACATGGAGCGAAAAGGTTCATAAAGTTCAAACTTTTCGATTGATCGATTTTCCACTGGAAGCCTTTTAAAAATGAGCATTAAGAATTCTTTTCGGCTGGCCGGATGTAGATTTTCTTTTACAGATTGCGTAGATTTTACGATTTCTTGCGCTTTTTTGACATATTCTTTGGACTTTTCTTTTTCGACTAGCCGGAGTTCCATGCGTTCGACCTTAATGCGAAGTTCACCCTCCTCATTGCGCAGTTTTTGCATTTTTTGCTTGAAGATGCCGCGATTAATGGTTCCTTCCAAATAAACATCCGTGAGGTCGCTTTGTTTTTGAAGGTATGCTTGCAAATCTTTTCGCATTGCTTCAAGTTCGTACGTTGCTTCACCAGTCGCTCTATTTCGATATTGGTCTGCTACAAGATTCCGAAGCCGTTCCGTAGTAACTTCCTTAGCCGAAAAAAGGACATCCAGAACTTCAAAAACCTGTGATTCCAATATCTCTGACCGCACGTCACCGTTGTGGCATTTGATATTGTAAAGGGCTCTGCCAGAACAGCGGTAATAAGGTCTCTTTTCGCCGGTTCTGTGATTTTTAACATTGGAAATGCCATTGTAGCGGTTTCCGCACTTGGCGCAGGTGATTACACCGGATAGCGGATAGTCGCGGACGCGTCGACGCACAAATCGTCCTTTTCGATTTTGGTCTAAGAGTGCTTGAACTTGATAAAAAATTTCTTCAGAAACAATCGCCCAATGATTTCCAGTGGCTTCGATGATTTTGGACGGGTCATTCTTGACATAGCGATAACCATGAAGCGTTTTTTGTTTTCGGTCGTAATGGTGAGCATTCCAAACTAGTTTTCCAATGTAAATCTTATTTCGAAGCATCTTCCGAACGAGAGAACTATTGAACAAACCGCCTGATCGAGTTTTAATTTCACGTTTGTAAAGTTCACCGCCAATTTTCTGTGTGGAAAGGCCTGAAAGATACTTCTCGAAGATTTCTTTGACGAGTTTTGCTTCTTCTTCAACGATTTCAAGACGTTTTGTCGTTTTATCGTAATGGTAACCGTAAGGTGCATAACGGGCGCCTTGCCAATGTCCTTCTTGCACGCCGCGGACCATTCCTGGGAACACGCGTTCAATAATCCGGTTTCGCTCAAATTCGGCAAAACTTCCAAGCTGTTGAAGCATGAGTTTGCCGGAGCTTGAGGTAGTATCATAGGGCTCTGTTGCGGATTTAAATTCAATATCAAGATTTTCGAGTTCATCCAAGAGGTTCAAAAGGTCTTTCAGACGGCGGCTAAAACGGTCTAGTTTATAAACTAAAACTAAATCAAACTTCCTTGCTCTCGCGTCTTCCAAAAGTTGATTGAGAGCAGGGCGGTCAAGTGAATAACCGCTATAACCATCGTCTTCGTAAATTTTATTCTTGTCGTCCAGAAAATGAATTTGCCAATCTTGCTTCTTAGAAAATTCGATAAGAGAATCTCGCTGGATATCCAGAGAATAGCCTTCCCGCGCCTGATCTTCTGTGCTCACGCGCGTGTAAAGGGCTACTTGGATTTGTTTTTTATCGCTTGAATTGTTCATTTATCTCCGTCTTGAATGAATGGGCAATATTATACATAAAATTATCAGAATTACCTGCAATAATTACATGGGTCTTCTTGCGTTTTTGTTATCTTGTTCGATCTCTTTTTGTTTTAATGTTTGTTGCAAACGAGCGCGATCTGCTTGAAGCAAAATCGTAAAAAATCGGCGCAGCCGGTATTTTTGTTCGTTATCTTCGACGGGTGTTTTGTTTTGAATTTGTATTTGACCTAACTTATTTTTCAGATAGAGGACCTCCTTTCTGGTTTATTAATTTTAATCATTGGAATCGTCATCCCCCTGACCGTCAATTGGGCTCATATTGGCATCGACTTCTTCTTCGCCCCCGCTGGAATATGGGTCTAGAAAATCGTCGTGATCTTCGTCGGAGTTATGGGGCTTCGGAATCGAAATATACGGCTTGCTCGGTTTCCACTTATTTTTGTCCTTAGGAACAAAGAAATCCTCAAACCACGCAGGATCAATTTCCTTCAAATCTGTCTTGGTGGATTCTCTAATCAATTGTTTCACGGGAAGCCCGTCTGAACCTGAAAAGAAAACTGCATCTTTTCTATCCTTCATCAAAGCCTCAAACGTGATGAAGAAAAAACGGTTTGTGGGGTCATGCTTCTTTCTCACTCTTGAAATAAACGACTCCGAGCGGCAGATATAAAGCACCGCGTCAAACTTATCGCTGTCATCGTATTGGCTAAAAATACTCTTGTATCTGGCCAGTCTTTTTTCTGTCCGTTCGTATTCAATGGCATAGAGAGCCTTTTGAGTCATCAAAAACGCATCCGGCACAGAGCCTCTGGGCCTGAATGAGCGGATCACACGTTCTGGAAACCAAGTCTCAACCCCCAATTCGTAAAAGAGAACCCGGATGTCGGTTAACGCCTTGTCATGCCCAAAATTAGCAAATGCTCTATCCCTTGATATCTTGAGCGCGTATTTTGAACCCTGAGACCTGAGCAGTAAAAACGATTTCTGGGTTGGAATATAGATATCCCTTGCTTCGGTGTAGACCTTTTTCTTGGCAATGTATCCCGCTTTCATCAATTTCAAGATTCTTCTATAACAAGCTCTCTTAGGATTGCAATCTTCAAAGAACACCCTCCCAATCTGATCCAACGTCATAAACTTCATGTGGACTAACCACATCAAGAGCTCACTATCTCTCGAATTTAACTGCATGATAAAAATACTCCTTTCTAAAAGAATTACTTTCACTGACGAGCACTAGATACAAACTTTTCCCGACTACTCAATCTCACAAACTCAATCCAAAATAAACCATGGAAGAGAGTGAGTAGTCGGGAAAAGAAAATGCGCCGAATTGCGAGGCAGTGAAAGCGCTTACAAAAAATTGCTTAGGGAAACTCAATTTCCCAACCACTTTCCCCAACCAAAAGTGCACCAAAGAACAAAAACACCTCTCATTGATGTTGTGCAAAAACAGGCATTTCGTAACAAAGAAATCCAAAATTCCAGATAAAAAATATTTTTCATGCCCCTTCACCTAAAAAACCAACAAGTCCCCCCATATATAGGGGGCCAAAAATGGGGGTCTCGCAGAGATTTGCGAAAATATTTTCAATTCCACCTAAAAATAGTTTGAATCCCAACCCTCCGTTCTCAATCACCTAAAACCCTAAAAGTCCTCCCATTGATGTTGTGCAAAAACAGCACTTTCGACGACAAGAAAATTCAATTAACAGATGGAAAAATATTTTTTATACATTTTTTCTGAGACTTTTTAGGTAATCACTTAAAAAAACAACAAGTGCTCCCTATATAAAGGTGCAAAAACAGGGTGTTTTGGTAGAAAATCACGAAAATAGTTTGATCTTCACCTAAAATTTTAATTTTAGTCTTTTTTTCCTGTTTTACATTTGGATCGTAATTTCTCACATAGTGTGTGGCTTAGGCCTATTTCCTCTTGAGTCTTCACGATTTTATTGTGAAAGCTCGTGGTTTCGATACCACCAGCTCATACCACCATGTTTAATTTGCTCATTGACCTGGAAAATGATTGAAGATTGAGAGTCGTTTAACCGCAATCTGGACACCGATCAAGCTTTTGACCTATCACATGGTCAGTCACTTCGGTGCTGGACAGGTTACTAATTTTTTTCAACGTTTTTTGCGTTTCTTTCTCGGCTCTCTCACTGCGGCTGATTCGATCTTCTGAAGGAGATCTTCATTTTCCTGTTCAACTTGTTTCAGCGCCTCACGTAGCCTGAGCATTTCCTCGATAAGATCATCTTTGGATTCTTCTTGAAGAAAAATTCTATCCCCGTGAAATGGGTTGGCGGCCGTCATCGCAGATGTAGGGTCTTAGAAAAAGAATTAAGATGATTTGTTAGGATTCGCTAAAGGATTGCGTGCGATAAAAACCTGTTGCTTTTTATGATCAGGAGTGTTATATTTCGTATAACGAAATATTCGTATAATAAAATATATGGGGAGATTTATGAAATTGTTTACCCTGGAAGCTTTTGGAGACCGGATGATTGAGCTGTTCCCGCAGCTGATGCGGGAGATCTCGCAGTATGAGACTAATTATCTGACCGAAGGAGTGATTACGGTTCCGCAGGTCTGGGTCTTGGATTTTCTGAAAGATGGAAAGTCTGCCCAGATGAACGAACTCGCCGCGTACATGAAACTTAAGTTTTCGTCCGCGACAGGCCTTGTTGACCGCATGGTCAAGCACCAGCTTGTAAAGCGCGTCCGGAGCGAGACCGACCGGCGGGTCGTGCTAATATCCATCACTTCCAAAGGTAAGAAAATTTTGCAGGAAATATACAAGCAAAAGCGCAAGGGAATTATGCGATTATTCGGCCGGTTAGGTTCCGAAGACCGCATGCAGTATATGGAACTTATCGAAAAGCTTGTAAAAGATCTTTCCTCCACCCCTTCTCAGGAAAACCGTTATGCCGACCGTCATCATTGAAGGCCCCCGATTAAGTTTGGAGGGTAAAAAGGAACTGGTTCAGAAACTGGCCCCGCTCGCGGCTCATGTTTATGACTGGAAAGTTGAAGATGTGGTCGTGATCATCCGAGAGAATGCGGATGAAAATGTGGCTCGCGGAGGCGTTTTGTTATCGGAGCGGAAAGATCGTGGAATGCAGGCTGTCCATAAAAAGGGGCCTCAATGAAAGACTGTCAGAAAAACTATATTGGAGCAGGCTTTTTGAAAGGACAAAAGCGTTTCTTGGGAGCTTTTTTGTGCTTGAGCGTGGCGGGTTTTTTTATGCACTGTGAAGCGTTTGCCCAAAACGGCTCCTTATCTGCACCGGGCCCCGGGGATTTGAAGGCCGCTCAGAACGTCGATAGTCAAACCCCCTCCTTGACGCTTGAAGAGTCGTTTCAGCTTGCTTTCAAAAATCATGAAGAGGTTCAAATCGCAATTTTTAGTGAGAAAGAGCAGGGGCTCTTGCCCTGGCGCGCTTTTTCCGCAATTCTCCCTACCGTGACCGGAAGCGCGGGCGTTACCTATCCAAAAGAGCAAATTGCGTTTGCACAATCTGTTATTGTTGCAGACCCCCTGAAGGAGGCTGACATTACCGTCAGGCAGCCGTTATTTAACGGACAGACGCTCCCGGCCTACATACGCGCAAGAAACCTTTCGGAAGCCTCATCCGAAAGCAAATATTTCGAAATTCGCCGCGTTTTGTTCAATGTGGCACAGGCCTATTTTTCGCTTCTGCAAAATCAAAAGCTGGTTGATGTTGCCGAGGAATCTCTGAGGCTGGCACAGGAGCAGCTTAGGATTTTGTCTGAACGTTACGAGGCGGGACAAGCACCCAAAAATGATTTTCTGCGCGCCCAGGTTGAAGTGAGCCGTGCCGAGAGAACTTTAACGGAAAGCCGTAATAACCGGGAACTTGCGGGCAGTACGCTGGCCAGCTTCATTGGTATGCCGGTTCCGGAAATCAAAGAGGCCCGTTTGGTTGAACCTGAATCTGACCCAACCGTCAGACTCGAAGAAAATGATGAGCTTCAAAAATATATCGAGATTGCCGGAAATCATCGCAATGACCTCAGGAGCTTAAAAGAACAAGTAGATGCCAAAAAATGGGAAGTCAGGCAGAAATGGGCTGCGTTTCTTCCCAATGCCGACTTGATATTTGAACAATCCTGGCTCGAACCCGAAAGTTTTTCGCGGCAGAACAATTTCTGGACAGCCGGATTTCAGTTTACATTTCCTTTTTTTGAAAAAGGAGAGCGAGCGCTAAATGTGAGTGAACAAAGATACGAACTCAAACAGCTTCGGCTGCGACTCGAAAGGCTTCGAAAAGACATTGCGCTTCAGGTCGAAGAAGCCTGGCGGGCGGCACAGACCACCAAAGTCAATCTGAACGCGGTTCTCAAAGAAAAAGAGCTTTCCCAGGAAAATTACGATGTGATTCTCAGCCGCTATGAATCCGGACAATCCTCCAGTCTTGATGTGATCGATGCTTTTGCGGAGCTCACCAATGCAAAAACCATCGCCGTAACGGAACAATATGCTTATCAGCTTTCTCTTCTTAACCTTTTGAAGCAGGCCGGACTGTTCGGGCAATCTTATATAGAGCCGCAAAGAAAATGAGGAGTCTTTTTGTGAAAAGAAAGTTAAAAAATCAAACAAATGTTTCCATTTTGATTTTTCCATTGCTATGTTTAGTTTTGGCTTCTGGATGCGGTAAACACAATGGGAAAATGCCGCCAGGCGTGCCTGTCGATGCGATTAAAGTGCAACCGGAAAAGTTAGAACATATTTTAAAAGTTGTCGGCAATATCAAGGCGCAGGATGAAGCAACTTTGTATTCTAAGGTAGCCGGAAAGCTGATCAAATATGTGGTGAAAGAAGGGCAGGCGGTAAAAAAAGACGACACCGTAGCTTTGCTCGACCGTGATGAAGTCGGATTCAAATACCAGGAGGCTCCGGTAAAAACGACGCTTGATGGGGTCGTGGGACGTACTTATTTGGATGCGGGTGCGGATATCCAGTTGAGTACGCCTGTAGCGCTTGTTGTGGATATGCGTCAAGTGCGTATTTTGATACAGGTGCCCGAACAAGATTTGCCCGATGTGAAGGAAGACCAAACCGCCCATGTTTATGCGGATGCTTTTCCAAAAGATATATTCGAAGGAAAAGTCATTAAAGTGAGCCCAATTGTGGATCTTCAAACCCGAACAGCGCCCGTTGAAATCGAAGTTCCTAACCCCGAATACCGGTTGAAGCCCGGAATGTTTGCACGTGTTGAACTCGTCACGCGAGTTTTCGAGAATGCCGTGATGATTCCTGAGGCGGCCATTGCTTACGAGAGCGGCAAGCCCTCTGTTTTCGTTGTCAAAGACGGTAAAGCACAAAGGCGGAGTATTGAGACCGGCATGCGGGAAATTGGAAGAGTTCAAATTACCAAAGGGCTCGAGGGCGGCGAAGTTGTGGTGACAGCCGGCCATCTGAAGATCCGCGACGGCTCCGAAGTTGCGATCGCTCAGGAACAAACCAACTCTGGGTAATTTAAACTTTATTTCTATAGACTACGCCATAGATAAATTAAGGGAAATACATGCTATCGAAATTCTTTCTTGACCGGCCGGTTTTTGCGTGGGTGATTGCCATCATTTTGATGGTCTTGGGCTTACTGGCTATTTACCAGCTTCCGATATCGCAATATCCCCCCATTGCCCCGCCTTCCATTGCCATCACGAGTTTTTATCCGGGCGCTTCAGCCGAAACCGTAGAAAATACCATAACCCAGATCATCGAACAAAAAATGACGGGCTTCGAAGAGATGTTGTACATGTCTGCCACAAGCGATTCGGCTGGCGCCTCACGCATAGAACTCACGTTCAAGCCAGGAACAGATCCGGATTTGGCCTGGGCCAAGGTGCAGAATAAACTCCAGCTGGCTATGGCAAGCCTTCCTGAAGTGGTGCAGCGTTCGGGGGTGACGGTAAGCAAATCGACGAGGAATTATCTCATCATTATCGGCCTTGTCTCGGAAGATGGCAGTATGGATGACCATGCGCTGCGTGACTATGCTCAATCAAATCTTGAAAAGGTGCTGGCGCGCGTGCCGGGAGTCGGAGAGGTTGAGACTTTCGGGACCCAGTATGCGATGCGCATCTGGATCAATCCCGATAAGCTGATAGAATACGGTCTTACGGTTCAAGACGTTGTCCATGCTTTGGATACCTATAACGTAGAAGTGTCGGCCGGTCAGTTCGGCGGACTTCCAGCTGTTGAAGGCCAGCGGCTTAACGTCTCCATCATTATTCAAAATTTGCTGCAGACCCCCGAGGAATTTGCCTCCATTCCGGTCCGAACCAATCCGGACGGATCGATTATTCGCATCAGGGATGTCGGCGGAACTGAACTCGGCACCGAGTTCTACGATATCGTCAATGTATATAACGGCAAACCGGCTGCCGCTATGGCGGTAAGGCAGGCCCCTGGCGCAAACGCGCTCGATACAGCAGAGGCAGTCAAGGCGAAACTCGAAGAGATGAGCCGCTATTTTCCGCATGGCATGAAGGTGGTTTATCCTTATGACACAACTCCCTTTGTTGAGGTGGCGATTCATGAGGTTGTCAAAACTCTCTTCGAGGCCATCTTGCTGGTGTTCCTTGTTATGTATCTGTTTATGGGAAATATTCGGGCAACGTTAATTCCCACGATTGCCGTGCCGGTCGTCCTTTTGGGCACTTTCGCTGTACTGGGACTCTTCGGGTTTTCGATCAACATGCTGACGATGTTCGCCATGGTCTTGGCAATCGGGCTCCTTGTAGATGATGCGATCGTAGTGGTTGAAAACGTAGAACGCCTGATGTCGGAGGAAGGTCTTTCGCCACGGGATGCCACCGCCAAATCAATGGAGCAGATCACAAGCGCTCTGATCGGTATCGGCTTGGTGCTTTCCGCCGTTTTTGGTCCCATGGCTTTTTTCCCGGGTTCAACGGGAGTCATTTACCGCCAGTTCTCCGTGACGATTATTGCCTCGATGATGCTCTCGGTGGTAGTCGCCTTGATTCTGACACCGGTTCTCTGCGCAGCGCTGCTGAGACCGGTGCCAAAAGGGCATGAACCGGCAGAAAATGCGATTTGGTTCCTACGTCCCTTTTTTATGAAATTCGACCGCTTTTTCTTCCGGATTCGTGAACGCTACATCGCGATTGTAGACCACTCCTTGGCGCATAAACTGCGTTATATCATACTGTACACAGGCATCATAGGCGTGATCGCATTCCTCTTTTTCCGTCTTCCCACCGGCTATTTACCGGACGAGGACCAGGGAATCCTGCTTGCGCAGATTGTAATGCCGACCGGCTCGACTTTGGAACAAACGAAAGCGGTTACGGACAGGGTCCAACAACATTTTGAGCAAAATGAAAAAGATGCCGTGGAATCTTCTATGGCAATAGTGGGTAACGGTTTTTCGGGCAGAGCGCAGAATAACGCGATGGTCTTTGTCAAACTCAAGGACTGGAAAGAGCGCGGGCGCAAAGAATTATCGGCAAAGGCCGTGGCGGGAAGAGCAATGGGAGCATTTTCAGCGATTCGCGAGGCCATTGCTTTTGTTTTTCCTCCGCCTGCCGTCCTTGAACTTGGCTTTGGCCGAGGCTTTGACTTCCAGTTAATCGACAGAGGCGGATTGGGACATGAGGCTTTGATGAATGCCCGGAATCAACTGCTCGGCATGGCAGCTCAGGATAAGCGGCTTACGAAAGTGCGCCCGAACGGTATGGAGGATGTCCCTCAATTTCGAATCGATGTGGATTGGGAAAAAGCGGGCATGTTGGGAATTCCGATCGCTTCGATCCATAGCACACTCTCGGCAGCTTTTGGCGGGGCCTATGTCAATGATTTCATCCAAGGCGGGCGCGTGAAACGCGTGTACATTCAAGCGGATACTCCTTACCGCATGCTGCCGGATGATCTCGAAAAAATTTATGTCCGCAACATTTCAGGGCAGATGGTTCCCTTTGCATCTTTTGCATCGACGCGCTGGGCCTCGGGCGCTCCCCGCCTCGAACGCTTTAACGGATTTTCATCCATGAACATCTGGGGAGAGCCTGCGCCAGGCAAAAGTTCCGGTGAGGCGATGCAGGCCATGGAAGAACTTTCCGGAAAACTGCCCAAAGGATTCGGCTATGATTGGGCAGGTCTGTCGTATCAGGAAAGGATGGCCACGGCTCAGGGACCAATTCTTTACGCGTTCTCCATTCTCGTGATCTTCCTTTGCGTAGCGGCCTTATATGAGAGTTGGAGTATTCCGTTCGTGAATCTCCTGATGCTGCCGCTCGGAGTATTCGGCGCTTTATTTGCGACTTCCCTGAGAGGCCTGACTAACGACGTTTACTTCCAGATTGGTTTCCTTACAACCATGGGACTTTCTACAAAAAACGCCATTCTTATCATTCAGTTCATCAAAGAGCAGATGCAGCAGGGGCTCGGCCTGGTGGAGGCGACTCTCGCTGCTGTAAAGATCCGCTTCCGTCCGGTTATCATGACATCTCTCGCGTTTTTCTTTGGGACGCTGCCGCTCGCTCTGGCTTCCGGGGCAGGCGCGGGCGCGATGAACGCCATCGGCACAGCCGTGACAGGGGGTATGATCTCGGCAACCTTTATTGATCTGGTGTTTATTCCATTATTTTTCGTTTTGATATCCCGTTTCTTTGGGCGCAAAACAAAAAATACTCAAACTACCGGCGAAGGAACAATTAAGTCGTGAAAGCCAGATATGCCAATCAGCATGATTTTCAAGCCTTTGAAGAAAACCTGACGTTCTTCATGCGTTATTTGTTGGCGCACGGGTTGAAAATACTGGCAAGCTACAAGATCAACCTTGCCCAGTATTTTATTCTCTTCGAATTGAGTCATGACACGGCATTGCCCATGTTCTTCTTTGCTGAACATTACCCTCTTTCTAAACCTTCGTTCACAAATAATATCGACAGGCTTGTTTCACGAGGACTCGTGACACGTATGCGAGGGACCGAGGATAGACGGACGATTTTAGTTTCCATTACGACGAGTGGAAAAAAGCTTATGGGCAACCTTCAAAGAACGCGGCTCAAATTCTTGCAAAGCTACTTTAATCGTCTGCCCCCGGCCAAGCAGCATGCTTTGACCGAACTTTTAGCGGCTCTCCGGCCGGTTCATGAAGAATCATGCGCAGGAAAAAGTATTAAAAATATTCTGAAAGAATAAAACTTATGATTACATGGATCGGTCTTTGCGCTGGAGAAATTTGGAATTGTTTGGACATGCATGGTGGTAAAGCAGAATTTCATATTCTGTTTTCGGAAATCAATGCGCCACAGGAAACCATTTTGATGGCAATGGGATGGCTTGCCAGAGAAGGCTACATCATCATTGACGGATCTTTTCCTTCAGGCGTGATCAAACTTAAAGAGCATCCACCCATGCCACTTGCAGAAAAATGATGCCCAATATCATGAGAGACTGGCAAATCGTTTGAGGCTGTGAAAGGGGAAGATTATGGGACAAACAAAAAATCAATATATTCCCGGCGTTTGCAATATCGGCACGGCGGAAATTAAGAAACGCAAACAAGCGGGATGGATAGGGCTTGCCGCAACTATTGTCCTATGGGGACTCCTTATTTACCTTAATGTTGCACCAGCCTGGCGATTACTTCTCTTTTTCCCGGCGATGATGTCGGCAATAGGATTTCTCCAGGCCTACATGCATTTCTGCGCCTATTACGGTTTCACTGCTCTTTTTAATTATGGCGATTTCGGCAAAAAAGATACTATCCAGCAAGCTGAATTTCGCGTCCAAGATAGACGCAAGGCGTGGCAAATTGTCATTTACTCTGTACTTATCGGTATAGCGGTCGCTCTTCTGTCATACATGTTTCAGTTATAGACCTCTATTGAGCGAAACCAAAAAAAGAGCAAGGAGGGCAGCAACCGCATGAAAATACTCGTTCTTATCTTCCGCGCGCTGAAAGAATTTTCTAAAGCGCGGCATAAGGAGGACGAGCAGGTGTCCATCCGGATCTTCGCTGTTCCATGCGAGCAGCTACTCTAAAATCAAGGAGGTAAAGAAACCATGCGATACGTAGTGTTATTGGGGAGAATATTCTATTCGTCCATCTTCGTCATGGCCAACCTGTTCCATTTCTCCGGCCAAGCCATCACGCACGCGGCCGACGAAGGGGTTCCCATGGCGGGGGTCTTGGTTCCCCTGTCGGGGATTATCGGCTTGGCGGGAGGATTCAGCATCCTGCTGGGCTACAAGGCCAAGTGGGGCGCCTGGCTCCTGGTGCTGTTTCTCGTGCCCGTCACCCTCATGATGCACAAGTTCTGGGCGGTTGCCGACCCGCAGGCCGCCATGATGCAACAGGTTATGTTCATGAAGAATGTCTCCATGCTCGGAGCGGCTCTTTTGATCAGCCATTTCGGGGCCGGACCTCTCAGCCTGGACGCCCGCAAGACAGGTTGAGTTAAAATCCGTAGGCCGCCTTTATTATCTCAACCGCCTGTCGGGTATAGGAAAGCCAAGGGTCAGCCGAACGTCTTAATATGTAGTTTTAGCGGCTTTGTAGACATGACGGAGATTATACCAAAAGGCGGCCGAGAATAGAAGCCTCTCAACATATTGAAATACAATGACTTAGGAAAAGATTGATTTTGAGTTTAATCTGTGGTAAATCTGTGTCCCTCGGTGATATATGCCCAAACAAAAGAAAGTACCCAATCGCGATAAGCTGTTTGACGAAAAGCGCAGCTTGATCGAAAACTTCAATTTCGGAAAAGCCACGGCGCAAGTCTTTGATGACATGTTGAACCGGTCCGTGCCTTTTTACGGTGAGATGCAGCGGATGATGGCGGAGATGGCCGGTGATTTCGCGGTGGAAGGCACAAATCTCTATGATTTGGGCTGCTCGACCTGCACGACATTTCTTCATATTGACCAGAGCGTCAATCCGGGCGTGACGTTTGTCGGTGTAGATTCTTCTCAGGAAATGCTCGATAAAGCCAAGCAAAAGTTGAAAGCGGCGGGGTTTAAACGCGATTACGAACTCGTTTGCGCGGATATCAATAAAGGCGTTGAAATCAATAACGCATCGGTTGTCATCATGAACCTGACGCTTCAGTTTGTCCGCCCGCTTTACCGCGAGAAATTGATTCAAAGCATCGCGCGCGGTCTAAATGACGGCGGCTGCCTGATCTTGATTGAAAAAGTACTTTCCGAATATTCCACGCTGAACCGTCTCTTCATTAAATATTATTACGATATGAAGAAACGGAACGGTTACTCGGATCTTGAAATTGCGCAAAAGCGGGAAGCGCTGGAGAATGTCTTGATCCCGTACCATTTTGATGAAAACAGGGAACTCTTGCTCAAAAACGGTTTTAAAGGCTGTGACATGTTCTTCCGCTGGTATAACTTTTGCGGCATGGTTGCGCTCAAATAATTCATGCCGGCTCCGAGCGCGAAAGTCCCCAATCCGGTTTTGCTCAATTCCGGAAATTTCTTTTTTAAATTCCGCAATTTTATTTTCCCAGCTGTTTTTGTTTCTTTGTTTTTATTTACACGCCCGGCGCTTTTCCTCAACGACCCGGAACTTGATCGTTTAACCGTTCTGCTGGGAGTTGTGATTGCCTTCGCCGGCCAAATTTTCCGGTTTACAGTAATCGGCTTTGCCTACATTAAGCGCGGCGGCAAGGAAGGGAAGGTCTACGCGGATGATTTGGTGATCCAGGGGTTTTATGCGCACGTGCGCAATCCAATGTATGTCGGAAACTTTCTGATCACTGTCGGAATCGGCATTGTTTACGGTTCTCCCTGGATTTATTTTATCGTGATTCCGTTTTTCACATTTGTCTATTTATCGATTGTGACGGCCGAAGAAAATTATCTTCGGCAAAAATTCGGCGCTCAATATGAGCATTACGAAAAGACGGTGAACCGGTTCGTCCCGAATTTTCAGGGAATTCAAAACACGCTCAAAGATTTTAAATATGATTGGAAAAAGGCGCTCCGGAAAGAATATGGAACGGTTTTTGGAACCATGGCGGGGATCCTCTTGATTCTGATCTGGAAATACTACGTTGTGTTTGGCTGGAAGGCGGGAAAGGCCACGATCGTGAATTTCGGCCTTCTATTAATTCCCGCCGTCTTATTTTATGCGATTGTGCGGTTTTTGAAATTAACCAAACGGCTTCAGTCTTAATCTTTTCCTGCGGTTGCGATTTGCAGTTTCGCGGAATCCAAATACCGCGCAATGACTTGACGAACATCTTTAGTCTTCAGCCGTTCAATCTTTTGAATAAACCCTTCTAATTCTTTGAGCGGAATACCCGCTTCATGCAAAGTTAAAATCTGATCGGCCATGCCGGAAGAAGAAGCGAGTCCGATCCGGTAAAGCCCGATGATTTCCGTTTTTTTGCCCGCCAAGTCAGCTTCCGGGATTTCATCTTTTGAAAATTGATTTAAAACATCCCGAATCGCCCGGACGGCTTCTTGCTTTTTTTCGGGCCGTACTGCCGCGCTGATTTTCCAATAACCATTTAAACGGCGGTCAAAACCAGCCAGAGACGAACGAATTTGATAGGCAAGGCCTAATTCCTGCCTGATTTTTTGGAACAGAAGACTTGAAGAGCTGCCGCCCAAGATGAAATTGGCAACTTGGAGGGCGGGGAAATCAGCATGGGCGCGCGTTATCGGAACGCCGGCGCCGAATGCCAGTGCAGTGTCGGCGCTTTCGGGAACAATCAGTGCTTGCTCGGCTTGTGATTCAGGAAAATCAAGTTTAGACGGCGAAATTTTGTTAGAGGTATTCGGCCAATCGCGTAGAGATTTTTGAATTGTTTCTTTTATTTTTTTAGAATCCAAGTCACCGGCCACTACGATATTTAATTGGTTTCGGCCAAAATGCTCTGCGTGAAATTTCCGGACATCATTGAGCGTTGCTTTCTCCAGCCAATCGAGTTTTTCCTGAAGGGCAGTTTCGTGAAGCGGATAACTTCTAGGATAAATCATGCGCATAAGAGCGGCAGCCGCCTGCGTGGCGGCGGAAGACTTTTCGTTGATGAGGGAAGTTTTGAGCTGTGATTTAACGCGGCTGAAATCCTCCGGGCGGAAGCTTGGCTTGCGTAATTGCTCAAACATCAGCTCGAAAGTTTTTTCAGTTTCCGCTGTCAAAAATTTTGCTTCAAACGTAAATGCCTCTGAATCGACACCAAAAGAAATCTTGGAACCCATTCTTTCAAGCGCTTTGGACAGCCCGCCCGGTTCAAAGCCTTCGGTATTTTCAGACAACAGCAATGCGGTCAGTTCCGCCAGAACAGGGTTCGGCGAATAAAACCGGCCGGCGCCGGCAATGGATCCCGCAGCATGCGCAATGCCACGGACACCGGTTTCTGCCAGAATAACCGTCGCGTTGTGGATGGTGTATGTCTGCGGCGAGGCAATCGGCTCACGGCGCAAGGCTTGGGCGTAATGTTTTTGTTGCTTGGTTTTCTTTCCGGATGTTTCAGTTTCTTTGGATAACTCATCCACAACAGGCGGTGCTGATTGCGATTTTTCTACCGTACTGTCTGTTTCAGTTGCGGGCGTCAGGCAGCCGATGGTGGTTTGGCCGGGAATGAGATATTGGTTTGCAACGCGAAGAATATCATCGGTTGTGACCGACTCCATCTTGTTTGTATTCGAAAAATAATTGGCCCAATCGCCGCTTCCGACCGCGTTAATCATTTGGCTGATGAAATCAAACGGACTGTCTTGCGCAAAAAGCCGATCGGAAATCGCCTGTCTTTTTGCAATTTCCAGTTCATCAGCCGTGACGCCGGAGCGTTTTAAATTTTGATAAGTCTGCAAGATCATTTTTTCTACGGATTCACAGGTCGCGTAAGGGCCCAGCCGCAGAGACATAATGAATAATCCCGGTTCGCGCAGCTCCGAAGTTTCGGATTCGATTTCAAGCGCCATGCCGGTTTGGACTAATTGCTGATGCAGCCGGCTGGAAGTGCCTCCGGCCAGTATTCTGCTCATCAAATGAAGCGCCGGAATGTCTGGATGTGTCCCTTCCGGTGATTTTTGAGCAATGTAAAGCCGCTTTTCATTACCGGATTTTTGAATGGCGACCCTGTTTTCGCGAGTCTGCGGCGGTTCTGCTTGTAAATTGCTTGCCGTGTGAGTGCGCGGCACAGAACCATAATATTTTTGAATGAACGATAAAATTTGACTTTCATCAAAGTCGCCGATCACGGCAATCGTTAAATTATTAGGCTGATAATGCCGGCCGTAATACCGTTTTAACGTACCGGTATCCATATTTTCAATTGATTCCGGGTAACCAATAATGGCGTAGCGGTACGGATGATTTTTAAAAGCCGCATTCCAGACAGTCTTTTCCAATTCCATTTTCGCGTTATTCGTTAAGATATTGTACTCGCTCGTGATGATGTCGATCTCGCGCTCAATGGCTTCATCGGAAAATAGGACATGGCGCATGCGTTCGGATTCAATTTCAAGTGCGAGTTCAACATGCTCGGTTGGGATGATTTCGTAGTAGGTTGTAACATCGCTGGATGTTTGGGCGTTAATCAAAGCGCCGGCCCGGTGCAGGGAATCCGGAATAGAAGTTCCGGATGCTTCATTGAATTTTTTCGTGCCTCGGAATGTGAGGTGCTCCAAAAAATGAGCGGTCCCGGCTCTTTGCGGTTCATCCTGCGCAGCGCCTGATCGGTAAATCGAAGCAACAGCGGCCAAACCGGGAAAGGGCGCGTGGGCCGTGAGCACGCGAAGCCCGTTGGATTTTAGCTCGTACTCCGTGATTCCGTTCAGTTCCTGAATCTTTTTGAAATCACGGCTCGGAAAATACGGCCAAAGCCACACAAACACAGCAATCAATAGAGCCCCAAGGGCCAAAATCCTGAATCTGTTCATTTTTGCACTATTAACGGCAATAACACCTTATCTATAAAGAATTTACAGGAAAATTCGATACTATTGACAGCTCAAATGATTTCTGGTGTAATTTGTCAGTTTAAATAAGGTGTTGATGATGTCGCGTTTTGCAGTGAGTATTTCTGAATGAAGCGTTTCCCAGGTTGGCTCCGAAAAGAACGGCTTCCCAGTTCGGTTCAATACACATCTCGTATTCTCACCGACGAAAAACTCAACACAGTTTGCGAATCCGCCAAGTGCCCGAATCGCATGGAATGTTTCGGGCGCAAAACAGCAACTTTCATGATTTTGGGCGATGTGTGTACGCGCAAATGCGGATTTTGTTCCATCGAAGCCGGAAAGCCCGTTGATTTTGATGCGCATGAACCGGAGCGGGTTGCGCGCGCGGCGTTCGAATTAGGATTAAAGCACGTGGTTGTGACATCGGTGGCTCGCGATGATTTGCAAGACGGCGGCGCGCAAAGATTTGCCGATACAATTCGCGCGATTCGAAATTTATTGCCGGAATCGACGATCGAAGTACTGACGCCTGATTTTAAATTGAATTTTGAATCGATCGACACAGTTTGTAACGCGGGGCCGGATATTTACAATCACAACATCGAAACAGTTGAGCGGCTCACGCCCGAAGTCAGGTCGCCGCTTGCGAAATACGCAAGGTCGCTTTCGCTTTTGAAATATGTGAAAACCAATTTCCCGCACATCATTACAAAAAGCGGCATGATGCTGGGTTTGGGCGAAACCAAAGAAGAAGTGATTCAAGCGCTTCGGGATTTGCGCGAGCATCAATGTGATGTGCTAACGATGGGCCAATATTTGCAGCCCACGAAAGAAAAATTGGAAGTAAGTGAATTTATTCCGCCGTTTATTTTTGAATTCTATGAACAGCAGGCGCGCGAATTTGGGTTTCGCGAAGCTTATTGCGGGCCGTTTGTCCGGAGTTCTTACAATGCAGGGGAATTGAGCGAGAAGGTGTTAAATTAAATGAAAACCGAAAAACACGAAATTACATTTCACGAAGCAAACCGCATGAAACGGCTGCCGCCTTATTTGTTTACGGTGGTAGACGGCTGGAAGCGCGAAGTAAAAGCCGAAGGCATGGACGTTATTGACTTCAGCATGGGCAATCCCGATTTTGATCCGCCAAAGCATGTGACGGCGGCTTTTCGTGACGCGCTGGAGATGCCGGAAATTCACCGCTATTCCAAATTTGACGGCGTTGTCGAAACTAAATTCCGAAAAGCAATCAGCAATTGGTATAAGCAGCGTTTCAATGTTGATTTAGATCCCGACACGGAAGTTTTGCCTTGCATCGGATCGAAAGAAGGTATCGCGCATTTGTGCCTGGCCTATATGAATAGCGACGATCTGGCGCTTGTGCCTTCGCCGGCGTATCCCGTTCATTTCAACGGCGTCGTGATGGCGGGCGGCATTCTCTACAACATTCCTATTAAAGAAGAGGAAGGTTATTTGCCCGATTTCTTTTCGCTTCCGAAAGAAACGACCCGGCTTTCAAAACTTTTGTTCGTGAGCTATCCGCACAATCCGACCGCGGCCACGTGCGGGCTTGATTTTTACGAAAAAATGGCGAAGTGGATCAAAGACAAAAATATTATCGTTGCATCCGATCTGGCATATTCCGATTTTGTGTTTGACGGAAAAAGAACACACAGCATTTTGGAAGTTAAGGAAGCGCGCAATTTCGCAATCGAATTTCACACCATGTCCAAATCTTACAGCATGCCGGGCGCGCGCGTCGGGTTTGCGGTCGGAAACCGCGAAATTTTAGCGGGATTGAATAAAACAAAAAGCTACTGCGATTTCGGACTTTTCCGCGCGGCACAGGTTGCGGCCACTACCGCGCTGTCGGGCCCGCAGGGTTATGTGAAGAAGATAGTCGGAATCTACAAAAAACGGGTTGAGCTTTTGGTAAAAGGCCTGAACAAAGCAGGCTGGGAAGTAAAAATGCCCAAAGCGACCTTTTATGTTTGGGCCAAAATCCCTGCAAAATATTCGGCTCTTACCTCGATGAAATTTACGGAGCTTTTGATGCGCGAAATCGGCATTGCTGTGGCGCCCGGCACAGGATTTGGGGATTACGGCGAAGGTTATGTGCGCTTCGCGCTTGTGGTGCCTGAGAAGAGAATTCAGGAAGCCTTGAAACGCATTGATAAATTGCTTCATACATCCGATTAATAAAGTGCAAAGCAAAGTCAATCAACAAACGCGACGGATCAAACCGGCGCGAGTTTAACGGCGGAGGCGAGCGTGGCACAGGGTAAGGTTAAGTGGTTTAACAACCAAAAAGGTTACGGATTTATTGAAATCGAGCCGGGCAAAGATGTGTTTGTCCATTATTCTGCAGTGTCGGGAGATGGCTTTAAGACGCTGGCAGAAGGCGATTTGGTGAATTTCGATATCGTCGATGGCCCCAAGGGACAGCATGCGGCGAACGTGACCAAAGCCAAATAAAAACCTATTGATTGCCAACAAAACCGTCATTGCGAGGCGTTTTGATTGATGCCGAAGCAATCCCTTTTGGGTTTTAACGGATACACTTTATTGTAACCGAGATTGCTTCGACGCTTATTGAAGAGTCTCGCAATGACTGAACATTATGAACCCATCAGCGCCCATCGGTGTTTTTGATTCAGGTCTGGGCGGCTTTACAGTCGTCCGAGAAATCCAAAAACGCCTTCCCGGCGAAAACATCGTTTATTTTGGCGATATCGCGCGGCTTCCTTACGGCATTAAATCCAAAGAACAAATCACCACTTTTTCGAAAGAAAATACGGAATTTCTTCTTCAATTTAATATCAAAGCGCTCGTGATTGCCTGCAATTCATCCGCGAGCGCGGCAGGCGACCATTTAAGAAACCATTTCAAGATCCCCATTCTCGATGTGATTTTGCCGGCCGCCCGTGCCGCGGTCCAAGCGACGCGGAAAAAACAAATCGGCGTGATCGGAACGCCGGCCACGATTCGCAGCAATGTCTATCGGGATGAATTGCAAAAAATAGAGCCGAAAGTCAAAGTTTTGAGCAGTGCTTGTCCGTTGTTTGTGCCGCTCGTAGAAGAGGGAATGATGCAGACTAAAATCGCAAATTCGGTGGTCGAGCATTATTTAAAACCACTGCGCGGCAAAATCGACACATTGATTTTGGGCTGCACGCATTACCCGCTTTTAAAATCTGATATTCAAAAATACATGGGTAAAACCGTGAGCTTGGTTGATTCAGCATTGCCGCTTGTCCAGGACCTTAAATTGCTCCTTCAAAATTTGGAACTTTTAAATACGGAAAATAGCCGCGGTAAATTGGAAGTATTTGTCAGTGACTTGCCACAGAATTTTATCAAGATTGGTGAAAAATTTTTGGGCCAAAAGCTGCAGGGGGTAAAGGTTGTTCGCCTCAAAGAAGAAATCACGG
This sequence comes from uncultured bacterium, assembly GCA_964387845.1. Lineage (GTDB taxonomy): Bacteria > Omnitrophota > Omnitrophia > Omnitrophales > Abzuiibacteriaceae > CAYLXA01. The sequence goes on from CAYLXA010000004.1 coordinate 193,513, forward strand.
TTAAAGAGCGGTGGATGCAATGAAGCCAAGTGCAGTTTGTTTGTTATCGGGCGGCCTTGATTCCGCGACGGCGCTTTACGCAGCCATTCAAGAATGTGAGAAGGTTTACGCGCTCACCATTCACTACGGCCAACTGCACGAGCGCGAAATCCGATCGGCCCACGCCATTACGAAAAAACTCGGGATTCCGCATGAAATCATCGAAATCTCAATGCCGTGGAAAGGAAGCGCGCTTCTCGATTCGCAAATCTCGCTGCCAAAAAACCGGGAGCTCAAGGAAATGGCTTCCGAAATTCCGGCAACATATGTACCGGCACGAAATACCGTTTTTTTAAGTCTTGCAGCTTCTTACGCAGAAACCGTTCAAGCGAACTTGATTTACATCGGCGCCAACGCCATTGATTACAGCGGTTATCCGGATTGCCGGCCGGAATATTTCGAACAGCTTGAAAAAGCGATCCGGCTCGGAACCAAGTGCGGCGCAGAAGGCAGTTCGATTCAAATTAAAGCCCCTCTTATTTCTATGACGAAAGCCGACATTGTTCGAGCTGGAAATTCGTTAGGCGTTCCGTATGAGCTGACCTGGTCGTGTTACCAAGGCGGCGATTTTCCGTGCGGCGAATGTGATTCGTGCCTATTGAGAGCAAAAGGATTTGAGGAGGCGGGGATTCAGGATCCGCTTTTGACAAAACATGACCACTAAAATTCAAGCCGGGATTTCCGAAATTTTCTCATCCTTGCAAGGCGAAGGCACCCATATGGGTGAGCGCCATATTTTTCTGCGTTTCGAGCAATGCAATATCCACTGTGGCTATTGCGATGAACTTGGAAAGCCGGGCGTGAAATTGGATGCCGATGAAGCGCTCTCGACGATTCAAAAACTTGAAACCGAATCCGGCCCGCATTCATTTGTCAGTCTGACGGGCGGCGAGCCGCTTTTGTATCAAGCCTATCTCCAGAACATTTGCCCTATCCTGAAGGAAAAAGGCTTTTCGTTATATTTAGAGACCAACGGGGTTTTGTGGCAAGCGCTTGAAAAAACCATTCAGTGGATGGATGTGATTGCGATGGACATGAAGCCGGCGAGCGTAACACACGAAAAATCATTTCTTGAAGAACACCGAAAGTTTCTCCGGGTTTCGAAAGCAAAAGAGACATTTATCAAAATCATTCTATCGCGCGAAATCATTGACGACGAATTTTTAGAGCTTTGCAGCATCGTCCGCGAAATTCATCCGAAAGCGCCCGTGATTCTGCAGCCGATCTCAACGCTCGAATGTGAAGGTCATGAAGATCCTGTATTAATGCAAAAATTAAGCGAATTGCAAAAGGCCGGCCGGCAAATGGAATTGGATGTGAGAATTTTACCCAGACTGCACCGGATTTTAAAAATTAGATAAAGGAGATGACGTGAAACGAGTCGACGGAAGAAAGCCGAATGAATTACGCGAACTAAAAGTAAAACGCAATTACCAAAAAAATGCGCTCGGCTCCTGCATGATCGAAGCCGGCGATACGCGCGTGGTGTGTGCGGCAACCATTGAAGAAAAGGTGCCGCCTTTTCTGCGCGGGACCGGAAAGGGCTGGCTGTCGGCCGAATATGGCATGCTGCCTGCTTCATGCAACGAACGGATTCAGAGAGAATCATCAAAAGGAAAAGTCAGCGGCCGCACACAGGAAATCCAGCGCTTAATCGGACGCTCGTTGCGTGCCGCACTGGATTTAAATGCGCTAGGCGAACGCATGATTTGGATCGATTGCGATGTGGTGCAGGGCGATGGCGGAACTCGAACGGCTAGTATTTCGGGAAGTTTCATTGCGCTTTCGGATGCGATTCACAAATTAATGCAGGGCGGAATTCTGACCAAAAATCCGATCCGCGAACATGTTGCTGCCGTGAGTGTAGGGATCGTGAGCGGTACACCGTGTTTGGATCTTTGCTATGAAGAAGACTCGAGTGCCGATGTCGATATGAATGTGGTGATGACGGGCAGCGGAAAATTAATCGAGGTGCAGGGAACAGCAGAAAAAGAGCCGTTCTCGGAACAAGAACTCTCCAAACTTCTCACGCTGGCAAAGAAAGGCGTTTCTGACATTATCAAGTTTCAGAAGAAAAATACGCACGCCTTTTAATGACCAAGCTTTTAGTTGCCACTAAAAATCAAAGCAAGCTCAAAGAGCTAAACCATCTCCTTCAAAAATCGCGTGTTCATAAAAAATTCAAACTGACTTCTCTGAATGCTTTTCCGCATCTCAAATCAATCCACGAGGACGGAAAAACATTTGAAGAGAACGCTGTCAAAAAAGCATTGGGATATGCAAAAAAGACAGGCCTGTTGACTCTAGCGGAAGACTCAGGGCTTTGCGTTGATGTACTGGACGGAAGGCCCGGAATTTATTCCGCACGTTTTGCCGGACCTCGAAAAAGTGATGCGGCTAATTGTGGAAAAGTGTTGAAGCTTCTTCAAGGCGTCAAAAATCTCAAAAAGCGACGCGCTCACTTTTATTGCGCGGTCGCGATTTGCACGCCCGAGAAATTAATCGGAGTTGTGAAAGGCCGTGTGACGGGGCAAATTGCGTTTGAAAAAAGGGGTCCAAACGGCTTCGGCTATGATCCGATTATGTATTATCCTGCTTTTCGAAAGACTTTTGGCCAAGTCTCCCCTCAGCGAAAAAACCGAGTTTCCCACCGTTTTCGAGCTCTCCGCAAGGCTATTAGCCTTCTCAATTCCATCTGATAGCGAACATATAGTACAAAATAGTACTAAATAATAGGTTTTTTTAACCGTTAATGTTGACATATCCGGTTTCAGTGATATTATTTTATTAGCTGTCGCATTAGGTGTTTAACTTATGAGACAACCATCCAAACATTCAAAAGTCGTGCAAAGAATATTGAGTCTGGCAGTAACGGTATTCTTTTCGCTTAATTCAGCGCTCTTGGCAGCGCCGGTGGATGGGCCCGCAATTGTTTCTGCATTCTCATCTGAAATTTCCACACAAAACCTGATCGACCAAATCGTCATCCCGCAAGAGCTCGGCAGCATTCAAGACCGGTTTTTACCAAACGGAACCGGATCTGAACGGAATGCACCGATTGTGGTGCACATCCAAGACGCTCACGCGAGCCAGGAAGCGCAACAAAACATTCACGCGCTTATCGATTATCTGAATCAAGAGTATGGGTTTTCTCTGGTTTTGCTGGAAGGCGCCTCTGATGAATTAAATCCCGGCGCGCTTCAGGTATTTAAAAAGGCGGAGCAGAATAAAAAATTTATAGAAGAATTGATGAAGCAAGGCGATGTCAACGGTGCCGAATCATTTTTAATATCCAATGCTTACAAAAATCCAAGCGGAATCAAAGCCTACGGGCTTGAGTCCCGCGATGCTTATGTTCAGGACTTAAAACAGTTTCGGTCCATTTGGCCTGAAACCGCAAAGGGCCGCACGTTTGTCGATACGCTTGTCCAGCTCACAGACCGCGCCTCATCGCGCCATGTGAATCCGGAATTGCGAACGTTTCTGAGAGAATGGGTGCATTTCAAAGAATTCCGCCAGGATCTTAATTCTTATTTCAACACCATCGATCAAGCCGCCGCGCGCTTCTTGGAATTGGACTTGCACGATCCGCGCAATCAGCGCGAATGGCCGGTTCTGCTCAGAATTTTTAAACTCAAGGAAATTGAGCCGAAATTAAATATCAATCAGGCGAAAACCGAGTGGGGGCAGGCGAAAGCAAAGCTTGCGGGATTGGGTGCAGATCAAGATTTAACCGGCCAGATTGAAGGCCGCCTCTTCAACCGCGAAGAAGCTGTGACCGCGCTTAAAAATTCAACCCGTTCGCTGCTGGAAACGCTTTTAGACAGCGTGCATGAGCAGGGCTTTTCATTCCGTGACTATCCGCAGCTCGCGCTCTTGGTCGGGAACGCCATTTTGCGCTATGAAGTTGACTCGGAGCAGGTGTTTAGCGAAATTGAGCGTTTAAATTCACAAATCATTGCCCGCTTAGCCGAAACCGAACAAGAAAAGCAAGTCGTTGAACTTTTGCGCCTCAGTTTCTTGCTCGAGGATCTTTTTAACCTCGAACTTTCCCGCGATTACTATCTCGAACTGAAAAACGGAAAAGCCAAGTTTACGCCGGAAGAGCTGATGAACCGGCTCCGGCAAATTGAGCCGACTTCCGAAGTGCCGAGTGAAGTCGAACTCAAAAGTCTTTCGGATTTATATTTTGAATGTCTAAAATCATATGAATTCGCCATCGAGCGTGAACATGCGTTTTTTGATAACCTCCGGAAAGCGCTGCGCGAATCAAAAGAAAATAAGGCCATTACGGTTGCCGGTGGTTTTCACACGTTTGGTTTTACCAACCAACTCAAGGAAAATAAAATTTCTTACCTGACAATTTCGCCGCGCATTTCCAGTTTCGACGATGTTGAAAAGGAAGAAAAGGCGTACATCAACAGTCTCTTACAGCCGGTTCCGAAATCACTTTCCGGCTCTTTGCGTTCAAAGCCTGGCGTCTTAAGCAAAGTTTATACCGGAAATGAGTTGTTCCACCAGCTGCGTTTGCTTGGCGGTATGCGCCGAAATATTGAGGATTTTCGCAATGTGACGAGCGAAGTAGACGGCAATGTTCTTGCTCAGCAGGATATTTGGATTGAAACTGTTGGCGACGAATTTATTGAAACAATTTACGACGACAACAGGCCCATTCTCGAACATCGAATGCCGATTGTGGGCGAGCGTGTGGATACTCGCAATTCAGCATGGACAAAAGTCGCCCAATCAGGACAGATAGGAAAAGCGCTCAACGTTGAAAGAGGAAGCATTGCGTCGCTGGATCCATCAACATTAGCAGGGTTTAAGGGGCAAGTAAGTCCAGTGATTGATGAGAAAATTTCAACACCTGAGATTACGTCAACACAACGCCGTCCCGCTCAGGTCAAGCGTCCTAGCCGTTTTGTTAGAATTTTAACGGCGGCCGCTATGTTGATTGCCCCAATGTTTATGACGGCCGGCATGACGGGATGCGGAACCGCGGTTCCAGTTGCTGCTCAAACGGTTGGTTTGACGAACCTTGTCGGAACGGATGGTCGCCCGGTGGTCGCACGAACCGGTTCATTCAATGGCGCGGTAGTTGAATCGGTTGTACAGAAATTAAGCGACGATCCAGTGTTGCCAGGCGCAACCGAGCTAACCGCTCGTTACAACGCATCCAATCCCGGATCGGCCATTTGGATGACGCTTGCCAATGTTGCGGCGGAATCGCTTGAAGATGTTCCGGGATTTGGCCGTTCGATGGTAGTGACTGCACAATTTCCACAAACGTCCTTCAATTCTCGGATTAAAGTTCGCGTTACGGATCAAGCGCTTCGCGCCCGGCAAGCGGCGGGTGAAGATTTTGCGCTGATTGATAAAGACACGCCCACTTTTTATTTTAACGTTGGGAATGCGCCGTCAGACCTTTTGTTGTCATTTGCCAATATTGAATCGTTGTTTCCAAAATTCAAACTGGAAGGCGCTCTTGAATTTACGTTTGTGGTAGAGAATCAATCTGATCCTGTTGCACTTTTGAATGAAATTTTGGGGCGCGTGAATCTCTCGCCGCAATCGCCACAGCAGATGATCGAAGATGCTGTTTTCCGTTTTGCACATGATCTGGCCGGATTTTTGCTGGATCAGCGTGTCTTGGGCCAACAATTACCGGTTAACGTAGTGGGAGATCTTCGAATTTCAGTACGAGGTAATAACATTCGTCATGAAACGCGCAGGACACCCAGATTTATTGAATCAACTTTGGCGGAATTGCCATCCGTCAGGACAAACTTTCCGGGAACAGACACAATTCTATTAACGGCACGTCCCGAAGATGTGGCACGAGCGATTCAGTATCAATACACCGGCCCTGAAAGTTCGCCGGACGGTTTTGCGCGTTTAAACACACGTATTTTCTTAAATGAAATAGCGGACCCCAATCAACAATGGGCAGCGGTTGGCTTGATTGATCAAGACTTAGCGCCGGCGGGGCATCTGCCGGTTGGCGATAACGGCATTATTTATTTGGCGGTGCGTACCAAAAATATTAAAACACTTCCCAATGAAGTAAAATCCGGGCGCAGCATTGTGCCGGGCGACGGGCGCGAAAAAGGCGGATTGATCTTTTACGATTTGGGCCAAACAGATGCGAATGAAAGCAAATGGTTTCTGCCTGAAACCGCAATGGCTGATCTCATCATGCCGGGCGCGGCCGAGCCGGGGTTTACATCCAATGTTTCGACAGTTCTTGTGGCAATCAATAAAAGCAATTTGATCGACCCATCAAAGCCCGCGGAAATTGAATTAGTGCTGCCAGGCGTTGCGGCTCCGGTGACGAACATCGTGATTACGCCGCCCGATTCTGTCCGTTCAGAGCTTCGCAAACTTCCTCAAATCGAGACGGATTTCAAAACCGATTTAACAAATCGTTTCTTGAGTTACTTAGGGATATTTGCCGAGCGCGGCTATCAAGTGGTGCCGCCTGCTGCGTGGACGAGTGAAAACGCAAAAGCCGCCGTTGCGATTCTGGTCAACGGGCAATCTGAGAATCAGCGCGTGAAACAACTGCGCGATTTTATGACTGAACAGAAAGTGGTTGTGAGCAACGGAACACAGAGCAAGAATCCGGGCAAAGCTGTTTACGAACTGGTCAAAGCGTATGATCGTGGTGATTTGGAACAAAGTTGGCGGGAACAAACGCTTCAAATCGGCAAACTTCACGAAATGGGTGCCCAGAGGCGTATTCAGAGAACCACTGCGGCCATGGTTGCATTCATGACATTTTGGACGTCGCTCATTCCGTTTTTCTTTGCCGGATTTTCAAGCTTGGCCTGTAATGTGATGCCGCAGGTGATTCCCACACCCGCACCGCCCGAGCCGCGCGCAGGCATCCGCACTGTCAATGACGACGAGGTTAATTTGTCACGGACAAATGCGTCAGGCGGTAAATTAGAGGGTGTGAACATCCTTGGGCAAATTCAAGTAGTCGATCCAGCCGGAAAGTATCACGTCGATTTGGATGACGTTTTACCGCGCGGTTTTGTTTTTAAGGGAAGTGATCTGCAAAACTTATTTGTCTATGTCCGCACACCAGGACGCAATTTAAAAATGAGCATTCGGGATACGGGGCTAAACCGCCCGATTGCAAATGTCACAATCAATACACTACCGGATCCAAATCCAGAAAAGCCCAATTACTATACCGAAATTAATCTCGGCGAATTTTTAACGGATGATGATTTGGTCCGGTTGCCCGATGGCTCGTTTATGCTGACGGCCACCGAAGTTGCTTTTTCAGCCGACGACCAAACTTCAGACGACAACGCTTCAATGGATATAGTTGCGCAAGGTGTCGCAAATGCGACTCAGCTTGCGAGTGTGATTGCTACCGTTGAATTTAATTTACCACTTCCGGTGGCAATGGACAGTACAGATCCATCACAGACTGAAGGTGCGCTGGCTGCATACACGCCTATCAATGCCTCAGAAGGCGATCCTTTATTTGTAAGTACCGATCATGCTCGAGTAAGGCGAAGCCCATCCATAAATCAAGGAGAGGGCTGGGGGCATGCGCTTGACAGGGATATTCAGCCTAATATCAACTCTGTTGTCTGGGATATTCAAGCAGCCGGATCCGAAGCAGAAATTCGAGTGAATGTAGTCGGAGAATCAACCATCTATGTAGCAAAGCCCACCGGATTGATTTCCGGCAAATTTTATCGATTCAGGGTGGCGGACATTTTGAATCAAATAGGGGCAGGCAAACAAGTATCAAAACTGGCAATTTTATTTAAGAGCAACAGCTCGCAGAATCAATCTGATGTTGGTGTCCGCAATATCAAAAATTTCTTCGGTGCTCCCGGCCAAATTCCGTTTAATTTAACAACACCGGCAGGAACGGCAAATCCGGATCCGCAAACAACCGACGGCATTTTGGGAACTTACACGCCTTTCAATGTTACAGGTGCTGCCGCGTTTATTGCCGAGAATGTCGGCGAAATTACAAGAAGCACTTCCATCACACCCGGTGAATTCTGGGGCCATGTCTTAGACAGAGGCACTCAAGCCAACGTTAATGCAGCGGTCATTGATTTTCAGGCCGCGGCTCCGGTGGCGCAAATTCGTATTAATATCGTGGGAAGCAGCACCGTTTATGTTGCGCAACTAACCGGATTAAGCCTTGGGCAGTTTTACAGAATCACGGGAGCTGATATTCGTGCAGCAATCGGAAATAATCCGCAGCTTTCAAAAATCGTAGTGCAATTTGCTGCCAATAGCATTTCCAACACTTCACAAATCGGATTACGCAATATCGGCAACCCGTTTGAAGCACCGACTGAGATAGATTTTAATCTTCCTGCACCGGCGGGAACGGCAAATCCCAACACCGCTACGACAGACGGTGTGAGCGGCACTTACTCGCCCTTCAACACCGACGGGCCACCTCTCTATGTAGCCGATGATGTCGGAAGCATTACACGCAGCGCTTCGATTAACCCGGGAGAGTTCTGGGGCCATGTCTTAGACAGAGGCACCCAAGCCAATATCAATAACGCCGTCTGGGACGTGCAGGCCGCAAGCGCCACACTGCAAGTCCGTATCAACATCGTGGGGCAGGCCACCGTTTATGAAGCCGAGCTCACAGGTCTTGTGCCCGGTCAGTTCTACCGGATCACAGGTGCTAATATCCGTGCCGTCATCGGTAATTTACCGCTTTCTAAAATAGTCGTTCAGTTCCCGCACAACTCAGCCAACACCACATCCCAAGTTGCAGTCCAGAACATCGACAACCCGTTTGAAGCACCGACTGAGATAGATTTTAATCTTCCTGCACCGGCGGGA
>CAYLXA010000004.1:202489-209429 GCA_964387845.1 uncultured bacterium
TCCCAAGTTGCAGTCCAGAACATCGACAACCCGTTTGAAGCACCGACTGAGATAGCGTTTTCCACTTCGGTTTCATTGGGCGATTCGAACGTATCCGTAACCGATGGCGCATCAAGTGTGTATGGTCCGTTTCTTACTCAGCAGGGCGACCCCATTTATATTACAAATGGAATTTCTGAAAGTCATCGCAGTTTGTCGATTCTTCCTAATGAACTTTGGGGTCATGTGTGGGACAGAAATGCCCAACCCAATATTAATAACGGTTTTGTAAAATTTCTTGCTGCGAGCGATGAGGCAACCATCCGCGTCAATTCGGTGAATGACCCTCGAGTTTGGGTGGCGCAATTAACGGGATTGATTCCGGGTCAAATTTATAGTTTAGATTTCTCGGCCATTCAGCTTGCAATCGGCGAAGATTTATCGCGTGTAGTAGTTGGATTCGCAAGCGACAGTATCTTGGCAGTTTCTCAGGGCATCGCGGCAAATCTGGCAAATCCTGTAGGAGCGCCAACCGAAGGATTGATTCCGCCGGGAACTATTATTCAAAGCAGCCTGCAAGATCCAGCGGGAACCAATGGAAATAACGGGGCTTATCTTCCATTTAATGGTTCGGCAGGAGACCCAATCATTATTGTTGATGATGTTGGCGAAGTTCACCGGCCGACATCAATCCAGGCCGGCGAACGTTGGGGACATGTTTTGGACAGAAATGCCCAACCTAATATTAATACGGCAAAAGTTAGATTTGAAGCAGCAGACGCATCGGTCATTATTTCGATTAACAGAGCCGGCACAACAGACGTCAGCACAACCGTAGTTTCAGGCTTAACAGCCGGTGCTTTCTATGAATTAGATGTTGCTGCCATTCAAGTCTTGACCGGCGGCGATATTACAAAAGTAAAAATCCTATTTACCCATGATAGCGCACAATCGAGTTCTAGAATTACAATTCAGAATCTTGCAGTGCCGCTGCGTTCCGAGCTCCGAAAACTCGATGTTGCGAGCATTCTGCAGGTAGCGGGGCTTGAGCCATTGCCGCCCGCAGCGCGAATCGGTGCAGCGAGGCTGGGACTCGTGAGCCGGGTGACGCGAGACGTGTTTGGCGTTCCGCACTTACTTCAACAGCCGAATCAGGAGCGGCGTTCATTGATTAAATTCGGCATCCTAACCGCTGTCATCTCAGCACTGCCGGGCTGGGCATGCCAGATGGCTGAAAATATGATGCCGCTTGATTCGAGAAGTCAAATTTTAAATTCTGCAAGAACTTATTCCGAGATTGCGCGTATTGATGGCGTTCTGATGGATCGTGTCGAAAACGGACAGCTTCAGAATGTGACGACACCGACTTTGATCGCGCTTGATATTTTGAATTTATCGGCAATTGCAGCCAACCCAGCATCGTCATCAGATGAGATTAATCGCGCGCTTTCATTGATCGAGTCCAATCTCACTAAATTAGAAACGTTCCAAAACGGCAGCGAAAGTTTTAGGGGCTTATTCCCGTGGATGAGTGTTTTTAACGGTAACTTACGTTACCTTTCACCGGGTGCAGAAGGGGCGCAAGTTTCGTTTGATGATAATGCAAACGGTGTCTTAATTTTATTGGCCGCTGCTGGAAATTTATGGAGCCAAACCGCAATTCGAGATCAGATTCAGAGAATCATCAACAATATGAAGACGGGTTTTCAACTGATGGTCGACACGCAAGATACAGGCCTATTTTATCTTGCTCTCAACCGAACCAATGGACAACCTATTAAAAGCGCGCAAGGGCAAATACTCCATGTCGGAACCATAGCGCGGGAAACTACGATTGCAATTCCGCTCTTGCTTGCGGTCTATGGTGTGGATGTTAATAATCAAACCGGGCTTCGGCCGAGTGTGTGGCAGAATTTGTTTACAAATCCCGGCGCAACTGCCGTATTAGTTCCGAATGTTGCTGGTGAAAATGTCCGCATACTCCGGGATGATTTCGGAACCCAAGGCTATACGGTGGCCTCGTGGGGCCTTGTGGGCAACTTGGATGTATTGGTCGGCGGTGTTTTAGCGCAGAACTATCACAACACGGCAAGCGCAATTTTAAAATGGGTCCAAGACAATCAATCCATCGGCGTCCCAACGGTCACAACCGTAAACGGCACTCAATACGGCCAATCCGGAATTCCGGGTCTTGGCCTCAACCCGGCACCCTTTGGCGACCAAGCCCGCGGAATCTTCCCGGTTTTCATGTTTGAGTCGATGCTTCAAACGGATGCCGAGCGGCAAATCGCTGCTACGCAAATCGGCCAATGGGCAGAGAATGCGTCTGTAATTCGTTATCAAAACCGTGATTATCTCACAACTTCTCGCGACAGCAACGGAACTCCATCCCGCGTGCTGCGCAGTCTTGAATACTTATTTATTCAATTGGCTGCTCATCCAACCAATGGTTTGAATACTTATTTATCGGAATCCGGCCTAAATAAGTCATTTCGAACACAAATCGAAGCAGCAAACGCGAATTTGGTTGGTGTCATTGTTCCCGAAGTCGGCCCGTCAAGCCGAGCGCGCGCCGAGCTGCGAAGCGGTGATCATGAGCATGGGCCCCGTGAAATTTTGACGGATATCGAAGGAGCTCAGCAGTTGCCTTTAACAAGAGACACCGACGCAATAGTTTTTGATTTGATAAGGCGGTATGTCATCGACAACGCACTCGCAACCGTTGTTTTTCAAGTTAAAGATCAGCATGGTTTCTTTACGGGTGTGTCTGAAGGCGAAACAGGCCAGGAATTTATTAAAAGGGGGGTTGGCCATCTTACCAAAATAATTGACGAGATTATCGCAGCTAGCAAGCAATCAGAGAGCAGGGAATCGTGGCGGGTGACCGTTGTGCATTCTGAAATGGTGAATGAACTACGCATCCGTGTATTTTTACCGATCGAAGTATCGCTTAAAAGTTTAACCGACGGAAGGTATGCCTTGACAATTTTCAACGATGATCAAACCGCGCCGGTTGAGCCGGCTTTTTTATTGACCGACCGGGTTTTTGCACAGGATTTATTACGCATCGCAAAAGTGTTAGCGCAGTCTGGAAAGGATTATCGAGAGATTCGAAGTGAAATTGAACAACGAATCAAAGAGCATCAAGCGCCTAGTTTAGTAGTTGAAGCAGAAGCTCTTGGGGTAGTGCCGCGGTCCGAATTGAGGCGTATAACGGTTCTTAACGTGGCAGATTTGGCGCTTAAAATATTGCCGAATGCTTATGCGGAGGAGCCCGCAGCGTTTAATCAAGCTCTCAGCGACTTAGGCCTTGCGGTTGCGCGTGCGCCGGTGGCTTTTTCGAATCTCAAACTTCGGTCAGAACTCCGAAATTTATTGGTAGAATCAGCCCAATCAGCTTCGGCCGTAAAAGCCCAACAGATTCATATTTTAGACGGTATGCCGGATGATATTGAGATGTTTGTTACAAGCAAATCATTTGATTTGAATACCATCGCGGCGGGATTTGGCTACAAGCTTGTTATTTTAGTTCCAGGTGCCACGGCCGGAGAAACAGAATTGATAGAAACCGCTCTACGTACTCAATTAGAGACAATCAGCAAGGCCATTGACTCGCAGTTGCCCGATTCAAGCTCGATTGTAGTGAATCCTATTTCGCGTGATGTGCGTGAAATTGCCCGCATGCTGGCCCGCGAAGGTTATTTACCGAGTCCGCAAAGCAATTTGAGAAATCATACCGCTATTTTGGCTTCGAATGCTGTTCTTTCTGCTGTCACGCAGGGCGCCGGAGTCTTTTTAATCGCTGATGATATTTCAGACGATGTCGTTTCTCGCGCAACTTTAAGTTATGAGATCTGGCAGCTTGTTGCCGGGCTTGATCAGCAGGCTAGCGGGTTTATGAACCGTATCGTGCTTGCAACAGAACTCATTGCCAGAACGCTCGAGACGGTCCGCTCCGAATTGCGCGCCATCGCACGCTCCGCGTAATCTCAAATTTCCATCAAAACACTTGTGGAATCCAAAGGAACTGGGTAAAATACCGTTTTCTCACATTAACTTTTGCGCGCTTAGCTCAGTTGGTTAGAGCATCACCTTGACATGACTCTCCTATTAATGATCAAATCGCTTATTAATTTGAAGTCATGACTACCCTTGTGCTGTTGTTTGTATAGTGAAGCACAATGGGTTGACATTCGATAATTTCCCATCCGCAACAGATTATTTTTGAAAAATTTGAGTTTGGTGGGATTAGGTGTAAATTCTCCGGAATGTGTTCGCGACTGGCACAGTATGTGGCACACTTTTTTTGTTCAAAAAATCCTCATTTTCCCTCCCGAAATTTAAGCGTCATAGGCCTTGCATATGCGGAGAATAAGTGCTATATTCTCCGCATAAAAAGCGGAGAATAATAATGCGTTATATTCATCAGCTGGATGCTTGGCCAAAGTTTATCTGGGATCACGAGAAAATCACGCCACTCCTGGGCTCTGTGCGAAGCAGGCAAGGCAAACTCATGGGTCGCATGGAAGCTCTGGGGTTTTCTTTGCGAAGCGAAGCGTTGCTGCAAACGCTTACCCTTGATGTGATTAAGTCGAGTGAAATTGAAGGGGAAGTTTTGGACGCTAAGCAGGTCAGATCTTCCATTGCACGCAGGCTTGGCCTGAAAACAGCCGGTCTCGTTCCTTCTGACCGGCATGTGGACGGCGTGGTGGAAATGATGCTCGATGCGACTCAAAATTATAGCAAGGCATTAACGAAAGCCCGCCTCTTTGGCTGGCAATCCAGCCTTTTCCCGGGCGGTTTCAGCGGCTTGCGCAAAATTGTGACGGGCGCATGGCGCGATGATCGTGAGGGGTCGATGCAGGTGGTCTCAGGGCCTATCGGACATGAAAAAGTTCACTATGAGGCACCGGAAGCCGCGCGGCTTGAGAAAGAAATGAAATCATTTCTTCGTTGGTTCAATGAGAAAGCAGATGACGATTCTGTTTTAAAATCAGCAATCGCTCATTTATGGTTCGTGACCATCCATCCCTTCGAAGACGGCAATGGCCGCATTGCACGCGCCATCACCGACATGCAGCTAGCACGCGCGGATGGCAGCTCTGATCGATTTTACAGCATGTCTGCGCAGATCAGGAAAGAACGGAAGGATTATTACGATATTCTCGAGAAGATACAGAAAATACCAAAGGCGGGTAAAATTTCCGGCATCGACATTACCGCGTGGCTCAACTGGTTTTTAAACTGTCTTGGCCGCTCACTCGATTCAACCGAAAATACTTTATCGACCGTGCTCACAAAAGCGCATTTTTGGGAGAAGCATCCGGCTGAAACCATGAATGAGCGTCAGCGGAAGATGATCAACAAATTGTTCGATGGATTTGAAGGAAAGTTAACATCTTCCAAATGGGCAAAATTGACAAAATGCTCACAAGATACTGCGCATCGGGATATATTCGAACTCGTTGAAAAAGGTATTCTGGTCAAGGATTCCGCCGGCGGACGAAGCACCAGCTATTCGCTGAAACAGTGAGCGAAGAAAAATTCTTTTTTTGTTTTAGCCAGTCGCCTTTAATAGGTGTCAGTATTCCTTAAATCGTAAGTTATGTAGATTCCGAGATTTTGATACGAACCCGCCCAAGATTGCATGTATTTATTGCTTTTAGATGAAACAAATACGAATGCTTCAAATGAAAACAAGTTTTTCATTTATGGGGGCGTCGTATTCTCAGAGGTTTCATTGCCGCTATTACATGAAGGCGTTGGAAAAATTAGACAAGATTTTAAATATCCAACTAATAGCACTTTTAAGTTTGAAACTTGGTCTAAGCCAAAGCATTTAAGCAAAGTTGAATTTGCCAAAGCAAAAATGCAAGTAATGCAGTTAGCCATCGAGAATGGCGTGTTTTTTATTGCTTATTTAGTGAAACATGCTATCGCCAAGAATAAATTGAAGTTAAACATTCAATGGGCGTCAAATGAAGTGATAAGTGTGTTTGACAGTTTTCTTACTCAGAAGAAAGACAAGGGAATTTGCATTTTTGATCGGCTTCCTTTTAAAAATAATTATGGTTATCTTGAAGAGCTGTTTCAGAATGGAATAACAACAGCCTCATCAAACAAAATTGCACGAGTTCCTAAAAATATAATGCTTTATGGGGCATCAGCAGTCAATGCATCTCATCTTAATGCTATAGCCGACATCATATTAGGTTCATTTCGATATTGTGTTAATACTTCAAAGGTTGATAGCGATGCGTTTAAAGTGATGATGCCTAGGGTGCGTGATTTATTCTATTATTATGAATATAAGAATCAAAAATTCGTTCTGGAACATGGTTTACTTGTTCGGCCTCACATTTCACAATTTTATGATTCAGGTGAAAGTGAAATAATTGCCAAATTTGCGTTAAATAATTGATGACAATAATCTTCAGAAAATAACCGTTAACGTTCACTTTTCTCGCTGGAAAGTAATATCGTTACTGGGAATTTATCTTAATCGTTCCTCATAATTTTATCTTAAGTTAGTCATTTTTGGACCCCTTTTATCTGGTATAATCTGCACATTTCATCAACAAACGAATAGAGGTAACTTTCCGCAATTGGAGCCGGAATGCAAAGTCCGCAAAAAAAATTCAAAATCAGCGCCTCCTCCTTTTACAATCTTTCTAAATGCCAGCGTCGTGTTTACATGGATTTGCACGGTGAACCTTCCGAAAAAGGCGAGTATTCCGATTTTATGCAACTTCTATGGGATCGCGGTGTTCAAATTGAAGAAGAAATAATTAACAGCATCAAGGCCGAACATGTGGTTATTTCTGTAGAAGGTTTTGCCAATGAAGAGACTTTTCAAACAACTCTCACATTAATGAAAAAAGGAATCGATTGGATTTATCAAGGCGTTTTGATCTTCCCCCGAAAAAGTGGACACAACGAAGAGTTGGTTTTAGCATGTTAA